>NZ_VZBE01000073.1:0-90835 GCF_009494835.1 Segatella copri
CCGCTGCCATACCTTTGCACCTGCACGATAACGGTTGATGCCAAAAGGAAAGACCTTGTGGAGTAAAGAAAATCAGAGCGGCAAATGAAGATAGAAACTTCACGGAAGTTTTTGGACTGTACGATTATCGCATACTCATTTCTGAGAAATGGATACAACGTCGTCTTACAAACGTCTTGAAAAATGGAAATCGCATACAAAAATGGCACAGCCATCAGAGAAATTCCGATGAAAGAAGAGTATGGCTTGTCCATGCTTCTTGCATCGGGTTTTCTCCAAGGCTGTGCAGCCAAGCATGAAAGTGGTCATTGAGGTTTACATCAATGACTTCTTTCTTGTGGTGGAGTATGCAAACAAAATGGTACGACAAATCAAGGAATGGTGTTTCTTTTGATCGGTTAGCCTGCAACCGACAAAAAGAAGCACTTTTCCTCATGCCGTACTACTGAGACATGAAAGGGTGGCGTGCCACTGTTTCATGTCGTTTGGATTGTGCGATAAAAATGGAACTGCGAGTTGTGGCTATAAAAGTCAGCCGTTGTCAGCACGGCAAACAAAGAAAAGTCCTTGGCAGTATAGTCTTGAAGTATTTCAAGGCATACCGCCAAGGATTTTTCTTGCCGTGCCATAGTCGGAGGAAGTTAGTCTGAGGTACGAGGACTGTCTTTCTGCGACGACGGCTGAGTTTTATATAGAAGTTGCATACCGTATTTATAGCTTAAAGTTGTTTGGACTGACACTTTGACATCATAAAATCCTCAAAATAAAATAGGCATGATTTTTGTAATGTATATATATGATTTTTGAATGATACGACTCAGCCAACAGTCCCGGCTAAGCCGCATGGATTAAAAGGGACTTAAACACAAATAAAAATGGCATTAACGTATAAAGTATTAAATTCAAATTTTGAAAAAATGAATGGTAAAAGCCTTGCTGAATCAGAAACATTTGGTGGTGGAAAAGTAGGATAGAACATTATATCTGTAGTATTTGATATTAAATATAAGGAATTATCATATGAAATATAGAATTTTGTTTTTTTTGTCAATTATTATAAGTATGGGGTTCTGTGCCTGTACAGACGATAGTGACGGCATTTTTATTAACGAGAATCAAATTTCAACAAGAGCTGTAAATGGAGCTTATACTTATCCTGATGTTTCTGAGATATTGAAACAAGACGTAGTAAAAAAGCAAATGAATGAAGCTTGGAATTTGATGAAGAAAACCGCAAGTTCTGCTTCTCGCTCCGAGTACGGATTTTATATTTATAAAAGTCAGACAAGCGGAAAATATTATGTAGGAAAAATGGTAAAAGGTCCTGCCATTACGGGATGTGCAGGTACTAACGCAAGTATATCGTTGGGAGTACCAACTTCAAACATTGATGTTTGTGCTTTTTTTCATTGCCATACAACACTCCATTATTGTCCTAAAACAACTTCACGAAGAACAGGTCCATCCCAAAATGATTTAGATTTAGCACAGTCATATAATTTGCCTGGAATTTTACGTGATTATGAAGGTCCAGAAATAACAGGAGGGCATAATATCAATGAATCCTATAAGGATATAACGTTTGGTCCGACAAAAAGACCTGATATTCAATATAATGATGTTATCAAATAAAAAACATAAAGACATGAAGTATTTGGTTTTATTTTTAATGTCCATGTTTCCACTTTTGAGTATTTCTGCTCAAAATCTTGAAAAAATGGACTCAGTTCAGAGAAATAAGTATCTTATCGATTTAAGTTCTGAAGTCATAAAAACAATGGGGCCTGGTTATTATAGAAACACACATCCAACGATTAGTGAAGGTGTGTTTAAAAGTAATGATGGCAGAGCAAAAATAAAAAAGAATATTGGTCGCAAATATTATGAAATAAAATATCCTTACGACAAGTCAAAAGAAACTTTGGAGTTTGATTTTTCTGCAAAAGTTCGTATTTGGAAAGATACGGGCGAACCTTGCGATGTGATATTTGGAAATGGATATGGGAAAAACTTTTTCTTTTCAAGTTACAAGGAACAGACTAAAAGTCGAACTGCAACAGATAAAGTTCCATATCAACAGGTACAAAATGCCAATAAGAATATTGGAACAAAATGAGGAGCCATGTAAAGAGGATGAAAAATTAACGATTTGAATAGAATCTTTATACATAAAAGTATAAATTACAAAGGTTCATGGTCGTGACATTGTTTTATTGCTCTTGCGACAGAATCTGTAGTTAATGTACTTCGAATTAGATAATGGGAGAATGGTTTATGAAGCAGACTTAACCATTCTCCTTTTTTTATATGATATGATAAGCAGATGAGCGATAAAAAAGAAGCTGCCGAACATGCTACCATTGTGGATCTGATTCGCAATGACCTTAGCCGTGTGGCAGAGCATGTAAAGGTGGATAAATACCGTTATATTGATGTGCTCCATACCAATAAGGGGAATATTCTCCAGACCAGTTCTGAAATAAGCGGCAAGTTACCAACCGACTATCAAAAGCACATCGGAAACATATTGGATGCAATGTTGCCCGCAGGTTCCATAACAGGTGCGCCAAAGGACAAGACTATGGAAATAATCCACGAACCGGAAGGCTATGACCGTGGATTCTATACAGGAATCATGGGTATATATAATAATGGTGAACTCAACTCGGCTGTAATGATACGCTTTCTTGAAAATGACGGTCAGGGAACGTATTTCAAGGCATACCGCCAAGGATTTTTCTTGCCGTGCCATAGTCGGAGGAAGTTAGTCTGAGGTACGAGGACTGTTTTTCTGCGACGACGGCTGACTTTTATATAGAAGTTGCATACCGTATTGACAGCTTAAAGTCGTTTGAACTGACACTTTGACATAATAAAATTCCCCAAATATAATAGGCATGATGTTTGTAATGTTTATAAATGAATTTTGAATGATACGACTCAGCCAACAGTCCCGACTAAGCCGCAGAGGATTAAAAGGGACTTAAAACAATATATATATGAGTACTGAAACAAGTGCTAAATCTGTATCGCGCGAGGCACCATCAATCTATGCAATCCAGCAAGGTTCGGCATATTTGAAAGTTGGTGACGTAGGTGATTCTGTTCTTACATGTAGAGGTTTGCTCAATCAAAAAGGCTATTCCTGCAATTTGACAAGCGAAACTTATGATTCAGTTTTGAAGAGTGTTGTCGCAAAATTCCAAAAAGATTTCGGATTGACCAGCGACGGATTGTTGGGACAGTCAAGTTTAGCTGTCTTACAGGACAATGTGAGTGATACAGAATGGCTAGTTGACGGTGTTGTGAATATTACAGCAGGAAAATTGGCTCGTATGGGTTTCGGTAAGGAAGTTTTAAAACCAGCCAATGTTACGGCTCTGAATGAGGTATGTAACCGTTACCACATTACTTCTAAGACCAAAGTCAGACACTTTCTGGCCCAAGGTTTTGTTGAGACGGACAAAGGAAGAACCTTTACTGAGTACATTTATGTGCCAGGAAAGACCAAAAGTGAATATGATAAGCAGTACCAACGATATGCACCATACTGTGGTGGAGGCTTTATGCAATTGACTTGGAAGGACAATTACACTGCATTCTACAATTACATGAAAGATACGCTGAAGGTTACTGATGAGGAGATAAAATCTCCAGCGGAATATGCCACTCAGCATGTTGCTAAGAATTATACCTTTGAGAGTGCAGGTTGGTATTGGGATGTGTTCAAAGATATTAATACCAAAATATCTCAATGGGCTTCTTTATCAGCAGACGCAACTGTTACAAAGGTTACGCAAGAGATTAATGGTGGGACAAATGGCTTGCAAGCAAGAAAGGATGCATATGCAAAATCAAAGAAGATATTTAAATAGACAAAATGGAGGTGTGCCAAACTTGGCACACCTCTTGTTACTATTCATTATGATATTGGTTATACCAATATCGTGTATATCATGCCAACAAAATAAGCGTGTTGTACCAATAAGTAAGCATAATGACAGTATTCATGCCAAGATTCCTAACGATACATCATTGATTCATAGCGATACATCATTGGAGGGAAAAAAAATCCATATAGATAATACTGTGACAATAGACAGTATAACTCATTTGCCTGACACCAATAAAATCTTCGTTTTTAGAGATGAAAAAAAAATTCAGACTATCATATATAAATATAATTGGGAAGAATATGGCTCTCCTACCATAGGACGAGATTCAATAGGCAAAATTGATTTTGTGGATGTTGATTTTGATGGAAACAAAGACCTTTTAATCTACAAAGGAGGTTTCGGAAATCAAGGGGCCGATATTTATGATTGTTTCCTATGGAATGACAACAAACATCAATTTAAAATTGCCCCTTCGTTTTCTTATATATTGAATCCCTCAATAGATAATAGACAGAAATGTATATATTCTTTCTCCAGAGAAAATGCTTCTTCTTACGTTAATGTGAAATATAAATTTCAAAATGGGGAGTTTCGTGCTATTTCAACTTTGAAGGAGAAGGTTGATAATGGCAAAATGGTGTATATATTAGAAACTTCACAAAATGGTGTTTTGCACAAAAAAATATTGCGGCCTGCAGATTTGGGAGAATGGAAGAAAAAAATATTAACAAAGTAAGGGTGTTGCCACTTATTCGTATAGTCATAATAATGTTGTTCACTAATATGTGATGAGCGATATTATTATGACTACGATAATAACAGGGATGAGAAATTTTATAGAGAAACATATTGGAGGTACACTACTTTCATGCCGTTTGGATTGTGCGATAAAAATGGAACTGCGAGTTGTGGCTATAAAAGTCAGCCGTTGTCAGCACGGCAAACAAAGAAAAGTCCTTGGCAGTATAGTCTTGAAGTATTTCAAGGCATACCGCCAAGGATTTTTCTTGCCGTGCCATAGTCGGAGGAAGTTAGTCTGAGGCACGAAGACTGTCTTTCTGCGACGACGGCTGACTTTTATACAAAACACACGAAAGGATGAGAATATGCAAACGAAATAGACCATTCAAAACAGAAACCCTTACCACATATGTTTGAATGGATTGAAATGGAAATAGCAAAGAATGGAGAAGAATATGGTTTAATAAAAATAGATTTATCCAAGCAAAAAATCGAGGATAAAAAATCTTAAAACATTCTTTATCCCCGATTAAATATCGTACCTTTGCAACCGAAAGAGTTCTTTGGATGGTTATGCAAATCACAGCAGGATGCTACATTCTGTTTATTTCTAATTCGTAACCTCTTCTTTTTATGAGATAAAAACTTATCTCATTCTCAATCACTTATAAAAAATACGTACTTTCTGTTATCAAAACAGATTGCTGCCTGTTGAACTCAGACAAAAGAGTTGCAGAGATTTTCTCTATTTTATCATTATCTACCTGCCCTGTTGCATTAATTTTCTTTTTACAAGCGTCTATGTAACTATCCAATAACTGTGACGCCTTCTTATCATCTTCTTTTTGTTTTTCTAGTTCCTGAACATTTTTCTTCAATATTTCCAGATTCTGCACATTCACTAAATTAACCGAAACAAAATTTTTCTTTTCATCTACAGCATCTCCATAGACATGCGGCAGAGCCAATGGTTCAACATACCTCACATTGAAATCCATCTTCGGCAGCCTACACATCATCAATGCCAGATATCTTATAATACCTTTATAAAGATTAGCACCAGCTCTTACTCCCTCGTACTGCGAGTACAAATGATACTTCACGTCTAGGTCAACTGAAGTATCTACCATTTGCGAAAAATATGTTAGCCAATCGAAAATTTCAGAGAAAGTACTTGGTATCAAGAAATATTTAGCAGGCAAACAATTACTAAAGAAAGCAATATGATCTATCCACTCATCTTTCTCATTCAACGCAAGTAAACCACCAACAGCTACATGAAACTCTTGGTATTTACTCCTTTCCTCAATAGCATCCCCATATTCAAAAACATCGCGATAATATTGGTCAGCAAATTCCCAATACCGATACATCCAGTTTCTGTCATCATTTCTAATGGCTTGATTAATAGCATACCAAAGCTGAGTATATTTAAATTCAGACAACCCAATCTTTCTAGTATCAAAAATCAATCCAAAAACCCCATTATCATTCTTCATCATCAAAGGAGTATCTTGGCGATAGGAACATTCCAAGAGTTTTGCCAAAGCCTCATCCCGTATAGCTTGCTTATCCTTATCTATCATAGCTCATCATCCTTTGATAAAAGTTCATACACTCGCCGCATACAAGAATTATATAGATTTATATTTTCTCTTTTTGCAGCATATTTTGCCAAATCGATAAACTCGAGCAGACATTCCTCCGGTTTATTTATCAAATGTTTACAGAACAAGGAAGGATCATTGTAAATCAGAATCAACTTATACAAACGCACTACATACAGAAGAAGATTCAGTACCACTAAGGTATGGCACACTAAAACAAACATCTGCATCCAAAGAATACCTTTCATAACGAACAATGCAAATGGCGCAATTATAGCAAAACCGATAGCCAGTAATATAAGTTTTTGGAATCTAGCGTACACAGTCTCCTCCTTGAACAGTTCAACAAACCTGACAACTTGATATTTCTCGTCTATCCTATCAATGGCTTGAATCATCAATGGATAGCACATACCTATCACGGCAGAAAATAACCCAAGCAATCCACTATAAGTATAATCCGCAAAATCAAAGTCCATATCACTTTACTTTATTATGTTTCAGAATATCCATATCACATTTTATACTATCAACGATATGTTGATATTTCCGGTCTACTTCTTCCCGTATTCTAGTCTCCTGCGTTTGTATCATCAGAGCACCGATAGAGAAAGAAACTATAAATGAGACAGACCATCTGAAAATGGATTTCATACTTATATTCTTAACGTAGGCCCAACCTCCATTCGCTAGATTACCAACAATATAGGGAAGAGCTATCAGATGAATGAAGAAGCCCAACAGAAAAGATATAAATGCAATAAGTAGTATCATTTCTAACGATATCTATACCATTAATAAATTTACATTTTTACTCTTTTTTCCACTAGAAAGGAACCATATAATATTTCTATCACCTTTTTGCATACCTTTCCATATAATGCTTACAAGATAATTTATTATATTTTTCAACTTTCCATAACATACCTATAAAAAGTCCCTTCTTTTCTTGTATCTTCTTCCTTTACCTTGTATGTCAGTTTATGGAAAGGACTTGCCTTACAAGCTGCGTCCCATCGTCTATGGTCAAACTTTTCAAACTGCATCAGTTGCAAAACATGAGGCAAAGAGTTTGGATAAGGTATTATTTGTTTCCACTCTTCCATATAATAGTCCTTTACTATCATCATAAACAGATGAAGCAAGAAATAGTCTATCATACGGTCGTTCTTCTGCCAATAAGCATAAAGTAGTTCACGAGTGGCAAGTAAAAACTTATGGTTGCTCCATGCCGACATAAACCAACTTGACATATTGATAGCGCTACCATCACTACCAGGTTTAACTTTTTGGAAAATGAAGAACTCATCCTCCATCATATATTTCGGAATGTCACCACCTGAGCAAAATACCGTAGCATCTATCCATGTACCTCCTTGTTGTATCAACAATTCCAAGCGAAGTATATCTGAGAAATGTGTTCTTGTAATAATCCCTTTATGAAGTTTCTCTATTATAAAATCTGGGATGTGTACATACTGATCAAAATTACTTTCTGTAAGTAACACAATTTCCTTACCTTTCAGATTGTCTTGTAGAGAACGATAACATCGTTGTACCAAGGCCGGCGCCTGTTCCAAGCCCTGCATCCAGCACACCCAAACCTTGTTACTCTTTTGCATCGGATATTCTTCCTTACTATAGTTGTTATCAAAATTTCTCAACACCCCAATATAATGTTTCCAAAGCTTTTGCTTTATCTTCAGTTGAATACCATTGCGCATTAATTCTAAGGCAGTTTTAGACTTGCCAGTCAACAATATCTGAGCAACCATATAAGGTAGCACACCCACCTTAGCATAATTTAATATGGCTTTCCAACCTCCGGCTTTATCAAAAAGTTGCTTAAATCTGGACATAAAAAATACTTTTGAAATGCAATTAACCTATTTTTCACCTCTAAGTCTGATGATTTCTATATCATGGCTTACTCTATCCTTCTCTGGAGGAAGCTGCATATACTCACCATAGAGATGTTTCAGCAGTTTGTCAGGCTCATCAGGACAGCAGACCTTGATATTCTCAAAATCCAAGTCCTTGCCATGACCAAAATATTCGTAAGGTACAATCTCACGTTCCCTATACTTACCGAGCATATTGCCTACATAACCACTCTTGTCATAATCGTATTTTTCCAAGGCTTTCTCCATCTTCTTCAAGACGGAATCCACATTGATAAACTTGCCCATTGGAATATAATGAAGCAACTTGATCACACATTTCTCATAGAATGGTCTGCCCACCTTGTGCGTATCCACCTGAGTTCTGATGTTCGGTATTTGGATAAGGTAACGATACATCAAAATGTGCTTGATGTGAAACCATCTCAGCAAGCTATTATTGGGCATACCATCCAGAGGGAACACATCTATCCAGATCTTACATTTGCGTGGCACCTCATTCATACGGACAATAATCTCTGACTGATTATCTACAAACTGGGCAAAATTAAACTGCCAGTTCTTGTCTGTATCATGGTTCACCAAGAAATAATCCTTAGGAAACTCGTTTTGCAATTTTACGAACTGATTGTAGTCGCTACGAGGCATCATGACATCAATATCATCATCCCATGGTATAAAACCTTTGTGGCGCATCACACCAATCAAAGAACCACCAGAGACGAAATATCTCAAATGATGCTCCTTGCAGAAAGCCATATAGTCCTTCAAAATCTGCAACTGAACATTTTGTACTTTTCTTACATTACTTTCCATTTCTCAACTCATTTATAGTTTTTTCCATCTTTTCTCTCATGGTACCTTCTACAGACCATCCTAGAGACCTTAACCTTTCCGTCTTAAACACAGACTTTTTTACAAGATTATACCCAACCTTTTCTGAATCAGCAGGAATATCTTGCACCACCTTTTTTCCAGCAATACTTGCCCCCATATCAGCAAGCTCTTTAATGGAAATATTAGAGCCTTCATCTGCCACATTATAGGCTTCTTTGTTTTCTCCCTTTAACAATATGTACAAAAGGGCCGAAACACAATCTACAACATAGCACCATGAACGAAACTGTACACCTGTACTCTTCATGACAATATCATTGCCATCCAATACATTTCTGATAAACTGCGCATAAACCCTATTGTCTGACTCCGTAAAATGAGGACCATAAACATGACATGGGCGAGCTATCACACAATCCACCCCATACTCCTCAACATAGCAAACACAAAGATTCTCTGCTGTACGCTTGCTCGATGGATAACAGTTTCTTGAAAGTAGAGGATTCACATAGCCGCTATAGTCTTCGCTAAATTCATCACCATTACCCTCACCATACACTTCGCCACTTGAAACATACAATAGCCTCTTCATGTTATGTTTCAAACCATATTCCATGAGATTCTTGACTCCAAGGATATTTGCGAAAATAACCTCAACAGGTTTCGTAGCAAAGAAATTGGGACTGGCATTGCTTGCCGCATGAATCACATAATGGAAATCAACGCTGCTCGCCAATGGTGAAGCCACGTCATATTGCACAAAATGGAACTTGCTATCATTCCAATAATCTTGAAATCTATCCTTAGCTCGTTGTTCGTTGCGCCCACAAGCATATATATCAAAATTGCGTGGTGCATGAGCCATCAATGCTTCCACTATACAAGAGCCTATCAAGCCTGTAGCACCAGTAATCAATATATTACATCCATCCAACTTCTCCCATGGCAAACAGATGTTGGCAGCATGGAGAATGTCGTTTTTATAACTTATTTCAACCATTCTTCCTTACTTGTATGAATTAAAGCCTTGAGAATTTCCAAATCCTCAACAGTTGTAATCTTGATGTTCTTTTCAGAACCAGGAACTATATGCATCTCTCTGCCACCGACTTCCGCTATTAATGTACAAGAAGCCACACTGTCAAGAATACCTCTGACTTTAGCCTCCTCATGAACATTAAGGATATTTCCTAAGCGGAAAGTTTGCGGAGTCTGGGTTCTCACCAACTTGTCACGTGGTATACTTGTCGTAGAAGTAAACCCATCCTCACTTTCCAAGATAGCCTCACGACACTGGATGCCAGTAATGGCATATCCGTATGCCTTGCAAATGGCAATATTGCTGCTGATAATGTCTTGACTCAACAAAGGACGTACAGAATCATGAATTAAAACCAAGTCATTTTCGTTACATCCATTCTCTTTCAAGCCATAAATGCCGTTATGAATAGATTCCATACCCGATTTTCCACCAGGGAAAATCCATTTAAGCTTATCTATCACAAACTGATTGGCATAAGCCTGCAACACAGTTTCCCATCCCTTCAAACAGACAACGGCGATAGCATCGATATCTGGATGCTGTTGGAAACATTGCATGGTTCTGATAATGATAGGACATCCATCTACATGCATAAACTGTTTTGGGATATCTTGTCCCATTCTGTTGCCGGAACCTCCGGCTATAAGAAGTGCTATATTCATATTTTTTTTAGTATTTAACTTTATTTTTTTTACCTTCCACATTGTTTCTTTATATCTCTCTTCAATTTATCAAAGTATCTTTATAGATACTTGTACCAGGAGTGAAGTAAGTATCCGCTCAACTCCGCATTGCATATCTCAAAATAATATTGTAACTTTGCACGGCGGCCTAATAAAAATACTTGCACTACAGCATAAGGAAAAATTCCTGCTCGAAGTCAATCTTTTATAAGTTTAAAGCCGCCTTGTTTGTGGAAAATATCCTTTAGGATAGCAACTTGTTTTAATATGTTAAATGCATATTGCTGAATTTCTCTCATTGTCAATTAAATCATTATATTTACAATCACTAGTGTCCCGTTAAAACGAGACGATTATTAAATAAGTTATTAATACTCAAAAGTTTACGGACTTTTTATAGTGTATTCGATTTGATTTTGTATCTTTGCACACATATTTAAAATACGTGTGCGATGAACAAAGGCAAAACTATATTCTCTCAGATTATGTCACTTATACCAGAACGTGATTTCAAAACTTGTGTAGACCGTTATAAGGGAAACTACAGAGCAAGAAACTTCTCTTGCAAAGACAAATTCCTAGTAATGAGCTATGCTCAATTAACAGGTCGTGATAGTCTTCGAGCTATAGAAAACTGCCTTACGGCACTCTCCAGCAAACTTTACCATTGTGGTATTAGTTATGCTGTACCACGTAATACTCTAGCAAAAGCTAACGAGAAGCGAGATTGGCATATCTATAAAGATTTTGCAGACGTTCTTTTGAAAAAAGTACGTCCTCTTTATGTCAAAGACAAGTTCAGATTAGACCTAGACAACATGGTATATGCTTTTGATAGCAGTACTATAAGTCTGTGTCTCAAATTATGTCCTTGGGCAAAGTATCGCAAAAACAAAGGTGGCATCAAAATGCACACATTAGTCGATTTGCGAGGAAATCTTCCAGTCTCAGTTTATTTGACTTCTGCATCGGTTAATGATGTAAAAGTTCTTGATGATCTCTACATAGAACCTTCTGCTATCTATTTGATGGACAGAGGATATGTAGATTTCAACAGACTCTTCAAGTTGATAACTAAGAAGAATGCATTCTTTGTTACTAGGGCAAAAGATAACATGCTTTTTGAAGTTGTATCAGAAGCCGAAGTTGACAAGAGTACTGGTATCATTTCTGATGAACGTATCAAATTAACAGGACTACATACTGCCAAATGGTATCCTGAAGAACTTAGAATGGTAACCTATGAGGACTATGCAACAAGTAAGGTGTATAGGTTTCTCACAAACAACATGGAATATGAAGCGCTTACCATATCTGAATTATATAGGGAAAGATGGAACGTGGAACTTTACTTTAAATGGATTAAGCAACACCTTCACATCAAATCCTTTTATGGAACTTCCGAGAATGCCATATATCTGCAAATCTGGATTGCCATATGCACATACTTGCTTTTAGCTTATGCAAAGAAAGTGATGCACATAGATCAATCGCTACACACTATTTCAAAGAACGTGGGTCTATTCCTTACGGACAAGACTCCTTTAAATGAATTGTTTAACAAAGCTGTTCCAACAGAAGAGACGGAGGATTGGCTATATCCTAGCCTTTTCAGGCCCGATGATTTCTAAACGGGACAGCAGTGATTTACAATACAAAAAAATAGTCATACTATACAATACGCCAACGCTTATTAAATAGATAGAAAATCAATAAAAACAAAAAGAAAGATTGTCCTCTCTGTATAATATGACCTAGCTGAAAACCTCCAGATGCTGTAAGCATCACAAAAAGTTTAACATCCATTCCTACATTAGACTTAAATAAAACTCCATACAAAGCATGAACTAGCCATAACCATAATACGTAAGGGACAACAAACCAGTAGCCAAAATTCAAATAAAAATCAACACTTGGAGTTGTGAAAATCCCTCCTCCATCAAATTCCATTCCTGTTAAATCTTTGTAAACAAAATCAATAGGCATAGGTTTGCTTGGCCACAAAAAGCGTGGGACGTAGCGCACGATATCATAAAAATATGACTCACCATAAAAAAACATTTTTGAATCATGAACAAAATTAACTAAGCGAATAGTATTTTGTTCTAATATCATTAACGGATAATCAAATAAAGACCATTTAATCTCTGTATCTCCAGAGGCTCCTGCAGAACGTATAAATTTTAGCATATCCGCAATTACAGGTTTAGCTATATAAAAAATTGCCATATATTCATACCATTTAAAAGCTCTTCTTCTAATAGAAAACCAAATAAAGAAACACATTGCATATGTCAAGATTCCATCTCTAGATGCTGTTGTTATAAACATTAAAAAACCGAGAAGGAGTCCTATCAATGCCGCCTTTTTGACGGTTAGGTATTTATTTAAAATAAAGTTTTCTAATATAATAAAAGGTAAGCCAAATACAGGCAATGCTCTAACAACTCCCATACCTAAATTTGAGGTCACACGTAAGTCTTCCACATCGGCACCTGCCAAAAGAGCTTGCGTTAAACCAGTATAAACACCAGCAAAAACAATTAATATTAAAAAAATAACTAGTACAATATTACGACTACTTCTATATTTCTCATAATATAAATTCGAATTAATGCATAGTTTTACTGGAGTTATCCATTGCTTCCTATAAATCAACATAAAAACTATATTAATAAAGGTTGTAATGAATGTAATATTAAGCAACGTTGGTGGAACTTGTTTTTTTGTCAAAAATAGAGGTATTATCTCATTCCAACCAAAATTCAAATATACGCATAATAATATGGAAAACACATACAAGGTTTTCTTGCATGAGCTCAAATATATAAAATATGCTAACAATATTAGATAAAGCCAAAATACGTAATCCATTTTTACTTCAAAAAGCTTCTAAATTTAGAGATATAATATTTACGCGAATAATACGAATCAAATATTGTTTTGTATTCATTCAATAATTCACATATCGAAACACATTGTTCCTCATTTTTTATGATCTTTGCCAATAACATCTGGTCGTTGTTACCTCCAATTATATACTTATAGCATTCTAGATTTTTATCAAAATCATGTATGACAGTAGAAAACACAGGAATTACTCCTGAAGCCAAATAAGAACTCATCTTAGTAGGAGTAGCAACTCTATTTACTTCATTATCTTCACGAATAAGAAATCCATATTTAATTTTGGACATTTCTTTATTTAGCTCTTGATAAGGCACGTATTTAGCTTCTCCATTAATACCTCGTTTAGACATTTCTGCTTTAGCTTGTTCTATTGCTCCAGTAAATATTGTCAACGTTGCATTTGGAATAATCTCCTGGATTTTTTTGAATAAGTCAAGCGTTTTGTCAAAACACTGCCATTTTTGCAATCCACCAGCATAAACAAAAGAAGGATTTTCGTAATGCTCTTTACATATGGTAGATTCGTCAAGCATATCGTTAAAACATGGCATTAAAAAATAATTATCTTTTGTGTATCCATATTTTTTCTTGAAGTGCTTTTGCATAGCTTCAGAAACAAAGATATTAAAATCACAAAATCTCAATGCTAAAATTTCAAAAATAGTCCATGCTAGTCTCCAAATATAATACTTCAAACGATTTGGAATAAGGAAATCCATTTCTTCTGGAGGAATGCCTTGATACCAATTTATTGTATGATGTCCAGGTTTTAACAACTTAGCTTTCAGCCATGCCTTAGCTTGAATTGTAACAACTACATCATTTTTGCCAATCTCTTTTAAAGAATTAACTATTTTCGTAGTATGTCCATTCTCTTCAGCTGCTTGGCGAATAATATTAACATAAAATTCGGTGGCATCTTTCATGTCACCTTTCTCCATATAAAAACTATAATTACTCATTATTTGATTCATTAATAATTTGTTCGTATGTAGTAAACTCGTTACTCTTGCTAATTAACAAAAGAGTCTTTATGCTACTATCAGAAAAATCTTTAGGATGATCTATAATAATCACTAAATCTTTATCATAATGGAAAAATTTATTCTTTAAAAGCAAAGGCGAAAAATGAGACAATGTATAAAAATTAACCTTTGTACTTATCACCCTTTTGATTTTTTCCATAATGCCTGGCGTTTCACCAGAAACTACTTTACGAGCGTGCGTACCATCACATTGATACTTCATCTCATTTTTATGAAACTGTCTATAAACACCATTTACAAGTCTGTCAAAGAATGAATACTTAAAAGTAGAAATTGGAGCTTCGATAAAACAACCTTTGACATCCTCTCTTAAAGCATTGGTTGATATACGATAATATGATTTAGCAGGCATTTTGGTACAGTCAATAATTCTATATCCATCATTAATAAAAATACCTCTCCCTAAAGAACTATCTAATTTAATATTATTTCGTAAAAAAGAAGAAGAAACTATGTCCATTTCTGGTAAAGCCCAACCACCTGCACGAAATGCGACAACACAATAATTAGGAATGACTTCTCTTGCAATTTGATTGATAATCTTCGTCCCTTCATTAAACATATTTTCGATTTCACCTACAGAGAAACTTGTAAGCATGTAATGTGAAAAATCGTCAAAGTTCCATGTGCCGTCACCATTATATTTTGCGTCTATCCAATGTGGATGAATATGTAATTCTATTCTGTGTCCTCTTCTAAGAATTTCACTTAATTGTTCTTTTATTAATTCTAAATCAGAATTACATCTTTTATCATTTTCTTTTTCCAAGTATTTTAACATAAGGTAGTCTACAAAATATGTAGCCTTGGCACCAACCTGATCCATAGCATCCAACATTTTATTTGTTGGCTCTATCAAACTCTTACGAACTGTTCCAGACTTATAACCAAAGAACAGTTCGTAATCGAAAGAAAGTATTATTTTTTTTCTAGGCATTTCTTAGAGCATTAACAATTCTTCCACAAGCTTTACCATCCCCATAAGGATTAACAGCCTTACTCATTTTTTCATAAGCAGTATCATCCTCAAGTAGTGTACTTACTTCATTAAATATCTTATCATAGTCTGTACCAACAAGATGAACAGTACCAGACTCAAGCGCTTCAGGACGTTCTGTGGTATCACGCATAACAAGAACTGGCTTGCCTAAACCAGGAGCCTCTTCCTGGATACCGCCAGAGTCTGTTAGAACAATGGTTGATTTCTCCATCAAATAGACGAATTCGAGATATTGCAAAGGTTCAATGAAGAAAAAGTTTGGACGAGTTAAATCCTCACCAAACACTTCATGGATAGGCTTACGAACATTTGGATTCAAATGCATTGGATAAACAAAATCTACATCTGGGTATTTCTCTGAAAGATCCTTCATGGCTGTTACCATGCGAATGAAACCTTCACCAAAGTTTTCACGACGATGACCAGTAATAAGGACAAGTTTCTTACCATCCTTCAATCGCATTACATCATACCCTGCCTTAGCAAGAATTTCTTCCTGTTCTTTAGCAAGAGCTATGTCGTTCTTCAGTTTTTCAACTACCATATGAAGAGCGTCTATTACAGTATTACCAGTAACAACGATTTTACCATGAACATTCTCTTCCAAAAGATTCTTCTCAGAGAGAGGAGTTGGAGAAAAATTATAAGTTGCAATACGCCCTGTAATCTGTCTGTTCATCTCCTCTGGCCATGGTGAATAAATATTATGTGTACGGAGACCAGCCTCTACGTGACCAACTGGTATCTGAGCATAAAATGCAGCCAAAGCTCCAGCAGTGGATGTTGTTGTATCACCATGAACGAGTACAACATCAGGACGGCACTCTTTGAAGACATCACGAAGTCCAGTAAGAACTCGCGCAGTAACATCTGTCAAATCCTGACCTTGCTTCATAATATTGAGGTCATAATCTGGCTTTACGTCGAAAATAGTCAATACTTGATCTAACATTTCTCTATGCTGACCAGTAACACAAACTATAGTTTCAAAATTCTTTGTATCCTTTTGGAATTCCTTAACCAATGGACACATTTTGATGGCCTCAGGACGAGTACCAAAAACTAACATAACTTTTTTCATACAAACTTTTTATTTTTGAAATATTCTTTCTTTCATAATAGCATAAACTTCTTTTAAAGATTCATTATGAGTTATAAATGCCAATCCTATATAAAAAGAAGCAAATGTGACCCCACCCAACAATAACTCAGCATACAAATTATTCAGACAGTAAACAGGTATTAGGGCTGTTAAAGTACTAAAAACGCCCATAAATAAATATGGAGTAAAATCTTTAACTTGTTCAAGAATAGAAATACCTATTAATCTCTTTGTAAAAATTGAATTTAATAACATAGCCAAAAGCCCATATATAGCCTTACCAATACAAAGCCCTATTAAGCCAAAAGGAATTGAAACTACTAATATAAGGAATGCAGTAGTTTTTTTTATGATTTCTAGCTTTAATGCAAGATCTGCACGCCCTTTGACATATACCATGTTTCTGTTTATAGAACTAATATGTTCAAGCAAAAAACCACAACATAAAATTTGCATCAAGACTATAATACCAGCCCACTTTTCGGTCAATAATATTAAAACCAATGGCTTGGTTAAAGCCAAAAGAGCAAAAAGCAATGGCATTATAATAAAAGAAGACAAAGATATGTACTTACGATATACAGAAATCAGTTGGTTTTCATCAGTAATTGAACTCATTATAGGAAATGTAACACGTGCAAAAACATCCACACAAGTAAATGCAGGCATAGAAGTAAATTGTTCTGCTCGTGAATAAAAGCCTAACTGTACTTGATTACAATATTTTCCTATTATAATCGGGTATAAATTAGAATATATTTTATCTATAATACTAGCTGCCATAAGTCGCATTCCAAACGGAAATAATCTACGGAATGATTTGATATCAAAAAAGCAAACTGGTTTCCATCGTTGGGTAACAGTATACATACATGTAACCATTACAGCCGATGTAATATATTGCCAGATCAATGCCCAAACTCCGAAGCCTTTATAAGCAAACAAAACGCCTATACCTCCTGAAAGTAATGATGATATTACTGTAACCTTAGCAATTGCTTTAAAGTTAACAGCAACCATCATTCGTATTTTGTGTATAGAAGACAATGAGTATATTATGATTCCTAAACTCTGAACTCTTAAATAAATAGTAATATCCGTATTATAAAATTTTGATATAAACGGAGCTGTTATATATAACAAAATATAGAAGATTACTGATATCAAAACATTAAACGTAAATACGGTAGAGTAATCACGTTCTGTCTTATTTTTATCTTGAATCAATGTCGTAGCAAAACCGCCATCAATAAAAACCTGTGAGATTGTTATAAAAACCAAAATTATTGCAACTATACCATAATCTGCAGGCATCAATAAGCGAGCCATAATAATACCTATAACAAATTGTATTACTTTAGTCGATGCAGATTCTACAAATGACCAAGCTATACCCTTAACTGATTTTTTCTTTAAATTACCTGACATGAGTTTGGTTTAAAAACTTTTTAAAATTTGCTCAAAGAAAGCACTCTCTTTAAAGAACTCCATTGGTAATTTTCTAAAACTCTTAGCATAAAGAGGATCTTGATAAACCAGAGGATCAGCATGGGCATTTTTCTTAGGTATCATAAAATCTTTACCATAAAGCGAGGCTAATATTTCATTCGTATTTTGTGGTATCATTAATTTCATATTTCGGAACTCATATGGTATTAGTTCTTGACTTAAAGGTATTTTTACATCTTTACATCTAAATAAATTTAAACTACATGAAAAAGCCCAATCATGATTTTGAATTGCAAGAGGTAAATATATATGCGCAATCTTGTTACCTTCCATATATGAAAAATAAATATCACAAGTTAAGCCTTTATATTTCATAGGTAATTGACAGCCTTTAAAATCTGAAGCCACAAATATTGAATTGAAAACAAAACCATGATTACTCAATGCTTTTAGTAAATCATCAGATAAATATCTAATATCAAGAATCATATCTATATCATCATCATGTTTTATAAAATCATGATTTCTATAAATACCTAACAACGTTCCAAACATTGGGATAAAATTTATTCCAAGTTCATTTGCAACATCAAAATATGCATGTAATGCTTCTTCACCTATATTTTGAAGAAGTAAGCTACATTTTTTAGAATGTCTTTTTTCTCTTATTTCATATATACCCGTTTTTATTAGGATTTTTTTTATAAATCTTTTCATTTTGCCATCTTTAAAATAATTAATACTAAATGATGGCAGGCTTCAAGTTCTATGCAGAAAAGTAGCTCAAAAAAAATAAGCAAAGAACTTTTCGCCTGCCAAATTTGTTATTACTTGCTTAAAACATATCCTTTAAACAACTCTACATCCTCCTTTGTAGTAATCTTGATATTAGTTTGATCACCATAGCTTAAATTTAGCTTATACCCCATATACAGCATCAATGTTGTGGTATGAGGCTCCACTTTATCAAGCAAATTCTTTGCGATTGCCTCCTTGTAGAGATTCTTAACAAAGCCATAATTGAAAGCGTACGGGCATGTTATCTGGATGAGTTTGTCTCTATCCACCCATTTTTCACTTATCTCGCCTTCATCTCTAGTTCCCATCAATTGATAACAAGGAATACCACTGACAGCATTGCCTTTCTCCTTACATACCCGAATGGCATCCGTAAGTATCTTCTGCGAAGTAAATGGAGCTGCACCATAATGAATCATAATCATGTCATCATCCTGAAGTTTATCCTCTAAGAAATCGATGCCATTCAAGCATGATTCCTGGAAGGTTTCGCCACCATTAGTAACCCATTTTACTTTGGTAAGATGATATTTCTCTATGAGTTCATGCAAGTAATCAATATACTTTGCATGACAAACTACTTCTATAGCATCAACCTCAGGATACTTCTGGTAAATTTCAATGGTGTAAACCAAAACAGGCTTACCATTTACCTCAATAAATTGCTTGGGTACATTGGCTCCAACTCTAGAACCAACACCACCAGCAAGAATAATTGCTGTATTCATTCTAAAATATTATTTTTTGTATGAAGCCAAAGCTTCGTCTATAAATCTATGAAAATTTCGATATGCAGGAAGGAAGAAGAAACCATCATCATCTCCTACACTTCCCTTATATAATCCCCAACTTATCCAATAAAAAGCACACAAGGCGATATATGCTCGCCAATGACGATACTCATCATTGGTAGGCTCTCGCTGAAAATAAGCTTTAATAAATTTATCAATTTCTTCATCACTATATTCATAACGACTGAAGAAGCAAGCTAAGTCATTGGCAGGGTCGTTGATACCAGCATACTCCCAATCTATCATATATAAGTCACCATCTTCTGTTGCCAAGAAATTTGGTTCGTAGGTATCATTATGACAACAGACTGGTTTAATCCCCATACGTTTGGCATCTTCTTTAAGATATTTATCCAGGACTTTTGCCTTTTCGATTTCCTCAGAAAACTCTTGCAGTAGATTTCCTTTAGTTGCCGAAGCTATCTTCATCAGTTTCAGACCTTCCTCAAAATCATCAAACGTCTTTACACTTCCATCTTGCGGTATCTCCAAAGCATGGATTCTTCGAAGATACTCCATACCTTTCTCCAACTGGTCATCATGCTTTCTGAAATCACACTCTACCAAGTTCTGGACACAATAGGAAAGTTTCCATCCATCCAAAGTCATCGTGATTACAGATTTATCTACTCCCAAATCTCTTGCACTCATCTGTGCAAAGAATTCTGTACGACGGTCGATAAGATTACCGGCTGTTCCTCCAGGATGACGATAAACAAATTCTGTATCATTTACTTTGAAGCGAAAAGAGACATTCGTTAAACCTGCATTGATAACATTGATGTCTGTAATATTGTTTGGATTGCACTTCAATGTATTGCATATATTCGAGATAATGTCGCTATCAACATTAAACAAGAAATCCGAATCAAACTGGCGAAGGTCATCTATGGTATTGAACTCAAATATCTCATTCTCCTTGAAAGGCTTCATGTAGAGAGTCAATTCCTTGATATGTCGCTCATAAAACTCTTCCCAAAAGAGGGAATTCACACGGAAATCATCAATCTCATCATCCATCAACTCAACCAAACGTTTGGAAAAATGCTGATTGAAATAAGCATGACCTACCATTGCCATTTGGTAACTGCCACCCAAATCCACATGAGTTATGACATTGGCATCTGAATATTGAACAGAAAACTCATTGAACTTTCGTGGTCGATAAACACAAGCGTGATAAGAAATATTCTCTGGATTATCATTCAAGAATGGATTACTCTCAAAATAATAATCCGCATAAGAAAGGTAAGTATTTCCCAGATATTCCTTTGCCACGTAAAGTGAATAGAGGTTACCTTTCACTCCAAACTTATTATTTATGAGTAGTTTTACCTCAGGATATTTCTGTTCCAAGAAGAAGAATTTCTCCTTCATATAACCTACCACAATATAGATTTCTTTTACACCAGCATCTATAAGCTGGTTAATCTGACGTTCTATCAGATACTCGCCCTTAACCCTAAACAATCCCTTAGGACGTTCATAAGTAAAAGGTGCAAAACGTGTTGACTTGCCAGCGGCAAGAATTATTGCATTATTAATCATATTATTTGTTTTTTTCTTTTGCTTTCCAGTATTTTTCTTCATTTATATTATCATCAAAAAAAGATGATATGGAAGTCTTCCAAATAGGATAATCATCTCCTTTTGTTCGATTATTGTTCCATTGCAACGGGAAGAGATTATCCAAATCATATGTCCCACCCAATGCCAATGGTTTTTGATGATCTATTTCCCATCCATATTCAGAATTGACGTCTCCATAGGCATCTCTACAAATCCAAGCACCGGCATAGTCTTGACGCCATTTGCGATTATCTACATTTTCAACAACTATAGCCCTTGACCATGCATAATTTATCTCTTCTTTAGTAAAGTCTCTTCTTTCTGTTGCCATAACCCTATTGCTTTTAATTCATAATTTCTCACACTCTCAATCTATAGAGATATGCTCCTTTGCAAAGAATAGGAGTATCTTTTTTATAAACTATCACTCACTGTAGCTCTCGAAAAAGTTGTCATGAGCAACACAGAATAGACACCTCTTTAGAATGAGCACGTCATCAATTTCAACTATATTTATCGTTTCTAAAACACCAAATTTTTTCTTAATGCTTCGTCTGTTTCGCTGAGAATAGAAAGCAGATACTTGCCATAATCGTTCTTCAGCATAGGCTGAGCATTCTCTCTCAACTGTTCTGCGGTAATCCAACCTTGACGGTATGCTATACCTTCCAGACAAGCTACCTTCAAGCCCTGTCGCTTCTCCAGGACTTCAATAAAGGTTGATGCTTCTGAAAGGGAATCATGGGTTCCGGTATCGAGCCAGGCAAATCCTCTTGCCATGGTCTGTACCTTCAGCTGCTTATCCTTCAAGAACTCCTGGTTTACGGTGGTGATTTCCAACTCACCACGAGCAGATGGTTTGATATGCTTAGCTACATCTACCACCTTGTTAGGATAGAAGTATAAGCCAACTACAGCATAATTGCTCTTTGGATGCTGAGGCTTCTCTTCAATGCTCAGGCAATTGCCTTGCTCGTCAAACTCAGCTACACCATATCGTTCCGGATCACTTACACGATAGCCAAAAACTGTAGCCTTGTCGTTCTGCTCAGCATCTACTACTGCCTGATGCAGCATCTGATTTAATCCTGCACCATAGAAGATATTATCGCCTAATACAAGACAAGCAGAATCATTACCAATGAATTTCTCTCCGATAATGAAAGCTTGGGCTAAGCCATCTGGTGATGGCTGTTCTGCATACTCGAACTTCACACCTAACTGGCTTCCATCGCCTAAGAGTCGTTTAAAGCCTGGCAAGTCATAAGGTGTTGAAATAATGAGTATCTCACGGATACCTGCCAACATCAATACTGATATTGGGTAATATATCATTGGTTTATCAAAGATTGGTATCAGCTGCTTGCTGATTCCTTTGGTGATAGGATACAAGCGGGTTCCGCTTCCACCTGCTAATACTATTCCTTTCATATCATTATTATTTATTGATCAATAACATGTTTTCTAAAATCATCCCGTCCTTCTTTACCGTTAAAGAAGGAGACTTTCGAATCCCTACGTCTCCCTTTAGCCAAAAGGAGGGTTTTCTAAAATCATCCCGTCCTTCTTTACCATTAAAGAAGGCTCCACCTTTCTCTCCAAGCCTCTCTTCCCTCAGGGACGAGAGGATGTAACCGCCCTCCGGTGCTCAGAACCGCTACGCTATAAGGTTGGCGGACCATCAAAGGTCTGCGCCATGTTATGCGGGATGGGACCGCCTGGAAGTACACATACTTAATATTACTGTAGTTCATATTCTAAATGTCACATGCTCATAATTTAAAAATTCTTTCTTACCAAATTCATTCTTCCAGAAATATCCAACACTCATTTCTACATTTTTTTGTCGAAGTATATTTTTAACACGAAACTTATTGATATTTTTTTGCGGTTTATAATATTCTTCAAACAAACAGCGTCGATTACCATCAGGATGCTTTATATAAACAGCAACATAAACAGCAGCAACATCTGGTATCATATTTTCATTTGTAAAAATGAAAGAAAAATCTAAAAAATCAGAATTTAAATTCTTGGGAGGATACAAGATAATACTTGATGTCTCATGTGAATACGTTGTCCCTTTATATTTTTTATCATAAAAAGAAGGAGGCAATATTTCATTATAACTTTTAATTTTATCTATATCGGCATCAGTAATATTAATATCTTCTTGAATATCACGATGGAACTGGTTATTACTCCCTAATAAAACCGATTTTTTCTTTAGTTGATTTTGAAGTTTTGAAAGCTGTGATTTTAATAATATCAAGCTATCTTCTAATTGTTTACGCCCATTATTCGTCATAAGTAAACTATCATCTGATTCTATCGAGATAGAACTAACCTTTACGTTTTCTACCTTCTGTTTTAAATCACTATAGGTATACTCGTAAACAACAATTAATAGAATAAGAACCAGAACTGTAAATATTGACAGTAATTTCTTTGCTAACCAAGACTTACTTCTATTCTTATCTAACAATATGTATATTGAAAAGCTAAATACTAGAAGTATACTTAAAATCATAAGATAAACTGCTATCGAAACCATAATTAATCGTTTTTAGAATTTGTCAGAGCAATAATGGACCCACTCAAAGTTAAGCCAGCAACTAAAGCAGTTTTCATGTTTTGTGGCTCAGCTAGAATATAGCCTAAAAAAGCTCCTATTACAGGGGTCAATATAACATCTATTAAAGTATAAACACAATTTGGCTTATTTGGAAGAATTTTCTTCAAAAAAGGTAGTGTTCCTTTAAATCTCTTGGATGATAAAGACAATACATTAGCAGAAAAAACACCAAACCAGACCCAGAGTAATAGCCAAAAATTTATTTCCTCCATAGAATAATCATTATAGTAAGCATCCAACCCCTATGGCAATACAACTCCATCCCCAGTGCTTACTGGGGATACAGAGTATTTTAAGGAATTGAACTTTTTCGATTTTAAAACAGGTTTAACTAAAAGTGCCTCTTTCTTCAAAGCTCTTTTCCACCTAAGAATTGACCTAAGGCGGACATCATGCGGAGTTGCTTGGCTGATGGGGCTTTAACGCCTTTGTTTGCCATATCCAAATAAAAGTTGAGACTGGTGGATAAGGCTTTGGTTAACTCTGATGGCATGAGCATGTGCCATTCCAGGTTCTCCTTATCCTCGTAGGTTGCTACCAAGAATAGTTTCTGAAGCTTGTACTGGGTCTTGCGCATCTTGCGTACTACGTAGGTGTTGGCATCGCCTTTTACAAACTCATCTACTATCTGGAGTTCCTGCTTGTTCAAACGGCTCAAGATCTCTATTGGATTATCCAACATCTCCTGAGCTATTCGCCTAGCTGTCTCATCTTTCTTCAAGTTAGGACTTACGTATAAATCGAGCTTGTCACATGCTTTCAGCATATTGACTTTCGTTGTACTATTGAGTAGCAGAACCAAGCGGATGCTATCAGCAGTGAAGTTCTTATTTGGAATTACAATCATAAAATTATAATGTTTCTTGTCCCAATATAGCATCGTCTTTATGATAGACGAGGAGCTGGGAGCTACCTAAAAAGAAGGTTGCTCCTGGCTTTATTGAGAAATAAGATTTCATGATTTTATATTTGGTTCCTCATTGCAGTATCGCTCTGCACTTGTCGTCAATCGAATGAGGAGTTTATTCTAATGTCCCACAGATCTCACAGATTTACACAGATTTCTTCGTTGCAAGCAACGGTAGTCACTATGCCTCACAGCAATAGATATTTCTCTGCACGCTAATTACGTATTTTTTTTCGGAACACGAATTGCACGAATTACACGAATAAGTTGCTTAGTCTCGAAAGATTCGTGTTCAACACTCAATATTATTCTTTTAAGTCGCACACGGATCTCACGGATTTTTTTCGTTGCAAGCAACGATTCGTATATCACCAAGACTGCGTCTCTACTATATTACTGCATATGGTGCACAACTATTAATCTTGACTAAATCTAATTTTTTCATTCTTACAACACACAAAATGATTCTGCTTCCTTACCGGTTCTGCGGCGATAGTCATCACGCATACGCTTTTCCATTTGTGCTATGTATTCTGCCTTCCGCTCCCTAGAAGCCTTGAAGCGACGCATAAAATCTGCTTTTTTTTCTTCTATGTTCATAACGTAAGCTTCTTATTAATTATTTCGACTCCCCTGTCCCCCTCTTGCGAAGAGGGGGTCCTTACCCAATACCCAAGCCCTAAATCCCTACCATAGGGATTAGGGATGTAACCGCCCTCCGGTGCTCAGAACCGCTACGCTCTAAGGTTGGCGGACCAAAGCGGTCTTCGCCATGTTTTGCGGGATGGGACCGCCGGGATGCTATTGGGGCATCAAAGGTCTCGCCAGGTTGTGCGGGATGGGACCGCCGGGGTATAACTTGCTTTAAACTTGCTATTATGCTCATATTACTCAGACAGATACCTAACTATCCAAGGTTTCAACTCAGGAATGTCTACTTCTATCGTATCCCATAGACTTTCGGGGTCTATGGTATAATAGCCATGCACAAGGACATGGCGCATACGCTCAATCTGACGCCAATTCACGCCAGAATGAGAATCACGAAATTCTGTTGAAAGCATATAGACAGCCTCACCTATAACTTCTACCAATTTGGTAAAGCCATAAAAGATGAGCTTATTCTTCTTGATATCTTCAAAAGTATATTGAGCATGAAACTCCTCTATGCTTTCTATCGCTTCAAGAATATGCTCTAACCTTCCCCTATCTCTAACTTTTTCTCTCATAAATCAAGAATTTATCTTGGTTGGCTGTTTCTTGAGCAAAAGGGAGGAGTCGATTAGCCTCTACTATATCCACCTTGCGATGAAGCAAGTCTTCCAAATTCAACATAATACCTGCTATTTTCATCAGAGAAATTCGATTATGCTGACGATCATACTCTACAAGAATGTCTATGTCACTATCAGTAGTTTCTTCTCCTCGTGAGCATGAACCAAAGAGCCAAGCCTTTGTTATTGGCTGGCTACCAAAGAAATCTTGTATCTTTGGAATCATATTTTGTACATTCTTACTAATCATAACAGCGTAATTTTATTGGTTTTAATGAAGTTTATACCCCATTTCTCTGTTTATTGTGCAAATATAGGCTTTTTCTGTGAAACTACCAAATTTTTTGGGGAGTTTTTTCTTCATATCCTAATGTCTCACACATCATCCAAATTAACATCCGCCAAGTCTGCTCCAATAATCGTCACTCGATTGTTGTATTTGCGTATCTCATGCCCATCCTTTATTTGCTTGGTGTAGCGATTGGCATCCAACTGGAGGCAACGACACACATTGCGACTTGCTGTTTCCATGTTCTTGTCGATAATGATGATTTGTGCATCGTGGTTCTCTCGCAACATATCACAGAAATAGTTGTCGGCAGAAGAGAATGAATAGCCAAGAATGATGATCTTACTTGCACGCAGCACCATCTGAGAAGCATGATACCATGTATCAATGTAATGCTTGGATATGACAGGGCGCAACTTTAATGGTGGCAAGAATGATGGGATGGGTATAGACTTGTGGTCTGGATTAAAACTTATCTCGGCTGCAAGTTGATTCTTGAAAAAATCTTCTAAATCAACGGTCGTTAAATCATCATGCAGAAAAACGTTCTTGTTCTCTACATCTACATACTCTTTGAGTGAGCCATGGAAATAGAGAGCTGTCGGAGAGGCTTGGGAAGCATACGATGTATAGTTGAACGTGATGACTTGGCAGTCTTTTCCGTCCAATTGGTCGTAAATAGTGTGGTTGTTTTTGTTCTCTACAGCCACATTCTCTTGCGCCTTTCGCTGCTCCTCGCTTACCAAGTATGCCCATAGAATCCAGGATATGTATAGATAGTCGCGGATATAATTGTTTTGCCCCGTATAAAATCCATAGAAATACCCTGCGAGCAATTGCTCTATATCGAGCATATTCTTATAGATATGGCGCAAGATGGGATTGTTCGACTCATGGATGCTTTTCTGAAGTATCTCCACGATGATGTTCTTGAATGTGTCGGTATAGTTGAGATGGCTTAAATCTATGATGCTGTCATCTTTTACAACCGTATCAAACACCTCTTCTATCAAGTTCATCGTCTCGGCATCAATCTCAGCTCCTTTCTTGAAGTCCAACACCTTTTTGAAAAGGCGAACGATAAGCATACCCAGCTTGCGTTGTGACTCATCAAGGCTTGCGTTGTTGGCAAGTTCGTCGTTGATATTATGGCAAATGGAAACAATCTCCTTATCCAAGTCTTTTGCCAAACGGTCGATGGCTGTACTCACAAACTTGTCGAAATGGAAATGTACTCTGCCTATTGCCTTGCGCAAAATGGCATCAAGCGTCTTGCCTTCATCGGTTTCCAAGAAATCGACAATGCGAGGTATAAGGTCGGCTGATGTCGGCAAGCCAATTGTAGCATCCACGCCAGCACCGAGCACTACCAGACTAAGTGGCTTATCCTTGCTTCCCAATATTTTGCGAGCGAATTCCTCACCATAGAAATATTGGTTCTGAGTCATTGCATTGGGAGCAATTTGATTGGCTCCGTTGTTGATATCAAATGATGTATCTGCCATTTTAAAATTTTAATGTTAGAAAGAGGGTTAGGATACTTTCCAAAGTATCTTAGGATACTTGGCGAAGTATCTTAGGATACTTGCCCATGTATCTTAAGATACTTTTTTGGGGGTGTTTTAGCGACCTGCTTGACGGATAGTCTTTTTACGGGCCGTCCAGGCAGTATTGATTGCCACCCGGATGTTGTCGATGGTCTGTCCTTTTTCCCATTTCGGAACGAAGGGAAGGAGAAGGGAAATGAAACTCTGCTTCACTATCAGCTCATCGGTGAGGGTAGGCTCTTGCTGTCGCATGGTTGCCACCACCTCGCCCAGGTCTCTCGCTGTCTTGCAGGAGCGAAGGAGGGTGATGTAGCCTCGCAAGGATTCCACCTTATTTATATATATAGACAAAGTCTGTTCTTCCTCGGTGAGAGGTTGAGATGCTTCGCCATGCTTGGCAAGCGTCTTCTCTGCGAACTGGTCGCCATAGAAGTTTTGCTCTGCCTTTGTAGCGTTGGGGAGGATTTGGTTATTGCCTCCGTATATGTTGAAAGTTACATCTGCCATATTATAAAGGTAAAAAAGTAAAAAGGTAAAAGGGTAAAAATGACTTGTTTCCTATGATTGGTTCTTGATTTTCCTAACCTTATTCAATAGATATTCAACGTTTTTCAATGCCTTTCAACGGAATTGTTTTCGGACCGCGGATGTTGTATCTTTGCAACAGCTTAAACGAAGAACGAAGAGTGATGAGTGATAATTTCAATACCCGGGGTGCTCGACATTCGAAGTTTGGAGTAGCTGACAATTTTAGTATTAACAATTTAAAAGAAAGGAATCGATTATGATTGAGTATTCTATTTACATGATGGGTAATCCTATCAAACCAGAGGAGCCTCAAAAGGCTTATGCCAAGAACCAAGTTCGTGAAATCTGGGACTTGAACAAGTTTTGCAAGCACATTGCATCACATAACGCTGGCTACAGCCGCGGTATGGTGAAAGCCATCCTGTCGGACATGTGCGACTGCATTGTAGAGCAACTGCTCAACGGCAACAAGATTAAACTCGGTGAGTTTGGTGTCTTTAGCATCTCCATCAACTGTGAGGGTGCGGAGTCGCTGGAGAAGTTTAGCGAGGAGAACATCAAGTCGGTGAACATCAAGTTCAACCCTGGTGTGGACTTTGAGAACCTTGTTGATCAAGCTGAGTTTAAGCTCGTGGCAAGCCGTGCTGGTCAAGCTGCCTTGCTCAAGGCTGAAAAGGCGAACGAGACTACCGTTGACCTGGAGGCTGCGAAGAAGAAGCCTACCAAGGACGACAAGAGTGACAACAAGCCATCGGGTGATGGTGGTGATACACCAAACCCTGGCGGTGGAAGCAGTACCGACTCTGGCACCGACGGTAGCGGTGATGGCCTGGAGTAGGATTCTCCCTGTGACTGCATCCTGCATAGTGCAGGGTGTGGTCACCCCTTCAAACTTATGTTTCACTTTTAAACACATTTCTGATTATGAAGAATTTTAATGATGGTTCCAAGAAAATTTCTTGGGTTTCAATTTTGAATGCTGCTGTTCAAGCTTTGATTGCAGCTCTTACTGCACTGGGAGTAAGCTCGTGCGCAAATGCTATGCTTTAATGTTGAGTGTTGAATGTTGAGTGTTGAATGTTGAGTGTTGAATGTTGAGTGTTGAATGTTGAATGTTGAATTATGAATTATGAATTATGAGACAAAGTCAATATATGTCGGCTAACGACATTAAATATCTGGTTCTGCATTGCTCGGCTAGCCGATGCAATCAGGACTATAGTGTGGAACAGCTGCGACGCGACCATAAGGCTCGTGGGTTTTATGACATCGGCTACCACTTCTACATCCGTAAGGATGGTACGATGACGCAGCACCGGATGCTGTTGGAGGTTGGTGCTCATGCCAGACCTTATAATAGATGCTCTATCGGCATCTGCTATGAGGGAGGGCTCGATGAGCAAGGCAAGCCTTGCAACACCATGACCACTGAGCAGGAAACGAGACTCATTGACCTTTTCAGGAATCTGAAGATTCTCTTTCCGAAAGCGAAGATTGTGGGGCATCGGGATTTGCCGGGGACTACTCCCAAAGAGTGTCCGTGTTTGGATGCGGGCAGCTGGGCTGCTCATCATCATCTCGATTAATACTCTGTTACTGGCGAGGTACTTTTCCTCGTCAGTACCACTTGCTTAATATCTGACATTTCCATATACTCTATTCGATTTTTTGCAAGTATGCTTTAGGAATATATCCTGTCGTAACAGCACACAACCCCTTGATACTCACATAAAGTTTATGATCTTTTTTGATACGGACGACATAGCCTTCCGCTCCTTTCAAAGGACCTTCAATGACTCGGAACTTGTCGCCTTTGGTAAACTTGGGATTATACTCATCGTAAAAATCCAGTCCTTCAACACCAGAAGTTGCTACAATATTGAAGATTTTCACTTCACGTTCTGAAATTTTAGAAGGTTCTTTCAAGTTCTCAGAATTTTTGCCACGATAGAGCATCACTTTATTGAGAAATTTGCGTTCAATCTCTTCGGCTTCTGTTCTCGTAGTACGGAAAAGAATGAGAGATGGCATAATAGGAACTTCCTTCAACAGACTCTTTTTCTTATTCTTGTCCCAATATTCTTGTTTCACATCATAAATATGCTCTATCCCTTTGGCAACGAAATATGCCTTGATAGGCTTTCCTTTCCCAAAAAATATCTTGAATGCGTACCAACTCTCCTCGTTGTCTGGTTGTATCATTGTTTATTTTTTTCTATTTTGATCAGGGTGTACTTCTCATTCCCCCGTGTCGTGAAATCATGTTTCAAAACACTTGGCAAGAAAGGGTTGGTTAGTCTATTTCCAATAACGGAAACCTCTAATCACAGACGTACTCCTGATCCAAGAGCATGATAGTCTGCAACCCTTGGAATGATTAGCTGTCCGATTCCTTTGCCCTCAAAATCCTTCCCTCAATCACTCCCGTTCTTCTGAATCTCTATATAAGAGACACAGAAAACCGAAAAACATTCTTTCAATCAACGACTTAGAAGATTGTGTACGAGAAGAATGCTGAAAAAATGTAGAATTTCGTAGAATGATATTAATTTTTTAACACGCATAATTTGCTTGTTTCCAACAATTTTCGTAATTTTGCGGTAAGATTCTGTGTCTCTTATATAAAGATTCAGAAAAATTGGTTCATTTTGGTTCATTTTACATAATTCCTCTTTTTATTCTTTTTTGTGGCTTATAGGGCTGCCAGTATCTTGGCGTTGGCATCATCTACTTCTGAGCTTTTGATGGAACGGAGATAGATTTGTGTGGTGGTTTCGGAATGATGTCCCAATGCCTCGCTGATGACAGAGATAGAGATATGATTATCTCTTGCCGTCGTTGCCCAGGAATGGCGGGCAACATAGAGGGTGAGCTTGCCCTTGATGCCTATCGTAGCTCCAAACTTTCTGAGGTGGTAGGAGATACGCGCTTCCGCATTGTGATATAGGCGTGCCTCATCCTGCTTTTTGTCAATAGTTTTATCCTGTCTTTTGTTTCCATCATCAACAAGGAAAGGAAAGAGATAAGATGAGGAGGCGGTCTGCGCCTGGTACTTTTCCAACAACTCCTGCATCTCCTTCTCCCATCGGATGGTGAGACGCTGTCCTGTCTTTCTTCTTGTATAATGAAGATAACCGTCCTTGAGGTCAGATTTGCGGAGATGAGCCAGGTCGATGAAAGAGATACCACGCAGATAGAAACTCATCAGGAATGTATCTCTTGCCATCTCTTCCTTGGGATTGAGTTCCTTGACAGATTGCAGACTCTTGATCTGGCTGACATTCTCTGTAGGTATGGCTCTCTTGCGGGTTTGGGCAATACCGGTATAGACATCCGAGAAGGGATGCTGCTGTGGCGTCAGTCCCTTTGCCACAGCTTTGTTGTAGGTGGCACGGAGGATGCGGAGATAGAAGGAGCTGGTGTTTTTGCATACCTCCGCCGTATGATGCAGGTACGCCTCATACGAGCGCATCACTTCTGCATCTATCTCTTTTAGGGCAATATCCTTGTTGTCACGGTATCGCTTAAAGCTGTTGAGGGATGCCTTGTAATGCAGCGAGGTGCGGTATTGCCCGTTCTTCAGCAACAGGGCGATGAGGAGGTTCATGAACTGGAATAAAGACTCTGATGTTTTCTTGTTTCTTGACATAACGATTGTGTATTTATGAAGTTTATTAATATATGATAGAGGCACCTCTATCTCTATTCAAGAAACAAATATCAAGCAAATAAAACTGTTAAACTTTGTTGCTTTTCCATTCTATTGTGGCAGTTGACCCAATTTCATTGTGGCAGTTGACCCAATTTCATTGTGGCAGTTGGCGCATTTTCGTTGTGGCAGTTGGCGAATATTTCCTATAATTGTCAGTATTTGCACAATACAACGATTGATGGCGCAAAATTACAAAATCGCCTCTATCGTATAATGGTAATCATTATTACAAAAAAACTCCGAAGAACCAAGATTGATTCTTCGGAGTTTTTTGTACACCCTTAGGGATTCGAACCCTAGACCCACTGATTAAGAGTCAGTTGCTCTACCAACTGAGCTAAGGGTGCCTCTGCTAAAAGCTTTGTTTTCAAAAGCGAGTGCAAAGGTAATACATTTTTCTGAAACCACCAAATTTTTATGGATATTTTTTGATAAAAACTTTCATTTTATCCATCATGGTTGGTTCATGGAAGCATTATTCCTTCAGCCAACTACCTATCAGACTGATGATTTCCTGTCTTGTAGGCTCAGGGAACGACAAGATGCGAGTTTTGTGCGAACCGCCATGACACATATAAACATGCAGGTTCTTCTTGTTCTTGGTGAAAGGCAAGCCATAAATGCCCGAAGCTCCCCATGGGTCGATATCACCATAAATATAAACCATCTTCGGATCATTCTTGGTCAGGAACTCTACCGTATGATTATAGAGTGCTGGCGAGAACTTCACGTTTTCTGCCCCCTTTGGCACCATCAGTTTCTTCAGATAACCCTTAGCTGTCTTGATACTGAGATATTTCTTGAATGGTTTGGTATAATAGCCGTAATAACCCAACTCCCGGGCTGCCTGCACATCAAACGAGGCTGTGGCATTATAATTGGTGAAATAGTCAGGCTCACACATATTGATCCAGTAATCAAACACCGTCTTGTCATCTGCCTCTCTTGCAGGAATCTTGTTGATGTCTTCTCCCCACTGCCAGAAAGCAAAGGCGTATTCGAATACTGAGTAATCAAAAATCTCTGCCAGCGGAGCATTGAATACATATTTCTTATCGTTGCAATATTTCTCGAACATTGGCAGCAACGCAGCCTTTCGCTTGAAGAGGAGCAACTGGAAATCGAGCACCTTCTGTCGGTTTTCCTTGGTTGATACCTGATATTGCAGGAACTTCTCATGTCGTCCATCCTCCACACCCTTGTTGAGCGGAGCCACGTATGGCACAGAAATATCTACATCATCAGGGAAGTAAGAACGGTAGAACATCGTTGTCTGTCCGCCCTTGCTGATGCCGGTAGCAATCCATTTTCCCTTGTACATCGCATGCAGGGTCTGGTTTACATGATGCAGGTCATAGAGCGAATTCTCAACGGTAAGATAATCCCAGTTGCAAGGACTAGGCATCGACTTGTCGAAATAACGGTACTCTACGGTAATGATATTCGTATCGAAGAGTTTGGAAAGTTCTTCAATATATCCTTCACGCAGCGCATAGTTGGCATTATATCCTTCTGTCACGAGCACGGTAGGACGGTCGAAACCTCTATGGCAGAGCACCACCCTCTGTTCGAAATAGCCCTTGGATGCATCCTTGGCATCGAGCTGTTGCTTGATAAAGAACACATACTTTTCCGGGAAATGCGTACTTTTCAGCGTTTCCACGTTACTTACTCCAGGCAAAGCAGCCAGTTGCTTACCAGCCACTCCCAGTTCTGCCGCCAGCATCTGCAATGGCAGGATGAAGAGCAGCAGCATCAATTTCAAAAATCTCAGTTTCATCTGATTCTCTCTTTTTATTTATTATATTCTAAAATTCTAGATTGCAAAATACATTCTATATGTTTTCTAAACAGCTGCAAAGGTAATGATTTATTTTTGTTCGGCAAAGAGAAACAACACCTTATTTATTATATGGGCAGCAATTAAGGAAATCAGAACAAGAATCCTGCGTTGATATAGAATCCTACATTCTTACCCAAGCTAGAATAATTAGCCTGAATGCTTACCGGACCCAATACGAAATCATAGGATGCTCTCAAGGCTCCTCCCCACAAATCATCACCGATGAGAATATGGGAAAACTTGCGGGCTTCCTTGCCATACTCTCCCAGAGCGGTAAGATAGAACTTTCCTTTCACCCAATAGCGGAAACCAAGCTGACCTGTCACCACATTGCGCTCCAGCAGATGAACATGCTGCGCACTCTCCCATGCCACTTGCCAAGGCAGATAGTAACCGTCAGCTACTCCACCTGCATAATTCTGATAAATGGCAGGTACGGAACTGCCAAACAAGAAGCGGCTCTTGAGCTTAGGAAGCAGATAGAATCTGGAATTGAGACGTACGGCACATTCTCCTTGAAAAACAGCTTCACCGAAAGGATTACCATCAGCGTAATGTATTCCGTCATCCGTATGCAGAATGCCCTGAACCTGAATGCGGCTGCCACGGGTCGGGAAATAGCGGCGGTCGTAAGTATCCATCACAACAGATGCAAAGTAGTTCAGAAAATGGTCTGACGAACGTGTCTGAATGCTTCCGTCGCGTTCGAACATATCAGAATGATAATGATAATAATCAAACTGCACTCCCGATTTCAATCTGAAATTACCGATATCGCGGGTATAGAATCCAGCGAAAGAATGCGAAAGAAACTCCAGGGCATCCAACTTATGCTTATCAGCATAAAGGTCGAAATCATAATGAGCCATACGATAGGAAATGCCTATTTTCGCTCCGAAAAGGTTGCCATAGGCATATTTCATTTCCAGATAGGGATTACGGGAAATGCGTCCTGTAAAGGCATAATGATGACGGGTAGAAAACTGCTGGTTATTGGATATCTGAGCTATGACGCTCGCCAGATCCTGCGTATCAAAACGTGCACCTACACTGATTCTTCTCGATTCGTTGGGTTCCAGCATGAATACCAGGTCATAAGGTTCCTCGTTAGACTGTCTGTATTCTACACGCGAAAAGATATTCAGTCCTCTGAGCATGGCAAGTGTGCCATCTATCTCCTCAGGACTGACTTCCGAATTCTCCCGTAAAGCAATTTTCTTTCTAATCCACTTTTCCTCCTCTCCGCTGATGCCTTCTATCCGGATGCTTCCTATATGATAAGCTTCCGTCTGAGAAGGTTTCTGCAATTTGAGGCGTTTATCCTGTAATGTATCATCAGAGGCTACAGAATCACAAGCATCAGCATAGATATACTTTCTCAGAGCCATCAGCTCATCCCATTTCTGGCGGGCTGCCTGTTCTCCACGCTGTATCATCGTATCAATGGCTTCAGATTGGAAACTAGCTGCCGAATAACCTTTCAGAGAAGGATTGATATAAAGATCGGCTTCAGCCATATTCTTCCTATATTTGTTCTGCCCCATCATACTTATGAGCTGTTCTACAACAGAAGAAGCCGATTTCAGTTCTTCCTTCTTCTTCCAACCGGTACTCAAATCTACACAGATAATCACATCCGCTCCCATTTCCTTTGCCACATCAACCGGCAGATTGTTCAAGGCGCCGCCATCCACCAGCATCTTCCCTTTCCATTCTACCGGAGCAAAAACGCCCGGTATCGACATGCTGGCACGCATCGCCAATGGCAACGAGCCCGATGAAAATACGACCTCCTTGCCTTCTACCAGATCTACCGCCACGCAACGGTAAGGAATAGGTAGGTTGGAGAAATCATCCACCTGATGATACCCCACGGTAAGTTTAGAGAAAAGGTTAAAGATATTCTGCCCCTTCACATAACCGGTTGGCAACGAAACCTTTCTCTCTTTAGAAAGGGGAATATGAACGATATATTTCTCTCTTTCTTCTTTAGAAAGAAAAGTCTCCGATTCACGTTTCACCTGGTCGCTCAAAAGGAAAAGCCAGTTCTGGTTACGGTAGAGGCTATCAATATCCGCAGCATCGTAGCCGATGGCATAGAGTCCGCCCACGATGGCACCGATACTGGTTCCGGCAATATAATCTACAGGAATATCAGCCTCTTCCAGCACCTTGAGCACACCTACTTCAGCCGCACCCTTGGCACCACCTCCACCCAACACGAGCCCCACCTTTTTGCGTGGCTGCTGGGCTTGCAGAGGAGTATGAGCAAAGAAGCAGCAGAATAAAACCAAAAAACATAATATCTTATCTCGATGTACCATCATATTGCTCCTTTTTAAAATGAATAACTGACACGGCAAAGATACGAAGAAAAGAGAGGATATTCTGGAGAGCAGAAGCTAACGCTGAAATACTCTTCACTCTTCACCAACCCCTCCGGAATACCGATAAACAGGGCAGTTATCGGAGGTGAAGTGTTCTCTGAAACTCTTCACCCACTCTTCACCACTCTTCACCAAATACTTTTTCAAGATTCCGACTGAAAAGAGAAGAATGACATTTCTTTTCCTCCATATTTCTTTCGTGTTTTAAGTTCTAATGATACTTCTTTCTTTCTATCTTCCTGGCTCGCAGGTTCAGTTTACTAGGGTCTTGGCGCATATCCCAGAGATCCACCAGCCAGATGATATCCTTCTCTTCATTGTAGAAATAGATAATCTTGAAGTTCTCCATGATGATGGCACCACGAAACTCCATTGTTTCATTACGGAAATAAGCTACTATAGGATAACGCTTAGGCATAAATTCCAACAAACGCGTAATCTCCTTAAATTGAGTTTGCCACTTACGAGCAGTTTTTAACCCAAACTCTTGCAAGGCATACTCAATACTCTTTTTTATTTCCCTCTTGAAAAGGGCATCAGCTTTTATTTCCATTCTGCAATCATCCTTTCTATCTCAGCTTCCAAAACGGAAATAGGCTCTCCATAATTTGGATCATCCAATTTATCCAAAATGCTCTCGCAATGCTCCATCACCTGCTCCAGCGAGCGACCCATAGGATAGGAATCGGTGTCGTAAGCCTCATCCCATGATACAGATGAAGCTGATGATGCCATAGAACGATAAGCAGGCGATGGCTCACAAGCCTTATCTCCTGCAATCTTCGATTCCTCGATATGATATTTCTTTTCCTCCATATTTTTTTCGCTTATATAGTTCCACGTTACTTATTGGTGCAAAAATACGAAGAAAGATTGGAACTCGCAAGAAAAATACTATAAAATTGCGAAGAACACTGAATTTTAAAGGATTATACCGATTAAGTTGGATAAAAACCGACCCGGTATTAGTTTTTCTTCTTAAAATCTTTGGAGATTCAATAATTATCTGTATCTTTGCAGCGTTAGTTCCAGCCGAGCCTCTTAACAAAGCTTAAATAGGCTGGGCTTTTTTATTTATAAACTATGGCAAAATGGCGGCATTTCTGCTGCCGAGAGCCAGATAAAGGAAAAGAGCTACACAGAACCATTCAAGGCAGACAAACGCAAAGTTATCGCCCTGGCAGTGGAACTCGATGAAAAGGGCAAGGGATTGATAGATTGGAAAGAAGTGGATGAGTCTTTGTAATCAAGATAAAGCTCTTCACCCTACCCCAGATAAACAGGGAGGTTGACGGAGGTGAAGAGTGGTGAAGAGTTGCTGATGACTCTTCACCTCCCGAAATGCCGATAAACACAGGGGATTTGAGAGGAAAGGTGAAGAGTGAAGAGATTTTTGCAGAATGCTAAACATAAATCATATTGATAGGATTGGGAAATCTGGTTTCCCCGTCTGAGATGACTGTCTTATAGGAACAGTCTACTGTTCCCTATTCCGCTAGTAGGCTGTTCGCCCCAAACAGCCTACTGGGCATACGCAAACAGCACACTTATCTTTCGGAGATAAATATCAGAACATCGGAGATTTATCTGCCAAAAACAGCCATATCAAAACAAAAACGAAATGAAACTTCCATGAAATTTGGAGGGTTAAAAAAAATATATTAACTTTGCATCCGCAAAAAAAATAAGATTATGAACGGATTGTATACTATATTATTATTGGTGCTGAGCAACATCTTCATGACGCTGGCTTGGTACGGACACCTCAAGTTGCAACAAACGGGCGTGAGCAGCAACTGGCCTCTTATCGGTGTCATCGCCTTCAGTTGGGCCATCGCCTTCTTCGAATATTGCTGTCAGGTACCAGCCAACCGCATCGGTTTCGTGGATAATGGCGGACCGTTTAATCTGGTCCAGCTCAAGGTGATACAGGAATGCGTATCGCTTATCGTTTTCGCCATCATCGCCAATATCCTCTTCCAGGGACAGGGATTGCACTGGAATCATTTCGCAGCCTTCTGCTGCCTCATTGCAGCCGTTTATTTCGTATTCATGAAATAGCCGGATAAGGAGTTAACTCAATATAACTCCTTATCCGGCTACCTTTTTAGTTTTACACCTGCCCTACACCAGGTTAAAGATTTCGCTCGGCGTCTTGCGCTTCAATACTTCCAGCTGGAAGTCCTTGCCGGCTATGATGCCTTTGCTGCGCAAAATCTGCTCCACGGTTTTGCGTGCCAGCTCAGGATGGTTGTTCTCCTCGCTGAGATGACAGAGCCAGACGTGATGAAGCTCCGGTGTAGCATAATTGGCAAGCGCCTCGCCACAATCGTCGTTGCTCAGATGACCGTTATCTCCCAGAATGCGTTCCTTCAGATACTGGGGATAATGACCCTGCTGGAGCATCTCTACACTATGGTTCGCCTCGAGTACAAGATAGTTGGCACGGCCGATAAAGTCGTGCATCTCTTCGGTAATATGCCCCACATCGGTGATGAGGCAGAAGTTCACACCTCCGCACTCCACGAAATAGCCAACATTGTCGGTACTGTCATGGGGTACGCCGAACGGGGTTATCTTAAACTCGCCCAGTGTGAAAGTTACGTTCTTCTCTATCACATGAGCATGGTTAGGCTCTATCTTCTTTCGAACACAATAGTTGCGCTCGATGCCTTGATGTACTTTACGGGTCGTATATACCGGTAGATGATAGTCAGAACTCAAGCTCCCCACCGACTTTACATGGTCGGCGTGGTCATGGGTGATGAGGACGTGATGCACATCCTCGAAGCGAAGTCCATAGTTATGGAAATGCTTCTTCAATATTCTTATTCCTACTCCTACGTCTATCAGTATCGAATCCGTATCAGTGTAAAGATAATAGCAATTGCCACTACTTCCACTGCCAAAGGATATAAATTTCAGCATTTTAATTGTTATTTTCCATGCAAAGTTAGCAAAAAAGATTCTTATTACAAAGTTTTTTACTATCTTTGTGCCGAAATATCGCAAAAAAATAGAATTTTTAAGATTTGAGAATCATGATGAAGAAGTCGATGATAGGTTTATGCATAGCTGTGGCATGCATGAGCGCAAGTATATTCAGCCTTTCGGGCTGTGAACCTCACGAAGGCAGCGAGGACCAGCTGAAGGCTGACGTTGATTCGTTTGCCAACTATTATTTCAACTGGCATTTCCCGAAAGCCGTGAAGTATTGCACCCAGGAATCGGAGCGCTGGCTGCGCTATGCTGCAAGTAATGTGAACGAGACCGACGTGGAACTGCTGCGCCAGAAACCGGAGGATGCCAGCATCGAGATTACGGATATTGATTTCGGTGACGATGAAACAAGTGCCACCGTTACCCTTACGGTTCATAATTTTCTGCAGATGGACAGCATAGGGCAGGATCCGCAGCTCATAGAACAGGCCGATTTCCAACTGCCGATGTGTATGGAAAAGGGGCTCTGGAAGATTAAGTTGGAAAAATTGCCTTGAAAAAAGTAAGGAGTTTCTGAGGGACATCATGATCAAAAAGATGCTCCCAGAAACTCCTGGCTATAAACTGTTAACTATAAACTATCATCTATTATTAACTATAAACTATTAGCTGCATTTAGAACGGCAGACCAACTGCGAAATGGAAGGCGAAATCGCGGTCTAGTTTCGGGTGGATAATCGCCCAATGCTCTTCCTTCGTTCCGTAGGCTGGATTGATTGCCTTCATACCCATATCCAGGCGGAGGATGAAGTAATCGAAATTCAACCTGAGACCTAAACCATAGGCTACAGCTATCTGTTTGTAGAATTCATCTATCTTGAACTGACCACCAGGCTGATCCTGATAATTGCGAAGTGTCCAGATATTACCGGCATCGATAAACGCTGCACCCTCAAACTTCCAGAAGAGCGAAGTGCGATATTCGGCATTCAAGTCGAGCTTCACATCACCCGTCTGGTTGATGAAATCTATTCTGCCGTCAGTTCCCTTAAACTTGCCCGGACCTAATTCTCTTACGCCCCAACCTCTTACCGAGTTGGCACCACCCGAGAAATAACGCTTTTCGAAAGGCAACACCGTACTGTTGCCGTAAGGATAAGCCACACCGATGCCCGCATGCAGCGCCAGAGCATTGCGCTTATCAAACTGCATCAGATGGGTATAATCTACATCAAACTTGGCATACTGGGCATAAGCTATATTAAATAATGTACGCTGCCCCTGGCTGTTCACCTTGAAACCGAATGTCTTGGAAACACCACTCAGCAGATTGCCCGAACTCTCTACATTCACTCGCACAGCATCTACCCCATCGCTATAACTCAAACCGAAACCCATCTTCATGATAAACAGGTCTTCGTAATTGTAGCGGAGGATGGCATTTCTGTTTTCTGCATTATCGAGATAGTCTCTCTTGAAAGTCTCGGATATCCATGGCATATACACATAGTTGAGATCGAGCAGGTCGAAACGCCAAGCCAGGTGATGACGCGGTTCTGTCCAGCGATAACGCCAGGCAGTAGAGAATACGCGGCGATGAAACTCCGGACGGTTCTGAAGATTCCAACTTGCCGACAACTCGCTGTTTGCCGTCTGTCTTCTTCTGAAATTTCTTGAAAGGAAAGGCGCCAAGAAACGAGGGAAAACCAGTTTGCCTTCAACCGAATATTCAGTATAGTTCTGGTCCTGATACCCCTCCAGACCGGTAATAGCCTCGTAAGCTCCACGAAGTTCGATGCTCAGCTGCTCACTACCTCTGAAGAGATTTCGGTTGGTATAAGTGAGCGATGCAGCAGCTCCCAAGTCGCCCGCCGTATTGGTTCCCTCCGGCTGGAAGGCAATGGTAGAAGGCTTGTTGGTACTGATCTGGATATTGCAATCCATCTGCCGGCTGATGCTGTCCCTCTCCATTCCGTTCTCCGTAACCTGGTTGCTGTCAGGAACTTCAGAGAAACTGATGTTGGTATACTTCACCGCCTGCAGACGGGCAAAGTTGTTATAGGTGCGCTGCAAGGCAGCGGCGCTGTAGGGACGGCCTTCTCTGAGGGCAGTAGCATTGAGCAAAACCTGATGGCGCAAGTGAATGCGGTCGCTGTCATTACTCAGATAGTTGATGTTTCTGATTTCATATCGGGGATGATCAACCTCAGGAGCATTACTGTTTGCCTTATACTTCATCAGGTGGAGCGTCAGGGCAATATCCTTCTGTCCTGCAATCGTATCGGCAGAAAACTGGATAAAATCTTTATGAAAGCGGAAATAGCCATCATTGGTCAGAAGGCTGGAGATACGCCTGCGTTCATTATCCAATGTTTCTACCGTAAATCTCATACCCGGCTTAATCTGCTGATTATCGGGGTTATCGAGATGCAGAAGTTGCTGGATATGTTCATCTTCCACTTCATATTTCACCTTACCTATCACAAAAGGTTCTCCGGGATGCAACAGATAGGTAGCATCCAGTTTCTTTCCTTTCTTTGTGGTATAGAGCGACACCCCGGCATGCATGAAGCCCTGGTTCTGCATGGCGGTAAGCAGATCCTGACAGGAGAGCCGCGCCTGCAAAGTATCGTAGATGACAGGCTTCTTGCTGAAAGGATTCTTGAAGAGCGAGAAGAGTTTCGGCTTCTCTTTCTGGCGCACATACTGCTTGAGCGCCCCGGCATTATACCCTGCCGAGTCGCTCTTCACTTCCACCTTATTTAATATATACTCCCCTTCCGGCACCATTTTGCTTGAAGAACAAGATGCTATGAGCAGCGGCAAGGCAAGTAATGAAATCTTCTGTATTTTCAAAATATCTATCGTTTTTGATATGCAAAGATAATGCAAAACAAATTAAATACAAAATATTTAGCACTTTTTATTTTGAAATGTCTATATTTTATGTTACCTTTGCACACATATAGACAAAAAATAAATGATTAGCAAGAATAAAATAAAGTACATACGTTCGCTCGAACTGAAGAAGAACAGAAATAAAGAAGGAAAGTTCGTGGCAGAAGGTTTTAAGGTGGTAGACGATCTGCTCGCTCTGCAACCTGCCGACCTGATTGTGGCTACCGGCGAATGGCTCCGGGGCAAGCACTTCGGGGCTGAAACCGAAGTGATAGAGGTTACTGATGAAGAACTGAAGAAGGTGAGTTTCCTGCAACATCCGCAACAGGTGCTTGCCGTATTCAGACAGGCAACCTCAGGAGATTACTCTATTAATACCAGCGAACTGAGTCTGGCGCTCGACGGCGTTCAAGACCCGGGCAATCTGGGCACCATCATCCGCATCGCCGACTGGTTTGGTATCACCCATATCTACTGCAGTCAGGATACTGCCGACGTATACAATCCGAAGGTGGTGCAGGCTACGATGGGCAGCATAGCAAGAGTGAAGGTAGAATATGGCGACCTGCTGGGACTGGTAGAATCACTTCCAGCCGATGTTCCCGTTTACGGAACCCTGCTCGATGGTGACAATATCTATCAGCAAAAGCTCGAAAACCGGGGACTCATCGTGATGGGAAACGAAGGAAAAGGCATCTCGCCTGAACTGGCAAAAAAGGTGAGCCACAAGCTGCTCATCCCTAACTTTCCGGAAGGTAGAGCTACTGCCGACAGTCTGAATGTGGCCATCGCTACCGCCATTACCTGCTCTGAATTCAGAAGAAACTTTTAAAGGTAAAAGGGTAAAAAAGTAAAAAGGTAAAAAAACTTTTAAAGGGTAAAAAGTAAAAGAGTAAAAAAACAAAAGCGATAATTAGAAATTAAAACAAGATAGTTATGGAAGTAAATGAATTATTTAAGCACCGAAGTATAACTTCCTGCATGAGAGCATCATACGATACCATAACAAGTGACTTCAGATCACTCGTAAAACAGACATGGACTACCCATGTTCCATTTGCAGTATTGCTGGCTATCGTACTCTATTTCCTCCTCCCCAACAAACCGCTTCACGATTGGGGAGCCGTGAATCCGATGGCTTCGTTCATTCTGCAAACCATCATTTACGGAGCCACTATCGTAATGGCTATCGTATCATTCTGGCATCTTCTGCCAAGAAAGCAACTGTGTCCTAAAGGCGAAAAGCGCAAGATAGGAAAATCCCTCCTCCGCATTCTCCGCCACTTCGGAGGTTTCTTTCTGACCAGTTTTCTCGGCATGATTATCGTAGGCATCGCTACCTTTATCGCAGCCCTGCCTTCCATCATCCTCATCATCGCACAGTTCTATTCACAGCTCGGTGCACTTGATGGCGACCCGCTCGGTGTGCCGGGGTATTTCACCCCACTCCTCTTCCTGGTGTTCACCATCACATTCCTGCTCATCATCTACGCCCTGAGCTGGCTTGGCATTTCGCTTGCCTATCAATTCGGCTCTTACAAGGTACAAGACGAAGAGAAACAGAGAATGAAGGAAAGCCAGAAAATGGCAACTACAGAGATAGAAAAATATTAATCGTATTAACATATATAAGAGACATGAAACAGACAAGATTACTCTTCATCGACCGCGATGGAACTCTGATTCAGGAACCAGAGGACGAACAGATTGACAGCTTCGAGAAGCTGGTATTCACCAAGGGCGTGTTCCGCAATCTCGCCTTCATTGCCCAGCACACCGACTACGAGCTGGTGATGGTGAGCAACCAGGACGGACTGGGCACCGACTCCTTTCCGGAAGATACCTTCTGGCCAGTCCACAACTTCATCATCCAGACCCTGGACAGCGAAGGCATCCACTTTTCCAAGCAGCACATCGACCGCCACTTCCCTGAAGATAACTCGCCGATGCGCAAGCCAGGAACAGGCATGCTGACCGAATACATCGATAACCCTGCCTACGATATGGCAAACAGTTATGTAATCGGCGACCGTGAAACCGATGCCCAGCTTGCAGAGAACCTGGGTTGCAAGAGTCTGATTCTCGGAAAAGACGGCATGGACTGGGATAAGATTGCCGAGATTCTCTTTGCCGGAGACCGCATCGCAGAGGTGAAGCGCACCACCAAGGAAACGGATATCTACATCAAGGTAAATCTCGATGGTTCAGGAAAATGCGACATTTCTACCGGTCTCGGTTTCTTCGACCACATGCTGGAACAGATAGGCAAGCACGGCATGATGGACCTCACCATCCATACCAAGGGCGACCTCTATGTGGATGAGCATCATACCATTGAGGATACGGGTATTGCACTGGGTGAATGCCTGCTGCAGGCTTTAGGTGATAAGCGCGGAATAGAAAGATACGGCTACAGCCTGCCGATGGATGATTGTCTCTGTCAGGTGGCATTGGATTTCGGCGGCCGTCCATGGCTGATTTGGGATGCCGAGTTCCATAGAGAGAAGGTGGGCGAAATGCCAACCGAGATGTTCAAGCATTTCTTCAAGAGTCTGAGTGATGCGGCAAAAATGAACCTCAACATCAAGGCTGAGGGCGAGAACGAGCATCACAAGATAGAAGGCATCTTCAAGGCGCTTGCCCGTTCGCTGAAAATGGCGGTAAAGAGAGACATCTACCACTTCGAGCTTCCTAGCTCTAAGGGAATGTTGTAAGAATGTTGAATGTTAAATGTTGAATGTTGAATTGAAAGCCCGGCAAGATTCGCTGAATCCTGCCGGGCTTTTGTTTTTCAAGAGTTAGAAATTCAAGATTTATCCTGACTAAAATTTAGTCATGAACTCCACAACAATCTTATCTTTTTCTGAAACTTTAGCTATGCCACCTTTACGATAGAAATATTTCTCGTAGTTGATACGGATATCAGAGATGAATGGCTTGGCAAGGCTCAGGGTTACACCGCCCGTAACACGATGGCGCTTATAATCATTAATCTTCAAGGCACCAAGCTCTGTATCAGAACCGCCATATCTTGTACCATCACTGTGGTCGCTCATGAAATCATATCTTGCCAAAGGAGAAACCTTCCTGATGATGCTCTTGGGATTAGCCACCGGAATGTCATAGCATACGAATCCATCGAAAGCATGCACATCGTGGAAGGCATCCTTGCTGTAATGCTTGTAAAGATACTCAGCCTCAGCAATGAAACCACCCTTGTGGAAGGTGATACCGCCATCATACATCGTTACCGTAACATCAGATGGCTTGATCTTCTGGGTACTCAACACCAGGTTCACATTCGGAAAGAGGAACTGAGCCTTGGCTGAATAGTTAACACCCTTGGTCCAGTAATCCTTCTGGTTGGTCAAGCCCGAACCGTTAAAGATACCGGCATTCACCACGATAGGGAAACCAACATTCCAGGTATATCCTATTTCAGCACCCACGTCGCGCACGTTACCCACCTGCTTGGCGATGAACGAACGGTTGGCAAAGTACTGCTGATGAGGAGAACGATGAGCATCGATGGTGAATGGCACACGCTCCTGACCGATGGTAAACTGCAGGGTCTTCCAAGGCTTGATGCGTGTATAGGCATCGAGCATCTTGATCTTACCCTCATCGCAGAGGTCGATTTCTGCCTTATAGCTTACCTGAGGTGTTACATTGCCTGCCACGTTGATGCGGGCTGTACGCACCTCGAATCGTCCCTCCCCTTCTTCGGTCTGGTACTCATACTTAGAGCGGATGGTTCCACCAATGGTCATGGTCTTGGTGAATTCCCCGATGCCCTTCTCCAAAGAACTGTTTCCAGAATTCTGGGCATTCATTCCCATCGACACCATCGAGAGTGCCATCAACAAATACGTTTTCTTCTTCATTTCTTACCTTATTATATATACACGTAAATCTGATTTTCTTTATTCCGAATGAAATCTTTTCCGATGATGCGGAAAGACATCTTCTTCATTTCGACTGCAAAGGTAAGGAGAAGATATTTCTACCGTAAAACATAAGTATTACAAAGCTGTTACATCACTGATTTTCTGCACCTGTAATATCATTGTAATGATGGCAAAAACAGAGGAATAAACCACTTCATCCACAAATAAAATAAAAGATATGTCTATATCTCAAATTTTTATGCTATCTTTGCACGGAAATGTGCGAAGGTAGCATTTTTTTTGTTTACCTTCCGCCTCTTCTTGCGTCATACACATAAAAAGAAACAAATGGAAGAAACAGAATTTGAACATATCGCTCAGAAAATGCGCCCCAGGTTGACGGCACATTGTCAACGCTATCTCTCGGCAGGAACCCTTGTCGAAGAAGCCGATGACATCGTGCAGGAAACCCTGGTGAAGCTCTGGAAGATGCGCGAAAGGCTCTCTGAATACCAAAGCATCGAGGCCTTAGGTATGACGATAGCCAGGAATCTCTGCATCGACCATCTGAGACGCAACAAAGCCCAGACTGCATCGCTGGAACAGATAAAGCATCCCGCAGAAATCTGTACGGCAGCAGAGCGTACCGACCAGGCCATCATCGGCGAGGATACGCAAAGGCGACTCAACAGGGCGATGGACAGGCTTCCGGATACGCAGAGAAGAATGCTGCTATTGAGAAGCGAGGGAAAGAGCCTCGATGAGATTGCCGAAATCTGCGGAGCCAACAAAACGAGCACCAAGACGATGATTTCTGCAGCAAGAAGATCATTGTTGAAAATGATGAAGTCATAAACTCTAAAAAGGAAAGAAATGAAGAAACTAGAAGATATAACCTATCGCCACGAGCTGATAGAGCGCTACCTCGATGCTGATACCAGTGTGGAGGAAGAACAGGCATTGGCTGATTTCTATCGCCATTGCGAGGATAAGGATTTAACGGATGAGGATCTCGACATCAGAAACCTGATGCTGGGAATGGAGAACTATACTCCGAATTTCCATCAAACAGAATTGGAAATGATGGAAGAATTGGACGGAGAAGAAGAGATAAAAGAACTGGATAGAAAAGAAGAAGCTGATGGACAGCCGCAAATGAAAGAGATGTCCCTTGCTACTTCTAAGAAGCACGAAACAAGATGGGTACGCCTCTCTGCGATACTTCTCTCTACGGCGATGCTGGCAGGACTCATCTTCCAGCTCTTCCCTATCAAGAATTATTTCTCATCCTCTTCTGAACAACAACCTGGCCTTGCCAACCTGGTTCCTACAGAGCAGGTGGTTCGCTCGCAGCCATCTTCCGAGGATGAAGACGGGAACCTGAACGCATACGAAAAGATGGAACGTGCCGACTCCCTCTTCCTGGCTGCAACCCAGGATATCGTGACTCCACAGGAAATGAAGTCAAGCAAGATGACCCTTGCCAAAAGAAAGAATATCGCAGAAAGAAGCGAGAAACATGCAGGGAAGACTGCTGAAAATACAGAAGAGACCTCTTCTGGCAATACGGAGAAGACTTCAGAAAATACAGGGAAGACTTCAAGAAAAAATGAAAAGACTTCCGGCAATGCCGGGAAGACTTCATCTGAAGCAGAAAGAAGCATTCATGAAGATTTCAATCAGATTTATGAAGTAGCCTCTGCCGCCCTGCCTTCTGCCGAGCAGCTGATCATCAATCGCCAAGGCAATAACATCGTTATCTCAACCCTGGACAACGAAGGCAACATGCAGCATTACACCATCAATGCAGCAGAGACACAAGATGGTAGTTATCAACTACTTCCACTGGCACAGTTAAACGATTTATAAAACTCTCTACGCTTATGAAAAAGTATATTTTCACCATTGCATTTGCCCTGCTGAGCATAACCAACAGTATGGCATCGAAGACAGATACCCTGCGTATCTACAGCATTGACGGTGAGCGCATCCCAAACTTCACCGGCAAGGAGCTTATCGGTAAAACCATCAAGAATTACCGCATAAACACCACCGTCTTGCCGGCACCCAAAAGCGATGTGATAGAAATTCATATCATCACCACTACCACACCTCCTGCCCCCAAGCCAGACCCTCACTATCTGATCAAGGGCAGAGAGCAGGAGCTGACTAAAGAGGAATTCAACAAGATTTCTCCCAGCAAGATCAAAGCCATCGAGATCTTGAAAGAGAGCACCAAAGCCATTCAGGAAAGAGGTCTGAAAGAGGATGGCAGAAGCTACATCATCGTTACTCTGAAGAAATAACAGACAAAACATATCCCTTTTTCTTCAGCGACTCAATCTTAACGGTCGCGTCATGCTGAAGAGCATGGCGGAGATACGTCATCTGCACATTCACAGCCTGGGAGTTGGCATAGCTTACGGTACCCCACACCGCCTCCTGTATCATCTCCTTGCTTACTACATTGCCGATATTCTTCGCCAGCAGACGGAGGATGTCGGCTTGTCGGCTGGTGATGAGCACACGAGAGGAACGGGTACGAAGCTCATTGTTGTTATAGCAGAAGGTGGTTTCTCCGAAATGATACTCCTCCTCTTCTATCGTCTCACTCTCATTCATAGAGAACCGCTCCTCTATTCTTGCCAGCAACTCTTCCGGATAGAAGGGTTTGGCAAGATAATCGTTTGCCTTCAGGGAGAAACCTTTCAGTCGAGCGTTCTTCTCCGTACGGTCGGTGAGGAAGAAGATAAGCACCTTCGGGTCGATGGCTCTGATGCGCTCAGCCACCTCATAGCCATCCATCTCCGGCATATTGATGTCGAGCAATACCAGATCGGGCTTCACTTCCGGGAACTGCTCCCATGCCTTCTTGCCATTGCCGACATAAGTCACGTCGTAGCCATGCTGCTGCAGAAAACTCTTCAGCAACATGGAATACTTCAAGTCATCGTCTGCAAATAATATCTTGATCATTTTTTCTGTTCTTTATAGCGTTAAACCGGATGCATCAGGAGTGCTGCGGGATGACGATTGAAATTCTGGTTCCCTTGCCCACTTCGCTCTGCATCATTTTTCTACCCCCATGGGCCTTCACAATCATATCCACAAAACTCAAACCCAAGCCGATGCCTGGCTGCATCATATCCGGGTAAGCATTGCTGCGATAGAACTTCGTCCAGACTCTCTGCTGCTCATCGGACGAGATGCCGATGCCATTATCAGATACAGAAATCATGACTTCCTCCTTCTCAGTATCTCGGCAGGCAACATGGATATTGACAATGTCGCCGGAATACTTCACCGAGTTCTCCATCAGATTGCTGACCACATTCAGAAGCTGGTCTCTATCTCCCATCATCCTATCGGAAGTGCGCTGGTAATCGAGCGAAACATTCACCTCCTTCTGCTTATTCTTTCGATAAACTGCCACCAGATTCAGCAAAGCGGCATGGATATCGAAAGAAGTTATCTGGAGCGGGATATGTTCCTCTGCCCTGATTACTTCACGAAGTTTGGCGAGATAGGCGGTCAGGTTATCGCTCTCCTCTCTTACGGTCTCCATGATAAGGGCATTCTCATCTGTCTTTTGAGCAGAGAATACGGATACACACATCTTCAGTGTCTGCACGGGGCGCTTCAGCTCGTGAATCATCGTATGCACGAAGTCGCTTCGCATCTTATCCACCTTCTTCTGCAGGAGCATCACCTTGATGAGATAAGCTATGCTCAGGAGAAGCATGATGGTAACCAGCAGACTTCCTATCATCTGCCACATCATTCCCTTCAGGATGGGCAGCATCGGCACCTGCATTCTCATCTGCATCGACTGATACTGGATAGGATTAAAAGGCACTTCCACCAACATTTCGTGATGAAACAAGGTAGGAGACTCCACGATTCTTGTCTGCCATAGACGATGCTTGCCTGTCTTCATCTCTGCCCCGATGAAGTCATTGCCCAGTTTCCTACTGATGAAACGATCAAAATGCGCCTTGTCAAAGCGGGTAAGCTGGTAAGTGATGTAAGTATTCAGGCAATCAAAAGAATTGTTGGAATCCGTCTCACGCAAATCGAATGTATCTCTCTTCTCCATCACATTGCCGAATCCCGGCTTGCTATACACCACTCCACCAATGATTGTATCCGTATCCAGCGGAGAGCAAATCGTGGTAAGGGGAAGCTTGCTGTCTGAAAAATATGCCGTAACGACATAACCGATATGTGTTTTTTCTCTTACCGCCGCTCCGATATTTGTCTGATAAGTGACTATTGCCTGTTCCGCCTTTTCGGCGTTTTTCTTCCCCATCTCTCCCATCGAATAGGTTACGCTATTGTAGAGCCAATAGGTCTGCAAGCCTATCAGCAGGAAAGAGGAAAGGATGGCGAGCAGCCAGACTTGTTTGATTCTTCTATTCATATCATTTTTTCTTTTTTCGATGCAAAGGTACGAAGATTTCACAATATATAAAAAGGTGGAGTCCTATTATTTTGCCAGCGTAATGTTTCAGTAATGATTATTTGCGATTTTGAGCCCGAAAAGTTGTTCCTTTGCAAACGAAAACAAAAAACAAGGAAGAATATGAAGAAAGAAACAGTTTTATGGACGATGCTAGCCACCGCCACCTGTGCAACAGCACAAAACGGGAATTTCCCGACATCTGAAGTTTCCGCAGACTCGGTACAGACGGAAAAAGATTCGATCAAAGCAGATAAGGAAGCAGAGATCTATGCTGATAAGGAGGCTGAGATCAAAGCAGATAAGGAGGCCGAGATTCAAGCCGTAACCGTAACAGGTCATCGCCCGATGTACAAGATGAGAAACGATGCCCTGGTTACCCGTGTCCGCAACACTCCTTTGGCAAAGGAACCAACGCTGGAAGATGTATTGAGACACATCCCCGGTATGAGACAAACCGCCGATGGAAGCCTGGTGGTAAACGGACTGGGAGCCCCCACCATCTACCTCAACGACAAGAAGGCGACTTCAGCCGAACTCGCTCATCTCGATGTGAAACTGATAGATGAAATAGAACTCATTACCACTCCTGGTGCAAAATATGATGCAACGACGGGAGCCGTACTGAGAATCCTAACGAGAAGAACAGACGAGGGTATATTCGGCAAGATGCAGGTGTATGATAAATTGAGCGAGGTGAACACCAACCACGAGGAATTGACTCTGGGTTGGGTAACGAAGAAAATTTCGCTCACAGGATTTTACGGTTACACAGACAACCGATACAATGTACATCAGCCACAGGAAGCGCTCGTAAGAGCCAAAGATGGCGAATATCTCTTCGGAGCCGACCGCCATGGCAAGAACAAAGCAAATTACAACGCTACGGAACTCAACTTCGACTGGTTGCTCAGCAAGCAGCACGAAGTGGGAATACAATGGGAAGGGCTTTGGCTGAATGGCGGCAGAAGCGAGATACAGCAGCAGTACTATCGCTATCCTAACCCAGCAGGAGAAGATACAAATAGCGAGATGAAGCTTTCTGATGCGGATGGCGAAATGAAGTATTTTGATGCGGAGAGCCAGCAATGGGGACACCAGCGCAGCCACCACTTCAACCTCTTCCATCTGGCTAAATGGTCGAAACATCTCTCATCACAGATTTATCTGGACTATGCCAGGAACAAGGATTCTGACAGCCAGCCTATCACGGAGAAAGAAGGTAGCGAGATGCAGGAAACCCTCAACCGCTCTAATTCCAACTACGATATCTATAGTGGAAGAATCGAAGTCAAACAACTCTTCTCTGATAAACATTCCATCAACTATGGTGGCGAATGGAGCCTGATGGAAGGCAAGGGTAGAACCGAAAGTTCTGCCGATATGCTTGGAACTACGGAATACAAAAACCACGATACCAAGACGGCTGCTTACCTGCAATATCAGGGTGAAGCTGGCAGATGGAGCTGGTGGGCAGGCATCCGATACGAACATCTCACATCCCGATACACCAATCTGTCGGAGGAATCTCCCGACAATATGGAGCGCCATTACGAACAGTGGTTTCCATCGTTCGGTATCACTCTCAACGAACCATCGTGGCATCACTCGCTCAGCTTCCGAACTACCACCGCCCGACCTTCTTTCAGTCAGCTCAGTGGGAACATCTACTATATCTCGCGCTTTCAGTATCAGATCAGCAATCCGAAGCTGCAGCCTGTCAACACCTATCATCTGACCTACTCAGTGCAGTGGAAAGATTTCATGGGAATGCTGAGATACACCCGTACCGACCACTCCATCATGTACATTCATGAAGTGCCGGAGGACAAGCCCGTAAGATACGTGAGTACATTCATGAACTTCAACAAGATGCAGAAATACATGGCCTATCTCAACTGGGGACACGTCTTCGGCTGCTGGCGTCCGAATGTCAATGCAAGCATCACTTACCAGCGCTTCTCCGTAAATGATCATGGAGAGCTAATCAGCTATAACGGAGCAACTTGGAATGCATCGTTTGACAATTACTTCACGCTACCAAACGACTATCAGCTGTCGCTCTCCTACAGTTTTGACAACGGAGGACAAGTGGGCAAAACGAAGTTCAGCCCCACTCAGAACTGGAGTCTTGGTGCCAACAAATCGTGGATGGACGGCAGATTACAGGTTGCCTTCAGTGCCAACGACCTCTTCCATCAGCAGCTCTTCAAGGAGCGAACCCACGAGCATGCCGTTGACTTCTCCCAGACTGAGGATTACAAGCTATGGAGCTACAAGTTGACCATAACCTGGAAATTCAACAAGCGCAAGGGAAGATACAACGGCATGAACAGTGCGGAAGATGAATTGAACCGACTGTAGCCGGGTTATCCTACACCCAGCAGTTCTACTTCGAATATCAGGGTAGAACCGCCTGGGATGCCCGGCTGCGAGAACTTGCCGTATCCCATCTCGGCTGGGATGTAAAGTTCCCACTGGTCGCCCACGTGCATCTGCTGCATGGCAACAATCCAGCCATCTATCAGGTCGCTCAACCGCATGGCGAACGGCGTACCGCCACGGCTGGAATCAAACTTCTTGCCGTTGATGGTCCAACCGGTATAATGAGCCGTCACGATGCTGCGTCGGCTAGGCTGTGCTCCCTTCGGGTCGCCCTGCTTCAACACCTTATAATATATACCACGAGGCAGCGCCATAACGCCCTCCTCCTTTGCCTTTTCCTCCAGCCAACGCTTGTTGGCCTCAACATATTCTCTTTTTGCCATAAATCTATTTGATACTTAATATACTATGATTTTTGCGCAAAGTTACAAAAATCTATCGTATCTGCAAAAGAAAAAGGGGAACTTTTCTTCTTTTATCAAAGAAAAGCAGTACCTTTGCACCCTAATCAACCAAAAATACGATATGCCACAATCACTACATATTGCAATTATTGGTGGGGGGGGCCGCAGAATTCTTTGCGGCGAAGTGCTCGACATCGATGCCATCACCGGCGGCTTCAATCTGCAGGCAGCCTGGACCACGGGGTATGTGGTGGGACAGCATATCGGAGAATAGCCTATTCTTCTTTAGAAACAAAATCTTTCACGATGCGGGTGTATTCCTCGTGATGGTCGCGATATGCCATAGCATGAACGGAGCCTTTGGCGATGAAGATGGCTTTTCTGCCTTTCGTCTTTGCCTCGTAAAGGGGATGCAGCATGGCGTAGGGCACGAAGGCATCCTTATCGCCATGGATAAAGAGCATCGGTTTGGTGCTCTTGCGAACCTGCTCTATCTGCTGAGCCTCGGCAAACGACCAGCCGTAGCGATACTGGCAAAGGGCAGAAGTAGTATTCATCAGCGGGAAGGAAGGCAAGCCAAACTGGTCTTTGAGCTGAGCGGAAAACTCATTCCACACGCTGGTATAGCCGCAGTCCTCCACAAAGCACTTCACGTAATCGGGAGTCTTCTCTCCCGATACTGCCATCGTGGTTGCCGCACCCATCGAAATACCGTGAATCACCTGACGGGTATTCTTCGCTCTTCGGTCTTCACCCTTCGCTTTAAAAATCTCATTGGCGATTTCCGACCATCTGATCACATCCCATCTATCCTTCCATCCCATCTGGATATGGTCGCCCTCGCTCTCTCCATGTCCATACAAATCTGGCAGGAGCACATTATACCCCATATCGTGATTATAGAGATAGGCGATGTGCAGCATTCCCTCGGAGCGCACCTGATAGCCATGCACCACCACGGCAGTCTTTTCCGTAGTCTTCGGTGCATAGAGATAGATGGCATGTGCCTTGTAGCCAGACGGCATCACGACAAAGGTATCCTTCACGCAATGGTGCTGATACACAGAGTCCATCCAGCCAATCATCCAGGGACACTCATTCTTCATCCTATTCTTCCAATGCTCAGCTGTCATTCTCTCCTCCTTCGGATAGTTGAGCGAATAATTGAGCATATAGTTGCTGGCGCCATACAGTCCCAGCATCACGAGCACCACCAAGCCCAAAGCCGAAGCGATGCCTATCTTTTTCTGTTTCATCTTCATTCTTATTGCCATTACAAATATCTATTATAGAGTTTCCGCTGCAAAATTAAGAAAAAAGATGGAATTAGCAAAGAAACGGAGGAAAAAATCCTATTAAATTGAAGCATAAAGCTGCATTTATAAGGGTATATGAACTACGGCAAACAATCGATAAGCATATCCCAGAAAGGATAGAGTTTAAACAGTTACAATCTATCCATTTCCTTTTTCCCTGCCCCTTTACCTTTATATTTTGTTTTAACTGTATTAAACTTATATCTTACGATACATTCCACTGCCCTTACAGACGCAACCTTTTCAATATAGACATCATTCATTCCGCTGAAAATGGTAAAAGTATTTTTGCGGGCAGTATTAAAGATGTCATTTGCAGACAACTTGACATTCCATTTTTTAGATAAGTCCTTAGCCAAAGAAAGATTTATCTGTCCAACACTCCCCATCTTAATATTCTCACTATTTCCCTCACTACGCCAACTGTAATTTACTGTCGCCATATAGTTGTTATGGAATTTGAAAATATTATTGAACTTAACTACAACCAAAGGATTGTCCAAGTGCTTTATATTTCCTCTGTAATCAATCTTGTAAAATTGCGAGACAACACCACATGCCAATACGGGATAATAGCATTTCCAAAGGAATCCGGGCATAAAAGAAGCCATTATCTGTAAGTTAGACAGACTGTTTCTAGAATTTTCCTTTTTGAGCAAGGCAATCGTCTTCGCATCATCATAATATGTATATGATGTTATTATTTGGTTTTGCACCTTTTTATAATTAGCAGTTAATGCCAACCAGCGATACCTCAAATTCAAAGAGATGTTGTCGCTATAGGATGGTTGCAAATACGGATTTCCACTTTGATAGAGATATTTGTTAACATAGTGAACCGTGTTGCTCAACTGAGAGTACAATGGACGATAGCATTGCTTAGAATAGCTCAGCTGCACCATAGTTTTTCCAATGGGCAGAGACAATGAAGCAGTCGGGAAAAACTTATCATAAACATGTGACGGTTCGTAATTTTTTCTGCCACCTATAAAATATTCACTGTTCACATGCTCATACCTGCCACCGATACGGAATGTTACATTGCCTAGATGCTGCATAGTTTCAACGTAATATGCCATGTTCTGCTCCTGTATTTTATTGTTCTCGCCTGCCATAATGCTATTTTCACTTTCTGAATTTTCCTCACGGCTACTATTGGTGAAATCTACTCCAAAGCTAAAATTTCCTTTAAGAAACGGGTGTGACGCATATAATTCCGTTGCCATTAACCTAGCATGCCCAACATCTTTTATTCCGAAATCCTGATTGATGCCAGTCTGCTCTATAACATTTTGATTTTCACGTGTTTTTTTCCACATTAAATCAAAAGTCATTTCCAAATTCCATTTTCCCCAACCCCCATGGCAATATCCATCTAACAAATGTTCCAAATCTCTTAATTTGATATCCTTGTATACAGAAGTCTCACTTTCAATTACATCATCAGAATATAATGATGACATAATGCTCGAATTGGTCTTTGTTGGAGCATAAGATACTTGATAAAATGCGCCAAATGAGAGTTTTGGAGATGAGGAAAAATCAAATCCCCATTTACCATCAATCAACTTTGAGTGCTGTGCCGATTTCATCGTCGTATTCTGTTGATGATGTAATGAGAGCCATGAATTCTGAATATTTTTGCTAGAGTTCGTATTCTTGCCTTTCTCAAATCCCAACGTTCCAAAAACATCCAAATTGTCAATTCTATAGTTCAAGTCCAAATTGTCTTTGCCATACATATAATTACGACAACCAAAAGTAGCAATGTTATCAAAGGAGAAACCATCCCCAACCTTTTTAATGGTTGTTATCTTTATGATGGAACCTATGGTTGAAGCATAACGTGAACTTGGATTCGTTATAACTGTTATCTTATCTATTTGGTTAGCCTTCAATTGCTCAACTTCTATATTATTGCGGACAATATGTCCATTGATATAGAAGACTGGTTTTCCCTTGCCAAAAACTTCAATGGAACCATTATTATTCAGTACACCAGGCAACATACCCATAACGTCTTTTGCAAAACCAAGTTTTTCCAAAACGGTACCTTTGACTTCTGTCACAAAGCCTTCGCTGTTCAACTTTGCCAAAGGGCGGGTGGCTCTAACAACAACCTCCCTTAATTGCAGAGTATCCTTTCCAAAATTTTGGTTAGCGATACCAGTCTGAGCTAAACAGATTTGAGCTAAAATCAAATGAAATATAATACCAACAAATCTTTTTACCTTAAAATCTAACATTTTCATCCGTTCCTATATCTTTTGTTTTATAAAACTCTACTCCACTCTTAACAAAGAGCTGTTTATGTTCTTATTAACATCCTTCTCTACTTTTTGGGTCTTCCTGCCAAAGTCGAAGGAGTAAGCAACCTTGATGCTGGCATATTGCGAAGCCGTCTGGTCTTTGATGCTCTTACTGTAGCTGTAGATAGGCAAATCCAACCAATATCGCTTCTCCTGCTTTTTGAAAGGCGATGCTGCCTGAAGTTCTACATAGAGATTGCCCCTGCTGTAAGAACCCGACATTCCATAGTCGACAGGAGTCTTGCTTATCACCAAAGCAGCTTCATCTAAAGACTTCTTGCCAAAATGCAGGTAAGGCTTCAAGGCAAAATCACCCATGAACATATTCAACCCAAGATTACCCGTCAAATTGTTGTTATGCTTCGACCAGGTAGTCTTCACCTCCGCATGGTTATATCTGATATCTCCCGACAGATTGGCAAACTTACACAATTTGTACTGCAAGGCGAGGATAGCAGAATAATATTGAGCATTTCCACCATTCGAGTAAGTCTTCACTATTTTCCCGTTTGCCTCATCCAGGTAATAATCATCAGTTACAGGATGATGATTGTAACGGAATTGTCCGATGGCAGAAACACTCAACCTGTTGAAACGCCCCATATAATACAAATAGGTGTTGATGTCATGCGATTTCTTCAGTTCGGGCATTCCCTTTTCCATCATGTGGGAATTGACCTGAATCATAGCCCGGTTGATGACATCCATACCATGATTGGAGTTCACAAAGCAGAATGACCACAAGAGCATTCCCTTATTCAGCTGGTATTGCACATTCGTATTGATGCGAGGAGACAGCTGGCTAAAACTGTTGTCTCCGTGCAGATGATATTGAAGCCAATCCAATCCGATGCGGGTTTTCAGGCTCAAGCGCCTGCTAGCCTGGAAATTATAGGAGAAGAAAGCCAACGACTCCCCTTTCCACAGATGCTGCCAAAGTTCGCAATTGCCGGAATAATCGGCATTCCAGACATCGTGGTAATGAAACAGTTCCACAGATAAGGAATGCTTTTGAGAGAAATAATTATAGATGGCAGACAGCTGGAACGACAGCGCTTTCTCGTCTTCATCGGTCATTGCCTCGAAAGGCTGTTCCTGATAAAGACGATGATAGGAGTTGGCAGAATACTTGCCATGTACTCCCAAGGTAAGCGTCTGATTCTTGCTTAATGGCAAGTTGGCGTTCAGATCAATCTTAGGAGACAGACTCTTCTTCCGGATATTTGAGAAGATGTCCGTCTCTGTGCTTTCCCTCGCAAAACCAGAAGATGCATTTCTTGGAGTAGAGAGGTTGACGAGCGTAAACTTACCCACCCAATATCTCTTTCCCTTCTGGTTCTGATAGCGGAACTGCATATATTCCTGATGATTCCGGTAAGAATTCTTACTATAGCTCTCCCTATCAAATAGGGATTGTGGAAACTGATAGTTCTCATTGTTCCAGGTCTCAGTACCATCTACATGACTATAGTTTGCACCAGCAAACACAGTATAGGAATTGTTACCTTTTACATAATTGGTGGCAACGTTATAGTCGCCATGGTCATATCCTATCGTCTGCTGTCCGTCAGCCTGCACATATCCTCCATATCGGTATTGTTTGGTGATGAAGTTGACGACAAGCTTATCCTTGGCGTATTTTCCCGATGGAGCATCATGATATTCTATCTTCTCGATGTCACGAGGACGGAGCATCTGTATTTCCCGGATGTCGCATTCCTGCCCATTCAGATACAAGGTGGCTTGCAGTCCCATCACATCCACCTGATTCGACTTCGCGTCGATGATAAGTCCTGGGATATTCAGGTTTTCCAACACTCCGAATCCATTGACCGCATGTTTTCGTTGCTGGCTGTTGGGATAGATGACGAGATGATCACCCACACGACTGATATTGGAGGCTGATACCACCACATCATCCAAAGCTTTAGTAGAGACTATGGAGTCCTTCCCAGTGTTCTGAGCGAACACGGGCACAGCAGCCATCAGCAGTCCAAAAGAGCAAAAAACCGTCTTCATTCTTACAATATGTTTTAATTTCATCTTTATCTAGTACAAAAGTACACATTATTATCCAAAGCCATTACATCACTTCCGTTAAATTTGTATAACTGCATCAAATTACCAATTCCATCCAGTTCTTCATCCCTCCTAGCCTAAAGCATAGAAAAAAACAACACGGACAAATTGAATTTGTCCGTGTTTTAAAAATGAGCTATAATCTGCTCTTTTCTGCATTACCAGCACCCGTACCCTTATACTTGCTCTTGGTGGCATTGAAGTTATAAGTTACATTGACCAAGAACATGCGGGTATTATCTATACCGGTTCTGGTGAAGTGCGCATACGAATTATGATATTGCCAACTCTCGTTCTGTCCATGAAGCAAATCCTCAGCTTCCAGTCTCACAACCAGTCGGTTGTTCAGGAATGACTTTGAAATAGACGCATCCAGGGAATTCCATGCATAATTGACACCCAATTCGCTATAATTACGCGACTGGTAAGAGTATTCCAATCGAGCCTTCCAATGATGTGGCAATACCCAGGTATTCTCCAAATCCAGATAGAGAGAAGGACGGTTGGCATTATAGTCGCTGACATATTTGCTGGCATCAAAGAACTGATTGACCAGACCTACCGTATAGTCAAGATGCCATAAACCTATCACCGGAGTAGCCCCAAGATAGAACTTCAGGTTCTGAATCTTATCTACATTCTCGTAATATGACAGGGCTATATCCTTATTGCCCTGGAACGGCTTCATCATATATACCGAAGCATTCTTGTTGTAAATATATTCAGCAGAGAAACTCAGCCAGGAATATTGCGCATCCCATTCCAGATGATAGGCATCCGTTGGTCGCAAGTTAGGATTACCGCTTTCATAGGAATGACGACTCGTATATCGGGTATAACCGGAAAGACGGAAGTAACTTGGTCGATAGGTCTTCGCCGTGAAATTCAACGAAGAATGCCACTTGCCCTTGTCATATCCCAAGGATACATTAGGAAATACATTATCATATTTTCTGCTCATATCCGGGCTGAGCACTCCTTCGGCATAATAGTCTGATTTTACATGCTCATATCTCACACCGGCATTCAGAGAATAATCTCCCAACGACCATGCAGCCTCAGCAAAAGCAGCTATGTTCTGTTCCTTGATTCTGGAATCATTGGATGCAGCCACACCACCCTCGTTCTGGTTGTTGGTATGACTATCAGAATTAGTGTATTCCGAACCAAAGTCTATGTTCAACTGGTCGGTCAAAGGATAAGAAACAACCAATTTACCAGCAAGCAACTTTCCTTTGGTATGGCTATCAGAACATACTATCTGGTCGCCCAACTCAGTACTGGTTTCTGTGGCTTTCTGTATCTGGTCTTTCGTCCGCCACAACGCAGATGCATTCAGGTCTATACTCCACTTGCCTATCTTACCATCATAATAAAAGTCAGCCTGATGAATAGGAGTCTGCTTGGAATCAGACTCATCGTTGAGATAATTTACATCTCCCTGGTGAACTCCATCCTGAAAGATGGAATAGTTATTCTGATCAGTAAAATACTTGGTATAGCCAGAACCAAACTTATATTTCAGACCGATGGTATGATTTTCGTTGAATTCATAATTGAAACCCAGATTGGCATCAGGTCCATAATTTCTAGCATCTATGCGCCCTACTGATTTTTGATATATCTGATGCTGATTGCCATTGATATATTCATCCAATCCCAATTTATCATAGAAATACGAATCTGACCACATCAATCCACCGAATACATCCAGTCCACCCACACGGTAATTGAGATTAGCCTGCTCTTGCCAGGCATTCTTCATGGCAAAACCATATTTTGCCTGGAAATTACCACTCCATCCATAACCTTGCTTCTTGACCGTAGTAATACGAATAACCGAATTGACCTGGGCATCATATTGAGCACCGGGAGTCGTGATAACCGTCACGTTCTTCACATCCTTTGAAGATATGGTTTGCAATTCATTTTTGTCGGTCAGCTTTCTGCCATTGACATAAATCTCCGGTGTGCCTTTTCCAAACACCGAACAGTTTCCATCCTTATCCACACGCACTCTTGGAACCTGCTTCAACAAGTCGGCAACCATACCCGCATCACTCAGTATTGTACCCTGCACCTGGGTCTGGAATCCCTCGCGAGTCAGTTTTGTCTTGGGGCGAACCGCCTTCACAATCACCTTCTGCAGGTTCATCGTTGCCTCCTTCAGAGTAATGGAACCAATCTTACCTGTATTATAAGTAGCAACAGCGGTATGATAGCCCACGCAACTTACTCTTACTATCGCCTTTCTGGCTCCGCAGGGAATCACGAACTGGCCGTTCTCATTCGTCACGCCGCCATTAATCAAAGAAGAATCACGAACATTCAGCAGGGCTACATTGGCGAAATCTACAGGGCGATGATGCGCATCTACAATGCGGCCTATCATCTTGGTGGGAGTCTTCTGCGTACACTCCACAAAGATGTTTTCGCCATCTATCGTCATCTTCATCGGATAGAAACCCATAATCTGGCGGATGGCATCCGGAGCGGTTCGCTTCACGATACTCGTAGTAACCGTGAAATCCTCCAGTTCATCATACATAAAGTTGATACGATAATCCTTGGTGCTCTTGGCAAGGATGGTGAGTGCTTCTGACATAGAAGTGTTGCGGAAGCTGCGGGTGATGCGTTGGGCATAGATGGTCTGAAGAGAAAGGCTCATCAAACCTGCCAGCAGCATGATATATCTTAATCTTTTCATCTTATTCCACGATTAAAGTTTGACCTTCATGACGAATATTCACTTTCTCGAAATGATTCATCAGTTCGATGATATCATCCAGACTCATGTTCTTCTCCAGTTGCAGGAAGAGACGGATGTGGCGAGCCGACTCGTTCTGATAAGTTACCTGGAGATGGAAATGCCCGGCAATAGGAGTCAGGATATTCTGAAGCTCAGCGTTTTCGTAAACCAATGGGAGCTGGGCAAGACTTGCAGAATCTGTCTTTTCTTCTATGTTGGATTTCTGAGGAGCAGAAACCTGCTGGATAGAATCCTTTCGGGATGCCACGAGTTCGGTATTGTGCTTATCTGATGCCTGATGAGAACGGGTTACCAGATGAATGGCAGCAAAGGTGATGCCGGAGACGACAAGGACGGCTGCAACGGCAGCCACTTTTCTCATCGGGCTCCAGAGAGGAAACAGCTTGGCGGTTTGCTGGGTTTCTGCATTCTGATTCATCTCTTCTTTCTGCTGCTTTTCTTCTTTCAGCTTCATCTCATCTTTCAGTTTCTCCCATTCTGCATCAATCGAAGGCATCTTCATTTTTTCCTTCGACTTGGCGAAATCCAGAGACTGTCGGGTCTCTATCAGCTGCTGATAGAGTTCGTTCACTTCCTCATCGCCCAGAAGTTCATCCTTCTGGGTTTCGGAATACTTTTCGGGATGCTCCAGGAGATCGAGGAGCAAATCCCATTTCTGAGAATCCATCTTCTGAGGATTTATGTCAGATAATTCATGTTTCATTTTCTTTCCTTTCTTCATTTTAGGGTTATTATTTTCCTTTCAACTTTTCTCTGAGCGTTCGCAAACCTTTTACGATATGCTTGTTCACTGCCGAGACGCTGATGCCCAGCTCCTCCGCCGTATCCTTATACGACATTCCTTCCCGATAGCACAATCGGATGACGGAAGCAGTCTGGTCGGTCAGGTCGTGGTCGATGCAATCCACAGCAGCCTGCCATCGCTCTTCCAAACGAGAAGGTTCTTCCTCCGTCAATTTCTCTTCCGAGAGAGGGAGAAGCCGTTTCAGTCGTTCATCTCTCTTCTTTCTGGCTATAAGATTGATGCAGGCATTCTTCACGCTCCGCATCAGGTAAGCCCGGTCTGGAACCAGCTGTTTATCCCACAATCTGGAGAACACATCGCTCACCACATCCCTCGCCTCCTCATTATCATGGAGCAAGGCAAAGGCGAAGCGATACATCTGCTCGTAATGGTCGTGGAACAGCCGTTCCATCCGCTGTTCATTTTCTTCTGTCATCACGTCATTTTCTTCTTATTTCTACTCTTATATACAAGCTTTCCTGAAATCAATTACCCCTAAAATGAAGAAATCTTCTACTTTTTTTGGAAAAGCAATGCAAAGGTAATAAAAAACTAGAAAAAAGCTTGCTCTTTCGAATAAAAAGTGTATCTTTGCACCAAGAAACAACATCATTATATTATGGGTAAACGAGCCATCATAGAAGCTTTACGCCATTATTTCAGCACCCAACCCGTACTGAAAGCCTGGCTGTTCGGTTCTTTCTCCAGAGGGGAAGAAACGAAGGATAGCGATGTCGATATTATGGTTTCTTTGGACAAGAGCAAACCTATTGGTTTAAAATTCTTCGGCATGTGGAGTGATTTGGAAGAACTCTTAGGTAGAAAAGTTGATTTGGTATCAGAAGGAACCTTACTCCCTTTTGCACAGGAATCAGTAGAACGTGATAAAATCTTAGTTTATGAGAGAACGAAGTAGAGATAAAAACCGCTTAGAGCACATGCTCCAGGCAATAGAAAGAATCTGCCGATATACAAAAGGTAAAAACTTTGAGGATTTTATCGCAGACGACATGATGTATTACGCAGTAGTCAAGAACATAGAAATTCTTGGAGAAGCATCGAATATGCTAACTGAAGAATTTCGACAAGCGCATCCTAAGACTCCTTGGAAACAAGTGAACGGCATGAGGAACTATATCGTTCATGAATATTTCCAAGTTGATAACAACGTTGTTTGGGATGTGATTACAAACGACCTTCCGATATTAGAGCAACAAATAAAGGAGTATCTAACAGAAGAGAAGTAAAAAACATCGGTCAAGCAAAGAGCAAACCAACATGGTTTTGCCTTCGCTTGACCGATTGTCATATATTCATTGTTTATTAAGAGAGTTTCTTCCTAACAAGAGCTACATACGGCTCTTTTCTTCATTGCCTGCTCCCGTGCCCTTATACTTACTGCGCTTGGCATTGAAATTATACGTAACCTGCAAAGAGATGCTACGAGTATAGTTGTAGCAGTCTTTCATGGTACCTGAACCCTGTCCATACATCGTCCAACGTTCCTTTGTAGTCTTGAAGATGTCATTTGCAGAAAGATAAATGATCCATGTGCGATTGGCAAACGACTTGTCGAACCGCAGATCGACGCTGTAATTACTCTTCATCATAAGAAATCCATCTGCATTGGGGGTTGCTGCATTCAGGCTGATAGCCGCGTTCATGGTTTCTGAAAGAGCGAAATTATTGTCGAGCAAGCACAACAGCAAAGGTCTGCTTAATGCCTTGCTGGCACCATACTTCCTGGTATCGAAGAACTGCTGTTTATAATAGAATCCCCACGTAGGACGGAAGATGCCAAGCTTTGGCGAAACATTGACAGAAGCATAAAGCAGCTGCTTATGGTCGAAATTCAACGACGTACTATAAGCAAATTCCTTTCCAGGATAGATATACTTGGTCCACTCTATCACATCCATCAGATATTTATACCCTGTGGAAACATTCAGCCACTTATATGTCATCATTGCCTCAACATTGAACACCTTCTCCGGTTGCAAGGTAGGATTTCCGCCTTCATAAAGGAAACGGTTGTCAAACTGCATAAAGTTGCCTAACTGTCGATAACTTGGACGATTTATTTTCTCGTTGACATTCAACTGCCAATTCCAGTTACCTTTGTTCCATGATATGCTGAGGTTAGGAAAGAAGTTGCTGTATCTTCTGCTCACATCATCCTGCTTGACTCCACCAGAGAAATAGTCGCGAATGATATTCTCGTAACGCACACCAAGACCAATGGTCCACTTGCTGAGGGACAGTCCATATTGTGCAAAGCCAGCAACATTTCTTTCATGGATATCCGTCTCTGTAGATGGCACCAACTGCTCTTCATTCAGGAACGTTCCATGAGAGTCGGTCTTCGACAGCTCTGTTCCTAAAGAAACATTTCCTTTCCACAGAGGAATATTCACAACCAACTTGCCTGCCCACATATCGCTATTCTGACGATTGCTTGAGTGTACCTCCTGATTGCCCAACTCCTTGCTGCTTTCAATACTCTCGTCACTACGTCTGTTATTGACCGTATAGTATGTGGCATTGAAATCGATACCTACCTGTCCTATCTTTCCCACATAATAAATTTCTGCCTCATGTGAACCAAGGTGAGGCTTTGCAACCTTATTCTGCCCAATGCTACCCTGTGCCACACCATTCAGAAATACATCCTGTTGGCTAGCACTATTCGTCCTGCCATTCAACATGCCATAGTATCGATAAGAGCCACCGATAGAGTTGCTGTCGTTGAGCGAACAGTCGGCTGAGAGATATTCCGACAAGAAGCGGTTGTTGGTATCCAAATTAAAATGCTGGTCGTTGTGATAATGTTTGTCGGGCAAATTGATATCGGTGTTCAGATGATTATCCTCACCAACATGATAGTCCCTCGTCCATAAGCTATTGGCTATCTCGAATTTTCTGGTCTGATACCGGGCGTTGATAAGCTCGTAATCAGATATCCATTTGTTGTATTTACCCAAAGCATCCGCGCGTAAACTGAACCCATTGGCACGGCGCTCTTTGGTACAGATACGAATTACCGACTCCACCTCGGCATCATATTCTGAACCTGGACTTGTAATCACGGAAATCGACTTGATATTGTCGGGAGTGATGTTTACAATCTCATTATTGTCATTCACTCGCTTGTTGTTGATATAGACAATCGGTGTGCCTTTTCCAAACACGGATATCTTTTGTCCATCAACAGAGACACGTGGCAACAGGTTCAGGACATCAAAAGTGTTTGCTATTTTAGAAAGCAAGGTATGCTCTACGGCAACCTCCACTCCTCCAGGCGACATTTTATACTGAGGTCTTTCACCCTTCACTACAACTCCCTTGATAATCATCGTTTCGGGCTGCAATTTGATGATTCCCATTTCCGGATTGCTGTATATACGGCTGATAGTCTTATAACCAACGTATGTGATACGGGCTAACACCTTCCGGGAATTACAAGGAATGACAAAACTTCCATTCTCATTGCTCACACCATGCCCTACGATTGTAGAATCAATGGGCGACAACAAGGTTATATTTGCATATTCGGCAGCATTGCCACTCTCATCTATAATACGTCCCTTATAACGAAGTGTTGTCTTCTGCATACACTCCACCATGATATTATCCTCCATCTGCGTCATCCTGATGGGATAGAATCCTATCAGCTGCATGATGGCATCGGGAACACTCTGGTTTCTGATGCTCTTGGTTACCCTGAAATCCTCCAGTTCATCATACACGAAGTTGATGGTATACTTATGCTGGCGGGCGTTCAAATCCTTCAACGCCGCAGAGAACGACACATTATTATATTGTCGGGTGATGCGCTGGGCATAAGACTGCTGAACCCCAAACAGCAGGAAGAGAAGAAGAAGCTCTCTGATAAGCTTGCCGCTAACGGGCATTGGTTTCCAAAAATCTCTCATAAATATATCCTCCTATCTTATTTCACCAACAATGTACCGTCAATATACTCTATCTGTATGCGGTCGAAAGCATTCAAAATCTCCAGGTTCTGCTCCAAAGTCTTCGTCTTGTTCCAGTTGAAGAAGAGACGGATGTGCTGGGCACCGGCATCCACATACTCCACTTTGACATGATAGAAACCGGATAGCTGAGCCAGGATGGTTCCCAATTCAGCATCATCAAACACCACCGGCTTCATATCAAGAGAATCCTTCTTCTCTGCTGTTGCTGCACGAAGACTGTCATTCGTCAGCGCCTGGGTTGTTGCCAGCTGTTCTGTCGCAGCCTTGTTATCCGCTATCTGATCAGAAGCCGGGAACCCCAACCAACCATTGTGAATCGCAGCCAAGGCTACACCCGAAAGGAAGATGATGCCAACGATGGATGCGGCAATCTTCATCCGGTTGCGATAAGCGCCCTTGGATTTGCCGGCATCTATCGCCATCTTATCCTCGTGATGAACCTGAACAAATTCCTTCCAAGCCCCATCCACATCCACCTCCTTCGGATTGGCTTTCTTGCCAGCCATTCTCGCCATCGCCAGTTCATGGAAGAACTCCTTCACTTCCTCATCGGCAAGCAGGTGCTCCACCTGCTCGTCGGTATATTTCTCGGGATGCTCCTGCATGTCAAAGAGCATCATCCGCTTTTCTTCTTTACTCATGTTTGTCATTGTCTTGCTCATTTAAATTGTTCCTTAATCCAGTCCATCGCCTTCGAGAGATGGTTGAATACCGTCACCTTGCTCACTCCCACTTCATCAGCCACCTCCTGATAAGATTTCTCCTGAAGATAGCGCAGACGGAAAATGAGTTGCCGGATAGGTGGTTCCAGGTCTTCGATGAGAAGCATCAGCCGGTCGAGTCGCTCGTCGGTCTCTTCCGAGAGAATCACGTCGGCATCATCCAGCAGCAGCTTCGCCACCCTTTCCTTCACGCTCTTATGAGCTATCAGGTTGAGACAGCGGTTGCGTACGCTCCGCATCAAGTAACCTTCCTCACTCCCAGGCACCAGAACCACATCGTCGGCAAGAATCTGGGCGAATACTTCGCTCACCACATCCTTGCTCTCGTCATCATCCGAAAGAATGCATCTGGCCAGATTGTACATCTTCGCGTAATGTTGACGGAATAACTGTTCTATGTCCTTTTTTCTGTTCATATACTATCTATACAGTTGAGCCAAGCGAAAAACTAAGCAAAACATCAACTTTTTTGTTTTTTCCCTTAAATCCGAATCGAAATCACCAAGATTCTCCCCGGATTTGAATGCAAAAGTACACAATCTATCGGAGATAGAAGACAAATGGTAAGGATAAATCGATTTTCTGTTGATTTATTTGTTCATTCCAACATTTTTTAGTACTTTTGCCCACCAAATTACGAACAAGTAAATAAGATTGGTATAAAAATAGGTATTACCAAGATAAAATAAAGAATAGATTAGATAAAGGAGAATAAGATTATGTCAACGATTATTTATCCATCACCGATATTTGGACCGGTAAACTCTCGCCGTCTGGGAGTTTCACTGGGCATCAACCTCATGCCATCTGATGGCAAGGTCTGCTCATTCGACTGCGTTTATTGCGAATGCGGATTCAACGCCGACTTCCGTCCTAAGAAGAAGCGCCCTACCCGCGAGGAGGTAAGAGAAGGATTGGAGAAAGTTCTGAAAGAGCGCCACGACAACAACCAGCCTCTGGATGACATTACCTTCGCAGGAAACGGTGAACCTACGGGACACCCTGACTTCAAGGGAATCGTGGAAGATACGATGGAACTCTGCAAGAAATATTTCCCGGGAGTACAGGTATCCGTACTCAGCAACGCCACCTATATATATAAGGAGGAAGTGAGAGAGGCGCTGATGCTCGTGGATAACAACATCCTGAAACTGGATACCGTGGATATGGATTACATCAAGAAGCTGGACCGCCCTCAGCAGCCTAACTACGACGTGAAGGATGTGATCAAATATTTGAAGATGTTCAAGGGGCACGTCATCATCCAGACCATGTTCCTGAGAGGTGACGGTTTGGACAATACCAGCGAGCATTTCGTAGCTCCTTGGCTGGAGGCTGTGAAAGACATCCAGCCTCAGCAGGTAATGGTTTATACCATCGCCCGCGAAACACCAGACAAGTTGCTGGAAAAGGCACCAAAGGAAGTTCTCGATGCCATCAAGGACCGTGTAGAGGCATTGGGCATCAAGTGTACAGCCAGCTATTAAGAGATAATCAGGATAAGAAAGAAAAGCAAGTAGAAAAAAGAAAGAATGAAAGCGAAAAGTAATATCCTTATTATCAGCGACATGTGTGGCTACGGAAAGGTATCTGCCGCAGTTCAGATGCCAATCCTCTCTTATATGGGACTCGACGTGTTCAATCTGCCCACCATGCTCATCAGCAACACCTTCCCATACGGCAAGTACGCCATTCTGGAATGCACTTCGTATATCGAGGAAGCCTTGCAGAAGTGGAACGAACTGGGCATTCACTTCGATGCCATCACCACGGGTTTCATGGCTTCGGAGCGTCAGGCTAAGCTGGTGGCACGTTATTGCAGAGAACAGGCTGCACTGGGCACCGACATCTATGTGGATCCCGTGATGGGCGATTACGGCAAGCTCTATGGTGGAGCCAGTGAGAGCACCGTGAGATGCATGAAGGAGATGCTGAGCGTATCGCATCTCTGTTTTCCCAACTATACCGAGGCTTGTCTGCTGACGGATTCGGAATACAAGGAAGAGGGAATCTCGGAGAAGGAAGCCTATGAACTGATAGATAAACTGAGAGCCATCGGTTCCCACTCCGTGCTCATCACCTCGTGCATCGTAGAGGGTCAGCATGCCGTGGTAGGTTTCAATCATCTTACAGAAGAGTATTTCCTCCTGCCCTACGAAGAAATCCCCGTTCAGTTCCCAGGCACCGGCGACATCTTCTCCAGCATCATCGTGGGCAGACTGAAGGATGGCGATCATCTTCGCCATGCCACCCGCATCGCCATGGATACCCTGCGCAACTGGATAGACATCAACAAGGATGACAAGGACAAGAACCGCGGAATTCCAATAGAAAGGCATCTGGGGGACTTGTAGATTGCCATTTAGCAAACACAGAAGCAAGGGAATACCAATTAAATTATAATGGAAAAGAAAGAAACAAATACACTCAGTATATTTCAGCGCCCGGTATGGGTAAGCCTGTTCGCCCTTACGGCTGCTATCTCGTGGGGATGGGCTTACCCATTGATTAAAATGGGAATGGAGGAATATCAGATTACAGCAGACATGACCGGAAGCAAGATGCTTTTTGCAGGCATCCGCTTCTTCATCTCCGGCATCATCATCCTTGCCATCGCCAGAAGTTCACACCGTGAATTCGGATTCAAGAAGAAAGCTGTTCAAGAGAATGTCTGGTTCCTTCTCCTCTATGCACTCCTCAACACCACCCTTCATTATGCCTTCTTCTATTTCGGACTCTCGCATAATGCAGGAGCACGTTCGGCGATACTCAATTCGATGAGCGTCTTCACGGTGGTTATCATTGCCTGCATCTTCTTCAAGAGCGACAGGATGACGTGGCGAAAGGCATTGGGCTGCATCATCGGCTTCCTGGGCATCCTTGCCTTGAACCTTGGCGGAAAGGAAAGCGGAAGTTTCACATTCCTGGGCGATGGTATGATTATCCTCAATGCCCTGTGTGGAGCCAGTGCTTCCCTGCTGACCCGAGGCTTGAGCAAGAGGGTGGATGTTTTCGTAGGAACCGGTTATTCGCTGAGCATCGGTGGAGCCTTGCTGGTGATTCCTGCATTGTTAATGGGTGGTTATCTGCCAGTCATCAGCCTCTGGGGCATCACTATCCTTCTGCTGCTCATCGCCATCTCAACCATCAGTTTCGCTCTCTACAACAAATTATTGAGCTGCAATCCCGTAGGAAAGGTAGCGATATACAATTCGCTCATCCCCGTAGTAGGAGCCATCACCTCCTGTCTCTGTCTTGGCGAAACCTTCTACTGGAAGTATCTGATAGCAGGCGCATTGGCTACTGCCGGAATTTATATCATCAATAAAGGGAAGAAATAAATTCCGGCTGTTGCCCATGCAACCCATACAGAAAGCAAAGCCACCTATTTCAAGATACCCGTTTCGCGCTCCTCATTGTTGATATTCCGCTGTATCTTACGGTATTCCTTTCCCCGATTGATATTCCAGGCAACACCGATACGGAACAAATTACCTCCCGAATTGTCATATCCACTAACCTGCTTACGGAGCAAGGCGTTGACGATTTCTGCTGAATAGGATTTCGGATGAGCCATAAACGGATTATGCATATAGAGCGTAAAATCGAAATCACCCATATGATAACTGGCTGAGGCTGCCAATGAAGGAGGATTATGCCCGATGTTCTCTCCCTCCATAAAATTCCAACCGTTATCAGCATACAGCATCACTGTCCATTTTCCCCAATACCCCTGTAATGTTCCACTATAATTATAAGCGGTATAACAATGACTGTACTCATCGCCCTTATTGAAAAAACGGTAAATACCTGCATTCACAGATAATATAAGGTGGTCGGGGATAATGTCAAACCGGGTATCATTCGTAAGATACAACATATTACAATGGGGCTGATTCTCCTGGGTATAAAGAAACTGATCATTTTCCGTGCGGGCGTATTTCGCCAAATTACAATGACGATTGATGCGATAATTCAAGGTAAAATCAGTATTTATCCTTGGTTTACTGAAAGAGAATACCACCCAGTTCTCATATATACTGTTAGGCTTAAGCGAAGGATTACCCACAGTCCATTCCATACTGTTCTTTCGAATACGGGTATCCGAAATCATAGCTATCTGCGAAATATGCTGTGATAATTCACTTCCCAAGCGAATCTGGAACAAAGAAGAAAGGGAATAAGCCAATGTGAGTTTCGGACGACAAAGCCAAAAACTAAATTCCTCATCTCCCTGTCGATAAGACTGATTACTCAACCCGAAGCCAGCCACATAAGTTAAACGGGATGTTCCTTCCTTGAATTGTCCCAAACTTCCCTTGATTTGTGCAAAGCCATAAATACCCAATGAACGGATACCATTCTCGCTAACCACATCACCCAAATACTGATTATCCATATATTTCCAGTTCAAGTTGGTTCCTGCAGAAAAAGTAAAGGGTTTCAACCGGTTTTCATAGATAGCCTCGGCTATGAGCGAATAGGTCTTTCCATCTACCTGATATTGATAGGGTTCGCCCTCACCTTCATAATAGGCTCCTTTGGTATGGATATAAGTGCCCAAAACATCTGCCGACAAAGACTGATGCTCGCCCAACTGATGATAGAAATACAAATCGAGAGCAGGAGTAAAATCCCTACCCTTGCTGGTTCTGTAAACAGGATACGCAGGCTTTCCAGATTCAGAAAACCACATCTCATTCGATGTATAAGGCTGATTGCTGAAATCCGTGGTAAGCGTTGTCTGGAATACATATAATGCAGAATCAGCCAGATTATACTTCAACTGCAATGTATTATCATAATTTCGAGTTGCCACATTCATGATTTTTCGAGATATCTGATACTCAGAACCATCATGTAGAAGATACTGAGCATCCTCATTATATTCGGATGCCTTATTATCCACATAAGTCTGCTCATATAAAATATTCAATTGGCTCTTGCCCCTATTGACAGATGCATAGACATCGTTCGAACCGAGCTTGGTAGTTAGCGCATTGGTCAAGTTAAAGCCCAAACTGCCACCCGATGAAGCCCTGCGGGTATGAATATCTATCACGTATGCAATATTCTTTCCATATCTTACGCCAGGACTGTCGATATAATCTACACTCATAATAGAAGCTACATCCAGCATCTGCACGTCATGCATATTGGCGAGAATGCCATTGATACGAATCTGCACTTCTCCCTTATGATCGGTAGCAGAAATAGAACGGCCAGCCTCATCAACCCTAATATGAGGCAAAGCCAACTTTCCTAAAAGCGAAAAGCCAGAAAAAGAACGCTGCTTCTGAATATCGCTTGGGAATATCAACTTGCCATCTTCCTTGTTGACTACTCGTGCCGCCTTCACAACAACCTCTTGCAAGGCTATAGAATCATTCGATACCTTCTGGATCTCCTGGGCACTTATTTCTGCACAAGAGATCAATGCCCACAGCATCACCATAGCTGTTAACAATTTACCTTTCTTCATTGTCATCATATACTTTCCTAAAACTTGTTTTCTGCTGCAAAGGTATCAAAAAGAGAAGACCGAAGCGAAAAATATGGCTGACATGAGTCTGACATTTATCAATTAACGAATATTATATCTAGTTTTATACCATCTTTCATAGAATTTCTGTACTTTTGCATTTGAATCTTTAAACAGTATATCATTTAAACAGAATAGATAATATGAAACTGAAAGCATATCATTCCATCCTCATCTTCGCCATCCTTGTAATGTCTGCGGCATTCTCCAGCGTAAGCAACTACCGCAAGGCACAGTATGCCATTGTACAAGATATGAACAAAGCTTTGGCTCTGACTCTTCAGGAAAATAAATATCAATGGATTACGCCTGATACCATCCAGAGCTACCGCTCACATCTCAGCATCGACCTGCTGAAGTCGACCAGTAATCTCTGCTATGTGATGGAAGACAGAAGAAGAGGCAAGAACAATTCCCAGTTGGTAAATAGCGCCAACCTGCTCAGCAGCAAAGAGATGCTTCTCAACGAGCATTCTATCCAAAGCTATGCTAACTGTTCGATGGCAGATGTTTTGAGTATGAGCAACCAGCGGACATCTTTGACGCTTACCCTCATGGCTATGATTTGGGCTATTGCATCGCTATACTATCATCGCAGAAAACAACCCTGGAATCATGAGGCCGATATGTTCGGCACCATGTGCTATTCTCAAAACGAGGATTCCTTCTACAATCAGGAAAACGGACAAGCCATCAAGTTTACTCCGATGCAGCACCAGCTGATGCAACTCTTCTTCAAAAATACGCATCATCAACTCTCCAAACAGGAGATTTGTGATGCTCTTTGGCCCAAGAAACCGGATGCCAGCGAAACGCTCTATACCTTGATTCGCCGTATCAAACCGGTGATTGAGCAGAATAGCAACCTCATAATTGAGTCGGAAAGAGGCAAGTCTTACCGACTGATAATCAGATAAGTTCAGAAATGTCAGCCAAATGTCATACTTATTATTTGGCTGTTTCCCATCTTCTTCATACCTTTGCAGCTAAAATACAAAAGTGGCAAAGATATGAAGAAGATTTTTTTGATAGCAGTTGTCTTGCTGATGATGATAAACTTCATCATCAACTATCATCATGAGGTTACGAAAGAGCAGCAAACACCGATGGCGGATTTCAAGACCAAGGTAGAGATGGCGCCCATGAAGGAATACAATGATCCGGACTTCGGCTACGTTGTCAAATATCCTTGCTTCTTCCAGCAGGAGGATACTTCGGTATCGGGATACCAGGGCTATGCCCGCTTCTCATTCACCAATCATGCCAACGTCATCCTGGAGAGTTATGTTACCCCCAACTATAGCAACACCCTCCAGGCTTGTGCCGATTCTCTTGCCCAGAAGCTTCATTCGGAGCGGACGATGCAGGCATCGAATAAGGCATTCATCCTCTCCGGTCCTGTCTATGAAAACGGAGTAAGAGTAGATGGCTACAGTCATTACGATAAATTCATCAAGAGTGGCAGAATACTCTTCGTTTATTCCCTCACCTATCCCGACAGTTACAAACCAGCCATGCCCCGACTGTTCAAACTCATAGACGACTGGAGAGTTTTAGGTGCATATTAATCTGCCTTGAAGATATCCTCACGAGCCTCTTGGAATTGTATAAAAACAGCTTTCAAAGAAGATAAAAGCACTTGATTATTTGCATATATCAAATAATAATTGTACATTTGCGGTGTAAATATAAACATCGAAGATTATGTCAATATTCAGTCACCTCTTTGGAAGGAAGAACAATCTCACCGTAAACTCTGACATCAAGAAGAAAGATGCCAGAAGCAGGAACATTGCCTTCGTGGATACCGAAGTGGGACTGAAAGACCATAAAATACACGACATCGGAGCATTGCGTTATGACGGAGCCAACTTTCACCAAGCATCGCAGACGGCACTGAACAAGTTTCTGCAAGAAGGAAAGGTTGACTATATCTGCGGGCATAACCTCATTCATCACGATGCCCGCTATCTCCAACTCAACGGCATACTGATAGATACCCTCTATCTCTCCCCACTCCTCTTCCCCAAGCGCCCTTACCATCATCTGGTAAAGGACGACAAACTGATGAGCGAGCAGATGAATAATCCTGTCAATGACTGCGAGAAAGCCAAGGAACTGTTGATGGATGAAATCGCTGCATGGAATCAATTATCAGAAAGGAAGAGGAAAATCTTCACCTTGCTGCTACAGCATGAAGAGGAATTCAGAGGATTCCTGATGTATGTGGGAGCCATCGAAAAGGATGACGCAATCATAGGTGTTTCAGAATTCATCCTTTCTGAATACAAGAATCATATTTGCGCCCATGCCGATATTCCGGCTCTTGCAGCCCAGTCGCCTTGCGGCTTGGCATACGCCTTGGCTCTCATAGGCACAGACGATTACCAATCTGTAACCCCAGGTTGGGTACTCTTCCATTATCCCGAAGTAGAACATATCATCTATATGCTCTGCCATACCCAATGCACCGATGGCTGCGAGTATTGCAACCGCATGCTCGACATTCATCACAACCTGAAACAACTCTTCGGCTATGATGCCTTCCGTACCTATGACGGCGAACCGCTGCAGGAACAGGCATCGCAGGCAGCAGTAGATGGCAAGTCATTATTGGCGATATTTCCTACGGGTGGCGGCAAGTCGCTCACCTTCCAGTTGCCAGCCCTGATGGATGGCAGAACCGTGCATGGACTCACTGTGGTTATCTCGCCTTTGCAATCATTGATGAAAGACCAGGTAGATAACCTCGCAGACCGCGGTTTCACCGATGCCGTAACCATCAATGGTCTCCTCGACCCTATCTCCCGCTCCCTAGCCATTGAACGAGTACAGAGCGGAGATGCCACCTTATTATATATAGCACCAGAGATGTTGCGCTCCAAAACCATCGAGCGCATCCTGATGGCACGGCATGTAGTGAGATTCGTCATTGACGAAGCTCACTGCTTCTCTGCATGGGGACAAGACTTCCGGGTGGATTACCTATATATCGGCAAGTTTATCAAGGAATATCAGGAACGTAAGTTTGGCAAGGACGCTATAGCCCGCAACCATGGTCAAACCCTGATACCCGTATCTTGCTTCACTGCCACTGCAAAACAGAAGGTGGTGCAGGATATCTGCGACTATTTCAAGCATTGGCTGGGCACCGACCTCCAGCTCTTCGCCTCATCAGCCTCACGTACCAACCTGCACTATTCCGTTATCCACGTAGATAGTGACGGCAACAAATACAATCTCCTGCGCTCACTGGTAGAGCAGGCAGATTGCCCTACCATCATCTACGTATCCCGCACCAAGCGAACCCGGGAACTCGCCCAAAAACTGACCCGTGACGGCATATCCGCCCTGCCCTATAATGGCAAAATGGATGCCGATGAGAAGATACACAATCAGGATGCCTTCATGAGCGATAAGGTTAGAATCATCGTTGCCACCTCCGCCTTCGGTATGGGAGTAGATAAGAGCGATGTGGGGCTGGTTATCCACTACGACATCTCCGACTCTCTGGAGAACTATGTACAGGAGGCAGGACGTGCAGGAAGAGATCCACACCTCGATGCCAAATGCTATGTACTCTATAGCGACGAGGACTTGGATAAGCACTTCATCCTGCTCAACCAAACCAAACTGAGCATCAGTGAGATACAACAGGTATGGAAAGCCGTTAAGGATTTTACCAAGCAGCGTCCACATGTAAGTTGTTCGGCACTGGAGATAGCCCGTCAAGCCGGTTGGGATGACTCGGTATCCGACATAGAAACCCGTGTTCGCACCGCCCTATCTGCTCTAGAACAGAGCGGATACATAGAGCGTGGCAACAATATTCCGCACGTCTATGCCACAGGTATCACTGTCAAGAACATGGACGAGGCAAGACTGCGCCTCACCGAATCACCCCTGTTCTCTGAAAATGAGATGCAGAATGCCATACGCATCATCAAGTCGCTCATCACCCAGAAGCATATAGCCAAGGCACAGGATAGCGAGGCAGAATCCCGCATCGATTACCTCGCCGACATCTTAGGACTCAGCAAGCGAGACGTCATCTCCTCCGTTGACCGAATGCGTCAGGAAGGCATCCTTGCCGATACCCGTGATATCTCAGCCTATCTGCAAGACATCAGCGACAAGCAGCGCAAGCCTCAGCAGATGCTGGAAAACTTCGCCAAACTGGAAAGATACATTCTGGAACATATCCCGGATGAATCGCTGCATATCACATACAAACAACTCAATGACAATGCCGTACATGACGGTCTCAACACTTCTACAGAAAAGAAAATCCGCACACTGCTATACTTCCTGGCAGTGAAGGGCTATGCGCACAAGAAGGAAGACGGCATCCGCAATCTTATCGTAACAAGAGACAAGGACATAGAAACCATCATCAAGCGATTCGAAAGACGAATTGAGGTTTGCCGATTCATCATCGAAAGACTATACAGCCTGGCTGAAGAAAACAGTAAAACTATAACAGAAGAGAGCAACAATAGCTCTTCTGTAGATTCAAAAGAGAAGCCTCTTCAATTCTCGGTAGTCGAACTTCTGAACGATCTGAAATCCAGCAACCAGTCACTCTTCTCCGACTTCTCTTCCCTGCAGTTGGAAGACGTGGAGGAAGCCTTGCTCTATCTCTCCAAGATAGGAGCCATGAAGCTGGAAGGAGGATTTCTGGTACTCTACAATGCAATGGCAATTAAACGCATCAAGGAACCTCGCCTCCACTATAAGCAGGAGGATTATCGCATGCTCAATGAATTCTACAAGCAGAAGATTCAGCAGATTCACATCGTGGGCGAATATGCCAACCTGATGGTAAGGGATTACGATGCCGCCCTGCAATATGTGCAGGATTACTTCCAGATGGACTACCACCGCTTCATCTCAAAGTACTTCAAGGGCAACCGGGAGACTGAGATAGAGCGCAACGTAACACCTTCGAAGTATAAGAAACTCTTCGGAATACTCTCCAAGCGACAGAAGGAAATCATCGACGACCACGAGTCTCGCTGCATTGTAGTCGCTGCCGGACCTGGCAGCGGCAAGACACGTGTGCTCGTACATAAGCTTGCCTCTCTCCTGCTGTTGGAAGATGTAAAGCACGAGCAACTTCTGATGCTCACTTTCTCTCGTGCAGCCGCTACCGAATTCAAGCAGCGCCTGATGCAACTCATCGGCAATGCCGCCCATTTCGTAGAAATCAAGACCTTCCATTCCTACTGCTTCGACCTGCTGGGCAGAGTTGGCAATCTGGATGAGGCAGGAGATGTGGTTAAGCAAGCCGCCGAAATGATCAACAATGGAGAAGTGGAGCCCAATCGCATCAGCAAGACCGTGCTCGTTATTGACGAGGCACAAGACATGAGCAAGGATGACTATGCCCTTGTCTCTGCTCTGATGAAAGCCAACGAAGAGATGAGGGTGATAGCCGTAGGCGATGATGATCAGAACATCTATGAGTTTAGAGGTTCCAACTCGCAGTATCTCTATGAATTGACCCAGACAGAACACAGCCGTTTTATCGAGATGACTGAGAATTACCGCAGTCTTCGCCATATCGTGGATGCTGCCAACGATTTCGCCCGCAACATCCGTCAGCGAATCAAATCTACCCCTATCATCTCCATGAGTCAAGAAGATGGAGAAGTAAGAATCGTGAAGCATCCATACGAGATTCAGGAGAAAAAGGTTTATATGTATCAGCCTATCCTAGAAGATGTTACGCGATTACTGGGAAGTAACGCTTCAAAAGAAGCCGATGCATCTTCCCGCAAGAAGAACGAAACCATCAGCATCCTCACGCAGACCAATGAGGAGGCTGTCATCATGCTGGCTCTTCTTCACAGCCATAACATCAAGGCCAAACTGGTGCAATCAATGGACGGCTTGCGCTTCTGGAATCTGGCAGAGGTAAGATACTTTTTGAAGAAGATAGACCAAGGTATCAAGGAGACGAAATCCCCTATCATCCCTGATGATATTTGGGAAACAACCAAGCAGCTGACATTCCAAAAGTATGCCACCAGCCAGGCATTGCCATATCTGCGCCGCAGTCTCCAGGTATTTGAACAGACCAATCGTGCCAAGTACTACAGCGACCTGAGGGAGTTCGTGTTCGAATCATCAGTAGAAGACTTCTGTGATATATCGAAATCAGACATCGTGGTCAGCACCATCCACAAGGCAAAAGGCCATGAGTTCGACCATGTACTGATGCTCATTACCCATCCCGAGCATCCTACAGATGACATACTGCGCCGATACTATGTGGGCATGACCCGTGCCAAGCGTACACTTGCCATCCACACCAACGGCAATCTCTTCGACAGTCTGAAAAGTGCCCAGCATCTCTATGATGCCCAAGCCTACGATGAGCCCAACGAAATAGTGCTTCAGCTCTCACACAAGGATGTAAACCTGGGCTTCTCCAAGCCTCACAAGGATGCTATCCTTTGCCTGAGAAGCGGTATGCCGCTAACCTATCACGACCATTGCCTCTGTCTCCCATCAACAGGCAGAGACATAGCCCAGCTCTCCATCAAGATGAAAGAGAAACTAGGCAAATGGGAGTTGAAAGGCTACAAGGTAACCGCTGCCCGAATCCGCTTCATCGTGGCATGGAAGTCAAAGGATGCACCGAGGGATGAGAAGGAATCCGCCATCGTGCTCGCTGATTTGGTGATGAAAAGAATAAGAGAAATTCATTAAAAATCCATCACCAGGCGCTATTTATCCTTTCTTTTTATACACAAAAGTGTAATTCTTAAGCCACAGAAATCACCGAGATAAAAAACTCACCAAACGCATATTTTAAGATATTAGATAGATTTTAGCCGAATTTTACTATAATAATTTGGTGATTAGAATGAAAACTCGTATTTTTGCAACACATATATTAATATTGATAGATATGGAGAAGAAACAAATTATAGAAGCAATGCACAATAGATTGCATGAGATTGATCCTCATGCAAAAGCAATCTTGTTTGGTTCCCGCGCTAGAGGTACAGAACATGAAGAAAGTGATTGGGATGTATTGATTCTTCTAGACAAACCAAAAGTTACGCTTCAAGATTACGATAAGTATTCTTATCCATTAAGAGAATTAGGCTGGGATATTGATGAAATCATCAACCCTGTACTCTTCTCCCAAAAAGAATGGGAGGAGAACCATTATACTTTATTCAATCATAATGTAAATAAGGAAGGAATTGCCATATGATAAAGGTGACAACTTTACCTCATTAACACAACATAAAAATACAATATCATGGGATGTTATTTAGCAATCGGGCTGAAGATAAAAACAGCCATTGGAAAGAAAGAAATATCGAAGCATCTTGACGAGATGCCACTCGATGAATTTTTCAAGGAGATAGAAAAAGAGTATCACCTTGAAGACATTTACGTTCGCCAAGAAACAGAGGATTATTATGTTTACACACTTGACGAAAAGTTGTTAGACAAAGAGTTTATCCCTTTCTTGGAGAAGTTCTATCAATTACGTTACCAAGATGGCGGCAACTATGATACGCCAAATGTATTGGAAGAACTAAACAGTATTCCTGACACTCCATCTCGCTTAGCTTTACTAAACAAGAAAAGCTTTCAAACTTATCAAATGGGAAGCGATAATGACTACCATCGTGTAAATGGTAGTTGGAACTACGAAATACCAATCCATAATACTTATGCCATTTTGAGTTTGGATGGCAAGATACTTATGGAATGTTATAACGAAGTATTCAATTTCTTGCGTCGTTGCATCATAGCACAACTGCCAGAGTTCAAGCTATCAAAAGCTTTAAGCATTTGGATTGATGGATAAAATGATATAGCTAACAAAAGAATCCCTCACCATAAGCCTTTGATATTCAACGAAATCAAAGATTTATGGTGAAGGATATTTGTATCAGAGATCGTTACTTACTACCTTTTCTTCGGTTGCATTCTCTGCAAAGCATCTGGCAATTCTTAACCTCTGTTCTTCCACCTTCACGCCAAGGCGTAATATGGTCGCCCTCCATGAATTGGTAATCGAATTCTTTGCCACAAATGGCACACTTATGGTTCTGCTTTTCCCATACGGCAAGCTTTATCTTGTCGGGAAAAGCACGGAGGTCGAGGTAATGCTCATCACCTGTCAAAACATACGGGATGATGCCTTGCTGTTTTTGGATTTCATCATCTCCTACCAAGTCGATGATCAGCTTTTCCATCCCCTTGATATCGAGTACCTTCTCATGATATTCGTCATAGAATTTCGCCCAATCCAAGCCCTTCATGATTTTCTTAAATTTCTTCATGTTGAAGGTATCCATAGCCCAACGCAATACGCTCTGGAAATAAGTCCATAGAGGCATGGCATTGATGTCATGCTGATGTAAGCTCATATAACCAACGGCAGACTGTGGCTTGCCATTGCGAGTTTCATGGTCTGCCATCCACTCCAAGGCCTTCTTGAAAAAGTCTTGGCGAATAGGCGAACCATTTACCAAGTCCTTACCCAAACGATATGCAGCACAATTGGTCTTAGAGAAATGCTTCTTGGCATCGCTCACAAACGGGCCTGCATAGACGGCATTCCTTATTTCTTGCTCATTCAATGGCTTACCGGCGATATTTATAGTCTTGAACCATTCCAACTTCTCCGATTCTTCTCCCTCGCAGACATAAACGGTCAATTTATAGTCGAGAATCTTCTTCCGAATATCTGCTGGTTGATTGAAGAAGTTCTTGAAATCAAAAGAGAACTTTCCTGCCACATACTCACATAGAGACAAAGTACGCTGTTGACCGTCCATCACCTCATATGGGCATTCTGCATCATTGCTTCTTTTTACCCAATACATTATATTGAGGGGATAATTATGCAAGACGGTATTAATAACCGCACATTGCTCTTGCTCACTATAAATGAACTCACGCTGATAAGGTGGACGTATATCCAAGAGGCCATTATATCCTCTTACTCCTTGTTCGTCATTATTAATGTAACCCTTGGTGATTTCGCCAACGGTTATTTTCATTTCTTCTATCTTTAACATGATGCTTGCGGATGTTTGTTACGGATTAATATTCTACTATATTGACGTTTACCATGAACTACTCCACATCCTCCTCTATCTTCAGGATGTATTTCATAACCCATTCTTTCCAATACTTCTTTTGGAGCAGAAGCTCGTGTATTGCCACTTGCTTGCCAAATTATCTCGAATTGATTGGGATTATATTTGTCCAAGAATGTTATAGGAACCCCCATTAATCCAGCATAATCACAAGGAATATCTTGGGTTCTGCCAACATTTATTGCATCATAATTATCATACTTCGGATACTCATCCTCAGAATAACGACAAACCAAATCTAATTCTTCATTGCGTTTAGGAATCTCAAGATTTGTGAACCAATTAACTCCCGACACACGAATCATGTTCTCCTTATGGTCTCCCGCAGAGGCTATATCATCATATGGTGAATAAAAATGCGCAGCCGCACCTTTAAAACCATAGCCAAGCCACACCTCATTATTTCTCAACAAAGGAAACACCTCTTTATAAGTTATGGCATTCTGATGCCCAACAATTACAAACTTCTTCCCATACTCCATCAGCTGCCCAATATACTCACGAAACAAAGAGAACGGCGGATTGGTCACAACAATATCAGCTTCTTTCAATAATTCTATGCATTCCTGCGAGCGGAAATCGCCAGTCTTTAAAATCGCCAATACATTCTTATCATTTTTCAAAAGATATTGTACGTCGGACAAATCGACAGCTCCATCGCCATTCTCATCTTTTACTTCCGTTATCTCCACCTTATAGGCAATCTTCTTTGGTTCGTCATCATCGAAGCCATCGAAATGAATTGCCAGTTCATTACCTGTTACAGGCGAACCATTGTAACAGGTACAGATGAGTTTTTTTAATCCTAACTGATTGAATCGAAGAGCGAAATATTTGAAGAAGTTGCTTTCGTAAGGATCGTCACAGTTGCAGAGCACCACTTTGCCACGGAAGTGCTGCCAATAATGTTGCAACTCTCGTTCTATATCAGAAAGCTGGGTATAGAACTCATCTTTCTTTGCCACCTTAGCGGCATTCAAATTTTTGTTTGCCATAATGCTTGATTGATAGTTATACGATACAATAAGTGCATACAACTATCAATCACGCCAAGACGCAAAAAGGGCGTGATGCTCTTATTGCGTTCAGCTATGAGGCAGCCTCGGAATGGAAACCTCAACCCATCGAATAAGAATACACCACGCCTATGGCGATGATGCATTGCTAATATACGATGAGTTAAGGCATCCCATACCGAATGCCTTATCACAATTATTCCTTGTTACGTTATTTCCAATAAGTTTCCGAGGCTTTTGGCTGAACGCGAAATAATAGCGAATGCTTTTGTTTACCAACGATGTCTTGGAAATGGCAGTAGCCAAATCCATTTGCAAAGATACAACAAATTATTGAAACGAGCGCACCTTTCATCGAAAAACTTCTATTAAACCTTACCTTTTTTCTTCTTTAGATGCCAGCAAACAGCTCTCACAACGCCTAAATACACCTTATTATATCATCACGAAATAAGGAAGGAATTGCAATATGATGAAGGAAGTTACAAATTTTACTGCACAACAACTGTCTTACGCTCGCACAACACGTGTTGTGCGAGCGCATAACAGCTGATATGCAAGCGCACAACAGCTGTTGTGCGACTGACGGAAGTGACTTTCCCGGCAACATATACTTACTGTTCCAACAACTTATCCTACTTCTTCCGACAACTTATAAAGGCTTCTTACGATGCTTATTCCTATTGATAAGCAGTTCTAACCCACATCAATAACACCGTTTATTCGTATCAATCAAACCACTCATCCATATTAGTGCCATTTTTATTTGGTAGTTTAAGAATAAAAGATTACCTTTGTATCGCTAAACAGAAAGAAGAAAACGATGGCTATTAAATATGAAATCCATTATCTTCCCAATGCAGGAGGAAATGAAGAGACTCGCCGATTCGCCCATATCTTTGAGCAAACAGCTATGACTGACAAGGAGATGATCAGCCGAATCGCCAGACATAGCTGTCTGGGAGAAGGAGAAGTTTCGTCCGTACTCATGAAACTGCGTGATATCATAGAAGAAGACCTGCAGGATGGAAAACGTGTCAACATTCCGGAAATAGGTTATCTCTCGCTCTCGGTAGATCTGGATATGGATGACCTGAAACCCGACAATAAAGTGAGAGCTGAATATGTAAGCGTAAGAGGCATCAAGTTTCGCCCCAATGCAGACCTGCTAAAACAGGTGAAATATAATACCCATTTCGAGAAATCACAATATACTTCCCGCTCCTACCCTTTCTCTGAAGATGCATTGAAGGAGAAAATAAGAGAGTATCTGAAGCATAACCGTTCCATTAACAGAAAAGTACTGGAAGCGGAATTTCATATCCGTAAACAGACAGCACTCAACTGGCTGAAGAAACTGGAAAAATCCGGATTTCTGATTAAAGAAGGTTCCCGGAATGCGCCGGTTTATTTCCTGGCAGAAGAATAGGAGCCCATCGGATGATAGGTCTCATCATGATAGAACTCTCTAGATGACTGCAAGCCATAGCCTCCGCGACCATCTAGGCTTCATTACATTAAATCTACACCCTAAAGATAAAGTAATATGCCAAATAAAGAAGAAAAGAGAATAACAGAGCAGAGCTCGCTCTACGAGCATCTGGAAAAGATGAGCGTGGAAGAACTCACCGCTCATATCAATGCAGAAAACAAGAAGGTGGCGCTGGCAATAGAACAAGCATTGCCTGCTATCAACCAACTGATTTGCGCCATCGAAGGGCAGCTGAAGAAGGGCGGAAGACTCTTCTATGCCGGTTGCGGAACAGGCGGAAGACTGGCTACGCTTGATACCATCGAAGTGCAGAACACCTATGGTATCGACGGTTCGCAGATACAAGCCATCTTCCCTGGCGGCATCGGCTGCCTTACGCAAACCAGAGAATCAAGAGAAGACGACCTGGAGAATGGATGGCACCAGCTCTGCGACAAGCATATCTCAAAGCATGATTTCGTACTCGGTTTTTCTGCCAGCGGAACAACCCCCTTCGTGCTTTCCATCTTGCAGCATTGCAAGGAGGCAGGTATTCCTACGGGTTGCATCGTCAACAATCCTCATGCTCCCATCGCCCAAGCAGCCGATTATCCCGTAGAAGTCATCACGGGACCGGAATTTGTAACGGGAAGTACCCGCATGAAAGCCGGTTCTTCGCAGAAGATGATTCTAGATATGATCAGTACTTCTCTTCAGATAAGACAAGGACGGGTGGAAGGCAACAAGATGGTGAACGCCAAGCTTATCAATCATAAACTCATCGACCGCGCCTGCCGCATCTTCATGGAACGCAATCCGCAATATACGGATTACGAGAAAGTGAAGCAACTGATACTGAAAGCTGGAAGCGTGAAGAAGGCGGAAGACTTGCTGAAAAGTAAAAGCGATTTAGATGTTTAGATAGAGTTAGACAAAACTTCACCTTATATAAATAGAACCATCAAGACTTCACCTTATATAATAGGACTATATGGCAAAGAAAGCAATTGTAATGGGTGCCACATCGGGCATCGGAATGGAAGTGGCAAAACTGCTTGCTGCAAAAGGATGGCAAGTGGGAATAGCCGGAAGAAGAATTGAAAGATTGCAGGCTCTGACTTCGCAGAGCGGCATTACCTGCTACCAGCAAATAGACGTAACTTCTCCCGATGCTCCTGCCCAACTTCTCGAACTCATCGATAAGTTGGGAGGCATGGACCTCTACTTCCATAGTTCCGGCATTGGCTGGCAGAACAACTCGCTGGATATAGAAAAGGAGTTGAAGACTGTGGAAACCAACGGCTTGGGATTCACAAGAATGGTGGATACGGCATTCAACTGGTTTGCTACTCATCATCAGAGCAATTCAAAAGCCCGCATTGCCTGCATCACTTCCATTGCCGGAACCAAAGGTCTCGGTGCCGCCCCAGCCTACTCTGCCACCAAGCGATTCCAGAACCATTATCTGGAATGCCTGTCGCAGCAGGCACGGATGCGTCATCTCCCCATCGCCATCACAGATATCCGACCAGGCTTCGTAAAGACCGACCTTATCGCAGGCAGCAGCTATCCGCTGCAGCTCAAACCAGAAAATGTGGCGAAACATATCGTAAGTGCCATCGAAAACGGAAAGGAAGTTAAGGTAATAGACTGGAGATATGATATCCTCGTCTTCCTCTGGCGACTCATTCCTAGATGGTTATGGACGAGATTGAAGATTACAACATAACAACTTTATTCCTTTCTGATGACAATCGTCTTGAACCAGTCTTTCAATACTCCAGCATATTGATCCTGCGAATCAGACAGCAGGATGACAACCTGGGAACCATCTTCCAACTTGGGTCCCAGACACATACCTTCGTAATTGGCAAAGGAACGCTTGGAAAGTGACAAGCCGGTTTTCCATTCCGCGAGCAATCTCTTCTTCAAGAAAGGAGTATCTGATGAAAACTTCTCTTTCAAAGCAAACTCCTCAGAATTCAAAGGATTAATCTGATAGAGTTTACACTTGCAGAAAGCCCCAATCTTAATCTTCGGGATAAAGGCCTCACGCTCCAGAACCAGAAGCTGACCATCGGGCAAGGCGCAAAGCTCACTCCCCCCCATCACATAGATATCTGCTTTCTTATGGGTAGAAGGTTGATCCATCTGATAGGCATAGGCTGTCATGTAACGAGAGGCTTTCTTGCTACTCTCTTGCTCGCTACAGTCTTCCTTGTTACGATTTTCCTTTATCTTTCCCCAATTAAGCCTCATCAAACGAAGCTGGTTGGCCAATCCGTTTTGAGGAGTAGCAGGCTGTCCGTCTTTGCAGAGCGTGCTCTCAGAAACCGTCCAGAGATACTGACGGACGGAATCAAAAGCCAGAGACTCAAAATTATAATTTGGATAAAAATCAGAAGAAGGCCATCTGCTCTCCCAAAGGTTCTGCTGATAGCTAATCTTGGGAGCATTAGCCGAAATAGGCAGAACAGGATACTCCTTTAAACGGCAATATCCTTCGCTTGTTATCACCAAGGTAGAATCAGAAGCCTTCACGATGGCTTCGTGGTCAAAGCCTTTCTCCTGCCCCTGCCAAAACTTTCCGTCGTTCAGCGTTCCATCTGTTCTCTCGGTAAACCCAAGGTTCTCTACCTGTTCCAGTTCGCCGGTCTTGGGATTCACCTGAATCCGGAAGTTGAAGTACAGGGCACTATCCGACTTGTCGCTTACCACCGCATAGATATCATCATGCAGATGAGCAATGCCACTGTAGTTGCCCGCAGTCACGGTTTTCGGAAAAGCTTTCTGAGGATTCTCTCTCACTACTTTCCAATCCTGTGCCCCAGCCAGCAAGCTGAATGCCAGGAAGATGGACAGGATATTACAGCGCAGCATAAGTCAATACAAATTCCATGGTTAACTCGAAATCTACATGCGCCATCTTCCTGCTCTTGAGATTCTCCACATCACACGACCAGTCTGCCATCGTATCAAACGGCTTCACCCGCATATCCTCAAACATCAGGTTTTCTTCAGAGAATAACTTGAAGACCGTTTCCTTGGCACACCAATGCACCAGCTTGGCATCCAGATCTTCCGCCTTCTCATCCTTGCGCAGGAATTTGGATGCGATGCGCTCTACCCTATCACTGAAGTATTCGATATCCACCGCCACTTCCTGATTTTTGGAAAGGATAAGCGCAGCATAACCCTTGGTATGCGAAACGCTGATATGATAACCACGGAACAATGGCTTGCCAGCCTCGTTGTGGGTAATGTCACCTGCATGAGAAAGCAAGCCCTTGGAAGCCCCGTTCGTCTTGAGCATCTCATACATTAATGCACGAATGGCAAGAAACTCCAGTTTCCTGCCATCGTTCTTATATTTCTCTTCCACCTGAGAGCGGTAAGCCTGCAGATGAGGATACTGCCCGAACAACTGTTCTACAGTTTCATCCATCTGCCATAAACCAAGACTCACTCCCGGATAAACTTCTCGTATATTGACAACTGCCATATTTTTTATATTCTGATATTGATGAATACTGATGATTACTTAGAAGAATCCTCCACGTTATCTTTCAAAGGATGTACCGTCACCTTAATCTTGCTGATGCGACGCTCCTCTATCTGCATAACCTCGAAAGTATAGTTCTTATAATCTATCTTCTCGTGCATACTTGGGAAATCACCTTTGATTTCCAAGAGCAGACCAGCCAGAGAATCAGCATCACCCTCAACCTCCTCGAACTCTTCGTCATCTACATTCAGGATTTTACAGAAATCAGAAAGAAGCGTTTTACCTTCAAAAACAAAGGTGTTGTAATTTAATTTCGAGTAGAACTTCTCCTCCTCATCGTATTCATCATTGATTTCACCTACAATTTCCTCCAGAATATCTTCGAGAGTAACGATACCCGATGTTCCTCCGAACTCATCTACCACAATGGCGATATGAACCTTGTTGTCCTGGAACTCGCGAAGCAGATCATCTATCTTCTTGGTTTCAGGAACAAAGTAAGGAGGACGAATCAGGCTCTGCCAACGGAAGTTGGAAGACTTCGTAAGATGAGGCAATAAGTCCTTGATATACAGCACACCACGAATATTATCTGTATTATCCTGATAAACAGGAATACGACTGTAATTATTCTCTTCAATGCACTTTAATACTTCTGGATAAGAACTACGGATATCCAGGTCAACAATATTCTGTCGGCTGGTCATCACCTCCTTGGCTGTTTCATCGCCAAAGCGGATGATACCCTTCAGCATGCTCTGCTCGTCCTTGATATCATTCTTATCTGTCAGTTCCAGAGCTTGTTCCAAGTCATCAACACTCAGCACATGATTTTCCTTCTGTATAATCTTTTCTGCAAGAATACCGCTTTTCAGCAAGATAGTTTCTAAAGGCCAGAACAACTTTCTGGCAAACAGAATTCCCCCTACGCACCGGCGACAGAACTTCAGAGAATCCTGGCGGGCATACACTTTCGGCATAATCTCACCAAAAAGCAAAAGCAAGAAAGTAAGAATAACCGTAATAATCAGGAACTGAAGCCAATAAGCTTTAGGACCAAACTCTACGATTCCTGCGAATACATAATTAAGGAGCATGATGATTGTGACATTCACAAAATTATTGGTTATCAAAATGGTAGCCAACGTACGTTCTGAATCATCACGCAACATCTGTATTTTCTTATCGGCATCAGTCTTTTCATCCTCAAGTTCCGCAACATCAGTTGGTGATAAACTGAAAAAAGCAATTTCGGAACCACTGGCAAAAGCAGACATGCCTAACAATATAGCTGCAAGTACAGCAGCTACAATAACCCCGGCGGAAGGCTGCATCAGCATCACATCACCGAAGGCATCAGTTATGGTGGATATATCCAATTTCTGAGCTAAAAATTAATAATTATTGTTCTTTAGTAGCTGGGCGAGTACTCAACATCTCCATATTATCTACATAGATTTCTGTAATATATTGTCTTCTACCCTGCTTGTCATCATAGGAGCGGTAGCGGATTCTTCCTTCCACATAAAGGCGATCACCCTTATGCACATACTTCTCTACTACCTTTGCAAGCCCACGATAAAAAACAAGATTGTGCCAATCTGTATGGTCTGGCACTTGGGTACCATTAGGTAAAGTATATCCTTTCTCTGTTGTTGCAAGAGAAACCTGAGCTACTGCCTGATCTGCTTCAAAATAATGAATGTCAGGATCTTTACCTACATTACCAATTAGCATAACCTTGTTCATGACACGAATCTTTTAAATTTCTGAATATTTTATTTCCACATTCCCAGATAGCGGAAATGGAAATTCTTACCTTTTGCAGATGGGAACTGGCTGCGTGAATCTACACAATCGCGCAGATAATCAACGATGCGATTGTAACAATCCAAACCTGATTCTGCTTTAACATCCGCAACGAAATGAGTATCACGGTACTCAAACTTTCCTGTAGCCGGTACCATCACAACACGCTTGAAATCAAGTGATCCTTCATACCAGCCTGGAGCCTCTTGAGCCAAACTGGCAACAACAGGATTCTCCATTCTCTCTGCAGGAGTAGGAGTACGCAATGCTTTCTTATCCTTAAAATCCTGCATAGTTTGCGCCGTAGTCTTTATCACAATAAAATAAACACGTGGGCGTACCTTATATCTTTTTGGATACGTCAAATCGCTAGCGGCATATTCACGAACATCTGCCTCTAGCTCCGCATCCATCTCAATCTCAGGAATACTCTTTAAAAAACCAATAGCATCATCAACACTAGTAACTAATGTCTCCTGATCAAAATATCTTAAATATAAATTCATAAATGGGTATGTTTCTCGAGTTCAAAAAAAAGAGCGGAAAACGGGACTCGGACCCGCGACCCCAACCTTGGCAAGGTTGTGCTCTACCAACTGAGCTATTTCCGCTTATAAAACAACAATAAAAGTGAAGAGGAGGAGACTCGAACTCCCACGACACAATTGTCACTACCCCCTCAAAGTAGCGCGTCTACCAATTCCGCCACCTCTCCAACACTAAGCTAATTTAAACATTGTGCCCAAGACAGGACTCGAACCTGCACGTTGTGAAACACACGCACCTGAAACGTGCGCGTCTACCAATTCCGCCACTTGGGCCCTAAACTTAAACCTATCTTGGTTTAATACAAAAATGATCGAGCGGAAAACGGGACTCGGACCCGCGACCCCAACCTTGGCAAGGTTGTGCTCTA
>NZ_VZBE01000036.1:0-88063 GCF_009494835.1 Segatella copri
TTACTCAAGTGGCTCAATCAGCTTACTCAAGTGGCTCTGTCAGATTACTCAAGTGGCTCAATCAGCGAGTCCAGCCGTCTGAGTAAGCGAATCCAGCCGTCTGCGTAACCCAGTTCAGCCATATCCTTAACCCGACGCAGCCACATCAGTTGGTAAACGGAAGAACATCGTTTGTTTACCTCATTTGGGTGGGCAATGACTATCAGGGCAATTTAGTCTTTCAGAGGGTACCATGAGGGCCAATAATAGGTACCATCAGGGCCAATCATGTGTTTTCTGATATGCCCGAATGACTATCTTGGCAAATCTTAAAAATGCAAGACTTTGAATATCAGACAGTTAAATGCTAATTTTTCTTTCCTATACTATACCAAGTATATTATATATATACATTTACATCAATTACACTATACGTAATACGGGAAGAAAAAGATTTTTTTTTTCAACAAATCAGCTATTAAAATGCATTTTTTCTCTTCAAAAATTTGCATAAGTCTGAAATAAATATTATTTTTGCATCATGAAAGCGCGGAGAATGCATTTCTCCTCCCGATGAAGGACACCGGGATATGCTTTCGGTTAAGGATTAGAACATAGCTCATTGAGTAGGACTTCCCATCCCGAAAAGTGAGTGATCAAATAGTAATCCTTACAGGGCATTCTATGCCTGATAAATTTGATAAAAATTTATCGGCATGGATGCAGAGTAAGGTCTATTTGAAGCAAGATGGATGATGGGAAACGCCCTTTGTGGCAAATATTTTATCTTGCGATGTTTATCCTTACTCCAATTCCATGCCGGTTTTCAATAAACAACAACAATGACTTGCCCCAATCGGTAGGCCTCTAACGATTTTAACAGAAAACGGAAATGGAACAATTTAAGCAACAGCCTCCGGGCGGGCAGCAGTCCTTCCCTCAGACAAATCAACAAGAGAAACAACTGATAGCCATCCTTGGCGTACAGGGATTGTCTTACCAGAACTATTCGGTGGTAGAACTCAAAATCGTTCTACAGATTATCAGGCATGCCCAGAAAGTTATTCAAGACTATGTAGTGCCTTATCATACAACTTCACAAACTTTTAATGGCTTCACCGCAGAACAGAGAGCTGCAGACCACACCGATGTCATCATGAAACTGTCGGAGTTTCCTTATGGTGCTCATCATTATCCGCAATTGCGCGATGCCATCAAGCGTATAGAATCACAGCCCATCCTGCTGCCGTTCAAGCTGAAAAAACAGACATTATACCGGAAATTTGCATGCCTGTTCAAGAGTGAGATATACCAAGACCGGCACAAGAACTGGATGGTAAAATTCCGCTTCGACAACAACGTGATACGGTTTTTCTACAGTTATGAAAAGGGAGTCAGCCATATCGACCTCAATGCCATCAAGCAATGCCGCAGTGCATCGAGCATCAAGTTATATATCATCATGAACTGCTGGGGTGCAAAGGGATTCACTATCTGCAAAACGGCGCACTTCCAGCAACTGATGCATGGCAGGGCTGATTATTACAAGACCTGGTCGGAACTGGACAGAAAATGTCTGGTAACTGCCTGCAAAGACCTCAAACGCCTTTACCGTAACCGCATCATCGACCAGTATATTACCTATAAGCCTTTCTTTCTGGAAGAGGGTGAAAAAGTGAAGCATCACCTGCCCGAGCACATCACCTTTACTCTGCACGACCGTCGCACTTCATGCGAAACTGCAGAGGGTGGAGAAGTGAGCAGCGAACTGAGAGGGCAGCGGAGCAAACTGAAACTCCGGCTGCAATGCAATTATGATGTGAGCGAGAAGAAGGCTGAGCAGTTGAGCGGCTATCTCAGGTTAGATATGATTGGCGACCTGGAGGACTTCTTCCAGCGAAAGGATTATTACATAGCCAACTGCAGGCGTTCGAACAAGAAGATGAACACGGGTGGCTATATGACCACAGCCATGGTAGGTTTCTTTAAGGATCATGGTGTAGAAGGACTGTAAAAAATATAAAGCTTATGAATTATCCCCAACGTATGTACAGCAAGACCGAACTCGGTCTGCTCTACTTTCCCGACACAACCGACGGGGCGACAGCGCGCCGTCATATCATGGACTGGATTAAGCGTTGCGAGCCCCTCTGGAACGAGCTGCAGCGTTTAGGCTACCAGAATCGTAGCCAGTATTTCCCTCCCCGCCAGGTATCCACCATCTTCGAATATCTGGGCGAGCCGGGGGCGGAATAGGGAATGTTGAATGTTGAATGTTGAATGTTGAATGTTGAATGGTGAATGTTGAAAGGTAAAAAGGTAAAAAGGTAAAAAGAGCCTAGCGGAATGTTAAGCTAGGGTGCTCTTTTTACCTTTTTTTTAGGGGACCAGCGATGGAATCGCTGGGGACGGGGGCACGAAGGGGGTTAGGCTTTTTTACCTTTTTACCCTTTTACCTTTTTACCCTTTAAAGATAGTTTATTTCAATAACTTTTTGTAGTCCTTGTCAAATCCTTGAGGATGACGTCCGATGAAAAGAACATTGAGTAAGCAGTTGGCTGCCAGTTCTACATCATTGAGATCAGCGCCTTTGCCTTTTTTGACTTCCTTTCCCAGGCATACATCCCATGTGGACTGGAAACAGCTATCATTTGCTCCAACAAACATATCATTTGAGTCAGGATCTTCCATCAGTTCAAACTTGATAACCTTTTTGGATGTGATAGGTTGGATATTGCAAAGCATATCGAATGCTTTTTCAAAAATATCGCGATGCAACTGTGCATTTGGAAACATCACATTGACTGTTGGAAATATCTCTTCAAATTCAAACGACTGCAATAGCTGGTAGAGTTTCATATGCTTATACCTTATTATATATATAACATTCAGTTTATCAACTCTCGTTGTGAAGACTAGAACTTAGCCATCTTGATAGCATCTATAGCACACTCATCACCCTTGTTACCCAACTTGCCGCCGCTACGATCCTTAGCCTGCTGCAAATCGTTGGTAGTCAAGAGACCATAGATAACAGGAATTTCCTGAGTAGCATTCAGACGGGCAATTCCGTAGGTAACACCCTCGCAGATGTAATCGAAGTGAGGAGTTTCACCACGTATCACGCTACCTAAAATGATGACTGCATCATAGCCGCCATTCAAAACCATTTGATGGGCTCCGTAGATAAGTTCAAAGCTGCCTGGAACAGTTTTCACATGGATGTTCTCAGTGAGAGCTCCATGTTTTTCGAGTGTTTTTACTGCTCCGTCGAGCAAAGCGCCCGTTATCTCAGGATTCCATTCTGCTACAACGATACCAAAGCACATGTTACTGGCGTCTGGTATTTTAGTAAAGTCGTATTCAGATAAATTATGAAGTGCTGTTGCCATATTGATTTCGAATTGTTATCAGTACAGATTAGTTAGAAGCGCGCTCGATGTACTTGTCGATTTCGCCACTCTGTACGAGCATAGCGTTAACATACTTCTTCTTGGCATCCTGATAAAGCTTCAAAGCTTCGTCTTTCTTACCCTGGCTTTCGAGAATCTCGCCTGCCTTGATAATGAATACAGGAGAAAGACTGTTGTTTGTACCATCCTCGGCCTTGCTGTCAGCCATAGAAGCAGCCTTCTTGAAAGCATCTACAGCCTTGTCGAGCTGGTTGAGATGCGCATAAGCATCACCTAAAGCAGCTTCAGCAGCAGGACTGATCATCTGGTCGTCTTCTGAAGAGAAAGATTCCAGACTCTTCTGAGCTTCTGCCCATTTGCCGAGGTTTGCATAGCAAAGACCTGCATAGAGGTTTGCCAGGTTACCTGCATCTGTGCTGCTGTATTCGTCAGCAATCTTAGTAAAACCTACATAGCCAGCGCCATCACCCTTCAATGCCTGCTCATACATCTGGTTAGCAAAGTAGGTCTGACCCTTAGCAAGCATAGTGCTAGCCTTGTCCTCACGAGGACCTGAGATCTGAGATACATAACCGAATACACCTGCAATGATAACAATGATAGCTACTACTGCAATGATAATTGCCTTCTTGTACTTCAAGAAGAAGGCCTCACGAATGTTTAGGCTCTCTGTTTCCTGAGCCTGTACGTTGTTGTTTGCCATTTTTATTTTGCTTTTTTTATTATTCTATACTTTTTAGTTTCTGGCTTTGGGGCAATCTGTTCAATAGAAAGTTAGCTTTCAAATTGTGGAATGCCGCTAAACTTCTGCAAATTTACTCAATTTTATTCAATTATTGAAATTTCTAGCCTATTTTTTTTGTTTTTTCCTCTTTTTCTGCTAACTTTGCACTATAAAAGCAGAAAAGAGACTATGATTTTAAAGAATATTTCCATTATTAACTTTAAAAATATAAAGAGCGCCAATCTGGAGTTGTCGCCCAAAATCAATTGTCTGATAGGACATAATGGCATGGGAAAGACTAATTTCCTTGATGCCATCTACTATCTCTCTTTCTGTAGGAGTGCCTATAATTCTATCGATTCCCAGATTATTACTCATGATGAGCCTTTCTTTATGCTGGAGGGAAATTATGATAATGATAAGGGGGAGATAGAGAATGTTTATTGTGGCATGAAACGGGGTACTAAGAAGCATTTCAAGAGAAACAAGAAGGAGTATAAGCGTCTTTCGCAACATATTGGACTTATCCCTCTGATTCTGGTTTCTCCATCTGATGTTTCTCTGATAGAAGGAGGAAGTGAAGAGCGCAGAAAACTGATGGATGTGGTCATCTCTCAGTATGATTACTCTTATATAGAGGCTTTAGCCAACTATAATAAGGCTTTGCAACAGAGAAATGCTTTGCTGAAAATGGAGGAGGAGCCTGATATTACGTTGCTGGAACTTTGGGAGCAGCAGATGGCGAGCAATGGTGAATTGCTGTACCAGAAACGGCAGGCTTTCGTTGACGAACTGGTTCCGCTGTTTCAGCAGATTTATCAGCAGATTTCGGGTGATAAGGAGCAGGTCCGTCTTCGCTATGTTTCTCATTGTCAGAGAGGCCCTCTGTTGGATGTTATCCAGCGCGACCGGTTTAAGGACCGTGCCGTAGGGTATTCGCTGCATGGTGTTCACCGTGACGACCTGGAGTTTTTGCTGGGTGATTATCCGATGAAGAGAGAGGGAAGTCAGGGGCAGAACAAAACTTTCGTGATTGCCCTGAAACTGGCTCAATTTACTTTCCTGCAGCGCACGAGTTCCAATACGCTTCCTTTGCTCCTCTTGGATGATATTTTCGATAAGTTGGATGCTCAGCGGGTTGAGTCTATAGTAAAACTTGTTGCCGGTGACCATTTCGGACAGATTTTTATTACTGATACGAACCGTGATCATTTGGATAAGATTCTCCAGAACATGCAGGGAGATCATACGATATTCTATGTAGAGAATGGGGAAATAATAAAGTAAGAATATGTTTAAAAGAAAAGTTAAGTCAATAGCAGAACTCTTGCCCGAATTTCTGAGAAAGGAAGGGTTGGAGACTCCTTTACAGCAGAAACGCCTGATCATGAGTTGGGATTCTGTTGTAGGGGAAAATATTGCTGCATATTGTGGTGATAAGTTTATCAAGAACCAGACTCTCTATGTAAAGATAGAGAATGCTGCATTGAGGGCTGACCTCACGATGAGCCGTGCTAACCTTGTTCACCGTTTGAATGAACAGGTTGGTGCACAGGTTATTGCAGATATACGCTTTTATTAATATTCCCCGCTCTATATGCTATATGATTTCGTCCATGCATATATCTGTAGGTGTAACAGGAAGGAGTCCTTCCTCTGTTATCTTCTGGAAGTCGAAACAGATTCCTATTTTGTATGCATGTGGAATCTGGACAAGAAATCTGTCGTAATAGCCTTTTCCTCTTCCTAACCGGTTGCCTTTCATATCGAAACTCATACCTGGGATTACGGCAAGTTCTATCTCAGGATATTTCTCTTCCGGATAAATCTTACCTTTCGGTTCAAGTATATGATAGGCTCCTTCCTTCAGGTCCTTAACTCCAGTATATTCTCTCAATTCCATATTCGTATCATCCAGCACAACGGGCAGTATCACCCGTTTGCCCCTGGAAACAAGTTGGTCTATATAATGATGGGTGTCCACTTCATCAGGAAGCGAATAGTACATCAGTATGGTTTGGGCATTCTGAAGATGCGGATTGGAATCTAAACGTGATAATACAGAAAGCGACAGTTCCTCAAGCTGTCTTGAGGAATACTGTCGCTTTCTGTATTTTATGATTTTTCTTAATTCTTTCTTGTCCATGCCTTAAGCATTTGCTATCATACAATTATTATGGTGTAAGGAAGAATAGTTGTAGGGCGTATTCGCCATAGCTATCTTTTCTTTCTTCGCAGCGCCTTTTTTTGCTGGCTCTGGTTTCTTTGGAAATGCTGCATGGTTCTCAAATACATCCAGCGTCTTTTTGATGACTGGATCATCAAGATTGATGTACTGGGTCCATGCCTGCTCGTCCAACATATTGTAGATGATGCGGCTGTCGATGACGCGGTCAAGGAGTTTGTGTGACTTCTTGATTAAGAGATTTCTGCGTTTCAAGCCATGATTATCTGCATAGCGGACAAACTGTTCAACCATGTTCTGACTGTCAAGATAATCGGCAAGTTCCATCATCTCCTTGAAGTTGTTCAACTTCGGACGGTTATCGTCTGTATAAGTGAAGGCAAATTGCAAGATGAGACCACTCATGCTTGCCTCCTTGAAATAGGATGTCATGCCGAGTGTATCTTCAGGAACAAAGATGTCTGGGGTGATACCACCTCCACCATAGACAATACGGCCGTTATTTGTATGATAAGCTGGTCCTGTATGCTTGATGCTATCCTGTGAGAAGAACTCTCCGTGCTGATATCTGTCAAGCAAGTCTTGCTCATAATCCTTGTCATCGCCCAGCGTATATGGCTTCTGGATGCATCTTCCTGAAGGAGTATAGTAGCGCGCAATGGTCAGACGGATGAGGCTGTGGTCAGGGAATTCTATCTGTTGCTGAACCAGTCCCTTACCAAACGAGCGTCGTCCGATGATGGTAGCACGGTCATTATCCTGCATGGCACCCGCAAAGATTTCTGCAGATGATGCAGAACCTTCATTGATGAGAACTACCATCGGAATCTTCTGGTAGGCACCCTTACCGTCACTCATATAGTTATGTCTAGGCGACTTGCGTCCCTGGGTGTAAACGATGAGCTTCTTGTCTGGCAAGAATTCGTTTGCCATGTTTACTGCAGCCGTCAGGTAACCTCCAGAGTTATCGCGAAGGTCAATACAGAGGTTGGTGAATCCCTGTTGTGAGAGTTTGGCAAGAGCAATCAGCATTTCCGGATAGGTGTTCTCGCCAAAGTTCTTGATACGGATATAGCCCGTTTTATCGTTGAGCATGTAAGCAGCAGTAACACTCTTTGTCGGTATTTCACCTCGGGTTACGTTAAAGGTCTGAACCTTCTTGCTTCCATATCGTATAACTCCGATTTTTACCTTGGTATCCTTTGGACCCTTCAGGCGATGCATAGCCTCTTGGTTGGTAACAATCTTTCCTACAAAAGGTTTGCCGTCTACGGCTACAATCTTATCTCCTGCCAAAAGTCCGGCTTTCTCGGCAGGACCATTCTGTATCACATTCTGTATATGTATTGTATCCTGGCGGATGACAAACTCTACGCCTACACCCGAGAACGAGCCTTTCAGATCGTCGGTGGCCTGAGCTGCGTCTTTAGCACTGATATATACGGAATGTGGATCCAGTTCTGCCAAAATCTGTGGAATTGCCTTATCTACCAGCGAGTCGATGTTCACGGCATCTACATATTGGTCATCAATAAGATGGAGCAGGTTGTTCAGACGGTTGCTTCCACTATTGATAACGTTGAGGCGATTTCCAGAGAAATGGTTGGAAAAGAATGTTCCGATGATAATACCTATCACAACACAGAATGCCATGATGAATGGCATAAAGCGGTTGGTCTTATTCTTACTCATGTTCATAACAATTCTCTTTTTACTAACGTTTTATCTATCTTATCTCTAATCTTCTTCAGAAGATGTTTTTTCATCAGGATTGAGGTATTCTACCTTGATTCCTGCGCGTTGCATCAGTTTGATACCATCGTCCAGACGGTATTTCTCTGCATATACAACACGCTTGATGCCCGACTGTATAATCAGTTTGGCACATTCTATACATGGAGAGGCGGTGACGTAAAGCGTACTTCCCTCACTGTTATTGCTGCTGCGAGCCAGTTTCGTGATAGCATTCGCCTCTGCATGGAGAACGTATGGCTTGGTTACGTTGTTATCCTCACAGACATTTTCAAATCCGCTCGGTGTACCGTTGTAGCCATCACTGATAATCATTTTATCTTTTACAACCAGTGCACCTACCTGTCGGCGTTTGCAATAGCTGTTTTCAGCCCATATACGTGCCATTCGCAAATAGCGAAGGTCGAGCTTGGTTTGTTTGGAAAGTTCGTTTGCCATCCTCTTATCCTTTATGTTGTACCTTGATTTCGTTACGTTCCAGCAGTGCATCGATGGTTGGCTCTTGTCCACGGAATCGTTTGTAGAGAGTCATAGGATGCTCTGTTCCACCCTTAGAGAGTACGTTGTCACGGAAACTTTGAGCCGTCTTCTGGTCGAAGATTCCATTCTTCTTGAATACACTGAAAGCATCAGCATCCAATACTTCTGCCCATTTGTAGCTATAGTATCCTGCGGCATAACCTCCTGCCATGATGTGTGAGAACTGTACGGTCATACAGGTTTCTGGCAACAGTGGCAATATCATCGCCTTTTTCCAGGCTTCCTTTTCATAAGGTATGATGTCGGCAGTAAATTCTTTCTTTTGGGTGTAGTATGCCATGTCAAGCAATCCGAAACTTACCTGGCGCAAGCAACCGTAGGCTGCCATGAAGTTGCGACTCTTTATGATGCGCTCTATGAGATCATCTGGCAATGGTTCACCTGTCTGATAGTGGAAGGCAAATGTACGGAGAAAATCTTTCTCTATTGCATAATTCTCCATAAACTGTGATGGCAATTCTACGAAGTCCCACCATACGTTGGTTCCCGAAAGACTCTCGAAGCGGGTATTGGCAAACATGCCGTGAAGACTGTGACCAAACTCGTGGAGGAAGGTTTCTACTTCTCCTAATGTCAAGAGAGCAGGTTTTTCCTCTGTTGGCTTGGTAAAGTTCATTACCACACTTACGTGAGGACGTATGTTGTTGCCCTTATGGTCTATCCACTGTCCCTGGAACTCTGTCATCCAGGCACCTCCTTGCTTGCCCTTGCGAGGGAAGAAGTCGGCATAGAATACAGCCAGATAGCTGCCGTCTTTATCAAATACCTCGTATGCCTTGACGTCTGGGTGGTATACCGGTATCTCTTTGTTCTCCTTAAAGGTGATGCCATACAGTTTGTTGGCGAGTCCGAACACACCGTCTATCACTTTATCCAGCTGGAAATAAGGGCAAAGCATTTCTGCATCGAGATTATATTTCTCCATCTGGAGTTTATGAGAATAGAAGCCGAAATCCCATGGTTTCATTTCGAAATCTTCACCCTCCAACTTCTTGGCAAGGGCTTCCACTTCTTCCACTTCCTTTTCTGCCGTTGGCTTATAAGCATCTATCAGGTCGTTGAGAAGTTTATATACATGTTCTGTATTGCTTGCCATACGGTGGCGAAGAACATAGTCGGCATAGGTTTCGAAACCGAGCAACTGGGCGAGTTCTCTGCGCAGGTTTACCAGTCGTTTGCAGATTTCCAGGTTGTTCTGCTCGTTATCATGGGTACATACCGTATTGCGTGCCATATACATCTGTTTGCGGAGTTCACGCTGGGTAGAGTAGGTCATAAATGGAGAATAACTTGGATAATCGAGTGTGAAGATCCAGCCTTCTTTTTCCTGCTCTTTGGCGGTATGCGCAGCGGCAGCTTTTGCTGTTTCTGGAAGTCCGTCGAGCTGAGCTTCGTCTGTGATATGGAGCGTAAAAGCCTTGTTTTCTTTTAAGAGATTCTGTGAGAACTGCAGAGTGAGCATACTGGCTTCTTCTGTAAGTTTGCGAAGTTTCTCTTTACCTTCTTCATCTAAGAGTGCACCGCTGCGTACGAATCCGTCATAGCTGGTGTCCAGAAGCATTTTCTCTTCAGGAGTCAGTTCTCTGTTGGGATGATCGTGAACGAACTTGATGCGCTCGAAGAGTTTCTTGTTCAGCGTGATGTCATTTGCGTGCTTGGTGAGAATCGGACTCATCTTCTGTGCAATCTCTTCCATCTCATCGCAGGTTTCAGCACTCATCATGCAAGAGAATACGTTAGATACACGGCTCAAGAGGTCGTAATAGTGTTCGCCCTTATCGGGATCAACTCTTGCAATGGTATTCTCAAAGGTTGGTTCTGCCGGATCGTTTACAACCTTGTCTGTAGCCTCGTCATCACGGCGGATTCCCTCCATGAATGCTGGCTCATAATCTTCGAGACGGATTCGTTCGAATGGTACTGTATCGTGCGGTGTATTGTAAGGCACGAAGAATGGGTTGGTTCTATTTTGTTTTGTATTGTCTTGCATATTGTTACTTTTTAGCTGCAAAGTTAGCAAAAAAATGCCTTATTGCCTTGATAATAAACGTTTTTAACTTATATTTATCGGTCGTTATACTTTCTTTATCGTTTGATGAGATTTTCCAGTGCAGGGATATAGATTCTGCCTCGTTCTAGCTGGATAAGTCCTTCTGACTGTAGTTCGTTGAGGGCTTTGGATACATAGATGCGCTTTACATTCATCTCTTCTGCTAAACGGGTCATCTTGATATGAAAGATTTTCTCGCCTGCCGGGCGGACGCTGTGGCTCTCGAAGAAACGGATCAGACGCTCACTCAGTGTCTTGGCAGGAACTCTGAACAGTCTGCGGTTGTTCTTCTGGGATTGGGTGCAGACCAAGTTCAGAAGATTGATGCGGAATATTTCATATTCATCGGATAACTTCATGATCTCTTGCTTGCTGACTGACATGATGCTGCAGTTGTTCTTTGCCACATAAGTGTGAGTGAAACGCTGGGTAAGACCGAAAAGTCGTTCCAGCTGGAATGATTCCGGTGCCGAAATGTCTTCTTCTACCTGATAGCCGTAGTCATCTGCCTGGGTTATCACCTTAATGTCTCCACTGATTAAATAATATAGACGTGTACAACTGGTGCCTTCTTCAACTATAGTTTCACCCGCTTCCAGTTTTTGAAAGTCAAAACGGGTTTTACCAGCTACATTTTGGAAGTCATAGCAAGTCATTCCCAGGAATAATGGGAGTGATAATAAACTGTCGTATAGTCTATTGGTTGACATGTAAGTTTATTTATTTAATATCTTGTTTTTGAGAGACGGTGAATACCATATCTTGTTTTGTCCTTTCTCGTCAGCATAGATGAGATATGCACAGAGGTCCGGATGCTTTTTCAGAATCTGTTTTGCACCCTCCATTCCCATTACCATAAACGAGGTAGCATAGGCATCGGCTGTAGCACAGTTCTTGGCTAAAACCGTTGCTGATAAGATGTTATGCTGTACAGGATAGCCTGTTTTTGGGTCTATGGTATGTGCATACTTCTTGCCGTTTTTATAATAGAAGTTTCTGTAGTTACCACTCGTAGCCATGGCGATGTCGGTAATATCAAGTACATCCTGTATCTCCTGGCTTGTATTGGTTGAATCGTCTGTTGGCTTGTTGATACCAATATGCCAAGGTACTTGTTTCTCGCTAACACCGTTTACTACGATTTCTCCACCAATCTCAACCATAAAGTTGCTGATACCCTTCTTTTTCAGGAATCTGGCAACAATGTCGCTGCCATATCCTTTGGCGATAGCAGAACAGTCAAGCATGGTCTTAGGATTTTGCTTGATGATGCGTCCCTTTTCCAGGGCTACTTTCTCATAACCAACCAGCGTTTTGATACTGTCTATCTTGGCTTTCGTAGGAGGTACCCCCTGCTTGAATCCAAAGCCCCAGAGGTTTACCATTGGGGCAACCGTGATATCAAAGGCTCCATTGGTTTCTTTTGAGATACTTTCTGCCATGCGGAATACTTCGGTAAACATTTCGTCTACTTCGATATCTTTACCTTGGTTTACCTGTGTGATGATAGAGGTCTTGTTGAAGGGAGACAAAGATTGGTCTACCTTCTTGAGCTCTGCTTCTATCTCTTGCTGGTAGTTGGTATCACTCTGATAGGTAATGTGATAGATGGTGCCAAAGATAAAGCCGGTATCTTTCTGATAGGGCGTATTATGCTGCTGACGTATGATAACGATGGTACCAACGATAAGTATCAACAGAAATGGAATTTGCCAGATAAGTTTCTTTTTTTTCATTCTTTACACATTATGAAGTCTTTAAATCTCTAGGGTTACATTGAATGTTCCGCCAAGGCGTGAACCTCCCTGCTTACCGTAGCCTGGCACATACCAGGTGTTGCCTAATTCTCCATCGTTCTTGAAGAGGCGGCGTTTGTATCTGAAACTCCAGCCCATACGGACGGGACCCCAGATTTTGGCATCAATACCTATTACGCCTTCCAGCCAATGATAGTTGCAGGAAATGCCGTTACCTCCATAGGGCGTTTCACCGCCCCATACTGGGTCTGTAACGGGTGGGGCGCTCAGGTCATATTCATAATAGGTGCAGGCATAACGGAAACCGCCAAACAGACGGTAGTCGTCGTGTTTGTTCTTCAGAAGATTCCAGTCTACACCTAATCTGAAATAGGGAGCGCTGGTCTTGTAGGTGATTTGGGTTGCCTCATCGCTGGCATCTGCCTTTCCATAACCCAATTCGAAAACAGGATAATACTTGTCTTTCAGATTGATACGGAGAGATGCTTCGTACTGCCCATAGTCGCTAACCATCAACTGTACGGGACCTATCAGGTCAACTCCCACAGCCATACCTCTAAAAAAAGGTATGGTATCAGGCTGCTGCTCTATGATCTTCTTCTTGCTTTGGGCCTGACAGGGGAGAACAGCAAATAGGGATAGCATACTAGTTGCGGCTGCCAAAATATATGTAGAAATGTGCTTTGGATGCATCATAATTTACCTCTTTTTGATTGATGACTATTGAGTCAATATAATTGTGAGTAGTCTTAACACCGGTTATCGTATGGAAGAACGATGGACTGCAGTCTACCGACTCAAAATGAGAGCGGTTTTCCTTTGATACAGTCACGGTGTCCTTGAATACTTGCTTCGATAGGGTATGTATCTCGAAAAACAATACGTCTTCATCCAGGCTGTAACTCATAGGCAGACTGAAACTGTCTACGTTTACATCCTTATTGATCAGCACACTATCTGTTCCTGCTATCTTTTTCGTAGAAATCGTTAGCGTGTCTTTTAGCGTTTTGTTGTCGCCCATCAACTTGTATTTGGTATATACGGTATTGTTGAGTGGGCAGTCGAGAGATGTACATCCCATCATGGCTAGAACCATGAAAACGACGAAAGGTATTATTTTCCGCATCTTATTTCTTTTTCTATTTGATAATCGTTACGGTTTGGGTTCTGGCGGCTGATAAGGTCGCCCAGGAATCCGGCAAGGAACAGCTGGCTACCCAAAACCATCGCTACAAGAGCAATGAAGAAGTAAGGTGAATCGGTAATGAGATGTCCGTAGATGCCATTGTGCAGGTCGATGGCCTTGTCTATACCTAAGCCGATGAGCGATAGGAAGGCTATGAAGAATACGACGCTACCCAGGAAGCCGAATACGTGCATTGGCTTTTTGCCAAAATTGCTCAGGAACCAGAGAGTCATCAGGTCAAGATAACCATTTACAAAACGGTTCCATCCCATAAACTTTGATTTTCCGAACTTTCTTGCCTGATGATGAACAGGTTTTTCGCCAATTCTGGCAAAGCCTGCATTCTTGGCTAGATATGGAATATAGCGATGCATCTCACCATATACCTCGATATTCTTAACTACGTCGAGGCGATAAGCTTTCAGACCGCAGTTGAAGTCGTGCAGATTGTGTATGCCGCTTACTTTGCGTGCAGTAGCATTGAAGAGTTTGGTAGGGATGGTCTTGCTCAGAGGGTCTCCTTCTTTACGGTTCTGCTTGTAACCTGACACGAGGTCGTATCCCTCTTTCTTAATCATCTGGTAGAGTCCCGGAATCTCGTCTGGAGAATCCTGCAGATCGGCATCCATGGTGATGACAACATCGCCCTGCGCTTCTTTGAAACCACAGAAGAGTGCTGGGCTCTTTCCATAGTTTCTGCGGAATTTGATACCCTTCACTTGCTCGTTCTTCTCGGCAAGTTCTTCTATGACGTTCCATGAACGGTCGGTAGAACCGTCGTTCACAAAGATGACTTCATAAGTAAAATCGTTTGAGTCCATTACTCGCTTTATCCAGGCGAAGAGCTCTGGTAACGACTCTTCCTCATTGAAAAGAGGAATTATTACTGAAATATCCATTATCTTGTATTTATCTGTTTGTTTCTTATTTATTGTTATTTTGTATGCTGTTGTTTATCCTTCTTTGCCATTACAGCAGCAATAATCGGACTGAGTACAGCACCTGCTACCAGGTCGGTAATCATAAACATGGAAGCCCAGGCTATCGGTTTCATCATACTGACGGCATCAAGAAGGGCTTTAGATTCCCCTGCAGTTAACTGATACGCTTGTGCTACAATCTGATAGTTGGTTTGCAGTTGGTTCATGAATAGACCCGTATCCATAAAACGGAACCAAAGATATTGCACAAGGGTAAGCAGAAGGGTTGCATTGAAGAATGTCTGGATGCAATAGTAGAATGCATGACGGAAAGAGATATGTCCGTCTCTTGCATAGTCACGGAATGCCTTCAGTCGCTTGGCCACAACAAATGGGGTTGCTATGATGAGAATGTTGGAAATGAATCCCAGCATCTGGTATTGCGGGTCTACTGCCAGCATGGTACATACGAAACTGACAATCCAGACAGCTCCGAGGATGGCACCATCTTGCCGGGCAAATGCTTTGGTTTGTCTTATCTTGCCTGTGTCGATGATAATCGTTTTAACCTTATGCATTTGCTGGCTTGTTTTCTTTTCTTCCTGATTCTCGTTATTTTCTGTATTCATTGTTTTTATTGTATTTCTACGGATGTAACATATCAATTTGCAAAAATACAACTTTTTTATTATATAAGGTGTAAAGGGTGGAAATATTTATATATAATTAAAGATAAATCCTCGTGAAATAGAGGTTTCAACTGTCATGTTATGAAATATAGAAGTAAAATGTATGTAAATAAAAAAAAGGAACCTTCTAAAAGAAGATTCCTTTTTGAGCCTCTTGTCGGATTCGAACCAACGACCCCGAGATTACAAATCACGTGCTCTGGCCAACTGAGCTAAAGAGGCGGGTGGACAAGCGATTCATATCGCACCGCTACAACCAAGTACCCTTGCTATGTTCCCATCCTGGGGGATTCCGAGGGAGCTGGTCGTATGAGACTTGTCCGTCTCAATTTTTAAGCGGGTGCAAAGGTACGGTTTTTCTTTGAACCCGCCAAATGTTTTGCCGAAAAACTTCAGTTGTTTAACGTTTGTTTGCTAAAAATCAACTACCGTAATGCCTGATCCGCCAAATTGTACGTGTTCATCTGCATAATGGGTCACATTAGGCACACTACTCAGATATTGGCGAATGAGCTGTCTTAGGATGCCATTTCCCTTTCCATGAAGGATTCTGACTCGTGGCATTCCTACCAGGATAGCATCATCGATGAAGTATTGTACCGCATTAAGTGCTTCATCGCCTCGCATTCCGCGAACGTCCAGATCCTGGTGGAAGTTGGATTTATGAGAGTCAATGGTCTTTCTGGTTTCCTTACTGATACCGTATGAAGCCAGATTTTCCTTGCGCTCTTCTGTCTTGTCTGCATTTTCAACAGGAGTTGTGGCATGCTCCAGACGGTTCAGGCGCATCTTGGTTCTCATTCCTCCAAATACGGCAGTTGCTGTATCTCCAGTAATGTTTTCTATCTTTCCGATTGTAGTCAGTCCCTTGATGCGCACCGTATCGCCAATCTGAATATCACGTTTACTATCTTCTTGAGTCTTGTTCTGTGCATTCCTCAGTGCTGCTGCAGCCTTTTCCTGATTCTCTTTCTTTTCAGCCTGGCGCTTGGCATGGCGCTCTTTGCGTTGTTGAATCTGGGCTATCTTGCGGGCAATTTTGTCATCGGTCTCCTTGGTATCAATTTCCTGAACCTCTTGCTTGAAGGTATCAAGTTCCTGACGGATACGGCGGGTTTCTTCTTTTTCAGCCTGGCTTTCTTTGATTTCCCGGATGGCGTTTTCGATTCTCTTGTTACTTTCTTTCAGAAGTTCTGCGGCTTCTTCTTTTGCCTTTTTGAGAATTGCCTTTCTGCTTCGCTCAATATCCTCTATGTCGTTTTCGTACTTGGAGATTGTTTTCTCCATGTCTTTTTCACGCTGATGGATATTCTGGCGTTTGTTTTCCCAATATCGCTTGTCACGAACAATATCCTGCAGATACTTGTCGCTTTGAATGTATTCAGAACCAACGATATCTGATGCTTCCTTGATTACTTCTTCGGGTAATCCTATCTTTCTTGCAATTTCAATAGCAAAGGAAGAACCAGGTCTGCCGATGGCTAATTGGAAGAGGGCTTTCATCTCATGGCGGTCGTAGAGCATGGCACCGTTAACCACTCCTTCATGGCTGTCGGCAAAATGCTTCAGGTTCTGATAGTGGGTGGTAATCACACCATAAGCTTGCTGCTTGCAGAACTTGTCGAGTACGGCTTCGGCGATAGCTCCTCCGATTCCTGGCTCTGTACCTGTACCAAACTCATCTATCAGAATGATGGTCTCGCTATTGGCTGCCTTCATCATATTCTTCATGTTCAGAAGATGAGATGAGTAGGTACTCAAGTCGTTCTCCAGACTCTGTTCGTCACCGATATCAATCATGATGTTTTGGAAAACACCTGTCTTTGAACGCTCACTTACAGGGATGCTCAAACCGCATTGCAGCATGTACTGTAATAATCCGACGGTTTTCAGACAGACAGATTTGCCGCCTGCATTTGGACCGGAGATGATAAGAATGCGTTTGTCCTGTGTAAGCATGATATCCAACGGAACTACTTTCTCGTTTTTTTTCTGTAGAGATAGCTGCAATAATGGGTGCATCGCACGGGTCCAGTCTATGTGTGGGTGGTCTTCTACCTCGGGTTCTATGGCTTTGAAGATATCAGCCAGTTTTTGCTTGGCTTGTATCAGGTCAATGATGGCAAGGAAACGGTAACTGTCTAGAATTTCCTTGGAGTATGGACGTACCTTGTTGGTAAAGTCGGTGAGGATGCGAATGATTTCCTTTCTCTCTTCACCCTCCAGTTCACGTACACGGTTGTTCGCCTCTACCACCTCGGTAGGTTCTATAAAGACTGTTTTACCTGTGGCACTCTCATCGTGTACGATACCTTTGATTTTACGCTTCAGAGTAGGGATGACGGGAATAACCAGTCTGCCGTCACGCAGGGTAGGGGTAACATCTTTTTCTACGATGCCTTCACTTTGTGCCGAGCGCAATATACTATATAAGGTACGTGAGATGCTGCCCTCTGTCTTTGCCAGTTCTCTGCGAATCTGAAGAAGTTCAGGGGTTGCGTTATCTCTTATCTTGCCGAATTTGTCAAGTATCTGGTCGATGCGCTGAATCAGTTGTGGAAAAGTAACTACATCTTGCGAAAGGCGATGTAGGGCTGGGTAGGGATATTTTTTCTCTCTTTTCCATCCGTCTTCCGGCTCGTCATCGTCATCGCTGTGATTCAATATTTTCACCATATCTGCTATGGTAGACAGTGAACGTCGCAAGTCAAACAGCTCGTCCTCCTCCAGGTGACTGTTTTCTACACGGATACGGAGGATGCTCTCCCTTACGTCATAGAAATATTGTAGGGGAAAGTCTTCTACTTCCTCCATCAGTCTGCGGAACTCACGCACCTGCATGAGCCATTCGTTAACTTGTTCTGCATCGCTGCTGAATGCCATCTTGTCTACCTGTTCCTTTCCGAGTGGAGAGAGGCATCTTTCGCGCAGCATCTTGCGGATTTCATTGAATCCTATCTTATTTTCAAAATTATCTGGATATATCATGGGTGCAAAGGTAGTGCAAATCGAAGACAATACAAAATAAAAAAGCATTTTTTTATTTTTATTGTTGAGATTCGGCCTGTCTTATTAGAAAGTAGTGTATTTCCCTCTACCAAATGTTTGAACTGTTAAGCGTATTCTGGGCATTTCTGGGTGTAAGTTTCTGCTTGATTACGGCAAGATATTCTGTCCATTTTGCATCTGTTCTTCTGTTCCAGATGTCACCTAAGAATGCAGCTCCGCCAAAGTTCCATGCTCTCAATTGTGGAATATATTCAGGGGTGACACCTCCTAATGCGACAACTCGCTCATTGATGATTCCATTGATGCCTGCTTCCTCTAAGTCTTTGTTAGAGAAGGAATGCTTGTAGCCTTTCTTCGAGATACTGTCAAAGATTGGACTGAGAAAAACATATTGACACGTAGGCTTGAGAATCGCGCTCTTTTCGTCTTTGCTCTTTGGTGATATAGGCTGGAGAGCTTGTTCTACTTCCTTAAAACTATGGCAGGATTGTGAGATGCTTCCTTGAAAGCCTTCTGGAATCTCGTGGTTTCTTCTGTTAAGATGAATACCATGAAGATGAAATTCCTGACAAAGTTCGAAGTGATCGTGTACTACGATCTTTTTATGCCATTTCTTGTCGATTTCCTGTATCAGTCGCTTACACTCCTCTATATTTGATTCTGGTTTGCGCAGATGTAGCAGGTCTATACCTGCTTTAAAGAGTTGGTTGATATAGGTTGATTCATTCTCTATAAAATCGGGCAGAGTGATTACTATCCATTTCATATTCGTTGTGATTTTATTTGTTTATATAAAGGTGTTGGCTGTTATTTGATAAACAGTGCCTTGGGTTCATAGAAATGATTCACCGGACCATGCCCTTTTCCTATCTGTACATCTTTTCCTGCCAGAATTGCGCCTGAAAGATAGGTTTTTGCCATGGCGATAGCTGTATTCATATCCATTTCTCTTGCCAGATAAGAAGTGATGGCTGAGGAAAGGGTACAACCTGTACCGTGGGTATTGCGTGTGTTTACGCTAATGCCCCGATAACTGGTAATAGGCTTTCCGTCTTCGAAGAGGTAATCAATCTTTTCTACTCCCTGGAAATGGCCGCCTTTGATGAGTACATATTTACAGCCTAACTTGCTGATGGCTAAAGCTGCGTTCTGGATGTCTTCCTTATTCTGTATCTTCATTCCTGCCAGTATCTCTGCTTCCGGGATGTTAGGTGTTAGCAGGGTAGCTAGTGGTAATAACTCCTGTATGAAAATGCTGAGAGCATCCTCCTGCATGAGTCTGCAACCACTGGTGGAAACCATCACGGGGTCAATGATGAGATGCTGGTATTTCCCTTGGTATCTTTTCAGGGCTTCAGCAATAGCCTGGATAGTGGTACGGTCGTTAACCATACCTACTTTGATGGCATCTGGGTGGATGTCGTCCATCACAGCTTCTATCTGGCCCTTTACTATTTCGGGGTTGATGTCTTGGATGGCATAAACTCCCAGGGTGTTCTGTACGGTAATGGCTGTAATGGCCGATGCGGCATATACGCCTAGTGCTGACATTGTCTTGATGTCAGCTTGTACGCCGGCTCCTCCGCAACTGTCTGAGCCAGCTATTGTCATTGCTGTATAATATTTCATAATTCCTATTAACTTCTTGCTTTTCCTCTAAAACTGTTTCTTACCAGGGCTGATTCACAGGTCTCACAGAGATGTTCTGTGGCTTGATGGTGCTTGAAACCTTCTATCATGGCTTGGGCACGGGGTGAAGCCAGAATTTCTTCCAGCGATTGTTCAAGCAGGTTCCCAAGTGCTACATCTCCGTTGTGGTCCAAACAGCAGGGTACCAATGTTCCGTCTGCCAATACGCCTATCTGTTTGAGTAGGGCTTTACAGAAAACTTCTCTTTTTTCTTCTCTGATACCTGATTTCTGATTTCCTTTTATCATTTCCTTTTCTTCGATATGGTTATCAAAGTTGGGCCATTCGAATTTCCTGTCAAACTCCAGATAGAGATTATTGGCAAGTCTGTAACCGTCAGGTCGTTCTTTCCAGGGTTTGGGAACAAATTTTTCGATGTGCTCCATTACTTCTTCATTTTCCCGGTCTTTTCCTCCTTGGTTCCAAAGTCTGAGAACTATGCAGGTTCCTTTCTCTGCTGCTTGGGTTGAAAAAGTCATCACCTCGTTCATGTAACTGTCAAGCTCTCCCTTGGCATTACTCTCGTGCGAGTGGAGCGAGAGCTGTATTTTGTGGGGAAGTGTGTCAAGGAGATCCATAGCTTTGGGTAGCAGAGTGCCGTTGGATGTAAGTACGGTTTTGAAACCTTTCTCTCTTGCCATATTGATAAACTCGGGTAGAAGAGGGTGTAGTAGGGGTTCGCCCATAATGTGGAAATATAGGAAACAGACCTTCCCGCGTATCTTATCGGTGAGCAGGTCGAATTCCTCAGCACTCAACTGTCTTTTCTTCCTTGTATGTTTTGGACAGAAGTGGCAGTTGAGATTACATGTATTAGTGATTTCTATGTAACAGCGATCTATCATTGTCATGTCTTTTCTTGCATATAGCTTACTTTTTAGCAAAGTTACATGTTTTCTTTGATATGACCAAATAATATAGCATAATTTTGCATTTGAAGTCTTCTTGTCGTGGATAGTGAATGAATATGAAGGAAATATACAAATACGGAAATAAAAAAAGCCTTCTGAAATTTCTTTCAGAAGGCTCTTGCGGAGAGAGAGGGATTCGAACCCCCGGTACCTCTCGGTACGACGGTTTTCAAGACCGTTGTAATCGACCACTCTACCATCTCTCCATTGTTTTGGTCTGGATGACTATAGCTTGGTTTTCTTAAGCGGTTGCAAAGGTACTACTAATTTCTGGTTCCACCAAATTTTTCGCCAACTTTTTTTCATTTTTCTTCAAAAAAATGCGTTTTTGGGGGTAATAAGTGGCAAAATCGGCAAAAAATAGAGAGGTAAGGCTGAAAAAGACAATAAAAAAGGGCTACCGCCGTAGCCCCAATCTTGATAACCTTAAATCTAATACTATGAAAAACACACCGCAAAAATACGAAATAAATCTATTCGTTATGTCAAAAGAATAGAAAATCTTTATTTTGAAAGGGTGCTTTAATATTTTTTAAACCTTAGAGGTAACCTTTCTGCTTAAACTCTTCCATCAGTGGCAAGGCTAAAATCTTGGCATCAGGATGTGGTGCACCGGTAGTACCTAATGCGCGAAGGTCGAAGAAATGTTTCCAGTCACTCACGAAAGCGGTATGAACCAGTTCTGTGTTGCAGTCCAATGGTAGGATGGCTCGTGCTTCCTGTGGTTTGCAACCTGCCTCTATCAGTTTCATGTAGGCATATTCGGCAGCCTGATTGGCGAATATCCAAGTTGTGAGTTTACTCCATTCTGCAGTTCTTCCTTCTGCAATGTCAGCACACATATCTTCTATTCGGTAGTCGCTGGGATCTTGTGAACCATCGAAACCTTCTGCTTCTACCCATGTAGGCAGGTTGATGGTAATCTCGTTATCAAACTTATTCTTCGAATAGTTGCAGTATCGGGTACTCTGCTCTGCCATAGAGTTGGCACGATGACGGTTATATTCTCGGGTTATGGAAATCTGAGTAGTAAAATGAACGGTAATACGGAGTTCGTGCTTACCTTCTTCATAGTTGCTGAGGTATTTCAAATCATCCATCGCCTTGTTTTCTGCCAATACTCGGAGATTGGTTGTAATATAGTCTTTGCCGTCTAAAGTTTTCAGACGTGAGAACTTGTTGTGGGTATAGAGTGGTAACTCTCCATGTTTGCATACTAGATACACGGTTCCATGTTCCAACATGGCAAAGTGTTCACTCTGCACCATCCGATCCACGAAAGGCTTGGCAGATTCCTCTGTGGTGTTATTCTCACTTTTATAGCATACTCTTCCTGCTCGTTCTATCTGCTGGTAGATACCGAGCTCACCTGGTTTCTGTAACCAGATTTCATACGATGGTCTTTGTATTTTCATTTCTTTTTGTTTTTTTGTTCTGTCTGCAAAGGTACATTATTTTGTGCATACGGCAAAATAATTCATGGCTTTTTTCGTCTTATATATAATTAAGGTGTAATAATTAGTAAATATGGAGATAAAACCAATAGCATATTTTCGTTCTCCCTTCAGTAGCAAGTTTGGCATACCCAAACAGGCTGGATTGGTAGCAGAACTGGAAGGACAGATTGTTTTTGAACCCGAATTTCGTAACCCTGATGCGCTGCGTGGCATGGAGGGCTTTGATTATCTTTGGCTGATTTGGGAATTTTCTGCCAATAGGCACAAAGCGCACAGTCCGGTTGTTCGTCCTCCTGTGTTGGGAGGCAATGAGAAAGTGGGTGTCTTTGCCACTCGAAGTCCTTTCCGTCCCAATAATATAGGTCTTTCATCGGTAAAAATTTCTCATATCGAATGGGAGACTCTTCATGGTCCTGTCATTCATGTTAAGGGAGCTGATCTTATGGACAAGACACCGATATTTGACATCAAGCCGTATGTGGTGTATGCCGATTCTCATCCTGGGGCAAGGAGCGGTTTTGTTGATGACCGCAAATGGCAGAAACTTGATGTGGAGATTTCTGAAGATGTAGACAGGCATCTGCGTCTGCAGGGATTGAATGCAGAAAAGATTGAAATATTGAAAGAGGTACTTGCCCAAGATCCCCGTCCGCATTACCAGAAAGACCCTCATAAGGTCTATGGAATGCCTTATGAGGGTCTTGATATTCATTTCACGGTTTGCGATCATACGCTTACTGTTGTCAAGTAGATTTCTTGAATGTTGAGTAGAAAATTTACTTTGCGAAACTTTCAAAACGTACGTTTTCCAACAGAATTTTGCAGGCAGCATCGATATTCTTGGCTTCCTTGGTGTAGAAGATATTGGAGTTCTTGATGGTGATATCGTGTACCATACCTTCTGCACCATGTGCTTCAATACCTGTTTCGCAACCTCGTACGTAGATGTTGCTCATGTGGATATCCTGAAAGTTTGGCAGAAATTCCTGCTTTACGGGAGTTGTCTGCTTCTGGGCACCAACATGGTTGTCAAAATAAGTGGTCTCAAAGGTGATGGCTGCATCCTTGATATCGGTCATGTAGATATGGTCGATATAGATGTTCTCTGATGTTCCACCTCTCTTCACTGCACTTTTAAAGCGTAAACCGGTATCTGTTCCCTGGAAAGTATTGTTGCGAACAACAATATTCTTCATGCCGCCAGAGAACTCGCTGCCGATAACAAAACCTCCATGGGCATGGTATACGGTGTTGTCCTGGATATTAATGTTTTCACAAGGACCAGCTGCCACACCTGCTGCGCCTGCGCCACCCTTCATGCAGATACCATCATCACCGGCATCTATCACATTGTTTACGATGAGTACATCCTTACAGCTGGAGATATCAATCGCATCACCGTTCTGGGCATTCCATGGACATTTTACGGTGATTCCGTCGATAATCACATTCTTGCATCGGGTAGGGATGATATGGAATTTAGGACTATTCAGAAGTGTAACTCCCTGTACGAGCACATTCTCGCAACTGGTGAATCTGATCATGTGTGTTCGGGTTTTCTCCTGTTCGTCCATATTCTCAGCCACATTAGGTTCGTGCTTCAGGTTGAAAGGATACCAGATGTTACCCTTCTCATTCAGTGTTCCGCCCATAGCCTGGAATTCTTTCCATTCTACGTCACTAACCTTACTGCGCTTTACCGGTCTCCACCATTCTCCGTTTCCGTCAATAGTGCCCTCGCCTGTGATGGAGATATTCTTTCTCTTGCTGGCATTGATGGCTGGAGTAGCACGGCTTTCTTTTTTACCTGTGGTCTTGTCTATCTTGAAATGGTCGTTCTTGTCTTCAGAAAGAACGATGATGGCATTCTTTTCCAGATGCAGGTCAATATTGTCCTTCAGTGAGATGAGACCGGTAAGATAGATACCTGCAGGCACATTAAGATGACCGCCGCCCATCTTGTTCAGTTTGCTGATGGCTTTGGCAAATGCCTGGGTATTCATGGTGAGTCCGTCACCATTACCGCCACATTCTAAGATACTGACATGATTGTCTGGGATGCTAGGCAATGTTGGTTGCTGCATCTGAACTGGTAAGTTCTGATAATACTTACTGTAATCTTTGGCATTGGCTGTCACAAATGAGAAACAGACCAATAAAACTGTTAAAATCTTCTTCATAAGCTTTTTAAGTTTAGTTTGTTTAATAAATCCTATACTTTGTCTTGTTTGTAATATCTGTTACCTTAAGGTGTGGATATAAAAAAAAGACGGCCCTAACCACAGTTAGTAACCGCCTTTTATGAAAGGAGGAGTGGTACCACCAGGAATCGAACCGGGGACACAAGGATTTTCAGTCCTTTGCTCTACCAACTGAGCTATGGCACCATCTTGCTTTTTGCGGTTGCAAAGGTACAATAAATATTTTAATTGAGCAAGAGAAAACGAAATATTTTCTCTTGCTTAATGTTTATTAACTAAATATCCCCTTGCTTGAAATTAATCTTTCAGCGGATTCCAACCTTGTGCTTTCAGTTCAAATTCCTGTCCGTCTCTGGTAATGAGGAACTTGCCCAGATTTTCTTTGGTGATGTAGCCAATCTGCCTTACACCCTCCATTGCCTCAATCTTCTCGTGGTCACCGATAGGTACGGTAAAGAGAAGTTCATAATCTTCGCCGCCGTTCATAGCACAGGTGGTAAGGTTCATATTGAATTCTTCTGCCTGCACGGCTGTCTGGTAGTCGATAGGTATGTTCTTCTCATATACTCTGCATCCGCAATGACTCTGTTCGCAGATATGCATCAATTCACTGCTCAGCCCATCGCTCACATCCATCATGGCGGTAGGACGGATACCTGCCTCACGCAGTTGTGCTATCACATCTCCGCGTGCCTCAGGCTGCAGTTGTCTTTCCAGGAGATATTCCTTGCCGGCGAAATCTGGCTGGAAGTTGCGCATATTCTCTAAGTCTCTGTTCAGAAGAGCCAGTTTCTCGTTATCACCATTTGCTTTAGCCTCAGCCATCTTCTTTCGGATATCTTCTATCTGTCCGTAGTATACAGCCTTTTCGCGTTCCAGCAGTTGAAGTCCCATATAGGCACCGCCCAAGTCACCCGACACACAGATCAGGTCTGTTTCCTTGGCTCCGTTGCGGTATACGATTTCTTCTTTTGCTGCTTCTCCGATACAAGTAATACTGATGGCTAAACCGGTGAGAGAAGAGGTAGTATCACCTCCCACGATATCTACTCCCCATTTGTCGCATGCCATTCGAAGACCCTTATAGAATTCATCAATGTCTTCTACTTTGAATCGTTTACTCAATGCTATGCTTACTACCATCTGACGTGGGGTTCCGTTCATAGCAAAGATATCACTGATGTTTACCATTGCACTCTTGTAACCCAAGTGAACCATGTCAATATAGGTAAGGTCGAAATGTACGCCCTCCATCAGCATATCTGTAGTCATGAGCACTTCCTTGTCTGGATAATGCATCACGGCACAATCATCGCCTACACCATAAACTGTAGACTCGTTTTTCTTTTCATAACCTTTGGTGAGATGGTTTATAAGACCGAATTCACCTAACTTTGAGATATCCAAAATAAATAATAGTTTATAATTTATACTTAAGATCTGCGGATGATTTCTCGCATAATCTCTGTCATCTTAGGCTGTGCGGCATTGGCTGCAATCTGCACCTCCTCATGACTGACTTCTACAGGTACATCGAAACCGCCAAGATCGGTGATGATGCTGATGCCGAAAACCTTGATTCCGCAATGGCGGGCAACAATCACTTCAGGTACAGTACTCATACCTACAGCGTCACCACCCAATACACGATACATGCGATACTCTGCCGGTGTCTCGAAGGTAGGTCCCTGAACGCCAACATATACACCATGCTTTGCATCAATTCCCTTCTCCTTAGCGATATCGTCGGCAAGGTCGCGGAGTTTCTTGTCGTATGCTTCGTGCATATCCGGGAAACGTGGACCGGTAGGGAAGTTCTTTCCGCGCAATGGATGTTCTGGGAAGAAGTTGATGTGATCATCGATAATCATCAGGTCTCCAATCTGGAATTCCGGATTCATACCGCCCGAAGCGTTGCTTACAAAGAGGGTTTCAATGCCCAACTCGTACATCACACGTTCTGGGAAGGTTACAGCCTTCATGTCATATCCTTCATAGTAATGGAATCTTCCTTCCATAGCCATGATATCTTTACCTCCTAACTTACCGAAAATCAGTTTGCCTGCATGACCTTGAACGGTAGATACTGGGAAGTTTGGTATTTCACTATATGGAAATTCATAACTGTCAGTTATTTCTGAAGCTAATTGTCCGAGACCGGTTCCCAGTATGATTGCTGTCTTCGGACTTGTTGTCATCCTTTCTTTTAGCCAGGATGCTGTTTCTTGAATTTTTTCGTACATAGCTAATGATTTTGTCGTTAAAATTATCTTCTTGTTCCAGCATGAAACTAACCTTGATAGGCAGTTCATATATGCTTTTCTTAACTATTTCATAGAGTCCCTCTGTCTCTTTTAGTCTCACGGCATCTTTCTCTGTCGTGATAATCAGACGGGGTTCTGGCATCTGTTCAAACGCCTCGTTGATGCGTGTGATGTCCTTGCTCTTGAAGCGATGGTGATCACCGAAACTCAGCGACTGCATACTCTTGACCATTGGCTTCAGGTCGTGTTCCATCTGCTTAGGCGATGCGATACCAGTAACCAGCAGAGCATGGTAGTTTTTCAACTCCTCCTTGGCTATCTGCTGGTCTTCGAAAACTCCCTTTGGCGTATCATAGTTGATGCAGGTGAAGTAGAGCTTCTGGAAAGGGTAAAGGTCCATAGCCTTGGTGAGTACTCGAAATTCCATTGGCTTCAGGTCCTTTGGACATTTAGTGATAATCACAATGTCTGCACGGTTCTTACCGCTTAGAGGTTCTCTCAGTCTTCCTGCTGGCAACATCTTGTCATAGATGATCAGACGGTGGTAATCTACCAGCAGAATGTTGATACCTGGCTTCACATAGCGATGCTGAAAGGCATCATCCAGTAATACAACATCTACATCCTTGGTCGGTTCTTCATTCTGCAACTTTTCGATTCCTCTCACCCGCTTAGCGTCTACGGCTACATAGATATCGTCAAACTTGCTGTGCATCTGGAAGGGTTCATCGCCAATCTCTGACATTGTCGTATCTTTATCTGCCAGCACATAGCCACTGGTCTTTCTTTTGTAACCACGTGATAGCACAGCTATCTTTACCTTGTCGTGCAACAAGCGTATCAGATACTCTACATGGGGAGTCTTGCCCGATCCGCCCACCGTGATGTTACCCACAGAAATGATCGGGATTGAGAATGACTGACTCTTTTTCAGTCCGATATCGAAGAGCCAATTGCGAAATCTGACCATGCCGCCATAAATCCAACTCAGTGGTAGCAGCCAGTCGTTGATCTTGATAAGATCGCCTTCTGTTCTCATGTCTGTTTCCTTTCTCTTAATCCGGTATGTCTATATATTAATGTACGCATACCTTATTATAAATGTTATTGTATGTTCAGTACGTAAGGAAGTGCAGCCTGTATAGGCTCTTTCTCCTTCATATTGCGTATCATGATGAATGGCTGGTAGAGATCACCCAATGCCAGACGCAACTGTTCGTCGAGGTAGGTTCTCTTGTTTCCGCCCGCCATATCCAGCAACTGTTCCATCCATCCAGCCAATGCCGGATATTCTACCGCCTGATAACTGCTGAGATTAGCCAATTCTGCAGCCTTGTCGATGGCGTCGCTCAAGCCGCCGAATCCATCAATTAACTTGATCTTCTTGGCGTCTGTACCCAGCCATACTCTTCCTTGAGCAATCTTCTCAACCTGTTCGGTACTCATTTTTCTGCCCTCAGCCACACGATTGCGGAAGAGGCTATATCCACGGTTCACATAGTTTTGCATGGTGGCAATCTCTTCTGCACTCCATGGGCGTGACATGCCTGCAGAGGCATAGGTACTATTGCGGTTAGTCTTCACTTCATCATACTTGAAGCCTAACTTCTTTGTCATCAGGTCACTGAAATCTGGCAGGGCTCCAAAGATACCGATGCTGCCGGTCAATGTTGTAGGTTGTGCCATGATATATTGGGCACCCATACTCATATAATAAGCACCCGATGCTGCCATACCACCCATAGAAACCACTACCGGCTTCTTTTTATTTAATTCTTTAACTGCTCTCCAGATCTGTTCCGAAGCATAGGCATCGCCACCGCCCGAATTGATACGCAGAACTACGGCCTTTACCTGACTGTTATCTGCAAGTTCCTGAAGGTCCTTGATGACCTTTGTACTTACTATCTGTTGCTCAGAATCATAGATGCTAGGAGTCTCCATCCTGACAATGGATCCCTGACAGTAGTATACGGCAATCTCTTCGCCCATCAGATTCGAGTCGTCTATAGTCATATCTACGTCGTTATAGTCAACCTGATTGATGGTCTCGTCTGCCTTCAGTCCTAACTGTTTCTTTACCACGTCTCTGATTTCATCATAATAGCAGAATCCATCTACCATCTTTCGAGATTTCAGTAGTTTGGTATCATCAAACACCATCAGCCCGTCAGCATAGCGGTTCAGTGAATCCTTGCTGATGTTTCTGCTTTTGCTCACATCTCCCAACATCTGTTGCCAGAGTCCACTAATATAGCGTGAAACCTGCTCTCTGTTGGCATCCGACATTTTGTCTTCGGTGTATGTTTCAGTATAGCTTTTGTATTTGCCTACCTTCACTACCGTAAAGTGAACGCCAAACTTGGCTGCTACATCTTTGATATATTGTGGCTGCGATGCAATACCATGCCAGTCCACATTGCCTTCTGGGTTTACATATACCTTGTTGGCAACCGAAGCCAGATAATATCCACCCTGTGAGAGAGCATCACCATATGCGATAATCCATTTGCCGCTCTTCTTGAAATCAGCAAGTGCATTTCTGATTTCCTGCAAAGTGGCATAATCTGTCTCCAAGATACCTGTTTCCAGATAGATGCCCTTCACTTTATCCTCATTCTTTGCCTTGCGGATAGAAGAGAGAATCCTGTTCATGCCTATGTTGTTAAACTGCTCGCCTGTCAGCTCGCCGAGCCAGTTGTCTTCAGTACGGTCTTCAATCTGTCCTTGTAGTTTCATCACCATCACCGCATTGTCTTTCAGTGCCGGTTTACTGTTGCTCGATGCCACCATTCCGATGATACAGATGAATCCCAGGATGGTCATGATCAGCCCGAAGGCAAACAGTCCTACGATAGTGGCTGCCACGTTCTTGAAAAAATCCTTCATTATTCTATGTCAATATTTTATAAGTGAGACTCCTAAATAAATGCCAGCGGCAGAAGAGAGATGTTTTCTCCGATTGCCGTTTACAGCAATTTTTCTGCAAATATAGCAAAAAAGAACCAATAATCAAAGCGATTGGAACAAAAACACTAAAAAAAGAAGAAAAAATAACATAGGGTTAACGAAAAAATGCCTATCTTTGCATTATCTTAGCAAAACAGAATAAAGATATAAACAACATAACAAAAAAGAAAAATGAAAAAGACAATGATTTTTTTTCTTCTGATGCTGACAGCAATTACAGCATCAGCTCAATCTACCGCTCGCAAGTTCGTATTGAAGAACAGTAGCGACGGACAGAGTGAACTTACCTGTTATCTTCCTAAGAATCCTTCAGGAAGAGCTGTAGTTGATTGTCCTGGAGGTGGGTATTCTCATCTTGCAATGGACCATGAGGGACATCAGTGGGCAGAATATTTCAACAAACAGGGTATCGCTTTCTTCGTCTTGAAATACCGTATGCCTAAGGGAAACCGCAATATTCCGTTGAGTGATGCCTATCAGGCGATGCGAACCGTTCGTGACAGTTCTGCAGTATGGAAAATAAACAAGGAAGATATCGGAATTATGGGCTTTTCTGCCGGTGGTCATTTAGCTTCTTCCGTCAGTACCCATGCAGAGGCGGCTGTGCGACCTGATTTCTCTATTCTTTTCTATCCGGTGATTTCAATGGATGAGCGTATCTCTCATAAGGGATCATGTGTGAATTTCTTGGGTGAAGAGCGTAATACCAATAAGAAACTGGTAGAAGAGTGGTCTAACGACAAGGCTGTTCGTCCTAATCTTACCCCTCGTGCCATCATACTGATGTCTTTTGATGATAAGGTTGTTCCTCCTGTAACCAATGGCGTAGCCTATTATTCTGCCATGAGCAAGGCGGGCAACGAGTGTACCATGCACATCTATCCGACTGCCGGACATGGATGGGGATTCCGAGATGCTGCCCATGGTTTCCCATATCACGACCAAATGTTGAATGATCTTACCTGTTGGCTCAACAGGCTTCCGTCTAAGTAAGTAAAGAGAATATCTAAAAAGAGGATGTATCATAAGTTGATGATACATCCTCTTCTTTTTGTTGAAAGAGCTAGGATATGTTGTTGGAAGAGATAGAATATGTTGTTGGAAGAGATAGAATATGTTGTTGGAAGAGATGGAATCTGTTGTTGAGACAGTTAGTATCTCCGGTCGCACAACAGCTGTTGTGCGCTTGCATAACAGCTGATATGCGCATGCACAACAGCTGATGTGCATGCGGTGGCCAACTGTTGTGCGCCAACTATTTTCCAAACTTATGGAACATCCTCTTTTTCTAGACTCCTAATAAGCATTCTTGTCAGGGCAGATAATGCTCTTGGCTGTCATGAAGATAATCTTGATATCAAGCCAGAACGACCAGTTCTCTATATACCAGATATCACGGCGGATACGTTCCTCCATCTGCCAGAGCTCCTTGGTCTCACCACGGAACCCTGTAACCTGAGCCCAACCTGTGATACCCGGCTTGGAGAAGTGGCGAACCATATACTTATCTATCTGGCTTCCATACACCTCTGTATGATGCAGCATGTGAGGGCGCGGACCCACAATACTCATGTCTCCCTTAAGAACATTGAAGAATTGAGGAAACTCATCTATGTTCGTCTTTCTCATAAAGTTGCCGAAAGCAAATTTACGTGGGTCGTTCTTTGTTGCCTGTGCCTTGTCTGCATCCTTGTTCACATGCATGGAACGGAATTTAAGACAGTAGAAGGTATCACCATTCAGACCCGTTCTTGCCTGTTTGAAGAAAATTGGACCAGGACTCTGAATCTTGATGATGAGAGCTATGAATGGAATGAATGGTAGAACGCACAAACATGCAAGCCCGCTCACCACGATGTCGAAGCTACGCTTGATAATGCGGTTTGACATGCTTGTTAGGGGTTCTATGCGGTTTGAATATACCGTCCTTCCCATAAAATTCTGGGCATCAAGATGCAATTTGTACTCACCAAACACACGTGGCAGGTAGTAGAAGTGTATCACATTCTTATCACAGAAGTGCATGATATTGATGATTTCAGGATCTTTATGCGACAGGCAGCAGAAAACCTCGTCAATATTGGAAGGTTCACCATTGATGGTATCATTCATGGTAGAAGAGATAATCTCTTTGAGCTGTTTCATGTTTCCTATTCTTTTCAACCCTTCCGGATTATCAGTGATGTCTTCATCTGCATAATATCCTTTTACGATATAACCTGCCGAGGAATCTTCTGTCATCGTCTTGTACATCTCGCTCACGGCAGGATCGTTACCTACAAAGATGACGGTGCGTGAGTTGAGGCCCTTAGAGCGGAAATGCTTTAGTAATTTGAGCTCGCAGAGTCGGCTTATGATGAGAGACAAATAGAATGTTATGCCGAAGATAATGCTGAAGGAGAACATCTTTCCCCCGTGACCGAGTAGTCTTGAGAATGTAAAGAAACAGAATGTTGTTGCTGCAGCCAGATATAAAGTACGCCTTGTAACCTGCAGGAACCCGATCTTTCTGACATGAATGATGGTGGAATAGAAGTATTCGCCTAGGAACAAGGCTGCATTAGCAACAAAAAAGGTAATCTTTGTTGCTTTGTCGAAATACGCGGGTATGAGTTCTTGACCATATTGGGTATAGAACAACAGTACGATGTTGAGAATAACGAAATCGGCACCTATCACCAGTCTCCTTATCATTTCATTTCCTTTATAATGCTTGTTCGTCATTTGCTTATGTTTTTTATACTCCTATTATTTATATATCTTTTTAAGTTATTGAGGTATGCTTAAATTGATATTTGGTCGCAAAGGTAATAATAATAGTTGAAAATCGGAAATAAATCAGCAAAAAAATATCGAAATAGACCAACTTGAACCAACTTGAACTAACTTTTCTTATTTTTAATCTGTTTAAATGATGTTTTTTCTTCCTTTTTACTTTCTTACGCATATCTAGGTATTTTTATATGAATAGGTAGTTTTTTTAGAAATTGCTTGGTGGTCTCAAAAGAAAAACGTACTTTTGCAGCCGGATTATCACGGATGATTCTTCTTTGAGACCTGTTGGTACTGGGAGTAAACTCCTGATGTGATGCAGTCTCTCACTGGTAATTTGTGAAATCTTAAGTATGAACAATAAACGATTTAGATAGTAATAATATGCAATTAATTTTGTTATCGGGTGGCTCGGGTAAAAGACTCTGGCCACTTAGCAATAATGCTAGAAGCAAACAGTTCTTGCCATTGCTCGAAAAGGAGAATGGGGAGATGGAAAGTATGGTTCAGCGCGTGGTACGTCAGGCTCAGGAAGCAAATCTGACCAACGATATTACGCTTGCTACAAACGCCAGTCAGCTGGATATCATCCAGAACCAGCTGGGAGAGCGGGTTTCTGTGGTTACCGAACCGGAGAGGCGTGATACTTTCCCTGCTATCGCTTTAGCTGCAAGTTATCTGAAACTGAAGAAGAAATGTGAGGATGATGAGGTTGTGGTTATTATGCCTTGTGATCCTTATACCGAGTTGGAATATTTCCATACCATAGCCCGTATGGTGGAGTGTGTGGAGAAAAACGTTGCCGACCTCGTGCTGATGGGTATCAAACCTACTTATCCAAGTGCAAAATATGGTTATGTGGTTCCTTTTGCTGAAGGAGAGAAGTATCAGATAGTGAAGAGATTTACCGAGAAACCGGATGTGCCTACAGCAGAGAAACTCCTGGAGGAGGGTGCTTACTGGAATGGTGGTGTCTTCGCTTTCCGTTTGGGCTATATGATGCAGATTGTACGTAAGTATATGCAGAGTGAGAACTTTGAAGATACTCGTGCAAGATATAGCGAATTTCCAAAAATCTCTTTCGACTACGAGGTGGCGGAGAAGGCTGAATCGGTAGCGGTAGTACCGTTTAATGGTGAATGGAAGGACCTGGGTACTTGGAATACACTCACTGATGAGCTGCACCATGCCAGCATCGGTAATGCGGTGATGGGAAGTCATTGCGAAAATACGCATGTCATCAACGAACTCCAGTTGCCTCTGTATGTGGATGGCTTGAAGGATGCTGTTGTTGCAGCGAGTCCTGATGGCATCTTCGTCTGTGCAAAGAAATATTCCGAGGACATCAAGAAGGCGGTAGAACATCTTACTCCGCGTCCGATGTATGAGGAAAGAAGGTGGGGTACTTATCGGGTGATTGACGATTCTGAGTATGCTGACGGCAATCATTCGCTCACCAAGAGTATTACCTTGAAGCCAGGTAAGAATATCAGTTATCAGCTTCATCACCATCGTTCAGAGGTATGGACATTCGTAGAAGGTGATGGCATCTTTGTACTTGATGGTGAGGAGAAACATGTGAAGGCTGGTGATACCGTGGTGATTCCTCTGGAGCATTATCATGCCATCAAGGCGATTACACAGCTGACTTTCATCGAAGTTCAGAATGGTAATCCACTGGTTGAGGAGGATATTGAAAGATTCGATTATCAATGGAAAATGAAATAAAACACAAGTTTTTGTGATATAATGTCAGTATTTAAACGTGTCAAAGTGTCAGTATGGATGCTTTGGCACGTTTTTCGTATACTGGCGGGGTGACGGGTAGCAATACCTGTTGGCAAAATAAACGTATAACAATTAAAATATTATAGAATCATGAACATTAAACCATTAGCAGACAGAGTGCTGGTACTTCCTGCACCAGCTGAAGAAAAAGTAGGTGGAATTATTATCCCTGATACAGCAAAAGAGAAACCACAGCGTGGTAAGGTCGTTGCTACAGGTAAGGGTACGAAAGACGAAGAGATGATTCTCAAAGAAGGTGATACCGTACTCTATGGTAAGTACGCTGGCACAGAACTCGAATTCGATGGTACTAAATATATCATGATGCGTCAGAGCGATGTACTCGCTGTAGTAGAAGAGTAATTCTTAAAGGTAAAAAAGTAAAAAGGTAAAAAAGTAAAAAGGTAAAAATACCTTTCGCGATATTTAAACATTTTTTTAAAGAATATATTATGGCTAAAGATATTAAATATAATATGGATGCCCGCGACCTCTTGAAGAAGGGTGTTGATCAGTTGGCAAATGCAGTAAAGGTAACTCTCGGTCCTAAGGGCCGTAACGTGGTAATCGAAAAGAAGTTTGGTGCTCCTCAGATTACTAAGGATGGTGTTACCGTGGCTAAGGAAGTAGAGTTGGAGAATAAATTCGAAAATACTGGTGCTCAGCTTGTTAAGAGCGTTGCCAGCAAGACTGGTGATGATGCCGGTGACGGTACAACAACTGCTACTATCCTGACTCAGGCTATCGTAACAGAGGGCTTGAAGAACGTTACTGCAGGTGCAAACCCAATGGACTTGAAGCGTGGTATCGACAAGGCTGTGGCTGCTGTTGTTGCCTTTATCAAGGAACATGCTGAACAGGTAGACGATAACTACGATAAGATTGAGCAGGTGGCTACTGTTTCTGCCAACAATGATGCTGAGATTGGTAAGCTCTTGGCTGACGCTATGCGCAAGGTTTCTAAGGATGGTGTCATCACTATCGAGGAGAGCAAGAGCCGTGATACCAACATCGGTGTTGTTGAGGGTATGCAGTTTGACCGTGGTTATTTGAGCGGTTACTTCATGACTGATGCAGACAAGATGGAGTGTGTAATGGATAACCCATACATCCTTCTTTATGATAAGAAGATTTCTAACTTGAAGGAGTTCTTGCCAATTCTCCAGCCTGCTGCTGAGAGTGGTCGTCCTTTGTTGGTTATCGCTGAGGATGTTGATTCTGAGGCTTTGACTACTTTGGTAGTTAACCGTTTGCGTGGCGGTTTGAAGATTTGTGCTGTGAAGGCTCCAGGTTTCGGTGACCGTCGCAAGGCCATGTTGGAGGATATCGCAGTATTGACAGGCGGTGTTGTTATCTCTGAGGAGAAGGGCTTGAAGTTGGAGCAGGCAACTTTGGATATGCTGGGTTCAGCAGACAAGGTTACCGTCAACAAGGACAATACAACTATCGTTAATGGTCATGGCGAGAAGGCTAATATCCAGGATCGCGTAGCTCAGATCAAGAACGAAATTGAGAATACCAAGTCTTCATATGATAAGGAGAAACTTCAGGAGCGTCTGGCTAAGCTCGCCGGTGGTGTAGCTGTCCTCTATGTAGGTGCCAACTCTGAGGTTGAGATGAAGGAGAAGAAGGATCGTGTTGACGATGCACTCTGCGCTACCCGTGCCGCTATCGAGGAAGGTATCGTTGCTGGTGGTGGAACTACTTATATCCGTGCTCTCGAGGCATTGAAGGATATGAAGGGCGATAACGCTGACGAGACAACAGGTATCCGTATCGTAGAGCGTGCTATTGAGGAGCCTCTCCGTCAGATTGTTGCCAATGCCGGTGGCGAGGGTTCTGTAGTAGTAAATAAGGTACGCGAGGGCGAGGGTGACTTCGGTTACAATGCCCGCAAGGACGTTTACGAAGATATGCGTCAGGCTGGTATCGTAGATCCTGCCAAGGTAGAGCGTGTAGCTTTGGAGAATGCTGCTTCTATCGCAGGCTTGTTCCTGACAACAGAGTGTGTGTTGGTTGACAAACCAGAGCCTGCACCAGCTGCACCAGCTGCAGCACCTGGTATGGGTGGCATGATGTAATTAGATGAATAATTTGAGCAAACAAAGCACATCGTAAGACTGCGAGTTTGCAAAGCGAAAATATCAAATAGGGGTGATTCTCAGCGAATTATCCCTATTTTTTTGTTTTTTTAGTCATAAAGATGCAAAAAATAGCAAAATTATTTGGTTCGAATAATCTTTTTTTGTAACTTTGCATCGTAAATAAAAGAAAGTATCATCCTAAGGGATGGCAAAGATATTTTTTTGATTTGTTTTAGTAGATTAGTTTTTAAGTAGTTTGTTTTTGGAAATCGGTTGTCGTGAGACATCCGATTTTTTTTTGTTTTTATTTTGTTTTCTCAATTTAATTGTGTAATTTTGCAGCATAATAGAAAATTCATAGCATGAACAATATTGATTGGAAAAAAGCAGTGGTCTTTCTGATTGTTATCGGAGGACTCATTTATATTACAAAGGCAGAGTTGGGAATGACTACTACAAACTCGTTCCTTACTACGCTGGGTATCTTATTGCTTCTCTTTATCGGAGATAACTTCGCACAGAAGATTGATGATGATCGGAAACGACGTAAACTGAATAATGATGGAAAAGCTGATTGATCTATATAAGAAATGGGCGGGTGAAGAACCGGCTGATGTCATAAAATTGGCAGGGCAGGGGAGTAACCGGCAGTATTTCCGTATCATTGGGCATGATGGTGATACGGTAATTGGTGTGATAGGAACCAGTCGTGATGAGGATCATGCCTTTGTATATCTGGCTCAGCATTTCCAACTCAGACAGTTGCCTGTTCCCCAGATTCTGGCGGTGAGCGATGATGAACTCTGCTATCTTCAGACAGACCTTGGCGGTACTTCGCTTTTCGATGCCATCAAGGGCGGACGAGATGCGGGCGGACGTTACAATCAGAAAGAGAAGGAACTCCTTAAGAAAACCATTCGTGAACTTCCGAATATCCAGATTCGCGGTGCAAGAGGATTGGATTGGCAGAACTGCTATCCGCAGCCAGAATTCGATGTAGACAGTGTACTCTTCGACCTCAACTACTTCAAGTATTGTTTCCTGAAGCCTACCGATTTGGATTTTCACGAACTGAAGCTCGAAGCCAACTTCCGGCTTTTTGCCAAGGATCTGACATCAGAACCGATGGATTGTTTCCTTTATCGCGATTTTCAGGCGCGCAATATCATGCTGGATGATAAGGGAAATCCATACTTTATTGATTTTCAGGGTGGTAGAAAAGGACCGTTCTATTATGATCTCGCCTCATTCCTCTGGCAGGCATCTGCTAAGTATCCGTTCAAACTGCGCAGAGAACTGGTTTGGGAATACTACCAGTCATTGAAGCATTATACCGAGGTACCATCGGTGCGCCATTTTGTAAACCGGTTGAGTCTTTTTGTGCTCTTCCGTACCTTACAGGTTTTGGGCGCCTACGGATTCCGCGGCTATTTCGAACGCAAGAAGCATTTCATCGACAGTATTCCGCCAGCTATCCAGAATCTGCGCGATCTTCTGAAGATGGGTGACAAGGTATTCCCTTATCCTTATATGATGGATATGTTGAGAAGACTGACCGAATTGCCACAGTTCAAGGTGATAGAGAGTGTGGCGCTGAGTCGTGCAGACGGCTATAAGACTACCGACAACAATATCTATCGTGCGCATCCGCAGGACGGACCTGCCACCTATTCTAAATATGATGGTAAGGGACCGTTGGTGGTAAGAGTGTATAGTTTTTCTTTCCGTAAGGGCATTCCAGAGGATCCGTCGGGCAATGGTGGAGGTTATGTCTTCGACTGCAGAAGTACCCATAACCCTGGCAGATACGAGCCTTATAAGAAGTTGACGGGTCTGGATGAGCCTGTTATCCGATTCCTGGAGGATGATGGTGAGATATTGAAGTTCCTGGATCATGTCTATGCACTTGCCGACCATCATGTAAACCGCTACATGCAGCGTGGTTTCACCTCTCTGATGTTCTGTTTCGGATGTACAGGCGGTCAGCATCGCAGTGTATATTCTGCGCAGCATCTTGCCGAACATATTCACCGGAAGTTTGGTGTAGAAGTGCAGATTTGTCATCGTGAACAGCATATTGAACAGGTTTTGCCGGCAAAACAATAGAAAATAGCGTGCAAATTTGGCTATCTCGCAAAAAGTTAGTAAATTTGCACGCACATTTTAAAATAGCTATTTAGCAATGATGCAAGCAATGATATTCGCAGCAGGTTTGGGCACTCGCCTTAAGCCACTTACCGACCGCATTCCGAAGGCTCTGGTAAGTGTCGGGGGAGAACCTTTGCTCAAACGTGTCATCTTTCAGTTGAAGGATGCCGGTTTCACTCGCATTGTAGTGAACGTGCATCATTTCTCCCAACAAATTATCGATTATCTCAGAGCACATGATAACTTCGGTATGGACATCCGTATCAGTGATGAGAGTGAAAAGCTGCTCGAAACGGGTGGAGGTATCCGGAAGGCATGGCCGCTCTTCAACCAGTCAGAGCCTATTCTTATCCACAACGTGGATATTCTGAGTAATGTAGATCTGAAGAAATTCTACCAGATGGAGAGCAGGGATATGATTGCTGCCCGCCTGATGGTGAGCGAACGCAAGACCAAGCGCTATCTGCTCTTTGATGACAGCATGCGACTGGTGGGATGGACGAATATAGAAACGGGCGAGGTGAAGAGTCCTTATCCTGATCTCAATCCCAAAGATTATAAGATGTATGCTTTCTCGGGCATCCACATGGTTGCCCCATCGCTCTTTCCATTGATGGAGGAGGAACCGGGCAAGTTCCCTATCATGGACTTCTATCTGAAGCATTGCGACAAGGTGCGCATAGAGGGATATGTAAAGAACGACCTCAAGCTGATGGATGTGGGAAAGCAGGAGACGCTGAAAGAGGCGGAAGCATTCCTGAAATCGTTAGTTAATAGTTTATAGTTAATAGCGGCTATGCCGTATAGCAAGATTACTATAAACTATAAATTGTAAACTGTAAATTAAAATTAGATATTATGCAACAGAAGATTATTATTTTGGATTTCGGTTCACAGACCACACAGCTCATCGGCCGTCGTGTCCGTGAACTCGATACCTTCTGCGAGATCATGCCTTACAACAAGTTTCCAAAGGATGACCCATCTGTCATTGGTGTCATCTTGAGCGGTAGCCCTTATTCCGTTCATGATCCGGAAGCTTTCAAGGTAGATCTGAGCCAGTTTATCGGCCGCATTCCTGTACTCGGCATCTGCTACGGTGCTCAGTTCCTTTCTTACGCCCAGGGCGGTAAGGTGGAGGCTGCTGACAGCCGTGAGTATGGTCGTGCCAACTTGGAGCATTTCGATAAGGAGAATCCTTTGTTCAAGGGATTCATCGAGAACTCTCAGGTTTGGATGAGCCATGGTGATACCATCACTGCTATCCCTGATGATTACAAGTGCATCGCTTCTACTGCTAATGTGAAGTATGCTGCTTATGCTTCTACCAAACAGCCTGTATGGGCAGTACAGTTCCACCCAGAGGTGTTCCACTCTTTGCAGGGTACACAGCTCTTGAAGAACTTCGTGGTTGATATCTGCGGAAGTAAGCAGGACTGGAGTGCTGACTCTTTTGTTGAGACAACAGTTGCTGAGTTGAAGGAACAGTTGGGTGACGATAAGGTTATCCTCGGTCTTTCTGGCGGTGTTGACTCCAGTGTGGCTGCCGTTCTCCTGAACAAGGCTATCGGTAAGAACCTTACCTGTATCTTCGTAGATCATGGTATGCTCCGCAAGAACGAGTTCCGTGATGTAATGGAGGATTACAAGTGTTTGGGTCTGAATGTAATCGGCGTGGATGCATCAGAGAAGTTCTTTGCTGATCTGGCTGGTGTTACTGACCCTGAGAAGAAGCGTAAGATTATCGGCCGCGACTTCGTAGAGGTTTTCAATGCTGAGGCTAAAAAGCAGACTGGTGCCAAGTGGTTGGCTCAGGGTACTATCTATCCTGACCGTATCGAGAGCTTGAATATCACCGGTAAGGTGATCAAGAGTCATCACAACGTAGGTGGTCTTCCTAAGGAGATGAACCTTCAGTTGTGTGAGCCTTTGAAGTGGCTGTTCAAGGATGAGGTTCGCCGTGTAGGTCGCTCTATGGGTATGCCAGAGCACCTGATTACTCGTCACCCATTCCCAGGTCCTGGTTTGGCTGTCCGTATCTTGGGCGATATCACTCCTGAGAAGGTACGTATCCTTCAGGATGCTGACGATATCTATATCCGTGGCTTGCGTGAGTATAAGGTGAAGTTGAGTGGTGAGGAAGCTCGTCGCGTTCTGGCTGCCGGTGTTCCTGCTGACATGCAGAATGGCGAGATCGAGGTTTCTCTCTACGATCAGATCTGGCAGGCTGGTACCGTATTGCTTTCTACTGTCCGTTCAGTAGGTGTGATGGGTGATGAGCGTACATACGAGCATCCGGTTGCCTTGCGTGCTGTAACCAGTACTGATGCGATGACTGCTGACTGGGCACATCTTCCTTATGATTTCATGGCTAAGGTAAGTAATGAGATTATTAATAAGGTGAAGGGTGTAAATCGTGTATGTTATGACATCTCTTCAAAACCACCTTCGACAATTGAGTGGGAATAAACAGAATAAAAAGTCGCCTTCAAAGAGGGCGACTTTTTTTTATTCTTATTTCTGGTTCTTCAGGAGATCACGTATTTCCATGAGGAGTTTTTCTTCATTGCTTGGCTCCGGAGCCTTAGGAGCTTCTGCCGGTTTTTCCTCTTCCTTCTTCTTGGAAATCTTGTTCACCACTTTGATGAGCATGAAGATACAGAAGGCAACGATGAGGAAGTCTAAACAGGTCTGGAGGAAGTTACCGTAGTTGATGGTAGCCGCCTTCAGTTCCTCACCCGCTACATTGACGGTAGGTAGGGTGAATTTGAGGTCGGCGAAATTCACGCCGCCAATCAGCCATCCTATAGGAGGCATGATGACATCATCTACAACGGAGCTTACGATTTTGCCAAAGGCACCACCGATGATGACACCGACAGCCATGTCGAGCACATTGCCACGCATGGCGAATTCCTTGAATTCATTCAAAAATTTACTCATACTTTTATCTTTTTAATTATAACTATAGTTTGATTGTTTTTCTTTTTCTCTTTTCTTATATATATAATAAGGTATAGAATGCAGAGTTTTTTCTTTGCTTTTTGCAATATGGAGTTGTCAGTATGGCATGTAATGAGTGAAAATAATGCCAATATTAAAGCTCTACTATTCTTTTTTAACTTATTTAATACTCATTCTGGTTGCAAAGTTAGAAAAAAATTAGTAACTTTGCGCTCGAAAAGAAGAAAAATGCTCTAAGGCGTAAAATTTTGAATGTTTCAGCATCGGATGAACGCTCGAAAGCAGTTAAAAAAGTAATTTTTATTAAACTTTTAATTTAAATATTAAGAACAATGATTAAGATTGGTATTAACGGATTTGGCCGTATCGGTCGTTTCGTATTCCGTTCTACAGTTGAGGCTGAGAACGCAAAGGAAGTACAGGTAGTAGCTATCAATGACTTGTGCCCAGTTGATTACATGGCTTACATGTTGAAGTATGATACAATGCACGGTCATTTCGACGGTACTATCGAGGCTGACGTTGAGAAGAGCGAGTTGATCGTTAACGGTAACCACATCCGTGTTACTGCTGAGCGTGATCCTGAGAACTTGAAGTGGGATGAGGTTGGTGCTGAGTACGTAGTTGAGTCTACAGGTCTCTTCCTCGCTTATGACAAGGCTGAGAAGCACTTGAAGGCTGGTGCTAAGTACGTAGTACTTTCTGCTCCTTCTAAGGCTGACGCTAACGGTAACCAGGCTGATATGTTCGTTTGCGGTGTTAACACTGACAAGTACAATGGTCAGAAGATCGTTTCTAACGCTTCTTGTACAACAAACTGCTTGGCTCCTATCGCTAAGGTATTGAACGATAACTTCGGTATCGAGACAGGTTTGATGACAACTGTTCACTCTACAACTGCTACACAGAAGACTGTTGACGGTCCATCTATGAAGGACTGGCGTGGTGGCCGTGCAGCTGCTGGCAACATCATCCCTTCTTCTACAGGTGCTGCTAAGGCTGTAGGTAAGGTTATCCCTGAGTTGAACGGTAAGTTGACAGGTATCTCTATGCGTGTTCCTACTTTGGACGTATCTGTTGTTGACTTGACAGTTAACTTGAAGAAGGCTGCTTCTAAGGAGGCTATCTGCGCTGCTATGAAGGCTGCTTCTGAGGGTGAGTTGAAGGGTGTACTCGGTTACACAGAGGATGCTGTTGTTTCTTCTGACTTCTTGGGTTGCGCTTTGACATCTATCTTCGACGCTAACGCAGGTGTTTATTTGACAGACAACTTCGTTAAGGTTGTTTCTTGGTATGACAACGAGATTGGTTACTCACACAAGGTTGTTGAGTTGATCAAGATCATGAAGAAGCACAACGGTTAATTCGTTGTCTCTTAACGATTAAGTATATGGCCGTCCAGCATTTTTTCAATGCTGGACGGCTTTTTGTTTTTATAAGTGAGAATTTCTTTTCATTTTATTTTGTTTTCTCAATAATTTCATTTAACTTTGCGGCATGAAATATTCGATGATAACCATATTGGGACCTACGGCGAGTGGTAAGACGAGTCTTGCTGCCGCTCTTGCAGCCAGGATCAATAGCCTGGGTGCCCATTTGTCGGGTACCCCTGCCAAGGGCGCTGAAATCATTAGTGCTGACAGCCGCCAGATATATCGCGGCATGGATATAGGTACGGGTAAGGATCTGGCTGACTATACCATCCATGGCAAGCAGATACCTTATCACCTCATTGACATCTGTGAGCCTGGTACGAAATATAATCTCTTTGAATATCAGCAGGATTTTTATGATGCCTATCAGGATATTCAGAAGAGAGGGGCATTTCCGATATTATGTGGAGGTACAGGACTCTATATTGAGTCGGTGCTGAAAGGTTATCATCTCTCACCTGTTCCGCAGAACCCGGAACTCCGTGAGTCATTGGCTCATAAGAGTTTAGAGGAACTTACGCTGATACTGAAAGAGCTGAAGGCGAAAACGGGTTCTAATATGCACAATCGCACAGACGTGGATACAGCACAGCGAGCTATCCGGGCGATAGAGATTGAAAGCTATAATCTGGAGCATCCGATGCCCGAACGTGAACTCCCTGCGGTTGATTCGCTGATTATCGGTGTCAGCATAGACCGGGACGCAAGAAGGGAAAAAATTTCACGGAGACTGAAACAGCGATTGGATGAGGGAATGGTAGATGAAATCAAGGGACTGCTAGATCGTGGTATTTCTGCCGAAAATCTCATCTATTATGGTTTGGAATATAAGTTTATTACAGAATATGTGATCGGTAAGACTTCATACGATGAGATGTATCGCGGTTTGGAAATAGCAATCCATCAGTTTGCCAAAAGGCAGATGACGTGGTTCAGAGGTATGGAGCGCAGAGGCTTTACTATCCATTGGGTAGATGCATTGCAGCCAATGGAGAAAAAGGTGGAGACGGTTTTGGAGCTGATGAGGAGCTAGGCTGCGGCCTGGAATCTGGCTAGGGCTGGCATCCGATGGAATCGGATGCAACGGTGGCTGGGCGGAAGTCATATTTTATACAACTTTCAAATTACAAAGAAGAGACAATGGTAAACGAGAATAAATGGGGGCTGCTTTATTGCCCTAGAGGAGGCTGGCGAAGTAACAAGCGCTGGGAAAAAATAGAGAAGGTGCTCAAGCAGCAGGGCGTGGATTACGACTTTGTGCAGAGCGAGAATCAGAAGAGCGTAGAACGGCTCATCAGAATGTTTATCAACAATGGTTATAAGACCATTGTCATCGTTGGTGGAGATTCTGCGCTCAATGATGCCGTAAACTGTCTGATGCAGATAGATCCGAAAGAAAGAGAAGAGGTGGCACTGGGGGTTATTCCTAACGGACTGATGAACGACTTTGCCCACTTCTGGGGATTCAGCGACAGCGATATCGAGAAGACGGTGGCGTCGCTGAAAAAACGTCGTATCAGAAAGATTGACCTCGGTTGTATCCGCTATGTGAACAAGAAGGGGGAGAAATGCCGTCGCTATTTCCTCAACTGTATCAATATCGGACTCATCGCCGCCATCATGAACCTGAGACGAAAAACCCATCATATCTTCGGTTCACGTACCCTGTCGTTTCTCTGTTCCTTCATCCTGATGATATTCCAGCGTCTGGACTATAAGATGCATGTGAAAATCAATTCGGATGTTATCAAGCGTAGAGTGATGACGATGTGTATAGGCAATGGAACAGGATATGGACAGACTCCGAATGCTGTGCCATATAACGGACTGCTCGATGTGTCGGTGGTATCTCATCCTAAGACAACCCAGCTCTTCGAGGGAATCTATCTTTTTGTGAAAGGTAAGTTCCTCAACCATAAGAGTGTGCATCCTTACCGTACCCGAGAGGTAGAGGTGCTCGATGCCCAGCATGCCCTGATAGGTATTGATGGCAGATTGATGAATACACCGGTTGGCCCATTCCAGATTACTGTAATTCAGGAGGTTATCAACTTCCTGATACCCGTATAACCAGTATGCCCGTAATAAGGGAAATGTATCAAGAAAAACGTATAATGTAAAACATATAAATAAAAAATAGCAGAACTTTATCCGAGTTCTGCTATTTTTATGATTTCTTCTTCCTGTAAGATTTTGATTTTCCTTCCTTCAGTATTGATGAGTCCTTCTGCCGTAAAGGCTGAGAGCGTACGGATGGCATTGCTCGTTGTCATATTACAGAGATTTGCCAGATCTTCACGACTCAATCGGATGTCAAGAGTTTTTCCGTCTTTTTCTAACCCATAAGAGTCTTTCAGAAATATCAGTCCCTCGGCAAGTCGGGCACGGATATGTTTCTGGGTGAGGTTCACGGTACGGTCGTCCGATTTACCTATTTCCACACTGAGATATTTGATAAAGAAGAAGCCGATGTTGAAACTCTTGGAGATCAGTTTCATGAGAACTGCCAGCGGGAACTGGGCAACGACGCAGTTTTCCAGCGACATGGCTGCCGTCTTGTATATCTCATCCGCAAAATAGGCTCTGAAACCAAAAAATTCAATCGGCTTGATAACACGGATAATCTGGCTTTTGCCACCGATACCTTCTTTGTATATCTTCACTTTTCCCGCTATGAGACATAGTGCATATTCGGGAGTACCCTCGTTCTTGTAGATGATTTCGTTCTTCTTATACTTCTTGATTTCCAGATGTTCTTTCAGTAAATCGAACTGGTCATCAGTGATGCCTCCCCATAGCTTAGCAATCAGCATTGCTATATTTTCTTTATCGTATTTTCCTCTAGCTGCCATGTGTACAAATCTTTTAAACTGAAAACTGAGTGCAAAAGTAATGCTTTTTCTCGAAATAATCAAGCATTTTTGTCTAAAAATATGTTTTAGAACATAAAAAGGCAATTTTTTCTAAAAATGGCATACAAAAAGCTTTGTTATACCACAAAAAAGTGTTACCTTTGAAAGCAATTAATTTAGTCAACAAAAATATAGAACCTTAATATAGATCTATGAGTTATCTAAAATTCGAAAAGGCCCTTATGACGAATCTTCAAGAGTCGTTGCCTAAGGAGTTGTTGAGGACAAATCGCTCGGGTGCATATTCGTGCTCAACGATTGTAGACTGTAATACCCGCAAGTATCACGGATTACTTGTCGTGCCGGTTCCAGAACTGGACGATGAGAATCATGTGCTCTTGAGTTCGCTGGATGTTACGGTGATTCAGCATGGAGCTGAGTTTAACCTCGGCTTGCACAAGTACCAGGGCAACAACTACAGTCCGATGGGCCACAAGTACATTCGTGAGTTTGATTGTGATAAAGTGCCAACTACCCTTTATCGCGTAGGTGGTGTTATCCTGAAAAAGGAAGTTGTATTCCAGCATTATGAGAATCGCATTCTGATTCGCTATACCCTGGTAGACGGCCATTCGGCTACAACCCTTCGCTTCCGTCCATTCCTGGCTTTCCGCAGTGTCCGTCAGTTTACTCATGAGAATGCTACCGCATCTCGTGATTATGCTGAGGTAGATCATGGCATCAAGACCTGTATGTATGCAGGTTATCCAGATCTCTACATGCAGTTCTCCAAGAAGAACGAGTTTAAATTCTGTCCAGATTGGTATCGTGGCGTGGAATATCCAAAGGAGCAGGAGAGAGGTTATGCTTCTAACGAAGACCTCTATGTTCCTGGCTATTTTGAAATGGATATCAAGAAAGGCGAAACCATCGTCTTTGCTGCTTCTACATCAGAAATCAAGGCGGTCAGCCTGAAGAAGCTCTTCGACAAGGAAGTGGATGAGCGTTCGCCTCGTGACAATTTCTTCCACTGTCTGGTCAATGCGGCTCATCAGTTCCATCGTCGTGAAAAGAACGATGACCGTTATATCCTGGCAGGTTATCCTTGGTTCAAGTGCCGTGCCCGCGATACATTCATCGCTCTTCCTGGTCTCACCCTCTCTATCGAGGAAGATGACTACTTCGAACTGGTGATGAAGACTGCCATGAAGGGATACTACGAGTTTATGGAAGGCAAGCCGGTCAGCGTTCATATTGCTGAGATAGAGCAGCCTGACGTGCCATTGTGGGCTATCTGGGCTTTGCAGCAGTATGCCAAGGAAACCAGCAAGGAAGAATGCTTCAAGAAGTATGGACAGTTTATCAAGGATGTCATCTCCTTTATCCAGGATAACAAGCATCCGAACCTGAAACTCGAAGAGAACGGATTGCTCTATACTGACGGTAAGGATAAGGCTGTAACCTGGATGAACTCTACAGCCAATGGCAGACCAGTGGTTCCACGTACAGGTTATATCGTAGAGTTTAATGCGCTGTGGTATAACGCCTTGTGTTTCTGTGCTTCTCTTGCTGCAACAGTAGGCGAGGAAGACAACCAGCAGAAACTCCTGGCTCAGGCTGAGCAGACCAAGCAGGCGTTCCTCGATACCTTCCTCAATGAATATGGCTATCTTTACGATTATGTAGATGGCAATATGATGGACTGGAGCGTTCGTCCGAACATGATATTTGCAGTGGCTTTCGACTATTCTCCATTGTCGCAAGACCAGAAGAAGCAGGTACTTGATATCTGTACACGCGAACTTCTTACTCCTAAGGGATTGCGTTCACTCTCGCCAAAGAGCGGAGGATATAATCCTGTTTATGTAGGTCCGCAGACCCAGCGCGACTATGCTTACCATCAGGGTACGGCATGGCCATGGCTCGGTGGCTTCTATATGGAGGCAAGTCTGAAACTCTATAAGCGTACCCGCTTGAGCTTTATCGAACGCCAGATGGTAGGTTATGAGGACGAAATGTCTTACCACTGTCTAGGTACCATCAGCGAACTCTTCGATGGAAACCCTCCATTCGCAGGTCGTGGTGCCATCTCTTTCGCCATGAATGTGGCTGAGATTCTGCGTGCGCTCGAGTTACTTGAAAAATATCAATATTAATAATAGGAGGACTGCTATATGAAAGTTTTAATGTTTGGATGGGAGTATCCTCCTCACGTATTTGGTGGTTTGGCAACTGCCAACTTTGGTATCTCCCAGGGACTTCATGCCCAGGGCGATGTTGATATCACATTGTGTCTGCCTCATCCTTTCGGTGATGAGGACCGCAGTGCCTGCAAGATTGTGGCAATGAACAGTGTGCCTATCGCCTGGCGAGATGTAAATCACGACTATGTGCAGCAGCGCGTAGGCAATATCATGAATCCGGACGATTATTTCCGCTACCGTGACCACATCTATGCCGATTTTAACTATATGCATGTAAATGACCTCGGCTGTATGGACTTTGCCGGTGGTTATCCGTCAAATCTTCATGACGAGATCAACAACTATAGCATCATTGCCGGAGTTGTAGCCCGTTCAGAAGAATTTGATATTATCCATGCTCACGACTGGCTTACATTCCCTGCCGGAATTCATGCCAAGCGCGTGAGTGGCAAACCATTGTGCATCCACGTTCATGCTACCGATTTCGACCGTAGCCGTGGAAAGGTGAACCCTACCGTTTACGCTATCGAGAAAGACGGTATGGATAATGCCGACTGCATCATGTGTGTATCCGAGCTGACCCGTCAGACGGTGATTCACCAGTATCATCAGGATCCACGCAAGTGTTTTGCCATGCACAATGCCGTATACCCATTGAAGCAGGAGTGGCAGGATATTCCACGCCCAAATCATAAGGGCAAGGAGAAGGTAGTAACCTTCCTAGGACGTCTTACCATGCAGAAGGGACCTGAATATTTCGTAGAGGCTGCCAACATGGTATTGCACCGTACCCGCAATGTGCGTTTCTGTATGGCAGGTTCGGGCGATATGATGGATCAGATGATTTATCTCGCTGCCGAAAGAGGCATTGCCGACCGGTTCCACTTCCCTGGCTTTATGCGCGGCAAACAGGTTTATGAATGTCTGAAAGACAGTGATGTCTACGTGATGCCATCTGTGAGCGAGCCGTTCGGTATCTCACCTTTGGAAGCTATGCAGTGCGGCACACCAACCATTATCTCCAAGCAGAGTGGATGTGGAGAAATCCTGTCCAACTGTATCAAGGTAGACTACTGGGATATCCATGCCCTTGCCGATGCCATCTACAGCATCTGTCACAACGAGAGTCTTTTCGATTATCTCTCAGTGGAAGGCAAGAAAGAAGTAGACCAGATTACCTGGGAAAAAGTGGGAGCCCGCATCAAAGACCTGTACCTCAAGACCTTAGGGTGGAAGTAATGGGCAGTTAATAATTAAAAATTAATAATTAATAATTATGAAAACAATTTGTTTATATTTCGAGATACATCAGATTACCCATCTGAAACGCTACCGCTTCTTCGACATCGGTACCGACCATTATTACTATGATGACTACGAGAACGACCGTAGCATCAACGAGATTGCTGAGCGCTCTTATATGCCAGCCTTGAATGCCCTTCAGGAGATGATTGAAAAGAACGGCAAGTATTTCAAGGTAGCTTTCTCGCTTTCGGGTGTGGGTATGGAGCAGTTGGAACTTCATGCTCCTCAGGTACTGGAGAAGCTTCAGCAGCTCAACAATACGGGTTGTGTAGAGTTCCTGGCTGAGCCTTACTCTCACGGACTTGCTTCTCTGGTTAATGAGGCAAGTTTCAAGGATGAGGTGATGCGCCAGTGTACTAAGATTGAGGAATATTTCGGAAAGAAACCTACCGTATTGCGCAACTCTTCGCTCATCTACAGCGATGATATCGGTAACGATGTTGCCAACATGGGATTCATTGGTATGCTCACCGAGGGTGCCAAGCACGTGCTCGGCTGGAAGTCTCCTCACTATGTTTACCATTGCGCCCTGAACCCTAAGTTGAAGCTCCTGTTGCGTGATGTGAACCTGAGCGATGATATCTCTCTGCGCTTCAGCAACAGCGATTGGGATGGTTATCCACTCTTTGCCGACAACTATATGAACCGGATTGCTGCCTTCCCAGATGAGGAGCAGGTTATCAATATCTTCATGGAGCTTTCTGCTCTTGGTATTGCCCAGCCTCTGTCAAGCAATATCCTCGAGTTTATGAAGGCTTTGCCTCAGTGTGCCAAGGACCGTGGCATCACCTTCTCAACACCTTCAGAAATCTGCAAGAAGATCAAGTCGGTAGGCGAGGTGAATGTGCCTGATACCTTGAGTTGGGTAGACGAGGAGCGTGATGTAAGTTCATGGTTGGGTAACCCGATGCAGCGTGAGGCTTTCAACAAGCTTTACAGTGTGGCAGACCGTGTACGTATCGCCAACGATCCACGTATCAATCAGGACTGGGATTACCTGCAGGCAAGTAACAACTTCCGTTTCATGACTACCAAGCCAAGCAATGTGGGTCTTGACAGAGGTATCTATTCAAGTCCTTTCGATGCTTTCACCAACTATATGAACATTCTTGGCGACTTCATCACCCGAGTAAACGACCTCTATCCTACTGATGTTGATAACGATCAGCTTGAGAGCCTGCTTACTACCATCAAGAATCAGGATGAAGAGATTGAGATAAAGGACAAGGAGATTGTCCGTCTTCAGGCTAAGATTGAAAAGATAGAGAAGGAGGCAGAGAAGCACCATGGCGAGAAGCCTGCTAAGGCTGCTCCTGCCAAGAAGACCGCAGTTAAGCCTGCAGCCAAGAAGGCTCCTGCTAAGAAGGCTCCAGCTAAGAAGACAACAAAGGCAGAGCCTGCAGAAGAAAAGAAAGATTAGAATTTTTAGATTACTCATAATGATTAATCCCCCTCGCTGCATTGATTTGCAATGAGGGGGATTTTTTTATTTCCCAAAATATTCTCTGAAATAACGCGTTAGCTGGAAAGCGTTATTTTTCGAAATGAATCCAGTCTACGTCGAAGAAGGCTGCATCGTTCTTCTTGGCTGTGCGGGTGTTGAAGAAACCGAGCTTTGCACCAATCCACTTGCCTTCACGCACAGTGAAAGGGTTGCCTATCTTGGTGAAGTTCTTGCCATCCAGACTGTAGCTCCATTCAGCGATAGCCTGTATCTGGTTGGCGATGCCTTCGCTATGAACTTTCACGCGGAGCCATACATCCTGGGTAGCGATGCGGGAAGAAGGAATATCATCTACGGCATACTTCACGGTGTAAGGCTGAGGCTGCTTGCTGGTCTTGATGGCAACTTGCTTCACCACCTTCTCAGCCTGTCCCTTCTCAGCCTTCTCGCAAGTTACATATTGCAAAACGACACCTTCTTCCTTGGTATCAACAAACTTGAGTGCCGCATAGTCCATGCCTTGCATAATCATGCCGGCGCTTTCGCCCAATACCTTATCTTTTTCCTTGTAAGCCTCGGTGCGGTTAGGTATGAACTTCACCTTGGCAGTAGCAGTAAAGTTCTCGGTAGGGAGTTTCTGGAGCAGGAGGTTTGGCAAATCATACAGGTTCTTTACATCTTCAGCCTGCTGCACGCCATAGAGACGCAACTTGGAGTTCTTGGCATCACAGAAGTACCAGTACTGACTGTAAGGACCGTTCCACTGCCATTGCAGACCTAAATCTACGCTGTTGAAATCATCCGATTCCTTAGGCTGGAAGTTACCGCTTGATGGCAGGTTTGGCTTCTTCCATTGCTGAACAGGGTCACCGCAGCCATCGCCATCCTTGTCGTCACCGATGACGAGCCAGTCGTTTACCCATTTGGCTGGTTGCAGATGAACCACACGACCATAAGCGTGCTTATCCTGGAAGTGGAGGAACCAGTCTTCTCCGTTCTGGGTATCTACCCATGCACCCTGGTGAGGGCCGTTTACCTTCTTGTTCTTTCCCTGTGCCATACCCACATACTCCTCGTAAGGACCGTATGGATTCTTGGAACGCAGTTCTACCTGCCAGCCATACTTTACTCCGCCCGCAGGACTCATGATATAATAATATCCGTTGCGCTTGTAGAATTTGGTTCCCTCGATGGTTGGCTGGTCTTCATGGCCATCATATACGATGCGTGAAGGACCGATAACCTTGGTGCCGTCAGGTGACAACGGAGCTACGAAGAGTACCGATTTGATACCGGCTCTTGAACCGGCGCATCCATGCGAAAGATAAGCCTTGCCGTCTTCATCCCAGAGAGGGCAGCAGTCGATAAGACCTTTTCCCTTCATCACCCAGGTGATAGGCTCCCAAGGACCGCGTGGGTCTTGTGTCTTGGTCATGAAGAGACCCTGGTCAGGATCGCCGCAGTAGATGTAGAACCATCCGTCATGGTAGCGGATGGATGGTGCCCATACGTAGTTACCATGCTGAACCTTCTTGCGCCAATCCAGTTCGGTGCCCTGGTATTCAGGAAAAACAGGATAGTCATCGAGTAGGGCAGCACCGATAATCTCCCAGTTTACCAGGTCGGTGCTGTGCAGAATCTGCAAGCCTGGGAAACATTGGAAGGAAGAGGAGGTCATATAGTAGTCATTGCCCACACGGCATACGTCAGGGTCTGAGTAGTCGGCGTCAATAACCGGGTTGCGGTACATTCCGTTCTTCAGGTTCGGATTCCATGTCTTGGATAGCGCTTTCTGGGCATTCACGCTCAGCGCAGAGAGCGGAGAACTCAATGCGATAGTGGCGAGAATGCACAGGAGTGAATGAGATTTTATTTTCATTGTTACCGATGTTTAAATGAATTATTTAGCTACGTATTTCTTGTTGTTGTAGATGTAGATGCCTTTTTTGAGGCCTTGCAGGTCTTCTGCCTTGGCATTGAGCTTTACCATGCGACCGCTGAGGTCGTAAATGTTGTTATTGTCTACCTTGGCGATGGCAGTGATGTTCTGAATGCTTGTAGAAGTCTCAGTATAGAGAGTGAACTGCAAGATGCACTGCTTTACCTTTGGAGTGAAAGTAAGCGTGTGCTCTACAGGTGAATCAAACTCTACTGTATATTTTTTCAGACTTTTGTCTTTTGGAAAAACATAGGTAGAAGCATCATAGCTTGTGCCGTTTATCTCGCCGAGATAGGCATCTGCATCTGTGTAATTGTCTTTTCCCTCGATATCCATTTTGACAATCTTTATGCCGTCAGGAATGATGATGGTATATTGATTTGCGCTATACTTGATATAGTTGGTACCAGAACCAGCATCGTATGTCTTTCCCTTCTCATTGCTGATAGCGAAGCCGTTACTGAAAGAACCGGCTGTCTTATCAGTCAAAGTTTTTGAGTTTAATGTGAAAGGACCCTTTGTATCTATTACTCCTGAACCGGTAGATGTAGCATCACACTCGTCTGTCCAAGTAGAATCAAACTTCTTGAGCCAGATAGAACCGCTGCTTACGGTAATCTTAGAGTTGTTCTTGAATACGAGATTATCTACGAAGCGGATATCGATGCCCTTCTTGGCAGAAATCTGCACGTTGTCGAGAGTCACGTTCTTGATGTGGCTCTCTGGGCGGCCAATCAGGAAGATAGCGTTACCTTCGCAAACATCTGTAGTCTTCACGTTCTGAAGCAGAATGTCGGTGTAGGTTGGGGTAGTGCTATCAAGAGCTCTTGCATTTGCCTTGTCTACGGCAGGGTCGCTGTTGTAGTTCTTGTCGTAGAAACAGTCGATAGAGAGCGGATTCTTCACGTTTGTCATGGTGAAGTTGGTGAACTTCCAGTCTTCCTCGCCACCACCACGAAGTGTCACCTTCTTGGTTGTTTTATCTACATCTTGACCCGTCTTCATGCGGATGCCTGCTGTAGTACCGTTCATGGTGATGTTGTCGAACCATACATGCTTGATGTTTACGGTAAAGCTTCCGATAGAAGCGCCATGACCTGTACCGAAGTCGCAGTTCCATACATGGATATACTGTGCATCATTGTCGCAAACCACGTTGTCATCGCCGTTACTGATATTACAGTTGTAGATATTTACGTATGGTCCCCAGATAGAGATACCATCGGTGTTGTGCGATGCCTTGCCCTTACCAGCTTCTGATGCAGGTTCGCTGATGGTTACATCATGAATGGTAGCATGGCTAGCCTTACCGCTGTTGCTGATGGTGATGTTAACACCTGGAGTATTCTGAATCTTGAAGTTGCGGAGCAGGAAACGCTTGCCCTGCTCGAAGCGAATCATCGCACCAGGGTTAAAGGTCTCACCTTGCTCTTTTGCCAACCACCAGCGTGCACCCTGACCATCGATGATGGATGTTTCATCTTCACCCTCGATTACAATATCGGTAATGTTCTTGCCCTTGTTCTTTCCGCCGATGAAGACAATCTTGGTATTTGGCGCCTTACCATATTCAACGAGTTTCAATGTAGCACCTTTGCAAAGGTGGAGCACAGTCTTTGATTTGATGCTGAGTACCTCGGTCTGGCTTGTCATCTGGTCGGTACTACCAAACATCCAGGTACCGGCAGGAATCACGACCATACCACCGGTAGAAGGCACAGCATCAAGAGCTTTCTGGATAGCCTTGGTATTATCTGCTGCAGATGTAGAGGCACCATAATCCTTGATGTTAAACGTATTTGCCGAAGTGATAGCAGGCAACTTTGGCAGTTCTACAGCAGTCCATCCTTCAGGAGTGTTCTGCGCATTCTGCTCGGCTGTGATACCTGCGAAAGTTTGTGCTTTAGCGAACATAGGCAGAGCCATGAATGCAGCCAGCACGACTGTCTTAATGATTGATTTCTTCATTTCTTCTTAGGTTTATTTATTTTATTATTTTCTTTTTCTATAAGATTTTCTGCAAAGTTACGACATTTTTGCTTATCACATGCAGATTGTGAATGAAAAAGTACGAAAACGATTACGTATACCTTGCCGATAGAACCAAAAGAAAGACCGTATCCATCAGGAATTATCTCCCTAGAATACGGTCTTAAACCTAATGATTAACGTATGTCTTGATAGGTTTTCTTATCAACATAATGACTTTGATTAGTAACCAGGATTCTGGTCGGCTAATGTCAGTTGGTCATTGGCATCAATTGAAGCCTGTGGGATAGGGCGAAGAAGTTTCTTGCCGATATACTGGGCAGCCTTGTCTCCCATCTCATGGTTATACTTGGTGCAACGTGTTACCAGGGTCTGGGTTCTGCGAAGATCCATCCAGCGTGCCTCATTACCGAAGTTCTCGCAGGCATTCTCATCAAGGATGTCATCGATAGTGATAGTTCCTGTAAGTGCAGAAAGACCAGCGCGCTGGTGAACCTCATTGAGTCGTGCCAATGCCTTAGGATTATCACCAGCCTTCAGATAAGCCTCAGCTGCTACGAGATACATCTCTGGCAAAGTGATGATATGGATGTCGCGATAGCAGGTGTTCTTCTCTGTCTTAGCAGTCTTGCTATCGTCAAACTTCTTGCATGGACTGGAACCATATACCAGTTGCTGGTTATCGTAATATTCCATATCTCTGCCGTCCATATTCTGTGCTTCCTTGCTCTGTGAATCCATCGGAATGCGATAGGTATTTGCTCTGTTAGCAGGATCTTTTGCCTTCCATGCTTCAAAGTCGGCATCTGTTTCATACCATGCAGAATAGTATCGCGTTACTGGCTTACCTACCAGACTCTCACCATTCTTGTACCAGGTCCAGTAACCGGTACCTGCAGCATTTCCCTTGTTTATATCTGGCAATTCCTTCATGAAGGTAGCATCGTAACGCTGGTCTCCCTTCTTGAAACAATGCAAGGCATAGAGGGTTGGTACATAGCTGGAGGTTGTAGCCTTGATATTATCCTCGTTTCCACCCAGATAGTTGCAGTAGTAACCGCTCCATTCTGTACCACCTGATGTTGTATTGTTGGCTGTAGCCAAATCATATTCCACATCCCAAAGGAACTCTTCGTTGTCATCGCCCGATCCGTCTGCCTTCCAGAGCTTGGCAAATGGGGTAGTCAGTCTTCTGCCTGCAATCACCTCATCGGCAAGGGTTGCTGCCTTGGAGAAGTATTCCTGCTTGTTGAGGTCCCATGCAGCAGAAAGGTAGGTCTTGGCAAGGATCGCCTTGGCTGTTTCCTGGCTGATTCTGCCGCCACCCTTGGTAGCTGTAGAAGCTTGGAGCACATTCTTGCTGATAACATCTTCGAGTTCGCTGATGATATAGGCATATACATCTGCAGCAGAAGACTTAGGATATCCTGTGTCTGCTGTGGTGAGGAAGTCCTTCATGATAGGGACACCACCGAAGTTGTTTACCAGGAGATAATACTCGTAAGCAGCCAATACACGGGCTTCTCCTACAAGCTGCCCCTTAGTCTTTTCATCAACTTGGGCTGTCTGTGCATAATATGACACAGAGTTGGCTGCACGTATACCTGAATAGAGGTAAGTATAGAGATTCTTGATATCCGTATTTTCTGGAGTCAAGGTCTCGTAAGTGTTCAATGCCTCATTCATCTTGTTACGGGCATCGGCATACATATCTGTACCTGCTGAGAAACAGCTTGTGAACAGAGGAGCTGCATAAACGTTTTGCAGATGCTGATAGGCATCATTGACGAGGCTATTGAAGCCATCTTTTGTTGCAAATGTCTGTTTATCAGTTACATTCGACTTGTTGCTGGCATCCAGGAAGTCGCTGCAACTTGTCATGGTTCCCATGCAGCAGGCCGCCAATGCTACGCTATATAATATCTTTTTCATAATTGTTTACTTCATTTAATGAGATTAGAACTTAAGATTTACACCAAACTGGTAGGTTACAGATGATGGACCGCCATTCTGCAGATTCTGTGATGCCCACTCTGGGTCGAAGCCCTTATAGTTGGTGAAACAGAATGGGTTCAGAATGTTTACATAAACACGGAGATTTCTGATACCAGCCTTGCTCACTACGTTCTTTGGCAAGGTGTAACCCAGGGTGATGTTCTTAACCTTCGTGAAAGAGGTCTTCTGATACTGGAAGCCTTCGCCCTTGGCTGAACCTTTGTCGCCGAAGTAACCACCAAAGGATGAATCGCTGTTGTTTGGATAAGGATACTTTCCGTAGTGGGTCTCGGTGGCGGTTGTAATCTCACCTGTTGCATGGTCGATGATAGGTGCTCCCTTTGGTATGTAGTAATCCAATTTCATGTGGGCATTACCACGGTCGCTATACTTCATGTACTTCTCGTGGAAATAGCTGCGTGACCAGAATCCGCTCTTTGTATAGAACATGATGGAGAAGTCGAAGCCCTTGAAGTAAACATTGGTAGAGAAACTGCCGGTCCAGCGAGGGTCAGTGCAACCATAAATCTGCTTATCGTTGTCGTCAATCTTACCGTCATCGTTCCAGTCGTTAACGGCTACCTGACCTTCATACCACTTATATGTCTTGCCATATCTGTCGTACAATTCCTTCAGGGTATAGTGCTTGTCACCATTCATGGTGTGCATGGTTACACCCTTATCGGTGATGACTTCGGTATGGGTATAGTCACGGAGTACGTTCAGTGGCTCGCCGATAAACCAGTTGTTGGCTACCTCATCAACCTTACCATTACTCAACTCCTTAATCTTGTTCCAGTTGCGGGCGAAGTTTACATTCGCACTCCAGGAGAAGTCTTTCTTGTTGATGATGTTAAAGTTCAAACCGAGTTCAATACCTCTGTTCTGGACAGAACCTACATTGAAGGTTGAAGTCTTCTCACCAGTTTCGATAGGCACTGAACGTGACATAATCTGACCATCAGAAAGACGGTTGTAGAAGTCGGCTGTTACATTGATGCGATTCTTCAGGAAACTCAGGTCGAGACCTACATCAAACTCCTTCACCTTCTCCCAAATGAGGGCTGTGTTCACCAATCCGTTAGGATAATAACCCTGTACCTCTTTGCCGTCAATGGTTACGTAAGATGGACCTGTAGCAGAAGCGATGGTTACATAGTCACCCACATTGTTGTTACCTGTAACACCGTATGAAAGACGGAGTTTAGCATTATCAAGCCAGTTGTTGAACTGCTTCATCCAAGCTTCATCAGAGATACGCCATGCTGCAGCTACAGAAGGGAACCATCCCCATCGGTTGCCGTCTGCAAAGCGTGAACTGCCATCGGTACGGAGTGTAGCTGTAGCCATGTAACGGCCCTTATAAGAATAGTTGGCACGGAAAGCGAATGACTCCAGTGATGACTCAGTATAAGAACTTGAGAGCGTCTTGTCGCCGCTGGCTGTTCCCAGATTGTGGAATGTAGTGTGGTCGCTGGCGATACCCTTGCCTTCTTCGTACTGATATTCTGTGTTACTCTTGTACAGTGAGAACAGTGCCATGGCGCCAACGGTATGGTCGCCAAATGTGCGGTTGTAGTCAAACTGGTTGTCCCAAGTCCAGTCTACACGGGTTGTATTGGCAACAGAGCCGAAGTTGGTCTTGTTCTTCTGGTAGTAAGTTGAACCTACGTCGTTACCCTCGTTCAGACCTGTTGCATAGAAGATACCCTGGCGCTTGTGAGAGTAGTTTGGGGAGAAGGTGGTTGTAAACTTCAATCCCTTGATGATGTTGGCACGCAGGTAGAAGTTACCCATCAATCGGTACATCTTAGTCTCATTGGTGTAGTTGCCGTCATTCAAATCGATGAGTGGGTTATATGTAGATGTAAACTGTGCATCTGAACCAAAGGCTGCCTTTGCTCCCGGGTTAGGAATCAGGTTGCCATCTGTATCTGTTGGAGATACGAATGGGTTAAAATAGAATGCATTCACGTATGGAGAATAAGTACCATCAGTACATACGTCCTGGGTGCGGCTCATTGACATGTTGGTAGAGAAACCTGCCTCGAATATCTTGGAGAGCTTGGCATCCATTGCTCCCTTGAAGTTAAAACGCTCATAGTCGTTGCCTTTGAATACGTTCTCTTCTCCCTGATAACCCATACCTACACGGTAGTTGATCTTGTCTGTAGCACCGGCAGCACTGATAAAGTGGTTCTGCTGGGCGGCAGTGCGGGTAACCATCTTCTTCCAGTCGTAACCGTCGAAACTTGGATCCATCATCAGATCATAAAGTTTGGAGTCTTTGTAGCTGGTTGCTCCCTTGCGGGCAAGGAAGGCAGAATTCAAGTCGGTATTCTTGATGATGTAGTGTGGATGTCCTTCGGCATCAACACCCTTGCGGCTAGAGCCATCGTAGCTCTTACCATCGAGCGTGGTATATCTGGCAAATCGGTAATCCATAAACTCGTTGGCATCCATAAACTCAGGCATGCGCGCCAACTTCTTGATACCATAATATCCGTCATAAGAGATAGTTGCCTTCTGTGCCTTGTCTGCACCCTTGCTGCCCTTGGTGGTAATCATGATGACACCGGCAGAGGCACGGGAACCATAGATGGCGGTAGAAGATGCATCTTTCAATACGTCGATGCGGTCGATATCGTCAGGGTTGAGGAAGTCCATGTTGTCGCAAACTACACCATCGATAACATACAATGGCTGTGCCTGCTTGTTGATGGAAGCCTGTCCACGAACCTGAATATTGAAGCCTGCACCTGCGCGGCTACCAGACTGGGTGATGTTGACACCAGGAACAGAACCCTGCAGAGACTCTGCAAGATTGGTAGTACCACGAGCGGCAATCTTTTCTGAGTTGACAGATGCGATAGAACCAGTTACGTCGCGTTTACGCATAGTACCATAACCAACGACAACGACCTCGTCAAGAGCTGCATTGTCATCTTCAAGTACGATGTTCCATGTTTTCTGACTTCCTACTTTTACTTTCTTAGGCTTGCAGCCGATGTAGCTGAAAGTCAAGACCGTATTAGGGTCTGCGTTCTGAATGGTAAACTTACCGTCAAGGTCGGTGATGCCACCTGCCTTACCATTCTGGTCAGTAATGGTTACACCAATCATTGGGTCGCCATTAGCATCCTTAACGGTACCTTGGATTGTTTTCTGCGCAAAGGCGAGGAAACAAACCGAACTCAAGGTCAGTGCCATGCTGGCACGTTTCAGTTGTTGATACATAACGATGTTTGTTTTGTAGGTTATTATTAATCTTGTTAAGTTTCTCTGGTCTAATTGAACTTACTAGCGATTAGTTGTTGTCGTGTTTGATTCTCAATAGATCATAAGGAATCTTCGATTTTTGGTTATAATCTTAGATTTCTGCTACAAAGGTAATTAAAATTTTTAAATGTTGAATAAAATAAACGAAAAATCTAACGTAAACGTTTTCGGAAGTGTTGTTTTTACAATATAGCCTTTAATGGTGTTGATTCTGGCTTGCAAGTGAGGCTTATTTGATGGGGCAGGAGGTAGCCGGAATTACGTCACGACGTATCTGTTGCTGCGTCGCGACGCACTGGTTATTACGTCGGGACGCAGCAAATGCTACGTCGTGACGTAATTTCAGCAGCCCATGGTAAGCGGAGCCGCTTACCATGGGGCGTGGCAATAGGTGACAATAGGTGATAATAAAAATACCGCTTATTTCCACCCGTTATTCATTTATAATCAGAGTGTTATAGTAAGAGTAGCAGATGTGACAACAGAATCGAAGAAAAAACGGTTCAATAAATTCGGGCTTTGAAGTAAGCTGATGAAACCATGCACTTCATAGCATGAGTTCTTACGTTTCATAGAGTCGCTACATACCGCTGTGCTGGCACCCAAATATGGCTGCGCTGGCTTGTAGATTCGACTGCGTTGGCTTGAAGATTCGACTGCGTTGGCTTGTAGATTCGACTGCGTTGGCTTGAAGAGGTGTATTCGTAGCTCGAATGAGGCACTTTATTTGATAGAATGTAGCGGCTGAGTTGGCTGAATGAAACGTCTCTTTGGGTTCAAGGAGACGTCTCTTTTAGTTTAAAGAGATAGTTTCTTAGGTTGAAGGAGACAGCTTCTCGAAGGTTGCCACTAGGCTCAGCAGCTCTGCCGAGCCTAGTCAGCAGCTCTGCTGAGCCTAGTGACAACACCTTTTAATCGTACAACTACAACCCTTATAGTCGTACAACCATACACCCTATAGTTGTACGACCATACACCCTTTAGTTGTACAACTATAACCCTTTCAGTCGTACAACCATACACCCTATAGTTGTACGACCATAACCCTTTCAGTCGTACAACCATAACCTATTTAGTTGTACAACCATAAACGCAAGCCCGCCAGGCGTTCTTTTTACGCCTAGCGGGCTTGCGTTTTTTTTTACTTTCAGAACTTTCGCATGTGGTTCAAGAACGGGCTGAAGGCCCAAAAGCTTCTAGCCCAGGGCGTGTGGGGCAAAACTTGCGAAAGTTTTGTTAATTATGTTGTCCCAATTTCTTAATCTCTTCAATAGATAAGTCAGTGGATTTTGCAATGACGTCTATTGGAGTATTGTATGCCAACAACTTCAAAGCAACCTTTTTACTTACCTTTTTCCTCTCTTCTTCGTATCCTTTTTTATAGGCTTTCTCCACAGCATGTTTATATACCGCATAATTGTCCCACATGACCATCATGCTGTTATCGTATTTCTCCTGTTCCTCTTTGGTCAGGGTTTTGGAGTCAGCGTATTCAGCCAATTTCTTGAATATCTTATCAAGAGCTTCGCAAGGGAATTGTTCTACTATCTCCATATATTTCAATTTATAAATCCAAAAATCTAAAAACGTAGTACACGTTTAGAACTCATTTTATTGTTCCAATTTCTTAATCTCTTCGATAGATAAGTCGGTGAGATTGGCAATTTCGTCTAATGGAAAGTTGTGCGCCAACAACTTCAAAGCAAACTCTTTTCTACCTTCTTCTTTGCCCTCTTTCTTACCTTCTATTCTACCTTCTTCTTTGCCTTCTTTTCGACCTTTTTCTATTCCTTTCTCTTCAGCATGCTTATATACAGCATAATTGTCCCACATGACCATCATGCTGTTGTCGTATTTCTCCTGTTCCTCTTTGGTCAGGCTCTTGGAGTCGGCGATTTCTGCCAGTCTCTTGAATATCTTATGCTGAGCCTCGAAAGGCATTTTTTCCAATGTCTCCATATGCTTCAAATTATAAATCCAACAATCTAAAAACGTAGTACACTCTTCCTTAGGTACTATCGCTGCAAAGATACGCTTTTCTTTCGTAACTTCCAAGAAATTAGCTGTAAAAATGAGATAGAGAATAGGAGAAAGTAAAAAAAGGTGCAATGCCCGATTTTTGATGAGGACATTGCACCTTTAATTATATTAATTTATTTATCTGTCGGATGTAAGTACTATTACTGTACTATCCAGCGTGGGTCACCGAAGGTACCATACTTACTCTGGTATTTGTCTTGGATAGTGAAATCACCTGTTGAAGGTGATACCCAAAGTTCAGCAGATGAAATATCTGCAGGATCACCAATCTGCAACTTTGACTTCCAAGTGTATTCTTTGGTATAATATACATCAACGAATGGAGCGTTCTTGTAACTTGTTGCTGTAGCATCTGTCAATGCAGCACTCTGACCGATGAGGGTGTTGCTTACGTTAGGAACAATATTGTTGTTCTTGTTGGTATCGATGAGACACTTACCGCCCACAACAGCGTCATACAAAGTACAGTGGTCTACATTCACCTTTGTCATACTGTTGGCTACAGCAATCATAGGACCACCTGAGAGGTTTGCGATGGTAGAGTTGGTGAGGTTTACTTCACCCAGCTGTGCTTCCGGAGTATCCTTGCCTGCTGCCAACACACCGTAAGAACCAATCTTGTTAATCTGGCAGTCTTTGAAGTTGATGCTGTTGATGGCAGGTTTTATTCCCTTCTGCAGACGGATGATACCACGGGTATTCTTGATGTTACACTTGTCGAACTGAATAGAACCGATGTTATCGTCTGTGTTCAAGTTGATGATGTAGTCTGCGCTGTTGTCCTTGTTCTCCAAGTTAAGGTTGTAGAAACGGATGAGGTCTTTAGCGCCCTCAATCTTGATTTCCTTTACCTTCCATGTAGAAACGGCGCCAGATGCTCCCCAGAAGTAGATGCTCTTGATGTTGGCTGGGATAGTGAGTCCCTTCTGTTCGCCTGTTTCAGAACTTGTCATCTGGTAAGTTGCATTCTTTGGCATCACAATGACAACCTTGTCTGATGTAGCTTCCTTCAAGATGGTACCCAAGTCCTCACCCTCGGCAAGAGTCATGACATCATAGCCTTCTGGGTAAGCTTCTGTAGTCTTGAATGAGTAAGTACCTCTCAGGTTCTCCTTGTTCCACAACTTCACCTTGTATGAAGAGTTAGCCTTCAAGCCAGTGATGGTCAGCTTACCGGCTGCTACGTCCTCGGCAGTGAAGTCAACCTTGGTAGAATCTTCTGAACTCTTGTAATAGTAAACTGCATCGATGGTCTTACCAGCAATGAAGCTGACGGTAGCAGTGCTTGATGTTACATCAACGCCTGTGATGATCTGTTCTGCCTTGGTCTTGAACTTAAACTTATCCAAGTATCTCCAGTTAGAAGACTTTCCGTCTAAACTGCGGCCCTTTATACGGATGTAGTACTCTGTGTTTCCATCCAGATTGTAGATGCTGTCAGGAGTATCTACAAATGAAGAGTCAACAACGCTATGTTCGGTGCCGCCCATAGGAATATCGTTGTAGAGAGAGTCTGTACTGTACTCAACGATGTAATAGTCAGTGTTTGGCATCTTCTTGAAGCTCACCTCAGCACGGTCGTCCAGAGGAGTAACCGAAAGTTCGATAGAGTGGAACAAGCGGTCGTAGCTAGCGTCAACACTCCAGTCATTGTCATCGGTACAAGATGTCAATGAGGCAAATCCCAGGAGCATGAATGCTCCAGAGATTGCGCTTTTATTAATTTTAGATAAATTCATTATTATTCAAATTTTATCTTTTATTAGAATGTTTGATGAATTGCTTTTCTATAGCAATCGCTTATTAATAACCATAAGAATTACTCAACTTGCCCTGTGAATCGGCGATACTTGATGTCGCAATAGGGAAGAGGTAGCGATTCTTTACAGTTGTATTGAGATATGAACTGATGAATGGCAGTTTACCTTTCAGATTCTTCTGGTCTTTATCGGTTACCTCAGCACCCCACCAGGTTACACTCTCGTAGCCAGCAGTGTTCTCAGGAGCCTCATACCAGCATACAGAATTCATATCAATCTTTTCATCTGTAGCAGTCTTGATGGTCTTGTAATAGAGCTTAGTAGGATACTCATTGAGCTGAGCCTCGTAATCAGCCTTGAACTGGTCAATCTTCTTGCTCAGGAGGTTCCAGCGCTCCAACTCATATTTACGTACGCACTCACCGGCAAACTCCCAGGCGTTCTCGTCAACGATGGCATTGAAGAATGCATCCTTGTCTGAAGAAATACCTGCAACGTATGCCTTAGCTTCAGCCTTGTTGGCATCAGCGAAAGCACGCTCATGTACCATGCCGAGAGCATCGCGGGCACTCAAACCATTCACGCCACCTGTGGTAGCATCAGGATTGCCGTTAAGCTCGTTCATTACTTCTGCGTACATCAAGAGAACCTGAGAGTAGCGGAGTGTAACGAAGTTGATACCTGTACAAACCTTTTCTGTACTACCCAGGGCAGCCTGGCGCCATTCCTCGCTCATCTTACGGATATCCCACTTACCGCAGTAGATACCGAATGGTGAGTTCTTGTCGAATGCCTCTTTCATTACACCATCAGTCTCCTTCAGGGTGTAAGGAGCACAGGTTACGTCACGACGCTGGTCCTTGTGGTCGTATGACCAGAAGAGAGGAGCAGTCATCTTAACCTTACCAGATGAGTTCCCCTTCTTACCGTAGCGTGAAGAAGAGCCATTGATGCGAACACCGATGGTATAGCCTAACTCACCACTTCTGTTAACACCCAGTGCTACCTCGAAGAGGTTCTCGTAGTACTTGTCATCAAGCTTGTTCTGGTTGATGAGATACCACTCGTTCTCATAGCTTGGGTTCAACTGGTGAATGCCCTTGCCGATGATTTCGTTGAGGTGAGTCTGTGCCAACTGATAATACTTGGTACGCTCAGCTGCACCTGGACGCTGTGTAGGATAGGTTGGGTCGCTATTCTCTGTAGCAGTCTCATATCCGTCTTTCTGACTTTCGCGGATAGCCCATCCTGCACGCTGCAAGGCAATCTGTGCGAGCAAGCCGTGAGCATAGCCCTTGGTGATGCGCTCTGTGGTATATGAGTTCTCTCCAACCCAGCAAAGGTCTGGGATAGCTCGCTCCAACTCTACGATCATGCTGTCCATGATTTCATCACGGTCGGTCTTGCCTACGTAGATGTTGTTCAAGTCAGTCTTGGTTCCTTCCAGCTTCATTGGCACGTCACCGAAGTTTCTTACCAAATTGAAGTAGAGGAGTGCTCTTACTGTGATCGCCTCTGCACGGTAGCGATGCATCAGTTTGATGTTGCTCTTGGTTTCATTGCCACTCTGTGTGTCGAAGTTGTTTACGAGCTCGATTACATTGTTGCTGTATTCGATACCCTCGTAAAGCTTGTCCCAGGTGGTCTGAAGCTTAGACCAGCTACCTGCTACCATGTTGAAGTTGCAAGCACCACGCTCACTGTTGGTCTGTGATGTGGTAGATGCGTCCTGACCATCTATCAGCTCAATATCAGAGTTGGTACCGAGGGTGATAGCCATCAACTGGCCGTAGATACCCTCTTCTGTCAGTTCACCGTATGCCTTGTTCAAAACAAGACTTGTATAGTATGGTGAAGTTGCTACCGCATCAGGAGTGTGCTCCGAGGGTGACTGCTGGTCGAGGAAGTCACTGCATGATGTTGTTGTACCGAGCAACAATCCGCTTATCAATAATGCTTTAAAAATATTCTTATTCTTCATTGTTATATCCTCCTTGAATTAGAATGAAACGTTCACACCAAATACGAATGAGCGGCTCTTTGGATAAGCTGCATAGTCGATACCTGGGCACATTGGATTCTTCTTAGAACTTGTATCTGTCTCTGGATCAGAGCCTGAATAGCCTGTGATGGTTAACAGGTTGTAGGCTGTTGCATAGAAACGTACATTGCTCAAATATACCTTCTTGATAAGGTTCTTTGGCAAGGTGTAGCCCAATGTCAATGTCTGCAAACGGAGGAACGAACCATCCTCTACAGCATAGTCTGTGATAGCCATTGTACCTGTTATACAAGGATTGAATATACTTGCGTTAGCATTGATTGCATTCAGGGTGTTATAGATGTTCTCGATACTACCATACTGAGCAATGACAGTTGAAGAAGGCTTTGTCAGATTGACACCTGTGGCTGGATCAACGCATGTGTAGCGGTTGATGAAGTCGTTGTTCAGGTTGTAACCCTTGCGGGAACCCTGGTAGAAACTTGAAGCCAGCTTGGTACCATTCACAATCTTGTTGCCGAATGAGTAGTTGCAGAATACAGATGCATCGAAGCCATGGAAGGTTGCGTTGAAACCGAAACCGCCAGTCCAAGGTGCGATGGTGTTACCCAAGCGCTGCTTGATAGCCTTGCCGTTCTCGTCTGCCTCCAACTTGATGGCACCTGGAGCCAATGTTCCACCGATTGTACCTACGGTATTGGCGATGCTGGCATCTGCCAACTCCCATGCAGTACCGTTCCACTTTAAGTCGCCTGTGCCGGTCTCTGGGTTGTAAACTGTGTAGAAACCGTTCATCTTGTAACCCCAAACCTCACCGAGTCGGCCACCTTCTACGAGGCGGAAGTTCTGGTTGTCATTGCAGAGTGAACCTGCCCACTTATACTCCTGGAACTCAGCCTGGCTGTTCAACTTGTCAATCTTGTTGCGGTTGTAAGAGATGTTGCCAGTGAAACCGAGTGTGAAGTCCTTCTTGTTGATGATATCAGCATTGATGGTGAACTCGAAACCCTTGTTGGATGTCTGACCGAAGTTCTGATACTGATAAGCATATCCCGAAATAGATGGGATATTGGTCTGCATCAGCAAGTCCTTGGTTGTATTCCAGTAGAAGTCAAGGGTACCATTGATACGGCTGTTGAAGAAGCCGAAGTCGAGACCGAGGTCACGGGTGATGGTTGTCTCCCACTTCAAGTTTGGATTAGATAAAGTCTTGTGCTCCAGCATAGTAGAGAAATTGCCATCGAAGAATGGCAACTTTGCTGTTGCATCAGACAATGAATAGGTTGCATCAATCAAACCGCTCTTGATACGGTTGTTTCCTGCAGTACCGTAAGAGAGACGGAACTTCAAGTTTGACAACCAGCTGGCTGTACTCTTCATGAATTCCTCCTCGCTTACACGCCATGCGAAGGCTGCTGATGGGAAGTAACCCCAACGGTTGCCTGCTGCAAACTTAGAAGATGCATCGGCACGGAGGGTAGCTGTGAAGAGATATTTCTCTGCATAAGAGTAGTTGATACGGCCGAAGTAAGACAAGAGGTTGTCCTTACGGCTGATGGTGTTATCATTAGGGAGAGCTGTACCAGCTGCCTGGTTAGCCAAAGCTTCCTTGACACTGAAGGTGATAGGGAAGGCTACGGTTGTAGATGTGTAGCTCTCATCCTGTGATGACGACCACTCCTGACCTACGAGTACATTGAGTTTATCACCTCTCAGGAGGGCGTTCTTTGTATCGTATGTCAAGGTATTGGCATTACGCCAGTTCTTGTTGTCCTTGCGGATAATCTGTGTCTGTGGCTGACCTGAATAACCGAACTTAGAGTTGCGTGAAGCGTATGTACCCCAAGCCTGGTTTGTCTTCTCGTAGCTCCATGAATAACCGAATTCAGAACGGAAGGTGATGCCCTTGAATGGCTTCCAGTTCAAGCCGGCATTGTAGTTCTGACGGAAACGGCGCTGCTGCTTGTAGGTATCGTCCATACGCTGTGTAGGACTAGCCTCTGTGCTGTTTGAGCTTTCATCATCGTCATCGCCGCTGATGAACAAAGGATCTACTGGGCGGAATGTAACAGTCTTGGCTACGATAGAGTTAGAGGCGTTGCTCTCGTTGGTATCAGCACCTGAACCCAAACCGTTAATCTTGGTATAAGCCAAGCGGGCATTGAAGTCCAATGTCAACCACTTGTTCAACTTGCTGTTGAGCTTAGCGTTGATGTTGTCCTTGGTATAGTCAGAAGCCTTCATGATGCTCTTGTCATCAGTGCGGGCATAGCTGATGTTGTACTTGGTCTCCTTGGTACCACCGTTTACAGCTACGTTGTAAATCTGCTGCAAGCCAGTGCGGCCGAAGAGGTCGTCCTGCCAGTTGTTACCCTTTACAGACTTCCAGATCTCCATATCATCGTAGTCACCATACTCAGTGTTACCTACTTCATACTGATAGAGAGCGTAGTTGTAAGGATCCATAACCTTGGTCTCCTTGGCCATCTTCTTGAAACCTAAAGATGCACCAAAGCTTACCTGGGTCTTACCCTCCTTACCACTCTTGGTAGTAACGATGATAACACCATTGGCACCACGGGCACCATAGATAGCTGTTGAAGAGGCATCCTTCAACACGTCGATAGTCTCGATTTCGCTTGGAGCGATATCGCTGATAGAACTTACAGGGAAGCCGTCAACGATGTAGAGAGGTGAGTTGTCCTGCGAAAGAGAACCACCACCGCGCACGCGGATCTTGATGTCTGCATCAGGCGAACCTTCTGTAGTTGTGATGTTTACACCGGCAAGCTTACCAGTCATGGCCTCGCCCACGCTTGAGACAGGGATGTCAGCAAGCTCCTTGGAACCGATGGAAGCCACAGAACCGGTAAGGTCCTTCTTCTTCATCGTACCATAACCGATTACTACGACATCGTTGAGGGTGGTGTTGTCATCCTCAAGCTTTACATCGATTGATTCTTTACCTGCAACGCTTACTTCCTTAGCTTTCATACCAATGTATGAAATCTTCAGTTTCTTGCTTTTGCCTTTTAAGTTTACTGTGAAGTTACCGTCAATGTCGGTCACGCCACCATTGCCAGCTACACCTACCTCCATGACAGATGCGCCGATGATTGGCTCGCCCGTATTGTCAGTAACAACGCCTTTTACTGTTTGTGCAGATACACTTGTTACTATGAACATCAGTGCGCCTGCCAAAGCAATTTTCTTTTTTCTAAAATTACCAGACATACACTTTAGGTTTAGATAAAACTTATTCTAAATTACTAATATTCTAATGTTTTTTCTTAATGTTTTTAAGTAGAATCCCAGTCCTGAGCAGTTGCTTTCTGAAGGCTGTTCCTCTTGGCACCCGAAGGCTCCGGGGAGGGCAACCTTGATGCGTAGCGTCAGCTAAGTCTTGGTTTTCTTGATGCAAAAGTATATAAAAAATATGAGATTATGGGTATATTTGAGATAAAAATATACGTAAACGTTTACAGGTTCTTGCGTAAATACTCTGCTTTTTACATTTCGACGGTCCGTTTTTCTCTGTTTTCATTTCTGCTGTTTCGGGTGTTGAGGGAACAAAAAAAGTGCAATATCCGGCACCCTTCTGAACGAGGATGGGGATATTGCACTCCGAATGTTATCTGTCAATCTATTTACTTAATGTCTCTGTTTCTTTACTTTACGATGACTTTGCTTGTCTTCTTGCTGCCATCTGCCAGGGTCTTCACAATGATGTTGATACCCTTCTGAAGATTTGAGAGCTGGGTGCCGTCGGCTGCATAGATGGCGGTCTTGATGGCTGCTGCATCTGTAGCTGAGGCGATGTTGTGGATGCCGGTGCCCAGAACTGCTGCTGTTGCTTCGCTCAGTCCTCCCATCTCGTTGGCTGCACGAACACTCCATGTTGCTGATGCATCATCTACGAGGTAGGTTGGTTTGATGGTGAAGTCAACTACCTTGCCGTTCTTGCATACTGCCCATAGAAGAGCGTAGTCGTTGTTGTCCCAAGCGAGGGTTGTACCGTTCAGCTTAACGTTGCTAGGTGCTGATGCCTGCTCGGTAGCTGCAGTAGGATCCCAGTCGTCATCACCGCCCATGACGGTCTCAATGCTGTAGGATGCAGCTTCTTCTGCTGTGAGGACAGGGCTTCCTGCTGTCTCGTTGCGACGGTTGGTATAGTTGTCTCCAACCTTTGCATCATAAGCATCGTACACCAGCTTTCTTCCGCTTAGGTCTACTGCTGAACCTGTAGCTGTAGTAGAGTTGTACTCTGCAAAACGCTTAGGATAGCCACCGCTCATCTCATCCCAACCAGCTGCTGTAGGAATCACTTCCATCTTGGTGTCGATGAAGAGGGCGATAGGAGTGCCCTTGCCCCAAGGACGACCGAGCTTGTACTTACCATTGATACCTGTGCTTGAACCGTCCTTGATAGTACAATCCTTGAAGATGTAGCCATACTGGGTAGGCTGTGAAGGTACGGCGAGATAGCCTGTGCCACACATCAAGAGATCCACATTATTATAATATACGTCACCCTTACCGCAGAGGAAGTCGGTGTTACCACGCAGAATACCACCCTCGAAGTAGAAGCGGCCCTTCTGGTTGTTGGATACATAAGTGTCTTGATAAGCCCAGAGGTTGACATTCTTGCAGATGGTCTTGTTACTCTTGTCGTTGAGAACGATATCGCGACCCTTCTTGTCGCCCATGCTGCTATACATCTTGATGTCCTGGAAGTAAGTGTTGACAGCACCACTTTCCAAGCTCAATACATCACCTTTTCCGATACCTTCCAGTACGTTTGCCTTGCCGAATCCGTTGTCGCACTCCACTGCAGGTACTGTATTGGTGATAGAGGTGTTGTCCATGCTCTCACCAATGATTGATACGTTTGGCGTATTCATATAGGTGGTAGGATTAGCGTAAGTCTTGCCGTCGCTACCTTTTACCTCGCTCTTTTCGTCAGCAGGAATCTTATAGTCGCCCTGCTTGATGAAGATGCGGAAGCGCTTGCTGGTATCTGTACGCTTGGCTGCTGCTGCAAGTGCTGCCTTGAAGTCACCGTCGTTTGGTACGATGAAGTCGTAGAGTGCCTTGGTTACAGCTGGCTTGGTCTTGGTAGTGAAGTTCAGAACAATTGCCTGGTCTGTTGCATTGTCTGTCAGGTCGGCTACAGAACCGGCAGCGAGCGTGAAGGTGTAAGCTGTAGCGTAGTTCAAACCTTTGTATGCGAAGGTGATGGTCTTGCCTGACACAACTCCTTCTATCTTTTGTGTGCCGAGTGTAGCGTTTGCCTTGTCGGTGAGTTTTACCTTCTCATCAAAAGTCAGTACAATCTTGCCGTTGGCAGATGCGTTGGTTGCGCCTTCTGCTGGTATGGTGCTTACGAGTACAGGTGCCTTGCCGTCGTTTACGAGCTGGGCAGTACCTGTGATGTAGATATTTGTGATAGAGATTCCGTCGTTGTCGCCTGTTGCTCCCTTGATGGAAGAAGTCTTGTCGGCAATCCAGCGGATGTATACTTCTGCCTTGTTGTTGGCATCGGATGGGAGAGTAAACTCTCCGTCTTTCCAGGCTTTGGCTTCTGCCATTTTGATGGCACCTACTTTGGTCCAGTCGGTTCCGTTGAGAGAGTATTCTACATTATATGTTTCGTATGCGTTATAATTGTAGAGCATGCTGCTCTTTACCTTGATGTCGGTAAAGGCTGTTGCGTTGACCTTGGTCTGCCAATAGGTTTCGCCCAGTGCCTTGGTTTTCTTGGAGGTCCAGTTTACAGCTGCATTCTTTCCTTCGTAGCCGCCAGCACTGTTGCTCTTGTCGAGCCATGTGTATGTATTTCCGTCTGCATCGCGCAGGATGAGCTGGTCTACATCGTTGTCTTCTGCAGCGAAGTCTGCTGTACGACCTTCTCTTGCTGACTTATAGAAGTCCCAGCCTGCGATGAAGTCTTTTGCAGAATATGCAGCAGTGTATGACTGGTCGGCGTTCATGTTTATTTTGCGTTCTGCTCCTGTTTCACCATCATTCCAGTTGGTAAAGGTGAGGATGTCGTTGCTGCTGGCTGTGAGGGTTACTTCTGTTCCCTCTTCATACATATTCTTTCCGTTAACAATGGTTGGGGCAGGAGTTGCGCTTACCATATAGTCTTTTGCACCACCTTCTACCTTGTAATCCAAAGCGTAGGTGTTTATCTTCTCAAAGTTTGCCTTCAATGCTGTGTTGGCAGAGATAGAGAAGGTATATGCTTCATCTGTAGATACTACCTTATTATTGGCATCTGTCCAATTGACAAATTTGTAGCCGAAATTCTTTGTTGCTGTTACGGTGATTGATGTCTCTGCATCAAATACGGTTCCTGCAGGAGATACCTTGACGGTTCCTGCTCCTACAGTTGATACAACAGCTGACAGTCTATACTGTTCTACCTGTTGAATGGTTCCGTTCAAGAGACCGTTGATGTGTACATCGGCAAAGCCTTGCTGCTTAGTAGAGCCAACGCCGACAGTGCAACTTAGCGTGAAGCCTTCAGCTGATGTCAGTTGGGCTTGCTGCTCGGCAGTGAGCTGGATGACGATGTGGTTGGTTAGGTTTTCATTTTTCGAAAATTTGTCAGTCTCTGTTGTCTTGGTCTCTCTTAATGCAGTGAAATTGCCCAAATCTACCGAAGTTCCGTTGCTAAGTTTTGCGGTTACGGTTACTCCATTTTCTGCATCTGTACCGAATCGGTTTACATAGGTACTGATAGATGTTGGGGTGAATGTAAGACCCTTGCTTGGTTTAATGGTCCATTCTACGGCTTTTGTTGAACCAACAGGACTGAAACCTGCCATGACCATCGGGCTGCCGTTTTCATCCAGTGTTTTCGTTGATTTCTTGGCAACATACTCCAAGTCACCGGTGTTTACGGAAACCAGACTAAAACCTTTTTCTGGTGATTTTGTGTACTGCGTAGCGTAGTTGGCGTCATTAAACGGCCATGAAACACTAGCTTCTTCGTTCTGGTAGGTTTGTGCATTTGCTACTACCATAACAAACAGGGCTATGAGTGAGAGCCCAAATCTTAGTAGATTTCTTTTCATTTGTTTGCCTTTTAGGTTGTTGTACTTATTATTTTTATTCACTACCGTCCCGTTAAAGTGGACTAATCGTTCTTTGAAATCATTGAAAATAAGTCTTTTATGAGCAGTTTCCATTGACGGACAAAACACCGCTCAGGGAACTGTTCGATAAGACTTATTCCAATGATGTCAAAGAGCAATTTGGTCCCCTCATTCCGGGGCTATTTGATTAATATTAAACTCGTCCCAATTTTAACGGGACTCTAATGATTTAACATATTTCTTTCCCTTAACGACAACTACGCCATGATAACCTTCTCCAACACGCTGACCGTTAAGATTATATATAGCATTATCTTTTTCAGATTCTCTGGAAAGACCTAATACAGGAACAATAGTAGCAAGGCCTCCAACAAGCGTTATCTCCTCACCTGCATTAGTTGGAATATCATAGAGATAAGTATCCGGAAGCGTAGTGGCAGGAATCTTACTTGCATCCTTGACTATAGGCTCCGGCATGCCGTAAGGCTGCATCAAAGAATTGGTATTATTGCCTTCTGCTACAGAAAGAGCTGTACCATCGGCATTTGTCAATGGTGTTGCAGTACGCAGACGTAAGTTTCCGCCGACAGTAGACTTCACTGCAAGCTTCTCTATCTTGCCGTCAACCCATTTCATATCTGTCACCACAAATCCGCCACGGGCACACAGTCCTTTCACTTCGCCACCGGCTTTCCATTCCGTAGGCAATGCAGGAAGAACATGCAAGAAGCCGGCATGTGACTGCACAAGCATCTCTGCTATAGCTGCAGTAGCTCCGAAGTTTCCGTCAATCTGGAATGGAGGATGGGCATCAAACATATTTGCATACGAGCCGCCGTCGGAAGAAGCGATTGTCACATTAGGGTCGAGCAGGACAAGCTGGTTCTTAAGAATCTTCATGGCATGGTCTCCATCAAGCATACGTGCCCACATGGCTTCCTTCCATCCCATCGACCATCCGCGGGCAGCATCGCCACGTCCGACAAGACTCTTGTGTACTGCCTGATAAAGTGTAGCGTTTTCGTATGGAGAAACCTGATTGCCAGGATAAGCGCCCCAGAGATGAGACAGATGACGATGAGACGAATTCTCTTTATCCCAGTCTTCCTGCCATTCCTGTACCTGTCCGTATTTACCAATCTTCCATGGAGTAATCTGTGCCTTCAGAGCATCAAGAGCATCTGCGAAATCCGCATCCTCACCAAGAGCACGAGCTGCAAGAGCTGTATTCTTCAACAAGTCATAGACCATCTCGTTATCCATGGCAACTCCTCCGAAAAGGGCAATGCTTGCAGTTTTACCGTCAGACTTGGTATAAGAGCCTATACCAGGATGATTCTCCGGTGAGTTGCTCGGACAAACAACCATATACCCTGTATTCGGATCCTTCACAAGAAAATCCTGGAAGAATTCTGCCGCTCCCTTCATTATAGGATAGACCTCTGCAAGATATGTCTTGTCGCCAGAGAAGAGATAACGCTCCCAAAGGTGAGAGCAGAACCATGCGTTACATGTAGGCCATACTCCTACGGTGCCATTGTCTACCGCACCTGTCGTACGCCAAATATCTGTATTATGATGTAAAGCCCATCCACGTGCGCCATACATCTTCTTAGCTGTTTCCGCACCTGTAACACTTACATCCTTGACCATCTCGACAAACGGCTCATGGCATTCTGCAAGATTTGTGACTTCTGCAGGCCAGTAGTTCATCTCAACATTGATATTTGATGTGTATTTCGAATCCCAAGCCGGATACTGACGTGCATCAGGATTCCAGATGCCCTGCAGATTAGCTGGCTGTGTACCTGGTTGTGAAGAAGATATGAGCAGGTAACGTCCAAACTGGAAGTAGTTGGCTGCCAACTGAGGATCAGAAGTCTTATGGAACTCCTTTATACGCTGTTCCGTGTTCTTGGACTCCTGTGTAGCATTACCTGCAAGAGTCAGGTCCACACGGTCAAACTGTGCCCTGTAGACAGATTCATGATCCGAAAGCGTTGTAACATAATCTTTCTTGCTGTTCTCGTAAGCTTCCAGATAGGCAAGAGCTGATGCACTTGCATCACCGCTTACATCATTATATTTCTTGAAATTAGTGGCTTGCGAAATAATGATTGTAGCGTATGTAGCACCTGTCACATTAAGACGCGGAGCATTTGTAGCGGCTCCCACTGTTCCCTGAGCATAGATATTGACATTGTCGTTTGTAATATCGCCGTCAGTGTCCACAATACGCAGATAAGTACAAAGGTTGAGCTTGTTTTCCACATTCTCACACTTGTCACGTGCCGGTCCCATCGTTGCCTTGACAGTATGATCGTCATAGAGGACGTTAGACGTGAGCTTCTCTATATTCGACTTATTACAACCGGCATAAGCCACATTGAAGTCGAGTTTACCTTTCTGGTCCGCTTCAAGACGCACCACTGTGACATTATCCTTGAAAGAAGTGAATACTGTACGCTTATACCCTACACCTTTCACATGATACTCCACATTGCTTGTTGCAGTATTCATATCAAGATAGCGAACATAGCCTTGTGCATCAACAGCATCCGAAGTCTGTGCACTTTCCATATCATCGAAACGCTGTCCCGGGAAGCCAAGCAAGACAACACCTGCTGCACGATAACTTGCTCCATGCGAGCCTTGCGACATCCAGTTCGTAACAGCAAGATTCTGTACCGAAGCATAATCTTTATTGAAGATGCCTTGCTGTACTTTGTTGAGTACTCCAAAAGCATTTGCATTATAGTTCGTGTTCGGTCCCTGGTCCCAGAATGTATCTTCGTTGAGCTGGAGCGTATCGCATGCGACACTACCGGAGTGCATAACACCAAGACGACCGTTTCCCAACGGTAGAGCTTCTTCCCAATAGCCTGCTGGCTTGTTGTACCACAAATGATTCTTGCTTTCTATTGTAGGAGCAGGTATCGGATCGGTATCGGCGGTGATGAAACTGAACGTCAAGGCTTTCGCAAGCACATTTCCAGAAAGGTCACTTATTGTATTTGCCGGTAGCTCAAAGTTATACTTCGCACTTTTGTCAAGAGCAGAATAGATGAAACGAATTACATTGCCGTTTACTGTTGGAGCAAGCTTGACAACACTGTTTGTATTTGCATTCGTAAGCGTTGCCGCTGCCCCATCCGCCACATGCACACTCTTGTCAAAGTTCAAAGCAATGGTTCCTGTTGTCACGACATTATCCTCATTATCCTTTGGACGGCTTGATACGAATGCCGGTGCTTCATGGTCGTCAGCAAGCACCTTTACATATTTCAGATTGTAATTGCTTTTCTTCGTGGCACTGACAATAAAGAGTCTCACTATGACATTCTCCTTATTGTCGGCATCAAGAGAGTAAACAGCATCATTATATTTATTCCAATGACTGCCGCTGACATAGTCATCAAGTGTTGTCCATGTCGTCCCTCCATCAACGGAATACGCCACACCAAAATGTGTGGAGCTACTTGAGCCGTCGCCTATAGCGAAATTAAGTTTCACGTTGTTCAGGTTTACAGTAGGGAAATTCACTTCGAAATATTGGTCATGTGTTGAGGCATCACCATAGTTTTCCTTTTGTGTAAATTTATCTATCGAAGCTGTGTTCAGACGCAAGACATAGCTGTCCGAACTTTGCTTTACCTCCCACTTGCCGTCACTTGTCTTCAGCGAAAGCTTATAGTTGGTCCGTACTCCAGAACATGTGTTCGGCAGAAACACCGGTTGTTTACTTTTCCATGCGGTATTGCTTATCGCCTGCCATCCGCTGCCATCCGGAGTGTAGGTCACAACAGTTCCGCTGCTTGAGCTTTCCCATCCCTCCGAGAACACCCATGACGCAACAGCTGTCTGTTGCGCATGGCTGATAACAGGATTCGCAAAGGTAAAAGCCAAAAGCATCAGAGCCACATGGAATAAATGACTCATCATTCTTTTCATAATTTTACTTTTTAATTGTTTTTAGATTACACTACCGTCCCGTTAAAGTGGACTAATCGTTCTTTGAAATCGTTGAAAATAAGTCTTTTATGAGCAGTTTCTAGAGTCAACGGACTTGAATTCGTAACTTTGCAGCCAAATACACGGCTGCGTTGACAGCCCAGCAGATAGCCGACCTCTACAAGAACCGTTGGCAGATAGAGCTGTTCTTCAAGTGGCTCAAGCAGCACCTCAAGATCAAAAAGTTCTGGGGAACTACCGAGAACGCTGTCAGAATACAGATAGCGGCTGCTATTACTGCCTACTGCCTTGTGGCGATTGTCCAGCACGATATGAAGTTGAAACGCTCGGCCTACGAGGTCTTGCAAATCCTCAGCATATCATTGACGGACAAAACACCGCTCAGGGAACTGTTCGATAAGACTTATTCCAATGATGTCAAAGAGCAATTTGGTCCCCTCATTCCGGGGCTATTTGATTAATATTAAACTCGTCCCAATTTTAACGGGACACTAATGTTTACATTTTTAAGTTTGTTGGTGCAAAAATACACTTATTATTTTTATTTAAGGTATTTTCGTTTCGGTTTCGGTGCAAAAGTTACGTAATCGTTTTCGTACATTTCCGCCTTTTTATCTCTCTTTCCTTTTGCCAAATGAAAATTGTGTTGTACTTTTGCAGGCGAAAACTAACGAAATTCAAACCAAATTATAATAATAAATCACAGAACTTTCGCAAGTGGTTCAAGAACGGGCTGAAGGCCCAAAAGCTCCTAGCCCAGGGCGTGTGGGGCAATACTTGCTAAAGTTCAGTAAGATATATAGAGGGTGCGTCATAAGTTATGGCGCACTCTCTTGCTATCTTTATAGTACTTCCTTATCTCCTTTCATTTCTTGATAAGTGAAAGTTAAGTTATTTGATATTTTCTTTGGTTAATTCAGATTTTCTTTGTAATTTAGCCGCGCAAAACGTAAAGTTTGTAAGATTATGGCAAAAATAGTAAATAAATACCCTGTGGGGATACAGACATTCGAAAAACTCCGTGAGAAAGGTTATCTCTATGTAGATAAGACCCAATATATCGTGGATTTCAGAGAAAAACAGATGTCGTATGTCTTTCTGAGTCGTCCAAGACGATTCGGAAAGTCGCTCTTTGCCTCTACTCTTCAAGCTTATTTCGAGGGTAGAAAGGAACTCTTCGAGGGATTGGCAATAGCTGATTATGAGAAGGATTGGGTGAAGCATCCTGTGCTTCATTTTGATATGAGCGGTGCCAAGCACTTTGATGCTGATGCTTTGAACAGTTATCTGAATCTACAGCTTTTGCCCTATGAAAAGCTATACGGTAAGGGAGAAGGTGAAAAATATCCTAATGAAAGACTGGATGGTATCGTAAAGCGTGCTTATGAGCAAACGGGCGAAAAGGCGGTTGTCATCATCGATGAATATGATGCCCCATTGCTGGATGTGGTACATGAGAAGGAGAACCTGCAGCCCCTCCGCCGTATCATGCAGAACTTCTACAGTCCTCTGAAAAAGCTCGACCCATACCTGGAGTTTACCTTCATCACGGGTATCACCAAGTTCTCGCAGCTCAGCATCTTCAGCGAACTGAATAACCTCGACAATATCAGCATGTTCGACCAGTATTCGGCTATCTGCGGTATCAGCAAAAAGGAACTTACCACTCAGATGAAACCGGATATTGAGGCATTGGGAGAAGACCTGGGTATGACGTATGAGGAGTGCCTGGCAGAGCTGACAAGATTCTACGACGGTTATCATTTCAGTGAGAAATCAGAGGATGTTTTCAATCCGTTCAGTCTGGTAAAGGCACTGAATGCACGAAAGATTGCTCCTTACTGGTTTGGCTCGGGTACTCCGTCTTATCTTATTAAGACATTGCAGAAGTATCACGTCAATGTGATGGATATTGAGAAGAAATCATGTGATGTGGATGACTTTGATGTTTCGCCGGAAATGATGACTTCTGCGCTTCCGTTGCTCTATCAGAGCGGTTATCTCACCATCAAGAAGTATAATCCGATGCTGCATCGTTATACTTTGGAATATCCTAACAGGGAGGTAAAGATTGGCATGCTCAAGAGTCTTGCACCTAACTATCTTTCACCAATATCTTTGGATAATAACAGCCTGGTGGGTGATTTCCTGGAAATGCTTTATGATGGAGATGTAGAGGGAGCAATGATTCGATTGAAAGCGTATCTTGCCAGCATCTCCAACCGTTTGAGCAATAAGAACGAACGGGATTTCCAGACGGTGTTCTATCTTATCTTCAACCTGATGGGAGCACACATGAGGGTAGAGGAGGATAGTGCAATAGGCAGGGCTGATGCAGTGGTGTATATGCCTGATGCTGTATTTGTTTTCGAATTGAAGTATGATGGTTCTGCCGAAGAAGCAATCAAACAGATAGATGAAAAGGGATATCTGATTCCATATTCTGCAGATGGTAAACGCTTGTTCAAAATTGGTGTTAATTACGATAGTAATCAGCGGACAATTAGTGATTGGAAGATAAAGAAAGGATAAAATACTGTACTTTAGTATATAGTTCTGCAACGGGCTGAAGGGACTGCTATCTCTTCAGCCCGTTTGGTGTCTGCTAGCTAAAACTCTCTTATATCCTGGTACTTGACGTTTGAATTTACGTAATCGTTTTCGTAGATTTAGTTTATTTTGGTTCATGTTTTTCTTCATTTCTCAAAATGATTTATTATTTTTGCCACCGAAATAAACTAGCAAATGAATTAAACTACAATACAGTTATTCATCAACTAAATTTAATTTATAAACTTAAAATAAAACGATTATGAAGAAATTCTTTACTCTTATCGCAGCCGTAGCTTTGGCTGCTAGTGTTAATGCTCAGACTTTTAAGTCTTTTGACAAGACTACTGTGTTTATTACAAATCAGGAGAATGTTACTGCTGGTATTGCTGAGGGCTGGATTGCTGAAGGTAGTGGAAAGACCGCAACAACTAAGACTGGTAGTATTAATCCGGAGACTGGTGAAGAAGAGACATATAAGCAGCCTGGTCTTGATTTAAAGAAGGGCAACCCTGCTAAGACTTTCAGTATTTATGTAACTGGTTTGACAAGTCTTACTGCTTATGGTGCAACGACAAGTTCAGGTGAAACTCGAGATTTGTATGTAGTTGCTACTCCAAATGATGGTAGCGCTGCTGTTGAGATTAGTGCTTCTTCTGAGCCTAATGTTACTGCAGTTGCATCTCTTGAATTGGATGCTGCTAAGAAATATACAGTAGTATTCACTGGTGTTAAAGAGGGTGATAAAGAATCTGGTGCAGATATTGCTTTGCATGGTGTTAAGTTCGTTCCTTCTACATCTACCGGCATCTCTTCAGTAAGCGCTGCTGCTGCCAAGAAGAATGGTAAGACCTACAACATGGCTGGTCAGGAGGTTTCTTCTTCTGCAAAGGGCTTGATTATCAAGAACGGTAAGAAGTATGTAAAGTAACAGATTGTGTAAACAGATAAAACAAAAGGGCATTCCCAAATGGAGGGGATGCCCTTTTTGTTTATAAGAAGTTTTGTTTTATTCCTTTATTACCTTATCCACTACGGTCTTTCCGTTCTTAAACAACATCTTGCGGACGTTGATTCCTTTTTGAGGAGCAGAAAGGAGGGTGCCGTTGAGACTGTAATACGTTACTTTGACCAACTCACTTGGATTGGAACCGGTGATTTGTGAGATGCCTGTAGGATTCTTCCATGCAGGATAGTATTCATCTACCTTGTTCTCTGCGTCAGCATTTCCTTGCTTCATGATGTCCTCAACCAGCGAATTAGCGTAGACCTCTAGATTGGTATAGTAACCTTTCTCATCAAGAGAGTAGGTGAGCGCATCGCTCGCATCGTTCGGATTCAAGCCGTTTGCTGTCTCCCAATCATCAGGGATTCCGTCATTGTCTGAGTCAAATCCCTCAGGACGACTACCGGTTGCGAAGGTCTTCTCCGTATAACCGTTTACGTCTGATACCTTATCTATAATGCCAGGCGAACGGGTGATGCTTCCTTTATACTGTGCCGTTCCCGTCTTGGCCTCTTCCATGTAGCGGGCATCAATCTCGTCGCGGAAGAGTGAAGCTCCGGCGTTAGCCAATACCTTGCTGAAAGCTTCATCGGCTGTATGAGTTGTAATCACGCCTGTAGGAGCCGGTTCGTCCATTTTGATCTTGACGCACGAAACTCCGTTGATGGTCTTATGTTCTACTGCATCACCATAAAAATTATTCTTATCGGCTGAATAAATTTCATCATTGTAAGTATAAGTACCCTTGTCATAGCTTACGCCCTTCCAGTCTTTGTTTTTTGTAACAGATCCTTTGGTGGTTTCCGTGGTGTTGCCATTGATAAAGTATCTGCTGGTCATTTCGTAGAACTCAGGATGCTTCTTGTCTGAATTACTGCTGGTGGATACGGTTACCAGGGTAATTCGGTCTTGGTTTCCTCTTTCCTTGCCAGTGCTTACATCTACCTTGATGCCGTTCTGGGTTGTACTTTTCAAACTCTGACTAGGACCTGCCTTATAGTAATTGTTGACGATGTTGATCTGTCCTCCTCCAGGACCACCATAGCAGGTTCCTTGTGCATTATAGATGACGCTGTTGCGGAAATCTACATTCTCTGCCTGGACGGGGTTCTTCCATTTGTAGGTAGCGTAGTCCTGATTGCTAGTGTAACCGGTCCATCCGTAACGGGCACCGTTGAAGCGGGGACCACGGTTCATCAGATGCCCTAGGAAGTTGTGGTGGAAGCTGGCGAGCTTTCCTCCCCAAATACCTCCGTAACCATGGGCACCCTTTGAGTGTCCCGGATTGGTAAGACTTTCTGCGATGGTACACCATTGCATGGTAAAATTATTATTGTCGTAGAAAGAAGCTACCTCGTCTATACTCCAGCTGAAAGAGCAGTGGTCAAAGATGATTCCCGTCTCGTTGCGTTGCCAAGTAGCATCTGCGCCATCATTGATGTCTTTTTCCTGACCTCGTCGCAAGCGGATGAATCGGATGATGCAGTTGCTTTCCGGGCGAACGGTGTAATATCTCAGGGTGATTCCTGGTGAAGGAGCTGTCTGTCCGAGGATGGTGGTGTTGGCGCCTATGGTTAGGTCAGAAGCCAAAGGGATGACGCCCGCCACATCAAAGACGATGATTTTCTTGCTGTTGCCACTGACTGCAGCACGAAAAGAGCCAGTACCCTTATCGTTGAGATTAGTTACGTGGATTACTTTTCCGCCTCTTCCGCCGGTAACGTATCTTCCGTGACCTTCTGCGCCCGGAAAGGCTGGAGCTTGTGCCAAAGCAGCAGCACTCATGAGTGCTGCTGCCATTGTTGTAAATATTTTCTTTTCCATCGGTGAGAATTCAGTTTATAGTTAATAGTTTATAGGGCAATCTTGCTATACGGCTAAGCCGCTGTAAACTATTAACTTTAAACTATTAATTAAGTTTTACTTATTCAGTCCCTGCATTTCCATTTCCAGACTAGCCCAGATGAAAGGACCTACGCCCTTGGCATCATTGTCGCGGATAGGTTCGCTCATGTAATAGTCGAAGCTGCCGTCGCGCTTGAAGTTTGGCTTCTTGACGTATGGACCAGGGCCAGGACCGAGTCCGCTGACAGCACAGCAGCGGGTAAGGCTGATGGTCTTGTCAGGATTTACCTGGATGAAGTTGTTCAGGATTCCCTCATAAGCCTTGATACCTGCTTCCTGATATTCCTTGCCGAGGTATCCCTTGCGGTAACCCTTGAGGAGAACATAGGCAAACATGCTTGAAGCGGTGCTCTCGAGGTAGTTGCGAGGATCCTTTACATCCATCACATCGTACCATACACCCGTCTTCTTATCCTGATATTTCACCACGCTCTTCATTGCCTTATTTAATAAGGTGATGATTTCGCCGCGGCGAGCATAATCTTCAGGCATGGCATCGAGGCATTCGGTCATTGCCATGACGTACCATCCGAGGGCTCTTGCCCAGGTATGCTGGCTCTTTCCGTCTTCCTTGTTTGCCCAGAACTGGCTGTGGGTTTCGTCCCATGCATGCTTCCAGAGCTGGGTCTTCTCATCGTAGGTACGCAGGTCGGTCTTCACAATCTGGTCTACCGCATCGTCGAGAATCTTCTTCGCCTTCTTAGGCTTGAGGTTCTGTACGGCGTAGTTGCAGTAGAAAGGCAGCCCCATGAAGATGCCATCGAGCCATACCTGGTTGGCGTAGATAGCCTTGTGCCAGTAAACGCCTTCCTTGGTGCGAGGCTGGTTCTGAAGCTGTTTGAAGAGCGTCTTCAGTGCCAGTTCGCTGCTCTTGCTAGGGAAGAGGTTGTGCATGCGGAGGATGAACTTCGCTGTACGCACATTGTCGAGGTTGAAATCCTCATATTGGTAGCCTGTGATGTTTCCTTTTTCGTCAATCATCTTGGCTGGATATTCTTTCAGGTAGTTGATGATAGCCTCGTTGTTGGCTTCGGCATCAGCTCCCTTGAAGGTGCTCTTTCCGTCTTTGTAGTGGAGGTAGGTGTCGAGCATGCCTTCCATCTCAATGCCCATCACGTAGCTCCAGCGAGGTTTCTTCGGGCTGAAGTCGAGGTTGTATGGGTGGGGAGTGCGCTGCATCTCGCTGTGGGTGAGCCACTCTGAATAGGTCTGGTAAGGACGGTCTTCCTTGTTGAGAACCAGGGAACCGTTGATGATGAGGTTGTCGAACTTCACATCGCGGGTCTTGCCGGTCATCTTGACAGGCTGCTTGATGACACCATCGAACTTACAGTTCTTAACATGGATATCGTATACGTTTTCTATTTTGTTTCCACCGATGATGAGCACACCGTAGTTGCTCTTCTGGCAGGTAACATCTTCCATGCTCACGTTGCGCACAGTAGGTTCAAATCCGCGGTAGCAAGCCTCTTTTGGCTCATAGTCGAGGTTGATTTTGAGCACGGCTTCCTTGCACTGGCCTACGGTAACCTTACGCATGTGGATGTTCTGGATGAGTCCGCCGCGGCAGTTGTTGGTCTTGATGCGGAGGATGCGCTCCAGATGAGGAGAGTCCATCTCGCAGTTTTCGGCGTATACATTCTCGCATCCGCCTGAAATCTCGGAACCGATGACTACGCCACCATGTCCGTCTTCCATCCGGCAGTTGCGGATGATGATGTTTCTGGATGGTTGGTTCCAGAGACGACCGTCGTTGTTTCGTCCGCTCTTGATGGCGATGCAGTCGTCACCGGTGTGGAAGATACAGTTCTGGATGAGTACATTCTCGCATGCTTCAGGGTCGCATCCGTCTCCGTTAGGTCCTTCGTTCCATACGGTTACGCCGTCTACTGTGATGTTCTTGCAGAGCAGAGGGTGCATCACCCAGAAAGGTGAATTGATCATCTTGACATCCTTGATGAGGATGCGCTCAGAGCGTACGAAGTTGACGAGCTGAGGGCGGAGGCCCTGTCCCATGCCGAACTTGCGTTCGTCAAAAGGCACACCGTCTTCAGCCATCTTCAGCAGTCTGGCACGTGATCCCATCTTCTGGTGTTCCTTGGTTACGCCCTCCTTATATCCGAATCTGGCATTACCGTTCATTGGCCACCATGTATCGTTGTTACCACCTCCATCGATGGTACCTTTACCAGTGATGGCGATGTCGGTAACCTTGTAGGCATAGATGCATGGAGAATAGTTCCAGCATGCGATGCCCTCCCATGAGGTGCGTACCAGCGGATAGAGTTTCGGTTCGAAGGCAAACTGCAGTACGGCACCTTCTTCGAGATTCAGTTCTACGAAGCTCTTCATCTCAATGGCTCCTGTGCGCCAGGTACCCTTCGGGATGACTACAGTACCGCCACCTTTCTTAGAAACGAGGGCGATGAGCTTGTTGATAGCCTTCTGGTTCTGTGCAGCCGAAGCGTTCTGCTTGGCTCCATAGGCAGAAATAGCATACTTCTTAGCTGCCTGCTTGATGCCTGGCAACTGTATGCTCTGTTCAATGCGCTGATATTCAGCATCGTTCCATCCGTCGGCCCAAGCGCAGGATGGGATGAGAAGCAGAGCAACGAGTAAGGTCTTAAAGAATTTCTTCATTGTCTTTGTTCTAGTTTTATGATTATTTGTATTTATGAATTCGTTTGTATTGATCTGTTTTATTCGTTTGTTGGGTCTGACGTTTAACACATCGCTGCAAAGATACGAATTTTATTTGTAAAACAGGTGCTGGTAATGTTAAAATTAAATGTTTTAAGGAAAAATAATGCCTCAAAAGGCAAAAAATAGCAGATTTGAGCTTTTATTTTGAGTTTCAAGTGGTTGTGGTAGTCGTTGGCTTTAAGTGGCATTGGCGAGAAACTGCGGAAAAAGCAGATTTGAGAAGTGGAAACGCTTTCAAATCATTACCTCAAAGAAACGCCCTAATAAGTCTTTTTAACGGTCTCGGTTCAGACTTCTCCATTCTGCACAGGTCTTGATTTCGTCATGCGACTCTCATGATTTAATTTTGCACAAACAAAATGTAAGGAATTATGAGAAGTACTTTTAAGACTGTCTTCTATGTAAATGGAAGCAAGGAGAGAAACGGAATTGTCCCAATCATGGGACGAGTGACAATCAACGGAACTATCGCACAGTTCAGTTGCAAGCAGAGCGTTACCAAGGCTATTTGGGATGCCAAGGGCAACAGAGCCATCGGCAAGAGCAAGGAAGCCAAGGAGGTGAACTTTGCACTTGACAACATCAAGGCTCAAATAACCAAGCACTACCAACGTCTTTCAGACCGTGAGGCATTCGTTACCGCTGAAATGGTGAGAAACGCCTATCAAGGAATCGGCACGGAGTACGAGACATTGCTCAGAGCCTTTGACAAGGAGAATGCAGCCTTCTCACAACGTGTGGGAAAGGACAGAGCTGTACGAACTTATCGCAAGTATCTTACAGTGAGAAAGTATGTTGCGGATTTCATCAAATATCAGTACAAGCGCAGCGATATGTCCATGAATGAGTTGACCGAGGAATTTATCCACGATTTCTGCCTGTACTTGAAGAACGTGGTAGGTCTTGCGCAATCCTCCATTTGGATTTACTCCATACCGCTGAAGCATATCGTGACGGCAGCACACTACAATGGCAAGATTCCAAGAAATCCTTTTGCCATGTATCACGTTGATCCAGACCACAAGGAACGTGAGTTCTTGACGGAAGAGGAGCTGAGCATGTTTGCTGGGATAAAGCTGGAGAACCCTAACTTTGCCTTTGCGAGAGACCTGTTTTTGTTTGGCTGTTGGACTGGTATTTCTTTCATTGACATCAAGAATCTGACTGAAGATAACATCGTCAACATAAACGGTGCTCCTTGGATTGTTTCGCAGCGTCAAAAGACAAGTGTCCCCTTCAAGATAAAACTGATGGAGTCGTCCTTGCAGATTATAGAGCGATACAAACCATTCCGAAAAGACGAACATTTGTTTGCCATCGGCTCGCTCGACATGGTGAATAAAAGAATAAAGAGGGTTGCAAAAATGTGTGGCATCAAGAAGCGAATTTCATTCCATGTCTCACGCCACACGTTCGCAGTTTTAGCCCTTGAACATGGCATGCCGATAGAGAGTGTTAGCAAGATTCTCGGTCATACGAACATCACCACAACGCAGATTTACGCAAAGGTGACAAGCACCAAGCTTGAACATGATATATCTGTCTTTGAAAGTAGAATCAAGGGGCATCTGCCTGCAATGGGAGGAGCGGTATGAAAAGAACAACTATCACCGTGGACGGAAATGGAATGCTTTCCATTCCGTCCAATTTGGAGGACTTGTGGATGAGTGAAAACGAGTTGATAGATATGCTTTATGTCACAGCTCAGAAACTCCATTCTGTGATACGAACCATATATAAAGAAGGTATGTTGTTTATGTCGGAAGTCCAACAAAGGCAAGAACTTTCCAAAGGTGTTTGGCAAACATTGTATAGTTTCCCGATGGTAGTCGCCATTTGTTTCCGTATCAACTCGCATGGTGCGAAATCGTTTCGTGACGAGATTACAAAGAGACTATACGGAGCAAAAGAGAAAAATAGTGCCATTATTATACAACTCTATGGGAATACGGATGTAGTCAGCTAAGCAAAGTTTCGAATATATGGATTTCCACTGACGCACTGACTTACTGATTCACTGTCGTATCAAAGATTGCAGCAAGGGCATAGAGGGGCATAACAGGTAAATGCCTTTTGGGATATTGGCAACTTTTTCTTTTTCAGAGATGTTTCCGCAACGTTCCTTGGAGGCTTTGCGCCTCCAGCCACTTGGGCGAACCTCCGCAGTGTGTTTTAGCATGGTATTAGATTTATACAGACCATACGGAGAATACCCGGCAAACACGACCAACTCGGTATAGCCAATAAAACGAGGCGACAACCTATAACAGCCACACTCGGTAAGTTATACGTTGTCGCCTTGTTCATTTCACACACTCATCAAGGACATGTATTTCTCCTACACACCCTTCATTCTGTACGCCTCACGATAGTTAGCCATCAGAATCTTCTGAATGTCGGACTCGCGGTAGAGTATCTTTCCGCCAAGCTGGATATACGGGATGACACCGTTGTTTCGGTAGTCCTGCAGGGTTCTTCGGCTCAGTTGCAGCCTGGCACAAAGCTCCTTGTCCGTCATGAACCGCTCACCGCCAAGCATGGGGCGGTAGTTCATCACGGCACGTTCAAAATTGTCAACCATTCGGTTGAGGTGGTTCACGATGTGGTTCATCCACTCGCTGTTTCTTGTCATTACTTCATTGCTCATAGTTGTCTCGTTTTATTGTTGATACTTACGTTACTCGGTTTACTTGCTGCTTTGGATTAAGTGGCTGTTGTATATTGACAGCCTAACCTGTGCGCTTGCGAAAGCGCATGTCCTTTTTCTTGTCCTCCACTACTGCTACGATAGCCATCACGTCCTCCGGCTTGTAGTAGGTCTTGTGGCTGATTTGCGTATAAGCCAAAGTTCCGTTGTCCCGAAGCGTCTGCACTGTCCGTGGGCAGATGTTGAGCGTCTGACACACGTCCTGCGTGTCGAGCCACTTGTTCATGGTCTTGTCCTCACTGCGCTCACGGATTCTGTCCATGCGCTTCACGAAGTTCTCCAACTGGGCATCAAGATAGTTGAATGCCTCTTCCTCGAATACGATGAATCCCATACTTTTCTTTTTTCTAAGTTAATACTATGTTATATGTCGCAAAGCTCCACGCATATGCTGTGCTCCACGTTTGTGAGTGCAAAGATAAGGCA
>NZ_VZBE01000008.1:0-78399 GCF_009494835.1 Segatella copri
GAATTTATTTAACAAGTTAGGGCGCATCCAATCCGGATGCGCCCTTTTTCTTTGTCGTCATATTTCTTTCATTCAACATTCAACACTCAACACTCAACATTCAACTATCCCAATACAACATTGGCAGGAACGCCGAGGTTGTGGTATATGTTTCTTGCAACATCAAAATTAATTGCTCGACGTCCATGAAGAATATCACTTAATGCGGTTGTTGACACGCCTATAGCTTTTGCAGCCTCCTTTTGCTTGTAGCCTTTTTGGCGAAAAGCAACTTTGATGGCAGCTATGAGTGAAGGCTTAACTCGCCATGGATGGGGATCAACTTCGCATTCCCAATCGTAAGCAGCTTCGCTGAGGACCTTTAATTCTTCCTTTTCTACTTCGCTGAGAAAGTCCATGCCGCCCAATTGGGTGCCCTTTGCAAGCAGAGCCTCCATTCGCTCTTCAATTTCATTATATGTTTTTTCGTCTTTAATAGTCATAATTATATATTTTTGATATCCTTAATCTTGTCATATTCAGCATGAGTTCCAACAAATCTAATATGTAGAAATCCTTGAAAGAACACAACGATAGTTACAAGCCTAAATTTATTGCCTGATATGTTGAAGACATATCTGTCATTCCCGACATAATCTGCCGAAGGAAATGCTTGCTTTAATTCTGCATGGCTTTTCCATTCTGTCTTTTCAACAAACTCTGCCCAGCGCATGAGCGAATCTGCTGCATCAGGATGTTTCCTTGCAAAATCTTTCAGCAATTTGAACTTTAATATCTTCATAATCGTTTATTTTTGCTGCAAAAATAGCGAAAAGTTCTCAATACAGAGAACTTTTCGCAAGAAAAGAAATAAATGTTAGCAATATTTAACTTATACGTACAGAAATCTCTTGCGGGTTTGAAAATAAAGTCGTAACTTTGCGCTATAGAATTTTAAAACAGATGGTTATGAAGTACTTAGATCCTAAGGCAGACCTCACGTTCAAGAAGATATTCGGCAATCATCCCGATCGATTGAAAAACCTTCTGAATAGCCTTCAGTCACTCAATGAAGATGAACTGATACAACAGAATTTCTGCCGAACAGGTTTCCAAAGCTACTCAGCTACCTTTGGAAATCATTAAGAATCTGAGCAATTCCTAAAAAATATAATAGCGGAGATGTAGATTACGAATATCACCATATAATCAAGGGTCTATACGCCACCTGTTCATCGTGGCATATAGATCCTTGTCGTTTTTTATTCATTTTATCCATCGTATTGAATAAAATCAGTACTTTTTTATTCAATACGAATGATATATTGAATATTTTTTGTATCTTTGCCCCGGTTTAATCAATTCATCTGAAGAGAAATGAGAACAATTATCAATAACCAGAAAAAGGAACGGGATATTCTGCTTTCCCGTCCTTATCTTACACGTCATACCCAATATGATGTGGATGAACTGTTGGCAAGCAAGCAAATCAAGTTGATAACGGGGCCTAGAAGAACCGGCAAATCGACAGAGGCTTTGCTGATGCTGAAAGGCAGGAACTTTGCCTATCTGAATTTTGATGACGGCAAACTCCTGAGTGCATGGGACGATGATCTGGTTTGGGAAACGCTACGTGCCGTTTATCCCGACTTCGAGTATCTTCTGCTCGATGAGGTTCAAAATCTGGATGGTTGGGATTTGTGGGTCTCCAAGCTTTACCGCATGGGAATCAACATGGTCATTACGGGAAGCAACGCCAAATTGCTGAGTAGCGAAATGGCAACATTGCTTACAGGCAGATATATACAGATAGAGATGCTGCCTTTCAGTCTTTCTGAATTCTTTATCTGGAACCACAGGAATCTTTCGGAAGTATCAGAGATGAAAGATAGCGTATCCGACCTCTCGCTTATAGCTGACTATCTGCACCATGGTGGTTATCCTGAGACTGTAGCAGCAAGAAGCCTGACCCAAAACTATCTCTCCACACTCTTCGATTCCATCATTTGGAAAGACATTGCCAAGCGCCATAAAGTACGCAATGTGGAGGATTTGAACAACCTGGCCATGTATCTGGTTTCTAACTTCTGCAATCCTTTCAGTGCCAACGAACTGGCAGAAGCGCTGGGATTTTCGAGCGTAGCAACCACCAAGAAGTTCATGGGATTTTTAAGAGAACCCTATCTCCTGTATTATCTGCCACGTTACAACAACAAGTTGAAAATGATGAAGAAAGCTCCACAGAAAGTATATGTGGTTGACAATGGTTTTGTAGAAGCCAAGGCTTTTAGTGTGAGTGAGAACTTAGGCAGGTTATTGGAGAATCAGGTTTTTATAGAGTTGGTTCGCAGGGGATATCATGCAGAAACATCGCTTTTCTATTATCGCTCCCGTAATGACAAGGAGACTGATTTTGTTACAAGGCAGGGTGCTCATGTAGAAAGTCTTATACAAGTATGTTATGACCTCTCTTCCGAACGAACGCTCAAGCGGGAAGTAGATAGCATCATAGAATGTGCGGGAGAACTCAAATGCTCCAATCTGATCATTGTCACGATGAATGAGGAAAGGGTAATTGAGAAAAATGGATATAAGGTCAAGGTTTTGCCTATATATAAGTTTTAAGGAGCGTCTGATCTTTGTATATATGCAACAAGGCGCAACCTTCTCACGAAGACTGCGCCTCTAATAGTTTTCTTTTTTTGTTTAATTTTTAAGAGAGTATTAACATATATATTCTTTGTAAGTGTAAGTTTCTTACTTCTTTATTTCTTTTGCTCTGAACTTTATGGCTCGAAGAACTTAATCTGTGTTCCATTTGACAACTGGGTTCCTGCCATATTAAAGTTGAATGCAGTAGGATTTGGTTTCTTCTCATCCTTTGGATCAACTTCGTAACCATAAACAACCAAATAAGCTTCAACCTTGCTGGTAGTTTGGGTAACTTGTCCGAAAGTATATCGGCTGTTTCCGCTAGAATAGCAATAGAACTTAACCTTATGTGTAGCACCACCATACTCCAGATTTACAGAAATAGCATCTGGGAAGAGCATGAACTGGATAACTGGTGTAACTGAATAGTAGTATACAATACTCTTGAAGTTTACCGGCAGCACATATTTCTTCAATGCTTCCTTCAGGTCTTTCGTTTCAGCAGTTTCAGGAATGTAACGTGCGAAGATCTTTACAGGGAAGTTGTTAACAGTCATTACAGTATCTTTGCCTTCTCCGTGGATAGATGTAACGACATCTAATGTGTCGTAATATTCCTTTTTTCCGTCTTTTGCTGTAACATGTTCATCGCTCATATAAGCGAGTTGGCGCATGCGGCTACCTGCTGTCTTGGAATAGCAGTTCTGCTTTTCTGCTTTTGTGAGCGGCTGATAATTGCTGTTGTTATCATCGCCTGTATTACAAGAAGTGAATGCGAAAGCTGCAACGAAGGCAGCTACAATTGAGAATAATTTGATTTTTTTCATTTTGCTATTATGTTTTGATTCTTATTTTCTCATATTTCTCAGCCTAAATGTACCCCGATATGGTTGCCCGAGGCTCTTCAGTCCTTGTATAAAACAAGAAAAGGCGGAAAACTTGCATCACTTTTTGTTAATCTCTGTTAATGCTCTTCACTTGTCCATTTCATAGAGCACTTTTGCCAATGTATTGTAACCTTTGACTTTCAGTTCTTAGACGTTTGAGCTTTTTACTGTGTTAAGTCTTAAGTTTGTCCTACATAGCGATGCAAAGTTAGTGTTTTATTTTGAAATGCGCAAGAAATTTATGATTTTCTTTCTCTTTTTCGCATAAAAATACTACTTTTGTGGAGATTTTAGGGATTATTCACCTAAAAGCTGAATGAATAGTGTAGACTCTGAGTCTCATGGAAAATGAATTAATGATGAATCTGATATGAAAAAGAAAGTAGGTACATTTAAGATTTGGCTGTTGGCGATAGCCGCAGTAGTGGCGTTTTCTGTCTTGCCGAAGGTTTCTTCGCTGGCAACAGAAGATCAGGCACTTGTTGTAAAGGAGAATATACAGGAGGCTGCTGATGCTGCGGGCGATGAACCGTCTGCAGAGAATAAGCTGGAAACAGCTGGAGAGAACAAGCAGGAAACTGCTGGAGAGGGTGCGAATCTGGAGGCGCAGGGGCTGGAGATTCCAGTATCTAAGGTTAAGGTATCTGAGACCATCAAGCATCGGTTGGCTTATACGGTATCTTATAATCATGATACGCGACAGCCGAATTGGGTAGCCTGGGTGCTGACGGGGGAGCATGCATCTGGTAAGTTGCCGCGCGGTAAGTTTGCTGATGATGAGGAGATGCCGGCACCCGTGGGTACTTTGGCGGATTATTACAACAGTGGATTGGACAGGGGACACATGTGTCCGGCTGGTGACAACAAATGGAGTCAGCAGGCGATGGATGAATGTTTCCTGATGACCAATATGTGTCCGCAGAACCATAGTCTGAATGCGGGTGTATGGAACACGATAGAGCAGCAGTGCCGCAATTGGGCGAAGCAGTATGGCAAGGTTTATATTGTCTGCGGACCGATATTTCTGAATAAGGAGCATCGCAAGTTGGGTAAGAACAAGGTGGTAGTGCCTGATGCCTTTTTCAAGGTGGTTCTTCATACGGGCAAGAATCCGCAAGCCATCGGCTTTATCTGCCGTAACCAGTCGCAGAAAGGCAGAAAGAAGACGGAATTCGTAAATTCAGTAGATGAAGTGGAGCGTATCACCGGCTATGATTTCTTCCCTCAGCTTCCGGATGATGTAGAGAAGAGGGTAGAGGCTAAGGCTGAAATGTTTTAGAAACGAAAAAAGGCTTTCCATTACGGAAAGCCTTTTTCTTGAAGATCTGTGACTCGCATGGGGCTCGAACCCATGACCCCAACATTAAAAGTGTTGTGCTCTACCAGCTGAGCTAGCGAGTCAATCTTCTGCTTTATGTTTCAAAAGCGAGTGCAAAGGTACGGCAAAAATCTGAAATAACCAAATATTTTGCCATATTTTTACTGATTTTCTTCATTTTTATCCGAAATCGGGACATTTTTGCCCATTTCTTCATGATATTGCGGCTTCTCTTTCGTTACATACCGCTGCCAGTAGGCTATGATGAGCGTTGTGAGCGGAAGGGCTACAATCAATCCCAGGAAGCCCAGAAGTGCACCCCAAACCGAGAGACTCAAGAGAAGAATGGCTGGGTTCAATCCCATCGCCTTACCCATAATCTTCGGGGTAACTACCATGTCGGTGATGACCTGCACCACACAGAACACCAGAACAGCCAGACCGAATACCAGCCAGAAGTTCTGACCTGTGTCGGCAGCCTTCAGCATGGCAAGGAATGCGGTAGGGATGAGGGCGAAGGTATGGAGATACGGAACCAGGTCCATGATGCCGATGAGAATGCCCAGACCTATCGCCATCGGGAAACCGATGATGGTAAAACCGATGCAGAACATGATGCCCATGCAGAGCGCTACCAGTCCCTGACCACGGATATAGTTGTTGAGCTCGCGCTCCACATCCTTCATCAGCGCACTCCAGAACGGACGGTTCTTCTTCGGGAAGATTCTCACCCAGTTGGCTGTCAGCGTCTCATAATCGAGCAGGATAAAGAACATATATAATAAGGTAATCATCGATGCCACGATACTCATCAGTACCGTTGCCGTCTGGCTGACTACCGAGAAGACCTTAGGCATGGTGGTCTTGATGGCATCGCTGAAGTCCTTGCTTTTCAGGAAATGCTCTATCTGCTCCTGGTTCGCCTGCAGCCAGTCTTTGATCAGCGCCGTCAGGTTGTTGGTATGAGTCGTCTGATGCAGCCATCGTGTCAACACCTCACCGAGTTTGTCAAACTGGTCAATCATCGGAGGGATGATGAGCCACAGCACGCCTCCTATAACAGCGATAGCCGTTCCCATGGCGATGAGGATAGACAGCGCACGGATTCTGACGTGGAGTTTGTTTTCGATAAACTTCACGACCGGATAGAGCAGGTAAGCGAAAAACCATGCAATGAAGAATGGCAGCAGCACACTGCTCAGATAATTGGTCATGTAGAGCACGGCCAGAACGATGAGGGTAACACCCGCCCATCTTATAAATTTATCAAATGTAATCTCCTTTCCCATAACTAATCCTTTTGTTATAATTTTTCGTTAAGAATAGCCTTCTGGTAGCATTCTCTGCAGAGCGGTTCGTATTCATCTTTTTCGCCCAGGAGCACCCGCTTGTCGTTATTGACCAACCGGTGGCTCACGTAGGCAACCGAACCGCACTTCACGCAGATGGCATGAACCTTGGTCACCTCGTCGGCGATGGCACAGAGGGCAGGAATCGGACCGAAGGGAACTCCCTTGTAGTCCATATCCAGTCCAGCCACGATAACTCTCACGCCACGGTTGGCAAGTTCGTTGCATACCTCCACAAGACCATTGTCCAGGAACTGGGCTTCATCGATACCCACCACGTCGATATCAGAAGCCAATAGCAGTATCGATCCAGAGGACTCAATAGGAGTAGACCGGATAGAGTTCTGATCATGGCTCACTACATCTTCCTCGGAGTAACGGGTGTCAAGCGCAGGCTTAAAGATTTCCACCTTCTGCCTGGCGAACTTCGCACGCTTCATTCTTCGGATCAATTCCTCGGTTTTTCCAGAGAACATCGATCCGCACACCACTTCAATTCTTCCGGGACGGTGTGCCTCCCCAATTAGATTTTCTGTCATTTCGGGGGCAAAATTAATAATAAGGTTTTAAAAAATGCAAAGAAACGCAGTTTTTTTTTGCTATGAAAGATTAATTAACTACATTTGCGGTCAGTATGGGCACATTATACATCGTTCCGACTCCAGTTGGTAACATGGAGGACATGACAATGCGAGCCATTCGCATACTGAAAGAAGCGGATTTGGTACTCGCTGAGGACACTCGAACATCGAGTGTCCTGCTGAAGCATTTCGATATCAGAAATCGATTAGTGGCTCACCATAAGTTTAACGAACATGGCACATCATCTGCCATCGTAGAGCGACTGAAGGGTGGCGAAACCATCGCCTTGATCAGCGATGCCGGAACACCGGGTATCAGCGATCCCGGTTTTTACCTCGCCCGCGAGGCAGCCAAGGCAGGCATCACGGTGCAGACTTTGCCTGGACCTACGGCATGCATTCCGGCCATCGTTTCATCGGGCTTGCCATGCGACCGTTTCTGTTTCGAAGGATTCATTCCGCAGAAAAAGGGCAGACAGACCTATCTTGAATCATTGAAGGATGAGGTGCGCACCATGATTTTCTATGAGTCACCTTATCGCGTGGTGAAAACCTTGCAGCAGTTTGCCGAGGTTTTCGGGGATGACAGACAGGTGAGCTGTTGTCGTGAAATATCCAAACTCCACGAGGAGAGTGTGAGGGGTACGCTTGCCGAGGTTATCGCTCATTTTGAGGAGACAGAACCAAGGGGCGAATTTGTCATCGTATTGGCAGGAAAAGATCCCAAACAGCTCAAGGAGGAGATGAAGGAAAAGAAGCGTGAAGAGCGCCGGCAGAAGAAAAACGGGGCTCGCAGGGATGAAGACAGTAATGAATAAAATATTGGAAGCGACGCGTTTTACGCGAAAAGATAATTTTTTAAATCAAACATTAAAAAGGAAAATGATTATGAAAAAGCTATTATTTGCGGCATGTTTAGCTGCTTTTTGCTTGACCAGTTGCAACAACGGCAAGAACAACACCCAGGATTTGGCAAATCAGCAGAATGATTCGCTAAACAGTATCATCGCTCAGAAAGATAGCGAAATTAACGATATGATGGGTACATTGAATGAAATCCAGGATGGTCTGAACCAGATCAGTGAGGCTGAACACAGAGTAACTCTCCTGAAGAACGGTGAGGGTGCCAGCAAGAGACAGCAGCTCAAGGAGAACGTGCAGTTCATCGCTACCCGTATGCAGCAGAACCGCGAACTCCTGGCTAAACTGCAGAAGCAGTTGGCTAACAGCTCTTTGCAGGCTGACCAGTTGAAGAAGACTATCGCAAACCTTCAGGAGCAGATTGCACAGAAGGATAAGGAACTCCAGGTGCTTCGCGAGGAGTTGGATAAGAAGGATATTCATATTGCAGCGCTCGACGAGACTATCAACAATCTGAATACAAAGACCTCTCGTCTTACTACTGAAAGCAACCAGAAGACAGAGACTATCAATGCACAGGACAAGCAGATCAACACTGCCTGGTATGTATTCGGTACCAAGAAGGAGTTGAAGGAGCAGCATATCATGGAAAATGGTAAGGTAATGACCGGCAATTTCAACAAGAGTTATTTCACCAAGGTTGATATCCGCAACATTTCTGAAATCAAGTTGATGTCAAAGTCGGCTAAGTTGCTCACTACCCACCCATCAAGCTCTTATGCATTGGTACGTGATGCTAACAAGCAGTATACACTCCGCATCACCAATCCACAGATCTTCTGGAGCACCAGCAAGTATCTTGTAGTGCTCGTTAAGTAATTATCTCTTTCTCTGAAAGAAATCCTGCATGAGTGCGCGGCACTCATCTTCCAATACGCCCGATGTAACTGTCGTCTTAGGATGCAGTGCATCGGGCGCATATTTTGTATACCCCCTTTTCTCGTCGCTGGCACCATATACCACGCGGCTGATCTGTGCCCATCCCAGTGCTCCGGCGCACATCACACAGGGTTCTACCGTAACGTAGAGGGTACAGTCTTTCAGGTATTTTCCTCCCAGCATGTTGGCTCCCGAAGTGATGGCCTGCATTTCGGCATGAGCCGTAACATCGGTCAGCATCTCCGTAAGATTGTGGGCACGCGATATGATCCGGTCTTTACAAACGATGACGGCGCCTACCGGAATCTCGTCTTCATCGAATGCAGCCTGAGCCTCCATCAGGGCACGGCGCATGTATACTTCGTCTTTATTCTTAATATCTTCCATTGTTTTTCGTGCAAAATTACATAAAAAAGTTTGAAGTGTGGACTTTTTTTGTTATTTTTGCAAGGTAAAAGCATCTTTTGGTGCAAAATAAAGGAAATAGACTATGGCAGAGCATAATGAATTAGGCAAATGGGGAGAAGACGAGGCTACGCTCTATCTCGAAAATGAAGGCTATGTCGTCATCGACAGAGACTGGAGAGACGGCAAGCGCGATCTGGATATCCTTGCCGTTTCGCCGGATGGAAAGACTTTGGTTGTGGTAGAGGTAAAGACCCGCTCGGGTGAAGAATACCAGCAGCCCGAGGAAGCCGTTGATGCCAGGAAGATGCGTAATCTGGCATTGGCCGCCAATACTTATGTCAAGGAGAAGCAGGTGGACAGGGAGCTTCGCTTTGATATTATTACCGTGGTAGGGGTAGGCCATCAGGTGAAACGCATCGAACATCTTGTGGATGCCTTCAATCCGTTGCTGATTTGATAATCCGTTGTGTATCGCTATACATTATTATATAGACATGGAAAAGAAGATTATACGATTAAAGGAAGTGGATTCCACGAATGCCTTCCTGAAGAATTTGGGAACTTACGATGAAGATGCGCTGACCATTGCTGTTGCTGACTATCAGACGGCGGGCAGGGGACAGGGCGTGCATACCTGGGAAAGTGAGCCGGGCAAGAACCTCCTCTTCAGTATGATGATGTGTCCTAAGTGGGTGCCTTTGCGCCAGCAGTTCCTCCTTTCTGAGGCTGGTGCGCTCGCCGTGAAGGATGCTCTTGATTTCTATACGGACGGCATTACGCTGAAATGGCCGAATGATGTGTACTGGTATGACAAGAAAATCAGTGGCACGCTGATAGAGACTGCCATCGACTCCAAGGGCATCAAGCGCTGCATCTTCGGCATCGGCATTGATGTCAATCAGACTGAGTTCCACAGCGATGCGCCCAACCCTGTATCTCTGGCTCAGATTCTGGGTCATGAGGTGGATAGGGAAGAGGTGCTGCAGAAGGTGATTGAGGCTTTCTGCAAATACTACGAACTTCTGCGTCGTGCCGACTATATGGATGTGTCGGGCATCTATCATCTTTCTCTCTACCGTCGCAAGGGCTATCACTGGTATGAGGATAAGGACGGTAAGTTCGAGGGTGCCTTCGTAGAGGTGGAGGACGATGGTCATCTCATCCTTCATGACAAGAAGGGAGTAATACGCTCGTATGCGTTCGGAGAAATCAAGTTTCTAATCCCTTCAGTAAACATTAAACAATAAACATTAAACACTATATTATGGCAAAGTTTAAAAGAATTCTTTTGAAATTGAGCGGCGAGAGTCTGATGGGCAAGCAGAGCTTCGGCATCGACCCAGAGCGCCTGAGTGATTATGCTAAGCAGATAAAGGAGGTCCATGAGATGGGCGTTCAGATAGGCATTGTGATTGGTGGTGGTAACATCTTCCGCGGTTTGAGTGGAAGCCAGAAGGGTTTCGACCGTGTCAAGGGCGACCAGATGGGTATGTGTGCTACCGTTATCAATTCCCTGGCATTGAGCAGCGCACTCGGAGCCTTGGGCGTTAAGAACAAGGTGCTTACTGCCATCCGCATGGAGCCTATCGGCGAATTCTACACCAAGTGGAAGGCGATTGAGGCGATGGAGGCAGGCTATATCTGCATCTTCTCTGCAGGTACAGGCAGTCCATACTTCACTACCGATACCGGTTCTTCTCTCCGCGGTATCGAAATCGAGGCTGACGTGATGCTCAAGGGTACCCGTGTAGACGGCATCTATACCGCCGACCCAGAGAAGGATCCTACAGCTACCAAGTTCAAGGACATCACCTATGATGAGATTTATACCAAGGGCTTGAAGGTAATGGATTTGACTGCTACCACCATGTGTAAGGAAAACAACCTTCCTATCTACGTGTTCAATATGGATGTTGTAGGTAACCTCAAGAAGGTGATGGATGGTGAGGAGATTGGTACGCTCGTACACAACTAAACTTCTCTCAACAGGAAGAAAAAACAAATGCGACTGGATTCACATCTAGCCGCATTTTTCAGTTATAATCTACCTAAATACCTAAATATCCCAATAAAGGGGATTTCTTCTATTTCGTCTTCTTCAGAATAATCGCCGAGATGATGACGTATGCCACGATGACAAGCCACCAGCCGGTGAGGAAACCGGTCAGACCATCGAGTGCTACCGAAGTAGCGAGGATGATGAGGGTGAGCGCGGCAAAGCCATATTTCACCTCATTGCCCTTGAAACTCCACTGTTTGAACTTCAAGGCGAAAAGAGGCATCTCGCAAACCAGCAGATAGCTGGTGATGAGAATCAGAGCCAGAATGATGAATACCGACCAGGCGTTACCTTCGAGCCAGCTTGGATTGAACACAATCAGCGAACCCCAGAACAGGGCGTTGGCTGGTGTAGGAACACCGATGAAAGAGGTAGTCTGGCGCTCATCAAGATTAAACTTAGCCAGGCGCAATGCCGAGAAGGCTGCGATGATGAAGGCTGCGTAAGGCAGCCATGGGCGCAAAGGCTCCAGAAACCCCGGATATTCCATCACAAAGAGTTGTGAGAATACGATGGTGGCAGGAGCCACACCGAAGGTTACGTCATCAGCCAGCGAATCCAGCTCCTTGCCTATTGGCGATGAAACGTGCAGCAGGCGGGCGCTCATGCCGTCAAAGAAGTCGAATACGGCTCCGATGATAATCCATAACAATGCCATCTTTGGGTTCCCGCCGAAGGCAAACGATGTTGCGATGCAGCCCGAAACCAGGTTGCAGCAGGTTATCGTGTTTGGAATATGTTTCTTGATACTCATTTCTTTACAGTATATTATGATAGAGTGAAAGCCGGAAGTATGTTCCGGCTTGCCCTCTATCTGTCAATATGTTATTTCAATTTAGCGATGACGGTCTGGTCGCCAGTAGTTGACTGTCCCATCTTTACGCATACTTCTGTACCTACAGGCAGGTAGACATCCACGCGTGAACCCAGCTTGATGAATCCCAGGTGCTCGTCGATGAAGCATTCTTCCCCTTCCTTGGCATAGGTTACGATGCGGCGTGCCACTGCACCGGCAATCTGGCGGCAGAGTACATCCACTCCCTCAGGTGTGGTAATCATCACGTCGGCATGCTCGTTTTCCTCGCTAGCCTTAGGCAGCCATGCCTTGTGGTAGTTGCCGTCCACATGCTTCACGAATTTCACCTTACCATCCACCGGGAACCAGTTGGCATGAACATTCCAGAGGCTCATGAAGATGGAAATCATCAGGCGGCGGTCACCGAAGTAGGGAGCATTCTCCACCTCTTCTATCACCACAATCTTTCCGTCGGCTGGTGCTACTACCAGTTTCGAAGTATCCTCAACGTTGAGGTATCTGACAGGACAACGGTAGAAGTTGAGCACGATACCATATACCGTACCGAACACAACAACAAAAGCCCAGAACGGAATCTTGTTGTCTAAGGTTGTCCACAATATAGCCGCAATGGCTACTAACGCTATCGCTCCGGTTACCAGCTGATCGGTACCTTCGCGGTGCAATCTTATCTTCTTTAATTTCTTTATTTTCTGTCCCATACAGTAGGATTAAGTTTTTATTGGTGCAAAGGTACGTCATTTTTATCACTTTTGCAAATTTTTTGGGGGTTTCTTTTACCTTTTTCAATATTTTCGCATATTTCTTTTGGCTTTTTCAATATTTCGCCGTAACTTTGTTGTCAAAATTCGAATTTTAAACAGATAATGGAAGATTTTGTTCATTTGCATGTACACACCCAATACTCCATCCTCGACGGCCAGTCGAAGATACCGCATCTGGTAGATAAGGCCATCAAGGACGGCATGAAGGGTATGGCGGTAACCGACCACGGTGTGATGTTCGGTATCAAGGAACTCACCGACTATTGCGGCAAGGTTAATAAAGACCGCAAGAAGGAGGGACTCGAACCTTTCAAGCCTATCATAGGCTGCGAGATGTATGTGGCACGCCGAACCAAAGCCGACCGAGAGAAGGATAAGGGCGATATGAGCGGTTATCACCTCATTGTACTTGCCAAGAATTATAATGGATACAAGAACCTCATCAAGCTGGTGAGCAATTCGTGGGTGGATGGTTACTACATGCGCCCACGAACCGACCGTGCCGATCTGGAGAAGTATCACGAAGACCTCATCGTCTGTTCGGCATGTATTGCAGGCGAGGTGCCATCCAAGATTCTGCATGGTGACCTGGAAGGAGCCCGCGAGGCTTGCCAGTGGTACCACAACCTCTTTGGCGATGATTACTATCTCGAGCTCCAGCGACATAAAGTGCCCGATGATCCAAGTCTGCTTGCCAACCGCGAGGCTTACGAGTTGCAGCAGCGTGCCAACAAGGAACTTATCAAGATGGCAAGGGAGTTTAACATCAAACTGGTGTGCACCAACGACTGCCACTTCGAGGATAAGGAAACTGCCGAGGCCCACGACCATCTGCTCTGTATCGCTACCGGAAAGGATCTCGACGACCCTAACCGTATGCGCTATTCCAAGCAGGAGTGGTTCAAGACCCGCCAGGAGATGAACGATGTGTTCTCGGATATTCCCGAAGCACTTTCCAATACCCTCGAAGTATTAGATAAGGTGGAGATTTACAGCATCGACCATGGTCCTATCATGCCTTTCTTCCCGATTCCAGAGAGTTTCGGTACCGAGGAGCAGTTGCGCCAGAAGGTATCAGAAGAAGACCTCTACAAGGAATTTACCTCTGATGAGAACGGCAAGAACCCGCTGCCACCAGAGGAAGGACAGAAGGTTGTCGACCGATTGGGCGGCTACGACAAGATATACCGTATCAAGTTTGAGGCAGAATATCTGCGCCACCTTGCCTACGAGGGAGCCAAAAAGCTTTATGGCGACCCGCTGCCCGAGAATGTAGACGAGCATGTAAACTTTGAGCTCCACGTGATGAAGACCATGGGTTTCCCGGGCTACTTCCTTATCGTGTCTGACTTCATCAGGGCGGCGCGCGAGGAACTCGGCGTGATGGTGGGCCCGGGACGTGGATCTGCGGCAGGTTCGGTGGTGGCATACTGTCTGGGCATTACCAAGATTGACCCGTTGAAGTACGACCTCCTGTTTGAGCGTTTCCTGAACCCAGACCGTGTGAACCTTCCGGATATTGATACCGACTTTGATGATGACGGCCGAGGCAAGGTGCTGAGATGGGTAATGGATAAGTACGGTCATGAGAACTGTGCCCATATCATTACCTACGGTTCCATGGCAACGAAGAACTCCATCAAGGACGTGGCGCGAGTAGAGAAGTTGCCGTTGGATAAGGCGAATGCACTCTGCAAGGCTATCCCAGACCGTTTGCCTGACGGTGCCAAGATGAACCTGACCAATGCCATCAAATATACCCCAGAGCTGCGCGAGGCTGAGTTCTCCAACGATCCCCGCGAGAGCAATACCATCAAGTATGCCAAGATGCTCGAAGGAACCATCCGAGGCACGGGTATCCATGCCTGCGGATTCATCATCTGCCGCGACCCTATCAGCAACTGGGTGCCTGTATCTACTGCCGATGACCCTGATTTCCCGGGACTGAAGACGGCGGTAACGCAGTACGACGGCCATGTCATCGAGACCACCGGTCTGATCAAGATGGACTTCCTGGGCTTGAAGACCCTCTCCGAGATGAAGGAGGCATGCAAGGTTATCAAGCAGACTACGGGCGATGTCGTTGACCTCGATACCATCCCTATCGATGACGAGCTGACCTATCAGCTCTATCAGCGCGGTCAGACCATCGGAACCTTCCAGTTCGAGTCACCGGGTATGCAGAAGTATCTCCGTGAGCTGAAGCCTACGGTATTCGAGGACCTCATCGCCATGAACGCCCTCTACCGTCCGGGACCTATGGATTACATCCCTGACTTCATTGCCCGCAAGAACGGCAAGCAGGCGATTACCTACGATATTCCGTGTATGGAGAAGTATCTGAAGGATACCTACGGCATCACGGTCTATCAGGAGCAGGTGATGCTTCTTTCCCGTCAGCTGGCAAGCTTCACCCGAGGCGAGTCAGATGCCCTGCGTAAGGCGATGGGTAAGAAGAAAAAGGCAATCGTAGATGCGATGAAGCCTAAGTTTATCAAGCAGGGACAGGAGAACGGCCACGACCCGAAGGTGCTGGAGAAGATTTGGGGCGACTGGGAGAAGTTTGCTTCCTACGCCTTCAACAAGTCTCATGCCACCTGTTATTCGTGGGTAGCCTATCAGACCGCCTATCTCAAGGCGCACTATCCTGCCGAATACATGGCGGCGCTGATGACCCGACGCTTTGCACAGATTACCGAAATCACCAAGCTGATGGAGGAGTGCCAGTCGATGGGCATCAAGACCTTGGGACCGGATGTGAACGAGAGTTACCGCGTGTTCGGTGTGAACGAGCATGGAGAGATACGTTTCGGTCTTTCAGCCATCAAGGGTATGGGTGCTCCGGCAGCCGATGCCATCGTGGCAGAGCGACTGAAGAACGGACCTTATAAGAGCATCTTCGATTTTGCCGAGCGTGTAGATTACTCCAGCGTGAACCGCAAGGCTTTCGAAACCTTGGCGCTGAGTGGCGGTTTCGACAGCTTCGGCATCCGCCGCGAGCAGTTCTTCGGCAAGAACAACAAGGGCGAAACCTTCCTCGATACGCTGGTGCGCTACGGTCAGCTCTTCCAGCAGGAACAGCACGAGGCAGCCAACTCACTCTTTGGCGGTACCGAGGCGATAGAGATAGCTACGCCGCCTATTCCTGATGCAGAGAGCTGGAGCACCATCGAACGTCTGAACCGTGAGCGCGAGCTTGTGGGCATCTATCTTTCTGCCCATCCGCTCGATGAGTACAGCATCATCCTCAACTCCCTCTGCAATACCCATTGCTCTGAACTGGGCGACAAGCAGGAGCTGGCAAAGAAGGAAGATGTGGTGCTGGGCGGCATCATCACGGGTGTGAAGTCGAAGTTTACCAAGACGGGCAAGCCGTGCGGTTTCGTTACGCTCGAAGACTTTGAGGGCTCAGGCGAGCTGGCTCTCTTCGGCGAAGACTGGGGCAAGTGGCGCGGCATCATGGTTGAAGGCAGCACCATCTACATCACAGCCAAGTGCGTTTCCCGTTACGGCAATGCCAACTATCTCGATTTCCAGATAGGCAATGTAGAGTATCTGCAGACGGTCAAGGAGAACCGCATCGACCGCTTTACCATCAATGTGGAGAGCGATGCGATAGACGAAACGATGGTTAGCGACCTGCAGACTATTCTGGAGAATGACGAGGGCAAGGCGCAGCTCTTTTTCCAGATACATGATGTTGACAGCAATACCTATCTGCTGATGCGTGCCCGTGAGCATACGGTAGGCGTGGGCCATGCCCTCATCCAGTATATCGAGCAGCATCCTAAGATGAGCTATCAGATCAATTAGAGATAATTTTAGTTTTAATATATAAAAGTATAGAAAAATGGAAGTAACAATTACAACCGAGAATTTCGAGAGCTACAAGAATGGCGAACTGCCATTGGTAGTAGATTTGTGGGCAACATGGTGCGGTCCTTGCCGCGTGGTTGCTCCTATCGTATCACAGCTTGCTGAGGAGTTTGACGGCAAGGTGGTAGTAGGTAAGTGTGATGTAGAGGAGAACGACGACATCGCTATGGAGTTTGGTGTTCGTAATATCCCTACCATCCTCTTCTTCAAGGGTGGCCAGCTGGTAGACAAGTTTGTTGGCGCAGCCTCTAAGGCAACCCTTACCGAGAAGATCCAGGCCCTCCTGTAATCAGCCCGGATAGGAAATGATAAAAGCATCTGGCTTGAGAAAACATGTTCTCAGCCAGATGCTTTTTTTGTTCGGGGCTGTCGGTGACTTACCATTCTACGCTTCTTGTTCCGTCTTCTTCTACGGTGATAGTCACTTTGGTGCAGTCTTCCGGCAGCAGTTCTTCTATCAGTTCCGGCCACTCCAGGAAGCAGAGGTTGCCGCTGTAGAAATAATCTTCGTAGCCCATATCGTATACCTCATCGAGCTTCTTGATGCGGTAGAAATCGAAGTGGTAGACAGGAGAGCCGTCGCCCGCTGTATATTCGTTTACGAGGGCGAAGGTAGGAGATGTGATGACATCTTCTACGCCCAGTTCTTCGCAAATAGCTTTTACAAATGTTGTCTTTCCGGCTCCCATCTTGCCATAGAAGGCAAAGACCTTGCCGTCGCCCATGTTCTGCAGAAATTCCTTGGCTGCTTCATGGATCGTGTCTAATGAGTCAATTTTTATCTTCATATATTTATTTTGAATTATTTTATTCTAGCTAGGAGTTAAGGAGTTAACTCCTTTAATTCCTTTTTCTCGCTGTCAGCGTGATGAGCGGTATGAGCATTTCTTCCATCGAGATGCCGCCGTGCTGGAAGGTATCCTTGTAGTATTGCACATAATAGTTGTAATTATTCGGATAGGCGAAGAAACTGTCGCCCGTGGCAAATACATACGAGGTACTCAGGTTAGGTGCCGGCAACTGGGCACGGTGAGGCTCCTTGATGGTGAAAACTTCCTTGCTCTGGTAAGCCAGATTCTTGCCCAGCTTGTAGCGCAGGTTGGTGTTCGTATTGCGGTCGCCTACAATCTTGATTGGTTTCGATGCCCTGATGCTGCCGTGGTCGGTGGTGAGCACTACCTGGTAATCGCTCTGCGAAAGGAGCTTGAAGAGCTCGGAGAGAACCGAATGGCGGAGCCAGCTCTGCGTGATGCTGCGGTAGGCACTCTCGTTGTTGGCAAGCTCGCGCACCATCTTAGATTCGGTACGCGCGTGAGAGAGCATGTCGATGAAGTTAATCACCAGCACGTTCAAGTCGTAGTTGCGGCACTCGTTGTAGTGCTCCAGGAAACGGTCGGCACCCTGCGAATCGTTCACCTTGTGATAACTGAAGGTATAGTGCTTTCTGAATCGCTCTATCTGGGTCTGTATCAGCGGCGCCTCGTTCAGGTTCTTGCCTTCCTCCTCGTCCTCATCTACCCAGAGGTCTGGAAACATTTCGGCTATCTTGTTCGGCATCAGACCGCTGAAGATGGCGTTGCGCGCATATTGCGTGGCGGTAGGAAGGATGCTCATGTAGAGCTGCTCATCGATGTCGAACAGGTCGCCGATGTCTTCAGCCAGCATGCGCCACTGGTCATAGCGGAAGTTATCTATCACAATCAGGAACACCTTCTTGCCCTCATCGAGCAGCGGGAATATCTTGCGCTTGAAGATGTCGGGACTCATCAGATGGCGGTCTCTGTTGTCGGGACTCACCCAGTCGAGATAGTTCTTGGCTATGTATTTGGCGAAACCCTGGTTAGCCTCTTCCTTCTGCATGCCCAGCATCTCAGCCATCGGACTAGCCGTATCGCTCAGCTTCAGTTCCCAGCTTACCAGTCGCTTGTAAATCTCCATCCAGTCTTCCGCCGTTCTGCATTCCATCATCTGCATGGCTATCTGCTGGTAGTCCTGCTGGTATCCGCTCTGCGTCACCTCCGCCACGATGTCTTTGCGGTGGATGTTCTTCTTGAGCGAGAGCAGAATCTGGTTCGGGTTTACGGGTTTGATCAGATAGTCGGCTATCTTTGAACCTATTGCCTGGTCCATGATGTTTTCTTCTTCGCTCTTGGTACACATCACTACCGGTGTGGCAGGTTGGATGTCCTTGATGTGTAGCAGGGTTTCCAGTCCGCTGAGTCCCGGCATCATCTCATCTAGCAGGATGAGGTCGAAGGTCTGCTGGCGGCAAAGTTCAATGGCATCAGGGCCGTTGCTTACCGTCTGCACCTCGTATCCTTTCTTTTCCAGAAAGATGATGTGCGCCTTGAGAAGTTCTATCTCGTCGTCTATCCAAAGTAATAATCCGTTGCTCATATTTTATATCCTTTTTCTTTTCGGGGTGCTAAAGTACAAAGAAAAATGGAATGAGGAATACGACTTCGTGTTAAAGAGAGTTAATGATGAAGATTCTTTGGTACTTTTTATGAAAACGTTTGTATTACCTTGTGACAAAACCTGAAAACATAGGTTATTTGAAACTTATTTGTATAACTAAACGTAAGCATTATGATCAGACGCAATTACTTGAAAAGTTTGATGATCTTCATCCTGACGTGCCTTCCTCTCTTGGGAGCATCGGCACAGCAGAAAGTAACAGTCAATGTTGTGAATGCCTCCTTGAAGCAGGTGTTCAGTACAATCGAAAACCAGACATCTTACAGGTTTTCTTACAAGAGTGATATCATTGACCATCGCAAGGATATCACTATCAGGAAGAGTGGCGTTCCTGTAACAGCTGTACTCGATGCGGCTTTTGTGGGACGCAACTTGAAATACTCTGTGGTTTCGCAGAAATCTATCGTTGTTTCTGAGAAGCATGCAAATGTTGCCGCTCCTCAGCTGAACAACAAGCGCAAGATGCAGGGTGTTGTGAAGGACGACAACGGTGAGCCTGTGATTGGTGCTACTGTTTCTGTTGTTGGTACCGACGAACTCGCAGTAACCGATATGGACGGCCGATTCACCATCAATGCAGCCAAGGGCGCTAAGGTGAAGGTTTCTTATCTCGGTTTCGTAGACCGCGAGGTGAAGGCTTCAGAAAACATGAACATCGCCATGAGCGAGGACACACAGGCTTTGAGCGAAGTGGTTGTAGTAGGTTATGGTACCATGAAGCGTAGCGATATGACCGGAGCTCTTTCTTCTGTCAATACCAAGGAGATGGCTAAGCGCACTACTACCAACCCAGCTGAGGCTTTGCAGGGTAAGGTTGCCGGTGTGAACATCCTGAAGAGTGGTGGTAACGCCGGTGCCGGTGTGAGCATCAAGATCCGTGGTATCAAGACCTTCGGCGACAACGAACCTCTTTATATCGTGGATGGTTTCCCTGGCGATATCAACAGCATAAACCCTCAGGACATCGAGTCTATGGAGATACTGAAGGATGGTGCTGCCGCTGCCATCTACGGTTCTGTAGCTGCCAACGGTGTGGTTCTGATTACAACCAAGAACGGTAAGAAGGGCGATGTAAAGGTGGATTTCAGTACCTATTTGAGCTTCACTCACGTTGCTAAGGACCTCGATATGCTTGATGCTGATGGCTATAAGGCTGTACATAAGATGATGTATGAGAACTATAAGACCCAGTATGGTGAATATCCTGGTGCCGGCTTACCTGCCTATATTACCCATGAAACTGGTGTGAATACCGATTGGCAGGATGCTATCCAGCGCAACGGATTGGCACAGAACTATATGGTCAGCCTCCGCGGAGGTGGTGATAAGGCACAGTATTCTGTATCTTATAACCATGCCGACGAGAAGGGTATCTTTATCGGCAACGAGCATCGTCATGATATCGCACGTATGAAACTCCATGCAACCAAGGGCATCATAGATCTGGATGCCAATATGGATTTCAAATATACCAACAGCCGTCAGCCTCAGTATTCTCTCAAGGAAACTTATATGATTTCTCCTCTCGTACCTATTTATAATGAGAATGAAAAGTATGGTTTCGGTTTGACTAACTTTGATGGTCTGCCAAACAACCGTAACGTTGTTGCAGATAACTACTATAAGAACGAAGTAGATAAGAAGTATCATACTTCTGCCAATGTAGCATTAACCTTCAAGTTCTTCCCTTGGCTCAACTTCAAGACCAGCTATGGTTATCGTGGTGAGCATGAGATAGATTCTTATCATGCACCTGATTATATAGCAGATACTAAGAGTCCTAACAATTATCCGAATAGCAGTGAGACCCGTGCCTACTGGGAAGAGCAGGTGTTCGAGAATGTGCTCTCCTTCAACAAGGAAATCAAGAAGCACAGCATCAATGCCATGCTCGGTACTTCGCTCACCAGCCGCAAGTATAACTGGAGTTCGGTAGGCGTAGAAGGTAAGACCATCGTCTATAAGGTAGAAAACGGACAGCTGCAGCAGAGTGAGAAGGCTGCAGGATTTCTGGATTCCAGCTTTGCTATCATCGGTGCCGGAGCAGGTGGTACCTTCAGTGGTGACGGTTCCTGCTGGAAGTATAACCGTGCTTCTTTCTTCGGCCGTCTGAATTATAATTTCAACGACCGCTATCTCTTCCAGTTCACCTTCCGTGAGGATGGATCTTCTAAGTTCGGTGCCGATAGCCGTTGGGGTTTCTTCCCATCTGTTGCTGTAGGTTGGAGAATCAGCGAGGAACCATTCTTCCCTAAGAATACAGTAATCAGCAACTTGAAGTTCCGTGCCAGCTGGGGACAGCTCGGTAACGAGAATGCTTTGGGCTACTACGATTTCCTGGCGCTCATTTCTACATACAATGACCTCTATCAGGGTTATGTTCAGGGTTCTGGCTCTTCTGCATGGCCAGGCAGTATTGCCCGTGGATTGGAAAACCGCTCTTTGAAATGGGAAACTACTGATACCAAGAACATCGGTTTCGATTTCGGCTTCTTCAATAACCATCTGAGTGGTAATGTAAACTATTATATCAACGAGACACGCGACCTGCTGATTACCCGTAAGCTGGCTCCATCTGCCGGTCTTGCCAACCCAACGCTGAACGTAGGTAAGATGCGCAACCAGGGTTTTGAGCTGGAGTTGAACTGGAACGACAAGGTAAGTGATTTCGAGTATAATGTAGGTTTCAACCTCAGTACGGTATCTAATAAGGTGGTTTCTCTTGCTAATGAAGATCAGACCATTTACGGTATGGGTTTGAAGTATGGCTCAGAGCACTTCCCTACCCAGACCAAGGTAGGCAAGCCAATCGGTGCTTTCTACCTCTATCAGGCAGACGGTATCTTCCAGAATATGGATGAGGTAAATGCTTATAAAAACAAGGATGGCAAACTCCTTCAGCCAAATGCTCAGCCTGGTGATGTACGTTTCAAGGATATGAATGGTGATGGTGTGATTGACGAGGATGATAAGACCTATTCTGGTACAGGTATCGCTAAGGTTGAGGCTAACCTTAACTTGAGCGCCAGTTACAAGGGTTTCGACTTCTCTGCAGTCATCGGTAGTGCATTCGGCAACAAGATTTACAATGGTATCCGCTACTACTATGAGGGAATGAACTCAGCTTCCAACTTCCTCAGCAGCACTCTGGATGCCTGGACTCCTACCCATACCAATACCAGCGTACCACGTGCCATCTATGGTGACCCTAACGACAATACTCGCGAGTCAACCCGCTTCCTGGAGAATGGAGATTTCGTACGCTTGCGTCAGGTGCAGTTGGGTTATACCTTGCCAACATCGCTGGTTAAGAAGATTTATTGCGACCGCATCCGTTTCTACGTGAGTGCAGAAAACGTGTTCACCATCACAGGCTATTCTGGTGCTAACCCAGAATTCTCTATGGGCGTATTGAATAGTGGTATCGACCGCTTTACCTATCCGTTCTCTCGCTCTTACACAGTAGGTGCACAGGTATCATTCTAGTATTAACATAAAAAGGAAAATCTTATGAAAGCATTAAAATATATAGCAGGCATTTGCCTTGCTCTGTCACTCACATCATGTGATGACTATTTGACGCAGACTTCGCCAGATAAACTGACTTCCGATTCTTACTGGCGTGATAAAGCAGACGTAGAGTCGGCAATGTCATCAGCTTATTCCCAACTGTATTTTGCAGAATATTCCGGAGACCAATGGGACTTCTCTGAGGTGAAATGGCCAGTGGAGGCTTATCGTCAGGATGACGTAGATTTGGGTAAGGATGTACAGAACTATCCAAACTGGGTGCAGCTACGTAACTTCAGCTACAACAACGGAAACTCTCAGTTCTCTATCTACTGGAAGAGTTACTATCGCGGAATCAGTTTCTGTAACCAGATTATTGATAAGGTGGCTACCATGAGTGAAGGTCAGCTTGCTGCAGCAGACAGAAAGCAGCTCCTGGCTGAGGCTCATTTCCTTCGTGGCTTCTATCATATGCAACTCTTGCTCAACTGGGAGAAAATCATTATCCGTGATACATATATCACTTCTACCAGCCAGTTGGATAAGGCTCTTTCTGACCGTCCTGAGACTTGGCAGTTTATCGTAGATGACCTGAAAGCCGGTACGGAGATGAGTAACTCTCGCAGCAATGAAGAAGTGGGACGTGTTACCTCAGGCACAGCTTATGCCTACTTAGGCTATGCTTATCTTACGATGGCTTCTGAGCAGGCTGATAAGAAAGCAGAATATCTGAATGCTGCTGTAGAGGCATTCAATAATGTAAAGGGATATAGTCTGGAAAGCAATTATGCCAGCATGTTTAATGGTACAAACAAGAACTGTAAGGAGAGTCTTTTCGAGGTGCAGTTCTCTCTGAGTAGTGCCAATGGTGCCAACTATGCTACCCAGCTGCATCGCTGGATAGGTACAGAGGAGTTTGAAGGATGGGATGAGATTACCCCTTCAGAGACCTTGATGAACGAGTTTAAGAAGGAAGGTAAACTGAACAATGGCTTGTATGATGCCCGTCTTTATGCTTCAGTCTTCTTCCAGGATCCTTACTTTAACGATGGAACCGGAAAGGTATATGGTTACGACTGGGATGCTTGGGTCAAGAGGAATCCGGAGGTAGAAGAGGCTTACGACCGTCCTTCTTTCCGCAAGTTCATGCCTGCAACCTATGAAGCCCTGGCACAGTCAACTACCGACGTGAACATTCCTCTGATGCGTTATGCCAACGTTCTTCTGATGAAGGCTGAGGCTCTCAATGATTTGGGACGTACAGGAGAGGCTATTCCGCTGATCAACGATGTGAGAAGAGTTCACGGCAATATGCCAGCCATGACCGGTACAACACAGGCTGAGGTTCAGGCTCAGATTGAGCACGAGCGTATGATTGAGTTCCCATTGGAGAACTTGCGCTGGTATGACCTGCGCCGCTGGGGCAAGACTGCTGAGGCGCTGACTGCTGCCGGCCGTACAGGTTTCGACAAGAGCAAGCTGTTCTACCCAACTCCTCTGACAGAGTTGAACTCAAACAGTCTGGCTAAGTAATAGGGGCGAGTAACCATTGAAGATTACTTATAAATATCATCAGGATTCTCGGTCTATTAAGCAATAATACGATCGGGAATCCGTTTTTTATGGTAAAGTAATTCATAAAAACGAACAATAAAATAAAGAAGAAAAACAAGAAACAATGCTCAAGATAGTAATGATTATGTTATGCGGAATAGGTACCGGCTATCTGCTCCGCAACAAGAAAATGAGTTTTATCGGCCGTATCATCACGGCGCTGATATGGGTACTCCTGTTCCTGCTCGGTATCGAGGTAGGTTCTAACCCTCGTATCATCAGCGGTCTTCAGACCCTGGGACTTGAGGCGATAGCCCTGACCTTGGGAGGCAGTCTGGGTAGTGCACTCTTTGCTTGGGCATTGTGGAAGTATGTTACAGCAAAGCAGGCTAAATCGTCGGCTCACGCTGAAACCGGGAAAGGAGGCAAGGCATGAAAGGCAGTTTGATTATCGTAAGCTTCTTTGTTCTGGGTATCATCGTAGGCTTGTGTGATGTGATTCCGGCAGGTCTTCTGGATAGCGACGTGAGCTATTATGCACTCTGCTGCCTGATGTTCTGCGTAGGTATCAGCATCGGTTGCGACACCTCAGTGCTGAAGAGTTTCAAGAAGGTGAATCCCCGTCTGATGATGCTCCCTGTGATGACCATTCTGGGTACGTTGGCAGGTTGTGCCGCCGTATCTCTCATCTTGAGCCACCGCCAGCTTACCGATTGTCTGGCTATCGGTTCAGGATTCGGATATTACTCTCTTTCTAGTATCTTCATCACCGAATACAGGGGCGCCGAACTGGGAACCATCGCCCTTCTTGCCAACATCTTCCGCGAGATTCTCACCCTGTTGTGTGCTCCGCTGCTGGCAAAATACTTCGGCAAACTGGCACCTATCAGTGTAGGTGGAGCTACGACCATGGATACAACGTTGCCAATCATCACCCGATATTCGGGCGAGAGTTTCATCATCGTTTCCATCTTCCATGGCTTCTGTGTCGACTTTTCTGTACCCTTCCTGGTTACCTTCTTCTGTTCTTTGTAGAAAATAACTAAAAGCAGTTTAAAACCAAACCCGTATGAGACATATTTTCAGTTCATTCATGATATGTCTGAGCCTGTGCTGTGCCCATACCTCAGTAGCCCTTGCGGCTCAGGATGGCAAGCAGCCTGCAGCTTCAGACCCTTGGCAGGACGCCACCGTAACCCATATCAACCGCATGCCGATGACCGCTCATTACTTGCCTTTTACAAGTGAGAACGGAGCCTTGGCACAGTTGAAGATGGACGACGCCCGCCGTTTCCTGTTGAACACCCAGAATGAGCGCCGCCGCTCGTTGGATGGTGTATGGAAATTCAAACTGGTGAAGAATCCGAGTCTTGCCTTGACCGATTTCTTCAAGACATCCTATAACGTAAGCGATTGGCAGAATATCAATGTGCCTGGCAGCTGGGAGTTGCAGGGCTTCGATGCGCCAATCTACACCGATGTAACCTATCCTTTCAAGGCAAATCCTCCTTTCGTACCACAGGATTACAACCCTGTAGGACATTATGTACACGAATTTACCGTGCCTGAAAACTGGAAGGGCATGGATGTGATTATGGATTTCGAAGGCGTAGAATCTGCCTTCTATCTCTGGATCAACGGCAAGATGGTGGGCTATAGTGAAGATAGCCGTCTGCCTGCCCACTTCAATATCTCCAAGTTCCTGAAGAAGGGCAAGAACCGCCTTGCCATGAAGGTGTTCCGCTTCAGCGACGGCAGTTATCTGGAAGATCAGGACTACTGGAAGTATAGCGGCATAGAGCGCAATGTGTTCATCCTGGCTCGTCCTAAGAGCAGAATGAACGACTACGTATTGGGAAATAAACTGATCAATCAATATAAGGATGGCAATTTCACACTCGATGTGAATATGCTCAATCCACAAAAGGGTCAGAAGGTTGAGGTGAAAGTGCTTTCGGCAACAGGCAAATCTCTCTTCAAACAAATCCAGAGCATCACCTCACCTGCTGATACCTTGATTCATTTCGAAAAACTGCTGAAAAACGTGCAGCCTTGGAGTGCCGAGAGTCCTTATCTCTACACCCTCGTCATCAATACTACCGACAGGAATGGTAGAGTAGAGGAGAGTGTGGCACAGCCTTTCGGTTTCCGTACCATCGAAATGAAGAACGGACAGCTTCTGGTAAACGGTGTAGCCATCACCATCAAGGGTGTGAACCGACAGGAGCACAATGCAGTACACGGCAGAACCCTCAGCATCGGTGAGATGGTGAAGGATGTGAAGATGATGAAGCAGTTCAACATCAATGCTGTGCGTACCTCTCACTATCCTAACTATTCGGAGTGGTATCAGCTCTGCGATAAGTACGGTCTCTACATGGTAGGCGAGGCAAACATCGAATGTCATGGTATCCTGGATACGGAATACAAGCAGCTGGCAGACAGAGAAGACTGGTATCCTGCTTTCCACGACCGCATGTACCGCATGATCAAGCGCGACCGCAACCATACCGCCATCATCATCTGGTCTATGGGTAACGAGAGCGGATATGGCAAGAGTTTCGAGAAACTCTATGACATGAGCAAGGCGATGGATCCGTCCCGTCCGGTACAGTATGAGGGCGGCGGTTACTACGCTAAGTCAGATATCTACTGTCCGATGTATGCCCGCATCTGGTCTTTGCGCCGCCATGTCAACCAGCGTGATGAGCGCCCGCTGATTCTCTGCGAATACGCCCATGCCATGGGTAACAGCGAGGGTAACCTCAAGGATTACTGGGATCTGATTTACAAATACGACCAGTTGCAGGGTGGTTTCATCTGGGACTGGGTAGACCAGACCATCGCCAAGACCGATGACAAGGGTCACAAATACTGGGCTTATGGCGGTGATATGGGATTCGTAGGCGTAGTGAACGATTCCAACTTCTGTGCCAACGGACTTGTAGCAGCCGACCGTTCGCTCCATCCACATATCTGGGAGGTAAAGAAGGTTTACCAGAACATCGCCTTCGAGCCAGTAGCCTTCATGCAGAACCGCATCAAGGTAACCAACCGATTCGACTATACCACGCTTGACAATTATCAACTCGTCTGGGCAGTAGAAGCCAACGGCGAAACCATCAGAAGCGGCAAGATGAACTTCCCGACTCTCCTGCCTCATCAGACTAAGGAGATGGAGATTCCGATGGGCACACTTCCAGCATCCGACAGCAAGGAATACTTCCTCACCCTGCGCGCCTACAGCAAGCAGGCTACCGGAGCCGTTCCTGCAGGTCACGAGGTTGCCATCGAGCAGATGCAGCTGCCTGTAAGACTGGAAAAGGTTCAGGAACAGGTTAGCGGACAGATAGAGAAGACCGAGACAGAAGAGGCCATCACCATCCAGGGAAAGACCCAGGATTTCAGTATCAGCTTCTCTAAGAAGACCGGCGAGATGACCTCTTTGAAATATGACGGCAAGGAAATGCTGCTGGCTGGTTTGCAGCCAAACTTCTGGCGCGGTATCACCGACAATGATGTGGCTAACGGCACTCAGGAGCGCTGCGCTACCTGGCGTGAGGCTGGAAAGAAGATGGTACTGAAGGGCATCAAGACCCAGGCAGACAACCAGAAGGCTACCGTCATCGCAGACTTCGATATGCCTGAGCAGGAATCTCAGATGCAGATTACCTATCAGATGCTTGCCAATGGAAATGTAGAGGTGAACATGCACTTCATTCCTGGCAACAAGGCGCTGCCGGAGATGCCACGTCTCGGTATGCGCATGATTCTGAAGGGCGACTACGACCAGATGACCTGGTTGGGTAGAGGTCCGCAGGAGAACTATGCCGACCGTAAGAGCGGTTACCTCATCGGTAAGTATTCTGCCAGCGTATGGGAGCAGTATCATCCATACGTAAGAGCACAGGAAACCGCCAACAAGTGTGATGTACGCTGGTTCACCCTCGCATCGAAGGCTGGAGCCGGTATCAAGGTGGAAGGTGCTGAGCCATTGAGCGTAGGTGCCTGGAACTTCCCACAGGATGATCTCCTCTATGTTCCTTCTACCATCGAGCACCGTCATGGCGGCTGTGTAGACAAGAAGGACATGGTATGGGTGAACATCGACCATTTGCAGATGGGTGTTGGTGGCGATAATACCTGGGGCGCTATGGTGCATCCGGAATATACCATCACACCAAAGGAGTGGAGCTATAGCTTTACTATTAAGAACTTAAAATAAACGATATGAAGACTAAGTCTATAGCTATATTGACTATGGGGCTTGCCATGCTGTCTATGGACGGCTTGGCACAGACCACCCGTCAGGAGTATAAGGATATTCTTGACATCCAGCTGACACCGGGTGCTCCCCGCCGTCAGAACGGATGCTTCACGGATGTGGGTTCGTGGATGGGTTTCACCCTCTCTGAGAAGGAGAAGCCTACCGCAGGTTTCTGCGGACCTTTCAGCATCTATTACCGCAACTGGTATGCCCGTTCGCTGGTATCTCTCATTGATGGTACCATGCAGGAACAGAGCTATTATCCGGGCGAAATCAGGATGAGTCTGAAGAAGGATGGTGCCGATATCCATGAGAGTCTGCAGTTTGTAGATGCCCGTACGGCACTCCTCACCGTTACCAATCCATCCAAGGTTCCGTTCACGTTTACTGCCGACAGCATCAGTACTCGTGCCAACGTATCACGTTGCAAGAACCGTGTAACCATCGGAGACTTCTATGGTGAACGTGTCATCATCGACTTCCCTCAGAAGGTTCAGGTGACTGATACCGACCACAACTATCTGGCTACCGTGCCAAGAGGTGTAGAGCAGCTCACCATCGCCATTTCGCTGGTAGAGCAGGATACCGAGTTTTCGGTTCAGTATGTGCATACAGCCAGTCTGCTTGCCAATCCATCAGCCGCTCTCCAGGCAAATGATGACCGCTGGAACGGTTATCTGAAGAAGGTGATACGTGATGATATGCCTGCAGAATATAACCGGGTGGCTGCGAAATCCATCGTCACCCTGCTTTCCAACTGGCGTGCCAAGCGAGGTGCCCTGTATCATGACGGCATCGTGCCAAGTCATGCTGTTGGCTATTTCGTAGGTTGCTGGGCATGGGACTGCTGGCGTTTCTCAGCCGGTATGGCTTCCTTCTTCCCAGAGTTGGCGAAGGATAACATCCGCGTGATGTTCGACTACCAGCAGCCAGACGGTATGATTATCGACTGCATCTATCCGGATGCTTCTGAGAACAACTACCGCGACAGCAAGCCTCCTCTGGCAGCTTGGGCGGTGAACGAGATTTATGAACATACCCAGGATCTGGCTTTCGTGAAGGAGATGTATCCGAAACTCCTGAAATATCATAAGTGGTGGTATGAGAAGAGAGATCACGACAAGAACCATATCTGTGAGTTCGGCTCGGTTGATGGCACGCTGGAGGCAGCTGCCTGGGAGAGCGGTATGGATAATGCCATCCGTTTCGACGGCACCAAGATGTTGCAGAACGGCAAGGATGCATGGAGTACTGATCAGGAGAGCGTTGACCTGAATGCTTATCTCTCGCTGGAGTATACCTTGCTCAAGAAGTTTGCCGGATTGCTGGGCGAGCCTTTCGACTTGCCAGACTATCGTGGACTGGTTGCCGATTATTTCTTTGATAAGAAGGATGGCTTCTTCTACGACCGCCGTCTGGATGGCGACAGAACATTTGTACGTGAGGCTGGTTGTGAGGGCTATATTCCTTTTTGGGCGAACATAGCAACGCCTAAGCAGTTTGCCAAGGCAAGAAAGTTGCTCGACAATAAGAAGAAGTTCTCTACCTTCATCCCATTCCCGACGATAGCTGCCGATAATCCGAAGTACAATCCACAGGGTTACTGGCGCGGTCCTATCTGGCTCGACCAGACCTATTATGGCATTAAGGGTTATCGCAACTATGGTGAAAAGAAGAAGGCAGATGCCTATACCGACCAGGTGTTCCGCAATTTGCAGGGCATTTCGGCAGGTACCCCAATCTATGAGAATTATGACACGCATACCGGCAAGCCTATGCAGGCTTCTCACTTCAGCTGGAGTGCCGCATGCCTGATCATGATGTACAATGATTATGGAAAATAAACGATAATCTCATATGCTAAACGTCATGCCAAAGTGATTTGGCACATCTTGAGACCTAAATAAAAAAAGCCCCCGATGCGTTCTGGCATCAGGGGCTTTTTAACTTTACGGGGGACCAGCGATGGAATCGCTGGGGACGGGGGCGCGAAGGGGCTAAGGCTCTTTGCGCCTTTTTACCTTTAAAAGCCTTTTTACCTTTTTACTTTTTTACTTTTTTACTTTTTCCAAAGCGTGTGGTGTATATTATCTCAAAACATACTTTCCGGCTGGTGTCTTGATGAACTTCACCTGATAGGCTTCAGAGACAATCTGCAGCGCCTCGGTAAGGCTGTTGTTCGGCAGGGTTCCTGTGAAAGGTTCGATGGTATCCATTTTCACAGCAATCTCTACCCCGTAATTCTTCTCCAGACTTCTGATGACTTTACCCAGCGATGCATCGCGGAATACCAGCTGTTTCTTCTGCCATGCACAGGCATCCTCGATATGCGATACTTCGCGGACATCCATCTTTCCGGTCTGTTTGTTCACCACCACGATTTCGTTTGGCTTCATCGTATAGGTGCTGCCGTTGGCAAGGGAAGTGAGCATCACGCTACCGTTGAGCAGCGCAACTTCTGCTGTCTGTTCTTTCTTTCGGTTGATGACGTTAAACTCGGTACCCAATACCTTGATTTCCATTCCCTGCATGTGGATGATGAACGGATGTCGGGCGTCTTTGGCTACCTTGTAGTGAGCCTCGCCTTCAAATTCAATCTCGCGATTGTCCTTGCAGAAATCCTGTGGCGCATATTTGATGCTGGAGAGCGAATTGAGCGCTACCACACTCTTGTCGGGCAGGGTGATGCTCACCTGTTCGCCTTCCTGGGTGGTGATTTCTGTCAGCGGAATCGCGGCATATTGCCTGTTTTCCTTATACATCATTCCCATAATCACCATGCAGACAGGCAGGGCAATAGCTGCCGCTATCTGGGTCCACTTGAGGACGCGCTTCAGGGTGAATTGCTTACGGGTTCCTATCTGTTCATGAATTTCGGCCTTGATACGTGCCAAATCTTCGTCAGAGATACCGCTATCCGGGATGATGCCGTGCAGCCATTCCTCTTCCATGGCTGCTGCTAATTCTTCATCTGAACAGTTGTTGATCCGTTCCTTCAGATTAGCTAAGTCTGTACTATTCTTGATGTCGTCTAACATAAAACAATCCTTTTTTAGGTTATACATGGTTCGGTAGAGAATGTACCGTTAAATTATACTAAAAACAAGAGCCACATCAGGTTGGTGCGGTTGCTGATAAGCTGTCGGAGCTGTTTCAACCCCATGGACAGCTGGTTCTTAACGGTCTGTTCACTATAGTTGAGTTTCTCGGCAATCTCCTGATTGTTGAGCATCTCCAACTTGGAGAGTCGGATGATTTCCTGCTGTGTCTTGGGCAGTTTGGCAAGCATCAGGTTGAGCTGTCTGACGAAATCATCATACTCCAACTGACTGTCAGCAGTGGTGCTGTTGTGATGGTCAAGATAGTCCATGTAGTCTTCGTACACGGGCGAATTGATGACCTTCCTGTAGGCGTTGATGAGATAATGCTTGGCTCTGAGGAAGAGCAGCGGCTTTACGCTGTCTGCCTCTTCCAGCGTGCTTCTGTTGTTCCAGAGCCATACGAAGGTATCTTCCATGATTTCTTCGGCATTCTCCTTCGACTTGGTATATTTCAGGCAAAAGGCAAAGAGTCTGCGGGCATATAGCCCGTAGATTTCATCGAATGCCTTCATAGATCCTTTTTTGAGTTGAAGGATAAGTTCTGTTTCTGTCTTTTTAAACATGATAACTATTCACTAAAATCCATCTAAATCATATTCTTCGCTGTCCAAATCCAGACTGTCGTCGTTGTCGAAAGTTGTCTTTGGCGCTTTTTCTTCCTTTATATCCGCATCGGTTCCCTGGGTTCCGGTTGTTCCGTTTTCGGATGTTCCGGTACCTGTGGTTCCGTTATTTGTTGTACCATTATCGAATGTTCCGGTAGTTCCGGTTTCTATTTCACCGGTTGTTCCGCTTTCGGCAGTTCCGGTTTCTTCTTCATTTTCTTCTGTATCATCCGTCTTTTCCTGCTGGATGATTTCCTCCGGTTCTTCAAGCAGTGGGTCCTTGCTGATTTTCAGCGGTGCCAGATGCTGGGTATAGAAGAGGGTATAATCGTCGTAGCTCAGACTGGTGCCCAGCAGCAGGAGGTTTGGTTCGCTGATGACGATGCCTCGGGCTCCCTTTGAGAGAAGCTGGGTGATGGCCTGATGCTGGTAGATGTCGTTGGCATACTGGCGTGCTTCGTCGTAATTGCGGAAGCCCTTTACCTGCATGCGGTGCAGACCATTCTGCTCGTCAATGACGAGGTCGAAATTGCGAACGAGATAGGAAGTGAAATTATATTTCGCCATCTCGAAGAGCAACTGGTTCTCGTTTACAGAATCGGGAACGTAGGCGAGCATGAAGACGAACGGCTCGTTGCGCTCAATGCTGAATACCTTTGCTTTGGATTTGACATCATCATTGAGTACGGCGTTGCGGCGCGACCATACATTGCTCAGGTCGAATGTGCCGCCCTTGAGCTGTCTGCCGGCTTTCACTCCGTTGAGAATCATTCCCGCCATTTCGCTGAGTCGACTGTTCGGATATTTCTCTACCACCTGCTGCATATCATCGAGACAAGCCTGGATATTACCCTCGTGGAGCTGGGTGAGTCCGCCGATAAAGAGGAATTTGTCGCGGTTGGCTCCTTCAGGATAGCGCTTGTCAGAGATAGCCCTGTTGTGTACCACCTTATTATATAGGTTAGCCTTGAAGGCATCGTAGGTGGCAGCATAGAGCGAATCTTCGAGATGAATGCCCATCTTCGCATCTTCCTCATAATAAGGAGAGGTGAGCAGGGCGGTCCATTGGCTCTCCGGATAATTCGCTTTCAACAGGTCGAGATAGCGGCTGGCGATGGCTGGCTGCTTCCGGATGTTGTAGAGCAGGTAGAGGTGATAGTAGGCATCATCGAGATGTTCATATGCTGCGTTCTTCTTTACCAGTCGCTGCAGCATATGTTCGCTTTCGTCCAGATCATTGAGTTTGTCTTTCAGAATGATGCCGGCATGCAGCAGTCCGTCGTCCAGAATCTGATTGCTTTCTGCCATCTTCTCTTCGGTAAGCGGAATCTGAGCGAGATAGTAGGCACGCTGATGCGGATCTTCTTCTGCACTCAGGTTCTTCTCTTTCTCCTTCTCAAGGTCTTTCTTCTGTGCCTCGTTGAGGAGTGAATCGCGCTGCTCGTCGGTCATTTCTTCTACACCTTTAGCATCGGCTACTACGGTCTGGTTGCTCCGTCGCCAGTTGTCTATGTTCTTTCGTTTGCCCCAGAGGCGCTCAAACTGCTGTTTGCCTTGGGCTACGGCAGATTGGGAGTAGAAATACCAGGTATTGGTGTTGCCGAAACCGCCGTTGCCCATGGCTCCGTTTCCGAAGCCGGATGAGGCATTGCTGTTTCCCTGATTCCTGTTGTTTCTGCTGTTATTACCATAGCCGTTGTTTCTTCCGAAGTCAGAGTTGCCCTGCTGTTCTGCCAATTCCTGGTCGGCAAGTCTTCTCTTTTCTTCCTTTTCCTGCTTTTTCAGGGCATCTATTACCTTGTCAATGGCGACATTCCGTTCTGTTTCGCTCATGCGGGCAAGCGATTGCAGGGAGTCCTGCAGATGGATGGCGTCGGTATAAGGCACCAGTTCATCGAGAACCTTCGAACGGTCGGAGAGCTGTTTGTAGTCTTTGCGGTCCTGGTCCAGGAGTCCGATGGCAGCATCATAGCATCGCTTGGCATCGCCATATCGGTGGCATTGCCAGTATACATTGCCCAGATGCAGCAGCAATACACCTTTCTCTACTCCGTTGCGGCTTGATTTCGCAGCACCTTTTTCGTATGCAGCAATAGCCTGAAGGGTATCGCCCTGGTTGAGATGTATGTTACCGATGGCATAATAAACCTGGTCGAGATATTCCTGATTCTTGTCGCTCGCAGCCATTCGCTTCAATTTGGATACCATCTTCCGGGAGTTGTTGGTTGCCAGTACCTCGGTCATGGAGATGCGGGCATTGAACTCCAGTTCGTAAGGCGGATTGAGACGGATGACATGCTTGAAGGCACGGTAGGCATTCTGGGCATGTCCCTGTTGTGCTTCTACCTGTCCCATCAGATACCAGAGGCGGGCTTTCTGCTTGCGTCGCATCTCATAGCCGATGGCTTTGCGGAGATACGGAACGGCCTCCTGATAGCGTCCGGTCTTCAGATAGTAGAGGGCATAGGTCTTGTCCCATTCCTTCTGGGCACGCCAGTGGATGGAATCGCGCTCGATATTACGGATTACATCTTCGGCATCGTATATCCATCCCGATTCGAGATAACTCTTGGCGAGCCAGGCACGTGCCTTGCCGTAAATGCCGGGTTGGGTAGCGTAGAGACGGCTCATATAGGCGAAAGTGGCTGCTGCCGACTGGAAATCGCCTTCAAAAAACTGGGAACGGCCCATCAGCATCCATGCCTTCCAGAGGAACGGATTATATTCACGGCGATGCAGCCATTCCAGGTCTTTGGCTGTCTTGCGGCGTTTCTTGTCCCATACCGGGCGGCGCTTGATGCTATGCTGGTGAATGGCTTTCTCGCATTTCTCGATGGCGCGGTCGTAGTTCGACTTGCCCAGTTCGCGGCTGTTCTTGTTGCCAACCGTATAATAAGGAATCATTTCAGAGTAATTGTCCTTATTCCCATTTTCCTTTTCAAGCGAGCCTTCGATATAGGCTACGGTACCATTATAATAGGTGTTGTATCGGGCGTTGAAGGCATGCCACCATCTGCTCTTCGCCGTATTCTTCTGCGTAGAGCATCCTGCTATGGTCATTGCAAAGGCAAGGATAACCATAGCTGGCAAGAAGTTTCTGAATGGGAAATGCTTCAACATAAGTTTCTTCTTTATTTAAAATTTTTCTTTCGGAGCGTGTGAAAGCCTTAGTGCTTTCTGACTGCCAGTATCTTTGCTGCTGCAAACAGGATGATGCTGACGAAGATGATGGTTGCACCTGATGGCACATTGAGCAGATAACTGGCATAGAGGCCTACGATGCAGTCGATGCAGCCTATCACGATGCTGGCTCCTATCATGCGCTTGTAGCTGTAGGTGAAGAGGTTGGCAGTCATCTGTGGTATGGTGAGCAGACTGATGGCAAGTACGATGCCCACCATCTTGATGGTTGCTACGATGGTCATGGCGATGAGCGTCATCATCATATATTCTATCGCTGTAACCGGCAGATGTTGCGATTTGGCAAAGGTGCTGTCGAATGCGATGGTCTGGATAGGACGCAGCAGAAAGGTGAACAGTATTGCAACAAACAGGGTAAGACCAGCCAGAAGCCAGAGGTCTGTGCTGTCGATGGCAAGTATACTTCCGAAGAGGAAAGAGGGCAGGTCGGGCATGAATCCCGGAGTAAGGAAGCAGCAGATGATGCCCACGCTCATGCCAAGGGTCCAGAACATGGCGATGGCAGAGTCTTTGCGCACATCTTTCTTCCGTGATACCCATTGCACGCCAAAGGCACTCAAAATGGCGAATACCATGGCAGAGAGTATAGGGTTGATGCCTGCAAATACGCCGATACCGATGCCGCCAAAAGAGGCATGCGTAATGCCACCGCTGATGAAAACCAGCCGGCGGGTGACGATGTAGGTGCCTACAAAGCCGCACAGAATGCTTGCCAGTAGGGCGCCAATCAGCGCATTCTGAAAAAATGTATATTGCAGTATATCCATGTCTTTACTTTGAACTTAAAACTTTGAACTTTGCGCATTGCATGTTACGTATTGCGCATTGCATGTTTAACTTAAAAAACTGATGACTTCGTCCTTAATCTGGTTAGGCAGGTTGATGCCTCTCAGTATCAGACTTCGGTTCCATCCCGCCACCTCTTCCGGCTGCATCGTATAAAGCACTTCCGAGAATTCCTCTACCTCCTCATCGGTATAGTCGTCGGCAGCTCTTCCTGCAAACCGGTCGAGTTCCTCGTCATCGTAGTATTCTATTTCCTTGGTGGCGGCTTCCATCATGCATTCCTGTTCGCATTTGGAGTTCTCTCCGTTGCAGGTATTGCATGAAACTCCTTCCTGCAGCGGTTCTTCATCCTCTCCCTTGCGATGAGAGATGATGCCAAAGACTGCGGAAATCACTCCTAGTGCCACCAGGGCTAAAACTAAATATAGCATAAACTGTTAACTATTAACTTTCAACTATTTCAAATCCCACTTTCTTCAGGTCTTCCCAATAATGAGGATAGGATTTGCTCACCACCTCAGGATTATTGATTTCAATCTGAGGGAACTTGAAGGCAAGAGGGGCGAAGGCAAGTGCCATGCGATGGTCCTCGTAGGTGTCGATAGGCTCGAAACTAGGCTCGCAGGTCTCGCCATCCCAAATCAGCGTGTTATCGTTCTCGTCATAAATCACGTAACCCACCTTCTTCAGCTCCTTCTTCAATGCCTCGATGCGGTCGGTCTCCTTGATCTTGAGACTGGCAAGACCGGTGAACTTAAACTTTACGCCCAGGGCACAGCAGGCTACAACGATGGTCTGTGCAAGGTCTGGCGAACCGCTGAAATCGTAGTCGAAACGAGGCAAGAGACAACGCTGGACTTTCAACTTGACAGGAGAAAGAACATCACGGTTCTCAAATTCTGATTTCACGCCCAACAGACTGAAGATGTATTTCACGACAGAATCGCCCTGCTTGGAACTGTCGAACAGACCTTCGAGTCTTACCTCAGAATCAGGGTTTCCGTTCAGTGCCATCATTTCATACCAGTAAGAAGAAGCGCTCCAGTCATTCTCGATGGTGTAGTCGGCTACGCAGCTGTAAGGTTGTGGCTTTACGGTGATGGTATCCACATCGGTCCATTCTGCGCTGGCTCCGAAGTTCTGCATCGTCCACAGCGTGAGGTCGATGTAAGGACGTGATGCTATCTCGCCCGTCAGTTTCAGTTCCAGACCGTTTTTCAGAATAGGACCAATCATCAGCAGCGCCGAGATATACTGCGAACTGATGTTTCCCACCACTTCGAGATGTCCGCCTTCCAGTGGCTTACCAACGATGTGGAGTGGAGGATAGCCCTCTTTCTTTTCATACTGTATATCAGCTCCGAGGTAGCGCAGGGCATCTACCAGGATAGCAATAGGGCGGTTCTGCATGCGCTCGGTACCTGTGATGGTATGCTCGCCCGGTGTAGCAGAAAGATAGGCGGTCATAAAGCGCATGGCGGTACCGGCAGCCTTGATGTTGATGACATCAGGCATATCGCGCAGTGCCGCAATGATGACTTCTGTATCATCGCAATCGCTCAGGTTGCGGGGCTGCAACTTGCATCCCGCCATGGCATTGATTACCAATGCACGGTTGCTGATACTCTTGGAAGCTGGCAAGTTGATACTTGCGTTAAGTTGGCGTGGAGCCTTGATTGTATATTTCATTTTCTTCTTGTTTCTATTTCTTTTAATACTCTTTTTTCTGATTTTGCTATTTCTCAGCCTTCAGTATCCGGATGTCCTTGATGCAGACAGCCTTTTCCTTGGCATATCGGATTGGGAGGTCATCTTCTGTTTCCGGCATCTCATCCCATGCACGGGTTCTCGGACGAATCTTCTTCGGACCCGGTATCAGGGGCGAATAATACAGAACCTGGCGGATGCGGTTTGCCTGTTCTGGGGTGAATCGCATGCTGTAACAGATGCTGTAGTCCATCAGATTGTCTGACTGCCATTCCTCATCCTTGCTGTTGGTGCGTTTGGCAAGCTCTCGCATGCTGAGCGTGGTATCCTTCTTGATGGCTTGTGCTTTACTGACATATTCTGTCAGCCATTTGCCGTATGCTATTCGGTTGTAGCTCGGTGTATCATCGCAATGGTCTGAGTCGTCATCATCATTGGCAGCCTCTGATTTGTCTTTCACAGTCTTTTCTGAGAAACTGTGGAAGAGCCCCAGATAATGCCCCAGTTCGTGGGCCAGCGTAGCATTCGGGTCGGTTGTATTATAGGTATATCCCTTATGATTCTTATCTGTAGTATACCGGGTTCCTTCATTCTCCTTTCCCACATAGATTGAATTGAGCGAAACGCAATACGGAAATTTGCCCGGTTTGCTCAGCGGATAGTTCTTGCCATTGCTTAAACCATCTATCTGTGGATAGCCGCCTACCTGGTAAGGCAGATGACTGATGCCCAGCGTTGTGCTGTTTTCATCGGTCTTCTTGAAGGCATATACCATCACATTGATGTAGTTGTTCTGGTCCCAGCAGTACTGTACATACTTCTTGTCCTTCATGAAACTCTCGCAGTCGAACTCCGGTTCTGAAACCTTGATATATTCCACACCTGGTGTACTGAGTCTCTTGCCGCTCTCATTCTTCTCAGCCAGTTCGAACAGGATATGCAGGTTCTCGCTCGGGATGGTATCCATCTGATAGTTGTAAACATCACCCTGATAAAGTTCGTTCACGTTGGAGAGAATCTCCTTGAGGCGGGTATATTTGATGTATTGCGTGGTGTTATTGTAGAAGACATGGAAGATGACAGGCAGATGATAGACATAATCATCGCCTGTAATGATATCTGTGTCACGGTCTTGTCCGTGGGATATGATAGGGTCGCCGATAGAGCCTTCGGTATCCTTGCATGATGCAAAGCTGAGGACGGTGAGGGCGATCATGAAATAAAGAATTTTTCTCATGCGCGTACCTTATATTATATATTTTCGTGCAAAAATACAAAAATAAAAGAAGATAGGCGAGAAATATCCTGAAAAAGTTTCTCAAAATGCCAAAAAACTTGTGCTTTTATCTTCTTGATGTATGTCAATTCAGTAACATTTTGTAAACTTGACCCCATGAAAATAGCGTTTTGTAAGGTATGTCTTCGTGCAATATGCTAAATTTTAGGCTATGAAATTGCAAATTGTAAGCTTGTGTGCGTTCAAAAACAAAAAGTATTACTTGCTCAAAAAATAAGATAAAATAGCGTTAAGGAATTATGAATTTTTCGGAAATCGTTGTATCTTTGCACCAGAAAAAGAAACAAAGACAATTACAATAACATCCTAAAAATAAACGATATGAAACGAATGATATTATTCTCATTGATGGCTTTGATGACCATAGCAGCTTTCGGTCGTAAGCACGTAGAGAATGCAACAGTTGTAGCTGACACTATTTTCTATGCAGAAAATATGAGCAATGTAACCAGTGCAGATCAGGCTAGTTATTACAGACTGCTGATGACTACTGGTTCAGGCCTTAACAAGAAGGACGTTTTCCAGGACTTCTATATGAACGGTAATCTCCGTGCTGAAGGTGGTTATAGTTTTATCGACCTCGGCAACGATCGCAATACTATCTTTAATGGTGAGGTTACTACCTATTATAAGAATGGTAAGGAGAAGTGGCATGGCAACTATGTCAATGGTAAGCGCGAAGGCTACTTCACACTCCAGCTCCGTGAAGGCGGTGTAGCTGTCGTTCAGTTCAAGAATGGCAAGTCTGTTCACGATTACTTCATGGTAACTTACAAGGACGGTTCTTCTGAGAAGAGAAATCTCTCTGAGTTGAAGCAGTTCATGTAATCAGAAATAAGCAACTATAGTTTTGTTACTTCATTGAATTAGAAGAAAATCTCTCTTATATAAATTAAAATTTTATGTTGATATGACCAATATGGGGATGGCTTCCGTGAGGAAGGTGCATCCCCTTTTTTTATGACCTATATTTACCAACAACAAGAAGAGGGTGAATCATAAACTTATGATTCACCCTCTTCTGATTATTCTTATTGATGTTGGCTGAAAGGTAGGATTAGAACGTTAAATCTACTTCTACCGGACAATGGTCGCTGCCCATGATTTCAGTATGGATCTTAGCTTCTGTAATCTGTTCCTTGATACGGTCGGAGACAAGGAAGTAGTCGATACGCCAACCGGCATTCTTTTCGCGCGCCTTGAACCGGTATGACCACCACGAATAGGTTACCTCATCCGGGTGGAGATAACGGAAACTGTCGGTAAAGCCATCGTTCAGAAGAACGGTCATCTTTTCGCGCTCCTCATCGGTGAAACCGGCATTGCGGCGGTTGGTCTTCGGATTCTTGATATCTATCTCTTCGTGTGCTACATTCAGATCGCCGCAGATGACGACTGGTTTCTTGGCATCAAGAGATTTCAGAAACTTGCGGAAATCGTCTTCCCAAGTCATGCGATAATCCAGGCGCTTGAGTTCTGTCTGAGAATTTGGTGTGTAGCAGGTAACGAGATAGAACTGGTCATATTCCAGCGTGATGATTCTGCCTTCATGATCATGTTCCTCTACGCCCATGCCATAATTTACGTTTAATGGCTTGTGCTTGGTATAAATGGCTGTACCGGAGTATCCTTTTTTCTCAGCATAGTTCCAATAACTCTCGTAGCCCTCAAACTGAAGGTCGAGCTGTCCCTCCTGCATCTTTGTTTCCTGCAGGCAGAAGAAGTCGGCGTCGAGTTCCTTAAACTGGTTCTCGAAGTCCTTGCCTACGCAAGCGCGCAGGCCATTTACATTCCAGGATATAAACTTCATTTTTTGTAATAATGTTGAATGTTGAATGTTGAATGTTGAATGGGGGAGGAGTGTTGAGTGTTGAATGTTGAATGTTGAATTGCCAGTTGCTATGGCGTATGCCTAATTCAACATTCAACATTCAACATTCAACATTCAAAAATTAAATTCTTTTACTTTCTCCTCTCAGCAGACTCATAAACTCCTGGCGGGTGTTCAGTGAATTGAAGACTCCGCTGTAGTCGCTGGTGGTGGTTATGGAATTCTGTTTCTCCACGCCTCGCATCTGCATGCACATGTGCTTGGCTTCTATCACTACCATCACGCCCTGCGGATTCAATGTTTCCTGAATACAGTCTTTAATCTGCTGGGTAAGACGCTCCTGTACCTGGAGACGATGGCTGTAGATATCTACCACACGGGCTATCTTGCTCAGACCGGTAATCTTGCCGTTCGGGATATAGGCAACATGCACCTTGCCATAGAAAGGAAGCATGTGGTGCTCGCACATCGAGAAGAAATCAATATCTTTCACGATGACCATCTGGTTGTATTTCTCTTCGAAGAGGGCATCGGTCAATACCTTGTGTGCATCCTGTGTATAGCCACGAGTCAGTATCTGCATAGCCTTGGCTACTCGCATCGGTGTTTTTATAAGTCCTTCACGCTCAGGGTCTTCTCCCAAGAGCTTTAATACTTCTGTATAGTGTTCTGCGAGTTCGTCCAATCCCTCGCGAAATTCTGTTTCTGGATTCATCTTATTTAATTTATAATTCTTAATTAATAGTTAATAATTTACAATTAATAGTTTATAGTTAGGTCTACGGCATCAATGCTGTAAACTGTTAACTATCAACTATCAACTATTAACTAGTACTGTACCGTAATCTGTCCCTTTACAAGGCATGCCTGTCTGTATCCCAGGGAACGAACCTTGGCAAGCATCTTCTGGGCTTCAGCTAAGCTGCGGAAGTTGCCCATTCGGCAAATCCATCTTGGAGAGTAGAAATGAACATAAACCGGCTGTTCAGGGAAATGAACTTTCAGCTGATTGCCAGTCTGTTCTGCTTTCAGACGGTCGTTACGCGAATTGCCGCCAGCGAAAGCCTGTACTCTATATCCTGTAACCTTATAGCTCTTGCGCATCACTTTCTTGCGCATATCCACTACAGGTGTCTCTGTTTCTTCTTTTTTGTTCTCTGCCTTTTGGGCATTGTTCACGTGGGCATTCTCTCGGGTTGCCTCATGATGCTGTGGCTCAGTCTTCTTCAGGGAATCAGGCCCCTGCTTGTGCTGAGTTTCAGGCTCTTTTTCTTTTTTCTGTGGGGTAGTCTTAGTCTTGTCGTCTTGTGGAATCACTTGTTTGCCGTTTACCAGTTCATCAATCGCCTTACTTTGGTTCACGGTTACAACACCCTTTCCCGGTTCCTTCTTTTTGAGATGGTCCAGGTAGTTCTGCGCATTAGCTGTGAATGTTGAGCAGAGGATCATAATCAATAATGTGACGAATTGTTTCATGACTATTCCTTTTATGTTTGTCGTCTTGTTTTAAAACAGCACCTTATTCTTGGATCTCTATATATAATAAGGTGTAATGAAGAATGAAGGGATGCGCTTCACGAAGAAGGCATCCCTTCGGGAAATGTAATATCCTTATGAGATTACTTCTTCCAAGCGTCGATGATACCCTTGAAGTCAGCAGCCTTCAAAGAAGCACCACCGATCAAACCACCGTCGATGTTTGGCTTAGCGAAGAGCTCAGGAGCGTTGCTAGCCTTGCAGCTACCACCGTAGAGGATTGATGTATCCTCAGCAGCCTCGTTGCCATACTTCTCTGCTACGATAGAGCGGATGTATGCCAACATCTCTTCAGCCTGGTCAGAAGTAGCAGTCTTACCTGTACCGATAGCCCAGATTGGCTCGTAAGCGAGGATGATGTTCTTCCAAGCGTCAGCGCTCAAGTGGAATACTGAACCTTCCAACTCAGCCTTTACTACCTCGTTCTGCTTCTCAGCCTCACGCTCCTCGAGAGTCTCACCGCAGCAGAAGATAACCTTCAAACCGTTAGCCAAAGCCAACTCTACCTTCTCCTTCAAGATCTCAGCTGTCTCGCCATAGTACTGACGACGCTCTGAGTGACCGAGGATAACATACTGAGCACCTGTGCTCTTTACCATCTCAGCTGAAACCTCACCTGTGAAAGCACCCTTAGCCTTGTCTGCGCAGTTCTCTGCACCGAGACCTACTACCTTTGAATCCAAAACCTGAGCTACAGAAGCCAAGTGGATGAATGGAGTACAGATGATTACGTCACAGTTTGGTTTGTCAGCTACCAATGCCTCGTTAATCTCCTTAGCGAGAGCAACACCGTCCTGCAGGTTCATGTTCATTTTCCAGTTACCTGCTACAATTTTCTTTCTCATTTTTCTTTTCTTTTTAAAAGTTGATAATATTCTGTTCGAATTCTCTTTCTTTCTGATCCAGGCGCCCCAAGCCCAGAGCCGGTCGGCAATGGTGAGGAGTACCAGTGGAATGATGAACCAGGAGATGATGCCGGCTATCTTCTTGGCGGCACTTACTTCCGGCATCTTGCCTATCTCGGTCTTCTCCAGTGGCTTGTCACCAATCTCTGCCATGTCAGGCAAATCGTTGTGGCTCCATTTCTGGATGATGGTTCCGTTCTTCAGCAGAAGAAGCCCCGGGTTGCTGCGGATTACCGTCTTCAGTGTAGTCTCGTCTGTGACATAGAAGGGATATTCCGCTCCTGTTATGTCCTGCCAGTGCTTGATGGCTTTTTCCGTACTTGCCGTGAGGCAGATAAACCGGTAGCCGTGGTCGTTGGCATATTCGTAAATCTCATCGATATTGCCGAAGTTGCTGTCATCGGCAAATTCCAGATGTGGCGAAACCAGGAGGAAGGTGTAGCCTTTATCGTGAATCACTTCCTGGGTGATGTCTTCTCCCGTCTTGGCATCAGCTATGCTGAAGTCGTGGATTGGAGGTACGTAACCTTCTTCGGTCTGAACCGTCTTACTGTCGATGAAGGTCCAGGTGGAGTCGGGATAGTTGTCTATCGTAAACTCCTTCCGCTCTCCGTTCTTCTCCAGGATGAAGGTGGTATCAAACTTGGGTTGCTTGGCTCCCTTCGGAATCTCCATGCCCTTGGCGATGTTGACACCTATATGATAAGGACGGAAGTCGAATTGCGGAAGATACCACAGACTCCAGATGCTCATCACGATGGAGAAGAGGAAGGTGTAGTTGATCACCACCCACTGGGTCTGTCTCGAGATGAGTCTCTGCATCTCCAGCGGCTTTCTCCAAAGCAGGACGGCGAATATCAGGAGGATGATGTTCTTGATGAATGTCTCCATATTGGTGAGCACTACGGCATCACCGAAGCATCCGCAATCCTTTACTGGGTCTGCGATAACGATCCACAGGGTAATCAGCGTCATCACGCTCATCACGGCAAGGGTGATCTTGCTCATCAGTCTCCGTCGGATGGCGAAGAGGAGGAAGATACCGATGGCAAACTCTGCAGTGGCTAGTAATACCGACATTACCAGGGTGCTCCATGAAGGGAACATCCAGTCGATGTGCAGCGCCTCCAGATAGTCGGTTATCTTGTATTGCGTGCCTAATGGGTCAATTCCCTTCACAAATCCTGAGAAAATGAAGGTTGCTGCCATCAGCAGTCGTCCGATATTGACCGCTATCTTTGTTAATATGTGAGTTGCCTTATTCTTCATCATTGAAAATTTACTTCTCGCTCATCTTGATGGCACCGAAGACGGCATAGTTGATGATGTCCATATAGTTGGCATCAATACCTTCAGAAACGAGGGTAGCGCCTGCGATGTCTTCAATTTCCTTTACGCGCTGAATCTTGGTCAGTATGAAGTCGGTATAACTGCTTACTCTCATCGAGCGCCATGCCTCATCATAGTCATGGTTTTTCTTGAGCATCAGTTCCAGTGCCTCCTTTGCATGGAGGTCGTATAGTTTCATAGCCTCTTCGGGTGTCATATCCACCTCATCCACGAAAGGCTTTTCTAGCTGGATGAGTCCTATGATACCATAATTGATAAGGGCAATGAACTCCGGACGGATACCTTCGCCAACCAAAGATTCTTTCTTGATTTCGAGCGAGCGGATGCGCTTCGCCTTGATATAGAGTTGGTCTGTCAGAGAAGAAGGGCGCAAGATTCTCCAAGAGGCTCCATAATCATGAAGCTTCTTCTCAAATAATGTCCTGCATTCACTCATGACATCCTTAAACTGCTGTTCTGTTTTCAATAAATCTGCCATAATAATTTCGAAATTCGGTGCAAATTTACGCATTTATTATGAAATAGCCAAATAATTATTTTGTTTTTCGCTTAAATTGCAGTAACTTTTGATAAGTTACGCGGCATCTCAACAATTAAAACAAAAAAAATCTTTTTTTATTTTGTATTGTCTTCGATTTGCTGTAACTTTGCACCCCGAAAGTAAAAAGAGTATGAGAAATTTGACCAATGCCGAACTGGCACAGATACTGGATAAGGATATATTTCATAAGATTTCAGAGGCAGCAGATGGGCTGTCTGTGGAGTGTTATGTAGTAGGTGGATATGTGCGTGACCTCTTCCTGGAGCGACCTTCCAATGATATTGATGTCGTTGTGGTTGGTAGCGGTATAGAGGTAGCTTCTGCCTTGAAGAAGATGCTCGGAAGAAAGGCGCATCTCTCTGTGTTCCGTAATTTCGGAACAGCACAAGTGAAGTATCAGGATACTGAAGTGGAGTTTGTCGGCGCCCGTAAGGAGAGCTATCAGCGCGATTCCAGAAAGCCTATTGTGGAAGATGGAACGCTGGAGGATGACCAGAACCGCCGCGACTTCACCATCAATGCGATGGCTATCTGCCTGAACAAAGACCGTTTTGGAGAACTCGTAGATCCTTTTGATGGTGTCTACGATATGGAAGATGGCATTATTGCCACTCCGCTCGACCCGGATATCACTTTTTCTGATGACCCGCTGCGTATGATGCGTTGCGTGCGTTTCGCTACCCAACTCAATTTCCAGATTGAGGAGGAGACCTATGATGCGCTCTCACGTAATGCCGAGCGCCTGAAGATTATCAGTGCTGAGCGCATCTGCGACGAGATGAACAAGATTATGCTCTCCAAGCACCCGAGCAGCGGTTTCTATTACCTGAAAGATACAGGTCTGCTCGATCTCATTCTGCCAGAACTGGTGGCGATGGACAAGGTAGAAACGCGAAACGGCAGGGCTCATAAGAATAATTACGACCATACGATGGAGGTGCTCGAGAATGTCTGCAAGCATTCTGATAACCTCTGGCTCCGCTGGGCTGCTCTCTTCCACGACATCGGTAAACCGAAGAGCAAGCGCTGGGACAACAATATCGGCTGGACATTCCACAGTCATAATATAATAGGTGCAAAGATGATTCCGGGTATCTTCCGCCGTATGAAACTTCCGATGGATGCGAAGATGAAGTATGTGCAGAAGCTGGTAGAACTCCACATGCGTCCGATTGTGATTGCTGATGAGGAGGTTACCGACAGTGCCGTACGCCGCCTGCTGAATGATGCCGGCGATGACATCAACGACCTGATGACGCTCTGCGAGGCTGATATCACCAGCAAGAACCAGGTACGCAAGCAGCGTTTTCTGGATAATTTCAAGATGGTGCGCGAGAAACTGGTCGATCTGCAGGAACGTGATTATAAGCGACTTCTTCAGCCATGCATCGATGGTAATGAGATTATGGAGATGTTCCATCTTACCCCTTGCCGTGAGGTAGGCACCCTGAAGCAGTATCTCAAGGATGCTGTATTGGATAATAAGGTGGCTAATGAGCGTGAACCGTTGATGGAACTTCTGATGAAGAAGGCTCAGGAGATGGGATTGGTAAATGCAGAAAACTCAAAATAGAGAATAATTTTTGTTAAATAACGGCTCCTAGCGAGCCGTTATTCATTTATTATTAGTACTTTTGCAGCGCTTTTAAAACTTAAAGGCGCATAAAAGTTTTCGTTAGAGGACGGAAAGAACTTTTGAATAAGAGAAGATAAAAGATTAAATAATAAATTATAATATAAAAATAGGTATGAAAATTAAAAGCGTTTTGTTTGTTGCAGCAGTTTGTGTTCTTGCTGCGTTGACATCATGTGGTGGAAGTAAGAAGGGCGGTCTGCCTGACTTCAGCGATGATGAGTTCGCTGTGGCTACTATCGGTACTTCCAGCGCCGCATTGCAGACTACCTATCCTGCTACCATCAAGGGTATCCAGGATGTTGAGGTACGTCCTAAGGTTTCTGGTTTTATCACTAAGGTTTTTGTACACGAGGGACAGACTGTATCAGCAGGTCAGGCTTTGTTCTCTATTGATAGCGAGACCTATCAGGCAGCTGTCCGTTCTGCAGCTGCTGCTGTAAATACAGCTAAGGCACAGGCTAATACAGCCAAGTTGACCTATCAGAACAATAAGAAATTGTATGATAGCAAGATTATCGGTGAATTTGAACTCTCTACAGCAGCTAACAGCTATGCAACAGCTAAGGCTCAGGTAGCTCAGGCAGAGGCAGCATTGGCTTCAGCCCGCGAGCAGTTGGCTTGGTGTACCGTTACCAGTCCTTCTGCTGGTGTAGTAGGTAGTCTTCCTTTCAAGGTTGGTGCTCTGGTAAGCGCTTCAGGTCAGGCTCTTACTACTGTTTCCAACATCAGCACCATGGAGGTGTTCTTCTCACTCTCTGAGTCTCAGATCTTGAGCATGTCTAAGACCAATGGTAGCGTTCAGGCTGCTATTGCTTCTTTCCCAGCTGTTAAGTTGCAGTTGGCAGATGGTTCTATCTATAATCACCCAGGTAAGGTTGTCAAGATGAGTGGTGTCATCGATGCTACTTCTGGTTCTATCTCTCTCATCGCTCACTTCGCTAACCCAGAGAAGTTGCTGAAGAGTGGTGGTGCAGGTTCTATCGTGGTTCCTAACGATCAGAACAGTGCTATCGTCATTCCTCAGGAGGCTTGCTCTCAGGTTCAGGATAAGATCTTCGTTTACGTTGTAACCAAGGATAACAAGGTGAAGTATTCTGAGATCAAGGTAAATCCACAGGATGATGGAAAGAACTATATCGTAACTGCAGGTCTTCATGTAGGCGATCGTATTGTTTTGAAGGGTATTACCAAGTTGACCGATGGTCAGCAGATCAAGCCTATCACTCTGGAGCGTTACAATCAGAAGATTGCTGAGGCTGCCAAGTTGGCTGAGTCTCAGGATAACGCTCATGCCTTCGCTACTGCTATGGGCGGAAAGAAGTAATATATAATAAGGTATAAAGAAAAATAGTAAATTATGTCATTTACAAACTTTATAAAGCGCCCGGTACTTTCGACGGTGGTTTCCATCTTCTTCGTCTTGCTGGGTATTATCGGCTTGGTATCGCTGCCTATCGAGCAGTATCCGAATATCGCGCCGCCTACCATCACGGTAACTGCTACCTATACGGGTGCAGATGCCCAGACGGTGTTGAACTCTGTCGTTGCTCCGCTGGAGGAGAGTATCAACGGTGTGGAGAACATGACTTATATGACCTCTTCTGCGTCTAACTCTGGTTTTGCTCAGATCACCGTTTACTTCAAGCAGGGTTCTGACCCTGATATGGCTGCGGTCAACGTACAGAACCGTGTGTCTCAGGCGCAGTCTCTGTTGCCTGCCGAGGTTACCAGGGTGGGTGTCACTGTAACCAAGCGTCAGAGTTCCAACGTTATCATGTTCGCTCTGACTACAGACGATGGCCGTTACGACGACCAGTTTGTTACCAACTACGCCCTGATCAACGTTATTCCTCAGTTGAAGCGTATCAGTGGTGTGGGTGATGTGCAGAGTCCTTCTACCCGTAACTACTCTATGCGTATCTGGTTGAAGCCAGAGAAGATGAAGGAGTTCGGACTGGTTCCTTCTGATGTTTCTCAGGCTTTGGCAGAGCAGAATATCGAGGCTGCCCCTGGTAGCTTTGGTGAAAGCTCTGATATGCAGTATGAATATACTTTGCGTTACAAGGGTCGTTTGAAGACTCCAATGGAGTATGAGAACATCCTCATCAAGAGTAATACTTCCGGTCAGACGCTCCGTCTGGGCGAAATTGCCAAGGTTGAGTTGGGTGGTTTGCAGTATAATGTAAACCTGCTCAATGATGGTCAGCCTGCCGTGCTGGGTATGGTTCAGCAGATTGCCGGTTCCAACGCTACCCAGATTGCCAGCGACGTAAAGAAATCGCTTGATGAACTGGAGAAGAGTTATCCTCCTGGGTTGAAGAATGTCATCCTGATGGATGTTACTGAGTTCTTGTTCGCATCTATCGAGGAAGTTATCTTCACCTTGATCATTACCCTGGTACTGGTGTTCATCGTAGTGTATATCTTCTTGCAGGACTTCCGTTCTACGCTGATTCCTATGATTGCCGTGCCTGTGGCTTTGGTCGGTACCTTCCTCTTCCTTTGGATCTTCGGATTCTCCATCAACCTGCTTACGCTGTCAGCCCTGCTGCTGGCTATCGCGATTGTGGTCGATGATGCCATTGTGGTGGTCGAGGCGGTTCACGCCAAGCTCGACCAGGGTTACAAGAGTGCCCTTACTGCAGCTATCGATGCGATGAACGAAATTTCCAGCGCCATCATCTCTATTACATTGGTGATGTCTGCCGTGTTCGTTCCTGTATCGTTCATCGGTGGTACTTCCGGTTACTTCTACCGTGAGTTCGGTGTAACCATGGCGGTATCTATCGTTATTTCGGCTATCAATGCGTTGACTTTGTCTCCTGCACTCTGTGCCGTGTTGCTGAAGCCACACGAGGAGGGTCACGAGAAGAAGATGTCTTTCATCGACCGATTCCACGCAGGATTCAACTATCAGTTTGAGAAGATTACCAATAAATATAAAGGTGGTGTCAAGTGGGTTATCAACCACGGCATCATCGCTGGTAGCCTCGTGGCTGTCAGTATCGTAGGTCTGGTTGCCCTGATGGGTACTACCAAGACAGGTCTGGTGCCTGATGAGGATACCGGTACTATCTTCGCTTGTATCTCTACAGCTCCTGGTACTTCTCAGGAACGTACAGCAGAGGTCGTTAAGCAGGTAGATAAGATGCTGGCTAGCAACCCAGCCATCGCAACCCGTAACGCCATCATGGGTTATAGCTTTATCGGTGGTGCCGGTTCTAACCAGGGTACCATCATCGTGAAGCTGAAGCCATTCGAGGAGCGTCCGGGTGGATTCTTCCACCGTATCAAGGAGGCTTGTACAGGTGGCGGTATCGAGGCGCTGTTTGTCAACCCAATGGAATATACTTCTGTATTGGGTATGATCTACAAGCAGACTGCTACGATCAAGGATGCACAGGTTCTTGCCTTTGCTCCACCTATGATTTCCGGTTTCTCTATGCAGAATGGTATTACCATGACTATGCAGGATAAGACCGGTGGCGACTTGAATAAGTTCTTTGATAATGTGAAGAAGTTCCTGGCTGAGTTGAACAAGCGTCCTGAGATTCAGACCGCCCAGACTCAGTATAACCCTAACTATCCACAGTATATGGTAGATGTAGATGTTGCCAAGACCAAGCAGGCTGGCATCTCTCCATCAACAGTATTGTCTGTCATGCAGGGTTATCTCGGTGGTCTCTACGCATCTAACTTCAATGCCTACGGTAAGCTCTACCGTGTCATGATTCAGGCTGGACCTGAGAGTCGTATGCGTCCAGACGATCTGAGCAAGATTTATGTACGTTGTGCTGATGGCACCATGTCTCCTGTAAGCGAGTTCGTGAACTTGAAGAAGGTTTATGGTCCAGCAAACATCACCCGATTCAACCTGTTTACCTCTATGGATGTATCTGTAACTCCTAACAGCGGTTACTCTACCGGTGACGGTATGAAGGCGATTGCTGAGGTTGCCAAGGAGACATTGCCAGAGGGTTACGGCTATGAGTACTCTGGTTTGACCCGTTCTGAGGCTGAGTCCAGCAACTCTACAGGTTTGATCTTCGCACTCTGTATCGTATTCGTTTACCTTATCTTGAGTGCCCAGTACGAGAGTTACATCTTGCCTCTGTCAGTAGTATTGTCTATCCCATTCGGTTTGGCAGGTGCATTCATCTTCACCAACCTCTTCGGTCACTCTAACGATATCTACATGCAGATTTCGTTGATTATGTTGATCGGTCTGTTGGCTAAGAACGCCATCCTTATCGTACAGTTCGCCCTCGAGCGTCGTCGTACGGGTATGGCTATCAAGTACTCAGCTATCCTGGGTGCCGGTGCCCGTCTCCGTCCTATCCTGATGACCTCTCTGGCTATGGTTATCGGTCTGTTGCCTCTGATGTTCGCATCAGGTGTAGGTAAGAATGGTAACCAGACCCTGGGTGCTGCCGCCGTAGGTGGTATGTTGCTCGGTACAATCTGCCAGATCTTCGTGGTTCCTGCTCTCTTCGCAGTCTTCCAGTGGTTGCAGGAGAAGTTGACCCCAATGAAGTTCGAGGATGAGTTGAACGAGGAGGTAGCTGCCGAGTTGGAGCAGTATGCCAACGCAGCTCACCACAAGAAGGGTATCGAGAAGAAGTAATAACGCAATGTAACTTCAAAGGAAACAATGAAAAAGAATTTAAATATCATCATATTGGGTCTCGCAGCGCTCTCCCTGAGCAGCTGCAAGACTCTCTACGGAAAGTATGAGCGTCCGGATGTGAAGACCAGCGGTATCGTTCGCGATGTAGCTTCTGATACAGATACATTGGCTGTAAAGGATACTACTACCTTCGCCAATATCCCTTGGCGTAGTGTCTTTACCGATCCTCAGCTCCAGTCAATCATTGAGAAGGGATTGAACAACAATGTCAACCTCCTCAATGCGGCTTTGAACGTGAAGATGGCAGAGGAGCAGTTGAAGTGTGCTAAGTTGGCATTCGTGCCTGCCTTGTCTTTCACTCCTCAGGGAACTATCGCTTCCTGGGATGGTAACGCTGCCACCAAGACTTACACGATGCCTGTTACAGCCAGCTGGATGGTAGACCTCTTCGGCAACCTGCTCTCTCAGAAGCGTGGTGCCCAGATGGCGCTGCTCCAGTTGCAGGATTATCAGGTATCTGTCAAGACCAACCTCATCGCCAACATCGCCAACATGTATTATACTCTGTTGATGCTCGACAAGCAGGTGGAGTTGGTTAACAATATGGAAGGATTGACCAAGGATACTTGGGAGACTATGCAGAAGATGCACGATCTCAGATTGGGTTACCGTACACCAGCCATTCAGTCAGCTGAGTCTAACTACTATTCTGTGTTGACCCAGAAGACCGATCTGTTGCGCCAGATTCGTGAGACAGAGAACTCTCTGAGTCTGCTCATCGGCGACCAGGCACATAGCATCGCCCGTGGCAAGTTGGATAACCAGAGTCTTCCATCTAATTTCTCAACAGGTGTAGGCATCCAGTTGCTCAACAACCGTGCTGATGTCCACGCAGCCGAGATGAATCTTGCCCAGTGCTTCTATGGTGTAGAGACCGCCCGCAGCAAGTTCTATCCATCTATCACCATTTCCGGTACAGGTGCCTTCACCAATTCAGGTGGTGCAGGTATCGTGAACCCAGGTAAGTGGTTGCTCTCTGCAGTAGGTTCTCTTACCCAGCCAATTTTCCAGAACGGCCGTATCATTGCCGGTTTGAAGGTGGCTAAGATGCAGTATGAGCAGGCTTACAACACCTGGCAGAATACCGTGCTGAAGGCTGGTAGCGAGGTGAGCAATGCGCTGGTTCTCTACAACTACTCTGATGAGAAGAGCAAGATAGAGCAGAAGCGAATAGAAGTACTCGAGAAGAATGTAGAATCTACCAAGGAATTGATGGGTATTGCAGGCAGCTCTTACCTTGAAATCATCCAGGCACAGTCTTCACTCCTCAACGTACAGCTTTCTAAGGTAGCTGATGACTTCAACAAGATGCAGGCAGTAGTAAATCTCTACTATGCATTGGGTGGAGGAGCTAAGTAGTTTATAGTTAATAATTAATAGTTTATAGTTATGGCTAGTATAATAAGTCCAAAGGCAGAGGTTTCTCCAAAGGCTAAGATTGGAGACAATTGCAAGATATATCCATTCGTCTATATCGAGGACGATGTGGTCATCGGCGACAACTGTACCATCTATCCATTCGTGAGCATCATGAACGGTACTCGCATGGGTAATAATAATAAGGTGTTCCAGGCAGCCGTTATCGCTGCCCTCCCACAGGACTTCCACTTTACAGGTGAGGAGAGTGAGGTAGTAATCGGCGATAACAATACCATCCGTGAGAACGTGGTTATCAACCGTGGTACCCATAAGGGCGGCAAGACCGTTCTGGGCAACAACAACTTCCTGATGGAAGGTGCCCATATCTCTCACGATACCGTAATCGGCAACGGTTGCGTATTCGGTTATGGTACCAAGATTGCAGGCGACTGCGTGATTGGTAACGGTGTCATCTACTCAACATCTGTAGTAGAGAACGCCAAGACCCGAGTAGGCGACCTGGCGATGATTCAGGCAGGTACTACCTTCTCTAAGGATATTCCTCCTTATATCATTGCCGGTGGAAAGCCTGTGAAGTATGCAGGTCCTAACACCATCATCATGGAAGCAGCCGAGCTTACCGAGAAGGTTCGCAAGCATATTGCGAATGCCTACCGACTGGTATTCCATGGTCAGACATCCCTCTTCGATGCCATTAACCAGATCAAGGATCAGGTGCCAGATGGACCGGAGATTCAGAACATCATCCAGTTCCTGGAGAGTTCAGAGAAGGGTGTCATCACTAAGATGTAATGAATGTACATAAAGGGATTTACCATCCCGAATAGTAAATTTTCATTTAGTAAATTCAAGTCATACCTATTTGAATTTTACTCAGTATGTGAAGGGCTGGCCGTGAGGTTAGCCCTTTTTGCTTCTCTACTTAATTGGATAATGGAGATAATCTGATAAGAACAGTTGCTTTATCTGGTTGAAATCTCTGTTCATAGACTTTGAATGTCCGTTCATAGACTTTGAATGTCCGTTCATAAGTTTTGAATGTCCGTTCAATGTCTATGAACGAAGATTTCTGCTAGTTCAATCAACAAATACATTTAGGTTTTCATAGTTTTTATCTCGGGTTTATCAGATTCTTTCTCTTGTTCTTTCATTTGCTTTCTCCCATTAATTAATTGAATAAATGTAAATAAATGCAATTTTATTTTGTAATCTCTTCGTTTATGCGTATCTTTGCAGACAATTTGGGTCATTGTGCCCTTTTAGATTTAAGTTAGTAAAGGTTTTTAAAATGAGAAAGAAACAATATAAGCCTAGCAATCATCGTGGATTGCAGGTCATTACTTTGTGTATCAGTACCGCTATGGTGCTCATTTTGTTGGGATTGGTTATCTTCTCTGTCCTCATGGGACGCAATCTCTCTTCCTATGTGAAGGAGAATCTCGTGGTGCAGGTGATGCTCGAACAGGATATGACTAATCCGGAGGGATTGCAGATGTGCAAGCGTCTGAATGCAAGACCTTACGTCAATACGCTGACTTATATCACCAAGGAAGAGGCACTGAAAGAGGCTACCCGTGATTTGGGCACCAACCCGAGCGAGTTTGCCGGTGTCAACCCTTTCCAGCCTTCCATAGAGATTACGACGAAGGCTGATTACGCGAATAATGATTCTCTGAAGTGGATTGCCAAGGAACTGAAGGCATACCCACGTGTTACTGAGGTTACTTATCAGCACGACCTGATAGAGCAGGTGAACAATTCGTTGGCAAAGATCAGTATCGGATTGCTGATTGTTGCCGCCTTGCTTACCTTTATCTCGTTCTCGCTGATCAATAATACGGTTCGTCTGGGCATCTATGCCCGCCGCTTCTCCATCCATACGATGAAGCTGGTAGGTGCATCCTGGGGCTTTATCCGCCGTCCGTTCCTTCGCAAGGCAATGCTTGTGGGCGTTGTTTCAGCCCTGCTGGCAGATGGTTTCCTGGGCGGTTGTCTCTATGCATGGTCGCTCCACGAACCGGAACTGATGAATGTTTTGGGCTGGCAGGAACTTGCCATCACCGGCGGCTCCGTCTTCCTCTTCGGTATCATCATCACCGCCTTCTGCGCCTGCATCTCAGTCAATAAGTTCCTGAAGATGAAGGCGGGAGACCTTTATAAGATTTAGTTAATAGTTAAAAGTTAATAGTTTATAGCAATCTTGCTATCAACATTCAACACTCAACATTCAACATTAAATAAAATGGATAAGAAGAATTTAGCATTCGACAAGATGAACTTTATCTTGTTAGGCATCGGAATGGCGATTATCATCATCGGTTTTCTGCTGATGAGTGGCGCCGGTTCTAACGAGCATACCTTCGATACTGATATTTTCAGTACCCGTCGCATCGTTGTAGCACCAACCGTAACATTGATAGGTTTCCTTTCAATCATCTATGCGGTGATACATAAACCGAAAGACAATGAATAATTTATAATTAATATACATATTATTATTAGATGGATTTTATTCAGACTATCATTATCTCTATCGTAGAGGGACTGACCGAGTTCTTGCCTGTATCCAGTACGGGCCACATGATTATAGCAGAAAATTTGCTGGGTGTAGATATCCAGGATAAGTTTGTCAACGCCTTTACTGTCATCATCCAGTTTGGCGCCATCCTTTCTGTCATCTGTCTGTATTGGAAGAGATTCTTCTATCCAGAGGCTGTGAAGACCGGTGAGAAGACCTATTTGAAGGCGATGTTCGATTTCTATGCCCGTTTGGTTGTAGGTACCGTGCCTGCCGTGGTGTTGGGTCTTGCCTTCAATGATTTCATCGAGTCAAATCTTGGCAATGTACAGCTGGTGGGCTGGATGCTTGTCATCGGCGGTATTTTCATGCTCTTCTGCGATAAGATATTCAATAAAGGCAGCGAACAGACCAAGCTTACTTACAAGCGTGCCCTGATTATCGGTTTCATCCAGTGTATAGCGATGATTCCTGGTGTATCGCGCTCCATGTCAACCATCGTGGGTGGTATGTCCCAGCGTCTTACCCGCAAGGCAGCAGCCGAGTTCTCATTCTTCCTGGCAGTGCCAACCATGTTTGGCGCCACCTGTCTCGAGGTTTATAAGCTCATCAGCCATGGCGGCGGCTCATTGCTCACCCAGGGCAACAACCTGTTCACATTGATATTAGGCTCAGTGGTAGCATTCATCGTTGCCATTCTCGCCATCAAGTTTTTCATCAATTATGTCACCAAGTACGGTTTTGCAGCTTTCGGCTGGTACCGTATCGTAGTAGGACTTATCATTATCATCTGCGGCCTTTGCGGTGTAGATATGCAGATGGTTGACTAAACATAAACTATGGATTTCAGAAAAGGAGAAATTATTGCCATCGACAAGCCTTATCGCATGTCGAGTTTCGGAGCCCTGGCACATGTTCGCTATCTGCTCAGCAAGAAGCTCGGTTTTAAGGTGAAGATAGGACATGCCGGTACGCTCGATCCCCTTGCCACTGGCGTGCTGGTGCTCTGCACCGGTAAATGTACCAAGCAGATAGAACAGCTGCAGACCCATACTAAGGAGTATACAGCTACCCTGCAGCTCGGTGCTACTACCGCCAGCTACGATAAGGAACACAGCGTGAATCACACCTATCCTACGGAGCATATCACCCGCCAGCTAGTGGAGGAAACGCTCAAACAGTTTGTGGGCGAGATTCAGCAGGTTCCGCCTACCTACAGCGCTGTAAAGGTGAATGGCGACCGCTCTTATGCCTTGCGCCGAGCAGGCGAAGAGGTTCAGCTCAAGCCGAAGACCGTGCGTGTAGACGAGATAGAACTTACCGATTATAACGATGAGGAGAAGACCGCCAGCATCCGCGTGGTTTGCGGCAAAGGTACTTACATCCGTTCCCTCGCCCGAGATATCGGCAGGGCTCTCGATAGTGGCGCCTTCCTTACCGCCCTCCGCCGTACCAAGGCAGGAAGTTTCGCAGTAGAAAACTGCATCGATTTTGATCATTTCCAGGAATGGCTTGATGAGCAGCCTCTCGAAGACAGCCTTCAGCCATCCAAGTAATAAAAAATATAACATGAAGCTATCACAATTTAACTTTAAGTTGCCAAAAGATCAGGTGGCACTTTATCCACATAAGGCAAAGCACGTGGTAAAAACGGCTAGTGGTGAACGTACATTCGAGATTACTCGCCGCGATGAGTCCCGACTCATGGTTCTCCACAAGAAGTCAGAAACCATCGAGATGTACAAGAAAGATGAAAACGGTAAGGATATGGTTGATGCCGATGGCAATCCAGTATTCCTGCAGTTCAAGGATATCGTGAATTTCTTCGAAGAGGGCGATACCTTCATCTTCAACAATACCAAGGTTTTCCCAGCCCGTCTTTATGGTACCAAGGAGAAGACCGATGCCAAGATAGAGGTGTTCCTGCTCCGTGAGCTCAATCCTGAGATGCGCCTTTGGGACGTATTGGTAGAGCCTGCCCGCAAGATCCGTATCGGCAACAAGCTTTTCTTCGATGATGTCAACGAGATGGTTGCCGAGGTTATCGACAATACCACCAGCCGTGGCCGTACCCTCCGTTTCCTCTATGATGAGGATGGCAATCATGATGTCTTCAAGCGTTCGCTCTTCGCTCTGGGCGAGGCTCCGCTTCCTCGCTACGTTATCGATGCACGTGAGGATCATCACGCTACAGAGGATGATATGGACGATTTCCAGTGTGTTTTCGCTGAGGTAGAGGGTGCTGTTACTGCTCCTGCTACCGGTCTTCACTTCTCACGTGAGCTGATGAAGCGTATGGAAATCAACGGTATCAACGAGGCTTATATCACCCTGCACTGCGGTCTGGGCAACTTCCACGATATTGAGGTAGAGGACCTTACCAAGCACAAGATGGATTCTGAGCAGATGATGATCAGCCAGGAGGCATGCGATCTGGTTAACAAGACCAAGCTTGCCGGCCATCGCGTCTGCGCTATCGGTACCAGTGTGATGAAGGCAACTGAAACGGCTGTCGGAACCGACGGTATGATGAAGGCATTCGACGGATGGACCAACAAGTTCATCTTCCCTCCATACGATTTCGGTCTTGCTGACTGTGCCGTAGCCAATTTCTATCATCCGGAGTCAACCCTGATGATGAGTACTGCAGCCTTTGGCGGTTACGACCTGGTTTACGAGGCATACAAGATGGCTGTGAAGAACGGTTATATGTTTGGCTGCTATGGTGATTCTTTATTGATGCTTCCAGATTAAACATCGGTATAAATAGTTTTTATACACATAGAAGTTGTTGATATTCTGGGTTTTAGCTTAGTTATCCACAATTTTATAAAAGTGTGAATAAGTATGTATCAGGTATATTTAAGTCTCGGTACGAATTTGGGCAACCGAAAGCGCAACATTCGCGAGGTAATAGAAAAGATAGGAGAGCAGATTGGTGTGGTAGAGCGCCAGTCTGCTCTTTACGAAACCAAGCCTTGGGGTTATTCATCGCCCAACGACTATATCAATGCCTGTGTGCTGGTTCTCACCACGATGGCTCCGCGCCAGGTGCTGGAGGCTACGCAGCGCATAGAGCGCGAAATGGGGCGCACTATGAAGTCGGTGGATGGCGAATACCAGGACCGCATCATCGATATTGATATCCTGATGATAGATGACTTGGTGATAGATGAGCCCGATTTCAAGGTTCCTCATCCATTGATGGAGGAGCGTGAATTCGTGATGAAACCGCTGAAGGAGATACTCAGGTAATTTTAGTAAGTATACAAAAAACGGGCTAGGAGCTTTTTTGCTCCCAGCCCGTTTTCTGTTTCTTATCTTTCTTTATTCCTGCTGCGTTCTTTCATCCAGGCAGATGGCGTGACGCCTTCTGATTTGGCAAAGACGCTCGAAAAGTAGGGCAGCGAGGAGAAACCTACGTTGTAGGCGATATCCTTCAGCTTGGCATCAGGATGCTCGCTCATCATTTTCTTGGCTTCTTCCAAGCGCAGACTCGCTATCCAGCTGCTGAAGCTCATGCCGAATTCTTCCTTGATGAAGGAGGAGAGGTAGGTCTTGTTGGTATACAGCCTGGTGGCAAGATCATCTATCGTGAACTGGTCCTTCAGATAGGATTTCTCCTGAATCCATTCCGTTACTCTAGGGCGCAGCGTTTCGATGTAGGCTTTCTTCGGACTGGCTTCTCCGCTCTTTTCTTCTTCCGTCTTATCGCAGTCTGCCTTCATCAGCGTCTCGTATTCTGAGGTATAGTTGATGATGTTTACCAGAATATAGAGGTTCATGCCTACCACATAGAATTGCACCAGCCAGTTGAACAGGGCACCCGTACGGATGGATATCACGCCCAGTATCAGCATGCCGTAGAAGAGCCAGTGGCTCACCTTGAGCCATCTGATGAAATGGCTCTTCTCGTTCGAGAAGTAGTTTTCGAAGAGGGCGTTGCTTCTCAGATAGCACTTGTTGAAGTAGTAGATATGCCCTATGAGCATCTCCAGCAGTCCTATCAGGGCGATAAGCAGCAGGGGTATCTGGTATGCCTTCAGCGCATCTGTCATGGCGATAAGGGCGAAGAAAGCCGTCATTGTGAACTTTACGGCTATCGTCCTGCAGCGCTTCCGGGAGATATAATGAGGGCCGAGCAGACTGCTGAGCGAGAAGCTGAAGCAGATGCCCATCAGATAGAAGAGGATGATGTCGAAACAGGGAACCCAGTTGTTGTATTCCGTCCAGCTTCCGGTAAATGAAGCTATCCAGATCCATATATTCAGGCTGATGAGCATCATTCCGCCTGCCATCAGTCTTTTAGATCTGCGGAAAGTTTTATAAACGGCCGTATCAGGTGTCTGGTAGAGCAACAGGATGGTTGCCAGCGTCAGATAGATGATGCTGGTTATGGTTACAAGTTCTACAAAGTGCTGTTCTAAGAAATGAATCATATTCTTTTTCGTTATATGTATAGTCCTTTTGTCTATTTTGCTTGCAAAGGTACGAATAAAGTTTCTAATAGGAAGGAAAATAGTTTTAAATATATTATAAAGATGTGAATTTCCCTTTCCGATAGAAAATAAAAAACACAAAGAAAAATCCCACCGCTCTTGCGAACGATGGGATTCTGTTCTGTTAAGCAATGTGTCTGCCTAAGCTGATTACTTACGAAGACCGAGGGCCTTGATGATAGCACGATAGCGATTGATGTCGCGATCATACAAGTAATCGAGCAATGCACGACGCTTTCCTACAAGCTGTGTCAACGCACGTGTTGTAGTATAATCTTTACGGTTCTTCTTAACATGTTCCGTCAAATGAGCAATACGGTATGAGAACAATGCTATCTGGCTCTCAGCTGAACCAGTATCAGAGTTAGACTTTCCGTACTTGCTAAAGATCTCTTCTTTTTTTGCTTTGTCTAAATACATAGCTGTAAAAACTTAATTTAATAAAATATGAATATGTTTAATTTTGTGCATCTGATGACCTTCCTCACGGCGGTTTAATTAAAAATGCGGTGCAAAGATACAACTTTTTGCCGAATTATGCAAACATTTCGGGATTTTTTTGTAATTTTGCACCCAAATTTAAGTATTTAAGGTAAAAATTAAAATGCAAGACATTAGAAACATTGCAGTTATTGCACACGTTGACCATGGTAAGACTACATTGGTCGACAAGATGATGCTCGCCGGTAAGCTGTTCCGCGACGGCCAGGATAACAGCGGCGAAGTGCTCGATTCCAACGACTTGGAGCGCGAGCGTGGTATAACCATTCTCTCAAAGAATGTATCTATCAACTGGAAAGGTACTAAGATTAATATCCTCGATACTCCTGGACACTCTGACTTCGGTGGTGAGGTTGAGCGCGTGCTCAACATGGCAGATGGATGCCTCCTCCTCGTCGATGCTTTCGAGGGTCCGATGCCTCAGACCCGTTTCGTGCTCCAGAAGGCATTGCAGCTCGGACTGAAGCCTATCGTCGTTGTTAATAAGGTAGATAAGCCTAACTGTCGCCCTGAAGAGGTGTACGAGATGGTATTCGACCTGATGTGCGACCTCGATGCTACAGAAGACCAGCTCGACTTCCCAGTAGTTTACGGTTCTGCCAAGAACGGCTGGATGGGCGAGGACTATAATCATCCAACAGACAATATCGATTATCTGCTCGATAAGATTATTGAGGTTATCCCTGCTCCTAAGCAGCTCGAGGGTACTCCACAGCTCCTTATCACATCACTCGATTACAGCTCTTATACAGGTCGTATCGCCGTAGGTCGTGTACACCGCGGTACATTGAAGGACGGCATGAACGTTACTATCTGCCACCGCGACGGTACCCAGGAGAAGACCAAGATCAAGGAACTCCACACCTTCGAGGGTATGGGCCATAAGAAGACCGATCATGTAGATTCAGGCGATATCTGTGCCGTTGTCGGCTTGGAGAAGTTCGAGATTGGTGATACCATCTGCGACTTCGAGAATCCTGAGCCACTGCCTCCAATCGCTGTAGATGAGCCTACCATGAGTATGCTCTTCACCATCAACGATTCACCATTCTTCGGTAAGGAAGGCAAGTTCTGTACATCACGCCACATCCAGGAGCGCTTGAACAAGGAGCTCGAGAAGAACCTCGCTCTCCGCGTACAGCCTTACGAGGATTCTACCGATAAGTGGATTGTATCAGGCCGTGGTGTGCTCCATCTCTCTGTACTCATCGAGACCATGCGCCGCGAGGGCTATGAGCTCCAGGTAGGTCAGCCTCAGGTTATCTATAAGGAGATTGACGGTGTGAAGTGCGAGCCTGTAGAGGAGTTGACCATCAACGTACCAGAGGAGTTTGCTTCTAAGATGATTGATATGGTAACCCGCCGTAAGGGTGATATGACCTCTATGCTGAACATGGGCGAGCGTGTAGACATCGAGTTTGATATCCCTTCACGTGGTATTATCGGTCTGCGTACCAACGTGCTTACCGCTTCTCAGGGCGAGGCTATCATGGCTCACCGCTTCAAGGAGTATCAGCCATACAAGGGTGAAATCAGCCGCCGTTCTAACGGTAGCATGATTGCGCTCGAAACCGGTACTGCCTTTGCTTACGCTATCGATAAGCTGCAGGATCGTGGTAAGTTCTTCATCGACCCGGGTGAGGAGGTTTACGGCGGCGAGGTTGTAGGTGAGCATGTTCACGATAACGACCTGGTAGTCAACGTAACCAAGGCTAAGCAGCTTACCAACGTGCGTGCTTCCGGTTCTGACGATAAGGCCCGCGTCATTCCTAAGACCGTGATGAGTCTTGAGGAGTGCCTGGAGTATATCCGTGAGGACGAGTACGTAGAGGTAACTCCAAAGAACATGCGTATGCGCAAGATCGAGCTCGATCACCTGAAGCGCAAGCGCAGCAACAAAGACTAAACAGAAATGTTTTTGTGGAGATTTTTTAGAAAGTTTTCATTGCCCTGCTCCCTGGTTATGGGAGCATTGGGCTACCTGATATTCGCCAATGTGCCCTTTCTGGTGCCCATTGGCGATTATTGTGGTCCGAGGTTGGTAAGTCTGATGCCGGTAGTGCTGTTCTCCCTGCTCTATGTTACTTTCTGTAAGATAGAAATCAAGGAGATGAAGCCTAAGGCGTGGCATTTCATCCTCCAACTCATCCGCACCTCGCTGGCATTGATGATGGTGGTGCTCATCTTTGAGTTCGGCTCAGATTACAGCACCAAACTGGTTCTCGAGGGTGCCTTCATCTGCTTCATCTGTCCTACGGCAGCCGCCGTGGCTGTGGTTACGGAGAAGTTGGGCGGCAGTATCGGTTCGCTGACCACTTATACGGTCATCGCCAACATTTTTACGATGGTCATCATTCCGAGTCTTTTCCCGATGGTAGAGAAGGGGGCTGACGTATCGTTCCTCATGATGAGTGCGATGGTGTTCCGCAATGTCACTACCGTGCTGGTGGTGCCTCTGCTGCTTGCCTTGCTGAGCCGCAGGTTCCTGCCAAAATGGGTGGATAAGGTGAAGAATGTAAAGGATTTAGGCTTTTATATGTGGTGTTTCAACCTCACGATACTGATGGGCGAAACGGTTCGCAATATGCTCCATGCCGAGGTATCGGGCGTAACGATGCTTCTGCTGCTCTTTGTACCGCTGCTGGTATGTCTCCTCCAGTTTGCCATCGGCAAGGCGGTAGGCAGGCATTTCGGTGCGAGTATCAGTGCCGGTCAGGCGTTGGGACAGAAGAATACGGTAGTGGGCATCTGGCTCACCCTCACCTTCCTGAATCCTCTTGCTGCCGTAGCACCGGGTGCCTATGTAGTATGGCAGAATCTGGTCAATGGCTGGCAACTTTGGTATAAAGAAAAATATGGCAAGCTTAAGTGGTAAGCTTGCCATATTTTTTTGTTTCTAATCCTGGGTAGGGTAGATGAGGTTTTCTTCCCTGATGCAGCAGAGCACCTCATCCAGATATTTCCTGGCTTCATATTTCGCCATAGGCAGGTCGTGGAGCAGGTAGTTGCCGCAGTCCTTTGCCGCCTGTCCCGGAATCTCGCCCTCGAAATCGGCGATAAACTTAAAGGTGCGCTTCATCAGTTCTACGATGTCCTTGCTCTCCAGGTCGCCCTTGATAAGGAGATAGTTGCCTGTGAGGCATCCCATCGGTCCCCAGTAGATGATGCGGTCCTTCCACTCCTCGTCGTTGCGCAGATAGGTGGCAGCCAGATGCTCAATGGTATGGATGGCACCGTTGTGCAGACAAGGCTCCTGGTTAGGCACCTTCATGCGGATATCGAATGTTGTGATAACTTCTCCGCCTACTTCGTCCTTACGGCTCACGTAGATGCCGCGGAGCAGCTTATTGTGATTGATTGTAAAACTTGGAATCTTATTCATCTTTTTTATAATGTTGAATGTTGAGTGTTGAATGTTGAGTGTTGAGTGTTGAATGTTGAGTGTTAAATATTGAGTGAAGAATCATTCAACATTCAACACTCAACATTCAACACTTCTAAAGACTTTCGAGGAAAGCCTTGGTAACATTGAAAGAGCCTTCAGCCATCTTAGCCCAGAAGTCGAAATACTGCTGTGCCTTGGTATCTTTCAGCGGTACATCGCTGATGATGCGGAAGGAGATGAAAGGCGTCTTGTAGATGTGGCAGGTCTGGGCGATAGAGCAGCTCTCCATATCCACCGCCATCGCCTGAGGGAAGTGTTCCAGGATAGAGCGCATCTTCTCCTTGCTGTCTACAAACCATTCGCCGCTCACAATCTGTCCGGCGTGGATCTTCGGGTGCCTATTGCCCGGCAGGTTGTTGATGGCGAGTGCCTTCTCCACATATTCCTTAGGTGTTTTGAAGGAAGCAGGCATGCCCAGAATCTGGCCGAATTCGCATTCCTCGCCGCAGTAGGCATCGTGGTAAACGCAGTTGGTTGCCACTACCACCTCAGTCACGTTGAGGTTGATATCAGCACCTCCAGCCACGCCTGAAGAGATGACGAGGTCAGGGTGATAGTTGTCAATCATTTCCACGGCACCTATGGTACTGTTCACCTTACCGATGCCGCATTGTTGCATCACCACCTCGTTATTGCCTATCTTTCCGATAACGAAGTCCTTATAGTTTTTTCTCTCAACCTGCGATTCGGTCAATAATGTTTTGAGTTGCGCGAACTCCTTGTCCATCGCAACGATAATTCCTATTTTCATCTTGTATACTAACTTTTGGGTGCAAAGTTACTAAAAATATTGCAGAGAGTAGCAAAGTTTAAGGAGTTTTTAAGGAAAAAGGCTTTTAAAGGTAAAAAGGGGCTTTTAAAGGTAAAAAAGTAAAAAGGTAAAAAAGTAAAAAAGTAAAAAGAGCCTTAGCCCCTTCGCGCCCCCGTCCCCAGCGATTCCATCGCTGGTCCCCCGTAATGTTAAAAGCCCCTGATGTAAGAACACACCAGGGGCTTTTTGTTGCGTATTTTGATGGGTTAATATGACATATTCATATCTTCTGTGATGCAGATATAGAAATCTGCCAGTCCCAGATAATCTTCATCTATTTTGTCAATCTCTTCTTGACGCACCGCTCTGATGGTGCTGACTGTAGTCTTTGGGCGATATTCCTTGAGATAAGGGATGATGCCGTTGTTAGCGTCAGAATGATAGGTGCCGTTGAAGTGAATCATCTGCTCGCCCTTCTTTAGGTTCTGGGCGATAAACCAGCCCATTGTGGCATCCTTGATAGCCTGAGCCTGTGCCATCAGTTCTGGCTTTGAATCCTTAGCCTTGCCCATCAGTCCCATCAGAGCAAAGCCTGATTGGGCATTCTCATTCTCCACATATTTGATAGGCAACTTCGGGAGATAGCGCTTGGCTTCGGCTGAGAGTGAATCGAGATAGGCGAGACCTTTCTCCTTTACCACACTGGCGTAGCGGCGAGGCACGTTGGTTGCTATCAGCGGGAGATGATGGCGCTTAGAATAGTAAACCAATGGCTCATAGTCGGTACTGTAGTTAGGCCAGAGACGGCATTCTTCTTCGAAGCGGTCGGAAGAAATCACGCTGCCGGTATATTCGTCGATGATGAGCTGGTTGTCGGCTTCGAGCATCTCCATACCTACCTTCAGCTTATTGTTGTTCTCAGCCAGCGACTCCAATACCTTCAGCTCCATCCAGTGGCTGATGACGCAATTGTGAATTTCGCCGAAGAACACCACATCGCTGGCGGCTACGGTTTTGATCATATTCTCGTAAGTAACTTCCTTGCCTTTTGCATCAAAAATACGGTATATCTCAGGTGTCTTCTGTGCATAGGCAGTCATGCTCATCATGAGCATGACCATCCATAATATCTTCTTCATATCTTTTCTTCTTTGGGTTGTTTAAAGTTTAAAATGGATTGCCCTTATAGAGCAGAGCTACGCGCTCAGGACGCACATACTCTTCGAATCCCTTGCGGATATCCTCGGTAGTGATGCTCTTCAGGCAGTTGCTGTAGTTGTCGAAATCTTCCAGACTCTCGCCGTTCTGCAAGAGGGTGGTGAGGATGTTCTTCCATTCTGCCGGTGCGTCATCAGAGAGCGACTTGCGCTTGGTAACGAGGAATGACATCTTCAGTTTGTTGAGCTCTCCCTCGCTGATTCTGCTGGTCTGCAGCTCTTTGATGATTCCGTCCAGTGCCTGGATAGCCTTGTCGCGGTTCTCGTTCTTCAGCGCAATCTCCAGCCAGAAGTTGTATTTAGCCTGAGGCACTCCGGCATAGTAGAGGTCGGCGTATGGAGAATAAACAATGTTCATCTTCTCGCGCAGGATGCTCAGCAGGCGGTTCTGCATGACATCACGCATCAGTTTCAGCATGAGTGACTGGCGGAGTCCTGGCTTGTAGTTGCCCGAATAGATGTAGTTCAGCACGGTCTGCGTCTCCACGTCGTTTTCGAAAGCCTCTTTGTAAGGACTCTTCGGCATGTTGCTTGGCTTGTCCTCGAAACGGGTCATGTGGGCTGATGCCTTGAGGCGCGCAAAGGTGTTGACGATGGTGCCCAGAACCTGCTCTTCATCGATGTTGCCGGTAACAATCAGCGTGGTTTGCTGAGGGTTAGCAAAGAGCGATGTATAATAGTTGGTCATGGAATCCAGATTGAGCCTGTTGAGGTCTTCCTTCTGGATTTTGACACCGCTGTTTGCCGGCATGTTGCACACCAGCGAATCCACTCTTCTGGAGAGCCTGCGGTTGATGTCGCGCTTGAGCAGACGTTCGAGCAGGGTTTCCTTGCCGAATCTCTCGATTTCCGCATCGCGTACTTCCTTGAAATCTTCGTATGACTTGCCTGGAGCCGTAATCTTCTCGTAAACCAGGTTCATCAGTTCCTGTGCCTTGTCGGTTGGGGCTGAGGCGAGTACCTGATGCCAGTAGTCGGCGATGCCTACGCTCACAGAAAGTCCCTCTGCCTGCATCACTTCGGTCAGCTGGTCGGTATTGATATGTGCCAGACCGCCCATGTCTACATAGCTTACGGCGTCTTTGAGTAGCGGATATTCCTGCTTGCTGAGGTCGCCCACGCCTCCACGTCCGTGCATGGCGATGTAGATGGTGCTGTCCTTGTCGGTTGTAGGTCGCATCACCAGTCTCAGTCCGTTGGCGAGCTGATATTCCGATACTCCGATATCCTCGTATTTGCGCTTGCTTACTATAGATGCGCTGGCATCCGGGTGGGTGGCAGACAGACAGGCTGGCATGTCAACGTGCTGCTTTTCCTCTACTTCCTTGCGCTGGTAGGTATAAGCCGGCATGCGGGTCTTCAGTCCCTGCTGCCAGAGTTGCTGCAACTCGCTTTCGGTGAAGGATTCAGTCTTCCCGGCGTTGTTCTGGTAGGCTACGAGGAGCGATTGCTTACCTTCGTTCAGAATGGTCTTGAAGAGTTTCTGGAGCTGGCTGCTGCTGGTGTTGCTTACCAGGAGTTTTACCTTTTCCATATCCTCGTCCCATGCCACATAGCGGTCGCCTGAGATGATGTAATCTACGAAGTCATCACACCATTTACCCGACTGGAATCCAATGGTATCCGCCTTCATCCTGTTCACCTTTTCGGTTACATAGTCAGCGAGTTCCTCTTTTCCGAATCCTTTTTTCGTGATATCAGCGAAGGCACCGAGCACCTGGGTCATCTTCTCCTTGAGTTCCTGCTTACCCTTGCCTTCTACAGAGAAAGAGAAGTGGTTCTGGGTAGCGAGATACCAGGCATCGCTGATGTCGCATCTGATACCCCGTGCTGCCAGTCGCTTGCTGATAGCCGAGATAAGTAGTCGGTACTGCTCTTTCAGGGCGGTAGAAGCGATGGTGTTGCCTACCACACCCTCGTGAGGGATGATGAACTCCAGTTTGGAACTTGTGCCTATGGTATCTTTCACCTCGTGCAGGGTGATACCTTTCTTATAGGTAAGCGGATATTTGCCCAGCGGAGTAGGCTGGCCCTTGGCTATAGAACTGAAGGTAGCCTGGATGCGCTTCTGCATATCCTGGGCGTCTACATTTCCTACCACCACGAGACAGGCATTCTGAGGCAGATACCACTGGTGATAATAGTTGAGCAACTGGTTGCGCGAAATGGTTTCGATATCCTGCTCTGTGCCTAGCGGCATGCGCAGGATGTATCTTCCGTCGCCAATTTTCAGGTTGTAGAAATCATCGTCCGTGCTGTAGCCGCGCAGTTCTTCCTTGATGACGCCACGTTCCTGCTCTACGAGTTGAGGTTCGAAAGAAACCCCGTCGAGAATGTCGCGTACGGCAAGAAGGGTGCTGTCCATTACCTGTGTTCCGAAGTCGGCAACCGGCAGTGAGAGCCAGTAGATTGTACGGTCGAAGCCGGTGAAGGCATTGATGTCGCGTCCGTATTTCATACCGAGCCGTTCGAAATAATCTACCCATGCATCCTGTGGAAAGTGCTTGGTACCCGAGAAAGACATGTGCTCCAGAAAGTGGGCACCACCTTTCTGCTGGTCGTTCTCCTGCAGAGAACCTACCTTCATCACCAGTCGCATCTCTATGCCATGACGAGGCAGTGCATTAGGCATAATGATATAGTGGAGTCCGTTATCAAGGTAGCCTTCCACGGTTCCCCGTGGAAGGTTTATTTTAGAATCTTTGTTCGCTCCTGCCGGCAGACAGAAAGCTGCAAGCAGGGCAAAAAGAAATAATTGTTTCGTTATTTTATACATAATGTCGGCATTAGATGGTAAAATGCTTGTTAATTACCAAATGTATAGGTTGCTTCAACTCGCTGGCATCCGTATGTATTCTCAAGATACCAAGGGAAGGCGAAGGTCATCTTGCCGCTGGCGAAGTCGATTTTGCCTGTTGGAGCAACGTAGATGTTTTTATAATCTGTCTCTTCTCCGTCTGCTACGACATCGGTATTGTCGAAGAAGGAATAAGGATTCAGCGAACCGCCACCATCAATGATGTCCTTTACGAAAACTTCTGTCCTGGTATCTCCATCGTCTACAACAAACGACTGGTTTGCATCAGCTATAGCCTTGAGGCGGTTCCATGCAGAGAAGGTATAGTCGAATGGAACGGTTGTAATCTCTACATCGTATACATTTACCTTGCTGCCTGTAAACTTGAGGGTCATATCTGCCGGGTTTACCTCGATGCCATCCAGTGTCATGGTGAAGGTTTCCTTATTGTAATCGTAGTTGATGTTCTCCATAACAGCCATACCGTATGGCATCTGTGTCCAGTTTTCTGCATCTTCTACGGTTCTCTTTCTCAGCATTTCATAGTTGAACGCAGCCATACCCATTGCATTTGAAACCATCTTCAAGACAGGCTTATCGGCTGTAGCCTTCTCGCTCAGCGTGATGATGGTAACGCCGCTGAAAGAACGGGTATCTTTGTTGTCGTTGATATCAATCTTGTCATCGTCATTGAAGGTAACCTTGGTCTCTACCTTTACCTTACCGAGAATCTTGGTCAGGTCGATGTTGAGGTTCTGCTTGTAGCCCTCAATGAGTTTCTGCTGTTCTGCCGTAAGGACAGGAATGTCGGAGTCTGGCTTGATGGTCAGGGTTACTGCTTTTCCGTCTGTCTTCATGTTGGCATCAGAGAAAGTTGCCTTTACGGTCAGTACGCGATCTGATTTGAGCAGACTCTTCTTGTTCGACTTTACGGTGAAGGATGCTGTCTTGGCACCAGCCTTCAGCGCGATGGTAGAAGGAGTGAGTGTAGCCACATTGTCATCATTTCCTTCGAGCGAAAGATTGATGGTAGCGTCTGCTGTCAGGGTATTACCGATGAGGATGTTGAATTTTACTTCTTCATCATCATCCTCGTTGATTATTGTGTTTCCGGCTGCAGAAATCGATACATAGTTGGTCATCTGCTTGCCATCATTGTCATCACTGCTGCTGCATGCGCTGAAACCTGTCAGCATCGCAAGCATACACATAAGTATGAATTTAAATTTCTTCATTGTTCTCTTTATTTTAAATGTTAATATTATCTGTTAATTGGCCACTTGTCGTTTTGGGTCACATTGTTGTTATATTTATATTCCGAAGCAGGGATAGGGAAGTTCCAGCGGTAATCGTCCTTGCTGATTTTTGCTGTGGCTGCTCCGCCCCATGCCGACAGACGGTTCAAGTCTGCGTGGGTTCGCTTCAGGTCGAAGTAATTGCTGCCTTCGCCAACGAATTCCTTGTACTTCTCTGCCAGGATAGCCTGAACCAGCGCGTCGCCCGTTGTGTTATCTGCGATAGGATCGGCTGAAACCAGCTGCAGGTAATGGTTGATGCGCTCGCGTGCCATCTGTTCGTTGTTATCGCGTGCATAGGCTTCGGCAGCGATGAAGTAGGCACCGGCGTAACGCATGCGGTTGATGTAGTTAGGCTGGGTGCCCTGCTTGTTCATCATGTTGTACTTGCCCATCAGGTTGCGGGTCTTACCGTTCTGGTCTTTCGGATAGAGCGTATATTTCGCGCGTACGTCATCTCCGGCGTAGGTGAATGCCGGATTGACGGCGTAATAGTCGCCTTCAGAATTGTCGTATTCGATGGCGACATAATAGCTGCTCTGGGTATTGAAGGCAAAGATTCTGCCGCCATAGCTCTCGGTACGCCAGAGTCGGGAGTAGCTTTCGCCGCCTATCTTGCTGTCGTCGCCCTGTTCTATCACATCGTCGGCATATTCGACTGCTTTCTTGTAATCGCCCATATAGAGTGCGGTTTCGGCAAGCAGATAATCGGCTGCGGTCTGCGATAACCATCCGTTCTTTGAGGGCTGGTTTCTCACTTCTGATGCCTCTGTTATCAGACTGTTTATCATGCCGATGCAGACTTTCTTGCTACTGCGGCCATTGGTTTCGAATCCGAACATATTCTTGATGATGATGCCGTCGGCATCCGGATTCTCATCATATGGAGTGGCATAGATGCGCAGCAGGTCGAAATAGCACATTGCCTTCAGCAGCTGCGCCTCTGCCTTGATAGCCTGCTTCTCCTGCAAATCGGCTGCGGTCTCGGTCGTAATCTTGTCGATACGCTCCAGGAGTACATCGCAGTTGGAGATACAGGTGTAATACGCCGGCCATACGGTTGACGAGAGGTTGCTGATGTTCTTGTCCTGCCAGTTGTAGAGGTTCTGGGTTTCGACATCCTTTCCCGAGAGGTTGGTAGGGCAGAAGTCGTTGCCCAGGAGCGAAAACTCATACTCCTGATGCGGATAGCTCAGATAGCAGGAGGTGAGCAGAGAGCGCCCCGTGTTGACATCGGTGATGGCATCGGGGTCTGAAAACTGGTCTGGTGGTGGCACATTGAGCGAGCAGGCTGCCAGAAGCAGGGTGCTGCCCGTGAAGAGTAGTGCCTTCTTGATGATATTCTTGATATTCTTCATCTTTTCTGTCTCCTAGAATGTAAGATTCAAATTGAATGTATAAATTGGCTGTGTGGTGCCGGCAAGGGTTCCGCTTTCCGGGTCGCTCTCTTTATACGAGGTCCACGTAAAGAGGTTGGATGCCTGGAAACCTACGGTGGCATACTGCATGAATGGCAGTATCTTGTGTAGGGTAGCGGCTGGCAGACGGTAGCGCATGCTCACCATAGAGAGGCGCAGGTAGTCGCTCTTGCCCACGGTGCGTGAGTTTGGATAGAGTGCTATGTTGTCTTCTGCGGTGGATGAGGTGTAGAACGGTGTCCAGTAGGTCTTGTTCTCATCGCCTTGCTTGAACCACATCTTATCGGTCTGTCCGGCTACGGCATTCTTGTTCACATTGTCCTTGTCTCTCACATACGAGTAGTTGAAACGCTGGATTCCGCCATGAACGTAGTAGAAGTCCATATCGAAGTCGAACGACTTGTATGAGAAACTCAGGTTGAAGGTACCTGAATAAGGTGGTGTGAGATGGCCTAATGCCACTACATCGTCCTTGGTAAGTGCCTCGGTAGCCTGTTTCTCTGTGCCGTCTGGCAGCAGGAATACCGGATAACCGGTGAGCGGATTGATGCCCAGCGACGTAGGTCCGTAGAGCATATCGTATGATTTGCCTACCTCATAGTCTGGAACCAGTGCATCTTCGGTGGTGTAAATCTTGTCGGCATAATACAGGTCGAGCACCTTGTTGTCGTTGTAAGCAAGGTTGGCTCCGATGCTGAGTCGGCAATCGTAGGTATCGATGATCTTGGCACTCAGTCCCAGCTCTATACCTCTGTTCTCCAGCACACCGATGTTGCGCTTCAGGGTAGAATAGCCTACAGATGTAGGGATTGGCACATCGAGCAAAGCCTGTTCGGTACGGCGGTTGTAATAGTTTACATCCAGCGTAATGCGGTTGAAAAGGTCCATGCTCATACCCAGGTCTACCGACTTGTTCTGCTCTGGTTTCAGGTCCTTATTATATAAGGAGATAAGTTCCAGTACGCGCTGGTCTTCGTAGGTGTTGGTGGAGTAGGAGAAGGTTCCTGTTGTGGTAGAAGCCGAAACTCCGTTCAGATTGGCTGTGATACCATACGAGCCCTTGAAGTTGAGGCGTGAAATCACCTTGTTGTCCTTCAGGAAGGCATAGTTGGATGGTGTCCATCCCAGACCTACCGCCCATGCCTTGTTCCATCGCTTGTCTGACGGCAGTACCGAAGAGGCATCTGCCTTGTAGGTAGCATAGAGGTCGTAGGTGCTCAGCAGACTGTAGCCCAGTACGCCACCGATACCCAGCTGGCGGTTCTTGTCTCTAGGAGCGCTCATCTTCACTCGGCGTGAGCCGGTGAGCGACTGGTTGATGGCTGCTGCCGAGTTCAGGGTTCCTACACCATAACCGGTAGTGCTGAGATTATCGATGTTGGTATCATAATAGTCCATGTTGGCACTGAAGGTGAGGTCGTGAATCTCATTGAACGTACGGGTATAGGTAGCACGCACGTTGGCAGAGATATTGGTGGTGGTATTCTTGGATTTCGAATAGATACCGCGTGCCACTTCTGGCACACCGCTATGGGTCTCAGAGTAGGCTGTAGAAGGTGTAAACTGGTGTGACTCATCCAGTACGAAGTCGATACCGGCTACAGCTGCAACATCCAGTCCTGGAAGCAGGTTCAGGGTGATGTTACCGTTCACGCCAAACTCCTTGTCGGTAGATTCGGCGCTGTACTGGTTCATCAGGTCCTTATAGGTCTGTCCCGGATACGACCAGAGTTTGCCTGTCTTCTGCTCGTATGGGTTCAGTTCGTAAATCAGCGAAGAAGGGTCGCTTGAGGTTCCGTTAGGCGTATTGGTCTTCGAATAAGAGCCCGTAACGCCCAGCATGGCATAACCAATCTTTCCCAGTTTCTGGTCCACATTCAGGCGGATGCCCATGCGCTGCTTGTCATTTCCCTCGATACGGCCGCCCTGATAGGAATAGTTGGCTGAGAGAAAATAGGTGGTTCGCTCATTGCCGCCTCGCAGACTCAGGTTATGGCGCTGGTAGAAGCTGTTGCGCAGAAGTTCGTTGAACCAGTCGGTGTTGATATTTCTCAGGGAATCGAGCTTGTTCTGGCCATCGGCAATCATGCTTGCCAGATTCGGATTGTTGGCAAAGTACTTGCGGTAGTAATCCTCGCTGTATCTGTAGCCCGGAGTCTCTACGTTACCGATGAGTCTCTCCAGTTCCAGCTTCTCGGCAGAGCTCATCATCTTGAGGCCTCTTCGGCCTCGTGTGGTGACACCCATATTGGTGCTGTAGTTGATGAGTGGAGCACCCGAATGCCCTCGCTGTGATGTGATTTCTATCACACCGTTAGCCGCCTTCACACCGTACAGTGCACAGGCTGTAGCATCCTTGAGCACCTTCATGCCCTTGATGTCAGATGGGTTCAGGTTATAGAATGTCTCAGCAGAGATAATCTGACCATCCATCACATACAGCGGCTCGTTGGTTGCATTGCCCTGTCGGAGCGAAGAGTTTCCGCGCAGACGGATCTTCGGAGCAGAACCCAAATCGCCCGTATTGGTAACGACAAGGCCCGGCACGGCACCCTGCAGTGCCAGTGCCATGTCAATCATCGGCTTAGCTTCTACGCGCTTCATATCCACATTCTCTACCACACCCGATTTGGCACGCAGGTCGATAGCGTTGATGTTGCTGCGCGCCACTACCACCACCTCGCCAACCGAGGTAGCAGAAGGTTCAAGCATCGGACTGATAGCCGACTGACCTTTATAAACAACTCGTTTGGTTTTAAAGCCGAGCATCGAAAATTTTACGTTAGCACCTCGCTTGATAGGCTGGCTGAAGGAATAACGGCCTTCATCATCCGTAACGGTTACGATTTGTGTTCCCTCCACTTTTACGGTAACTCCCGGCAGCGGATTCTTATCTTGGTCGTAAACGTATCCTATCAAGCTTTCGTTTTGTGGTAAGATAACCTCTCGTGCTATCTTAGGGTTGTTCACAGCAGCCATGAGATTAGCCGACACCGAGCATAAAGCAAGGGCAGCCAATCCGACAGTAACGCTATGATTTACTTTTCTCGTCATAAGAAAATTCTCTCTCTGTCTTTCCATGAAACTCAATTTAGTAATAATGCGGAATGTTTCTTTCTGCGGCAAAGATACAATATTTTTTTAAAATTAAACATTTTTTTTTGTACCTTTTTGTCGAAAATAGTGTAAAATACCTAGTTCTTAGTAGAAAGGTGTAGTATTTTAGAGTTTCTATCTTTCTATATGTGTCTGTTTTGTGATTTTTTGCCGTCAGATTGCCTGTTTTTACCGTTAAGTAAGATTTTGGGATGATGTTTTAAAAAATGTTTAGTTATTATGGCTGTAGTAAAATAAATATTTGATTGATAATCAATGAGTTAATCCACCTTGCTACCGCGTTTTGCGGTTTTATCTCTATTAAAGGTAAAAAAGAAAAAGGGTAAAAAAAGCCCCCGATGCGTGATGCACCGGGGGCTATTTTTCAAGACTTGAGGGGACCAGCGATGGAATCGCTGGGGACGGGGGCGCGAAGGGGTTAAGGCTTTTTTTACCTTTCTACTTTTTTACCTTTTTACTTTTAAAGGCTACAGCTGGTAACTCCGAGCGTAGTAGCGATGGCTGTGAGGAAGGAGATTGCAATCTGCAAAATCGTTTTCCAGGTATTTACTTTCATATTTTTAAATGTTAAATGTTAAATGTTAAATGTTAACTTGGTTGGGCTCGCTTTGTCGAGTGCAGCCTTTCTTCGAACGACGATGCAAAGATACGCCAATTCCCCGATACCACCAAATTTCAGCGTGTGATAAGGCGCGATTTTCAGCACGCTTTCAATCTGAAACCAGTTAAACAATCTAACTCGCTCTAAAAAGGACTTCTATTGAATATCAAGAAGTTGCAAATTTACCTATTGAATATAGGTAACGATATGGAAAAGAGCCACGGTGAAAATCATGGAAATTAGAACTTTTTACGTTAATATTCATACTTGACATACAAATTCCGAGATGATATTTGTATAATAATTTATAAAATATAGTGTACGGGCATGGCTTTATGAGATAAAAGCCTTACCTTTGCAGTCGGAAATATTTGCAATGATTCCGACCAAAAGTAAAGATAGAAAGCTATGCAAGAAGCTGTAGTAAATAAGATTAAGAGCAAAATAGCACATTGTAAGTTCGGGGAGGTGTTCTTCGTGTCATCCTTTCCTCAGTATGATGTGGAATACGTCACCAAGCTACTGGCGATATTCGAGAAGGAAGGGATTATCTCCCGAATATCAAAAGGTGTGTATGTCAAGGCACGCAAGACTCGCTTTGGCATACTGTATCCTTCTGCCTCTGAATTAGCAGCGGAAATTGCCAAGAGAGACAAGGCGGTGATTATTCCTACTGGAGAGACAGCAGCCAACCTGTTGGGCTTCTCTACGCAAGTGCCTATGACAACGAGTTTCCTCACGACAGGCTCCAGCAGAAAACTCTCCATGGGAAAACGCATGGTCATATTGAAGCATGGCGCTCCGAGAAATTTTGCTTTCAAGGGTATCTTAATGCGTGATCTTGTGCAGGCACTTCGCAGTATTGGCGAAAACAACATAACAGCTGAGGATGAGAAGCAAATATCTAAACTGTTGGCAGAAAATCCTGAAACGGAGACAATAGATCACGACCTACTGTTAGCTCCTGTATGGATGAGAAATATTATCAGACGAAACATAAAAGACAAGGCATTATGAGCAAATGGATAGATTTTACGATAGATGAACGTAAGGCGATGATACAGGCTGTCAGCGAGGAAAAGCAGATAGACGAGGCATCTGCCGAAAAAGACTGGTGGGTAACGGCTGTGCTCTATGCCATATTCCATACCAGTATTGGCGAGTATCTCTTATTCAAAGGTGGTACAAGTCTTAGCAAGGGATGGAATATAATCAATCGTTTTAGTGAGGACATTGACCTTGCACTTTCAAGAGACTTCTTCTTGAATGTCAAGAACCTTGCCTGTGCTAACTGTACTTCGAATACACAAATCCACCATTTGCGAGAAAAGGCACAGGACTATATTCTTGGCGACTTCAAGTCTGAGTTGAATGAGAAGTTAAAAAGAATGGGACTTCCCGTAACGGTTATTGGCGACAATGACGTATTGGATGAGAATGGAGAGCCACTCAAAGTGCCTCACGACAAAGACCCATCTGTGATTTTCGTCAAATATCCTTCGCTCTACCAAAGCAATGCTGCATACGCCACCCCAACGGTAAAAATTGAGATTAGTGTCTTGTCTATGGCAGAGCCTTTTGAAATGAGACGCATATCGTCATTGGTAGAACAAGCATTTGATGGCGAGGATGTGGACTCTGATTTAGTCCAAACCATCCGCACGGTTACGCCTGCACGTACTTTCCTCGAAAAGGCATTTCTTCTCTGCGAGGAATATCAGAAAGACGAGCCACGAACTCTTAGGATGACACGTCATTTCTACGATTTGGAAAAGCTGATGCAAACTCCATACGCAGAAATGGCTTTTAACGATGTGGCATTATACGAGGACATTGTCAACCACAGACGCAAATTCTATCATGTAGGGTATGTGGATTATGACAAAGAATTGCCACAAAACATCCAGATTGTTCCAAGCGACGCATTATTGTCAAATTATGAGGCAGACTACAATGAGATGAGAGGCAGTTTTATCTATGGCGATTCCTTGGACTTTCCTGCCCTCATGAAAAGAATGGCGGAACTTCAAGAACGTTTCCGCAAGATTTCAATATTACTTTAATTTTTGACGGAGTCCATTCAGAAAAAAGACCTCCATATGGAGGCTTTGTACCTTTTTGTATAGGTTTATATTCTGTTAATTTTGATAGACAAGTGACAAACTCTATCTAAAATGGGTGTATTATTTAAACTGTGTCAAGGTTTGTTCTTCACTTTCTGTCTTCTTTCCTGCTAGGGCGCCCTAGCAGGAAGGAAGTTTTCGGTTGCTTTAGAGCTTTATGTTAAAAAAACTAAGTCATAGTTTTGCGCCCCACAACTCATACTTTTTCATAGGTGGAAACTACAAGTTTTTTATAAGTGATTGAGAATGAGATAAGTTTTTATCTCATAAAAAGAAGAGGTTACGAATTAGAAATAAACAGAATGTAGCATCCTGCTGTGATTTACATAACCATCCAAAGAACTCTTTCGGTTGCAAAGGTACGATATTTAATCGGGGATAAAGAATGTTTTAAGATTTTTTATCCTCGATTTTTTGCTTGGGTAAATCTGTTTTTATTAAACCTTATTCTTCTCTATTCTTTGCTATTTCCATTTCAATCCATTCAAACATATGTGGTAAGGGTTCCTGTTTTGAATGGTCTATTTCGTTTGCATATTCTCATTCTTTCGTGTGTTTTGTATAAAAGTCAGCCGTCGTCGCAGAAAGACAGTCATCGTACCTCAGACTAACTTCCTCCGACTATGGCACGGCAAGAAAAATCCTTGGCGGTATGCCTTGAAATACTTCAAGACTATACTGCCAAGGACTTTTCTTTGTTTGCCGTGCTGACAACGGCTGACTTTTATAGCCACAACTCGCAGTTCCATTTTTATCGCACAATCCAAACGACATGAAACAGTGGCACGCCACCCTTTCATGTCTCAGTAGTACGGCATGAGGAAAAGTGCTTCTTTTTGTCGGTTGCAGGCTAACCGATCAAAAGAAACACCATTCCTTGATTTGCCGTACCATTTTGTTTGCATACTCCACCGCAAGAAAGAAGTCATTGATGTAAACCTCAACGACCACTTTCATGCTTGGCTGCACAGCCTTGGAGAAAACCCGATGCAAGAAGCATGGACAAGCCATACTCTTCTTTCATCGGAATTTCTCTGAAGGCTGTGCCATTCTTGTATGCGATTTCCATTTTCCTAAAAACATTTGCACGACAGTAATTGTATCCATTTCTCAGAAATGAGTATGCGATAATCGTGCAGTCCAAAAACTTCCGTGAAGTTTCTATTTTCATTTGCCGCTCTGATTTTCTTTCCTCCACATGGTCTTTCCTTTTGGCATCAACCGTTATCGTGCAGGTGCAAAGGTATGGCAGCTC
>NZ_VZBE01000017.1:0-75973 GCF_009494835.1 Segatella copri
TAAGGTTGGCGGACCATCAAAGGTCTCGCCAGATTGTGCGGGATGGGACCGCCTTACTGATACTTGCTTGCGAGCTGGTGATGGCCTGGGTGCTACTTACTTGCGGGCTGCTGATGGAGTTGGCGATAGACTGGGTGCTACTTGCTTGCGGGCTGCTGATGGACTTGCTGATGGGGCTGGTGATAGGCTTGGTGCTACTTGCTTGCGACCTGCTGATGGGCTTGCTCCTATACAAGTATTGGTGAATGTGGACATCTTCTCGGAGGGATTTGATTGCCCGGATGTGGAGTTTGTACAGTTGGCTCGACCAACGTTGTCACTTGCCAAGTATCTGCAGATGGTGGGACGTGGATTGCGAGTAGCTAAGGGGAAGAAGAGCTGCGTAATTATAGATAATGTGGGACTATATCGGGTGTTCGGGTTGCCTTCGCAAGTATGGAACTGGAATGCTATGTTCGAGGGAAAGCTGAAAGTTGGTAAGAAAAAGGAGACTCCGAAGGATAGAGAGTTTTTCCTGATGAACGAGAAGCAAGACGATATTCAGATTCATCCAGACTCGGAAATGATGATGGTGATGAGCCATGAAGAATTGCTCCAAACGATACAGTATCGTGAGTTTGTAGATAGCAAAGGGGAGTTTGCCATCATCAAGCTGCCTGATGGAAAGATGACGGTAGTGAACCGACAAGGAGAACAGGTACTGGAGCCAGGCGATTACTATGACATGAAGCTGTTGGATGGCAACATCCTGTTCTACCGACCTCGCAGAAAGGCGAAATGCTATTATGACCTGTTGGCAAAAGCTGTCATCGACGATGGCACTAACGTAGCAGAAGCTCCCCATGTTGTCAACATAAAAGGATGGGAGTTTATAGAATATAACGACATCTTCATGTCTCGAACCCAAGAAGATTTTTCTCTGCCCTATCATCCTTCACAATATGATTTTCTGAATTATGGGTACTATATGATATTCAGATTCAGACCTTCTGCTCCCGGTTGTCAGGTATGGTACTATTGTGAGGGTGATGAAGGGAAGATGCGCATGAGCAATGAAGAGAGCAGGAATGTATGTTTCCTACGTAATGATTACGAACATGTGTATTGGTTATGTGCAGTCCTGTATGGTGAAAGTATCGTGGTTATGGACAGCAAAGAGGACTACTACCTGGTGGATTCAAATTTGAAGAAGACTTATATAGGATGCAATCATCCAAAAAATGAAAATGAAGATTTGAATTTTGTGATGCCTCGCCTTGGCAAGAAATACTATCATGAGGCGATGTTGCAAAAAAAGGAAATGGAAGCAAACGAGATGCTTCTTTTGCATGAGAAGTCAGAAGCAGGACATGTGGAATTGTACCAAGCAGGAAAGAAATGGGGCGTGAAGGTAGATGGTAAAGTTGTCGTGCCACCCCTCTACTGCAGTATAGCGCAACCTGTTGGTGCCTATTGCGCCTTTGAAGAGATTCCCAGACATTGGGGCGTTATGACATTGAAAGGAAAAGTGATTGTTGATGCCAAATATGAGAAGGTGGAGATTCGTGACAATGGAATCGCCGTGGTAACAGGCATCACGGGTAAAACACAGACAATCAATCTTTTAAAGGTAAAAGAGTAAAAAAGTAAAAAGGTAAAAGAGTAAAAAGGTAAAAAGGATTTTTGCTTTTTGAAATGGCAATGAAGAAGATAAAGTTCAATATGAAGTAAAATAAAAGCCGAAACAGATAGCTGGATATAGCTTCTGGTTCGGCTTTTTTTCTTTATTCTTCCTTTATTTTCCAATCTCTGATAGTTCTCTGGGTACTGTCGAAGCTGATACCGATTTTAACCAGTCGCTTACCTTCAGAATGATAAGGCAACATGTAGCCTTTTTCGTCTATCTGAGCCAAAGCTTCATCAAATCAATGAATTGAGCAGTCCGTCGCGTACCTCTTTGTTTGGGATGCCCAGGGTATATTCCTGAAACATCGGCTCATATTTCTTGATGGTCAGATAGCCACTCTGGTAAAGCAATGGCAAGGCATCTGTCATTTCTTCTGTAGATTGGTCGAAGGAACTCAATACTGTCTCTTGACTCTCTAAAGTAGAAAGATTGACATGATACTTATCAAGAAGTTTCAAGAGGAAGGACGGCGTGCCGGAACCAAACCAGTAAGAAGCAATCTTGCCTGCATTCAGTGCCTTTACCAGGCTGAACGGATTAAAGATATCTTCTGATTTCTTGCTGAAATGATAACCGTCGTAGAATTGCGTCAGCTCTTTCAGACACTCCTCATATGTCATATTCAGTGCTTCACCCATAGCTTCAATGTCCAGTTTCATCTGCGTGGTAAGTTCTGTCTTGCTGATGCCGCAGATGGCTGAATACTGGTCGAACAGACTGATATTGTCGAGGTTGTTGAGTTCGCTGAAAATGCTGAGCTGCGAGAACTTGGTGATACCCGTGATGAAAGTGAACTCCAGATATGGGTCGAGCATCTTCAGAGGACTATAGAAGTTCTGCATGATGCGACGAAGCGGCTGCAGGTTCTCTTTTTCATGCACTACGTCCAGCAAAGGGGCATCATATTCATCAATGATGACAACCGCCTTTTCGCCCGTCTTCTCGTAAGCTTTCTTCACTAGGTCTTTTAGGCGGAGGTTTGCATCCACCTGATGAGTCTTGTAGCCCCAGATGGTCTCCTGCTCTTCAAGCATATCAGCCAGGTATCTTTCCAGTTGCTCTATGCTCATGTGCTTGGCACCGCTCAAGTCGAAATGAAATACAGGATGCTTCACCCAATCCTTTTCATAATCTGCAATGGCTAATCCCTCGAAAAGTTCCTTTCTTCCCTCGAAATAGGCTTGGAGGGTAGAGGCAAAAAGCGATTTGCCGAATCGTCTTGGGCGACTCAGAAAAACATATTTCATCCCTTTTTCTCTAAAATCCACGATGTATTTGGTCTTATCTATATAGAGATAACCTTTCTCGCGGATATCTTCAAAGGTCTGAATTCCTACAGGATATTTATTTACTATTTTTGCCATATTCTTATGCACTTTACGTTTTGCGCTGCTAAGGTACGAAGAAAATCTGAATTAGCCAAGCATAAATGCAAATATTTATTCTGCAACGATTATTGCATTCTAGGTAGCCTGGTTTAGATAAATAAAAAAGCGGAGCGTGATTTCACAACCACACTCCGCGCAAACTTAAACAACCAATAAAAGAAATAGATTGATCGTTCAATTGTTATATCTGATGAAGAGTAGCTCTTGTTAGAGCTTTGTTTTTTTTATCTGTCAGAAATATGTCTTATCTATCTTGAAGACATTGCTGATTAGCGGATGAACAAGAGTTCACGATACTTAGGCAATGTCCAGAGCTCATCGGCTACAGTCAACTCCAACTTATCAATCTGATAACGGATTTCCTCCATCTTTGGAGCTACCGTGTCATGATAAGCTATCGCCTTATCGTGCTCATTCTCAATCTTGTTGGCAACCTTGCGGGCATTTACCAACTCCTCAACACCGGTCTCGATAATCTGAGTGCGCTCGGCAATCTTCTTGATGATATTGATGTTGCGGGCTGTCAACTTCTTGCCTTCCTCGTCGCCGAAGATGTCAATCATGTTCTCCACATTCTTAGCCAACTGGCTCTGATAGTGAGTAGCCACAGGGATGATGTGGTTCATGCTCAAGTCACCCATTACACGAGCCTCAATCTGAATCTTCTTGGTGTAGGTCTCCCATTTCACCTCGTTACGGGCTTCCAACTCGTTCTTCTTCATGACACCCATATCCTCGAACATCTTGATAGTGGCAGGGTCGAGATAACGCTCGAAAATCTTAGGACAGCTCTTCTCGCAGTCCAGACCACGCTTAGCTGCTTCCTCTACCCACTCATCTGAGTAACCATTACCGTCGAAACGGATAGGCTTGCAGGTCTTCAAATCCTGACGAACGATATCGATGATGGCAGATGTCTTGTCCTCACCCTTGGCAATCAACTCATCCACACGCTTCTTGAAGTCGGTCAATGCCTCGGCTACGGCTGTGTTCAATACAATCATTGCTGATGCACAGTTAGCCTCAGAACCTACGGCACGGAACTCGAAACGGTTACCGGTGAAGGCGAATGGTGATGTACGGTTACGGTCGGTGTTATCAATCATCAACTCTGGAATCTCAGGGATATCCAACTTCATGCCCTGCTTGCCAGCTACGGTGAAGAGATCCTTCTTGTCGGCTTTCTCAATGTGCTCGAGAAGGTCGGTCAACTGCTTGCCGAGGAATGAAGAGATGATTGCTGGAGGTGCCTCGTTGGCGCCCAGACGATGCGCATTGGTAGCACTCATGATAGATGCCTTGAGCAAACCGTTGTGCTTGTATACACCCATCAAAGTCTCTGTGATGAAGACTACGAAACGGAGGTTATCCTCTGGTGTCTTGCCAGGACCATGAAGCAGAATGCCGGTATCAGTAGCGAGACTCCAGTTGTTGTGCTTACCGGAACCGTTGATGCCTGCGAATGGCTTCTCATGGAGAAGTACGCGGAAACCATGATGGCGAGCTACCTTCTTCATCAAGCTCATCAGGAGCATATTGTGGTCAACGGCAAGGTTGGTCTCCTCGAAGATAGGTGCCAACTCAAACTGGTTTGGTGCTACCTCGTTGTGACGGGTCTTGCAAGGAATACCGAGTTCAAGAGCCTGGATTTCCAAATCCTTCATGAATGCCTGAACACGCTCTGGGATGGCGCCGAAGTAGTGGTCGTCCATCTGCTGGTTCTTGGCTGAATCGTGACCCATCAGGGTGCGGCCTGTCAGCATCAGGTCAGGACGTGCTGCATACAAACTTTCATCTACCAGGAAGTACTCCTGCTCCCAACCGAGGTTAGAAATAACTTTCTTGACATCTGGGTTGAAGTAGTGGCAAACCTCTGTTGCTGCTACGTTTACAGCGTGCAATGAACGGAGCAATGGAGCTTTATAGTCGAGTGCCTCACCTGTGTAAGAGATGAAGACAGTAGGGATACAGAGTGTATCGTCGATGATAAATACAGGAGATGTAGGATCCCATGCAGAATAACCGCGAGCCTCGAAGGTTGAGCGGATACCGCCAGATGGGAAAGATGATGCATCAGGCTCCTGCTGAACGAGCAACTTGCCTGAAAATTCCTCGATCATACCACCCTTGCCATCATGCTCGATGAAGGCATCGTGCTTCTCGGCAGTACCTTCTGTCAGTGGCTGGAACCAGTGGGTGTAGTGGGTTACGCCATTCTCGTCAGCCCACTGCTTGATGCCTTTGGCTACGGCGTTGGCGATGTTACGGTCGAGACGTGCTCCGTTGTCGATGACGTCTACCAGTTTCTCATAGACATCTGCAGGGAGATACTTGTACATCTTCTGTCGGTTGAATACCTTCTTTCCGAAGAATTCACTTGGTCGCTCGCTAGGAGCGGTTACCTCAACAGGCTTTCTCTTGGAAGCCTCTGAAACAGCTTCAAATCTTAAGTTGCTCATACCTTATATAATTTAAAATTTCTGATTTTCAATGTTTTTATAATCTGTTGGAACGTTTATTTTCCCAGCCATTTGGCAATTCTCTCCATGGCTTCCTTGCAGTCCTCATGCTCTCCGAAGGCGGTAAGACGGATGTAGCCTTCGCCCGAAGGACCGAAGCCGACACCTGGAGTGCAGACTACGCTGGCACCATAAAGCATCTCTTCGAAGAATTTCCAGCTTGGCGTGTTGTTTGGCGTCTTCACCCAGAGATAAGGTGCATTCTCACCGCCATATACTCTCAAGCCGAGTTTCTGGAGTTCTGCTCTCATGAAGTGGGCATTCTCCATATAGTAATTGATGGTTGCCTTAACCTGTTCCTTACCCTCTGGGGTGTAGATGGCTTCGGCAGCACGCTGGCTGATATAGCTTGTACCATTAAACTTGGTGCACTGGCGGCGGTCCCAGATAGGATTCAATGCCACTTCCTCACCTCCCAATGTCTTTGCCTTCAACTCCTTAGGAACGATGGTGTAACCACAACGCACACCGGTGAATCCGGCAGTCTTCGAATAACTGTGGAATTCTATCGCTACCTTTCTGGCTCCACGAATCTCGTAGATAGAATGAGGAATTGATGGGTCGGTGATATATGCCTCGTAGGCTGCATCATAGAGAATGATACTCTCGTTTCTGATGGCATAGTTTACCCATTTTCTGAGTTCCTCTTTCGAGATGACCGTACCCGTTGGGTTGTTTGGATAGCAGAGATAAATCATATCCACACGGTGGTCTGGAATCTGAGGGATGAAGTCGTCGCTCTCATCGCAAGGCATGTAGGTTACGTTACTCCACTTGCCGTTCTCGAAGATTCCCGCTCTACCTATCATCACGTTAGAGTCTATATAAACCGGATAAATCGGGTCGGTAACGCCGATGTTGTTATCCCATCTCAAAATCTCCTGGATATTTCCCGTATCGCTCTTGGCTCCATCGTTTACGAATACCTCGTTGGCGTCGAGATGAATGCCACGTGGCAGAAAGTCGTTCTTGATGATAGCCTCTCGGAGGAAGTCGTAGCCTCGCTCCGGACCGTAGCCTCTGAAAGAAGCCTGCTCAGCCATCTCGTCTACAGCCTTGTGCATCGCCTTGATGACGGCAGGGCAGAGAGGCTGGGTTACGTCTCCGATGCCCAGACTGATTACACGCTGCTTTGGATGTGCAATCTTGTAGGCGTTCACCTTCTTTGCGATGTCGGCAAACAAGTAGTTGTTGGCCAACTTCAGGAAATGTTCATTAACTAATGCCATATTTTGTTTCTCCTTTTATTTGTGGTCATTATCGACCATTTGTTATTTAAGTTTGCGTCTATTTTTAATGTTGAGTGTTGAATGTTGAATGTTGACTTTGTGGGTGTAGTTAAATTCAACATTCAACATTCCACATTCAACACTCCAGAGACTTTGTGGGTGCAGCTAAATTCAACATTCAACATTCCACATTCAACACTCCAGAGACTTTGTTGGTACTGCTAAATTCAACATTCAACATTCAACATTCAACACTCAAACCTCCAACTGGATTTCTCCTTCAAAGGCGAATGCTGCAGGCCCTGTCATGTAAACATGATCATCAGCCTCGCTATATTCTATTTCCAGCGTTCCGCCATCCATCACGATACTGCTTTTTCTGCCGGTACGGTTGGTAAGGGCTGCGGCTACGGCTGTGGCACAGGCTCCTGTTCCGCAAGCCATTGTTATTCCGCTTCCCCTTTCCCAAACTCGTGTCCTTATGGCGTCTGTGTCAGTTACTTGTGCAAATTCTATGTTGCATCTCTGGGGAAATGCCTTGTCTCTTTCCAGAATTTTACCATAGTGGGCGATGTCGATGGTGTCGATGTCATCCACGAAGGTAACGAAATGCGGATTACCCATACATACATAGGTGCCTTCAAATTTTCTGCCGTCAGCTTCGAGCACCGAAGGGCCTAAGAATTGCTCAGGATTTTCAAGTTCGGGTTTCAGCATGTCTACTGTTACCGATTCCACAACTTTCTTATTATCCTGAAGATGAAGTTTCAATATCTTGATACCCGAAAGCGTTTCCAGTCGGATGGTGTCCTTTCGGGTCAATCCTTTTTCGTAAAGATACTTACCGATGCATCGGCTTGCATTGCCGCACATCATCGCTTCTGAACCATCGGCGTTGAAGATACGCATCGAATAATCTGCTCTTCTGCCGTCGTGCGGCTTTCCGATGAGAACCAGTCCGTCGCTTCCTATGCCCGTGTGATAAGCACTCCAGGCAATGGCCGCCTTCTCTGGGTCAGGGATGTCGTATTGTTGGGTATCTACATATATATAATCGTTACCCGCTCCCTGCATCTTTGTAAAATGAACTGTTTCTTTCATCTGCGTTGTTCTTTATGTTTGAATACTCTTCTTTTATCTCTCATGTCTTATCTCTTTTGAGATTTGACTTTTTGCTAGTCTTTCGAATGTTTCGATGACTATTTGTTTGATTTCGGTTGCAAAGGTACGACGATTTGTTGAGATATGCAAGAAAATAGATACAGAAATCTTGATTATTTTTTGCTTTCTTACAATTTGTGTTATAAAAATGCTTTCTGCCTTACAAATTGTAAGGAGAATGCGATAAGCCCGGATAAATTTAAAATATTCAATAAAAAGTAGGAACGAAATGTTTGCTTTTTCTTTAAAATACTGACAAAATGTATTAATTTTGCAGCCGAAAACGAGCATAATGCAAAGGATGACTTGATTTGAATGACAATCAAAGATGGTCCGTTTTCAGTAGAGACAATCAATAAAAGTATTAACACATTATTAATTATTAGGATTTATGAAGAAGATAGAGGCGATTATCCGTAAGTCTAGATTTGAGGATGTCAAGAAGGCGCTTTTAGCAGCAGACATCGAGTGGTTCTCTTATTATAATGTAAGAGGAGAGGGAAAGATGCGCCAGGCCCGCATTTATCGTGGTGTGATGTACGATACGAGCAGCATTGAGCGAGTGCTCCTGAATATTGTAGTTCGTGATAAAAACGTGGAACCAACCATCGCAGCCATCCAGGGAGCTGCACAGACTGGCGAAGTAGGAGATGGCCGAATCTTCGTGATTCCTGTACTGGATACCGTCAGAATCCGAACCGGCGAACGAGGTGATATCGCATTGTATAATGCTGAGAAAGAGGAATAATTTAAAATGTTTAATGTTAAGTGTTGAATGTTGAATTAGGCATTCTTACTTATCTTTTATAAATATTATTTAGTATTCTAATTTAACTATAAGATATATATATGAGCAGTTTATTGTTGACAACACTCGATACGGGTAACACAGCGTGGATGATCATGGCAACCATCTTGGTGCTCTTGATGTCAATCCCAGGTATTGCACTCTTTTATGGCGGTCTGGTTCGCCAGAAGAATATCCTGAGCATTCTGATGCAGACGGTATTCATCGTGGCAGTAGTCAGTCTGATATGGGTAGCCTTCGGATATTCCTGGGCTTTTTCTACGGAATATGCGGATTCGGGCAATCCTCTGGCTTGCGTCATCGGTGGTTTTGATAAATGTTTTCTCCACGGCATCGGCTTGGATGCCATCATGCCTACAGGCATTCCGGAACTCACCTTTGCAATGTTCCAGTGCATGTTCGCCCTTATTACTCCAGCCTTGATTCTCGGTGCTTTTGCCGAGCGTGTGAAGTTCAGCGGATATGTACTTTTCACCATCCTCTGGGTTATCATCGCTTATCTTCCAATGGCCCACTGGGTATGGGGTGGCGGTTTCCTGCAGGAGATGGGAGCCATCGACTTTGCGGGTGGTACCGTGGTTCATATCAATGCCGGTGTAGCTGCTCTGGTCATGGCACTTTGTGTAGGCAAGCGAGATGATTACCGTGCGGGTCATCCTATCACACCTCACAATATCACCTTCGTGTTCATGGGTATGTCATTCCTCTGGTTGGGATGGTTCGGTTTCAATGCCGGTAGCGGATTGGCAGCTGATGGTCTGGCAGCCAATGCCTTCCTCGTAACCCATATCGCAACAGCTGCAGCAGCCACCACCTGGATGCTCATCGACTGGATTGTGAACAAGAAGCCAACTACAGTAGGTGCTTGTACCGGTGCTGTAGCCGGATTGGTAGCCATCACTCCTGCAGCCGGCAGTACCGATATTTTCGGAGCTTTCTGCATCGGTATCATTTCCACCATCGTCTGCTTCTTCATGGTAGCTGTAGTAAAGGAGAAGTTCAAGTATGATGATGCCCTCGATGCCTTTGGTGTTCATGGTATGGGTGGTATTCTGGGATCTATCCTCACCGGTGTCTTCGCCACTCAGTATGTAACAGGAGCCGAAGGTGTACAGGGTGCCCTCTATGGCGACTGGCATCAGCTCTGGATTCAGGTTGTAGCCACCGTGGTAAGCATCATCTACAGCGTAGTAGTTACCTATATTATCTTCAAGGTAGTAGATAAGAGTGTAGGTGTACGTGTAGACAAGCGAGTAGAGGAGGAAGGTCTCGACATCTACGAGCATGGTGAGAGTGCTTATAGCAACTAATTGCGAAATTCGATTATCAGCATAAAATTTAGGTCAATGGTGTTTCATTTTGAGGAATGAAACACCATTTTTTATGAGAAATCCTCAACTTGCACAATGAAATAGCCACAACTTGCACAATGAAAATGCCTCAACTTGCATAATAAAAATGCCTCAACTTGCATAATTTAACGTTTAAAATGCTAGTATTCAGTAACTTTTGATTATCTTTGCAGCGGTGCTTAAAAAATATGATTATGAAGAAATATAAGGCAAGAATAGCAGATAAAATGTTAAGTCGGAGACTTTTGGGGAGTGGTGCCGTTTTGATACAAGGCCCCAAGTGGTGTGGAAAGACGACAACTGCAGAACAGCAAGCAAAAAGCGTTGTGTATATGGATGATCCTGAATACATGGAGCAGAATGTGGAACTTGCAAATCTTTCTCCCAAAAAGTTGCTTTCAGGAGAAGTGCCTCGTCTTATTGATGAATGGCAATTAGCCCCGCAACTTTGGGATGCTGCTCGTTTTGAGGTTGATCATAGAGATGAACTAGGGCAATTCATCTTTACTGGTTCTGCAGTCCCTGTTGATACAAGCAAAATTCACCATTCAGGGACTGGTCGATTTGCATGGTTGACAATGAGAACAATGAGTCTTTCTGAATCTGGCGATTCTACAAATGAAGTCAGTCTTGAAGAATTGTTTGCCAATCCCGTAGCAGATGTTTTTGCAACTAATCCTCTCAACATTGATTCTTTGGCATGGTTGATATGTCGGGGTGGTTGGCCAAAGGCAACGATGGTTAGTAAGGAGGTAGCACTTGATATGGCATATAGATATTATGAAGCCGTGGTGCACTCTGACATTTCTCGTGTAGATAATGTGAGCCGTGATCCGGAAAGAGCAAAAAGAATATTGCGTTCTCTAGCAAGAAACCAATGTGCTCAGATAACGGTAAATACAATCTGTGCTGATTTGGAGAATAATGATGTTGTAGCCACCAATCGCAATACGGTGGCTTCCTATATAGAGGCTTTGAAGAAAATCTTCGTGTTGGAAGATTCCTTAGCATGGAATCCAAATTTGCGAAGTAAAACGGCTATTCGCACTTCGGATACCCGATATTTTTCTGATCCTTCTATTGGTGTTGCAGCTTTAGGTATAGGTCCAAATGATTTGGTGAATGACCTCAGTACGATGGGCTTGTTCTTTGAATCAATGTGTATCAGAGACTTGCGTGTTTATGCCGATGCTATTGATGGAACAGTGTATCATTATCGTGATGGTAATGGTTTGGAGTGTGATGCTGTAGTTCATTTGCGTAATGGGAATTATGGACTGATAGAAGTTAAATTGGGTGGTGAGAAGAACATCGAAGAAGGAGCAAAGAATCTAAAGCTCTTGGCTTCTAAAATCGATGATACGAAAATGAAATCCCCATCTTTCCTTATGGTTCTGACAGGTACATCTCGTTATGCAGTTCGTAGACCTGATGGTGTGTACGTTGTGCCAATTGGTTGTTTGAAAGATTAATCAAAATACAGAATCTTTGTACTCTAGCACCTTGACTGTATGTTTAGTACGGTCGGGGTGCTATCTTTATATAATAAGGTGTAAACCGTTTTTTTACTGTAATCTCCTGATTCTTCTTTCTTTGGGGATAATTTGGGGAAAGTAATCAATTTGCAGTTGGTCTGTGAACGCTGAAGGTTGCTGCTGTTTTGTCGGTGTAAATGTCGGTGTAAAATGTCGGTGCAAATATTGTTTTGGCGGTAATGTGGCGGTAATGCCGATGTAAATGTCGGAGAAAAATGTCGGAGACTTTGTCGGTAACCATGTCGGAGACTTCAAGGGTGGTAAAAAGAGATTTGGCGGTGATGCAAAAAGTGGGTATTCTAAGGCATGAAGGTAAGGGTAATGTCGGTGTTTGTTGTTTACTTGCTAAACTGGCATTTCGATAGGATAAAATGAAATATTAGTATAATAATTCTTAAAGAAAATAACAACGTATAAGTTTTTTTATTAACTTTGTGTGCATAAAACAAATATTTATGAAATTTAAAATAACCTTGAAGATAGATAGAAAATATGGTGACTTGCTGCCCTTTAATTATCAGTATGAGCAGTCTGCTGTCATTTATCGCATATTGGCGCAAGCTGATACGCAATATTCGTCATGGCTCCATGAAAATGGTTATCAATTGAATGGAAGCAAGAGATTTAAGCTATTTTGCTGTTCGCCTTTTATCTTTGAAAAGGTAAGACCTTTGCCGAAAGAAGGATGTCTTAATATCATGGGTGAAAGAGCTACTTGGTACATTAGTTTCATTCCAGAGAAAAGCACCATGGAGTTCATTCAAGGAATATTTGCTCATCAAAGTTTTACCATTGGCAATAGGAAATATCAAGTTGCATTTGATGTTGTTGGAGTAGAGGCTATGCCCATGCCGCCTTTGTCCGGAGTTATGACTTTCCAAGCCTTGTCTCCTATTTGTGTTAAGCTTCATGAAGACAACAAGACTCAATATCTATCTCCTGACAATCCTATGTTCGCTGAAGGTGTATTAAAGGGATTGATGGCGAGATATGAGAGCATTCATGGTCAGCCATTTGATATGGAAGACAAGGAGTTTTCATTTGAATTGATTGATAAAAAGGTCAAGTCAAAGTTGATAACAATAAAAGCCAATACTCCATACGAATCAAGAGTACGTGGATATCTTTGTTCCTTCCGTCTGAAAGCACCTTTAGAGTTGATGAAGATAGCTTATGAAGGAGGAGTCGGAGAACAATGTTCACAGGGATTTGGATTTATTGAAATAAAGAAAGAAACAATATGATAAGAGAATTAATCAATTTTATGAATGACCTTATGTCTGACATTCCTGACATTATGGAATGGAAAAGTCAGCCTGATAAGGGACTTCATGTCTTTATAGATATTGACAGTAAAGGTGTTTGGATTAACAAAGACCTTAAGAAGGGTATTGATTATGATTATTTCGATGGAAAAAATAAAAATATCCGACTATGGGATGATTGTATAAGGTATCAAGAGGCAACCACATATATTACGATGAATAAAGTTAAGAGATTCGATGGGGAAAAGAAAATACATTCTTGTTCTCCTTTCGCAATAGCTTACAACTTTAATTTCAGTGATAAAGATAAACAATCTCATGGCATTAAGACATTTAAAAAGAAAGACAAAACAAACAACGATAAAATAAAAGAAAATAATCAATTAATACGGAATAAACGTTTTGAGGTTGTAAGTGACCGACTAAATGATTATTACGACAACTGTATCCGTGTCTATAATCTAAACATGTTAGAGGCTAACAATAGCCAAACATATAAATATAAAGCGGAGATTGAAGGTTTCTTCGCTTCCTTCAAGGACATCATTTCGTGTTTGAAAAGACTTAAGGCATATAAGCAATTAACGGAAAAGGATTATCTTCATCTGTATCTTAGAAGTGTTCCTATAGAAGAAATTGAAAAAAAACACAAAGAATATATTGAACAGCAAATTTTCAACGGGGAGTTTCTTCCTGATAAAAAACATGGAGTAGTTGAATTTCTTACGGCATACAATAAAAAGAAGCCTTTTTTGAAACATCAAACATGTTATCTTAAGAATGGAATAAGCCAAAGGTTTTCAATCAACGATGCTATAGCTTTATTCTATTTGGACAAGTTGCTTAAACGCAAATCGAAATGTCTCCCTAATCCACTCCCTATCGTGGTGGACCAACGTGAAATAAATACGGCTATCGTGAAAATATTCAACGATAAAAAGGAACCATTATCGTACAGACAGTTGTTAGAAAGCCTCTTTACAAGTACGAATAAAAAATATCTTTCAGATTATTATCTTCTGAACTATTCAAATACAAGGTCAGGGATGGTCTTAAATGATTTTGATTTCGTTCCAATGTTTAGATATGAGCTTGGTCAACCTGTAACCGTGTCTAATGTAACAGATGCTGGTTTTTTTGAAAATAAAGTCTTCAACAAGGATTCCGATATCAATATCAGGACGATATTTGATTTTGAAAGAATTGTGATAAAGATTATATTTAACAATACCTTGGTCAAGATCAAAGATGACGATTACGCATGTTCTTATTTTGGAGATCTTCCTAAGCCAGAGTATATACAAGGAGGTAGCCTGATGGTTAATTTAATCCTCAAATATAGGCAAGCTGTATACGCTTATATATATAAATCTGATTTAAAGGCGATAACCCAGAACATGTTTGAGGACATGATGTTCAATTCAATTCTAACGAACATCAAATCAGAGATAATAAAGAATCGATGTGAATGGAATAATAATATAAAAAGAAAGATAAATTTATGGTTTAGCCTTCAAGGAATGTTTAACCATTTAGACAATAAAAATATGGAAAAAAATGTAACAGAGTTAAGAGACAGAATTAGAGACGTTGCCAATGGCAAGGCAACCCTCAATAGTTCAGAAGAACTTGCCTTTGCTGCTGGTCAACTTGTATCATTCATTATAGACCGTAGCGAAGCAAAGAACAAGACTTATGCCATGCTTGAGCCTTACTTGCAGAAAAGCACTTCGCCTCAACTACAGGATGAAATAGCTCAGTCTATAGCTATTTACAAGCATGATATAAGAGTAAACGACCAACGTAAAGGAAAGTTTGAAAGACTTGCATCAGAGACACTTGCATACGGCAATAATGTAAAAATGAAAACATTGCTTAAGTTCTTTCTTGCTGGTTGTTTCAGTCCTTGCGTGATATATGAGACAAATAACAATACAACTAATAAATAAAATATGTATAATATGGCAGAGTTCAAAAAAAGAGTGTATGGTTGCGCAATTGTGAAAGCCATCAATTCAAATTACAATGCAGATTTCTCAGGACAGCCTCGCACACTTCCTGACGGAATCGTGTATGCAACAGACAAAGCTTTCAAGTATTCTATCAAAAAATATTTGAAGGATGCTTATGAAAATGTTGATGTATAATCCGCAAAACGAAATGTTACCGTTTCACAAAACGAAATGTTCCGAAACGCAAAACGAAGCGTCTTCGTTATAGATGTCCTCCTGAACCATACTCAAATAGCGTTAGAACGGATTTCTTTTCCTATTCTAACGCTATTATATTAGAAAACCAACAAATAAACACTAGCATATGATGTAAAAACATCAAAGAAACCTGCTACCTCAGCCCGATCTCGTATTATGATACGTTTAGAGTTCTCTTGCAAGAACTTCTTGGGCTATCTGCTTGGCTTGTATTCTCCAGGCCTGATAAGCATCGAACTCTGCTTCGTGGCTCTTATCTCCATCTCCTCGATTGGCCAAGATTGCCTCTACCTGATTCTGGCTGTATTTGGTTCGTACCAAACCTGCCGTGAAATCACCATAAGTAGCAGACTTTGCCTTAATCTTGGTAGAACCATCGGCTTCATCACCTTCGTAACTGAAGGCGGTTTTACCCGAATCTGAAACTTCAGATTTTGTATCTGAAGTACCGGAAGTCTCGGGATGATAGTTTTCTACTTTCTGCTCACCAATGTAAAGCAGGAAATGGTCATCGTCAAATCTGACGTAACTTTTGCGAGATAAATATACCTTTTTCATCGTTAAGTAAATTTATAAAACTTCTTTTTAAACTTGTTGTGCAGTTCTGCGACAACGGTGGAGAATGGAAGTTCATCACGACAGAAGTCATTTAGGGCTTGATCTATGAGAATCTTGGAACCTGTATATAGATAGTGCTCTACAGTTTGCCAGACCTCGCTCTCTCCTTCAAAATGGTCGATGATACGATAGCGCAGTGAGAGACGTTTCTTAGGCATCTCTTTGCTGACCAAATGAGTGCTGCCATCGGCAGCGGTCTCTTCTACCTGTACGACCTCTTTTTCTATGACAGAGTCGTCAACCTTGTAATCAATCACTTGGATGAGGAATTTGTTCTCATCCTGTCCCTCATGGCAGATAATGTCCTCAATGGACTGCTGCTGTGATTTTTGCATTCCCTCGAAAGGCACACGAGATTTGCGAGCCTTAACGAGTTTTCCGAATCTTTCCATACCGATTTTTTTATATAAGTTTTTTGAATTGGCGTGAATTCCTAACCCAAGGCGTGAAGCTGCCTTGAGCTCTATTTGTCTTTGTGTAAACCCATGTTTGCGAAGATTAGCCACCTGCTTGCAGAGATCATGCTTAAACCGTTTTCGCAAGAGTGCGTGGTCGGAATAGATGACCTGCCCACAAAAATCTATACCATCGCAAGTTCGATGGATTCCCCACGACTTGTTTATTGAGAGATGCCAATCACGAGCTAGGTGCATGACAGCTAACTCCGCCATCAGACGCAGGAAAACTTTGTCTTCATGGAGAATATAGATGTTATCCATGAAACGATAATAATGATGGAGTCCATGGCGGCAGAACTTTTCGAAACGCTCATTAAGAAAGCTGACCCCCCACATAGTAGTTGAGCCTGTTGCTGAGTGCGACAGGTAACAAGCATGTCGCTCACATAGCGAGCTTGCCAATAGTGGAATTTTTCAGGGTCGTCGATGATATCGAAGCATCTGAGTGCCAGATAGTCGAAGCGGGCGAGAAAGAGCTGCCCCAGTAGCTGGGCTAGTTTTACTCCAAGTACGATTCCTGGGTTGAACGAGTCAACTACCTCATCTATAAAGGAGAGGAGTTTTCTGTCTTTAATCTTGCGGCGATATTCACTCTTGAGCAAGTTGTGATCTATACACTGAAAATAGTGGTGAATATCAATAGGAAGGCAATAAAATGTATCTTGCTGTGGAGAGTTGAATATATCTCTCTTAATAAGATTGTAGAAATAATGAGTGCCCTTGCCCTTAGAGCCTGCAGGGCAATGGTAGTAGATGGTGTTACGTATATCATCCTCTACAGGATTGAGGGCTGCGTGTTGCATGACATGATCTATGACTGGCAACTTGTTAAGCTGGCGATGCTTCGGGTATTCTATATCCTTAGATACATACCCTGATGTATGCCAAGTCTGGGCTGCATATGCTTCAAGCATACGCTCTATGTTATGATCTAGATTGGCATCAAATTTCTGCACACCCCTGCGAGACATCTTTTGTCGGGCATAATTATAGAAAGCCCGACGAAAGTTGTCATTTGTCTCGACTTGTGGAGAAATGTTACCAAATCTTTTCATAAGCGGTGTAATGTCTGTGTAATTGTGTGAAACTGTGTAATGTCTGTTGTCTGCTATTTTTTTATCCTATAACCTTCGACCGGATGACCCTATTGTCATCATCTACCAGCTAGATGAACTATGTGTATGTTTCGCCATGGGGCGAGGTCTGACCCTGTTGTCTCGAACGGAGAGCAAACACCCCGTATTGAGATATGTTAAAGTTGAGAGCGGCGCCGTAGTTCACGTTGGCATTCGAGACATCATTGTTATCGTTGAGCGTCGAAAGACCGCATTGACCACCATTGTTAACACTACCACCACGAAGGCAGAGACGGAAACCAGCACCTAGGGTCACAACCTGGTATTATTATGAATACCGCTGCAAAGATACTAAAAATAATCGGTATGGAAGTATGTCAAAGAACTTTTTTCTAAAATTTTTTATCGCCGACCGCCAAAGGCGGTTATTGAAGCGAGCAGAGCTCGCTGGGTGCTTCGGCTTCGCCGTGTGTACTCAGGTCTCTTATGTACACCCAGTAATCTTATGTACACCCAGCAAACTCATGAAATCTTTAGGCCGCCACGTACACTGGTTCGACTGGCCACTCCTCTACTGCTTCGCAGAGAGCGGCGCCGAAGTTCACGTAGGCACTCGAGACATCACCGTCATCGTAGAGCGACGAAAGACCGCAAGGACCACCATCGTGAACACTACCACCACGAAGGCAGAGACGGAAACCGCTTGTTGCGCCAGACGTATTCCAATAATAAGCACACCAGTAGGTAGTCTGGCTGCCTCCGACGGCCGTTGGAAAATTCTCCAGGTTGTCCATGGAGAGCATGGTCGCCCATCCTTCACCTTTTTTGATGGAGGTGCTGTAGGCCTTCATACCCGTCTCGTTGCCGATTGTCCATGTGCCATAGATAGATGGTGCCACGAGGTGGGTGACTGTCGTATCTTCGTTGACCCTTACGAACTCATCATCCATATGATACCAGAGATGACCGTAAGAGTTTTTAAGACCGAAGAAGGAGTTGACCTTGGCCGCATACCAGGTAGAGCCGTCATCGTTGAGTACATTGACGGTAGTCTCTCCGCAGCTATCGCCCAGGTCGAGACCGGCATCCATCGGGACGATCGGGCGGCAGCCGTTGTAGCTATTCCACGCACTCCAGTCTTTTTGTGTCACGCCAGGACCAAGACCACCCTGATAGAGTCCGTTTGCATCTCGCTTTGTGTTGACTGCCGCCTGTGCGTAGTGGGTGCCGAAGATAACCCCGAAGAGCGCAGCGGTCACGGCGAAGTGGCGCATCGAGGAACAGAGCCACCCCGTGCCGTTCTTTCTGGCCGCAGCTCGCCAGTACTCTGTGCTTTGGTTGCAGGCTGGCTTGCCGAGGAACGAGCGGTTGGTGTTGTCGAGGGTGGCATCGTTATTGCCACCTCTGTAGTCTGCGCCTGTATTAAGGAAGCTAACCAGACGACCTGTGCTGCGCTCTAAAGTGGCATGGCCAGAAGCAGAACGTGATCCGATAGGGATTGTGTAGTTATATTCACCTTTGATTGGAGTAAGTCCAACCTTCATATAGAACAAGCGGCCTACGGTCTTGAATACCAGATAGAACTTACGGTTCCATCCCCACTGGTAATGTCCCTCTGATCCGTCTAACTTTGCAGCCTCTCCTGTGGCATATTTGTGATGATCTTTGGAGTCGAGTTTTCGGCGGCTATGGTCATTCTTGACCAGGTAGCAACCGAGACCAAGCTGAATTGGCAGCTCTCTCAAGAGCTCAAGCGATCCCACATAGGTTGCTGCCTGAGGGGTTGCGTTGTCTAGATTCCAGACACGCCCGCACCAAAGATTCTGTCCCATATCTACAGCGTCTTTGAGCGACATCTGCTGTGCCGTGCCCGTCTTTCTATCGTAGACCTCAATCTGTTTGTCTGTCGAGGAAGTGTCGGCAGCAGGGAGGTCTGCCACCTGCTGCGCCCCGTCGAAGGCTGCGATGATAGCCTTGACCTTAGCCTCTTCTTCTGATGTTAATGCCATAATTAAACTGTATTTAATTGATTAAACAATGTGATTTAAATGATGCGTAATGATGAGCCCACCTTGCGTAGCTTTCCCGATGCCGACAGGCGAAGGCGTGGCTGGTGTATAGTGATGCTCACCTCTTGCCAAAGCGGTGTGTTGGCTGTGGGGATGACCCAGAACTTGGTCGTGCCCTCGCCCTTGACGATGAGGTTGCCGCTTGGGTCTGCCACCAGCGAGTCGCCCTCGGCACGCTGGAAGAGCACGCTCTGAGGGAGGTAGCTCGGTATGAGTTGGGCTGTGATGCGCTGTGCCACCTTGTTGCGTAGGCTTATCTCCGGGAGATAGGTCAGGTTCATACGCGATGGTGCGATGAAGCCTGTGGCTATCTGACCTGCCAATCCATCCATTTGTGCAATCTTGGCATCGGCTCGTTTGGCGGCAGCATCTGCCTCAGTAGCCTTTGTCTCAGCTAGAGCTGCTTGTGCTGCTGCAGCTGTAGCCTGCTCTTGTGCAGTATTGGCTGCACTCTGAGCGAGATTTGCTGCCTTGTTGGCATCGTCGGCTGCACTCTGTGCCTTGATGGTTGGTGTCTTATCGAGCCATCTGCGCCATTTGGTGTTTGTATCCGAAGGAGTTGTTGTGTTACCATCCTCCAGTGACGCATAGACTCCTGTAGATGTATGAACTATATCCCCTTCATCGTAGCCTCTAACAGTCTGTCCATCCTCTTCATATGAGTAGTCCGACTTCCAGGTACCTTGATCGGTGAAGGCGACATTACCAACAACAATGATATTTGTATTATCTGCCATATTTATTAAACTTTAATGACTAACTTGTTTCTGCGCTTGACAACATGTTCTGCGACATGGCTTCCGTAATCAATCATAAGTAACTTGTTACGATGCTGGCGGAATGACGGATACATAGCGCCGCCTCGAGCAATGACACCCGTATCGACATATTCATGCTTGGAGAGGTCCCATTGCCACCAGTTTCCGTTGCTTCCCATTTTGGGTGGATGATCGTTCATTTCCTTAGCGAGGTCGGTCTGCGTCTTTGAGTTGGTAATGGCGGCGGAGGTATCCTGCTGTCGCTTGGTTTCTGCCGTCTTGCGTGCCGTCTCGTTATTATTGCGAGTAGTTTCGGCGTTCTGACGTGCGGCTTCGTTGCTATTACGAGTACTTTCAGCCTTCACTCGGTCAGCTTCGCCATGCGTTACCTTGGTATAAGCCGCGGCAAGAGCTTCCAGGTCTGGGTCTATATCGGTATAGGCTACTACCTGAGACCACGTTTTGCCATTATCATAGCTCACCTCGATACCCATCGTGCCGCCACGAAACTGAGGGGTCTTTCCCTCGGCTACTACACCGAGATCTTCGCCACCTATCTCCCAATGGCCGTTGCCGTTGATTGCTGGCTTAATACCTGCGATCAGATAAGCCCTTGCGAACTCGGCAGGTATCTTAACCTGCGAGCCGTTAGCCACGTAGATCCAGAAGAAGTCGGTACTCACCACTAGGCGAGACGCCGTATTCAGCTGGCTGGCTACGTCGTTGATGTTTACTGCTGCCATAATACTATTCTGGTTTTATCTGCTTCATAACTCCTTCGCCTGCAGCCGGGGTAAGCAGTTGCTCGGCTACACGACTTATGATTTCCTTCTCGCTATCGTCAATCTCCACCTCGCCCTGCGTTTCGTAGAGTTTATGGGCGAGCACGGAGCAGGCTAATCCCTGCCCGCGCTCATAGATGACGTTAGCTATCTCCTTGCGCATATCCATTACTGCGCATTGTGTCTTACTGAGGTCAGTAAAGACCTCTACTCTTTCTAAATTAATTTTCATCTGTCTTTTCTTTTTTACATGACTCCGTATGCGAGCCATATTCCCTTGTTTAAAACTGCGTTCTTCGAAACGACCTGCCATCGTGGGCAATATACAAGAATACAAGAGCCGTATGCGCTGAAAAAATCTGTATCAAATCCACTCCTGGTGTAGCGTCTACCCTTGTTGTAGATGTAGGTCTCATACCTCTTTCCGCTCTTGTCGTAGCAGTACCCTGGCTTGACTTTAAAGGAGTAATCTCCGACCGCTTCTCTCGAAAGCATGACAAAGTGCCCCTCGTCGTACCATTGCATGTCTGGTAACGCGAATTCTACCCAATCACCGTTTTCGCTTGAGTCGCTTATGTAACTTACCACATTCTCGTCTCTGCTGATGGTGTAGGTCTTAGTTGTGATGATTTTCGTGTTGAGTGCAAATCCTTTGATGCAGCCTCCGAGAATTTGCAATGCCACGTTTCTGTCTGCGTTCTTTGCCGACAGCAACATTGCGATGTTCTGTCCGAGATTGCTGTACTCAAACCATCTGCTTTTGTTTTCGTTCTCGAATCGTGCCACGGCTCTCAGTCCACTCGATGCTGGAAGCAAGTTGCCTCCGATTCCTGCAAATGCTCCTGCGTTGTCGTTTCTAAGGATGATGTAGGCATCGTTGTTGAAGTTACTGTCGTTTGTCAGTCCATTTCCGCTGATGGTGAATCCTGCGATTTTACCACTGCTGATTGTAACGTTGTTGAAGATTCCGCTTGTTGCAGTAATCTTACCCGTAATATCCGCATCGGTCGTCTTGAACTTGCCGCCCCTAGTGATTGAAGTAGTAGCCTTGCTGCCTTCAGTACCGCCTATCCAGAACGCATAATCCGCATCATCCTTCACCCACCGGAACGAGCCAAAGATATTGTTGCCCTCTATCAGGTTGAACTGCTGGCCCTGAGCAAACTTCAGAACCGCATTCTTTCCCACGATAAGAGGACAATACATAGGACCGGCATCGCTCAGTTTTACCCATAGCTTATTGTTGTTAGAGCCAACTGCTGAAGGGTCGAAGGAACTGCCCGTAGCTGTATGCGTAACGTTACATTGGTAGACAGACCAGCCATCGTTAGCATTATTATCCTCGATGTAAATCAGGTCGATATACTTCTGTTCCAGGGTCAGGGCAGAATCATTATGATACGTTGCCCCGCTCTTCCATCCTTCGGAATTCCGGACGATACAACCGTTCTTACCCATCTTTCCGGCTTCGGCAAAGTTGGCTACCACAACAGGCTGGCTCCAATCATCCTGAACAGAGTCAGTACCATGTTTTCCTGCACGAACAGACTCCCAGATAAACCGGTTCGTAGACGATACAGTCAGCCGTTTTGCCGTCCATCCTCCCTGTAGGATACCATTTGTACGGTAAGGCTTGGCGGGCACTGCCGTATCGTTAGCGGTAGCGATGTAGGCGTGCTCCATAACGATGGACTCAGCCTGCATCGGCATCGCCTTGCTCCAGGTTATGTTGCCTGCAGCATCTACGGTTCCGTCGGTACGCCATAAACTCTCAGTAAGAGCTATCATCGATTGCCAGGCAAAGAGACCATAGTCGCCGTAGCTGTCTGTACCGCCATCCTTGAAATATCCAACGAAGAAATAATATTCTCCTGCATCAGGCATGGATAATTTAGCAACATAACTCTGACCATCGCCGCTTACTGCATAGGTATGCTCCGATCTGTTGATATATTCGCTATCTTCCTTTATCTGCCTGCCCTCGCTGTTGATAACCTCAGACGGCAGATAGAGACGAGAGATACATACCAGGTCCCAGTTGGTTTCAGAGTAAGACTTCAGCATTACTCTGAGATAGCTATCCCGGAAATGGTTGACAACCTTAATACGACGTATGCACTTGCCGTTGTTACCCAGAGAGGAAGGAGTCTTATAGAAAGTTTTCTTCTGCTTGATGCCATCTAACAGAATTTCGCTTTCTTCTGTTCCCCATGCGCTAGTAGTACTGCTGTTGTAGCGGTCGACAATCTCATCTGTTGTAATCTTACCACCCAGCACGATACTCTTACCGCCAGTAGCAGGAGCCTTCTTCGTCCAGCCGTGGCCAATATTATCCTGCGCTTTATCATATTCGGCAAGCGTTTTCAGGAAAGGAAGATCTGATGGTTCTGAAGCTGAAGACTGATAGCCTACGATAAGACCATCGCCATCCTTCGCTTTATAACCTCCGCATGAAAAGTTTATAACTTCGTCCCCATCCGTAAACCATGTGATTTTCATTATCCACAGCCACGGAGTTTCATCGTTTAAGGTAATTTCGCTAAAGTCTTTACTACCATAGTCTCTGAATAATGCCGGACTCAGGTTTACTTCAGAACTATTTCCAGCATAATACCAGGTTTCGATGCTTGAAATGCTCTTCGGGTAACGGTTGAAGAGCTTAGGTTCAGAGAAACTGCCATCCGCTCCTACCTCTCCCGTCTTGTATGCTACATATACATACTGCTTCTCCCGAGTCGGCTCCATCGGATCATCCTGCCACCCCATAGGCTGCAAAACGCCATTCCGACGATAAGGCTGTGTAATGAAATTCGATTCAGACTGATCAGAGAGATAATAGATATACTCATATCCATCACCATCTGCACCACAGGTGAGTATCGGAACGCTTTCTTTATCCAGCACATTTCCGGAAGCATCGTATAGAGCGAACACTACCTGACGGGCATCACTCTGCACAGATACCTCTGCGCCTATCTCTATGTCGGTATCAGGAGTATCAGTAGTTCCATGCTTCAGATGATACCCTGCCGGTAATTCTGTCAGCTTATATCTCTTGTCGTCGGATGATGTTGCCCATATATCGCATGAGATACTTTCTGTACTCATATTACCCTGATTGTCTATAATCACGCTATCGGCAGATGGTATCAGCTCGTAGATTACGGTATCAGACGATTTCAAAATGGTAAGCTCTCGGGTATACTCGTAGCTGGCTCCAGCATATTTGCCCACAACCGTGATATTCATCTTCGTAATCTGGTCAAGCGTATCGGCAGTAAGATTATCAGCATCAATGGTGATTATCTTTGCCTTGCCGTCAATGCTCATCGAAGTCTTTAAACCTGCTACACTAGAGATATTGAGCGAGGATATCGCCCATGGTTCGTTATGATACATGAGGGAAACCTTGGTCTTGATAGGGAAACCTATATACTTACCGGCTCTGGTATTCCATGCCACCGATGCACTCTCATTGCTCAGGTCGCACACCATAAAAGGAAGGCTGTCATGCTGAATGCGGATAGGCATCTGCACCGTTTTCGAGGTCTTTCCCTCCAGTTCTACGACGATGGTCACCATCGCATCCGACATTTTGCGCATAGCTGCGTAATCGAATTCGGTATCATCTGCAGTACCGGCAACACCATCCTTAATATTATTGATACCCTTGATAAAGACGGTAGAGTTCTTTACCTCTACATCGCAATCCTCGCTTATCACATGCAGGCGATAATGACCTTCAGTCACGTCCTCGCTGTTCGCATCTTCCTCAAGGAGAATATCCATACCCTTGCGTACAAAGACAGCCGTCGAGATACGGTACTGCTTGGTTGCCTTCCCCTCGTCCTGAGTATAGAGACCATTAATAACATTACCCATATCATCCACCGTGATGACACTCTGATACTGAGAGAGACTCACATCATAAGCCTTCGCCTCGTTCTTCAGATCATCAAGACCGAGGATATCACCCAGATACTCCACGTTGCCGCCGAAGTATACATTATCCTGCACGAAGATACCATTGCCTGAAGGGTGGATATACGATCCGTCTCTTCGCTGGATAGCAAGCCCCTCGAGCCATCCATAACGACATACGCGGTTCTGAGGATATATTTCCCAGTTGCATACGCCATCCAGAACCTCGATATAGCTGTTTCCCCTTGAGGAGAAATACATGCTGCTCTGGCGCTTGTCATCGACGAAACTACCATACTGAGCAAAATCCATATAGGCACAAGGATCCGGAGTCGCCTCCGAACGTTTACCATATTCGAACACGAACTTACCCTTCTCGCTAGTGATGATTTTCTTCACATAAAAGTAAGTAGTGAAAAAACCTTTATGCAGAACGAAATTGCAATCATCCAGCGCACCTTCAGTATTTTTATCCGCACCATGGACGTTATCTATATCGGCATAGATACCGCGGCAGATATCTCCCACCTGCAGAGATCCGTAATCGTTTCCCTCCAGATGAAGAGAGATGATGTGTTTCTTGGTATCTACACTCTCGATGGTTCCATAGCCGTTGGTATTCCATTGCTCCGCTTTGGTTACAGAGATTTCGTTGAAGACGAACTTAGGAGCAGAGATGAACTGACGGACGAACAGGCTGTTCATTTCTGCGTCACCATTATTATCGATACTTGCGCCGGAACCATAAGCTCCGGAAACGAAATTGTATGTCATGAAGGCATAGAGTTTCGCCAATCCCTTGGCAGATATCTGGCTCTTTCCATCTCCAAGCTGCAACCCTTTCAGCAGAGTTATCACATCCTCGAAGGTAATCTTACCTTTAGCCGTATCGTCTATATCCTTGCGAATGTATCTCTGTAAGACCTCTGCTTCTTCGTCAAGTTCTCCCGCCTTGTCGGCGTACTTTGCACGATCAGCTGTATTAGCCGTATTGGCGCGCATTGCCAGATCCGCAGACTCCGCCTTCTTAGCCTTACCGGCTCTAGCTGCATAATCAGCTTCAGACACATACTCACCTCCATAGCCAGCCGCTCCGGAACTATTGCCAGTTCCGGAATTTCCTTTGGGTTTAACTATGATTTTTGTTTCTATCATACGACTTTATAATATTGTTAGAATATAATTAGAATATCTCTTTAATCGTCATCTGAGCAGTGCCACTGGTTAGATTATAGCTGATACCTTGTACATGAAAGGTCTTGCCGATCGCAGGATGTCGATACAAATCGAATGGAGAAACATTACCGTGCTCATCCATCAGATTTTGTTCCATAACGACTCTTGGTTCATGCCATTCCTGCCAATAATCATTAACATAATGCTGTTCCGGCTTTGCCAGCTCACCGTTGCTACGATTATAAATACCCAGCAAACTCAACTCCGTAACAACATTCAGCGGTGCAGAAAGACTAATACCATTCTTTACACCAAGCGTCTTGCATTCTTCAGATGTCAAAGCGGTAGTAATTTTTATCTCGAGATCATCCTTGGTATTTACAAAATCTTCTTTCGTGTCACTCAGATATATCAGATCGTTCTCCGCGCCATCGCTGCCAACTTTTCCATGATCGCTTACAACCTTTATCTCAAGCTCTTCCAATAAGATGTCGCTCACATGGGAGAGAATCGGCTTCGTATTGCTCGACCACTTGGTATGCCGGAAGGCTGTAGGATGTCGCCGGGTAATCTCTTCCCACACACTGTTGACGGGGCCGAGGATAATGAACTTAACAGCACCATGTACCTTGTCGGTCATGCGAACCGGAATGGCGGTCCCATCCGCATCCACACTATCTGTATATCTCAGATTATTCTGTATGGAAAACTCCGTACCAATGATTTTATCCCCAATCTTAGGGTCGAAACCAACAGAAAAACTCTGCTGATAATATTCATCATCAGAAGAGCATTCCTCCCTGGTCTTATACTTCATCCAGACATAATCAGACAGCTGCCCGTTACCTGTCCCTGCCACCTTGTCGCTTCCTAGAAACTGCCCTGGACGTTTTTCGACTACGCATTTATCACCTATTATCAACATACACTGAATCACGCCGACCTTCGATAATTTGTCCGTACTGTCACCGAACGCACTATATTTGAATTCAAACTCCTGCGGACCTTCACCCGTAAATGGCATAAATCCACCATCATTCTTCTTATCCATAGCGTCATCTGACACTACCTCGTTTCTCCAGCTCTTCGTTTTCCAATATCTGCGCGTGTAATAGCGGCCGTCTCCGTTATTGCGACTTGGCACAGTCTGATGCCAGACATAAATCTCGTTAGGTTTGCCAATTATACCAGATACCCAAGGCTTATTTTTTAGGTTATAATAATTAGCAGTCATCCTCATTAGTGGATTCATTACCATTTTCCCTGAAATCACAATATAATTGGTTGTATTTCCGTCGCTTGGCGAGAACACACCGCCAACTTCATTGCCTACATATTCTGCGCATGGTATCGCCTCTAAGAGGTCCGAGTCATTAGGATAGAATTCGCTTTCTCCATCCTTGCCATTGCCATTTACGCTTATTACTAGATAATCGGTCATGGATATTTTTGACACGAGCGAATTGTCCTGTCCGCCACTCGTCTTCTTAACACTACCAACAGATAGCAGCATCGAGGCGCCTGGCACAGTTCCCAGATAGTTTACGGCATCCTGTTGATTTGAACCCTGGCATAAGTCCTTTACAAGATCTTTTTTCTTAGCTCCATAGAAGCGCCAGTCCTGACATTTCCTTACTTGGACATACCAATCGACCACCGAACCAGCATCATAACTAGTACCACCATGCCCCACCAGTTCGGAAAATCCATTATAGGCTCTTTTACCCTCACCATCGGAAGCATACTCTGTCATATACTTCTGCATGCCGAGAAACGCATTACACAACGCATCACTATCGAGTGGACTTTTGACGACATTCTCCATTTCTTTCACATCAGCTGTCAGCTTGAGTTGATTGTACGTCTCCGCTACGCTAATTTGCGTATCACAGTCTGCTACGATAGATGTAGTAATATCTAATATCTTAGGATCGATGAACAAATTATCGACACCCTTGAGATTATGCCACTGGTGAGATTTACCGCTCCTGATAGTCTCCCAGGAGAACAGATAGAGACTTAATCCATCCTGTCTTATATGGAGATTGAGATATCTCAGAATCTCAGTCAATACATCCTCCTGAGTCCAGACATCATCCTCCTCATCACCCAGAAAGAGAAGCTCCGAAATACTAATATCCTGTAGTATGGAATACTGTTTGTCCTTTTCCGCGGCCACATATTTGCTACCATCATAGTATAATGGCTTATCATGACCGCCGAGAATATCAATACCATCCATCACACCATTCAGTATATCCATCACGATATCATGGAAGGTACGCTGCTGCGCCTCTGCCTTTACCTTATTATATAGTACTAAAGGCGAACCGACATTCTTATATTTTGAATACTGAAGGGCTGAGAGTGCATCCACACAAGTCAGTTCTACTTCATCCTCACACTCATTATATCCCTGCGAGAAAGTCTGAGGCTCGATATATCCGGCAAATAGGCATTTTGTTCCCCGATAGATATTCACCACAGCATCCCTACATGACCCCGAGAAAAATTCTTTTATATAGTTCTTACAGAGCAAGCGGATAGAAGCCTGTGAACAGAGTAGATGGTCGAACGTATCATTCACCTGCGAGGTAATTTCCACTGGGTCATCAGAGAAGGTGATTCCACTACCATCGCCGCCTATCTCCACTTTCTCCGATCGGTCTCCTCGAATAAGAATATAAACGGAGATTTTCTCTTCTAGCCTGTTATAATAATAACCGTGTATATACATAACCTACTAATGCTTTTATAATAATGTTATAATACTATTATCTGATACGGATATTACTCCGCTTGCGATTACTTCTTGTCTCATTCGCTACAGAGCCTACAATATCTCTTCCCCGCAGGCGCAGGTTGATATCTATCGGTGTCTGGTCGTTCTCGACAAGGATACCCTGCAAGCGACTTGTAGAAGCCTTTACTCCCGGAGCAAATCCATCAGAGATTCCAGAACCAACCTGAGCAGCAGCTCCGTAGAGGGATGCGCCATTGGCGATTGCAAAAAGCCTAGCCTGCTGTGCTGCATTCAGGATCATCTCTCCCGAATTAACACGAACCAGGATATTATCACCGCTTTTCTGATTACCTCCAACAATACCACCTGTAGCAAACTTGCTTATCATACCAATAATGCTAGCCAACTGTGCTGCACCTGTAATACCGAAGGCAAGCCAGTCTATCCAGGTCTTGGTAGAGGTCATCGCTTGTGCGAAGGAAAGAACAATCTGACCTACAGCGGCCATCATTATACCAGCCTTGGCTGCCGCACTGTCGGAACCAAGTTGCTGCATGGCGCTTCCAAGCGCTGCACAGCTCTCTCCGGCTACTGCAAGTCCTTTGGCTGTAGAATTAGAGATTCCATTAATGGTATGCAGCTGCTGCTGGACGTTCTGAAAACTCGAGAGATCGATATTACCGAGAGATTGCAATTTCCCCAGATCTTCTAGTCCTTCAACTTTAATCTCTATTGGTTTTAGCTTGAGATGGTCAATTTGCCCATCTATATCCGATAATATATCTTCAGCCTTTTTCTTAACCTCGATATCAGGAACACTTTCGATACCTAGCCTTACCTTCAGCATTCCTAGCTCCCTTTGCTTTCCTTCCATGATCTTCTGAAGACTCTTGGCGGCAGCTTCATCAGCCGAAGCATTGATTTTCTTCTGCAATTCCCTAATTTCCTCCTCATAGAAATCAATACTACCCTCTAGAGCCTTCTCCTTCACTTCCGGCTTCGTTGTAGTTGTCGCTCCGCCTTTTGTTGTATTGCCGGAAGATGATGGTGGAGGAGTCGAACTATACCCGGCAGTATGCTTGAAGCTTATTTTCTGTCCATTCTTGACGATGGACTCCATTTGCTTTTTCACATTCTGCTGCCGACGGTAAAGCGAAGTCATCTTTCTGTTAGCATCATCAAGCTGGCTAGTACCCTCGATTTCAACCCTTTGCTTAATAGGAATAATCTTGCCGTCACCAGCATCTATCTGACCTACTGTCTTGGTTTTAGTTTTATTTTTCTTGCTATATTTCTTCAGCTTCCCGTTTTCATCATATTTAATATCGTGCTGCTGCTTGATCAGGTCTGCTGCCTGGTTAGCAAGTTCCCTCAATCTAATCTCATTGATCATCTGGTTACAGTACGCCTCAGAATTTGCGGTAAGAGCCTGATACCATTGTGATACGGTCGAATAATAGCCCATGACCTCCCCATACTTGCTATTCATCTGCTGCACCAGAGTCTTCTCCTGTTCCTTGCTACCCTTGAAATCTTTGAGCTTGGCGATATTCAGCGACATTTCACTACGTACGGATGATATCTGCTGAGCAGTTTGCTCGTGCGCCTGCTTAGCCTTCTCTTCTGCTTGCGATAGGTTATCCACACTACTTGCTGCCTGGTCATTGCTAGCAGACAGATGATTAATCACTTCTGTAAGAGCAGCAATAGCTATTCCAACACCAGCTGTTATATATAAGCTTCTAATTGCTAGTCTTAAGGTTTCAGCGCTTACAGCTGCACCTGTAAAAGCAGCAGACGCCACCTTACAGATAGGACTAAACATAGCTACAATCGCAGAAGTAACCTTGGACGTAACTCCAAGATTAGTAATAGTTCTAGTCAGAGTCCAAGCTGCATTGGTAGTAATAATCAGCTGAGACGCAAAATTTGCGTACGGAAGAGTATTACCAATACTTCCCTGTATTACGTCTGTGAATTCACCAAGTTTATTGTTCAGAAGTTGAATCTTAGCGCTTCCTGTACTACCCATGATATCAAAGGACTTGCTAACCGTTCCTGCGCTGTTTTGCATTTCTGTAGCATTACTTCTGAATTTATCTGCCAGATTACCTACCAAAGGAGTGATAGCACGAAGGCTTTCCGCACTACCGAAAAGTTTGCCGTAGATTTCCTGTTCCAACATACCGCTCGATGCAGAGAATCGCTTTACGTCTGCACTAAGAGACTCAAGGAATTGTTGCATTCCACCAGCCGCCTTAATAGCCGCTGCATCAAACTGAATACCCATTTGCTGGGCCATTTCTGTAGCTTCGCTCGAAGGTTTAATAAGAGCCGTAAAAATAGCGGCAAGCTGAGTACTAACCTCTGCGGTATTTCCACTTACGTTGGTAAGAGTAGCGAATGAAGCCATCAGCTCATCTATCGACACTCCTAACGTCGAAGCTTGAGCCGTAACACGCGGCAAGGCTTGCGCCATCTGTTCGAACGAGGTAACACCGTTCTTTGCGGTTAACTGTATCTTGTCCTGTATCTCTCCAGCATCACTCCATTCCAGTCCGTAATTCTTGATAATGTTAGAAGTAACCTTTACCACTTCTCCTAGATTGGCAATACCTCCCACAGAGGATTTTGCCGAAGAACGGAGATAATCAATCCAGTTGTCTTCCGGAACTCCATTCGAGATAACCTGATAAAGACCGCCTGCAAGTTCATCACGCGCAATTGGTATTTCCTCGGCAAGTTCTGCTACCTGTTGCTTCATTGCCGCAAATTCCTTTCCGCTCTTACCAGCCATGGTATTAGCCGCAGCCATGGCCGCTCCAAAAGTCCGGCTTTCCGCTGTAACCTGATTAAGGTCACCCACCATCTGCTGGAAGGCATCAGTAACATTTCTCCACGCCTCCGTAATCTGATTGGTATTAATAAGCTTACCCTTCAAATCTTCTGTGGCTTCATTGACACTATTCACCACGTGTCTCAGGTTATCTACAGCAGTTGTGGCAACAACCACTCTATCTTTACCGTCTATATTGAGCCGAATGTTAAATTTTACCTCATTAGCCATTTTTGCGATATTTAATTTGGATTATTGCGTCTTTTTTATTATATTTGCAGCGTGTTTAAAATAAAACGAAAATTATGAAATACGAAGTAAAACCCAACACAACAAGAACCGCTATTGGTTTGATTTCCGTACTGAGCTTTCTGTTCGGTATGTATTTTTGCGACTTAGCCATGAGACATGGTTCGCCTTCATGGTTAGCAGAAGCCATGGTTTGGTGTCTCGCTGTCTTTTTCGTATCTCTTCTACTTTGGGGATTCATGACAATAAAAGACGACAATATCTAAGCTAATGTAATCCAGCCCTCTTTGCTGCTATCTTGTATCTTTTCATGATTTCCTCACGACTGAGTTCCTCTTTCGCTTCTGGAATCTCAGTCTGCACTTCCTTATCCCAGGCAAACTGCATAATATCTCTAGCCTTGAGCTTATCCTTCGAGTAGGGTTGCAGGATGCACAGGCATTGCATTCTTACCCGTTCCCACTTGCCACGTTCCGCAGCATCTACAGCATCATGCCAAGCTTCATACGCTGCATAGTATTCAGATGGGGTGCATCGGCAAAAGTCATCCATGCTCATCCCCATACACCCCATAGCTATACCCAGAAGATGTTCCACATCCACCGGATCATCATTGCCCGATTCGGAATTTACTGTTCCTTCTCGCTTTTTTTTTCATTCGCTTCAGCTATTGCGGAATTCCACTTAGCCATATCTGCCGGAGACACTAAGTCGCAGAACATCGTGAAGTCAATGGAGAATTCAATGTTATCGGCTCGGCAGGCGCTCGATACGCAGCACCACATAAGCGTTAACAGTTCTTCCATATCCTCCCAGTTCATCTGACTGACATCCTTACCGACAGTGCGTTTGAACTGGAGCATCGCTCCCATAGTGAGGCGACAAGGAAACTCCATGTCACCAACTTTAATCATGATTTTATTCATCCGTTTCAGATTCTAAAGACGTTTCACTTACGGCCGAAACCGGGGATTCGTCATTCCCGGCATCATCGGTATTCAGTCATTCGGTTGCTGTCCCCTGCAAGCCTGCGCCGATTTTTTCAACCTTACCACAATTCTCAAGCTGTACACTGTACTTCGCATCCTCACCAGCCTGCGCATCGAGATCGAGCGAGGTAATGATGTATTTACCCTTGTACTGTCCGGCAGTCTTGCCTTCACGGCCATCACCTTCTCGAGCAGAATAGGTTCCCTCGACAGGAGTTCCTGCCAGCTGGAGATCCTTCAGCTGATCATAGGTAGGCATTTCTGCATTACTACCCGTCAGCACGACACCATCAGCGCTGATACTCTCAGAGAAGCTCTTTACATACTTCTCCTTCCACTTGCCTGCGGAAGCTTCCTTTGTTACACGCTCGCCAGTCTCTGTGCTGGTTGTAATCTTGCACCCGGTACTGTAACCCAATGCCTTACCCCCAACTGAAAGAATAAGGTCTGTTCCGTCTAATACGTTACCCATATTTTTTTCTGATTAAATAGATTAAAAACAAGCAGGTCATAATACCTGCGATAATAAAAAACAAATCCAGGCAAACGCCGTTAGGAGGCTTTTTCTGCTCCGTTCTATTATTATTGCTGTACGACATTTCCATCTGTCTGCTAAGCAGACTTACCTGGTTTCGTAAGGAGTCTCGCTCACTCTCATACCGAAGGCACAGCTGCTGCAAGCTGTCACACGATGCCTCTACGATGATCGTTGGCATTTCGCCACCGTCATTCGGCTGTACGTACGCCTTCACGTTAGCACGGCCATGCTTACCATTATAGCTTGCGCCCTGCGGCAGAGAGAGAAGATTATTCATCGGAATGCTCAACCGAACCGTGTCGCTCGCTATCGGCTGGGACCACATCGCCATTGTCTTCACCTGGCTTACCATCTGACTCAGACTTTGGCTTGCACTGTCGGCGCTTTGTACGCTTTGCACCAGGTTCTGTTCCTTCCTGGTCGTCTTCGTCGTGGCGCAGCTCACCACTGACAGGGCAGCTAGCACGATGAGGACAAAGCTGAATAGCCTCAATAGCCCGCGTGAGCCTATTAAGTGCATAGCGGGTGCGGGCGTTCTCCTTGTTGAGTTCCTCGATAGCCTTTGCATTATCTTCTGCTGCATCATTCAGTTCTTTTTGTTTTGCCAGGAGCTCCTTGCTCACGTCGCCATACATCTCCTTGAAGGTGTCATGTATGCGCTTCGCCTGCTCAGCCTCCTTCACCTTTCGATTGGCTATCCAGGCGATGGCAGTACCAATGCCGCCCGGTAGGATAGCCCACTGCAGTATGTTTAGTATGATGTCTGTCATCGCCTTTCAAACCTTTCTTAACCTAATAAACTATCAACTATTACTGAAAAAATCTACACTTGCCTGATACCTAACGAGCGAAGCCATTCCTGGACATCAAAAGACGGGCAGGCTTTCCTTGGATTCAACTCGTTATGTCCAACAATACGGATTTGAGGGAAGCGGTTGTGGAAGTTTCTCACATAATCGGCAAGAGCCTTCTTCTGCTCCAGGGTGCGGGTGTCGAGCGGTTTACCGTTGTACTTGCTCACACCTCCTGCATAGACAACATGCCGGCTCACGGCATTATAGCCAGCAGCACCATTGGTAATCTCCCATGGGTCCACCTCCGCATCCTCGTTGTTATCCACCAGGCGCTCTATGCTGCCATCCAGATGCACAAGATCAGTATAGCCCACCTGCTTCCATCCTCTGCCGCCCTTGGCTGGAGGGTCGCAGTGCCAGTGCCGGATGTCGGCGGCTGTCACCTCCCGACCTTCCGGCGTAGCAGTGCAGTGGATTACCAGATATTTCATTTTTGCCATCGGTTAACCTGCGTTATAGCCTGAACGGATTACGCCGCCAGCGTCTTCCTTCATAGGCAGACAGATGAAATAATGACGGTATGAGATGAGATTGCGCTGCTGCTGTGGATCGTTCTCTGCGGCGCTATAATACATCTTGGTGCTACCTGTAGCCTTGAACACACGAGGCACGTAGAATGCGAATGAGCATTGGAACTCGCCAGCCTTAGGCACTGCACCCAGCGCATTTTTCTTGCCTGTGATGCTATAGGTAGGGTTGGCGCCGAACTCGTAGATATCGAAACCGTACAACTTACCGACCTTGCCGTCATTGCGGTCAACGTTGTACTGCTCCTTGAAAGTCTGCTCCGTCTCGAGCAGGTCGTTCACGTGATCAGTACAGAGCACAAGTCGGCGGTTGGTTGGAGGAACACCCAGTTCATCAAGCTTTCGCTTCAGATTCACCAGATCGTTCATACAGAGCTTAACTCGCTTGGTCACAGGATCCACGGCGCCAGACGTTACCAATACAGGAGTCTTGGCGGTGTCCTCATTGGCACAGAGCGCATGGGCAGCCTTGGCATACTTGGTGTCATTGATTGCGTTGGCGCAACTCTCCTTGACACGAGCCATCTTGGGGTAACTCAGTGCATACAATTCGTCGTCGGTAACAGGAACAACCTTTGTCTGGAATTTATCGAGAGAGAAGGTCTTGTCTCCATCCTCGAGTTCCTGGACTTCGATAGGATATGTCTTGTTATTAACCAGCACCTGAGGGTCCGCACCGACATCCACCATATGAATTACATCATTATCCACGACAGAACTCTGGTCTGGCACGCCTACAAGCCAAGAAGCATCCAGGTAGGCACGCAGAGCCCTGATAAGCTCTCCAGTCCATACTTCTTTAAGAACGCCTGCGTAAGCAGACCCCTTTGGCATAAACGTTCCTGCTGCGATAGCAACAAGGGAGGCAACAGCTGCACCCCAGAATGGATTATATCCCAACAAGAGTGCAATGAGAGCACCCATAATTGCATTGAACAACAATGCGGAAAACACTTTAATCAATTTATTCATAATTATAAAATATTTTTATGTTACCTTGAAATTAAGCTGGTTCGAATCCGTACTCAGCCTTGTAGAGGCGAACGAACTCATCAGGATGATTGTCGTGCAGATCCATCATTTTGCCGGATGGAACGGCACTCAGCTTCTCGTACTTGGAGAAGTCTGTTTCCTCTGCCACGATTTGACCAGTATCGGTACGGTGCAACTGTGCGGAGAGCTTACCCTGTGGCTGCATAGCCGACAAGGTCAACTTCAATGTGTCAATACCTACCTTTTTGCCAAGCTCGACAAAATGGTTCTTCATACTGGCATCGATACGCTTCTCGCTTACGGCCTGATCCACGGCGGCTGTAATACCGGCAAGAGCAAGCGCCTCCTGCGCCGCCTTCAACTCGTCAACCTGCTTCTGGAGTGCTGCTGCACCCTCGGCCTTCAACTTCAACTCACTAACCTTCTGCAAGACGGTAGCTTCGTCAGCTGTTTCGCTAAGCCCCAGCTGAAGGGCTAAAGTTTTCAATTCCATTTCTACTTCTTTTTTAAGAGGATTAATATTACTATTTAACAAAGGCAGGAAAGTACTTCCGTTCTCTTCGCCTTTCATCAACGGCAACTGTTCTCCATCCGGAGAGTATAACACGATGGCGTTATCATTGCCACCGATATCAACGGCACTCACCTCGAAGAGGCGGCTCTTGGTAATTGTCTGCGCAGTCTGTCCTTCCAGCACAAGACTCTTATCATCGGAAGTCTCCAAAATCTGCAAGTTGGCGCTTACCATGCGCATCGACCCGAACTCATACTGTTTCTTCAGTCGCTGGCTCAGCTCAGTGGCTCCGTCAAACTCGATTTCTCCAGTCAGCTCTCCGTTTTCCACCTTCAGGTTCTTCACCAGCCCGACTACACCTTGACTGCGGTCATGCATATACAGTAATACAGGATTGCGCTCGTACTGTGTCAGGTCAATACCTGATGTAATGATGCGCGTACCATAGCAGTTCACGCTCTCATCGCTAATTCTAACTTTCTTTCCCATTTGCGATTCGTTTTTGAATTTCGACTGCAATATTACGAACTTTCCACGAACCCTCCAAAAAACGCTGCAATCGTTTCATAAAGGTATGCAATTATTTCATACTTTTTTGGCAGACTCCCTAAAAAATGCCAATTTTGCAGTGGGTTTCAACATAGCCCGCCATTTTATTCACATTAAAACACAGTTATAACATGACAAAAGCAGAATTAGAAAAGAAGAAAAAGCTCGCCAGAACATTATATATGGCAGGCAAGGATCAGAACGAGATAGCAGACCAGATAGACATCTCCCGTCAGACTCTCTCTAAATGGGCCAACCAGGAAGGATGGAAGGAGCAGCGGGCTGCCACAAGCGTGACCCGCCCGGAGCTGGTAAACAAGCTGCTCCATAGCATCGACACCCTCATTACCGATGTCAATGCTTCCGGTGACGCTGCGAAGATTGCCGGACTGGGTGACAAGCTGGCTAAAATGTCAGCCGTTATAGAGAAGCTTGACAAGAAGGCTAACGTAGTAGATGCCATCGAGGTATTTATGGCATTCAGCAAATGGATGCAGTTCCGGGCACAGAATGATCCGAATATCACACCGGAACTCCTCAAGACATTTAATTATTACCAGGATCTCTTCATCTCCGACAAGATGCAGAACGGTTTTTCCTGCGATCTTTAATACATATATATAATGGCAACACTAGCAGAAAAGAAAAAGGCCATAGAGGAATGGAAGGAGCACTGCAAGCAGATTGCGGCGCTCACAGATACATCGCTCATGGCTCCAGAAGGCAAGAGCGAGAAGGAAGCTCGCATCCACAGGCTACAGCAGAACTATGCTGCTTTCTGCGAGTATTACTTTCCTCACTTCCTGCAACTCAAGGACAAGACTACCGGAAAGGTGATCCGTACTATCCACAATGCGCCATTCCACAACCAGGCGGCAAGCAAGGTCAAGCGCACCGCTAACCTGAAGGCTGTATTCATGTGGCCGCGCGGTCATGCCAAGAGTACCCACATGGATGTATTCACCCCCTTGTGGCTCATGTTCCAGCCGCTACGCCTGATAAACTTCATGGTAGTAGTCGGCAAGAGTGAAGATGCCGCCTGCCGCCTCCTTGGTGATATCCAGGCAGAACTGGAGTACAACGATCGCCTCAAGCGTGACTTCGGAGAACAGAAGCCTGCCGGAGGAGACTGGACCGACGGAGAATTCAAGGCGAACTGCGGTGTCAAGTTCCTGGCATGCGGTCGCGGTCAGAGTCCCCGAGGTCTCCGTGATAGGGAAGCCCGCCCTGATTACATCGTCATCGATGACCTTGATGACGATGAGCTCTGCAAGAACGAAAAACGAGTTCGTGAACTTACATCCTGGGTAAAGTCTGCCCTCTTCGGTTCTCTCGATGTAGGCCGCGGCCGTTTCATCATGGTCGGCAACCTGATTTCCAAGAACTCCGTACTCTATAACATCGCCAATACCAAAGGTGTTTTCTTGAGTAAGGTGTATGCCGTAGATAAGAACGGAGAACCGACATGGAAGGAGAAATGGACACGGGAGGAGGTAGATGCTTACCGGGAATTCGTTGGTTACAGGGATTGGAATAAGGAGATGATGCATAACCCTATCATCGACGGTTCTATCTTCCGTCACGAATGGATCAAGTATAAGCGTATGCCTAAACTCACCAAGTATGATGCCCTGGTCTGCTATACAGACCCATCCTGGAAATCCACGACAGCCAACGACTACAAGGCATGCAGGCTCTGGGGTAAGCTGGGCAGCGAACTTCACCTGATAGACTGCTTCGTGCGCCAGGCCACCACCGGAGAGATGGTAAGGTGGCAATATAACCTCTATGAAAGGGCCATGGAGCAGGGAACCAGTATCCAGTTTTATATGGAAGCAAACCTGATGCAGGATACAGCTCTCGACGAATTCTACAAAGAGGGAGAGCTTCGGGGTTATCAGCTTCCGATATCTGCTGATAACCGGAAAAAGCCCGATAAGCTACAACGTATCGAGAGTGTCGCCCCTTTATGGGAACGAGGTCTGGTGTTCTACAATGAGAACCTTAAAGACTCAGAGGATATGCAGGTGGGAATCGAGCAGACGCTGGCTCTGGAACATGGAAGCAGGGCACACGATGACGCTCCTGATGCTGACGAAGGAGCCATCTTCATCCTTCAGCGACAAGGACGCGTCGATGCTTTTAAGCCACGCATAGGCAAGCGGAGATCTCCTAAAAATGGTTGGTAATTAAAAAGTATTTTATATGTTTATTACTCAAGAAGATTTCAAGGTGGTGGCTTCTGAAGCCGCACTCAAGGTCATCACCCAGGCAGACGACGCTAACGCCGACAATGCCATTCAGGAAGCGGTGGAAGAGATAGCAGGCTATCTCCGTCCTAAATATGACTGCGACAAGGTCTTCTCCGCCATAGGAAATGACCGCAACCGACAGATAGTGATGTATGCAGCGGATATTGCTCTCTATAATATGATTGCAGCACAACCGCAGAGAATGGGCAGCGATGTGCGCAAGGAACGCTACGAGCGTGCCATCAAGTGGCTAGAAGGGGTTGCGGCTGGAAAAATAGTTCCGGACCTGCCTGTAGCCACAGACGAGGCTACAGGTGAGGCTAACACTAATGGCGTTAAGTGGGGAAACGGACCAAACCGTCACTCCTGGTAATCCGTATTCAAGTTTAATATTCAAAAAATAAAGCAAGATGAATCTATTTGACAAGACATTACAGGGCATCTACGACATCCGGCGTGCCGTCAAGGGTGAGCCACGGCTGCTGCATACCAAGTTCGGCGACATCATCCTCGCCGACAAGACAACCCGCAGAAATGCCCAGCATATCATATCCAAGCTTCAGCGCACCACCGAAGCTCTTACCAAGAGTGATATCCAGAAATGGCGCAAGGCTTGGCAGCAGGCTATCAGCATAGAGAGTCCAAACAGACAGATGCTCTACGATATCTACAGAGATACCGCCACGGATGCCCATGTTACCGGATGTATTGGCCAGCGCACAGGCTTCGTCCTTTCCAAGTCTTTTAACATCGAAGACAAAAGCGGCAAGCCTTGTGATGAACTCAAGCATTATTTCGACCAGGAATGGTTCTACGAACTCTGCCGCCTCATTCTTGATTCTATCTATTACGGGCATTCCCTGATAGAACTGGGAGATATCAGGAAGGATGGAGACGGATGTCCCTGCTACTCGGAAGTAAAGCTTATCGACCGTAAATTCGTAATTCCGGAACATCATCGTGTAGTTACAGACCTCGGACAGGATTGGACTACGGGAATAGACTATAGGGAGCCGGAATGGTACAACAACCTTATCGAGGCAGGAAAGCCCGACGACCTCGGTCTCTATCTCAAGGCTGCACTCCACGCCATCCCGAAAAAGAACGTTCTCGCAGCATGGGATGTCTTCAGCGAGGTTTTCGGAATGCCTATGCGAGTAGCCAAGACTGCTTCCAGAGATAAGGCAGACCAGCAGCGCATCGAAGAAATGCTCAAGGGCATGGATATCGCTCCATGGGCATTATTCCCCGAAGGAACGGATATTCAAATCATCGAAAGCACCAAGAGCGATGCGTTCAACGTCTATGACAAGCGTGTGGACCGTTCCAACAGCGAAATCTCCAAGCTTATCATTGGGCAAACTATGACTATCGAGGATGGCAGCTCCTTATCCCAGAGTCAGACTCACCTCAAAGTGTTTGAAAACCTGGTCGAGAGCGATGCGAAGATGCTGGCAAGCATTATCAATAATCAGCTCATACCCCGCATGATCCGTCACGGATATCCGCTTAAAGGCTATCATTTTTCATGGGATGAAAGCGTTGATTATACACCGGAACAGCAGATGGAATACGAGAAAATGATCTCCGACCGTTACGAAGTAGATCCTAAGTATTTCGCAGACAAATACAACATGCCTGTAGGAGAACGCATACAGCAGCCTGGACTGCAACTCTCCAGACCTTTTTTCGACTAAGCCCCGATGACTACAAGGGGCTGCACAGCCGATACGAAGCCATCATTGGCAAAATGAATATTCAACTCACATCAGCCGACGAAAAAAAACTGAGATACCAGGAAATATCCTCCCGTTTCGACAAGCTGATGAAAGCGCTCTTCCGTCAGCACGGCGCGCACCTGGATATCAATATCCTGTCAAGCAACGAGGCCATGGATTTTATACAGGAACATACCGATATCCTGGATTCCAGTTTCGAGAAGGTGGAAATGACCGACAAAATGCGCGAGCGGTTAACCCGTTCCAACTATATCTTCTCCGGCATGAAAACCTTCCACGAGCTTAACGAGGCATTCCCTAGCTTGCTTGATGAGAATGGAGATAGAAAACCGTTCGAACGCTTTTTGAATGATGTACGAAAGATTAACGAGACTTACAACAGGAACTATCTTCGGGCAGAATACGGCTTCGTGCAGTCTTCTGCTACCATGGCTGCCAAATGGGAACGCTTTGCCGAGGATGGTGACGAATACTATCTCCAGTACAGAACAGCCCATGATGACAAGGTACGACCGGAGCATGCTGCTCTCGATAGAGTAACACTACCGATGAGTGACCCTTTCTGGGAGAGCTACTACCCTCCAAATGGATGGAACTGCCGCTGTACGGTGGTCCAGGTTCTCAAATGGAAGTATGATGCCACACCTCATGGTGAAGCGATGGACAGAGGAAAAGAAGCCTTAGACGGAGAGCGCTTTAATATTTTCCGGTTCAATAGCGGAAAGCAGGGTAAGGCGGTTCCTGACTACAATCCTTACACCATCAAGAAGTGTAATAGCTGCGATGTAGCGAAAGGCAAGAACGTCAATCTGGCACTTCCGCACAATCAGTTGTGCGAAGCATGCAGAAGGCTGCACAAATGCGCTATGGACGCTGAGGCATCACGGCTCTGTACCGAGAAGAAAGGTTATATAAAAGAGTCCACCAACTTCACAAAGTCTTCCAATTCCTTGCAAACAGGAAAGTATTTTCAGACTAGAGACTCTCTAGAACTTGGTCTCAAGCATGCCCGTACGATAGAAGAAATCAACGCCTTCAAGTGGATAGCTAGCCATCTGGACCAACTCTCTTTCATACGTTTCAGCCCACTAGGAGAAGTAAAGGATATGACATCCGAAAAAGACATCAAGAATGTAGAGAAGAAGAGAAAAAGAGGCGCCACTGGTTACAATGAGTACGAGATACATATTGACGGCGAAGTCTGGAAGCTGAAAACAGAAATAAGGAAAAATAGTAGGGAAACACTCTACATAGCATTCAAAAAGAAATAACCCCAGCGTTTCCTGCGGTCCTTCACATGGGCCATTAGGAAACACCAGGGTTATCCGGATGCAAAGATACAACAAATATTTTAAACTAGCAAGAAAATGAGAAAAAAAATCAAAATGGCGAGTGTCATCACGACACCCGCCATTTTCTTTGTAAATATGAAAAACATTTCTAATATTAGATCGCTCGTCTTCGCATATAAGCGCCTAAAAACATAATAAAAAAATAAATTAACAACATAATTTTCTATAACTTACAGAACCTAATATAATAGTATATATGAATTGAAAGAAATTTATCTCGCCGTGCTCCAGGACTTGAGATACTTTACCCTGAAAACATCAATGTTCTCGTACAACTCTTCATGGCTCCCATTGGATAGAGTCTGCCTAGGATAATACCCGTCAAACGATTTGCTTCTAATGCCTTCCAGCGCCTGCCAGATCTTGTCAGTCAACTGCCAAGCCTCTATAGGCGCATTCTCACTCCAGTCTATTACCGTATGCAGTTTGATATCCCCGTTTCCTCGGAGAGCGCCCTGCATCGTTGTCCAGTCAATCGCTCCTAACTCTATGAATACTGCCGGACGCTGCCATGGCTCGTCCTGATCTGCATAAACTACATTTTCATTCCACAGGTCCACATGTTTCACCTCGGGAATGTTTTTCAGCTGCTCCACGAGTGCAGCGTATAATTCTTGTCTTGGATCCATATCTTGTTTATTTAAATTTGAAGTCGTTCTCAAAATAAGAAGTAAGGTTGTCTTCTATAATGCGCCTCACGTCTTCCTCCACCTCGGGGCTCATGCCCAGGAATTGACGTTTAGGAATCTTGATAACCTTTCCTTCCTTCATCAGAGCCATCGCTTTCCAGAACTCTGCTTCCGTTCCGAGCTGTCGGTTCTTCTTATTGTTGCGAAGCTCGCCGTTTTCCTTCCTGCCAAAACCGCCTTGTGCTTCATTATATTTAGCCCAGAAGTATCTTTTCATCCTGGCAGTAACCTTTATTTCCCCTCCTTCATTATGGATGGCAGCATAAGGAAGATCGCTATAGAAAGTAATGCTGCTTTCATCACTTCTACTGCTGATGCTTTTTCTCAGCGCTCCTGTATCAACGAGAATATGACCGCCGGGGCGAAGCGGGCTTCTTCTTCTCGCCCAGGCTTTGGTAAAGAAAGCCTGTCTCTCAAAGTTCTGATCAAACTCATCACCGATACCTATTCTAATATCCTTCAGAATGCGGCCTATTACCGTCCTCAGTTCTTTCTCTGTTGCCATAGCCGTCGTTATCTATGAAATTCAGGAACAGCTCCTCTTGATGAGGAATCTCGTTACGAGGATCTGCGCTCGCATTCAGAACATTGTAGAACTGGCGCTCCGAGATGGCATACACCGGGTACACGTAACGCCGCCAGATCTCCCTATTAGGGACTCCCAGCTTGGCATAGCGATCAAAGATGCGGTTAATCTCCGTTACCCGCTTCTGATAACTCAATCCACGGTTGTTTCTACATTTTCCGTTCCTCATCGAGGGCTGTTCCTTTCTTTCAACTTAAAACATTATAACAATAAATAATCTAACTTTAGATGCGGCAGAAGCTTGGCTCTATGCGGCGCCAGACTCCCGTCTCCTTGTCGCGCTTCCAGAAGTAATAGTTGGTTGCATTCTTCTGCACTACATTGCTCTCCTGGAAGAGTTTCATGATTTCCGAGTACTCCGGATCATTGAACTTGTCCTCCAGCTCATAGAGCTTGGAGATGCTCTTGTAATCGAGATCTCCTGCCTGGTTACGCTCCAGCAGCGTCATTGCCAGCTGGTACATCGGATCATCGGTTCCCTTCTCGCTCTTCTTCATGTAATCCTTCAGAAAAGCTACCAGGCGCTCCGCTGCGAGGTCGGCACGCTCATCGAATCCCTTCACGCTGTTGCAGCTGATCTGCAAACGGAAATCACCATCAGTGATCGTGTAGTTCTTCTGCTCATCGGTTTTCACCTGGCCGTACTCTCTCATCAGCTTGACGAAGGCAGAAGATTCTTCTCTCAGCCACTCCTTGAAGCCCTTGACGTCTGCGGTAACGTTGATGAGCATACCTTCAACCTTGTGCATAAATTCGCCTCGCAAGCCCTCGTAGGCATCACGCTTGTTGATGCGCTCGTTCTTTGCCTCGGCATTCAACTGAGCCAGAAGAGATGCCTTCTGTTCTTCTGAAAGCTGACTGATGTCAACTGGGGAGCTGCCCTGCTTTGTAGCCGCCTGCTCCTGTTCCTGTTTGTTCTGTTTCATTTTCAATAAACATTAAATTTATATGATTAATATTAATACCTTCCTGCTGTTTCAGTCCTCCCTTTCGCTTGATGGCTCTCAGCTTCACGCTCAGCTGCTCCAGTTCCGACACTGTAATCAGGGCAAAATCCTTACCCATAATCCTCGGATGACGACAGAACTCGTTAATGCGGTTCCAGTCCTTGGTGTCTACCCCGAGTTCCTGCATCAGGTGCAGGCAGATGCTTCGCCAGTGCTTGCGCTGGTCACCATAACCAAGCATGTTCTCCAATGCCTTGCAGCATTCCTTATACTCCTGCGCCCTCATCTCACGAAGATGTGTTGTGCGCCCATTCGTGTATTGGCTCACGATAGCCGCCTTAGCCTCTTCGTCATCGCCGTGCTTTGGCAACTTATTAAACGAGGCGTAGAAACGATGGTAGTTTGCAATCGGTCGTGCCATAAACTTCCCTCCTTGTTAATCTGCAATCGGTAGATCATAAGCCGAGACTCAGCTTATAGTCCTGATAATGCTCTCGCGCTTCATGCAGGGCGTTAGGCAACGCTTGCGCAACCTCAATCTCCTTCAATATCGGGATATCATCCAGACAGAGATATAGCCCGCTCTCAAACTCCCTTACCTGTAATCGGTGCATCGCCTCACGTCTTACTTCCTTCTCACGCTTCAGCACCTGCTGGCGATGATACTCCTCAGTGGTCTTTTTCCACCATTTCTTAATCGAATAAATAATCTTTTTCATGTTCTAATGAATTGTTTATGGGTTTATAATTCTGTCGCAGAAGCACCTTTCTACACACTATCGAGCAGATAATCATCACTGTCCAGATATTCATTCTTCAGTGCATCTGCATTCATATCGCAGAGCTTGGAAGCAAGCTCGTCATACATCATTGCCTGGTCAGGATAACTGAAATCCTTAGTCTTTTTCTTGATGTAGGCGATGATATCTTCTACTGTTTCATCCATGTTTCTTCGGCTTTTTGTAAGTTACATTTTGATACCCATGCCATTTTATGATTCTCGTTGCCCACATCAGACTCTTGGTTGTAACGACATAGCTACCGGGAGTCTTTGTTGATCTGCGCACGCTCAAATCGCAGGAGTAGTTGCATTCCATCCAGTCATCCAATACCGAGCTGCATTGTTCCTTGCTCAGCAGCAGGTAGATGATGTCACCTTTCTCGTAATCCTCGAGAGATTCATTCACTTCACTCATAAGCTTTCAAATTACAGATTATTACTAGCCTGGATAAGTCCGTCCTCCCATACCTTGAAGGTAGCTCCGGCTTCTCCAATGAATCGGCCTTGGCAGACTGCCTCATAGCCAACGACTCTTACTTTCACGCCCGCCATGTATTTCAGTCTGACGGCAGGCTTACCCAGTGGCTGGCTCTTTGCTTCCTGCGAGATGAAGATAAAACTCTTCTTCGGGAACTCTTCCACCAGGGCTTCCACCTGTGCATATTCCCAATGTGAGTACTGGAACGAATCCACGATGATGAACTTAGGACCCTTGTGCTGCTTGAGCATCTTTTTCAGGTTCTCCAGATCTGAATCGATGCAGACTCTGAATCTGCCCTGTTCTTCCTCCATGTGAAAACGCTGGATGCGTTCCTTGAAACTCATGCTTACCTTCTCCTCGAAGGAGCAGTAGAGTACTATTCCGTATTCACAGAGCTTCTTGGCAAGTTGCATCACGAACGAGCTCTTGCCGCCAGCCGACGGACCCGAGATAAACCAGGTGTCATACATATCCGGCTGGCCGAAGCACCGTTCCCACTCTCCACCCCAGGGAATAGGCTTATAAGTCATCTTCAGTATTTCCCTGGGGCTGTATGCCCGCTTAGCCATGACTGGCCTCCCCGGAAGCTTCAGCAGCGTTCTCTGCCGCTATCTTCAGCTTCTCTATCTCGGTATATACTCGTCTCAGCCCGCCCTGTGTTTTTCTTACGATGGTAGGAATATCCGCATCGGCTGGAGCATTCACCTTGGCAACGATGGAAGCCTGCTTCATCAGGAACTTCTCGCGCTCCTTGCCGTCATCAGGAGTCACCTTAGAGAATCTGCCTCCGTAGCGGCTCAGCATCTCGGTATATCCCACTTTCTTGCAGTCGATGCTGCGGTTTATCTTCTCCTTCAGACCATCGGCGCCCATCATATACCATCCACAGCAATGCTCCGTAGCGTTCCACAGCGCCTTCAGCTCCAGGAAGGCTTCATACTGCAAGTCTCCTGCCTCGTCGAGGATGATAAGCGGGTTGTTCAGGGTGCGGAGATAATATACCAGGTCTTCATACACATCGCTGTAGGTTCCCTTGTTGTCAGTACCAAACTCGGTGGCTATCTTACGGATCAGTCTGCGCTTGGTCTTCACCTGCGAGCAGTCGATATAAACGGCATTCTCGTGGCAGCCGATGTAGTATTTGGCAGAGTAGGTCTTGCCGATGTTCGGTTCATCGCAGAGAATCATACTCAGAGAAGAGAGCTGCGCAAGCTCCAGCTGCTTCTGGATGAACAGGAAGGTGAAGGTGTTGGCAGGCTTCCATTCTATCTCGTGACGGAGGTTTACACCCAAGCGACGGGCGATGCGCACCCAGTTGGCATCAGACAGAGCTTTATCGAAGGCGCCCTGTTTCACCATGCTATACACCGAAGTGGAAATCCCGAGGGATGTAGCGTGCTTGGCATCCGAAGGATAATTGGCGCGGTTCTGTGCAATCGCAGCCAGAATCTTTTTCTTTTGTTCTGTTGTAATCATATTCGTTTATTGTTATAAGTTTATTCTAAGTTGATTCTTACGCCTGCTCGAACGCCATCGCTATTGCTAATGCATCCTCGTCTTCTTCGGCTATTGGAGATGCGCCTTGTAGTACGACAGGGTCTTCTCCCGGTATCTTCGGGCTATCTTCTCGTACCCCTTCATCAGCGTACGGCGGGCAGTCTCCCCAGGATGATCCAAATCCCTGCGCATTCTCACAATCACTCTGCCGCCCGATTTCAGTTTCACACCGAACTCCAGCTTTACCAGCTGTCTGTACTCCGAAATCGCTATCGGGAACATCGGATGTATAAATATCCATCCCAGTCGGCTTCGCAGCGAGCTCTTCAACCTCTTTCTGTTGTTCTTCTTCATAATCCTTGCTATTGTGTATTCCCAACCTAGGAACCAGGTTCCTGTTGGTGTAGTTCATAAATTCCTTGACCTTCTTCTGCTGATGATAGAACTTCTTCTTGTCCTCCTCGGTCTGTTCTGCCATCACTCTGTTGTAGGTTTCCACCCGCTCTACCTGGTCGATGAATCTGTCTCCCTGGAAGATGAACACATCCTGCGGCTTTCCGTCCTCATCCGGCAGATAGTAAGCGGTAACCTTGTAATTATTGGGAGCCAGGCGCTCCAGTACGTCCGGCTTGCTCAGCCACCAGTCTTCATAGGCCACTCTTACCGTAGAATTGCGTCTTACAGAGGTCTCAACCTTCTCGCCGATATATCGGGCAAGGGTGATGGCATCAAACGGACGCAGGTTCGGATTGATATGCTCCATCAGAACATCCCATCTTGTCATACCAGGGTATTTCTTCTGATTAGGGTGCAGCGTATGGTTCCACTCGTAGTTGTCACGGCGGTCATCCGCCACAAGCTCATCGAATGAGTAATACTGCTTGTCTTCCCAGGTATCATTACCCGCATCGCTTATCTTCTTAGATTCCACTCTGTATTTCCACTTGCCATAGAATCGGCCGATACCTACGTGGTTGCGGTGGATGATACGGCGCTTCTTGGCTCCGTTAAGGCTCTCAGCCTGCTTCTCCTGTGAATTAAGAGGCGCACAGTAGCGTACATAGCTGAATACCGTTCCTTCCTGGAGCAGGGTGTACTTATATTCAGACATCAGGTGGTTCTCCACCTCAATACCTGCCGGAATACCCCAGCCATACTTGGCTATCAGCCTGAACATATCCCTGAAGCATTCTTTCACCAGATTCTGATCCTTGTCCCTGGAATAGCTGGCGCCCAGCACGCACTGGCTCACCGAGTCGTAAGCATAGTAGGCTTTCACCCTCAGTTTCGTATCCTTCAGCTTGCGGGTCAGATCCACGTCATCCATGGTTATCTGGCTCAGCGAGTATTCACCCGAATGGCGGTGCATGTGAGGCATACTCTCGTGCATGAAGGCACTCCAGCTCAACTGACTCTTATCCCAAATAAGCCTGTTCTTCGGCTTATTCAGGATGTTTCTGATGGTACTGTCGCTCAAACTCTTCGGATTTCCATCCTTATCACAGAAATCTTCCGGGTCAAACAGCTCTCCAGTCTGAACATCATAAACATCAAGCTCGCCGCATACGAAGGAGTCATACAGTTCCTTTACCTGGGAGTTATAAGGCTTATTAGGAAGGCATTGCAGGCCGATGACCAGCTTCTCAGTCTTCACGTCAACCTTTCTGGTGTTCTGATTACCGAACTTGCCACTAATCAGTACGCCGTAGCCGCCAGCCTTATACTCATTCACCTTCTTTCGGAATCTCAGTGTCGATTCGGGTAGGGTATGATGATAGGTTTCCTTCAATACCTTGATGGTACTTGCCATCATTTCCCAGTCGTAGCGTTCACCCATCAGCTTGCGGTAGGCAGAGGCTCGTTCGTAGAGCTTGATGCAGGTATTGAGCACTGAGGCATTCACCACATACTCCTGGATCTTCTCTGCCGACAGGTCCAAGCCCGTCTGCTGTCTGCTCTGGAAGTAGCACATGGCGTGCTGATCTACCTCATAATTGGAAGTTATCCATCCTCGTAGCCTTACTTCGGGACCTCCGGGGAACTCTACTTCCACCGCCTTGCGGTATTTGGTAGGCAAGCTGTCTACGGCAATGAGAGCCGTGCAGCCGCTTGCGCCACCGCCTCGACGTACCACATTTAATCTCTTGCGATTCACCGCAGAGTCGTAGCAACTCTTGCTCATGATGCCCGTTCCAACAAGTTCTGTCGCAGATATGCAAAGTGTATTGCCGTAATATTCCATAACTATAACCTTTCTTTATTCTTCGCTGGTGAAATAATCCCAGTTCCTGCCCATGTAGATACCTATACAGATACTCACGATGGCAGTAATTAGATACCAAGTAATGTCCATAACCCTATCCTCCAACTCTAAATCCACGTTCCAGACGTTCTCTCATACCAGGATTGCCGATGATTTCGGCATCCTTCTGCTTCCACCTTGCTGCCATAATCTGAAGCGAAGGCATCTCACGAACCAAGACATTGTCCGCAGATACCATTTCCTTACCCTTGAAGAAGATGGTAGCATTACCCGTCTTCTTGTCGAACTCCAGTACCGCTCCGTTGGAGAAGTATTGTCTGAAGCTTCCTTCATGGTCGAAAAGCAAGGTGTCACCCTTTTCGGCAACTACCGTCTCCACGCCACCGTTGATTTTGGCGTACTGGCGGATGCGCTTTGCCTTGTCGCTCATGCCCCGCTTAGGGTCGAAGGTGAGAGCAAGCCAGATAGCTTGGTCTGACACCTTGAAGGTCTTGCGTATTCCTTCGCGTACCTCCGTGCTTACGTCTATTGCTCTTTTCATATTCTAACAATATTATAATTTTATTCTAATGGTGGAGGAAGACGGAGTCGAACCGCCATACATTCCAGCTACCTCCAAGTTGCCGGGAAACGTTGCCCGGCTCGTTGTTAATCCTGATTCTTTCTACCCTTTGAAAACTAAACTTATGGCAAACATTAAGTCTTTTTCGCTCAAAATGCTTATCTTTGCACCAAAATTCATGTTTCACTTATTAATTTATCACTTATGGCACTTTACGTATTAGAGTTCCAGGCAGAGTTCCAAACGGTACTCCCGGAAGAAGAGTTGAAAAGAAAGCTCTATCCTGTGCACTTAATGCTCGACGGCGTAACGGAAACATTTTCCCGCAACATCGGCATACCAAAGTACTCCTGCTCAGGAGAAGAACTTTGTGTGCCTGGTCTATCGGCATTCCGGTATTCTGCCGTGATGCAAATGGGCAAGTCTCGCCTCGATATCTTAGATCGACTTCTTCTATCTTTCCAGCCTCTTCTAAGAGAGTTATTACCTTCATGCACTCTGAGATGGAATTTAAAAGAATTACACTTTTCGTCTTAGCTTCTTTTTTCATCTTAATCTCTTTTTATCAGGAGGAGAACCTATTATTCTCCTCCATTGGTTAAACACTCTATTTCTTCTCAACCTTATAGCCCTTACCTCGAAGGTAAGTCGCTACATACTCATCATCACCCACATCTTCGAGCACATCGAAGAGATATCCCTTCACATAGTCTGCAACTGCGCTTGATGATGCAAGCTCGATGTTCTTGGAGATAAACTCCACTTTCTTTGTTCTACCAAGACCATTGAAGGCCTTCTCTACATTTTCCATCATTATTGTTTTTTAAGTTTATAAATTTGCCCAGCTCGCGCTTTTTTAGTATCTTTGGCGCGGTGTTTATCTTAAACACGGTGCAAAGATAGTGATTTCTCACGAAACTACCAAATAATTTCGTGACTTTTTTCGTTTAGATATTAAAATTATGGCAAAAATCGCAACTATTCACGACAGAATTAAGCTTTTAGTAGAGAAAAAGGCAGGGAATACGAACACAGTATTCGCCCAAACACTGGGCGTAAGTGAGGCTAATATCCGTGGCTACATAAGGGGAGTCGTACCAAAAGCCGATGTTTTAGCAAAAATCGTGAGTACTTACGATGATATTAATCCTACTTGGCTCTTGACAGGCGAGGGAAACATGCTCAAAACGAGTACTTCCGGCGCTGATGAAGCACCATACCCTGACGAAAAGGAGAGAAAAATGAAGAAATCAGAGAAAAATAGCGAATGTTCTTCTCGGATTCAAAAACTACCAGAGGGAAGTATGGTGGGCATCCCACTCATACCTACCAGTGCAATGGCAGGAGCATTCACTTCCGACGTATCTATAATGGAGTACGAATGCGAGCACTATATCATACCAGACTTCAAGGGCGCCGATTTCCTTATCAGGGTAAAAGGCGATTCCATGCAGCCTACATACTACTCTGGCGACCTCGTGGCTTGTCAGAAGATACCGATGAATGACATCTTCTTCCAATGGAACAAGACCTATGTTCTCGACACCAACCAGGGACCAATCATCAAGCGAGTACTACCGGGTAAGGATGATGATCATATCTGCATCGTCTCCGATAATGAGAAATACCCGCCATTCGAACTGGAGAAATCATACCTCCACGCCATCGCTCTCGTCAGAGGCATCATCCGTCTGGAGTAACCCCGTTTCATACCCACCTCCAGGATGCGTATCATTTTCCCGGCTCCGGGAAGATGGTACACCCCCAAAAAGTACCCCTAGTGTGTTCCCCCTCCCCCTGGAAGGCGCTAAAATAGGCTAAAAAGCCCCTATATACTATATATAATAAGGTGTAAGCGCCAAAAACCGAAGTCGAAAAAGGGTATGTTTCCTGCACATAAAGTGGCAAAGTGGTAGTTTTCCTACCCAAGCTATCGTTATGAGTTTTACCCCACTTTTGCAAGTCCAGTTTTTGAAAAATGCAAGTCCAGTTTGCAAGTCCACTTGCAAGTCCACTACCCAAAATCGACCATTTTTGGCACAAAAAAGGGGAGCCCGAAAGCTCCCCGAATACCCATAAATTACCCTCTAAAAGCATACAGGCTTATAATGTCGTTCCAATACGCCCAAAACACCCTAAAAATGGCGTTCTAAGCCCTTATTCCTTCTCGGGTGATACATTACTCATCCGGCCACCCGAAATAAGCGTAGATTGCTTAATTACAGCGCGTTTCGTCATTACCGTACCATTTCCACCAAGCCCTGCATGCAGCAGATAGCTCCTGGTCGCGCCAACCTCTTCAGCCGTCAATACGGTGTATATTGCCGTGATGGAGCTGAAATAGAAGTCTTTTCGTCCTTCATGCTTGCCCACCATCAGGTGAACGTGTACTACTTTTGCCATATTTCTATCGTTTTAAGTCCTACATCAGGAGCCACGCACCGCAAAGCGCATCGCCCTCATTATCGGCTGCAAATATACCAAATAATTGTTATATGGAATAAAATTGCATCTTAATTATTCCTAAAACCCAAATTTTTCTTCGCAACAAGACACTAAAAAACGGCCGTTAAGCCGCTCTAATCCTTCGCCGTTTCCATCTATCCATCGCCTTGCAGACAAGCCATCCTGCACGCCTCAGAAGCCTCTCAGCCTCTCTGATGTAAAGCAGATGCAATCCGATGTAAACTTTTCCCTCGTTCTATGTAAACCAGTCTCTCTGATAATTCAACCAAAATTCAACCAATGTAAACGTTTCGTTTTACACCCTCTTTTTCCCTTCATCTATCTAACTATCTCTATTCTAGGTTCTTCCATCATTTTCGGGCTCTCTCTTAAATATACGCTTCGTTTTGTGCCCTCTAGATGTTTTCTACATGAAGACCCTTAACGATAATCTGAATCCAAGGTCTTTGGATGAAAGATACGAGAATCTGTTTGGACCTATATCTGAGGAAGAGGCGAAAAATAAGAAAAAAGAAGTTGCCAAGAACCTCTTATCATGTCTTGATGTCAAGTTGTTTGGTGCAACATTTGCAGGTTGTACCAACGTTTCTGTTCATGGACCGGTACAAATAAATCATGGCATGAACATTTGGAAAGACAATTATATCTATACTGAACAGATTACATCGCCTTTTAGTAATAAAGCTAGTAATAAGGCTAGTAAAAAGGATGAAGATACCGACACCGAAAAAAGTATGACTACGATAGGCCGACAGTCAAGACTTGAAGAAGGTCATTACCTTCATCATTTCTCTATTAATCCAGGCAATCTGGATGATATCTCTGAAATTGTAGGTGAAGGTGCAAAGTTAAGTTCCGCAGATATAGACAAGCTGAAAGTTGGTATGCGCTGTGGAGTAACATGGTATGATTCTGCGTCCAAAGCAGGATGTGAGAACGAGATGCTTGTCTGGGTAGAACTCAAGGAAGGTTCAAAGTTGGTTCTTCCCAGCTTTGCAACACTTATTAACTTGGAGGAAGAGAAAAAGAATGGGAAATGTGTGTACGATTTTGAGGCATTAACAAACAAACTCGAAGATATCAAATCCTCCGTTGAGAGTGTGGAGGTTTACTATAATAAGCAAACCTGCAATTTGAAGAATCTGACCGAAGAAGTCAAACAATACGATATTTAATATGAATTCAAATCAAAAGCTAATATCGTTTGATTTGAAGGCAGAGATGGGTTTCTTCAAGAAGCCTGATATCAACGATGGTATCTATCTGACTTACAATATGCTGCACAAACCGGCATTATTGGGGATACTTGGTGCCATCGTTGGCCTTAAGGGACATGAAAAAGAAGGTGTCTTGCCAGAATATTACTGTAAATTCCGAGATTTGAAAGTGGCCGTACAACCATTGGCAAGTGACAATGGTAACTATACAAAAGAGGTTATCACTTATAATAATGGTACTGGATTTGCGAGTAATGAAGCTGGAGGTAATCTGATAGTCAAAGAGCAGACCCTTCTCAAGCCTTCTTATAGGTGTTACCTGCTTTTAAATACAAATGATGAAACGGAAAAGCGGCTTTATGAAAACATAATGTCTTATAGAGCCGAATACATTCCTTATATGGGTAAGAACGAATTTGGTGTCTGGTGGATCAATCCAACAGAATACTCTGAATTTAAAGCTTTCCATTTCAACAGGGATTTTAAGATATCATCTCTTTTTCGTAAGAATGAAGCGGTAAGTAAATATATTGTAAAATCATCATTGTCCTTGTTCGCAAAGCGTGATGAAAAACCTACGTTCATATATTTTGAGAAGTTGCCAGTAGGATTCAACGAAGAACTCTTTCAATATGATTATGCAGATTTTGTATATTCAAATATTTTATTCAGTAAAGAATTGACGGTTGACAGCTCTGCTGCATTCTTTGATATAGGTGATTCACAGATAATACAAATGATATAAATAATATAAATGATATGATTGGTAGATTATACGATAAGGCCTTTTTTGGCAACTTGATCAAAAATGCGGATATTTACTATTCACATGTATCCAATGATAACAAATCCGTTCGTGAGAAATTGGTTGATCACTGCGTACTCACGATGAAATATGCAAAAAGTATTGCTGCATCAAATGGTTTGGATGGCATTATAAAAGGTCTTATCGAAAAATCTACAATTGGGCCTTGTGATGCTAGACTCCACCAAATGGTTTATCAATTATTTTGGGACGCAATAGCTTACCATGATTTAGGGAAGTTGAATGACCAGTTTCAAAAGAACAAGATGAAGAACAATCAAAAACTGAAGATAGTTCTTCATAATTTTGGCTCAAACCATTCACTTATAAGTGCCTACCTATATCTTGCCATTTCTGTTTTCAACCTGTTAGATAAGAACATTACAGAGAATGACGAGATTGTCTTTCTTTGTAATATCGCCTTGTTTATGAGCTACTCTATTGCAAAGCACCATAGTAGCGAATTGGGAGAGTGTGAGAATATGGACTTTTGGACAAATATTAAATCCAGTGATCTAAGTCCATACATATCATTTCTAAATATAAATATGTCAGAGGACAAGTTGGAAAAGCTTAATAATTTCTTGTCCGGAATAGACGATGCATTTTATTATTTTAATGACTTGTCGAAACTTGCAGACCACAATTATCCTGTTTATGCACTTGTAAGACTTTGTTACTCTTTGTTGACGGCATCAGACTATCTTGCTACCGCTCACTTTATGAATAATTGGAAAGGCATTCATGCTGGTAAAGGATTCATTAATAGTGTGCTTAGAGATAAGATTATTTATAATGTTCATAACAGCAAAGTCTACAATCACAAAGTATTTGATTATGTGGACAAAGGTATAGTACCGAAGCATGATGTCAACCAGAGATGCAACGAGAGTCTTAACAACCTAAGGTGCGATTTGGCGTATGATGTTGTAACAAATATACGCCATCACCTTGGGGAAAGGCTTTTCTACATAGATGCACCGACTGGGGCAGGAAAGACCAATGTGTCCATGTTGGCTTTAGGAGAATTGCTGGATGCAGATTCTTCCATTAAGAACATTTTCTATGTTTTCCCTTTCACAACACTGATTACACAAACATATGAATCGCTTAAGGAAACCCTTGGTCTTGAAGACGATGAAATAGCAGAGATTCATTCAAAAGCTCCAGTAAAAAGTTCGGATGGAAAATATGAGAATGAAGATCAGTATCTTAATTATCTGGATCAGATGTTTATGGACTATCCCATAACATTAATGTCCCATATCAAATTTTTCAATGTCCTAAAGACAAATGTAAAGGAAAGCAATTATCTTATTCATCGGTTAGCCAATTCTGTAGTTATTATAGATGAGCTTCAATCGTATCCACCGAGAATGTGGAATAAGATTATTTGCCTTATTTCATGGTATGCTCAATATTTCAATATGAAGTTTATCCTAATGTCAGCCACGCTTCCAAAAATTGGAAAATTATTGATGGCTAATGATAGGCAAGACCCATTTACCTATTTAGTACCAGACAGAGACAAATATTTTAGAAATCCCAATTTTTGCAACAGGGTATCTTTTGATTACTCTCTTCTTGAAAAGGAAAGACCAAATGATGACACAAAGGAAGCATACTTGAAAGAACTTTTTAATGTCGTGGAAGAAAAATCGTATCAATATTCTACCGAAAACAAAGACAATGTGAATGGGGTCTTTACAATAGTCGAGTTTATTACCAAAAGAACAGCTAATACTTTTTATTCTCTTGCAAAAGAAGTAAACGGCTTTTTTGATAATATTGTTATTCTATCTGGGACAATTCTAGAACCAAGACGTAGAATGATAATATCTTCTTTGAAGTCAAGATGTTATAGAAATAGTAAATTGCTGCTTATCACCACACAAGTTGTAGAAGCAGGAGTGGACATAGACATGGATCTCGGATTTAAAGACAAGTCGCTAATTGACAGTGAAGAACAACTGGCTGGTCGAATTAATCGTAATTGCAATAAGGACAATTGTAAACTCTATTTGTTTGATTGCGACTCCGAAAAATCACTTTACGGTAAGGATGAGCGATATGAAATTATGACAAAATCGAATGCAGACTCAACAGCATATAAAGAAATACTTGCGAATAAGAATTTTGACAAGTTGTATGACATGATCATGAGTAAGATAAAGCAGCAGAATAAATCTGCTTATATTCAGAATATCCATGATTTTTATGAAGCAATTAAGTCTTTAAATTTTCCTGAAATAAATCGGTCTATTTGCCTTATTGATCAAAAAAACGTAACAGTTTTTGTTCCGTTACAGATACCTTCTTCTATGTTGGGAAATGTGGTTGCTATAGCTAATGAGTTTGGGCTATTAGACAATGATAATATTGACGGACGTAAGGTATGGGATTTCTTTGAGGAGTTAGTAACTGCACCTGATGAAGACTTTATAAAAAACAAAATCAAGATGAAACAAATACTCAGCTTAATGAGTCAGTTCTCATTTTGTATCTATCCTTATGGTAAAGATTATGACATAATTCATACGTTTGGTTACGAAAAATATGGATTTCTTTATCTTAACAGTTGGGAAGATCTTTATTCCTTCGATGAAGGCATTAATACGGATAAGTTTACTGATACTAATTTTTTGTGAGTTTTATATGAGAATTTCAGGCACATTTATAAACTATTATTTCGTATGTCATAGGGAACTATGGCTGTTTGCCAATAGCATCAACATGGAACAAGAATCTGACTTAGTCTATGAAGGAAAGCTGGTGCATGAATCAAGTTATCCGCAACGTACATCAAAGTATGAGGAAGTGGAGATTGATGGTATCAAAGTGGATTACTATGATGCCAAGAACAAGGTCATCCATGAGATAAAGAAATCTAATAAGGTGGATAAAGCTCATGAATGGCAACTGAAATATTACATGTATGTTTTCGAGCAACATGGAATTGATGGCGTGAAGGGCATCTTGGAATATCCTCTTTTGAGAAAGACAAAAGAAGTAATCTTGACAGATGTCGATAGAGATGACATTCAGGTTATATCTAAAGACATTATTAAGATAATCTCTCAAGATGTTTGCCCGTCTAAAGTTAAGAAAGGCATCTGTAAGAATTGTAGTTATTTCGATTTTTGTTATATAAACGAGTTGGAGGAAGAAGAATGAAAAGAAGTTTCTATCTGTTCAATCCAGGCATCATGGAACGCAGAGATAATACGCTGAAGTTCACGCCTGTTATCGTAAATGAAGAAAATGAATAAATCAAGCAGCAACCTCGATACATTCCTATTGAGGATGTTGCGGAACTGTATGCCTTTGGAAGTCTGCGGGCAAATAGTGCTTTGTTCAACTTTCTGGGGCAGAAAGGTATTCCTGTCCACTTCTTCGACTATTATGAGAACTATACCGGAAGCTTCATGCCAAGGGAAAGTCTTCTTTCAGGCAAGGCATTGTTGGCACAAACATCTGCGTACCAAAATAAGAAGAAAAGGGTAGAATTGGCGCGTAAATTCATTCAGGGAGCAGCTTGGAATATGGTTATGAACCTCAACTATTATAATCGTAGAGGAAAAGACCTGCAAGATATTATCGATACTATTAAAAGATTGAGTAATACTTTGCCAGATGCTAAGGCTGTAGATGAGATAATGGGAATTGAGGGAAATATCAGACAGGCATATTATGCTGCATTCGATATCATTCTCGATGATTTCAATATGGGGGCAAGAACCAAGCAACCGCCGGAGAACGAGGTTAATGCTCTCATCTCTTTTGGTAATATGATGTGCTATACCGAAACTCTCCGGGCTGTTCATCAAACTCAGCTCAATCCAACGATAAGCTTTCTGCATACTCCGGGAGAAAGGCGTTTTTCGTTATGTCTGGATATATCCGAGATCTTCAAACCTATTATCGTGGATAGAGTCATCTTCAAGGTACTCAATAAGCATGCTTTAAGCACCAGTCATTTTGATAAGAAACTCAACAAATGTCTTTTGAACGAAAAGGGAAAGAAGATTTTTGTAAAGGCCATGGAAGAGCGTTATGATGAGACATTCCGTCATCGTTCTTTAGGACGTAATGTAAGCTATAAGCATCTTATAAAGTTGGAATGCTATAAGCTACTAAAAGATATTTTGGGAATAGAAGAATATAAACCTTTTAAAATGTATTGGTGATATGTATGTGATTATAGTTTATGATGTTGGTGAGAAGCGAGTAGGCAAAATGTTGAAGCTTTGCCGCCAATATTTGTGTTGGATTCAGAACTCAGTTTTGGAGGGAGAATTATCTGAAGCTAAACTTCGGGAATTGCAAATGAAGATGAAAGCTATCATTGATGAATCCGAGGATAGTGTCATTGTTTTCACCAATAAAATGGGGTATAATATGAACAAACAGATTCTTGGAAAAGAAAGAATGTCTACCGATAATTTCTTATAAAGAGTTGTCGATGTGGTTCTAATTTTCCGTTTCTAGGTTCGGAAAAACCTCCGAAAGTGTTCTTTGACTTATTGAAACCTCCATAAATAGGCAGGTTGTCGTAAGGCCGCAGAAAAAATATCTTTAGGCATCGACATTTTTTCTGAAGATTTTTTGTATCTTTGCACCCGCAAACCTATTGATTCTTCGAGCATCTATGTCTAAGGATTAACGGGTTCAAATTGTACCTTTATGGAATTGAAATCCGTTTAATGAGCATGATACCCACGTTGTTTGTGTGTTCAAATTGTACCTTTATGGAATTGAAATAGAAGTGACAAACTTTATAAAAAGTGAATATAAAAGTTCAAATTGTACCTTTATGGAATTGAAATTTATAACTTTAATTACGTAGCCTAATGAAAAAACGTTCAAATTGTACCTTTATGGAATTGAAATTTGTTGATGATTTAGTTGCTGATTTCCGATATCTGTGTTCAAATTGTACCTTTATGGAATTGAAATTTATAACGAAGAGATGGCAGATATGCATCTTTGTCTCGTTCAAATTGTACCTTTATGGAATTGAAATGTAAGAAACTCAATTTCAATTGGAACGGCAAAACAGTTCAAATTGTACCTTTATGGAATTGAAATTGAATGGCCGTCACCCCTTCTTGGAAATAGAACGAAATGTTCAAATTGTACCTTTATGGAATTGAAATCCCACCGCCCCCTTGAGTCTCTGATGTCCCTTTGCTAGAGTTCAAATTGTACCTTTATGGAATTGAAATGTCTATCGTCGCCATTGAACGTGCAAAGGCAACTGTTCAAATTGTACCTTTATGGAATTGAAATATGCTTGAAGGTTACTAAGGCTCGGTTGCGCCCATGGTTCAAATTGTACCTTTATGGAATTGAAATTAGGGTGGGACCCACGGCTGCTGCGCAGCCCCCACCCTAGTTCAAATTGTACCTTTATGGAATTGAAATATGTTGTTTCTACTCTCCGCGAATCTCTCTCTGCTACAGTTCAAATTGTACCTTTATGGAATTGAAATGAGACAAAAGGTCAACATTTCCATTGTAAGAAGCGTTCAAATTGTACCTTTATGGAATTGAAATGCTTTTTGTGCACCAGCTTGTACACTAGTTTTTACTTTAGTTCAAATTGTACCTTTATGGAATTGAAATAGGCTCTGGAGGGCGAACTGGGCTGCAAGCTACTGAGTTCAAATTGTACCTTTATGGAATTGAAATGATAGAGAAGCAGATAGAATACTATAAAGATGTGATAGTTCAAATTGTACCTTTATGGAATTGAAATAGAGCTATTCCTGCGTGGATATGCAGTATAAGGAGTTCAAATTGTACCTTTATGGAATTGAAATGAAAAAGGATTTTGAGTCAAAGTACAGCGAGGATGAGTTCAAATTGTACCTTTATGGAATTGAAATGGCTTATTTGTCGCCTAGCGGAATTTAACCCCCTGTTCAAATTGTACCTTTATGGAATTGAAATAAGAATGATGCAAGTAAAACTCAGGCAAAGCTGAGAGTGTTCAAATTGTACCTTTATGGAATTGAAATTAGTAAAATATGGATATGAATATAAAGGCATATCCCGGTTCAAATTGTACCTTTATGGAATTGAAATAGGCACGCCGCAAGCAGTATATCCTCGGCATCATGTTCAAATTGTACCTTTATGGAATTGAAATGTTATGATGAAGAGGATTTCGCTACTGATGGCGCGTTCAAATTGTACCTTTATGGAATTGAAATAAAAGAACGCAGTTATAAATCTCGCTATTGAATAGTTCAAATTGTACCTTTATGGAATTGAAATTTCAGTACCGCTACGCATGGCGGAACTACGCTCCGGTTCAAATTGTACCTTTATGGAATTGAAATAAGTGTTCCTTGATTTTTTTCCAGAGTGCGCAGTTGGTTCAAATTGTACCTTTATGGAATTGAAATGCGGTTATCTCTGCCTTGGCAGTAATGAGGAGTTGCAGTTCAAATTGTACTTTTATGGAATTGAAATTAGAATTATGGCAGTAAATCAAAAAGCAATCGGGGTTCAAATTGTACCTTTATGGAATTGAAATGCGCATGCTCATGACCACCGTGGGCGCAGCATACAGTTCAAATTGTACCTTTATGGAATTGAAATAGTGGAAGAACTATCTCACCAAGAAGGAGGCATCTGGTTCAAATTGTACCTTTATGGAATTGAAATGAGAAGGGATTGATAAATTCACAGGAGAATGCTATGTTCAAATTGTACCTTTATGGAATTGAAATTTTCAGCCATCATTGATGAAGAGGTGAAAGCTGTAGAGTTCAAATTGTACCTTTATGGAATTGAAATCAATTTTCAGCACCTCGTGTGACAATCACGAACCGTTCAAATTGTACCTTTATGGAATTGAAATATTTGGTCTAGCATATCATATACAATAGTAATAAGTTCAAATTGTACCTTTATGGAATTGAATTTTTTTTCTAGGTTTTAAAAAGAAAAAGGCTGGAAGTTCAAATTGTACCTTTATGGAATTGAAATAGTACAACATCAAGGATGAGTGCATCAATCCGCACGTGTTCAAATTGTACCTTTATGGAATTGAAATATCATCTTTGCGCCTTCGATTGGTATCTCTTGATCGTTCAAATTGTACCTTTATGGAATTGAAATGAAATATAGAGAGAAAAGCGGGCGTGCGTATATCGCGTTCAAATTGTACCTTTATGGAATTGAAATATAGACAATATGTATTGAGTTAATTCCGAACAAAGTTCTAATCTAATCGTACCTTTATGGAATTAATTCAGAAGTACTGATAGCTTTAGTATTATACCGCAATCTCTAGTTATAAGTGTTCAGAATGTGTCTCCTCCTGCCACAGCATTCGACTCCTTCAGCTATCGCATTCGACTCCTTCAGCTAATGCATTCGACTCCTTCAGCTAATGCAGCCGTCTCCTTCTGCCAACTCAGCCGTCTCCTTCACCTAATGCAGTCGACTCATTCAGCTAACTCAGTCGTCTCCTTCAGCCACCGCATTCGACTCCTCCAGCTATCGCATTCGTCTCCTCCGCTCACCGCATTCGTCTCCTTCAGCCACTGCATTCGACTCCTTCAGCTAATGCAGCCGTCTCCTTCAGCCAACTCAGCCGTCTCCTTCAGCCACCGCAGCCGTATGTGTCAACTCAATGAAGTAGATGAACTCGTGAAATGAAGTGGATGAACTCGTGAAATGAAGTGGATGAGTTCGCATAATGAAGTTCATGATTTCTGCATAATAATTAATACATGCGAATGGTAAAGCAAAAAGTGGTTGTTCGGAAATTCCGAACAACCACTCTACATGGTGCTGTTTTTCTGTTTTTATTGCCACATCTATCACCAATGCATTTAACTCTCTGATTATAAGTGAATAATGCGTGGCAGTAAGCGGTATTTCTGTTGCCACCTAATGCCACGCATTGCCACACTCTTTTTATGAGGGAATGAGATGGAAAGTGAGTAGGTTATTTCCTAACTACCAGATACTCAGTACCAAATCTTGTTCTTCGGTTCTTCAAACCTTCTATATTCTGAAGCTCTCTGCCCAATTTCTGTATACTCGAAACCTGGAGAGAAGAGCCGAATTTCTGCTTCAAAATGTCGAAAATGGCGGCTGCCATCAGATATTCGCCATTTTCCGGGGTACTTGCAGGCTCGAAAACCTGCAGAAAACATTGCTTGATAGGGGAAATCTGTTCAAATTGTCTGTTATGTTGCATGATGATGGCGGTTTCCTTGGCGTCGAAATAGGATTTTTCGCCACGCTCCAAAGCTTGCATCGCCTGCGCATAAAGCTGCTCATAGTTCAGTCTGCCACTCACATCGATAGGTCCCGTCAGTTCTACTCCCAGGAAACGGCGGTTGCCGGATGGGTCGGAAAGAATATCGGTCATGTTGCTGGTGGCGATGAAGGAGGCTAGACGAGGAAATTCCTGTACATGACTTCCGTATGGCGGCTTGATTTTCACCGTAGGCAACTGCAGCAGATTCTTTAGAAATCCCTGCTGCACCTGTGGTGAAATCTGATTGAACTCATCGAGATTGATGAGCAGAAATTGTGACATCGCCTGCAATACCTGACGCTTTTCTGACAGAATCATATTGTCGGTAAAGCCCCACGATAATTCGGTAGGGATGAGACGGCGGCAGAAGGTGCTCTTGTTGTAACCTTGCTTGGAAATGAGCAGCGGCATGGTACTGTTGCCATATTGACGGCGATACATGCCGCGCCACTGGTCAACCATTCCCAGAAACCAGGTGCAAAACCAGTCTTCCCAATGAGGATTGTTGGTGGGTACGGTTCGAGCCAGGGCACGGATGCGGTCCTTGCCGTCCCATTTTCCCAGACAGTCATAGAGATAGGACTCTATTGGGCTGTAATTTCTGATGCGGTCTGACTCTAGAAAATTCCTTACATCCTTGATGCTTACGTGGATGTCGGCTATCTGAACATCCAGCGTCATGCTTTTCTGCACACGGGCATCCACCGGTCTGAAATCGCCAACCCATGAATTGTTCGGGCGGTATTCGGTATATTTCATCACGGTATTGTAACGGAACTGGTACCGGCTCTCCAGGTATCTGATCATCTGCAGAATTTCGGCACGGCCTTTTCTGCCTGAGGCTGATTTCTCCGTCTTCCTGTCTTTGGAATGGGTATCGTAAGCGGTGCCCACTATCTGGCGGAGTTTCTCTTCTGTCACATGTCCCCAGTTGTTGCGGCGGATATGGATGAAAGCTTCTTCTTCGCTGAGGCCCATGTTGCAGAGCTTGATGGCGATGGCTGAGAAACCGGCAAGGAACCGGTCTTCATCGTTCTGCCATGAGATGTTGGCTTTTTTCATCTCTTCCTTCGTCTCTTCTGCTGCCTTGCGGTAAAGAAACTCATAGTCATCGTATGTCTTCAAATTGTCTACATTTTTAGGGGCTGAGGCAACCTTCTTCATATTTTGGGAGATGCGCATCGCCACTGCCTTGCTGTTATAATAAGGAGAGGCATCCATCGTAAGCATGAAGTTGGAAGCCAATGATGGTTTTTCGGGTTTGATGGCTGCCTGTACCTGCGACTGGTAGAGCGTCTTTACCTGTTCGTAGGCAGACTGGTAGAGTAAGTCGGCGTCGGCTTCTTTTGTCGGGATTTTTCCTCCTTCGTCGCAGATGCTTACGAGCACGATGAGGCTTCTGCCGTCGGCTCCTTCGAAGGCAGCAAAGGTCATCGGCAGCAGACTGACCGTCTTCTTGACGGCATCTTTTTCCTGGTCCGACATGAGGTTGATGAAGTGGAACATCACCAGTCCGTTTGATTTCTGGAAGACGAGATTGCCGCTTTCATCCTTGTTGAATTCTGCGGCTGGATAAACGTGCTGCCATTCCTTGATGCCTTTGTAGTACTGGTAGTCGGTCTCCATGAGTGGCACACTCATTCTGAAATTGGTGACACTCAGCTTGGCATCATCTTTAGCGATGCGCTCCAGAAACCGTTCTATGGTTTTCGAACTGACCATCAACTTGTTCTGCTTGTTGATTCTTGTAATAGTAAACTTCATATTTCTGCTAATTTGTTGATAGGGTGATACTTAGGATTGCCGATGGTTTTGCCCAGCTTTGCCCAAGGCGTTGGGCAAATGTGCCCAGCTACGCCGGTCATTCGTGACCATCGTGTCGGTCATCCGTGCTCAATTGAAGCAATAGTTCCATGAGTTGTAAACATCTCCTTTAGCGAAGTAGAGTCTGACTAAATCTGCTTGTGTCATAGGTTTTTGGAATTAAAATTATATAAAAAGTGGTTTCACAGGAGTCGTAAGCTTCTAGGTGGAATCGGCAGGAATTTTTCCTGTTGGTTGCAAAAATACAAAAAAATGTTCGAAACCGCAAGCCTTTTTCTCCACTTTTTTAATGTTTTTCTCCTGGAAAATTAAGTATTCCTCTGCTTTTTCGCTGAGAATCCCCCGCTTTTCGCCCGAGTGTGGCAATAGGTGGCAATAGGTGATAATAGAAAATGCCCTTATTGCAACGCTAAAATGGCTAAAAACCAATTGGTTAACTTGGAGCGTGGCAATAGTGGCATTAGTTTTAGAAAAACTTTCTCATACATAGACTTTCCTCTTTTACTAATAAATGTTATATTCCTGCCATTCCTTTTCCAAATCATTTGTTTTCTCCCGAATTTACAGTACTTTTGCAGAAAGTATCTAATTAAAGATTAAAAGTGTGATTTATAATAAGGTATAGATTATGCAATACAAGAATATCATATTTGATTTGGGTAATGTCCTGGTGAAGCTTAATCCGGAAGGATGCATCGGGGCTTTCAAGGCGATAGGAATGGGGGAACTGGCTAATCCGAATCCTCAGAGTGAAGGGATGAAGCTGATGAGCAAACTAGGGGTGGGAATGATTACCACCGAAGCATTCTGTGATGCATCCATACCTTCCAGAACGTGAAGTTCGATGATTGGCTTGCACTTCGATTCTGATGAAAATGTCAGAATCGAAGCTTTTATTGAATGGCATCAACATGATTTATCAAATGATACCAGGTAATTTATCAAACGATGTCAGACATGCATAGAGCGGAACGTTGATCATCCAATCCTGGTCCTTATAGGGAAGCATGGAGTAGCGGAGTCCCTTCAGTTCCGAATTGTTGGTGATGAATGTTCTGAGAGATTTGGCTTTGACGTTCACCTCTGCCTTTACTTCAATCGGTATAACCCGGTCGTGCCATTGGGCTAGGAAATCAATCTCTATTGTGGAGTTATCCACAGCATGATAGTATAATGAAATATCCTGGCTTTTCAGCTGGGTGAAGACATATAATTCCGTGAAGGCACCTTTGTATTCTGAGAATATGCCATCTCCTACCAACATCGATTCAGCTGAAGTCTCTGCCATCGCTCCCATCAGTCCCACATCGAGCATGAAGAGTTTGAAGGCGTTCAGGTCTTCATAGAATTTGAAAGGGAGGCGTGGGGTATTGACTCTCTGAACCTTATATGCCAGTCCGGCATCTATCAGCCATTGGATGGCCAGTTCGAAATCTGCGGCTCTGGCACTTTTCTTTACGGCTCCATAGATGAACTTCTTGTTCTCTTTGGCAAGTTGGGCAGGGATACTGTCCCACACCATATTAATGCGAGGCACTTCTCTATCTGGTGCGTGCTTCGAGAAATCTCGGCGATAGTCTTGTATAATCTGCTTTTGGATGGAACGGACTTCCTGTAGTCCCTTCTGCTCTACATGGGCGAGTACGGCGGCTGGCATTCCTCCTACATAATAATATTGTCGCAGCAGGCTGATCAATTCTGTTTCCAGTAAATTGATGACGTTCCAATTTCCTTCTTTCAAGATGCTTGCCAGCTTCGCTTTTCCCATGGCATCGAGGAATTCGATGAAGTTCATCGGGTAGAGGCGCAGCTCTTCTACTTTTCCTACTGGATATGATACCCCGCTATGGAGTGATATTCCCAGCAGGGATCCTGCCACGATGATATGAATATCAGGAGCATCCTCGCAAAAGAACTTTAAGGCTTCTAAAGCCTTGGGACAATCCTGTATCTCATCGAGTACCATAAGGGTATCGTTAGGGGTAATATCTACCTGGCTGATGGCGGAGAGTGCCATCAGTATATCAGCAGTTGTGCCGCCTTTTTCAAACACTTCTGCTGCCTTCTGATTTCTGTCGAGACTGAAGAATGCAAGCTTTTTATATTCTCTTTTTCCGAATTCTTGCAGGATATAGGTCTTGCCTACTTGTCTTGCTCCGTTGAGAATCAGAGGTTTATGGTTTTGCTTATTCTTCCATTCTACGAGTTTGTTATAGATGCTTCTTTCCATGATTTACACTTTTTCTAACGAATAATCGTATGAATTCCGCACTTTTTCTAACGAATAATCGTATGAACTTCACACTTTTTCTGACGAATAGCGGAGCAAAGATACACTTTTTCTGACGAATAGCGGAGCAAAGATACACTTTTTCTAACGAATAACCAAGGAAAAGGCCGACTTTTTCTCTTTTTCTTTTAAAACTTAATATTTGTTATACATTGTGGTTTATTCGCTTTTTCCAATAAAATGTTATACCTTTGCCAACTCATAATAACTAACAAATAATATCAAAATGAATTTTTACAAGACATTAGGACTGAAAAACAGTCGTATCGACGTGGCTGATGCCTTGCGAGGATTGGCAGTGGCAGGTATTATTCTCTATCATTCCGTGGAGCATTTCAATATGTACGATGGAAGCATAGAGCATGCTTATACGCTGGGGTGTGATGATTGGATGGCAGGTGGATGCATCGGCATTGAGTGAGGTGTATGGAAATATGTATAATGGTCATCAGCACGGCACCTTCCTGGAGAATGCCTACAGTAACCTGCGATACGGACAGGTGGCTACCTATTACTGGTGCCTGATGAAGGGAAGACATACGCAGACCATCTGCCTTTTCGTACTCGGAATGCTGGTGGGCAGAAAGCGTTGGTTCTATAATGAGAACAACAACCTGGCTTTGTGGAAGAAGGTGCTGGCGGTTTCCATCCTGGTATTGATTGTGGGTGGCATCGCTGATGTGCGCCACATGGAAACATGGAACAATTGGCTTTATCCTATCTACAACTTCTTCATCCTCTCGTTTGTAGTATCAGGATTCGTTTTGTTGTGGTACGGAAAGGAATGGTTCAGAAAGGGATTGTCGTTCCTGCGCCAGTTTGGTAAGATGAGTCTGACCAACTATTTCCTCCAGTCTATCATCGGTTGCGGACTGTTTGCTTATTATGGCTTCAATCTCCAGACGAAGCTCGGCATCACCTACGCCTTTTTTGTGGGTATTGCCATACTTATTAATGCGGCTTATCAGAAGGTAAAAGTAGTTATAGGCATATCCTTCTTTTACTAATAAATGTTATATTCCCGCCATTCCTTTTCCAAATCATTTGTTCTCTCCCGAATTTGCTGTACTTTTGCAGTAAGTATCTAATTAAAGATTAAAAGTGAAATTTAAATAAGGTATAGATTATGCAATACAAGAATATCATATTCGATTTAGGTAATGTCCTGGTGAAGCTCAATCCGGAAGGATGCATCGGGGCTTTCAAGGTGATAGGAATGGGGGAACTGGCTAATCCGAATCCTCAGAGTGAAGGGATGAAGCTGATGAGCAAACTGGGTGTGGGAATGATTACCACCGAAGCATTCTGCGATGCAGCCCGTGAGTTGACAGGGACCGATGTGACGAATGAAGAGATCATCGATGCTGCCAACAAGATGCTGGTGGAGATTCCTGATGAGAAAAAGAAGCGACTCCTGCAGTTGAAGAAGGCTGGTTACCGCCTCTTTCTCTTGAGCAATACCATTGATATACATTGGGATTATTGCGTGAAGCATCTCTTCCCTTATCAGAATTATGGGGTAGAGGATTATTTCGAGTACTGTTTCCTCTCTCAGCGAATGCATTTGGCTAAGCCTGATGCCCGTATCTATGAAGAGGTAGTCAAGCAGGTGAACATCTATCCCGATGAAACTCTCTTCGTCGATGATCTGAAGGAAAACTGTGAGGCTGCCGAGAAGCTGGGCATCCATACCTTCCAGAACGTGAAGTTCGATGATTGGCTTTCACTTCGATTCTGACTTCTTATCATCTGACAGGAAACCCTATCTTGTTACACACATAACAAAGCGAGAAAAATGATATATGTAAATTATTGCCACAAAAACAACATATCCGATAGCAAAATGTCATTTTCAAGGCTAAAAACAAGTGGTTGACCCATATCAAGAAAAATATATTGCAATGATATTTCTCGGCAAAAGATGCCGTTATTCGATAAAAAAGTGTTAACTTTGCACTCGTGTTTAAGGAATAACAAATAATAAATTTTAAAAAGGTTAATAATTATGATGACTATTTTTACAATGGCTTTCGCCGCAGTTATGTTTTCAGGTATGGTTCTTTGCATGGGCATGTTCTTGAAACACGTAGTAAACTCAATTCCAGAAATGACTAACATGAGCCATTCTGTTAGCTTGAGCAAGTAAGAATAGAACATACGATATACATAATATATATATGTGAATCACTTTAGAAATAGAGAGAGATTTATATAAAGATGAGGGTGCGTCATAAGTCTGTGACACACCCTCTTTTATTTTTTATTTATCCTTTCTGAATATCTTATCCACGACTATAGCAATGGCGCCATCGCCGGTTACATTGCAGGCGGTACCGAAACTGTCCATCGCAATATAGAGGGCTATCATAAGTGCTTGCATATCAGCATTGAAACCTAAAACTGAGGCTAGCGGACCTAGCGCTGCCATGACGGCTCCTCCCGGAACTCCCGGAGCTGCTACCATGCAGATGGCGAGCACGAAGATGAAGTTGAGAAAGAGAGGAAGATTGCAAGGCATACCATTGATGAGACAGATGGTGAGCGCACAACAGGTAATCTTCATCATTGATCCCGAGAGATGGATGGTGGCACAGAGCGGAATGGTGAATCCGGCAATGCCATCGGTGACGCCGTTTTTCAAGGTCTGCTTCAGAGTTACCGGAATGGTGGCTGCTGATGAGGATGTGCCAAGTGCCGTGAAGTAGGCTGGCAACATGTTGAGCAGCAGCTTAAAAGGATTCTTGTGGGACAAGCCGCCAGCCAACAGATATTCGTAAAGTAAGATGACGATATGAAGTACGAGAATCACGAGGATAATCTGTGCGAAGACCAGCAGAATGTGGTAGGCTTCGCCGGAGAAAGTCATGCCCAGGAAGATGCCGAAGATATAAAGGGGCAGTAGGGGAATGATGACTTTGGCAATGACACCTGATACGATTTCCTTGAATTCCTGAAAAACGTTCTGCATGGTGCGGCTGCCTTTGTGGGCAATGCCCAGTCCGGCAATGAACGAGAAAACGAGAGCGCTCATCACATCTACCATGGCTGGTATTTTGATTTCGAAGAAGGGTTTGAGTTCTTCAGCCTTATCTACTGCCACATGGGCTGAGTTGGCTATCATGTGTGGAAAGAGTGCCGAACCTGTACCATAGGCTAGCAGACCCGCCAGGATGGTGTCGGCAAAGGCGATGCCCACGGTGGCAAGGAGGAGTTTTCCGGCTCCGTGACCGATGTCGGCAATGGCTGGTGTTACGAGACCGATGATGATGAGCGGTATCATAAAGCCCAGAAACTGGCTGAAGATGCCGTTGAAGGTGAGAAACGCTCTGACGGCCGCTTCATTGAAGAAATTGCCGAAGATTACACCCAACAGGATGGCAATGATGATTCTTGCCAATAGTGGCATTTTGATTCTTTTCATATTCGTAAAATTGCTTTTTGCCTGCAAAGGTACGATATTTCTGACTTTTTTCCAAGTATTTTGCTGTTTTTTTAGAATCTGTCATGCTTACTGTACAACTTTCATGATGTTCGAAGGTGGGCGCTGCGACATGAGTTCCTGCTTCATGTAATCCATGTAGGGCGCTACATGCTGATAATAATGGTAATAACCCGGACAGAGATAGTTGAGACCGGAATCGCCATACCTATCTTTCATGAAGCGGTTCTTTGGGCATTCTCCATGACAGGCAAACTCCATGTCACACTCCTTGCACTGGCGGGGAAGAGAACTGTGTTTCAGACGGCTGAACTCCTGTTGCTGCTCACCATAAAGCATGTCGATGAGCGAATGGTCACGGATATTGCCCAACTTATACTCCGGAAAAACAAAGTGGTCGCAGGAATAAACATCGCCATTGTGCTCCATCACTCCCGCATGACCGCATTCCTTGGAATAAGCACAGATGCCGGGAGAAATGCCCATCCAGTTTGCCAGTGTGCAGTCGAAAATCTCAACGAAGATTCTGCCCACATCCTTCCGAACCCATTCATCGAAAATTGCACAGAGAAAGTAGCCCCACTGCTCCGGCGCAACCGATGCCTCGCTCAGAGAAATCTCATCCTTGTCGGCAAGACTTGCCAGGGTACGGCCATCCTCATGTCGGGTCAGTCGCTCAACGATAGGTGTGAACTGCAGAAACTGACAGCCGTTTTCCTTGAAGAAGCGGTAGAACTCCAGCGGATGATTGGCATTATAGGCATTCACCACCGCCATCGCATTCCATTCTACCCCGTGTTTCTTCAGCAGTTTGATGCCTTGCATCACCTTCTTCCACGATGGTTTTCCCGCAGCCGTCAGCCGGTAATGGTCATGATCAGGCTGCGGACCATCGATAGAGATGCCTACCAGCCAATGGTTCTGGGCGAAAAACTCGCACCATTCATCGGTCAGCAACGTGCCGTTGGTCTGAATTACGTTGTCGATACGCCTGCCTCCAGCATACTTTTGCTGTAGGGATAAAGCCTTGCGGTAGAAGTCGATGGAGCGCAGCAGAGGCTCGCCACCATGCCAGGTGAAGAGCACCTGGTTCATGGTTTGCGCCTCAATATATTCTCGGGTAAACTGTTCCAGCATCTCATCGCTCATCAGATGTCGCTGAGCAGTGGGATAGAGCTTGTTCTTCTCCAGATAATAACAGTATTTGCATGCCAGGTTGCAATGGGCACCCGCAGGCTTCAGCATTACATACAGTGGCTTGGCAAAGGGATTTGCTATGTTGTCGTTTATCATTTTTTCTTGAATCTAGTTGTAATCTCTATCTCTCTGTAACCGGGAGAGAAAATCAGAACTTTGGCAGCGTAATTTCGAAATCCTTGCTGTCTCGATGCTCCTTTCTGATGGCAGCCAGGAGTTCGGTAAGAATCTTAGGATGTTCTGCCGCCACATTATGGTCTTCGTGGATATCGGAAGTCAGATTATAGAGCCGCGGCTCGCCTTTTACTACCACCAGTTTCCAGTCGCCCTTTCTCACGCCAATCTGGTCGGTTTCGTGAAATTCCCAGTACAGGTAATCGTGATGTTTCTGCTCTGCATCCTTGCCCAGAAGGGTAGGAGCGATAGAGATTCCGTCGAAACCATCACCAGCCAACTTTCTGTTGGTATAACGCTTGGCAAAGTTTCTGATGCCAGCCAAATCGCAGAAAGTAGGCAGCAGGTCGTAAAAGGCAAACTGGGTATCGTTCACCGCTCCTGCCTTGATATGCTCAGGCCACCAGGCGATAAATGGTATGCGGATGCCGCCTTCGTAGCACTGGCGCTTCAGACCTTTCAACTTACCGTCGCGACCGAAGAACTCTGGATCAGCACCACCTTCTTCATGCGGCCCGTTATCTGAAGTAAAGATGACAACGGTATTCCTGTCGAGTCCCTTCTCCTTCAGCTTGGCGAAGATTTCGCCCACATACTGGTCCAGTCGGGTAATCATTCCGGCAAACTGTGCATGGGTATGAACCGCAGCGTTGTATCTCGAATCTTCCCATCCGCCCCAGGTTTTATCGGTAAAGAACTGTTTCTGGTAATTTTCTAGAATAGAGTCTTCCGGCTGGGCCAGTTCGGCATGTGGCAGGGTATAGGTAAGGAATCCTACGAAAGGATGTTCCTTATCCTGTCTGTCAATCCATTCCAGTGCCTTGTCGTGGATGATGCGGGCCGAATACTGCTTGCGCTTGAAATAATCCTTGCCGAACATCGGATGCTGGATGTTCTGTTCCATTACCTCTCTTACCACCGCTGTATCTCCCATTGCACGACTGTAGCGGTTCAGGAAGTTAGGATAATAGAGATGAGCCTGAAACTGGCAGATATAGCCATAGAATTCGTCCACGCCACGCTTGTCGGGAGTAGAAGCCGAACCTTCATATCCGCCAGCCCATTTCCCGAATACGCCGGTTCTATATCCTTCGTCCTTCATGATTTCGGGCAGAATCTTATGCTGCGGGTCGTAAGGTTCCTGTCCTACGACAGAATACTCCTCGTTGTTGCCATATTTTACCATTGGCACACCTCTCCAGTATTCCTTGTTTCCACGCACATGTGTATGTCCCGTATGCTGACCCGTCATGAGGGTAGCTCTCGACGGAGCCGAGACGGGAGAACCGGCATAAGCCTGGGTGAATCTCATTCCCTCCTGTGCCATCCGGTCTATATTAGGCGTGTGGATATAAGGTTGACCGTAGCAAGCCAGATCGCCATATCCCATGTCGTCACACAGTATGAAGAGAATGTTGGGTGGGGTGTTCTGTTTTGCACAGAGCTGGGTAGGAAGGCACGCCAAACCTACCCCTGTAAGCCATATTGTCTTGTTCATATCAATGTTATTTTGTTCGGTTTCTTTACTCATCTACCTTCAGATTCCTGCGATAGGTAGCGAGGAGTTTCTTCATTTCCTTTTCTACCTTCTGCATGCCAGGCTTGCCGTAGAGGTTGTGCAGCTCGTTCGGATCAACCTGGATATCATACAACTCGTAGTAGTCAATATCGGCATCATCGGTGATGTAGTTGATGGATTTGAGATATTCGAAACACCAGTTTTCTGAAGTTCCCGGTTGGCACTGATACTTGTTTTCTGGAACGGCTCTTTCACCACCCTTGCCGTAGAAATGAATCAGTTTGTAGCGCTCGGTTCTCACACCATCGTGCTTGCGTACCAGATGATAATTAGGGTAGTCATAATAATGGTAATACAGACTCTTACGCCATTTTCTTACAGGCTGTCCGGCAAACAATGGTTGGAGCGAAGTGCCCGGCATATAGGCAGGCTTCTTCAAGCCCGCCAGGTCGAGGAAGGTAGGAGCAAAGTCGATGTTCTGTACCATCTGGTTGCACTCGCTCTTAGGCTGGATATGCTTAGGATAGCTGATGATGAGCGGTGTATGGAATGATTCCTCATACATGAAACGCTTGTCAAACCAGCCGTGTTCGCCCATGTAGAATCCCTGGTCGGAGGTGTATACGATGATGGTATTATCCGTGAGATGATGCTCATCGAGATAAGTCAGGAGTCGGCCTACACTCTCATCCACCGAAGCAATCACTGCCATATAGTCGCGGATATAGTTCTGGTATTTCCATTCTACCAGTTCCTTACCCGTGAGATTCTTGCTCAGGAATTCTCTGTTTCTCGGCATGTAATAGGCATCAATAGCCTCGCGCTGCTGCGGTGTCATGCGGTTCATCTCTCCCATGAGTCCGGCATACGAGTCTCTGCCTTCCGGTGTAGAAGAGTCGTACATTTCGGGCACTTTCAGGTCGCGTACCATTTCCATATATTCACCGATAGTCATCTTCTGGGTGGATGCAGCCGAGCCTCGGGTCGCATAGTCGTCCCAGAAGGTTTCAGGTAGCGGGAAGTTTATTTTGCCGTATTTCCCAACATACTTGGTGCTAGGCATCCACAGACGGTGGGGTGCCTTATGATGAACCAGCAGACAGAATGGCTTGTTTCTGTCTCTTTGGTCGAGGTATTCGATGGCATGGTCTGTGATGAGGTCGGTGGCATATCCCATTTCCTGCTTGTATTCTCCGTAATGGTCTGTTGATGCGAAGGTCGGGTTGTAATATTGTCCCTGGTCGTTGAGGATGTGATAGAAATCGAAACCTTTAGGACGGCATGACATGTGCCATTTTCCCACTACTGCCGTCTCATAGCCTGCCTTCTGCAGCATTTCAGAGAAGAAGGTTTTGGTGGAATCGATGCCCTCTGCCAGCATGCGCTGTCCGTTCTGATGACTGTAGAGACCGGTCATCAGACAGGCACGGCTTGGTGTAGAAAGCGAGTTTTCAACGAAAGCCTCGTTGAATTTCATTCCCCTTTCTGCAAGTCGGTCGATATTTGGGGTAGGCGCCAGTTGGGAGATGGCACTGCCGTAGGCGCTGATAGCCTGTATGGCGTGGTCATCGCACATGATATACAGGATGTTTGGTTTTTCGCCTGTATTCTGGGCGAAGAGAGATAGCGGCAAGGCTTGAAGGGCAGCCATCGCCAGCAAAGATCGGTTGAAAGGTTGATAATTATTAGCCATAATGTTTTGTATTAAGTTATATCTTGCAAAGGTACGCTGAATATTCGTAATTACCAAAAATTTCGGGATTTTTCTTAAGAGTATTTCTCTTATTCTTCATAAAGAAACAGTGCCCTTCCTGTTTCACGACAGAAAGGGCACACAACCTAGTCTATTCTCGTACATGATGTGTTGATATAACATAGAATAGTTGATTTTTTATGATAAAACTATAAGTTATCTTTTTCTATGTCCTTGAAGTACTTGTATGTGCTGACCTTCAATTCGTCAGTAGCACTCTCATCGCAAACGATGATGCCATGCTGATGAAGCTGCAGGGCACTGATGGTCCAAGCCTGTGTAACAGGACCCTCAATGGCAGCCTGGAGCGCACGTGCCTTGTTATGACCATTGCAGAGAATCATCACCTCTCTGGCAGCCATAACTGTTTCTACACCTACGGTGAGGGCTGTAGCCGGAACCTTGTTCATATCGCCATCGAAGAAACGTGAATTGGCAATGCGGGTGTCTGTAGTCAATGACTTGACACGGGTGCGGGAAGTGAGTGATGAGAAAGGCTCATTGAAGGCAAGGTGGCCATCAGGACCGATACCGCCGATAAAGAGGTCGATGCCGCCAGCCTCAGCAATCATCTGCTCGTAGTGTGCACACTCTTCCTCCAGGTTCTCAGCGTTACCGTTCAGAATATGGATATTCTCCTTAGGGCAGTCGATATGGTCGAAGAGGTTGCGGGCCATGAATGAATGATAGCTCTCAGGGTGAGACTCCGGCAAGCCTACATATTCGTCCATGTTGAAGGTGAGAACGTGCTTGAAAGAGATTTCGCCAGCCTTCACAGCCTTTACGATATCTGCATACATGCCCATAGGGGAAGAACCGGTAGGCAAACCTAATACGAATGGCTTTTCTGCAGTAGGCTGGAATGCCTTGATTGTTTCAACAACGTGACGCGCAGCCCAGCGAGACAGTTCGTCATAGTTTTTTTCTATAATTACGCGCATAGTTATAAAATCATGTTTCAAATATTTATCAAGACTGCAAAAAGAGGGGTGCCAACTCACTTGGCACTCCCTCTTGATGGTATGCTCGGCATGAGCTTATTCTAATGGGTGCAAGTCCCTAACAAGCCCTAATAT
>NZ_VZBE01000088.1:0-71482 GCF_009494835.1 Segatella copri
TAGGGCTTGTTAGGGACTTGCACCCATTAGAATAAGCTCATGCCGAGCATACCATAAGAAAAAGAGGCAGACTCCCCACAGCGAGAGTCTGCCTCTTCTAATTTATAAAGAACAGATATCTTTATTCAACAACTTCCCATGTAAAAACACAGCCGTTCTTCATGCCGGCATCAGCACCTTGGAAATCTGCTGAATAAGGACTTCCATCCACAGGATTCTTACCCACATAACGCTGAGTCTTCAGAGAAAGCAGCATACAGCGGTTATAAAGCATATCCTGCCATACAAACTCCTCTGCCTTGGAAGAGTCGGAAGTCAGACGAACATCACCAGATAAACCAGCACCAGCAATATAAACATATCGTCCGTCAGCCGTCTTCAAAGCAATTTTTCCCTTACCTCTATCCTCCACAACAAACTTCACCTGATTTCTCATGTCCTTTCGGTTACTAGAACTATGCATCAATCCATGTCCGGTAGCATCCATCAGACTGCCATCAGCGAGATTAGAGAATCTTATGGTCTTGCCGATAGGCAAATTGGCTGTTCTGTCTGCCAACGGCTCCTCCACCTTGAAATCATCAAAATCAGCCACACCGCCATTCACTTCCTTCTTATTGAAAGCATAAAGTGCTACACGTACACCCTGGAAGGTCTTCAACTGATAAGGCGAAAGTATCTGCTCGCCGATATTCTCCCAGTTCTTACCATCCAGAGAATAGGAATATTGCAACTGGCTCTTGTCATAATCACCCCAAAGTCGCAACCATACTACCTTGCTTTTAGCCAACGGCTTCAGCACTTCCCTATTGGTATTCTGGTCGTAGCATCTCAAGCTTAATCCCTTATCCGTCTTGACAACGCCCAATGAAGCATATGGCGTATTGATGGCACCCAAACCAGCCTCATCACCTACCTTCAAGCGGGAAGCATCCAACTTAACAGATGTATAAGATACCGGTCCGATGGCACGCTGCGTCAATGTATTCTTTGCCCAAAGCAGTTGCTTAGCAGGCATCGAATGCAAACGGAGCCATCCTTTTCGCTCCTTATTCAGCGACCACATCTTGTCATTCGGATTATGATTCCACTGCCAAACCGGTTTAAAAGTCTTACCCGAGAAATCATCACATCTGTCGTATGGAGCCTGTGGTGTCTTTACCATATCATTCGGTTTGAACCAGGTACGAGGCGAGCGTCCCAGGTTCTTCTCCAATCCGAAGTAAGGCCAGCCGTCAACCCAAGTGATAGGCGACAGGCACACCGTTCTTCCCACAGCATTGAAGTCCTGCATCGAAACACCCCACCATTTCCCGTCAGGAGCCTGCACGATGCCTCCCTGATGAATGGTAGCACATCCCAGGTTCAGACCATTAGGCTTGTTGTTCTGGAAATTGAAACCATCTTCCGGCAAAGGCCGACCGATTCCCATGTTACCTACGCTCCATCCAGCAGCATAACCATACGATTCGCGCTCGCTAATTACGCAAGTTTCATAAGGTCCCCAAATGCTCTTGCTTCGGGCACACTGCATACGGCCCATCGGTGAATAATCTGCAGAGAGGATGTAGTACATGTCATTGATTTTATAAATATGATGTCCCTCACCCATCGCATTACCTTCAGGAATCACCACCTTGCTGCTGCCCTCTACCGGACCGCTCAAATCGGGCTTCAACTCCGTAACGGTTACGTTGCCATACTTGTGCACGGCATAAATCTTACCATCCTCATCGAAGAGCACAGAGAGGTCGTAGATATCGCCATTAACTTTATGATGCGTCCAAGGACCCTTGGCACTGTCCGAAATATAAACCTGCAATCCATGCCCGTTGATATTGGAGAAGATATAGAACTTGCCGTTATGATATCGGATGGCAGGCGCCCAGATACCCTGTCCGTACGCCTCCTTGCCATTGCGGAGATTGAAATCATCCGAATCATCGAATCGGTCGAAACAGTAGGAAGAGAATTCCCAATTCACCAAATCCTTGGAATGGAGAACCACCAGTCCCGGCACACAGTGCATCGTAGTACCTGCCAGATAGTAATCCTCCCCCACTCTGATAATATCAGGGTCAGAAAACTCATCATAAAACAAAGGGTTTGTAAAGGTACCATTACCATTATCTGCCGACCAAGACTTCCCTTTCAAAGTCTGTGTCAGAACATTCTTGGCTGCAGATTTTTTCTGCGCCGCAGCTCCCAAAGAACCGCTCAAAAAAGCGATGCAACAGGTTGCAAATAATAATTTCTTCATTCTTATTTATAGGTCTAAAAGATTATTATAAAAAATATTGCCACAAAAGTACGAATAATTATCCAAACAGAGGTGGATAAAATGATACTTTTATGGCAACAAATGTGATTTTAGGACATTATTTAATCAGATAAGTCTTTCCAGGTTCTGTTTCCAAGTCATATTCATATACGTCAGGAATAGGAACCTTCACTCCTTCTGCTATCCGATGCTGTTCCATTACAGGCTTCACTTCTGCAGATGCAAAAAGGATATTGGGACATGTTCCTTCTGCCTTCTTCAGATTCTTCGCCTTAAGCGGAACGTAGGAGCGGAGACGCAGGATGCCTCCGATGGTGGAACGAATCTTCGCCTTCATCAGTCTGCCATTCTTCCAGTCCATATCCACCACAAAGCCGCCACGGGCACGAAGTCCCTTTACGCTTCCTTCTTTCCAGGCATCAGGCAAGGCTGGCAAGAGATGCACGGCTCCATCATGACTCTGCAGGAGCATTTCGGCGATACCGGCTGTTACTCCGAAGTTGCCGTCAATCTGGAATGGTGGATGGGCATCGAAGAGATTCGGATAGGTTCTGCCCTCAGGATACTCCTTTACCTGCGCATCAGATGGCAACAGGCGAAGCATATTGCTGATGATTCTGAAAGCATGATTGCCATCAAGCATGCGTGCCCAGAAATTCGTCTTCCAACCCAGACTCCAGCCCGTAGCCTGGTCGCCACGATGCTTCAGAGTGGTGGCTGCGGCACGGAAAAGTTCCGGATGAGAGAAAGGAGAAATCTGATTGGATGGATACAATCCGTAGAGATGCGAGATATGGCGATGCTCGTTCTTCGGATCATCCGCATCCACAAGCCACTCCTGCAACTGTCCGTACTTTCCTATCTGCATCGGTGGAATCTGCGAAATCAGCTGCTGCATCTCCTTACGCTCAGCCTCATCAACACCCAATATTTCTGAAGCCTTCACTGCATTGGTCAGGGCATCGAAGGCTATCTGATTATCCATCGTGCAACCAGCCGTTACGGCAGTTCTCTTACCCATAGGTCCCTGTTCCGGACTCACCGACGGCACGGTTACTTTCCATTCTGTGCCTGGCAGTTTCTGCATATAGTCGAGATAGAACTCTGCAGCCCCTTTTATCACCGGATACCACTGCTTAAGGAAAGCCTTGTCACCCGTATAGAGATAATGCTGCCAGAGATGGGTGGTGAGCCAGGCACCGCCATTCGGAAACATGCCCCACTGCGCTCCATCCACCGGACCCGCTATGCGCCAGATATCGGTGTTATGATGTGCCATCCAGCCACGGCAGCCATACATTTCCCTAGCCGTCTGTGCTCCCGTTACGCTCAAATCCTTAATCAGTGAATACAGAGGCTCCGTGGTGTTACCGAGATTCGTTACCTCGGCAGGCCAGTAGTTCATCTCCGTATTGATGTTGATGGTATATTTGCTGTCCCAAGGCGCATTCTTACTGTCATTCCAAACACCCTGCAGGTTTGCTGCCTGTCCACCAGGCTGGGAAGAAGAAATGAGCAGATAGCGGCCGTAGTTGTACATCAGTGCCACCATCGCCATATCCTTGCTGCCTGCAAATTTCTCCAGGCGCTGGTTGGTAGGCAAAGAAGCATTGACATCGGTTGGCAGAATCAGGGAAGAAGTAGCAAACTGCTTCTGATAAGCCTCCACATGGCGTTTCTCCAACTGTGCATAACTCATCAGTTTCACCTTATTGATATAGTCAGCATTGCGCTGGGCTGCATTGCCCGACACATCGTGATAGTTCACAAAGTTGGTGGCAGCGCTCACCAGGATGGTAGCCTCGGTACCATCTGTCTTCACATCCGCCACACATTCGGCAGCAAGAGCCGCCTTGATGCCTTCCTGGTCTTGTCCCTTCACCTTCAGCACTACACCATTCGCAGTCTTCTGAGTCTGATGATCAAAAGGCGAATCCAGGGTAACATCAATATTCAAAGCACCCTTTCTACTCGCCTTGATATGGCAAACGATGACGCCATCAGCCAGCGAAGCAAAGGTGGTACGGGTATATCTTACGCCATCCATCACGAAAGAAGTCGTGGCAATCGCCCTCTTCAAGTCCAGGTCGCGCAAAAACTGCCCAGCCTTTCCCTGATTCTTCATGCTGATGTGCAGATTTGCCATCGGCAGGAAGCGCATACCATGAGGACCAGGTATGAAGGTCTGGTTGATGAGAGCAGCCGCCTCCTCTTCCCTGCCATTGAAGATGAGTTCCCTCACCTTTGGCAGATTCTCCAGGGATTTCTTACTGTTGTTGTTATGAGGACCGCCACTCCAGAATGTTTCCTCATTCAACTGGATATTCTCGTCCGTGGTTCCGCCATACACCATACCCCCCAGATGAGAGTTTCCGATAGGCAGAGCCTCCAGCCACTGCTGGGCAGGGGCGTTATACCAAAGTCGAGTACTATTATCTGTGCAACTCGCCTTAGCCATCATCTCTATCGGGAACAATAGTCCCATGACCCAAGCCCCCAAAATCATCTTATTTCTGTTCATAAAATCAGCATTGATTAGTTATTAAATACGGCACAAAGATACGGAAATTTTTTGTTTTTCCATCACTTTGTGCCGCCAAAATAAAAAACACCTCAACTTTTATCTCTATTTTCTTTTAAAATACTCAAAAGAATCTACATCTATATATCCTCCGGTAGCTTTTGTTGCATAGTTATAGATGGCAATACGGGTTCCCATAAAGAGACGTCGATAATCATACTGCATCTTAAAATCCTTGATGGCAGGAATCCAGGTCTTTCCATCTATACTATATAATAAGGTGGCGAGATCCTGATGAAGACGGAAATCGCAACTCATCTTCAGATAGATGATGCTTGATTTCGTTGCCTTATCCTGCTTCAGATTCAAAGGCTGGCGATATACCTCCTCACGTTTTACACCGGTCACAGCCTTCTCCTTATCCGTCAGAGCCACACTCTCCTTGGTACCTACTACAAAAAGCTTCTTGCCTTCCTTTACTACAGAAAGCAAAGCTGCATCACCCTGGAAGGCAGACAGACCAGCCACATCGCCATCCTTCATCTTGCTCACATCCATCTTGATGATTCCCTCGCAGGTTGGTCCTTCGGTACGGGTACTGATGGTATTTGGAGCCAGGAAGATATTAGGAACGATACGGGATGTCTTCAGGCGGAGCCAGCCCTTGCGCTCTGTGAGCGACCAGGCATCATCCACCGGATTGTGGTTCCACTGCCACTGCAATTCCAGCTTGTCTTTAGAGAAGTCGTCGCTATACACGAGTCCCTTGCCGTCATAACCCAGTACAGGCTTCTGCATCTGGGCAGGAATATTGCCCTTCTCATCGGTCAGCATAGGCCATCCATCCTTCCAGGTACATGGTTCCAAAGTGAGAACTCTTCCTACACCACCACGATCTTGGAATACAATACCATACCAGTTGCCATCCTTATCATCTACAATCGTACCTTGTCCCACACCGTTGAATCCAGCAAACTCTGTCTCCAAAATCACCTTCTTTTCGTAAGGACCCGTTATCTTATCTGCACGATAGCACACTTCACGGCGCGGATGCCCCTTGGTCCATGAAATCATCAGGAGATAATACTTGCCATTATGCTTAATCATACGGGAACCTTCGAGCAAGCCTGTTTCATCAGCATCACGTTCAAAGAGTTTGCGGTGACTGCCTGGCACCACATCGGTTAAGTCTGCATTCAGCTGCACCATCTCTCCCGTGCCATAAACCACGTATGCCTTGTCGTCATCATCAAAGAATAGAGCGGCATCATGGAAATGCTGCAAACGGCTGTGGATGGTCCATTTACCCTCGATATCATCGGCGGTGCAGATATAAGTCTCTCCACCAGGACTGTCGTTAGGAGCAAAGAGCGCATAGAACTTGCCACGATGATGCTGCAAAGATGTAGCCCACTGACCACGACCATACACCGTACCCTCCTTCATGTCATACTTAGGCGAATCGGTAAGTTTAGGGAAGATATAGTTCACTGTTTCCCAGTTTACCAGATCCTTCGATTTCATGATAGGCGCACCCGGCATCAGATGCATGGTGGTGCTTACCATATAGAAGCTGTCGCCCACTCGGATTACATCCACATCAGGCACATCAGCCCAAACCACAGGATTGGCGAAATTCTTTTCAAACTTCCACCAGTCGAAATTAAAGAGTTTGCTTCCCTTCAATCCCTTGAAAACGAAGTATATATCATGCTTTCCTGTCACTTTCTTCATCATTTGTGCCGAGAAAGTCTTCCACTTTTCCCAGCCACCAGTCTTGCTGACATCTATCTTTGCCACCAGTTCACCATCCTTTTTATCGAGATGAACCTCCAAAGAACCGCCGAGCGATGAGCACGCAGCAGAGATGGCAAATGCATCCGGACTCTCATTTCCGAAATCCACCTCGCGTACCTTGATATAATCACCCGTATGAATTTCAGAGATATAAACACCCGTGTCGTCGGTCTGCTCCGACTTCACTCCCTTAGAGAAAGCGATGGTTTCAGCCTCCTGACGCTTGTAAGGATTGAGGGTTGCGATAGGAGCCACTCCTTCCTGGGTATGATGGATGATTGGGAAGGTGCCGTCGGCATTATATTTGAATTCTTCCACAGCTACGCTGCGTCCGAATCCGCCACCCAGTTTACCCGTATGATAGAAGAAATAAGACTTGCCCTTGAAGTCGGTCACGCCACAATGATTGGTAAAGGAACCCGTATTCTCCTGTGGCATGATTTCGCCCATATACTTCCATGGTCCGAAAGGCTTCTTGCTCATGGAATAAGCAATGTGCTCAGGCACTCCACCTGCAGCATAAAGCATATAATAGTTCTTGCCACGCTTCATGAACCAAGGTCCCTCTGTGTAGCAATCTTTATATTTTCGGGTTGAATCGCGCTTCTCCACGTCAGGCGAACCGAATCCCTCCTCAGTCATCACGATTCTGCCCACTTCACGCTTTTCATCAACAGCAGCCTTAGCATCTATACCACCCTTGAAGCTGATCATATCTTTATTCAGTTTGGCATAGTAAAGATGCGGATTACCCCAATAGAGATAAGCCTGACCATCCTCATCCATCCAAACCGTTGGGTCGATATTGTCCCAACTTCCATTATCGAAAAGCGGTTTGCCCAGCGCATCCTTGAACGGACCGGTAGGAGAATCAGCCACAGCTACGCCGATAGCCATTCCACCCGTCAGTTTAGAGTGCGCACAGATATACCAGTAATACTTACCATTACGTTCGATGGTCTGTGCAGCCCAGGCACGGTCGTCTGCCCAGGAAAAAGAACTGAGGTCGAGCGGAGAACCATGGTCGGTCCAGTTTACCATATCAGTAGTGGAATACACACGCCATTCGTTCATCCAGAAGAAGTCAGCCTTATCTTCATCATGACCGGCATAGACATAAAGCCGGTCACCGACAGGAAGAGGAGCTGGGTCTGAAGTCAACTGTGTTTGCACGATAGGATTCTGCGCATTCATCGTTGCGCTCATACTCATACACAAAGCCGAAGCAATCAAAAACTTATTGTTCATTGTTTATCTAAAATTATTAGTTACTATTTTTGAGCGCAAAGGTAGCAATAAAACAGACATTTTACTTTGCTGTATGTTACAAATACTTTAGCAAAACAACCATGGTGTAAGAAAAAAACGGTGCATTTCAAAAGAAACACACCGTTTTTACATCTTTACCTAAAAGTTTTGCCCGAAATAGCTGTATCTGTTGTTGTCTGGATTGATAACCACCTGCTCCAAGACAATCTCAGGGTCTATCATCACGATACGAAGCGTATGCTTACCAGCCTTGACTGCAGATGATGATGTAGCTGCCAACCAACGCTGGTTGTCAAAGATTTCATCTCTTCGCAACTGCTTCTTCCCTTTCCACCAACCATTCAAAACCAGTTTAGGCTGCTCAGGCAATGGTTTCAACACCTTGGACACAGCGAGGTTCTGAGGAGTGTACTCGGCAAAGGTATCCACAAATCCTGCGCGAGCATCCACAATCTGCAAGGGCTGGTCGTCTATCTGCACTCCGATGCGAAGACCACGAGCTGGATAGACATCCTGGGTTGGCAGAATGCCGAGGGCGATGGAAAGCTGCTGCATATCAGAAGAAAGTTCGAAATCGTATTCTAGCGATGCCCCCTTGCCATCCGGCTCACTTGCTGCCATCACATGGTCGATGCCCATGCATCCCTTACCTCTGCCCAAGTCTGGCAAGAATATCCACTTGGCATTCTTGCCTTCCTTGATTCGGCAGTACTGATAGGCAGGAATGCCAATCTCCGTGGTGGAAACAGGTACATTTAACGGATGCTCCACCTTCATACCCAAAGTCATCGGGTTGCGATTCTTGTCTGGGATTGACCATTGGGTATAGCCGATGTGATTATCCATCATCATGCCTTTCCACTTGCCACCTGCCAACACATTATTATAATAGTCGCTCAACTGCTGGTCTTTCTTCATCAACACCTCCACACCGAGGCTGTCACCCATGGTGGCATGGTTGTATGTCTCTACCACACCAGCACTTGCCACCACTGGATAATAAACCAACTGGTAGAAAGCATCCTGCTTCTCCTTAGGCATCTGCTGGCGCAACAGCTCTGCCCTTTCCACCAGCGACTGCCAACGCTGTGACATCACCAGCATCTCATGCTCATTAAACAAGCCTGGCACCTGAGCCTCAGGCTTCCTAAGGAGATTATACTTGCTGTATTTGGCTATCAAGTCGGCAATCTCCTTGGCATATTCCTCGCCGAAGATGCTTGCTGAGAAACGTTCCAGCCATGGCTGTTCATCACCAGGTTTTACGGCATCTGGATTCCATGCATAATCCATGATGAAGTCGATAGGCACCTCCTTCGGCTTCAAGTCGCCCACGTTGATAATCCAGATACGGTCGATGCCACTGGCGTATGCCTCATGCAGCTGCTCACGGAGTTTCGGGATGGTTGTGGTGTTCACCCAGCGATCGTTCCAAGGACCACCATTCATGTCGATGTGATAATACAAGCCCAGTCCACCCTTGCGCTTGCGTTCTGCGGCGGTACCCTTACGGCGGATATAGCCCCAGTTGTTGTCGCAGAAGAGCAGGGTTACATCATCAGGTACGTTGAAACCTGCATCATAGTATCGCTGCACCTCGGTAAAGATAGCCCAGAGCTGCGGCACAGAGCTTGCCGGCTTGCCATAGCAATCCTTGATGATGCGACGCTGTGCTTCAATCACCTTTCCTAATGTCTTGATGTTGTCCTCGTCCTTGCCGTTGCCCATCGCCACATCGCCATCACCTCGCATACCGATGGTAATGATGTTCTCATACTTGCTGTTGCGCTTCAAGCCATCAGAGAAGAACTTCTCGATGCGCTCAGGGTTCTGTGCATAATCCCATGGACCCACCTCAGCCTTGCGGCGCACATATTCCTTATGTGCTCGCATCATCGGCTCATGATGGGAGGTACCCATCACGATGCCCATGTCATCTGCCAACTGTGGCGATTTGGGGTCATCCTCATTAAAGGCTGTAGCCCACATGGCAGGCCAGAAATAGTTGGCTTTCAGGCGGAGCAAGAGTTCGAAGATATGGCTATAAGCCTTGGAATTGATGCCCCCAAACTGGTTGCCGCACCATCCACCAAAAGATGGCCACTCGTCATTGATAAAGATGCCACGGTATTTCACCTTAGGTTCTCCATCCGTATAAGTACCAGGCAAGACATAAAGCTGGTCATGATGGGCGATAGGCGCATCCGCCATCCAATACCAAGGCGACACACCTATCTGGCGAGACAACTCATAGATACCATAGATGGTACCACGCTTGTCGGAGCCTAGAATCACCAGTTGTCCCTTGTCTGTGAAGATGAGATATTGCTCCCATTTGCCCTTCAACTGCTTGGATTGCTTGGGATATTTCTTGGCGATTTCGCTTTTTCCTACTGTAGCCACCACGACGGGAGCATACTCACTGCCCGTCACGCTACGCAAGTCATGGCGCAAGTTAGCGACAGCCATCTTCACTCCCTTCCAGTCGGAAGGACTATAGCGGATGGTATCCTTCGTGCCCGTCAAGAGAAGGGCTTTTTCAGCTGAAGCCTTGTCAAACTTTACAAACTGTGGAGCTGCATCCACGGCGGAGATTACTCCCAGCAGCATACCTACCAACAAGATATATTTCTTCATAAAATCAATTGTTTATTCTTTGTTATTGTCTATTTTGTTGTTTTGCGCTGCAAAAGTAGCAAAAAAAGGGGTAGAAGAGCGCCCTTACTTCACGTAAGGACTCTCTAGCATTCCTAGATGAGTAGGTTTATACCCACCAAGATTGATGAGTATTTTCTCAAATACAATACCAGGCTGCATAGGACGAAGCCTCAAGGTATGTTCTGCCTTCCCCGTGTTTCCTACAGCCATCCTCACCTTCTTCTCGATGATGCGCGATGCGGCTGTAGGATACATCAAGTCGTACTTATGCTCCCAGTTCAGATTCTGATTCAGCCCTACAATCTCTTCCTTGCCACCATCCAGCGACACTGCCACATAATGACCGCCCAGCACAAAGGGCATCACTGCATCGGTAACAAGATGTACATCCACCGAATCCATATCTGCCTTAAATTTCATCTTATAGGTAAGATACGCTCCTGCTGTTGGCTGGGTATATGGGAAGAGAGCTATACCCGACTTCGTCCGTCCTAAACCTGGGATGAGTCTCCACTGCGACTTCTCTGATTCAGCAGGTGTCAGTGAGAAGAGATGCTCTGCCTCCATCACCACCATGCCGCCATCTTGCTCAAACACGTAGCCTGTACTAGGCTGCGTAACGGCAAAAGGGCTACTCTGCTGAATGCGATATACCATAGGCATAACTTGATGCTGTGGGGCATGCCAGTTTTGATAGCCGATATGCACTTGATCCATCATGTGATTCCACTTGCCATTGGCGATATGGTGATTATAATTACCGCAGAGCAAGGAGTCTCTCTTGTAACATTCCTCCACCCTATCTGCCCATGTATTAGCCTCAATACGTCCCTCACGATAGAGTTGCTTGTTCATCGCCAAAGAGTAATACATATCATAGAGATTTGCCATGCCTTGTATTGGGAAGAGAACCAACTCTTGATAGGCATCCTTCGCAGTTTCATCCAGGGTGATATACTGACGCAGGGCTCGTGCCTCCAAGGCCAGGAATTCATCCCGTACGCCCTTAAACTCTCCCGTCTGCAAATTGTATGTCTTGTCATCCAGCAATTCGGCTTGCACCCTAGACGCATATCTTCCATAGCTCATCAAGAGACGAGCAGCCTCTTTCGCTTCTTTATCACCAAACTGCTGGGCACAGAATTCCTGTGCATATTGCTCCAGGTTGCTGGCATCGAAGGCATCAGGATTCCATGCCATGTTCATAAAAAAGTCGATGGCAAACTCATGGGGTTTGATATCACCGACATTGAGCATCCAGAGTTTATCCACACCATGTTGATAAGTGGCTTGCAACTGCTCCCACATCTCGGCGATATGCGACATGGTGAGCCACTTGCTGGCTCTTGGGGCACCATAATAGCCCACGTGATAATACATACCATAGCCGCCCTTGTGGAAATTTTTCTTTCTATCAGGAAGTCGGCGCACATGACCGAAATTGTCATCGCAAAGCATCACGATGACATCATCGGGCACCTTGAGTCCCTGGTCATAATAATCGAGCACCTCACTATAGAGTGTCCAGACCTGTGGGGTCTCGGCGGCTGGTTTTCTGGTGACATCAGCTATGATTTTTCGCTGTTCCGAAATGATTTGTTCCATCAGCCGGAAGTTAGCCTCTCTACTACCTGCATCGGTCATCGGACGGTCTTCGTCACCTCTCATACCGATGGTCACAAGCTTGTCGTAACCCTTGCTATTCTCGATTCCCTCTCGGAAGAAACGCTTGATGGCATTCTTGTTGGTCAACCAGTTCCATTCACCATTGCCATAGTTCTTCTTATGTCGAATCCACTCTTGCTGCGAGCGTTGCATCGGCTCATGATGCGAGGTACCCATCACGATGCCATATTCATCAGCCAGTCGGGCATTCTCCGGATCATCCTCATTGAAGCAGTTGCCCTCATACAGTCCGTTCTCATCCTTCAAGATAGGTACCAAAGGCTTGTATTCCTTGAACGAGCCCCACATGGCAGGCCAGAGGCAGTTTGCCTTGAGGCGAAGGAGGAGTTCGAAGACATGGGCATACATCTGGCTGTTCATGCCCCCAAACTTATTTCTAGCCCAGGTGGTCATACAAGGGAACTCATCATTGATGAAGAAACCACGATATTTCACCTTCGGCTCTCCACTCTCCACAGAGCATGGCTTGGCAAAGACCTCCTCATGCTTGGCTATCGGCGCATCCGCCCACCAATACCAAGGCGACACCCCCATCTGTCGGGAAATCTCGTAAATGCCATAGATGGTGCCACGCATATCGCTACCAGCCACCACCAAGGCACGCTCCATGCCCTTGGCAGGATGATCAATGGTCTTGATGACAAAGCTCTCCCACTTGCCCTTGAGCGAACGCTCTGGCAAGATGCCTTTCTTGGCAAGGCGAGTAATAGCTTCACTCACTCCGTATGTACCAATGAGGATGGGATAACGCACCACATCCTCGCCCTGGCAGCACACTCTGGGTGAACGACCCGACACGGTATAGATATCCTTACGCAGGTCTTCCGCTGCTCTTTTCACTCCTTGTTTTTCGTGAGCATCCATACAGATACCAGACATCTGAGAGGCGGTGGAAATAGGGAATGCTCCCCCTTGCTGTCGGAAGCTGATAAAGGAATCAGCCATTGCAGTGAGAGCAAACATCACAAAACAACAGGCTAAGAGAGGCCTTGACCATGGAAAGTTGATCTTCATTTGAAATTTCATACTGTAATATTATTAAAATAGAGAAATTATGAAAAATAGAGAAGAAGGGGATTGCCCCACCTATTCCCTTTTTTATGCAAAGGTACAACTTTGCTCCAAGAACAACTTTTCTCCATGTTCCAAACACTTTGGCGTACATTCCCACATCAACAAAAATATGATAAATACTGCCCAATTATGTCATTTTTTTTATAACTTTGCAAGCACAAACACAATATATATAGAAATATGATTAAAATCAAAAATCAGTGCATGGGATTCATGCTCACAGCCATCCCATTGCTTTCGCTCAACACTCCTTGCATGGCACAAAATCCATATCTCCCACTTTGGGAACATGTGCCAGACGGAGAACCTAGAGTATTCGAAGACCCTGACAACCCAGGGAAGTACAGAGCTTACATCATAGGCTCTCACGACACATCCTTCAAGTCTTACTGCGGATCAGACATACGCATGTGGTCTGCCCCAACAGAAGACCTCACCCAGTGGAGAGACGAGGGAGCCATTTTTTCCTATCACATCAACAATCAATGGGACACCATGTTTGCTCCCGATTTGGTAGAGATAAAACGAAAAGATGGAACAAAAGATTACTATCTCTATCCTCACTCCCGAGGACACAAGCGTGTGAGAATGGTCTGCAAAGGCAAGCGACCTGATGGTCCTTTCACTCCCATCAACCTCAATGCAGATGGAACGGAAGAGCTGCCAGGCAGCATCCTCGACTTCGACCCTTCCGTATACATCGAGAATATCACTGACCCAAAGGATCCAGATTACGACACAGGATTCAGAGCATACGGCTACTGGGGATTCCAACATTCATCAGCCGCACAACTCGACCCTAGCACCATGTACTCGCTCAGACCAGGTACTGAGCTCATCAAGTACTCGCTGCCAGCTTGCGACGCACAAGGCAACGTAAGAGACCCTAAGGGAACAACCTACCCTATCATCAAGGGACAGAAGCCTACAGATTTCAACTTCTTCGAGGCATCATCCATCCGAAAAGTAGGCAACAAGTATGTGATGATTTACTCCGGCTATTCCGGAAAGGAATACGGATTAGGCAACACCAACTCCACCTTGCGATATGCCTATGGAGACACCCCATTAGGTCCATGGAAGAATGGTGGTGTATTGGTTGACTCACGTGGAGTGGTTCCTAACGAAGACGGCACCAAGTTAATCACCAGCAATGCCGCCCATAACACCCATGGAAGCCTACAAGAAATCAACGGTCAATGGTATGTGTTCTATCATCGCCCACCACGTGGATTTGGGTTTGCCCGTCAGTCTGTCGTTGCTCCCGTTACCATCCAATGGGATAAGAAATCTGTGGAAGAAGGCGGAAAAGTGGTTATCAGGGCATACGATCCATACAACAAGAAAGGCATCTGGACCGCCAAAGCATCCGACAACACAGAATACACGGGAGCAGAAGTCACTTCGGAAGGATTCCAGATATACGGATTGAATCCATACCACTACTATTCTGCAGGTATCGCCAGCTATCTGAGCAACAACCAAGCCATGCAGGATGCCTGGGACGTATGGAACAACCACATGCCTGTAAACATGAACGCTGGTGACATCGTTGGATTCAAGTATTTCGGATTCGGCGGTCTCAGCAAAGCACAGAAAGGATTGCAACCTTTTGAGGGAACAAAAAAAGGAAACGGCACCCAACTTAATATCTTTGTGAAGGCAAAAACGCAAAAGAGCTTCAAAATCAAAGTAATGATGGATGGTCCATGGGCAAACAAGACATGGAAAGGCAAATTGCTTGGTGAGCTAACGGTTCCTGCCCAGACTTCAGCGCAGGGAATCCAAAAGTTGACACTGGACGTAGCTGACAAGGTCGATGGTATCGGCAAGAAACATGCCATCTATCTCATCACCGAAGGTGAGGGCAAGCAACTTTGCGAACTGGAGGGCCTCGGATTCACCAAGAAGGGCGAGAACATGGAATGCCCAATATCGCCTACCATCGAAATCAAGATGAACGGCAGAAAACTGGATGTTCCTACCATTCCAACGAGAATGACCAATGAGAATGGCAACTTCGGTTACAATGAGTATGATGTCATCGCCTCTTTGCAAACAGGCGAGAAGAGCGCACCACGCATCACTGCATCATCCGACAACAAGGAGGTGGAGATAGAGATTCTTCAGCCTAAGACCTTGCAAGACAAGGCTTATGTGAAATGCACCTACAAGGGCATCAGCAAGAATTACACCATCCACATCAAATAATACATTCAATACATTCTAAAAAAACGCTTCGCACTTTGTTTGGTGCGAAGCGTTTTTTGGATTTGATAACCATCACAAAGCCACCACGAGGCTGTACATTGATATAATCTTTCATACCCCTAACCTTACGGTATGAAATTTTCCAAGGATTTTTTGCCGTTCCGCTATCCTCGAACAAAACAACACGTGAGTTTTGCTTTGTCAGAGAAGATAAATTCAGGGCCAGTTTCTGGGATTCATCCTTGCCATTAATGCCAGCCACATACCAGGTGCTTCCCTTTCTGCGAGCCATCACGACACTTTCGCCCGGATAACCACTGAGCAATCGCGTCTCATCCCATGCAGTCGGCATGTTCGAGATAAAATCCTGCACTTCCTTTGGCTGGGCAAGATAACTCTCCGGCTTATCAGCCCAATGCATCAAAGCCGACTCGAACAAGATTGGCAAAGCCAACTCATGAGCATGGGTAGTGATATGCGGATGCTGAGAATCAGAAAAGGTGCAAGGCGTATAATCCATCGAGCCCACGATGCCGCGGGTAAATGGCAAGGTAGCATTATGGCAAGCAGCCTTTTTTGTCAGCACAGATTCATTATTATACCATTCCGCTCCATACACACCCTCGGTAGAGAGCAGGTTGGGATAAGTGCGCTGCCAGCCTCGGGGAACAGTAGCACCATGAAAATTAACCGTAAGATGATGGCGTGCCGCACACTCCAAGAGGTCGATGCAATACTCCATCGTTTCCTGTTTATCGCCAGCAAAGAAGTCAATCTTCACTCCAGCTACGCCCATTTTCTCCAACCAGGCAAACTCCTTCTCCCTGTTTTCCGGAGCATTCAGTCTATTGTGAGGACCTGGTGCACCCCAAGCCTTAATCCATGCAGTAGAAGAATTATACCAAAGCAAAGGCTTCACACCCCTATCCTTAGCATATTTCAAAGCCTCCTCGATGGTGGCTCCATTCTTCATCTCATCCCATTCTGCATCAATCAATACGTATGGCAGATGCAAGGTCTTCGCCATATCTACATACTTTTTAATGATATTCAAGTCGTTTGAGCCATGGTTGTAAGCCCAATAAATCCAGCTTACACTTCCCGGTTTAATCCATGAAGTATCTTTCAGACGACAAGGGGCACTGACATCAGTTACCAGGGTCGAAGCTATCAGATCCTGCTTCTTTCCAATGACAACCACTCGCCAGGGAGATTTCCAATTACCCGAATAATGCTGTGTGTTTTCATCCAGGAACACATGATAGTCCTCCGGATTCTGCCCATTCTTCAAGGAAGAGGCACTGTTGATTCGTTCTATACCAGCTTCAGTAATAAGAGAGTACACACCATTCTGCTCAAGCAGACAAGGATAGCCCCAATGTTGTTTTCCACCTTTACCGGTAGTGGATAAAGGGAAGAAATTCTCATAAGACTCCGTCCATTCCTGAAACCACCGGCGCGTGCCTTCACTGATATGATAAGTAGTCAAATCCTGCTTGATTGACGTATGCTGCAAACCCTCCAACTCATAACGGAAGGCTACGCCATCGTTATAAAGTCGAACCACCATGCGCAACGGGCGCTGCAGATCATCCTCAAAGGTATAAACTATTTCATTCGCCTCGTTCTTGCATTCACTCTTCTTTCCCATGAGCATCTGATAATGCTCCGAAATATACTTGGGTTTGGAAATGTCTTTCAAGACTAGATTTCTTCCTCCACCATCGCTGGTATTCAAACCATAACCAGAAATATGAAGCACCTGGCTTTCCTTATTTCCTCTACAGGCATCGCAATAAGCTACCTCAAAAACCTTCACCTTATTTTCCTCACCCTCAGCCTTCCATTCAATCTTTCCATTGGGAGAAGAGAAAGTTTCCCGCAGATTCTGCGCAAAAGCTGCGCCCTGCATGGCAAGCAGCCATACAATCATCAGTAACGGCTTTCTGAAAGCCAAGATTTTCGTTGTATTCATCATTATGATTGTTTATTCGTTTAACGCTACAAAATTACGAATAAACAATCATAATGACTTTTTTTAATGTTTCAAATACTTTACTCAGTATATTTTGCCGCATATTCCGAAGGCGACATTCCGAAATATTTCTTAAATGCAGTGGAGAAATGACTATTATTGGCAAATCCCACCATATACGAAACCTGCGTAATGTTGATTTTACGCTCTCTTATCAATCGAGCAGCCTCATTGAGACGGATGTTTCTCAAGAACTCGCTGGTAGGAACACCGGTCATCTCCTTCAACTTTCTATGCAGCTGAGTACGGCTTACGCCCACCTCATCACACATCTTCTCTACATTGAAGTCTGAATCGCTCAAGTTCTCGTTCACTACCTTCATGATACGCTCCATCAGCTCCTCATCGTAGCCTTTCACCTCTACCTTCTCCACCTTGTCATCCTGCTTCAGAGCTCCACTGAACTTACCCTTCAGGCGACGTACATTGTCGATGAGATTGTCTATCGTGAGATGAAGTTCCTCCAGACTGAACGGTTTAGCCAGATAAGCATCAGCTCCTAGCTTAATACCCTCCAGCCTATCGCTGATTTCCGATTTGGAAGTAAGCATGATTACTGGCACGTGGCTGATATTGGCATTGCCCTTGATATTTCTAAGCAACGTGATACCATCCATCTCCGGCATCACCACATCGCTTACCACCAGGTCGAAATCATCGGTAAGCAACTGCTTCAGTGCCTCTTTGCCATTGTTGCAGATTACAAAGCGATACCAGTCGCTCAGTTCCGTCTTGATGTAGCGGCAGATTTCGATATCGTCATCCACCAGCAGGATTTTACTGTTCTTGCTAGCCCCACTTCTCTGCAGTTTCTTTCCATTCACCACGTAGTCTGAATTAATCTGGCTATCCTTAAGATGTTCTTTTCCCAAAGGCAATTCTATGATGAAACAGGCACCGCTCTTCCCGTCTTCACGATTATGTGCATACACATCACCTCCATGAAGCCTTACGATGGAACGGCAGAGATTCAAGCCGATGCCCGAACCTCCCAGGTGCATATCAGCAGAATTTTGTCCCTGATAGAAGCGTTCAAACAGGGTTTTGGCATCATCGTTCTTTCCCAATCCCTTGCCGCTATCAATCACATACAGGAGCACCTTCTTATCCTGCTTCTCAATGCGGAAGATGATTTCGCCGCCATTAGGCGTATATTTAAAGGCATTAGACAGCAGATTAGCTATCGCCTTATCCAGCTTGTTGCGGTCTATCCATGCATTCACAGGCGTCTCTGGCATCTCCAGCCTGATATTAATACCACGCAGGTTGGCATTATAGGTGAAGAGCGAAACCAAACCCTGCGAAAACTCCACCAGGTTGGTTTCCCTGCACGAGAGGTTCATCTGATGCTTGTCCAGGCGTCTCTTGTCGAGAATCTGATTCACCAGGGTGAGCAGACGCTGTGCGTTTCGGTCGATGGTATCAATATCCGCCTGATATTCCTCAGCATTTCCCAATCGCTCCTTCAATTTCTTCAGAGGCTCCATAATCAGCGTCAGCGGCGAACGGATATCGTGGGTGGCATTGATGAGGAACTGCATCTTAGCCTCTTCCATATCTCTTTTCTTCTTGCGCAGATAAACAATGATAGCGGCAGCCGTGAGGCCGAGAATCAGGAAGAGATAGATGAGCTTCGCCCAAACGGTAAGAAACCAAGGTGCCAGCACATCCAGGTTGATCACCTTTTTATATGTGGAGTACTTACCGTTGCAATAGGTACGCACTTCTATACGATAATGTCCATACGACAAACCAGTGAAGTTGAAGCTATTGTCTCCAGCCGCATTGCTGATCCATTTGCCCCCGTTAATGCGATACTGGAACACGATGTTACCCACGCTCTGATAATCAAGCTGGGAGAAGCTGAGTACTATCGACTTGAAATCAGACGGAACACTCAGATTATCTCCAATAAACGGAGCCATCTTTCCATCAAGCAACACACCCGACAGATAAATGACGGACGTTTTCTCATTATAATCCTTTACCTGAGAAGGCCTAAAATAAGTCAAACCTTCGGAGTTTCCATAACAGATAACCCCATCCGATGTAGAACCTACTACTCCAGCCAGATATTCCTTGGTCAAGAGTCCGTTTCCCTTTTCAAAAGAGAAAAACGACTTAGCTTTACTATCATAACACCAGATACCCTGCGCAGTACTCATCCATAGGTTTCCCTTGGCATCCTTCTTCAGCGAATAAATTCTCAATCCGCTAATACTCTCGGAATGAGGCCAAGGGGTAGTCTGCTGTTTTTTCCTGTCATAGAGATAAAGCCCCATCTCTGTGGCAATAGCAATCTTACCATCCGACAGTTCTAATGTAGAATAGCACGTTTTACCCTCTAACAAAGACCGAGAAAGAATGATGTCAAAATATCCGGTTTTGGTATCCATGCACGACACACCATTGGCTGTTGCACACCAGAGCCATCCCCGGGAATCTAACCTGATCTCCGATATCCAGTTATTGCAAATGGTTTTGTGTGGACGCTTATCATCCATCAGATATTGCGTCATCTTGCCACTCTTTCTATTCCATACATAAAGTCCGTTGCCCGGGCTCGTAAAATAAATATTACCAGCAGCATCTACCTGCATACCATCTAGAGAAAGTCCATTGGCAGGCAGCAACAACCGGTAAGTCTGATGCTTCCAATCATACTCATAAATGCCATCACGACCATATACATAAACATTCTTCCGAAAATCCGAGTACACTCTGATTGGTCCTGCAGGACTTTGTAGTAGCTTGGTATTGCCCGTCTTCTCATCCAAGAGATACAACCCATGATTTTTGACCACAAAAAGCATCAATCCGTCAGCAACTCCCACTACAGACGAAATGGTTTCCATACCAGCCCCCAATTCATCCAAAGAAACCGGATGGAACACATTCTTATCATTATTCGACAAGAAAAGTCCTTTCATATAGCATCCATACCACTGATTACCATCTCTATCTATCAGCAAATCGCTGATATGCGCATTATCAAAGATAAACGATTGGTTATTCAACTCCACCCGATAAGCCTTTCTGCTTCCATGCGGTATCTTGAAAGTTCCATCTCCCGAAGTACCCAACCATAAATTGCCATACTTATCCAAGGTAACAGCACTGATATATCCTGCCCCCTGATGAGCTGAAAAATCGAAATCGTAGCGTGAGAAGCTATGCGAGGCATAATCATAGCGCATAATGCCGCCCGTATGCGCCACAAAGAACCCCTTCTTGTCTGTGGCATATAATTTACTGATGCCAAACAGATCTTTAGGTTCATATACACTTACCAGTTTGATAGACTTGCCATTGTATTTATATTTTCTCAACACCTTTGTATGATTAGCCTGCCACAGATATCCCTCATCATCGAAGAACAGCATAGCAAAGAAATCATCCACTGAATTTGCAGATTTCCTTGAAAGGCGAGTAACTTTACCTGTAGTCATATCCAACCTATAGGCACCATACCCGGCTGTACCTATCAGGAGATTATGCTTTCCATCCTCAATAAGAGAACTTACTCTTATCTTCTCATCTTTCTTTTCCAATACGATATGCTGGAAACAATTGGTAAGATAGGAATATTTATAGAGTCCACGATTTGTTGCCACAAAGAGGAACTCTTTGCTGTAAGGATAGAGTTTTACGATATCATTGTCCTGAATGGTTGTCGTATCGGCAGGATTGCAAAGATAGGAACTGAATTTATAGCCGTCAAAACGATTCAGTCCATAATTGGTACCCACCCAAATGAAACCATACTTATCCTGTATGATACATCGAATCAAGCTACTCGACATGTCGTTGGATGTATAAAGTCGTCCAGAGTTGGCATAAGAAAAGCATGTCAGCATCTGTACGAAGCAAAAGATTGAAAAGAGTATAAAACGTTTCATTGGCTTATGATTGTAATATAACTGTCATTTACATGAATTATTTATCCTGCAAAGTTATATTTTTTCTGTCAGAAAAAAGAAAAAAAAGCAAAAATTTGCATTTTTTTACCAATGTTTTTGTTCAAAAGGTACAAGAGAATAAATTTATGATACAAAAAAACGCAATAAGATGACCTTGCAAAACGCAAGGTCATCTTATTTATAACTGGGATTTTAATACCCTCAGCTGGAAGTTCAATCTCGAAATAGCCATTACATTCTTTACAATGATAGAACCATCGTATAGATAAAATTTTGTTTATTATTTCTTGATAACCTTTCTGGAAACCTTTCTGCCATTGGCAAGCTGTGTCTGCTCGATAACCATACCCTTGGTCTGAGCGCTGATGCGATGACCCGCTAAATTGTAGGTCATGCTATGGCCATTTCCAAAAGCATTGATTGCGTTCTCAGTAATACCAGTACTGGTATCCGCCTTTTTAATCTTCACATTGCCAAGAATAACCGCAGCCCAACCAGAAGACATGGTGAAATAAAGTTCATAGTCACCTTCTTTTTCTACAGTGAAGTTCAAGAAGTGAGCCAGAGAACCTTTCACCACCTGATTGGCATTCTCCTTCAAGTTACCTTCCGAATCCAAGTTCTGTTCCAACAAGACAGAATTATTGTCGCTTATGCCAGCAATGCCAGCATCAAAGGTCACTGCCCCATTCTCGGAACCATCATTCCAATAAGAAGAGTTGAAAGAAAGCTGGTATTTACCAGGAATCAAGTGCAGACGATGCCCATCATACAAGCCATAAGAGAGCTTGCATTGGTCAAAGTCACGAGCACTGAGATAGAATCCTGTATTGAAATCACCACCAGCCACGAAATCCTTGATACGAGCACCACCCGTATTGGCAGCGCCGTTCGCTTTCTCATCGCTGCGGCTCCCATCATTCATGCTATTGATGCGCTTCCACCCAGCAGGCACGCCTTCACCTACGTTGATGACCTCGTCTTCCCAATTGTCAGAGAACAACACCTCACCCTTAGCCTCGCTAGAATCTTCATTATCAGGAAGATCGAGCTTATACTGCTTGAAGAAGTTCCAAAGCTCGCGGGTAGAATAGACTGCATCAGGATCATCCGAATGCCAATGTCCCTTACCATCAATGGCGATGAGAGTAACCTCCGTTCCATCCATCTTATTGATATAGCGAGTACGAGTGGCGGCAGCATAACTCATGGATGCAGGATAAGGGCGAATCACCACTGGATTATCCACATCACAACCTTCATAAGCAGCCCACTTCTTGACATAATCGTCAATTCTACCATAGCCACCAGCGGCATGGTTTGGATCGCCACCCCATTTCACGACATCATCTCCCGTGCCATGGATGTGCATAATAGGCACATGGCGTGGAGCCACAGGCTCACGATAATCGACAGGGATACCACTCACAGGACCAAAGGCTGCAACTACAGTTCCCAATTTGGTCATACAATGATAAGTCATCATTCCACCCATAGAGAAGCCAGAAATATAGATGCGATTCTTGTCTACCTTATATTTCTTCTGCATCGTCTTCATGATGGTTTCGATAAACTTGACATCGCCAGAGCCTGAGATGTCCCAGGCATTACCGTTTCCCTGAGGGTAAACCACCAAGATCTTTGCCGTGTCTGCCACCTCGTTCCAATGAGTCTGTCCCATCTGATAGTCAGGGTTTTGACTATAACCATGCAAAGAGATGACCATCGGAGCCTTCTCGGGTAAGTCGGTTGGTACATAGACCAACATTTCTCGTGTAGATGTACCCACTTTTACTGTCTGCTTCACTGCTTTCTGCGTATAGGAATGCTCGGCAGCAACCACTTGCATGCACAAGGCAAAGAGCAAGCACAGCAAGAAAGTTGTTCTTTTCATTTTAAGTTATAATTATCAGTTATACGATTATCTGTTGTTATAATTGTCTGTTGTTATGACACAAAAAAAAATCGGCAAAGTATCTGCTGGATTCAACAAATACTTTGCCGAACATCTGAACTAGGGACTACTCCCTAGTTACACAAAAGGAGTAGAATTTCTGCCATTACTTATTCATTACTTTAACAACCTTACCACTCTGGAACTTCTTGATAACAAGGCCCTTGGCGTTGGCTGCTACCTTAGCACCAGCAGCATTGAATGTTGCAACCACTGCATCATTTGCTACATTAACGTTCTTGATACCAGTTGCTCCACCTCCGAGCTCCTCAGGAAGGGTATTGTAAAGCTTGATTAAAGAAATAAGGCAAGGACCGCCCCATGGAGCCTTGATAGTAACCAAGTGAGCAAAATCATCAACAGTAGGATCTTCGCCAGGAACAGTGCGAACCAAATCTTTCTTCAAATCAAGAACAATTGCTCCTGTTTTTTCATCAAAAGCTTTGTTCTCGATGGCAATCATACCACCATCAGCCTGCTGACCATTCGCAACGGTACGGTTGAACATGAAACGAGGATTGGTACCTTCACCATAAACTACCATGTAATGATAGTCTGACAAGTCGGCATAGATATTTTCAGACACAGTAGATGTACCTACGATAACAGAACCTGGGTCATTTGGATTCTCTGCACCCACAGTCCAATCCATATAAACATGCTCATCAGTTGGTTGTGCATCCTGTGTTAAACCATCCCAAATGTGGAACATGTCCTTAGTCAATTCAACACCCTCATCTGCACTCTCTTCCTGAGCAGAAGCTGTACCAAAACCTGCGAACAACGCAATGGCTACCATAGCCATACTCTTAATTGTAGTTCTCATAATCATAAAAAATTAAATTGTTTATTAATAACTAGTTATTTATAAAGTTTCTCCGTATAAGTTTTGCCGCTACGAAGATATACTTTCTTGATATTGATGCCCTGCTTGGCAGCAGAGAGGCGCATGCCCTGCAAGTCGTAATACTCCACATGGTCTATCTGGTCGGCATCGGTGGTTACACCAGCGATACCCGTCAAGGCACCCTTGTAGTTCAGGCGAACGCAATCGAGCACAGCTCTCTTTCCGCTCACATAGTTAACCGTCATATTTCCCTTGACATCAGCGATGTCCATGTCAAACTCCACTTCCGACCATTCCTTGTTGGAAGAAGCATTCTTTGGCAGTGTAACCTGCTTGGTCTGATTGCCACAGATAACTTTGATAACAGCATCTCCCATGGAAGCCTGATAACGGATAGCCACCTTGTAATTACCCACCTTACTTACCGGAATGTAACCACGAACGGAAGCCCCCTTCTGGGTTCCCAGGTTCAGGCAGCCCTGACCATAGTATCCACGGAAACCGTTGTTCCAAGCGTTGCCATAGCAACCACCCACATTCTTGTAGTCGAAGTTCTCAAACTCATACTGCATCTCGCCTTCGTAAGCTCCTGGAGCAGCAGGAGTCTCGATGACAGCAGCAGTCACATCAGAATCCTTCAACTTTCCTGTAGTCTTGGTGCCCTTACAGTTATCGATGGTCAACTCCAATGGACCATTATGCTTTACATAAACCGTGAACTGACCATTTTTCCACTCGCTGGTAACAGTACTTGCCGAATGCTCGGAATTATCCTTCCAAGAGATAGTAGGCTGTGCACTGGCTCCCACCACAATGATGGTATCAGTCTGCTGGGCATACTCCGGAAGATTCTTGTCATCCTGCAATCTGCCATCACCCACACCATAGCGGAGTCCATCCTTGATACGGTAGTTCTGCATGTAGAGACTCAACTTGTCTGAATACTCACGCATGTGAACCAAAGAATATGGAGCGAGGTTCATCTTAATCTGGCTACAGGTATTGTAGGCAGGTTTCAATGTACCCTTGGCACTGCGTCCATTGTTTACCCAGTACTTACGGATATATTTCATACCATTCTTTGTGGCAGCCAACCGAACATGCTCCTCATTATACTGATAAGGGTTGTAGCAAACCCAAGTATTCTCCAGACGCGAAGCATAGATATCACCCGAATATTCCTGCTTGAAGAGCTTATTCATATAAGCCTTCTTGCTGGTCACATTACTCCAGGTAGGGTTGCTGGCATACTCGCTGCTCTTGATAGCCACCTGCAGTTTCTTGGCTTCTTCGTCGATGAGATCATACACCACAGGGATGGTAGGATAACGTCCTGAAACCTTCAACCACCATTTGTTGTTCAAGGTGGAGTTAGGCCACTGCGTACCATTGTCATCCTGCTCGCTGCGATAGAGACCATCATACAGTCCGCTTGGCGAAACGTATGGTTCCATCTCGTTCTGGCTGGAAGTGATATCCTTAGGTTTGATGTCATTCTTAACACAAATCTTAGTACGTGCTATGACCTCCTCACGGGAAGGAATACGAATTGTACCATCCAGAATCTTACGGAACATATCGATGTTGATATTCTTAAAGTGATTGAACCAAGCCCAGTTGCGACGGATATAGCCATCAGCAGTCTTGGAGGTCGCAATCTCACGCAGGTCATCAGTTGACACCAACTCAGGACCGTCAATCACCGTCTCACCAGTCAATGCCACATGCTCCAAGATAGGAATGGCACCACAAGCCTTAGGGAAATCATTGTAATACTCCTTCAGTGTTTTTGTATCATCCGAAGGGTCCTTGATGGCATTGCCATTCTCATCCAGTTTATCTTGTTCTTCCATCCAGCCGCAGATATCGAAACGAATACCATACTGGCCGGCATATCCACCCAGATAAGCACCCAGACAGTTGCTCTCGATGTCATAGAAACCATTCTGCATGGTGTACTTCTCGCAGCAGATGAAATGTTCCTTATCGGTAGAAAGCAGACGGTTCATCTCGGCATTACGCTTCATGTATGCCACTGGCATCATATTGGCAGAATAGCATGCCTGCGTAAAGCTCACACAAAGGTAGCCGCCATACTGATGGGCAAACTTCATGAGATGGGTGAAGAGTTCCAAGCGTTTCAGGAAAGTAGGCGTATGAACGGTTCCGTTCTCACGCTTACGATCCTCGTCAAATCCCCAGAACTGCTCGGCATAGTTCCATCCCAGAAAGTTAGGATAGTTCTTGTAGTAGCTCTCATAGAGTTCCAGGTCGTCATCATCGAAAGCACTGCATCCGCCACTGGCAGGCTGGATCATGGTCCAGACGCGGTTCTCGGCGCATACCTTCATCCATGAATCCACCACCTTCTTACCATCCGCACAGATGTTCTCCGAAGCAGAGAGCGAGAGGTTGAATATCACGTAAGGCTTGATGTCTTCCGGCACCATATTGATGATGGCTTGCGGATTCGGAGAATTCCATGTATCGATATGGATAAACCATGCCGGCTGGGATGGCGAGATAACTCTTCGCAGGGCAGGCCCGTCATGAGCCTGCGCCACTGCGAATGTTAGCATCCCGAAAATAAATATGAATAATCTTTTTACCATTTTATTTCTGTTTTTTGAAGTCCATTAACCACACCCACGTAAGTAGGAAGGCGATTGAAATGATTCCACAGTCCTACACCCGTAGTGCCCTGATTGATAGTAGAGAAAGATACCCCATAGAGCTTGTCGCCCAACACATCCTGTGCCTTGTTCAGGATATAGGCATAGAGTTCAGCCATTCCCTTGTAATCCTCGAATGTAGCCTTGCTCTGATCGGCTACTGTTCCGTTGGCATCAGCCAGGTATACGTTCATATCAGAAAGACGTACCTCCAAGCCTGAAGCTTTCAACGTAGCAAGAAGATTGTCGATATTCGCCTTAGTTTCTGCCAAAGAACTGCTGTTGTATGGCACGTCAAGCTTCGCATCGATGCCTTCAATCTTAGCACCTGCCTCATTCCACTGCCTGATGTAGTTGATGGCAGCCTCGGTCTTCTCGGCATCCGTCAGCAGATTTTCTTCACTGTAGAACAGTTTGGCATCAGCCTTCTTTGAATGGATTTCCTTGCATACATCAGCCACCCAGTTCTCATCCAGATAGTCGTTAGGATAGAATTCATCAGTAGCTACCATATTCTCTGAAGACTTCAAGGAATAGAAGAGATCTTCTATCAGGTTGGAAGCCACATTCCATGCCTGCACCTTGTCTCCATAGTTCTGCATAACGGAATCAACGTAAGCAAACATAGCCTTCTTTACATCAGCAGCCTTCTCTTCTACAGGACGAGGTTTATAACCACCCGGCTTCTGATATGGAGCGTAAATATCAATATTGTCAACATACACCTGCTGAGGCGCAGCTGCCTGACCAATTACCAGAGAAATATTGGAAGATTTCATATCATCTGCATCAAAGGCCTCAGTAAAGTCAATCTTTGACAAATCCACCACGAATGTTTCCCAAGTCTTAGCCTTGGTAGGAACACCGAAGTTTCTCAGTTCCTTGGCTTTGTCACCCACCTTTACTCTGATAACCACATTCTTCTTGACATTTGATGAATAATAATCAAAGGAGATGGTCTTGATTGTTGACAGCGAAGCACCCTCAGGCAGATTCACTGGGAACGCGATGTACTTGGCTGCCTTCTTGATGCATAGCGACTTTCCGTTCTTTCCTGTTGGATCCTTTGCCACTTTGGAATCCTTGTCTGTTCCGAAGACATCACCGATGGCACTGCTTTCGAAATCATACTTCTGATGGAGATCCACATTCTCACCATCTACCCAAGTATCCTTGGTAGCCTCTTTCATCACATTCATGTTCCATGCGTTAGGTGCAAAAAGGGAAGCTGTAGGAACGAGTCCTGCGGCAATAGCAGCACCAACTTCATCTTTTGAAGCATCGGCACTGACCGTACCATCATCAGCAACCACAGCAGCATGGGAGAAGCCATCTACGACATTCACTTCATTGAAGTTGGCCAAAACGGTACTAAAGCTAGTATTGGCAGCTTTCAAATCTGCAATGGTCAAGTTAGCTCCCAGCTTCATGCCCGTATAGTTCTTCAGAACTTCATAACCTCTGGTAAGGTCATCCATCGCCACGCTCTCAGGCTTTTCGCCAGCAGCATAGCTTGTATCGAAGTCCTCCACACAACCAGTGAGCAGCATGGAAGCTGCTGCACTGGCCAAGAGGATATTATGTATTTTTTTCATAATTCTGATATCAAATTAAAAATGTTCTTAATGCTCAGGAGTGAAAGTCTGGAAACCAATGCCACGATTGCGGACCACCATGGTATCTGTGGTTTCAACCGTACCCAAGGCATCGCTCTTGATATTGTAGTTCAAATAGAGAGTGTTGCGCTTAAACTCGCCCAAGAGCTGGTCGTTCTTGACAAACTTACCACTACCCGAAACCTGAACGCCCTCACTGCCGGAAGAGATGGTGCAGTCATCACCGTTGAAGGTCATCAGCACGTTCACCTGATGGTCTATACCACTTGCGTCCTTCACATCCACAGTCATCTGTGCCTTGTACAAGCCTTTGGTCACCACCTTGATTACCTCAGCCTTCTCTATATATGGATAAGCACGGTGAGATTCGTTGCCGTTTCTCACATCCTTACCCTTGCGAAGATAAGTGGCAGTCCAAGGATTGACGAACTTCACAAGGCAGAATGTAGTATTCTTCGACTCCAGCACCTTGTCAACGCCCTGAGCACCTGTCAGCTTCACAGGAATCACATAGCCCTGCTCATAGCTCTTGTCATCGTTGAAGAACGCATCAGTAAGTTTCACTCTTACGCCTCCCATCTGCTGTCCCTTGGCAATGACAAACTGGTTAGGGTTCTCTATCTCATAGTAAGTGGATGGCATCATCTGGATGGCAGCGCCATTGATTTTATAGCCATCACAAAGACTGGCATCAGATATATAATCCACGGTAACGTCATTGTTGTTGCCATAACCACCGGCACAGTAGGCCTTGATGTTGATGATGTGGTTGTTATCGTCGGTAAGGTCAGCTTCCTGATCCTCACCCAGCTCCACGGTGCGCACATAACCAGCATTGGCAAAATAGACAGCAGTTTCTCCGTCATATCCAAATTCCTTGTTACCGCTCTCGCAGGAAGCGGTCATCAACAAAGTCATGGCAGCAATGCCTATTGTATTTAATAACTTAAAACTTTTCATTTTCATTATCATTTTTAACTGGTTTATTTCCATCCCTTGTTCTGATGGAGATTAGAGTACTTCAATGCTTCTGAATATGGAATATAACCATAGTTCATATAGCTATCGAAATGGCGCTCTTCTACATTTGGCAAGATGGTAAACGTATCGTTGTTCCAATCGATGCCCTGTACAGAAGTAAGCTTGTCCAACTGGTTCCAGCGGCGCAAATCCCAGAAGCGGAATCCCTCGAAGCAAAGCTCCAGGCGGCGCTCGTTGCGAATCAGCTCACGCATCTTAGCCTGGTCGCCGGCACACTCGTTGAGATAAGTATCATCTGTCAAGCCTGCACGGTGGCGGATTGCCTTGATCACATCGTATGCTGAGTAAGCATGTGTGCCAGAGTTCTTAGGTCCCCAAGCCTCATTGGCAGCCTCAGCATAATCGAGGAAGAACTCAGTAAAACGTGCCTTGCAGCTATACTTGGTTACCTTGGATGTGTTGCTAGGATTGCAGTTGGCAGTCATGCGCAACATCTTCTTCATATAGTAACCGGTGCGGGTAGAAGCATCACGGCGGCCGATACCATCATCGCCCGAAGAACTACCCGTCTTGATTACCTTGTTTTCAACTCCCGCTGTGGCTCCATTATAGATAATGTATTTAGCCAGACGAGGGTCACGGTTATTGTATGGATTATTCTCATCATATTCACTGCGTGCATCGGTGATAGGATAACCCTTGGCATCAGGGAAGGCATCTACCAGATTCTGGGTAGGATTGGTTTTGCCGCTTCCGAAGAGCGATGGAGGGAAATTGTTCTTCTCGTCATCAATCTCATCATCTTTCTTGTCAGTGCGCCAGATGATTTCCGGAGGATTGGAACCATTCTTCAAGTTTTTTATCTCATCATCGTTGTCGTAGTAGGTAAGACCTGTTTTAGACAAACCTGCAGGACCGCCTACATAGTCAACCACCTCGGCAGCAGCATCAGCAGCCTGTGCCCAGGTTACATTGTTCTGGGCAGGATCCTGGAAGGCAGGGCTTGCAGCAAGCAGCAGGGTACGAGCCTTGATGGCACGCAGAATCAGTCCGTTGATCAGCTGGCGTGCATTCTCGCCCATCACCTTATTATATATACCCATCTTGCCATCCTTGACAGATGTCACCTCAGGCACATTCAGGATATCATCATACTTGGCTGGCACCTTGTCGTCGCTTGTCACCGGCTCATAATCCATAGGCAGCAGCTTGTCAGCCTTCTCGATGTTCGCCAGAATGAAATCCACATGTTCCTGGAATGTCTTGCGAGGCTGATTGAAATCAGCATCCGTACCTACATATCCGTCAAAGAGCTGTGTGCCGAGCAACTTTCCTTCATTGTCAAATCCGGCATGGGCACGAAGCAGATAATAGGCATGGGTAGCCAGAAGTCCGTAGGCCTCACCTGTAAGGCGTCGTTGCATCAGCTTGTTCTCATTGGCATTCTTCAGGAACCCGATGTTCGAAATGTTTGAGTTCAGGAAGATATGCAAATACTGCATGGAAGACAAGTCGTTGTTCCAGCGGCCCGTAGGGTCCCAACTCTGAACGGTCCATGAGCCTGTGGCATACTTAGACCAGTTGGCTCCCTTCTCATTCGTCACGGCATCATCCGTCGCTACATCCGTACCTGTGCCCACCTCGTAGTTTGGCAAGTTACGGTAAGCGGTGAGCACGAAGCCCCTGGCCATGTTAGGATCATTCTCCATCTCGTTGATGTCCATCATGTTTTCTGCAGCAGGAGTAAAGACATCATCACATGCTGTCAACAATGCTGCAGAAGCCAATATCATGAATATATTTCTTAGTTTCATCATTATTACGTTGTCTTATTGTTCTATATCTAAGAAGTTATTTTTTCTCAACAGTCTTTAGAACTTCATCTTCAAACCGATGTTGTAGAAGCGACAATATGGAGCTCCATAACTGGTATCCATATACTTGTGGTGCTTGCTGATGGTGAGAAGGCTCTCGCCCAATACGTAAACACTCATACCCTTCACTACCTTGTTCTCAAACCACTCTTTTGGCATATCGTAGGTCAGCTGCACCTTGTTGAGGTTGAAGCAGTCTGTGCTGTAAAGCCAGAAGTTTGAGTTGCGGAAGTTGTTGGTATTGTCCTTGGCTGTCAAACGTGGATAGGTAGCGGTTGCGGCTGTCTCAGGTGTCCAGCGTCCACGAACCACAGAGGTATATTTCTTCTGGTTGTAAATCCAGTCGTTGCTCTTGAATGCCTTGGCACCCATCTGACCTGTACCGGCGATGAAGAGGGTAAACTGCTTCCAGTTCAAGGTGATGTTTACACCATAGAAGAAAGGAGTTGCACTCCATCCATACTTACCCATCACCTGCTGGTCGTTGCTGTCAATCTTGCCGTCGCCGTTGATATCCTTGTACTTCAGGTCACCAGCCTTGATTTCACCGAAGGTATGGTTTGGCACGAAATTAGGATCGTCCTTGTCGAGGTTTGCCTTCATGTGGTCCACATCTTCCTGAGTGAAGAAGCCTTCGCAGACATAACCGCGAATCACGTCGAGAGCCTGACCCTGTGCGTTCATATAGCTATATTCGTTTTTCTCCTCACGCTTGTTAACCTTTGAGTCGAACACCATACCTGTGAGTCCGAGCTGTGCCTTCACCTTGCCGATGTTCTTCTTGAAGTTTACGGCGAAATCGAAGCCCTGTCGCAAATCCTCGTTATAGTTCAGGGATGTGATGAAAGAACCGTCACTCTGCATCCATGAAGGATAGATGGTAGCAGTTCCCGAAGTAAGCAAGCCCGAAGTAAGCTGATGGAAATAGTTCATGTCGAAGCTTACGGTTCCGTTGAGGAGTGAACCCTCCAAACCTACTCTCCATTCCTTACGCTTCACGAAATCGAGACCGTAGTTGCTACCACGCTTAGATGTTGTGCCCCAAGTTCCGTTACCACCTTCGTTCCAGGTGTACCAAGAACCCTTTACATCATAGTATCCCTGGTAGAGATAATAATCAGAAATGTCGATATCCTGGTTGAGCACAGAATAAGAAGCATTCAGCTTCAAATCGTCGAAGCAAGGAAGTGCATTCTTGAACCATTTTTCCTGACCGATTCTCCAACCCAGTGTTCCTGAAGGAGAAAGAGCGTTGCGATGACCCTCTGCCAGCTTGGATGAGTGAACCAGTGCGCCGCCAAACTCTGCGTAGTACTTCTGAGCATAATTGTAAGCTGCTCGAAGGGCAAGGTTGGCATTGGTAGTACGGTGGTAAGAAGAACCCTTTACACCAGATGAGCTCTCATGATTCTCGTCCACGGAATTCGACTTGGAGTAACCCCAGCCAGCCAAAGTAGCATTTACGTTGTGCATACCACCAAAGGTGTTCTTATAGTCAAACTGAGCACGGAAGGTGGTGTTCTGGTAATATTTGGCTGCACCGATATACTCGCTCGTACTGCTTGATTCCTTACCATATTTCTTCAGGTCGATAATCATGTCCTGTCCGTTCACATTTGCCCAGGTAGGCTCGTAAACGGCATAGTCAAGCTTGTAAGCCTCAGAGTAGTTGTTCCAGTAGTCGATGCTGAAAGCTGTCTCGAAGCTCAATCCCTTGACCCACTGATCGAAGTTGGCCTTCACACCCACATCAAAGTTGAAGGTACGGGAGTGATTCTTCACGTAGCCGGCAGCAAGCGCATCACCAAAGAAAGTAGACTGGTTATCGTTGTTTCCACCCAGCAGATACTGACCATCGAGCACGTGGAATTTTGAGCCAGCTATCATCTGCTGCAAGGCTGAATTGTTAGCATCCATCATGGAGATTGGCAGCAGACCGGAATACCAGTTTGGACGAACGCTGGTAGCTGTTGACCAGTAGTCCTCAGGACGTCCACGATAGTTGTCCGAGATGTTGATGCCTACATTTACATAAGCCCCCAGCCAGTCGGTGATGGTAGCATCAATGTTAGAACGCACGCGGAAGGAATTGTCCTTGTCCTTCTTGTGCTCGCCAAACTTCACCAGGCTGTTGTTGTAGGTCATGCCCAGGTTGGCATAGTATCTGGCAAATTTGCTACCGCCCTTCACTTCCATCGTAGCATCCGTACGGTTGTTGAACTTGCGCAGGTAGTCACTGCTGTAGAAGTCCATATCCGGATAGCGGTAAGGATTCGTACCTATAGCCGTATTGTAGATCTGCTCCTTAGAGTATTTCAGCGGCTGTGTAGGGTCATCATTGGTCATCGCCTCGTTATAGAGCGACATATACTCAGCCGCACCCAGATATTCAGGATAAGCCTTAGGTGTATAGATGCCCGTATTGACGGTGGCGGCGATGCTCAATGGCTGCACCTTACCACGCTTGGTAGTAATGAGGATTACGCCCTTGGCAGCCTTGGCACCATAGAGTACTACGGCAGAAGCGCCCTTGAGCACGGTAACCTTCTCCACCTCGGTGGCATTGACGGTGCTGGCCTCACGGGGAGCTCCATCTACGAGAACAAGTGCACCTTGTCCCCAAACATTTCCGTTATAACCACTGATGAGCGACTGAAGATCATTGAGTGCATTGGCGCTGTAGTCCTTTTTCAACAGCTCTTCGACATTCACCTCGCTGACACCGCCCATCAGGTCGGCCTTGGAAACCTGACCGAAAGCCACGTTTACCTTGGTAGTGTCAGTCATTTCCTGGGCGCTTGCCACACCACTGGCGACTAGCATGGAAGCTAGCGCCAATGACATTCTCTTATTAAATATATTATGTTTCATAATAAATTCTCGAATTGTTTAATTATTCCCAACCAGGGTTCTGAGAGAACTCAGGATACATCTTTACATCCTTTCTCAGGAATGGGAACCAGTAATGCTTTGAAGTAAACTTACGGGTAATCAATGGCTTCTCCTTCAGGTTGAGCACGTGATTTTTCTTTGGATCGTCGTAGCGGTCAACATCCTTCTGGTCGGCTGCACGGTCGAAGTAAACAGCCATCTTCTGGGTGTAAGGAGCCTTGTCTAACAGGAGCCAGCGGCGAAGGTCGGTGAAACGGTGGCCCTCGAACGCCAACTCTACGGCACGCTCACGGCGAAGCTCGCTCATGAAGCCATCCAGATTGGTAAGATACTCATCAGCAATATTATCCACATGCGCACGGTTGCGGACGATGTTCACGGCATCCACGGCACTCAGATTGAATGCCTGGCTTGATGCCTTGTAGCCATAACTCTGAGCCACCGACTCGGCATACATCAGATAAACATCTGCCAGACGAATCATACTCAAGAGTACGCGCATATACTTAGAACGTTCACCACCATCATCAAATCGATTACGGTATGGATCACAGAACTTCTTCAGGCAATATCCCGTAAAGCAGTCCTTGGAAGGTGTTGCCGTACGATACTTTCCTCCCGTATAAAGAGAAGCATACTGCACATCTGCATCCTGTCCTGCACTCTTCACACACTTCACACCATCGTAGATGAAGAGATCGTAGAAGCGAGGGTCACGGTTCTTGAACGGATATTCCGGATCATAGCCGCTGTCGGGATCCTTCTTCGTGATGTCCTTGATAGGCTTTCCGTTTGCCATACCGAAGTAATCCACATAGTTGGCAGTAGGATAAACCTTGATACCACCTGCAATAAGGCTGGTAGGACGATAGTCTGTCACCTGATTCCAAATCCAGTTGGTATTACTTGAATTCTCATAGAAGATAGCCTCTTTCTCACCTGGAATCTTTTCACCCTGATCATAGGTATAGAAGATGTTCATGTAATTTTCATAAGAAGACAGCTGGTAAAGTCCTGTTTCCTTATTGATCTTCAAAGCCTCGCCGAATGCCTCAGCAGCCATCTTGCAATACTCCTTATTATATCCGTTAACATTCTTGAAATCAGGATTCTCCTTGCTCACTTCATTCATCAGCGGTGAACCTGCCCACAGATAATTCTTACCCAGGAAGCAGAGAGCAGCGATCTTGTTAGGACGGAACTTGTTCTTGCCCACTGTCTGCTTACCCACGGTAGTCTTATCCCAATCTACAGGCAACAACTCAACAGCCTTCTTGAAGTCTTCGGCAGCCTTGTCGGCACATGCCTGATAGGTGAGGCGCGGATAGTTGAACACGGCATCAGAAGGAATCAGGAAGTCGATATATGGAATACCGCCCCAATACTGCATAATCTGGAAATGGAAGAATGCACGGAAGAAATAGAGCTGACCTGCAATCAGGTTCTTCTCTTCCTGGGTAGCATCTACCAGGTTGCCCAGATTTTCCAAGCCCAGGTTGGTGGCATAGATTCCCTGCCAGCACATACCCCAGAGGCGACCCTTGGAATCGCGGTTCACATCATTACCGCTGTTCAGGTCGATGCCCGAATGGAATGGAGAATACTGCACCTCGTCCCATGCCCAATAGTTTCCCTGGTCAATGGCATTAGTGAGCATACGGACCTCTGATGGCTGCCAATATTCATCCTCACCATAGTTCCAGCAACCATGATACCAGGATGTTGAGGCAAGACCAGGGATGTCATTGTAGCACTGCTCCAAGAAACCCTGAAAGTTGGTATAATTCTTATATGGCTCCGTTGGGGCAATATCACTGCCCGGTGCTTTGTCCAAATAATCTGTACAGGATACAGATGTGAAAGCTACACCGGCAGCTAACAACAATGTATATATCTTTTTAAACTTTTTCATATCTACGATTTATTTAAAATGTAAGGTCGAAACCTAAGTTAAATCTGCGTACTGTTGGGTAAGCACCTTCAGAAGCATTGCCGCTAAAGTTGTTCTCGCGGTCATCTGGCATGTTGGTCCAGAGGAGCAGGTTGTCACCATTCAGATATACACGGAGTGAATTCAAGTGCATTCGTTTCACCCAAGCACCCCTGAAGGTATAAGCTATCTCGGCATTCTTCAGGCGCAGGAAAGCTCCGTCATAGTAGTAACGGGTACCGGCATTTCCTTCGTCTGCCACTGTGGTCCAACGTGGCAAAGACAACTCTCCTCCCGGATTGGATGGCGTGAAGTAAGAACCTTCCTTGAAGGCAACGTGGGTTTCACGCTCAAAGGTTGGGAAGTTCACCTCGCGGGTAACATTGGTTACACCATAGAACTGTACCGTTACGCTCAAGCCCTTCCACTCTGCTCCCAATGTAGTACTGAAGGTATTCTCAGGAATAGAGGTGTACTGATAAGGAGCCTTGTCATCTTTTGTTATCTGACCGTCACCATTGAAGTCTGAAATAATGGCATCACCCGTATATTTCTCTGAATCATGGCTACCCCAGGTTGGTACGGCATAGAGATCATCCCAGTTGCGGATAAAACCATGATCTATATAACTAAGGTTCCGATTAATGGAATAACCCGCCTTCTTCTGATAACTTGCCTGAAACTTTGCATCATCGGCAAACTTAATCTCGTTGGTAGCATGGGTCATATTGAAGTTTGCCCATGTACGCAGATTCTTGTTCCATGCTTTATTCACCTTCAGGCTCAACTCGTAACCCTTGGCATCCACCGAACCTAAATTGGCGACCGTATAGTTCATACCATAGTAAGAAGGGATGGAACGTTCGGTTAAGAGCACATCGGTACGCTTGTCGCTAAATACATCCAGCGAACCGGTAATCAGTCCGCCCAGGAATCCGAAGTCGAAACCCAGGTTGCGCTTCTCTGATGTCTCCCAACGCACGTTAGGGTTTCCGATGCGGGTAAGGCGATATATAGTATAAGGTGAATCATAAGTATTATCACCACCCAGCAAGGTCTTACCACCATAGGAATACTGGTCGGTATAGAGATAAGAGCCTCCAGTAGAATCATCACCGATGCGACCCCAGGAAGCACGTACCTTAAACATATCTACATATTTCTTGATGTTCTTCATGAATGGCTCCTCGGTGATAGTCCAACCGAGAGAGGCTGATGGGAAGAACTTGAAGCGATAGTCGGGACCAAACTTCTCAGAACCGTTGTAACAGCCGTTCAACTCGAGCATGTAGCGCATCGCATAGTTGTAGGTGGCACGGAATACCCAGTCTTCACGATAATGTTTGAAAGAAGAACCGTTGGCATATTCGTTGCGGTTGAATACACCCATAGCACCCACTTCATGATTGCCGAACTTGCGGTTCCAGTCGAGCTGAGCCAGATAATAGAGACGGCGATAAGTAGCATCCGTATTTACCTTACCGCCATTGATGGTCCATGCCACAGACTCATGGTAATCCACGCTCTGGTCATAGGAAACTGAGCCATCATCAGGGTTAATCCACTTCAGCTGCGGATCCATATACTGGTCGCTGATACCACGCTTCTCCTCTACCATTGTATTGTCAAGAGAAACCTTGGCAACAAACTTCAGACCCTTGGTCAGGAAATCGAGTTTCTGGGTAAGAATAAAGTCGGTGGTAATCTGTGTATTGGTACGATTCTCCACACCGCTTCGGGCAAGACTCATCACAGAGTTAGGACAGTCTGCCTTACGTGGGGCATAGTAACCATAGGTTCCATCAGAATAGATTGGACGCATAGCATCAGGAGCTGCATGATAGACAGAAGCCCAATAGGCACTGGAATCACTCGCCTTGTCCCAAGGGAAATGGCGGACACCGTTACTACCGAAAAGGTTGGTAGAGAACAGAGTAGTCTTGGTCAGATTGAAGTCCAGGTTGGCACGCATGTTAATACGGTTATAGCCGAAACCGGATTTGTATCCACGACCGCTGGTGAAGTCCTTGAACAGGTCACCTTCGTGAGCGAAGTCTATCGCTGCGAAATACTTCACGAGTTTGGTACCTCCCGAAACATCCACGCTGGCATTGTAAGACATGGCTGTGTTGTTGAACAGTTCCTTCTGCCAATCCACGTTAGGATAGCGGTCCCATTCCTCAGCATTAGCAGGGTTACGATACTTGTCAATAATAGCCATTGGCTTGTAAGAACCCCATGATTTTTCGTCGCTGATGTTCAGCTCGCGCTCTACCACTCTGTTCAGGAGTCGGAAAGTATCGTAAGCATCATATTTCTCAGGCAACTTGGAAACCACCTTCATGGTAGCATTCGCCTTCACGTGTACGGCAGCCTTGCCTTCCTTACCACGTTTGGTAGTAATAAGGATAACACCATTACCACCCTTCACACCATAAACGGCAGTAGCAGAAGCATCCTTCAATACGGAGATGCTCTCTACTGAAGAAAGGTCAACGGTGTTCATGGCACGCTCCACACCATCCACGAGAACGAGAGGGTCGTTGGAACCGTTGATAGAAGTCTGCGTACGGATCACGATCTTAGGATCTTCCTCACCTGGCATACCCGTAGAAGAGAAAGTAACGACACCTGGAAGATTACCTGTCAGTGCCTGACCCAAAGAAGAAACTCCGGCATGACGATTCAAGGTTTTCGCATCTGTCTGTGCAATAGAGCCGACAACAGAGGCTTTCTTCTGCTGACCATAACCAACCACTACTACCTCGCCCAATGTATTGTCATCAGTCAAGGTAATTTTAAACTGTCTTTTCTTACCTACTTTAATCGTTTTAGATTCCATACCGATATAGGTAATGACAAGGGATGAATTTTCAGAAGGTACTGCAATCTGAAAGTTACCATCCATGTCGGAGATGACACCCGAAGTGGCATCACCCTTCACTTTCACAGTAGCACCAATCAGTGGCTCTCCTGTGCCGTCAACAATACTACCCTTCACGGTAATCTTCTGGGCTTGTGCGTTCAAGCTGCAGAAGGCTCCCACGAGGCATAGAGCTGCTGTCCGTTTAAATGTAAACACTTGTTCAATCATGTTGTATCATTTTAATTAAGTTTGTTTCTAGGTGTTATTACTTCTTGGTTAAAGAACACGGCTGCAAAGGTAGAAAACTGTCATGAGAACGTGTTTTCTTGATGTTCCAATTGTTTCATCTCTTGTTACAGCACACCGTAACTAACACATTTTCTGTATTTTATGATAAACTAAAAAAAAGAAACATGTTATAGCACAAAAAATGGCGCATATCACTATGCACCATTCTCGTGAACAATTTAACCTGTATCACAACAGTCTTGCAGTTCATCAATATGAACTGTTTTCTTTTTATAAAAGCATAAATCTAAAAATAAATATCTTATTTATTGTATATACTGCAAAATTACTACAAAACTCAAAAATACTGTTTGGCAGATGTTCCAAAATATTTGCATGATAACACATAATAAAGAAAAAGACAAAAAAATAAAAAGATGACCTCACGTTTTGCGAGGCCATCTTTCACATTTAACAATCTATCTCATATATTTTATCTCAAAACCACCTTCTTGCCATTATGGATATAGATACCCTTGGTTGGGTGTTCTACCCGCTGACCCTGAAGCGTGTACCAGCCGGAGTTCTCTTTGGTCTCCTGACCGCTGATATGCTCAGCACTCTCAACCTGCCCGATGCCCGTAGTGCCATCGTTCCAACCACCATCGATGCTTCTTGAATGGGAAGCACTGGTCATGGAAATCTTCAGATGACCTACCACTACCTCAAGCCATGAACCACTGCCACCCCAGCTGTTTGCCACAGGAGTGAAGCGGAAATGATAGTAACCCGTGTGGGAAGCAGTGAATCGTACCTGACCACTATTGCTGCCATAAGTATTTGCACCGGTGTTCTTGTTCACATTCTTGGTACACTGGATAATCTGAGAACCCAGTACGTTGTTGCTCTCGTCGAGAACCTCACACTTCAGATAAGGAGACCCCGACCACGCCACGGCATTATAAGAGAATACATAGCTGCCCTGCTTCAACGAGAAGCCATAGCCCCAAGTAGAACCAAACTCAGCGTAGCCTGCCTTGCTGGCATCGCTCTGACGGATGTAAAGACCCGTAGAAAAATCACCACCGGCAAACTTGAAGATGCGTGGACCAATGCCAGCTGCACCAGCCGCTTTCTGCTCTCCGGCATCAACAATCTTCCATCCGGCAGGAACCTGTCCCACGGCATTCAGTGCCAGCGGATTTCCCTTGAAGTAAAGAGCCACATTGCCTACCAGAGCCTCAACCCAGGCACCACCTGTGCCCTTGGCATCAGCCACAGGGGTGAAACGTACACGATAGTTGCCCTTAATCATGGAATAGAACGAGAGAGAAACCCTGGTGGTACCCGAGAGATAAGCCCCCATATTGCCATTGGCATTGCCATTTGCCTTGACGATGGTAGAAGCAAGCACGGCATTCTGAGGGTCGTACACCTCCACCTTCATATATGGAGCACCCTTCCATGCTGCCACATTGCAGCTCAGCTCATACTCGCCATATACCAGAGGCAGGGTATAACCATTGGTATTACCATATTCTATATAGCCAGCCTTATCGGCAGAAACAGTTCTCACATAGAAAGCATTCTTGAAATCACCAGAGAAATTCATGATGCGTGGACCGCTCGATTTATTGCCGGCATAAACCTGACTGCCATTATCTGCCACCGTCCAGCCCGAAGGAACGAATCCGCTGCCATTGCCCCACGACTTGATGATGTTCTCGCCCTGGGTATTGGCAGAAGTAGAAGGCTGAGTATTCGGGTTAGAAGAAGACGTACCAGCAGACTTATGAGCATAGTCTTTCTTGGAATACTCGTAATACCAGTAGAAGCAGGTCTGACCGCAAGCCTCCGGATTAGCCTCCAATCCAGCCTTGATTTGACCAGTTTTCAGGAAGTTGTCGATATCAAGATAATCATCAGTACTGGTCAGCGTCATGCTGATGTTTCCGAAATGATCCATCACCTTCTTCCAGGCATTACCCCATTTGCTGGTAGTGGCAGTTCCCCATGAACCCAGGTTGCTGGCCACCCACTGTCCAAACTCATTATACTTACCTGCGCCAGGTTTTTCCGGACTCCAGTCTATCTCAGAAACAAGAATCGGTTTATTCTTTACCACAGGCACCTGCTTCTGGAAATTATAGATGAAAGCGTTGGAATCATAGTTGGTATCACTTGCCCCATACCATCCCGGATACACATGCACGGCATAGCCGAAGTTGCTGTCGGAAACAGGATAAGAGGCATAATTCTCATACTGGCTCTGGTAGCCCGTGCCAGGAATCCAGATAATACCCTTGAAGCCATTCTTACGAATCACATCAACCACTGGTTGGAAATAATCTCGCATGGCTGTGGCAGAACTCTGACCATACCTATTATATATATGAACAGGCTCGTTGGCAAGTTCCAGGGATACGATGCCTGAATTATTCTTCACCCAACTGTTGCTGGAAACAATGTTCCACACCGTTTTAAGATAATTCTGATAAGCATCTCCTACCTTCAAATCCTTAGGACATACGCCTGGAGGACGAATCACCACATACAAGCCATGATTGATGGCCTTCTGCGCAATAGGCAGATAAAGGGCATCAAGATACTTCTGCAAACGGGTAGCACTGAAACGCGATATATTAGCCTCTCCAGTATCAGAACCCATTGACTTCTTGTTGGGATCATTGGTCCAGCCTGGTTCGAGATGAAGACGGAAGATATTACAATAGGTACCTTTGGCAGGATTCTGGAGTGCTCCAAAAATCTTGTCATAATAGCTTATGCATGCCGAGATGTTATTGTCGGTACAGCTATAACCCCAACGATATTTGTTGAAGTAAGGACTCGGTGTATCCATCACACCATGCAAAACCACTTTGTTGCCATAGGCATCATTCAACTGATTGCCATTCACATGAAGCGGCGAAACCACTCCAAACTGGGCGAACAGACATGACGGTAGCAACGCAGCCGCCAATATCGCCAAAAATCTCTTTTTCATTTGTTTTTAGGTTGAAATATAAATGTTTAAAATTGTTATGATGCCGACAGTTTCACCGGCTTTTCTGATTTACACAGTTAAAACGCTGCAATAATAGCGATTTTTTCGAATCATAACTTTATTTCATGTAACAAATGCTTTATGATTGGTTTCATGTCGAATAATTATCTAAGAGTGTCTATTTCATACTACAGAAAAGATGACACCGCATATGGCGATGTCATCTTTTTGTTTACTCCCCAAACTTCCACCAATCCAGGAAGAAGAGGTTCTGCTTCTGGATGTCGCCTCCCTTAAAGACGAAGTAGAGATCATGAACACCCTTTACCTTCTTCACCTGGGTAGAGAAGGTTTTGTATTCATCCTTGGTGTTTTTGATATCCACTTTGCCGATACACTGACCGTTTACCCCATCAAGACGGATTTCGATGCAGCCACCCAACATGTGGCAAGAGGCAGAAACCTCAAACTTACTTGCTCCCTTCCTGAAGTCAACACCCTTCACGAGGATATACTCAGCCTCATCAATATTCGTAACCACCTGGTTCCATTTGTTCTTCTGCGCCCACTGATTCTTAGGCTGCGTCTTCAATCCATAGCCCCAAGCCATTGTCTCAGCCTCAACCTGGCGATAAGGGTTGAACCATTCTATCTGCTCCAGCTTGCAGTCCTGGAAGTATGGCAACTCCTGGATGGTTCCGTCAGGATTGTATGTCATCTCGGCCGCAGATACAGAACGCTGCTCAGCATGACGTCCCGTCTTCAAACGGAAGATGTCATAATTCAAGCCGAAGCAATAGCTCTTGCCCTTGTAGTCGATGATGCCCGGATGATTGCCACGAGTACGAGGCGTATGGTTCATGATATGTCCCTTATAGTCCCATGGTCCGAGCGGATTCTTGCTCATCGCGTAACCGATGCCCTCAGGACAGCAGGTAGAAGCATAAGCCAGATAATAATTGCCATTGCGCTTCCAGAACCAAGGACCTTCCTGATAATCCTGAATCTTCGGGAAGTGCATGATGGAATCAGAATATGAAATCATGTCCTCGTTCAGTTTCACTGCCTTCAACTCCGGGTTGCCCCAATACATGTAAGCCTGGTTATCATCATCTATCCATACGGTAGGGTCGATGTCGAACCAGTCGCCCTCCCATACCAGAGGCTTTCCGATAGGATCCTTAAACGGTCCGTATGGATTATCAGCTACCAGCACTCCGATGCCATGACCATGGATTGGGCAATACATATACCATTTGCCATTGCGCTCGATGACCTGCTCTGCCCAGGCACCATTCTCGCCCTTGAACCACTTGAAGTCTTTCAATGAAGCCACGGCACCACGGTCTTGCCAGTTTACCATATCCGTAGAGGTATAGAGCAGCCAGTCCTTCATCAGGAAGCCCTCAGCCCCATCCTCATCGTGGGTGGTATAGAGATAAACCGTATCGTTGTGCACATAAGGTGCAGGATCGGCAGTATACTTGGTCTGGATGATAGGCAAGTTGATGTTCTGTGCAGTTGCTGCAGTTCCCATGCCAGCCAAAAGCAGGGATAAAATCATTCTGCTTCGTATCATTTTATGATTTAAATTAATCATTAGTATTTCAAATTGTTATTTGCGACTGCAAAGGTAAGTAAAAAAACAGAATTCTACTTTATCACATGTACCAAATACTTTATATCATGTAACACTTACAAGAAAAAAATGAGTTAGGATTTTTAACATAAAGCACTAAAGCAGCCGCATAAGAGAAAAATCAAATTTGCTTCTCTAAGTATTTTATCGCTACAACCTTATATACATTCGCAAATTGCACTGAGTAGAGTGCAATTTACGTTAAAAATTGCACTCTATTCAGTGCAATTTCGTATTTAATTCGTATATTTGCACCCATAAAGAGCAATATAACAGGCATAATATGGAACAATTACAAGCAACATTCGACAAATTGCTGAGAGAAACGAGTACTACGTTTCATCGCTATATGTATAATCGCATCAATTGGGATGCTCGTATGATTGGATTAATGGGACCAAGGGGTGTCGGTAAAACAACTTTGGTGCTTCAACACATCAAAGAACAACTACCAAGAAAAGACTCTCTCTATGTACAGGCAGAAGATTTTTATTTTGCCAGTCACAGACTCACCGAACTGGCAGATTCATTTGCAAAGATGGGAGGAAAGTATCTTTTCATTGATGAAATCCATAAATACAAGGATTGGGCAAGGGAGCTGAAATTGATATATGATTATCATTCTGAACTCCATATAATGTTTACAGGGTCATCTGTTCTCGACATAGCAAAGGGGGCATTTGACCTGAGCCGTCGTGCACTTATGTACGAGATTCAAGGACTCTCATATCGCGAATATCTGGAACTCTTTCATGGAATCCATTTTCCTGCATGTACTTTAGACCAGCTCATGCAACAGGAAGTCGATATACCAAATGGTTTCTTGCCTCTAGAACATTTCGCGGACTATCTGCAACGAGGATATTATCCTTTTTCTGATGGCGACATCAGAATGTATATTCAGCAAGTAGTCAATGCAACGATAGAAACCGATATTCCGCAATATGCAGACCTTACGGTTTCAACTGCAAGAAAGCTCAAAAGACTACTTGCCATCATCGCTCAAAGTGCGCCATTCAAACCTAACATGAGCCAGATAGGAGGTCAACTTGAAGTTTCAAGAAACAATATAGCCGACCTTTGCGCCTACTTGGAGAAAGCTGGACTTATTGGGCAACTCCGTACTTCAACAGGTGGCATTCAAGGTCTAGGCAAAGTGGATAAGATCTATCTGGATAATCCAACACTCATTTATACCCTTGCTGGAAAGAGTGTGGAGATAGGAACTGTTAGAGAAACTTTCTTCTTCAATCAGACACGCTCTCTCATGCCTGTCACAGTATCCCCTATATCAGATTTTCTGATTGACGGGAAATATACATTCGAGGTTGGCGGAAAGAAGAAAAAGCAAAATCAGCTACAGAACATAGAGAATGGATATGTGGTAAAGGATGATATAGAAACGGGCTATGGCAACATCATTCCGTTATGGATGTTTGGCATGCTCTATTGATAGATAATCCTTTATTATAGAAAAGATGACCCCGCATTTTGCAAGGCCATCTTTTCTGTTGCTACTCCCCAAACTTCCACCAATCCAGGAAGAAGAGGTTCTGCTACCAAGGGAACTATTTTGCCCAATCCAATACAATCGTCTTGTCTTCATCAATCATAAAGTTCATACCAATCTTTTCCACGGTTTTACCTTTTAGGGCAAAAGCATCAGCATAATGCTTGCTGTTGATTTGGTCAAGAGCCTCTTGTGCCGACTTATTAAATTTCAGTTCTATCACATAGATGGTATCCTTTGTTTCCATCGTAATGTCTGTTCTTATACCGAGACTTAAAATCTCTTTTATGAAATATAGGAGTAGAAAAAGAATACTGAAAAAAGAAAGTCACTGATTATTAGTTCAATACATGATTTTTAACAGTTTTTTCTTTTTCAGACCTTTTTTTTTATGCCATTACTTTATATAATATTTACTATCAAATCGAGTGCCCTCTTTTTCTATCTCCTTCCCAACCATAGAATAGAGCATCTTTCGAATCTCTTTCATATCTATATCAGGAATGCGCTCTGCTATATCAGATATTTTACTCAAAGGATGCACACGGAGATCTTCCATAATTAGTGCCTTAAGAACATGTGGTTCTATAGTCTTCAAACTAGTAACAATGTTAGATTTTGCATTTTTCAGCAAAGTTGTATTGATTTGGAAAAATGATCCTTTCTTGACGCCACCTTTCGTTATCAGATTGCTTTTGTCTAAGTTATCGATATAGCTTCTCAATCGTTCTTCTGCAGATAGCTGGAGGATTTTAGATAAATCAGTTGCGGCAATGCGTTTCTCTCTGGCTATGATACCGAAAGCTATTTTGTTCTTTTGGGAAAGCTGATAATTATGGTCAACATAATCCATCAGGCGAACAACTTCTTTATCCGTAATCTCTGCACTTTGATATACCGTGACAGTGTTGAATGTTGATTCTATCTCTGGTTGTTTCTTTGCTTCAACGGCATCCAACTCATAAATCAAGTCATAACCAGAGCCCTCACCTTCCATCAATCCAAGTGCAGTCAGTATCTCAATCATATTCGGATTACGTCTGTGCTTAGTATGAAGGATGTTGTCTTTGGTTACACCCAAAGGGAGACCACCAGGATTGGAGATGCTGATATAACCTGGATATACCTTGATAGTGATGTCGTTAGAGATGGTTCTTGAACTATGAGCCAAACTGTTAACAAGCAACTCTCTGATTAAGTTCTCGTTATAATAGCGTACTGTCTTACGGAAGAGTCCATTAGGCATCTCATAGCTATAGGTCAACTCTACAGCCTTGTCCATAATATCTTCCAAAAGTTCTTTCGGATTACGTGTATTGTCACGCCATTCCAATTTGTTGGTTTTGTTCTCCAAGTCATCATATACGATATATTGCACAGTGATAGGATAGCAAATACGGCTACGCTGTTTGGCTGTACCAATCCATAAGACACCAAGATTAGTCATCTTGTTACCGTCAAGAAGATGGTACTGTTCGCCAATTTCCATATCGTCGAGCTGCTTGATATGCTGCTTCACTCTATCAGATTGGCGTATATCATTAGCGAATTTAGAGAGATTCGTCTTATTCTCATCTTCCAATTCAAATCGTGTTGGCACAAGTTCCCATTGGAAAGCTCCTTTCTCTTCTCCTACACGTTGAATATCTTCACTACGCACAGGCTCGCATTTGTCTGCGACACGGATGTACATTTTGCCATCAGAAGTGGTGGCATATGAATGGAGTGAAGGGAATACTGTGATAGCAAAGTACTGGCTGCCAGTTTCGTCTGCACAAACGTCGCCTACAGCAAGACCTACGTTGAAACAGAGTCCACGCAATCTTGTAACGGCACTATTTGCCTCTTCTTGCGGTATAACCTGATTGGGAGCAGGCTTCTTGGTCTTGTCTTCTACGCCAATCATAATTTGTCCACCTTGTGCATTGGCTAAAGCCACACAAGTAGTAGAGAGTTCCTTGAATCCTTTCTCTCCAGTTCGAATCTTTTGCAGACTCTTGTATTCTATCTTTTGTTGCTCTGTATTCATGTTTATTTGTGTCTCCTAATTTTAATTAGTGTATCCAAATTTATTCCATGCTTTGGGGACGAGGTGCTTGGTACGGTATTTTCCAAATCGGCGTATCTCGATGGCACTCTGCTGAGCCGCAGGCAATTTGTAATGGGCGATTATTTTGCCCAATCCAATACGATCGTCTTATCTTCATCAATCATAAAGTTCATACCAATCTTTTCCACGGTTTTGCCTTTTAGGGCAAAAGCATCAGCATAATGCTTGCTGTTGATTTGGTCAAGAGCCTCTTGTGCCGACTTATTAAATTTCAGTTCTATCACATAGATGGTATCCTTTGTTTCCATCGTAATGTCTGTTCTTCCTCGGGAAGTATGCTGTTCCACCAATATACGGAAATTCGTAAGCAGGGCAAAGATGATATACATTGTCTGCTGATAATGCCCCTCATAATCGGTATTATCGCAATAAGGTACTGTCTCCCAGAACGTTTTCAATAGCTGAAGAGCACCATCCATGTTACCCTTATTGATAAGAGCCGACATCTTGGCTACGGTCGTATTGCACATTACAGACTTTGCCGCCAAATAATGCGGCAACATACTGCGATACAAACCTATCCTCACCTCTTTGTTTGGCAGAGCCAAGGTATAGAGTTCCGTTTCCGAATCATAATTCTTGATAGTGATATAACCACTCTGATAAAGCAAAGGCATAATAGTAGTCATCGTCTCAGTGGCTGCATCGAAATCATCCTTTGATGCATCCATCTGTTCACCCAGGTCAATCGGTGTAAAGTCATATTTCCGCATCATATTAAGGAGATAAGTAGGAGTGCCTGAGCCAAACCAATAGGAATCAACCTTTCGCTTTGAAAAGCAAGTGAGCAAGCTATATGGATTGAATATGTCAGAAGAAGGCCAAGCGAAATGATAGCCATCATAATTTTCCTTCAACTTTTCCAAAGTTTTATCATACGACAAGCCCAACACATCTGCCATCTGCTGAATATCTTCATGCATTTCTGTCACAAGTTCCTCCTTGGTAATGCCACAAATACCAGCATATTCTGTATCCATACTCACATTTGTGATATTATTGAGTTCACTGAAGATACTAAGCTGCGAGAACTTGGTGATACCTGTCAGGAAGACGAAACGCAGCATTCGGTCGCTATACTTTAGGGGACTATAGAAATTGCGCATCACCTCTCTCAAGATATCCAAGCTAGTATCCTCATGTACCACATCAAGCAAAGGAGCATCGTATTCATCGATGAGCACAACAACCTTCTGCCCTGTCTGTTCATATGCCGTTTTTATTAAATTAAGCATACGAACATTCGGGTCAGGAGAATCATTGACGATGCCAAATTTTTCTTCATTTACCTTCAATATATACAAGAGATAGCGCACCAATTGGTCTTTCTCCATGTGCTTTCCACCAGCCAAACTAAAGTGAAGCACAGGATATTTCGTCCACTCCTTCTCCAGTTTTTCGATGGCAAGCCCCTTAAAGAGTTCCTTCTTACCCTCGAAATAACTTTCAAAAGTAGATACCAACAAGGATTTGCCAAAACGGCGTGGACGACTCAAGAAGAAATACTTTCCACTCGTATGAGTCATACGATAGATGTATTCCGTCTTATCTACATAGAGAAAGTCCTCCTCTCGAATCTCAGAGAAGGTCTGCATGCCTATTGGATATAACTTCGTTGCCATATTATCAACAATTTACTATTTACGTTGGCAAAGATAAGCAAAAATCCCGAAACCGCCAAGCGATTTCGGGATTTATTCTGTATTCAACTGTGTACCCAATACCTTGAAGGGAATTTGATCACTCTATCTACGTCTATCAAGATGACCTTGCGTTTTTGCGAGGTCATCATTTCGTTACTGTTTATCGTTCTGGAAATATAATTGATTTATTGTTGTCTGAAATTCCATTTAGAATTATCACTGTTGAAATCGAAGGGAGCCAGACCTGGAGTACAATCGCCGAGTGAAACCAATGCCAGTTTCTCTTCTGTGCCCGGCACTGCCTTCGGCATGATGCGATAGGTGCCATCGGTGAGCTGTTCGATGCGCCAAAGCTGGGCATCTTCACCCGTAAACTCAGGTTTAGCAATGACATCATGCTGAATGGTTGCGGTAAGATAGCGAGTAGTGCCCTCTATGCAGATCTTATAATAAGGACCACCCAGATAACCACCCTTTCCGGCAGGCATGATGCTCCACTTTTGATGAGGACGGAACATGTAATCGTTCATTCTCACCTTCACCTCGCCCTTAGGCCATTCTGCCTCTACCTCCTTTAAGGTCTGAGGTTCGATATTCTTCAGAGGCTTGGTTGGCTTGATCCAGAAAGGTTCGATATCCCGCTGCATTCTCACGAAATCTACGGCAATCTCCAGGGCATAGCCTCTTCGTTCCGATTCTATCTCGTAGGTTCCGGCATGAAATTCATCACCAGCCACAGGCCAGTCGTTCTTCCACAACAAAGGACGGATAGCCAGGACGCTTCGTCCTCCCTGTCTGAAATCAGACTCATAGTGGAATGACATCTTTTCCACACCCTCTTCCTCGATATAGCGTCCGAAGTGACCGGGACCCGTCTTCAGATTATTGGCTGCAATCACCATCTTTCCACCGCCCTGCAACATCTCTCTGCCCACATTATCTACGTATGGACCGGTTATCTTTCGCGAACGTCCCACCACGATATTGTAGGTAGAATTAGGACCATCGCAACAGGTGCCATGAGTGCCGAGAAGATAATACCAGCCGTTGCGGTAAATCAAATCAGTAGCTTCGCAGTCGATGGCGATATTGACGGGTTCGTTGCCTTCCATCCGCTTACCCGTCTTCGGATCAAGTTCTACCAGACGGATAAATCCGAAATAGGTACCATAACTGAGCCAGAGTCTGCCGGTAGTAGGGTCGAGCAACAAGCCCGCATCAATGGCATCACAGTCTTCATCATCTAAGGATGAGGCAACCACCACCGGTTCAGTATATTTGAAATCAGGCGATTTCGGATCGAGCGTTTTGTTCCACATCGTCAGGACATCACCGCGATGACTGCCTCCCAATCCACCACCCGTAGCACTGTAGGCTACAAGATAACGGTCGCCAATCTTCAACACATCAGGAGCCGCTCCTCTTCCGGGACGAACAGCACCACCCTGCCAGGTCCAGCCATCCTCCGACCAGAGTCCGCCTTCACCCGTTCCAAAGGTATAATACTTTCCATCACACAGGGCAATGGTAGAAGGATCATGAATGAAAGGTTCGCCAACCTGGGCTTCTGCCTCGTAAGCAGAGGAAGACAACAAGGCAACCAAAGCAGCGGCATAAAGTTTCTGCTGAGCAGCAACCGGGCTAAAATATCTGAAAAATATATTGTTCTGTTTCATAACTTTCTTTATTGATTGCACTACTTCACGTGAATAGACAGGTTTCTGACAGGCTTGCCCTGTCCGTCGATGAATCGGACACAGAAGTCACTCATACCAGGACCATTGATTACCGCACCACGAAGGATATTCCTACCTTTCTTCAAGGTAAGTTTCTTAGAAACCACATCATCGCGAACCATTCTTCGGTCGCCTTCGAGCATCACCGCCTCCTCGCCATTGAGCCACCACATGGAAGCACCATTCGAGCCAACAGACAAGCGGACGTCTTTCATCTCCTCAGGGGAATCGATAATGGTAACCGCCCAGAACAAGACACCATACTTAGGCTTCTTAAATGAAGTAGCGAAACGGAAGAGTTTCACATTAAACAGTTTACTGTCCAGCGCATGCCATTTCAGTTTTTCCTTGCCCACCTTCACGACGGCTCCATCCTTAGGAACTGTTTCCATCTGTTTAGGGAAATACTGCGTATGGAATATCTCCTTCAGATAAGAATCAGTAAAAACGACATTGCTCTTGACCGGCATAGAGATGGGCTCCAGGAGCAACCATCTCTGAATAAAGCCAGCCGCATTAGGCATGACAGGCTGCTTGCCGACTGGTCCGAAATAAGGATTGATGTCTTCAGGTAAATTCCTATTTTGGGCATCCGCAGAGGAATGTCCAAAAAGGAATACACATAAACAAAACAATCTAACTATTTTATTGAAAAAGTTGTTCATAGACTATTCATTATTATTGAGGTTCGATAATCTGATAACGGCCACTCAGATGCATGAAGGCAAAGAGGCGCAACAGTCCGTCGTAGTAGCCATCGAAGAAACCTTCCTTGTCTGGCTCATGCTTGGCATTCCAGAAATGACTGACGAATTCCCTGCCCTTTACATGATTGCTGACCAATGAAGCCGCAGCCGCAGTGGCAACGAAACCGATAGAATGGCGGAGTGCCTTAGGAGCCGTACCTGCCGGCAGAATATCTTCTACCATCGTTCCATCTACATTATACTGGTCCAGGAAAGAATCTATACCCTGACTATACAGGAAATTCTGCAGCGTATTGGCATATTTCTGCTGCCACTCCTTATCCTTGCAAGCCCAGGAATAATCGAGCGCTATGTTCATTGGAACACGCCATGAGTCATAACGGAAAGCATCACCCAACAACCGACCGGTCTTCATCAGACTGCCATCATAGTTGCAATAGTCCGGGTTCAAGCCCGTCTTCTCATTGATGCACTTATGCAGGAACTCACGGCTTTTCTCAGCACACTCCTTCCAGAACTGAGAACGTCCATCGTTAGCCCATTTAGCCCAAACCTCGTAAAAGGCAGGGAGATGGTAAGAAGGATCGGTAAACTTCCCGCCCCAATGATCGGGCGTAAAGGTAATGAGCTGATGTTCGAGATTGATAAGCGGAGCCGTACGGTCCATTCCCACCTTCTGCATGCTGCAATCCAGAATATGCTGCGCTTCCTTCAGATAGTTGATGCCCGTATCATTGCCCCATCGGTTGGATGCAAAGATGAGCGAAGTTACGAAATAGAGCTCACCATCCGATGCGGCTCCCTGCGCATTTCTCGTTCCATCAGTCTTGCAGCTCCATGCGAAATAGCCCTTATAAGGTCCTTCCTGATGCTGCATGTATCTTTTGCTCCATCGCCAGAGGCGGTCGAAGATGTCCTTCTTGTCAAACTGCACGGCAACCATCATTCCATACGACATGCCTTCGGTTCTCACATCATTGTTCTTTATATCGCTGACATATCCCATGGAATCGCCCACCTCGAAATAAACCTTGTTCTTACCGTAGAATACATCATTGAACACTTCGTTCACCTTCCTGTCTATATCAGCCTGCTTATAGCCCATTTCGGCAAAGAGATTACGATACCGGTGAGTTTCGAAAGCTCCCTTTTCCCAAGGCAACGCATCAAAGCCCAGCCAGTCAACCTCAACATCGGCTCCACTCTGCAAGGATACATGGAGAGCATGAACGCCCTGAGGAGCATGGAGCACCTGGGCACGGACATTCTTCCAGCCTGCCGACTTCGGAATCTTCACCTTAGCGATGATATTGCCCTTCTTGCCATCGGCTCTGACTACGAGCACACCGCCCTTAACCGACTTGGCACGAACGGTGATTTCTTCCACCTTCTCGTTACCAAAATCCACCTTATTATATATAAGAGCTGTATTCGATTGAGAGAAGAGAGTTTTCCATCCGGCAAAACAATTGTTTTTATCCAGATATTCAATACCAATACCCTTGCCTTGCAGCGCAGAATAGCGGTCTATCTGAATGCGCGAACGAGCCTTGGTCAATCCCACACCTCTTAGCGTAGGTATCACCTTCTGTATCGTTCCGTCAGGATTGAAGTTCAGAGAGTCGATTCGCACCGAGCGGTTCTTGTCGAACTTAGGCGAATAATCATTATGATGATAGAAGAGATACCACTGTCCCTGATATTCCACGATGCTGTGATGGTTGGTCCAGCACTTCGTAGGCGACTCATCCATGATGATGCCCTTGAACGTGAAAGGTCCCATCGGATGGTCAGCCATGGCATAAGCCAGCGTTTCGGTTCCATTCTTTTCACGTACCCAAGGGAAGGTGAAATAATATTTGCCGTTACGCTCGAAAGCAAACGGTCCTTCCTTGAATCCCTCAGGCAATCCCTCTACCAGTTTGGGCTCCGAGGCAAGTTCCGTCATGTTTGGTTTCAGCTTAGCCATGTGCAAACCAGCTCCAGCCCAGTAGATATAAGCTTGTCCGTCTTTATCTATCAACACACAAGGGTCTATACCATGAACCCCCTCTATAGGTTTCCACATCGGCATAAATGGTCCTTCCGGTTGGTCGGCAACAGCCACACCTATTCCGAATCCCTTCTCCTCCCCTTTCGGAGCGGCAGGGAAATAGAAGTAATATTTACCATCTTTCTCCACACAATCAGGAGCCCACATCGTATAGCTTCCATCCTGTACCCAAGGTACTTTATCCTGCGAAACGATGACTCCATGATCCTGCCACTCAGTAAGATTGGTAGAAGAGAAAACGTGATAATCTGCCATGCAGAACCATTCCTTCAGTTTCTCGATAGGACTCGGAATGTCATGAGAAGGATAAAGATATACCTTCTCGTTGAATACGCGAGCCGTAGGATCAGCAGAATACTGTCCGCTGATAATCGGGTTTTGGGCTGATGCTCCTACCGACATTGTCATCAACATTGCACACATCCATGTTTTCATACGCAAATTTTTATTCAAGTAGTATTATCAGTTGTTTGCAATTAGTGTCACTATTGTTTTCTTTCCGTCATAAACCATCGTTTGTTGATTGCCATCAGGCATTACAAAAATCAGCTGGCGACGCTTTACCATTTTTTTGTAACTACCTTTCCGTGCAGATATAGATAGCTGACGATGGCTGTCATCCCAATTTAATGTATAGGTGACATAGCCTTTGCGCTCACAGTCATAACCGTCACCAGCATCTTCATAGATAGTAAATGTAGCATCCGCACCAGGATACACCTTTATAATATAAGGAGCATCGGGATGTTCATCGGCATATTGCTGTGGAGCGGTCATGGGCACTATAGAACCACCACGCACATACAGTGGCGAATGGTCGATAGGCGCTGGGGCATCAATTGTTTGACCACCTTCTATCCTAATTCCAGTCCAATAGTCATACCATCCCCCTTTTGTTTGCGGCAGATAAACCAGCCTGGAAGCTTTACCATAAGCCATCAGGGGACGTGTCATAGGCGCTACCAGAAAGGCGGGACCGAACATAAATTCGTCTTTAAGATCATATACTGCGCTATCGGCAGCAAAATCAAATGCCAATGCTCGGGTCATCGTATAACCCTCATTACTAACCTTTGCTGCCATTGAATATATATAGGGCAAAAGTGAATAACGCAGTCGGATATGGTTGACGATACTTTCGTAGAATGGTTCACCGGGCTTGCCAAAACGCCATACTTCACGTGGGGTATCAGTACCGTGACTGCGGAGCATGGGCAAGAAAGTGGCATATTGGAACATTCGGGTATAGAGTTCACGATAAGCGGGATCATTACATCCATCGGGATACTCTCCTTTATAAAACCAACGATTCCAACGATCTGGACCTGCAAAGAATGCCCCCACATCAATAGTCCAATATGGACATCCCGTAGCCATAAAGTTGAGTCCTGCAGGTATCATCTGGGCAAAGGTTTTCCATGAAGCGTAGGTATCACCATTCCATGTGATGGTGGCATAACGTTGCTGTCCTGCATAGGAACTTCGTGTTAGATTGACCACTCGTTTACTATCAGTGGTTTGACGCTGATGATTGTAGATTCCCATTGCATGATAAAGAGAATAGGTTTGGCTACGTTCCGCACCCAACACGTCACTCAATGCCTTGGTATTAATCTGCCAACGTTCAAAATGGTTGTCATAACCATAACCAGGATGCACTGGATTGTTCCAATCGCCATCGATGGGTTCCGATGAATCGCACCACCAAGCATCAAAACCATTACTAAAAAACTCCCGATTGGCATAGTCCCAATAGAGCGAACGAGCATCGGCACGATAGGCATCATAAACAGAACTGCCTGGCAAAATCCATCCACGACGATTGAAATCATCATATTGCGGACAGTATTGCGCATTAGGCCAAATAGAAACCATCAACCTACAATTCATTGCATGCAGGCTATCAGCCAACATACGTTTATTGGGATAATACTTCGAATCCATCATCATCCGTCCCCACTGACCTGCTGGCCAATAGTTCCAATCTTGCACTATCATATCAAGAGGTATCCGGCGCTTACGATACTCACCAACTATGTCAAGAAGTTCTTGGGAACTGCAATAGCGTTCTTTCGATTGAGTATAACCAAAGAGATAACGTGGCATCATAGGGCTCTGACCTGTCAACCACCGATAGTCCGCCACTACCGCATCCATGGTCGTTCCCTTCATGAAATAATAATCTATCTGCCTTGCCGCTTCCATCTCTACATAACTACTGTCTGCCACATCATTATAAACCATGGCACAACCAGCATCAAAGAGCAATCCATAGCCTGCGGTAGAGTTGAGCACAGGAACCATTGCCTTAAGATTGTGTTGGCAGAGATACATTTTCTTGCCACGCAGATTCATATAATTCTCTATGTGGGAACCAAGTCCATAGAGGGCTTCGGTGGCGGTCCAGTCGAAATACGTGCGATAGCGGAAGGTGCTGCCGATAGTATCGCGACGCAACACGTCCATCACCGCCACATCGCCATTGGCGGTATGCGCAGTACGGCGGCTTGTTTCATCATAGGTAATTTTCTCTTGCCAGACCTTCTCCGAACTTCGCGGACAGCGAGGATGCTCACGTAGCAGCAGTCGATGGTGCAGGTCGTAATAGCTGACAGCGCCTGTTGCAGCATCAATACAGACCGTCATACTATCGGAGGAGACCGACCACAGGTCATCGCTATAGGTCAAAGGCAACTTCTTTTTCCGATGAGCCACACAGACGTCAGTACCATTGCCCGTCAACTGCCCATCGGGCTGATACTGCACACGAACAATATCTGCACGCACAAACTCTACACGCAGTCGTGACAATCCGTCAACCACTTCCAATCCGTTGCTGACAGCCATAGGCTTTACTGCCTTTATTTCCCTATTAGCAGCTATTGCCAGTGGGACAGCAAGTCCCACCAGCAACATGGTTATTGTTTTCTTAAATTCCATTGAGAACAATACTTAGTTAATTTTTAATTTTACATTGACTTTTTTCAAGTCTTTATCTGCAGAGCTATTACCATAATATACTTCATACTTGCCACCCTTAGTCCGAACGGTATTGGTGGTAGCATCAAAGAGTTCGAAGCTCTTGCTGTCAAGTGTTATTATGGCATTGGCGGTTTGACCAGCCTTCACTGCCACACGCTGATAGGCTTTGAGCGACTTCAACGGACCATCTGCATCTGTTGGATCCTTGACATAAACCTGAATCGTCTCTGTACCGTCTTTCTTACCAACATTGTTCACAGGAATTGTCAGCGTGATTTTTCCGTCTTTTCCGAATGAAGTAGCAGAAAGTTGAGCATCGCCTATACGGAAAGAAGTATAGCTTAAACCATAACCGAATGGGAAGAGCGCATCGTTCATATAACGATAGGTTCTGCCCTTCATGCTGTAATCCTTGAAATCAGGCAACTGCTCTGAATTCTTATAGAACGTAACAGGCAACTTGCCGGCAGGATTGTACTCTCCGAAGAGTACACGAGCCACAGCCTCACCACCTTCTTGTCCCGGATACCATGCCTGTAGGATAGCATCACAACTCTGGGTTTCTGGTGTGAGTGCAATAGCCGAACCTGAGCAGTTTACAAATACCACTTTCTTTCCAGCTGCCTTCAATGCTTTCAGAAAATTGCGTTGTACGGCAGGCAGTTCGATATCTGTGCGGTCTCCACCCTTGAATCCTGGTACATGGATAGGCATTTCCTCACCTTCCAACTGTGGTGAGATGCCACCTACGAAGACAACGGTCTCGCAATCCTTCAACTGCTTGAGCGAAGCCTGATAGTCGATAGGATTCTCGTGCCCGATATTGAACTTCATGTCCGCATTATAATTAGGCATCTCAGCATATCGTATTTCTATCTTATACTCCTTGCCCTTCTCGGCTTGGAACTCGATACGACTCTCGGTAGTGCGCCAGATAGAATGCTCTGCCTTCTTCTCACCATTCAGATAAACCTCATAGTGACCGCAACCAGCCACGTCGAGCAACACCTTGTCAGTCTGCTTAGGACGGAACACGGTTTCATATTTTGCAGAGAAGCCCACCAGCTTCACATTAGGAGCGAAAGAATGCTGACCATAGGTAGTTACCTGCACAGGATTCTTCTCCTGGGTGATGGTAACAGGCTTGCCTTCCATCTTGCGGTTGTTCCAGAAAGTACCCTTAAAGCCCAGCTTGCCATCCATGCTACACTGGTCGAAGTAAGAATCCAAAGTCTGGTCGTTCACCAGGTCGCACCCTTTAAAGGTAACGACCTGGTTTTTCTTCAAACGACTCTTGATACCATCCAGGATGGTAATTGTCTGTCGTGGGGTACCATTATAGTTTCCCCACATCATCGGTTCGTTATCCACATTTGGTCCGATGAAAGCAATCTTCTTTACCTTTTTATCGAGAGGTAATACCTCATTCTTGTTTTGGAGCAGCGTCATAGTCTGCAGAGCCATATCGAGTGAGAGCTGGCGATGCGCCTTGCTGCAAAGCACCGATACAGGGATCTTCGACCATGATACAATCTTGTTGTCATCCATCTCACCTAAGTCGAAACGACCTTCGAGCAGACGAATCACATGCTTATCAACTTCTTCTTCAGTCAGGGCACCATACTTCACAGCCTCAGGCACCGACTTATATACATAATTATATCCACACTCCACATCCGTACCAGCCAGCACGCCCTTAGCTGCCGCATTTCTGGCATTGCTCGAAACCTTATGGTTCTCCCAGAAATCGGTGACAGCGCCACAGTCAGAAACCACCAGGTATTTGAATCCCCATTCATCTCTCAATATTTGCTGGAGCAAACGGGTACTGCCGCAGCATGGTTCATCATCCCAACGCTGATAGGCACACATCACCTCACGCACCTTGGCATCCTGCACCAGTGATTTGAAGGCAGGCATATAAGTTTCCCAAAGGTCGCGCGGTGTAACATCGGTAATATTGTCTGTATGGCGAGCCCATTCTGGTCCGCTATGGATGGCATAGTGCTTGGCACAAGCCCAGAGCTTGCGGTATTTCGTATCCTCAGGTCCCTGCAGTCCGCGCACCACGGCACATCCCATTCGGGAGGTCAAGTAAGGATCTTCACCATAGGTTTCCTGTCCACGTCCCCAGCGAGGATCACGGAAGATATTCACGTTTGGAGTCCAGACTGAGAGGGCATGGAAACGAGTTACATCTCCCCCCTTCTGCTGCAGTTCATTCCATTTGGCACGCATCTCATCAGATGTTGCATCAAAGACTCTATACACCATTCTGTCGTTAAACGATGCAGCCATTCCGATAGGTTCCGGAAAGACGGTTACATCTCCCATGTTCGCCACACCATGCAGCGCCTCGCTCCACCACTGGAATCTCTTGATTCCCAATCGTGGGATAGCCGGCGAATCATCCAGCATCAGAGAAGCTTTCTCTTCCAGTGTGAGACGACCACATAAATCTACCGCTCTCTCATGAGCCGAGAGGGCTGGATTCTGATAAGGAAACTGCTGTGCAGAAGCATTGCCGGATGACATAGTCAGCACAAACATCAAAGCTGCGTATATAACTTTCTTGTTCATTGTAATTACTATTAAGCTATTAGTATATTAAATTGTTATTCATCATGAATTTATTGTTGCCTGAAATTCCATTTAGAATTATCGCTGTTGAAATCGAAGGGAGCCAAGCCTGGGGTACAGTCGCCGAGTGAAACCAATGCCAGTTTCTCTTCTGTGCCCGGCACTGCCTTCGGCATGATGCGATAGGTGCCATCGGTGAGCTGTTCGATGCGCCAAAGCTGGGCATCTTCACCCGTAAACTCAGGTTTAGCAATGACATCATGCTGAATGGTTGCGGTAAGATAGCGAGTAGTGCCCTCTATGCAGATCTTATAATAAGGACCACCCAGATAACCACCCTTTCCGGCAGGCATGATGCTCCACTTTTGATGAGGACGGAACATGTAATCGTTCATTCTCACCTTCACCTCGCCCTTAGGCCATTCTGCCTCTACCTCCTTTAAGGTCTGAGGTTCGATATTCTTCAGAGGCTTGGTTGGCTTGATCCAGAAAGGTTCGATATCCCGCTGCATTCTCACGAAATCTACGGCAATCTCCAGGGCATAGCCTCTTCGTTCCGATTCTATCTCGTAGGTTCCGGCATGAAATTCATCACCAGCCACAGGCCAGTCGTTCTTCCACAACAAAGGACGGATAGCCAGGACGCTTCGTCCTCCCTGTCTGAAATCAGACTCATAGTGGAATGACATCTTTTCCACACCCTCTTCCTCGATATAGCGTCCGAAGTGACCGGGACCCGTCTTCAGATTATTGGCTGCAATCACCATCTTTCCACCGCCCTGCAACATCTCTCTGCCCACATTATCTACGTATGGACCGGTTATCTTTCGCGAACGTCCCACCACGATATTGTAGGTAGAATTAGGACCATCGCAACAGGTGCCATGAGTGCCGAGAAGATAATACCAGCCGTTGCGGTAAATCAAATCAGTAGCTTCGCAGTCGATGGCGATATTGACGGGTTCGTTGCCTTCCATCCGCTTACCCGTCTTCGGATCAAGTTCTACCAGACGGATAAATCCGAAATAGGTACCATAACTGAGCCAGAGTCTGCCGGTAGTAGGGTCGAGCAACAAGCCCGCATCAATGGCATCACAGTCTTCATCATCTAAGGATGAGGCAACCACCACCGGTTCAGTATATTTGAAATCAGGCGATTTCGGATCGAGCGTTTTGTTCCACATCGTCAGGACATCACCGCGATGACTGCCTCCCAATCCACCACCCGTAGCACTGTAGGCTACAAGATAACGGTCGCCAATCTTCAACACATCAGGAGCCGCTCCTCTTCCGGGACGAACAGCACCACCCTGCCAGGTCCAGCCATCCTCCGACCAGAGTCCGCCTTCACCCGTTCCAAAGGTATAATACTTTCCATCACACAGGGCAATGGTAGAAGGATCATGAATGAAAGGTTCGCCAACCTGGGCTTCTGCCTCGTAAGCAGAGGAAGACAACAAGGCAACCAAAGCAGCGGCATAAAGTTTCTGCTGAGCAGCAACCGGGCTAAAATATCTGAAAAATATATTGTTCTGTTTCATAACTTTCTTTATTGATTGCACTACTTCACGTGAATAGACAGGTTTCTGACAGGCTTGCCCTGTCCGTCGATGAATCGGACACAGAAGTCACTCATACCAGGACCATTGATTACCGCACCACGAAGGATATTCCTACCTTTCTTCAAGGTAAGTTTCTTAGAAACCACATCATCGCGAACCATTCTTCGGTCGCCTTCGAGCATCACCGCCTCCTCGCCATTGAGCCACCACATGGAAGCACCATTCGAGCCAACAGACAAGCGGACGTCTTTCATCTCCTCAGGGGAATCGATAATGGTAACCGCCCAGAACAAGACACCATACTTAGGCTTCTTAAATGAAGTAGCGAAACGGAAGAGTTTCACATTAAACAGTTTACTGTCCAGCGCATGCCATTTCAGTTTTTCCTTGCCCACCTTCACGACGGCTCCATCCTTAGGAACTGTTTCCATCTGTTTAGGGAAATACTGCGTATGGAATATCTCCTTCAGATAAGAATCAGTAAAAACGACATTGCTCTTGACCGGCATAGAGATGGGCTCCAGGAGCAACCATCTCTGAATAAAGCCAGCCGCATTAGGCATGACAGGCTGCTTGCCGACTGGTCCGAAATAAGGATTGATGTCTTCAGGTAAATTCCTATTTTGGGCATCCGCAGAGGAATGTCCAAAAAGGAATACACATAAACAAAACAATCTAACTATTTTATTGAAAAAGTTGTTCATAGACTATTCATTATTATTGAGGTTCGATAATCTGATAACGGCCACTCAGATGCATGAAGGCAAAGAGGCGCAACAGTCCGTCGTAGTAGCCATCGAAGAAACCTTCCTTGTCTGGCTCATGCTTGGCATTCCAGAAATGACTGACGAATTCCCTGCCCTTTACATGATTGCTGACCAATGAAGCCGCAGCCGCAGTGGCAACGAAACCGATAGAATGGCGGAGTGCCTTAGGAGCCGTACCTGCCGGCAGAATATCTTCTACCATCGTTCCATCTACATTATACTGGTCCAGGAAAGAATCTATACCCTGACTATATAGGAAATTCTGCAGCGTATTGGCATATTTCTGCTGCCACTCCTTATCCTTGCAAGCCCAGGAATAATCGAGCGCTATGTTCATTGGAACACGCCATGAGTCATAACGGAAAGCATCACCCAACAACCGACCGGTCTTCATCAGACTGCCATCATAGTTGCAATAGTCCGGGTTCAAGCCCGTCTTCTCATTGATGCACTTATGCAGGAACTCACGGCTTTTCTCAGCACACTCCTTCCAGAACTGAGAACGTCCATCGTTAGCCCATTTAGCCCAAACCTCGTAAAAGGCAGGGAGATGGTAAGAAGGATCGGTAAACTTCCCGCCCCAATGATCGGGCGTAAAGGTAATGAGCTGATGTTCGAGATTGATAAGCGGAGCCGTACGGTCCATTCCCACCTTCTGCATGCTGCAATCCAGAATATGCTGCGCTTCCTTCAGATAGTTGATGCCCGTATCATTGCCCCATCGGTTGGATGCAAAGATGAGCGAAGTTACGAAATAGAGCTCACCATCCGATGCGGCTCCCTGCGCATTTCTCGTTCCATCAGTCTTGCAGCTCCATGCGAAATAGCCCTTATAAGGTCCTTCCTGATGCTGCATGTATCTTTTGCTCCATCGCCAGAGGCGGTCGAAGATGTCCTTCTTGTCAAACTGCACGGCAACCATCATTCCATACGACATGCCTTCGGTTCTCACATCATTGTTCTTTATATCGCTGACATATCCCATGGAATCGCCCACCTCGAAATAAACCTTGTTCTTACCGTAGAATACATCATTGAACACTTCGTTCACCTTCCTGTCTATATCAGCCTGCTTATAGCCCATCTCGGCAAAGAGATTACGATACTGGTGAGTTTCGAAAGCTCCCTTTTCCCAAGGCAACGCATCGAAGCCCAGCCAGTCTACCTCAACATCGGCACCACTCTGCAAGGATACATGGAGAGCATGAACGCCCTGAGGAGCATGGAGCACCTGGGCTCGGATATTCTTCCAGCCAGCCGACTTCGGAATCTTCACCTTAGCGATGATATTACCCTTCTTGCCATCGGCTCTGACTACGAGCACACCGCCCTTAACCGACTTGGCACGAACGGTGATTTCTTCCACCTTCTCATTACCGAAATCCACCTTATTATATATAAGAGCTGTATTCGATTTAGAGAAGAGAGTCTTCCATCCGGCGAAGCAGTTGTTCTTATCCAGATAATCAATACCAATACCCTTGCCTTGCAGCGCAGAATAACGGTCAATCTGAATACGCGAACGAGCCTTCGTCAATCCCACACCTCTTAGCGTAGGTATCACCTTCTGTATCGTTCCGTCAGGATTGAAGTTCGCTGAAGCTCCTGTCGATAACGCCAGCATCAAGGCACACATCCATGTTTTCATACGTAAATTCCTTTAAAGAAGAAAAAAAGGGGGTGCTTTTTTCAAAACGCCCCCTAATTGTCAAACAATCTATAGTTCTTTAAACTAAAAACACTATATTAACAAAACAACTTCATGATTACCAACCAGGATTCTGCTTCAGGTTAGGGTTCTTATCCAACACGGTCTGTGGATAAGGGAAGAACTCATGCTTGCCCTCCTTGAAACCTACCTTGAAATTAGTCTCAGGAGTGTTGGTCGTATAGAAACGGCTGTTTGCTTCTGATCCATGCTCCCAAGTTACATCCTGGTCGTCTGCCTTTGGAGCTCTGAAAACCTTATCAAACAAATGTGGCACGACTGTACCAGCCTTAGTCAAACGCTCCTTGGCCTTTGTATCATTCCATCGCATGATATCGAACCAACGACAGCCTTCAAGCCAAAGTTCATATGACTTTTCTTTCTTCAACACATCCATATCAACAGTTTCACTGACTGTCTTTGAACCGGCGCGCTCCTGAATCTTATTGATATATATCTTAGCTTCATCCAGATCGCCTGTCTGAATACAAGCCTCTGCATAATTGAGCAAAACCTCAGCGTAACGCATGACAAGATAATTATTCAAGCGAATGTTATCACCATATTTCTTGCCTTGAGTATCAGGAGCTCTCATTATTTGCTTGAACGCCAACCAGGTAGAGTTGCCGTAGAGTCCCTGAACAGGGTCATTGATGCCAATCTTGTCACTGGTTTTCTTCTGCTCGTCAGTCATTTTATCGATTTCATCCTTGCCGTAAGGCATATGATAAACCGCATCATCAATATGCTTTAAAGTAGCCTTCAAGCGATAAGAGTGATCACCATCATTTTTATAGAACTCGTCACCAAACCACTGAGGCACGCCAAGGCCACCCCAGCCATCAACGCCGCCACAATAAACCTTGTTAGGAGAAACAACAAAGTGATCAGCACGCCAATCCCAATAGTTGGTCTCCATCCAGCTAGAACGCTGAATCATACCACCCCAATTGGTCTTACCTGTATTATACTCGAAGTTGACTTCAAATACCTTCTCCTCGTTGGCATCACCCTCGATATGGAAGTTGTCGGCATATTGCTCACCAGGAACAAGATCATACTTTTCCGAGTCTATAACCTTTTTAAGGGCAATTTTAGCCTCTTCATATTTACCGGCGAAAAGGTAAGCCTTTCCGGCAAGAGCATATGCAAAGCCCTTGGTTACCTTCACTGCTCCATCCTTGTCATCCTTACTTTTACGCTCATCCAAATCGTTGGCAGCATTCTCACATTCCTGCGCAATCCACTCTATCAACTGTTGGTGATTCATAGGATGCTCAGGATCCTTATCACAATTAAAAGGCTGTGCAGAAGGATCCAGAGCTTTAGTTACCAATGGTGGAGTACCCCAAAGATTAGCCAACAGAAAATAATCATAAGCACGAAGCACACGAGCCTCTGCGGCGCAACGTTTCTGCACAGCGGTAGTACCCTTGGCAAAGTGATCGAGTACAAGGTTACAGGTATATACAGAGTGATAGAGGCCTGTGTACATATGCTTTGGCACTTCAGCCTCAGCATCATAATAGAACTGATTGAGCATGATACCAAACGTATTATCACCAGAGTTGGCACCTGCTGCCAACACATCGTCTCCACACTCATTGAGTATCAGTTTCAATGGAGTATAAATACTTGGGCCACCACCATCGTGGTTACGTCCCACCACATTACACATAAAGCCTTCGTATGCAGCAACGAGGGCTGCCTCTGCATCAGCATCGGTCTTATAGAAGTTCTCGGTAAGTATTACACCCTTCTGCTCAATGTCAAGCTGATCCTCACAAGATGTAGTGAGCGTCATTGTTCCTGTAGCAGCAAGAGCCAATATTGTTGAAAATAATATTTTCTTCATTGTTTTTGAATATTAAAGGTTAGAATGTTACATTGATACCAAATACCACCTTCTTGGAAGTTGGATAAGTACCATTATCAAAACCACGAGAAGCACCACTGTTGATAGAAGCAGTCTCCGGATCAGCACCAGGATACTTGGTGATGGTAAAGAAATCATCCAGTGAGCAATATACACGAAGATTGCTGATACCTGCCACGCTAGAGATAGCCTTTGGCAATGTATAACCCAACTGAATCTGCTTGATCTTGAAATACGAGCCACTGAACACAGCTGCATCAGAACTGAAGAACTTCCAGTCTGTAGCAACCTTTTTCATATCAGGATATTTAGCATTGGTGCGGTCTGCTCTCCAAGAATCCTTCCAGTAGGTATCAATTCCATTGATCAACGGACGGTCTGCAGAAACCATCAAGTTGTAAATCTTGTTGCCAGCAGAGCCTGTTCCAAATACGGTGAGGTCAAAGCCCTTATATTCTGCATTAAGAGTAATACCATAAGTAAACTTAGGAATACCTGAGCCCAAATCCTGCTTATCTTCATCGGTTGGAGCTGAAGTTGTTTCGCCATTCTTATTATAATAGAGAGCGCTACCATCTTCGGCTACACCTGCATACTTGTAACCACGGAAATACCATACCTGATGGCCAGCCTCGAATGTAGGCTTAAGCTGGTTATTGAATCCATCGATACCTACTTCGGTCAAACGGCTTACAAGGTTAGAAACCTCCTTCACCTCATTCTTCAGAGTTGAACCATTTACGGTCACACTATACTTAAAGTCCTTGATGTGATCTCTCCAACCCAACTCGAAATCAAGACCAGAGTTAAGTACCTTACCTGTATTAACAACTCTCGTGTTTACACCAATCTCTGGAATAGGAGTGATTTCAATCAAGAGGTCCTTGGTTGTCTTACGATACCAGTCTAAGCCCAAAGTCAAACGGTCGTTAAGGAATCGCGCATCAAGTCCAAGGTCAACCTGCTCTGAAGTTTCCCACTTCAAATCTGGGTTAGCAAGTCCAGAAGGCTTAGAACCTAAAGTCAGCTTACCATCTCCGATAGAAGGATTATACTGATAGAAACTCTGATTAAGAGCTATGGTAGAAGCATAACGATAATCGCTCAAGATATTGACGTTACCATTCTGACCCCAAGAACCACGAAGTTTCAAGAAAGAAATGGCATCACGGCTTATATTGTCCTTGAAGAACTTCTCATTGCTGATAGCCCATCCTGCTGAAACTGATGGGAAGTTACCCCAACGTGCCTTCTTTGAAAGTTTTGATGTATCGAAAGCATCACGACGGAAGTTAACCTGCATGAAGTAACGGTTGTCATAGCTGTAAGATACACGGCCAAAGTAAGATAACTCTGTTGCATCTAAAGGAGCGTTACCTACATTCTTGGTTGCATCAGCCAACAAGTAGTTGATGTAATGGAAGTTTGGCTCATAAGATGTGAGTATGTTACCTCCTGTAGAACTGATGGAACTGTTATCCCAATGATTCTTGGTAAACGACATACCTGCCATGGCACCAATAGTGTGCTTGCCGATTGTTGTCAAATAGTTGGCAAAGTTCTCCCACTGATAGTACAAACCATTATTGGTATTCGCTTCAATGGTATAGTTTTCACTATGTGCCATAGATGTTAACCAATATGGAGTCTCGTAGTTATGATAGTTACTCTGAGTGATACGATAACCTAAGCGAGAAGTAAATGTAAAGCCCTTGAATGGCTTGATATTGGCAGCAACGGTACCACGTACATTGATACCAGAATTCCATGTATCATGACGGTCGCGCTGATAGAGAGGGTTACCAGTAGCATCTTCTACATATTTAGAAGTACCATAGTAGTCATTGTTATGGCTTGGATCTCTTGGAACTGGGCCACCGGCTTCTACCTGTGCCTTCATGCCAGGAGCCAAATCCTCCACATTACTGATATAAGCTGGAGTCAAAGGATCGATAGAAACCACAGAGTTCAGCAATGAACCATAACCTTTAGTTACACCTTTGGTCTTCCACTTTTCAAAAGATGTATTGGTAGTAATGTTCAACCACTTGTAAACATCATAATCGGCATTGATCTGACCAGTGAAACGCTTATAAGTATCCTTACTACCTTTAACGATACCATCATTGTTCAGGATATTCAAGCTGGCGAGGAAACGGCCCTTGCCATTGCTTGCCTGCACGGTGAGACTATGCTGGTGAGCCAAGGAATTCTCAAATACCTCGTCATACCAGTTGGTGTTCTGACCATTATAATTGTTCTTCTTCAGAAGATCATCGTTCAAGTCGCCCAAATACTTGTGATACTCAATATACTCAGGAGCATCAAAGATATCAGCCCTCTTTCCCAACGACTGGATGGTGAACTTGCTGCTGTAAGAAATCTGAGCCTTACCGCCATTGGCAGCACCCGTCTTGGTTGTGATGATAACGACACCATTACCAGCCTGCGCACCATAGATGGCAGCAGAAGCGGCATCCTTCAATACCTCCATGCTCTCAATCATAGATGGATCCAGGTACTGGATATTATCCACCTTCAGACCATCGACAATGAGCAACGGACCGATATTACCACTATTGGAAGAATAACCACGGATACGGATATCGGCAGCCTCACCCGGACCACCCGAGTTGATAATCTGCACACCGGCAGCCTTACCCTGGAGGGCAGCACCGGCATCGGTAGCAGACAAACCCTTGATGTCATCGCTCTTGATAGATGCAACTGCACCAGTCAGGTCGCTCTTCTTCTGAACGCCATAACCGATGACAACGACATCATTAAGAACTTTAGAATCATCCTTCAAGGTAATGGAAAGGGTTTTACCAGCCTCAGCTTTCACGGTCTTAGGCTCCATACCCACATAGGTAATAGTCAATGTTGCATCAGGAGCAGCATCAACGCTAAACTTACCATCCAAGTCGGTAACAACACCCAGTTTGCTACCTTCTACTTTAACAGTAGCACCAATCACAGGTTCTCCACTTGGATCAGTCACTATACCTTTCACTATGCTCTGAGCCGAAACTCCCAAAGGAAGCAAACAGAGCAGGAATAGCAAAACAAACGGCTTTTCAATCATTTTTAAATTCTTCATCTTAAAAATAGATTAATAGTTTTACTTTACTAGTCAGTTGTTTAATATTACATTATTATATATACATCCTAAATTCTCTAAAATTTCATTAAGGATGCTGAAACACGTCGCAAAAATAGATAAAAACATTAAAACGCATTTTATCTCAAGTAACAAATACTTTATCACAAACAACATCTACCCCAAAAGAAACAAAATGAAACATATTCTGAAACCTGAGACAAAAGAATCACCTTATTATATAACAAAGGGAAAAGTTATTGATATATGAGACAAAGCACGTATGGAAATCTTTTCATAACTTTGCAAACAGAACAGAAGATGAAAATCAATCTAATAATTTAATTAAATATAAACTATGAATAGATTATCAATCTTAGCATCGATGCTCGCGATGGCGTGCCTACCTATGATGGCACAGAAAACGGGCAGTAAGGTTCAGGAAAAGCCTGATCCTAATTTTCAGATTTATCTCTGCTTCGGACAGTCGAACATGGAAGGAAATGCGGCTATCGAAGACATCGACCGAACGGGCGTGAACCCGAGATTCCAGGCTATGTATGCCGTGGATGATGAAAAGGCGGGATGGAAGAAGGGACAATGGCACACCGCCGTGCCGCCACAGGCAAGACCCTCTACAGGACTGACTCCTGTTGACTATTTCGGAAAAAAGATGGTGGATAACCTGCCAGACAGCATCAAGGTGGGAACCATCACCGTGGCCGTGGGCGGAGCCAGCATCGACCTCTTCGATAAGCGTACCTATAAGGCTTATCTCAAGAAACAACCCGACTGGATGAAGAATTTTGCATCCCAGTATAACGGAAATCCATACGCCCGACTGATAGAACTGGCAAAAATAGCCAAGAAGCAGGGTGTTATCAAGGGCATCCTCCTGCATCAGGGCGAAACCAACAACGGAGATGCCAACTGGCCTAACCGGGTAAAGACTGTATATAACGACATCTTGAAGGATTTGAATCTGAAGGCAGAAGACGTACCTCTGCTCGTAGGCGAAACCGTACAGAAGGATATGGGCGGAAAATGCTGGGCACATATCGCCATCGTTGATGATATTGCCAAGACCATTCCTACAGCCCACGTCATTTCTTCAAAGGGCTGTCCACAGCGTGGCGACGGTCTACATTTCATTGCAGAAAGCTACCGCACCATGGGCAAGCGCTATGCAAACATGATGCTCGCCCTGCAGGGAATCATTCCAGACAGCAACTATCCGCGTGTAGATAAGGACCGCAGAGCTTATGTAAAGCTCCATGCTCCTGAGGCAAAGAAAGTAATCTTCGACATCTGCGGCAAGCAATATGAGATGAAAAAGGATTTGGATGGCGACTGGTACGGCGTGAGCGATCCGCTGGTAGTAGGATTCCACTACTATTTTCTGAATGTAGATGGCGTGCAGGTTGTTGACCCTGCCAGCGAAACCTACTTCGGCTGCTGCCGTGAAGCAGGCGGTCTGGAAGTACCAGAAGGAGCAGAAGGCAACTACTATCGTCCTCAGCAGGGCGTAGCCCACGGTCAGGTTCGCTCAGTATCTTACTATGCAGCCTCCCAGAAGCAGTTCCGCCGCGCCATGGTTTACACCCCTGCCGAATATGAAACCAACACCACCAAGCGCTATCCTGTGCTCTATCTGCAGCATGGCATGGGCGAAGACGAAACGGGCTGGAGCAAGCAGGGAATGATGCAGCACATCATGGACAACCTGATAGCAGAAGGCAAGGCTGAGCCTATGATTGTGGTCATGGAGAGTGGCGATGTAAAGAAGCCTTTCGTTGCCCGTCCAGGCAAGAATGTAGATGAAGAGCGCAGCCACTATGGAGCTTCTTTCTATGATGTGATTATCAAGGATCTGATTCCGATGGTTGATAAGACATTCCGCACTTATACCGACCGCGAGCATCGTGCGATGGCAGGATTGTCATGGGGCGGTTGCCAGACATTCAACACGGTATTGCCTCACATGGACAAGTTCTCTGCCCTTGGCACCTTTAGCGGTGCACTCTTTGGCGTAGATGTAAAGACCTGTTTCAATGGAGTTTTTGCCGATGCAGAGAAATACAACAAGAACATTCATTATATGTTTATGGGCTGCGGTTCGGAAGAGAACTTCGGTACCGAGAAGATGGCACAGCAGTTGAAGGAGCTGGGCATCAAGCTCGATGTTTATGTATCACCAGGCACTCATCATGAGTGGCTCACCTGGCGCCGCTGCTTCAAGGAATTTGTTCCTCACCTCTTTAAATGGTAAACAAACTATCAATACATAATAATCAAACTCCTGAAGTTGTTTGAAACAAACTTCAGGAGTTTTTTTATTTAACATCCAACATTCAACACTCAACATTCAACACTCAACATTCAACACTCAACATTCAACATTCAACATTCCCTATTCCGCCCCCGGCTCGCCCAGATATTCGAAGATGGTGGATACCTGGCGGGGAGGGAAATACTGGCTACGATTCTGGTAGCCTAGGCGCTGCAGCTCGTTCCAGAGGGGCTCGCAACGCTTGATCCAGTCCATGATATGACGGCGCGCTGTCGCCCCGTCGGTTGTGTCGGGAAAGTAGAGCAGACCGAGCTCGGTCTTGCTGTACATACGTTGGGGATAATTCATAAGCTTTATATTTTTTATGTTGCAAAAGTAATATTTATTTCAGACTTATGCAATTTTTTGAAGAGAAAAAATGCATTTTAATGGCTGATTTGTCGAAAAAAAAATCTTTTTCTTCCCGTATTACGTATAGTGTAATTGATGTAAATGTATATATATAATATACTTGGTATAGTATAGGAAAGAAAAAATAGCATTTAACTGTCTGATATTCAAGGTCTTGCATTTTTAAGATTTGCCAAGATAGTCATTCGGGCATATCAGAAAACACATGATTGGCCCTTATGGTACCTATTATTGGCCCTCATGGTACCCTCTGAAAGACTAAATTGCCCTGATAGTCATTGCCCACCCAAATGAGGTAAACAAACGATGTACTTCCGTTTACCAACTGAAGCGGCTGCGTCGGGTTAAGGATATGGCTGAACTGGGTTACGCAGACGGCTGGATTCGCTTACTCAGACGGCTGGACTCGCTGATTGAGCCACTTGAGTAATCTGACAGAGCCACTTGAGTAAGCTGATTGAGCCACTTGAGTAAGTTAACTGAGCCACTTGA
>NZ_VZBE01000060.1:0-64040 GCF_009494835.1 Segatella copri
TAGGGCTTGTTAGGGACTTGCACCCATTAGAATAAGCTCATGCCGAGCATACCATATAAAAGCCTTGAGAATCAACTGATTCTCAAGGCTTTTTCTTTATTTATCCTACTGGAATAATCTTATATCTTACTGGAATAAAAAAATATCTCTCGGAGATATTTTTTTATCTTTCGGAGATATTCTTCTATCTTTCGGAGAAAATAATTTATCCTACAGTATCTCTATTCTTATCTAACCAGTTTTCTAATTTTCCTAAAACTAAACGATGTGCTCATGAGTACAATGATAACGCCAATCAGCCAGTAAAACCAATCACGATAACTGATCATGAAAACCAGGAACAACATTAAAAGCAGAATCAGAAGTTGAAAGATACAGAATCTGAAACCAAGAGCGGATAAACGATAACCATAAACGGCTCTGCTGAAAATCAAGACGGCAATGGTCTCTATGGCATAAGCCACAGCAATGCCTCCCCCTACTCCTCTCAATCCATCTAACTGATAACCAGCTATTTCACAGATTATCAGCAAGATAACACAAAAACTTTCCTGAATGAGAAAAAGTCTGGAATCTCCCCTTGACAGCGGGAGATATTCTATTGGAAGATAAACCGCCTTGAACAACATGGCAACAGCAGCAAGCTGAGTCATCTGGAGCATCCCCATAAACTGGGCATTGTATAATATCGGAATAATGAGAGGCAGACCTAAAATGATAGCTGCAACGATAGGCCCCAGCAACAGGACATTCATCTCAAGCTGGCGGTTCACACAGAGATTGCGTTCTTTTACAGACTCCTCGTTTTTTCTGGAACCCGAAATGCCGGAGAGACGGGGATAAAAATCCTGATCCATGACCGAGAACACCATTCCCGCATAAACAAAGACAATCGTTATACCGGCATTGAAAAGTCCGACAACTTCCAGATCGCCTTGTTGGTTCAAAAAGGCACGAATCAGAAATTCGCATCCGCTATTCATCAAACCCGAAAGTACAAATGCCCCGCCAAGTCGCAAAAGTGGGAAACCTGCAACTAGCGTCATTTTTCGCATATTTACGCCCCACCGTACAACTCGTCGGGAATATCGAAAATTCAGAGCCCATTGCATAAATGCCAAAATGAACAGAACGGGCAGAATACCTCTCTCACCAAATATCCAATAAACCGGAACCGAAACCAAAAGCAGAAGAATAGCCAGAAAACTTGCCTGCATCGCCAACGCACGCAACTGTCCGGTAGCTTTCAGAATGGCAGTTTCACCTCCAGCCAGAATCGTGAAGAAAATGGTTGGTGCCAGGAGAATGAAATGTAGCGTATGATTGCCCCAGGAAAAAGTAAACCCATTGAGTAACGGCCCCAGAAGAACACAGACGATGGCTCCGAAAAATGCAGCAAGCAGACTATAGGTGCGGACAAGAAGAACCGCCCCGGCGATATCAGCCTTTTCGGACTGCGATTCATCTGCAGCATGTTCCTTTTCAGAAATAAATTTAACACCACTTGTAGGAATGCCGAAATTACACGCAGAACTGAGAACAGAAATCGTTGAGCTGAAAAGAGACAGCAGTCCCATTCCAGAAGGTCCGAGGAAGAGCGCCGTAAATTTATTGCGCAAAACTCCTACAAGAATTCCCAATCCTTGCACACTGCCAAACAATCCTGTATATTTCAGAATATGCGAATAACTGTTTTCCTTTTTATCACCCATAATCAAAAGAAACAAAAAAAAGGTTGGATTTCCCGAAAGAGAAATTCAACCTTTATACTTTAAAATCTCAAAAGAAGATTCTGTTGAAGATTAAGCCTCAGCTGGAGCCTCCTCTGCAGGAGCTTCCTCAGCAGCCTTAGCCTCTGCCTCAGCAGCAGCTGCAGCAGCCTTCTTATCAGCTACCTTCTTAGCGATTGCCTCGTTCATCTTCTTCTCAGCCTCGAGCTCCTTAGCAGCAGCTTCCTTCTTTGCCTTAGCATCGCCCTCGCGAACAGCAGAAATCTTAGCGTCCTTGCTATTCTTCCAAGCGTCGAAACGCTTCTGAGCCTCAGCATCGTCGAATGCGCCCTTCTTAACGCCACCCTTGAGGTGCTTCATCAAGTAAACGCCCTCGCCCTTGAGGATGTTGCGAACTGTGTCTGTTGGCTGTGCACCAGTCTCTACCCAGTAGAGTGCGCGCTCGAAATTCAAATCTACAGTAGCTGGATTGGTGTTAGGGTTGAAAGTACCAATCTTCTCAGTAAATTTACCATCACGTGGTGCTCTAACGTCAGCGATTACGATGCTGTAGAAAGCATAGCTCTTACGACCGCCGCGCTGCAATCTGATTTTTGTTGCCATTTTTAAATCTTAATTTTAATTTAATTTATAATGAGGTTTGAATTTTGTGCTGCCATCTCGTGACAGCGGGTGCAAAATTACTACTTTTATTTGAATTGAGCAAACTTTTATCGATATTCAAATGCTTTTTTAGCATTTTTTATCTGATTCGGTCTGCTGCTCTCAAGAGTTTGATGTCATCGTTCACACCTTTCATTGCCATCCATTCGAATATGATTGCTACCAAAGGAAGGCAAGCGGCAAACTGAAACTTCATCGTTCCTTCTGCTTCAGGAACAGGAATCAAGCCCATGAACATCACGATATAATCTACATACCATAAACCTGCAAAAAGCATGGCCAGAGAACAGAGTGATTTCTGAAGCTTCAGATTCTTGTACAAAAAGATGTTTACCAATGCTATGATGGCTGAAACGGCGAGCAAAAGGAACAGAGGAACGCAAGTAGTTGAAATCTGCATTCCTGCCTCCCCTACCACTCCGAGGTTATAAACCATAGTGTCTCCTCCCATCGTCTTAGCTGCGATGCTGGCGATAGGAAGGAAAAGACAGATAGCAATGGCGATGACAGCAAAGAGCAGAAATAATGTCTGTTTACGCTGTATCATATAGCTCTGGAATATTAAATTTCGCTCTCGTGAACCATTGGTGCAGATGTCTTGGTAGGATCGCGCCAATAAATATTGTTCTCAATAAACTCTTCTGTAGCGAGCAAAGTTGGCTTTGGCAACTTCTCGTAGTAGCGAGAGATTTCAATCTGTTCGCGGTTCTCAAAAACTTCCTCCAAAGAATCGTTATAAGAAGCAAACTCCTGAAGTTTCTTGCTCAACTCCTGCTTGATTTCGATAGAAATCTGATTAGCGCGCTTTGCAATGATAGCTACGCTCTCGTAGATATTATGGGTATCATCGCAGAGATCCATAATGTTGCGAGTTACTGTGTTTACTGGTGCCTTTGATTTTTTGAAATCCATAATTATAGTACTATTATTATTATATTGTTTTTACCTTATTATATATATGCTTTTTTTTAATTGGCATTATTGCCAAGCTGGTCGAGAGCAGTCTCCGGATGCTCTTTCTCGTACTGCTTGCACTTCTCGATATACTTCTCGGCAAGTGCGCGGTCCTTTGAATCAGGATATTCGTTGATAAAGCCATAACACTCATCCTCAGCATCCTGATAGCGCTCCAGCTGCTTTTTCTCGACACTCATCTTTGCCAGTTCGTATTTACCTTTCATGATGAGCGATGCAAACTCCTCACGTCGGTTGCTGTAAGGATAATCCTTAAGCGCATTCTGTGCAGTTACGATACAAGCCTCATAATTGTTGCCTCCGCTGGTACAGTTGCCGAAATAGGTGCCCATATCAAAATACAGCTTGGCACTCTTATACTCCTTCTCAACCAAGAGGTCCTGAAGAGCAAAAAGGCGGTTTGTAGCCTGCTGCTTGAGTCGGGCATCCGGATAAAGATCCAGAAACTCCTGGAAGGCTGCGATGGCTGTAATCGTGGTACTCTGGTCAAGACGAGGCTCTGGAGCATTCTGATACAGACTCTCTCCCACAAAGTACTTTGCATTTTCAGCAAACTTACCTTTAGGATAAGAAGAGTAATACTTCTTGAAATACTCTGCAGCAGTCTCATAATCCTTCATACCATACTCGGCCATAGCCAGCATGTACAAACATTCCTCACCCTCGGTAGAACCTTTCTTCATCGTTACCAGTTCCTGCAAAAGAGGAATGGCACGGGAATACTTGCCCTGGGCATAGCTCTGCTTGGCGTACTCATACTTATAAGTATAATCGCCTGATTTCAATACCTGGTTATATTCGTGGGCACAGCTCGACAAGAGCAATGCAACACACGATGCAATAAGAGTCAATTTTTTCATAATTCTCATTTTGAACTGCAAAGTTACTCATAATTTACTTATTATCAAAAGAAAAGATACATTTTTTCGTAAAAAATTAATCTTTATAACGATTAATGGCGTTTTTTTTGTAATTTTGCACCTTGAAACAGAACTTTTGAGAAGAAATCAGGAAGAAAATGGATTTTAAGATTACATCGAAATATAAGCCGACTGGCGACCAGCCGCAAGCCATCAGGCAACTCACAGAGGGGGTGCTTGAAGGAGACCCTGCACAGGTGTTGTTGGGTGTAACCGGCTCGGGTAAAACCTTTACGGTGGCAAACGTGATTGCCAACGTGGGGAAGCCTACGCTCATCTTGAGCCACAACAAGACTCTTGCCGCCCAACTGTATCAGGAGATGAAGGGTTTCTTCCCTGAGAACGCTGTAGAATATTATGTTTCATACTACGACTATTATCAGCCGGAAGCTTATCTGCCAACGACTGATACATATATAGAAAAAGACCTCGCCATCAATGATGAAATAGACAAGTTGCGACTCGGTGCTGTTTCTGCCCTTCTCTCGGGCAGAAAGGATGTCATCGTTGTCTCATCCGTATCGTGCATCTATGGTATGGGCGGACCTGTGGCGATGCAGGAGAACATCATCAAGATTCATCGCGGGCAGCGACTCGACAGAAATGAATTTCTGAGGAAACTCGTTGATGCACTTTACGTTAGAAATGACATAGAACTGCAACGTGGCAACTTTCGCGTGAAAGGCGAAACGGTTGACATCTTTATGGCTTACAGCGATCATGTTTTGCGCGTAACATGGTGGGACGATGAGATTGACAGTATCGAAGAAGTGGATTCGCTCACTTATCACCGCCTTGCCTCGTTCGAAGATTACGAGATTTATCCAGCCAACCTTTTCGTAACAACAAAAGAACAGCAGGAAAGTGCTATTCGCAGAATTCAGGACGACCTGGTTAAACAGGTAGAATTCTTCAAGAGTATTGGAGATGGAATCAAGGCACAGCGCATCAAGGAACGCGTAGAATATGATATGGAAATGATCAAGGAATTGGGCCACTGTTCGGGCATCGAGAACTATTCCCGCTATTTTGATGGCAGACACGAAGGCGAACGCCCATATTGCCTGCTCGATTTCTTCCCTAAAGATTTCCTGCTTGTGGTTGACGAGAGCCATGTGAGCATCCCGCAGATTGGCGCCATGTATGGAGGCGACCGGGCACGAAAGAAGAACCTGGTAGAATATGGTTTCCGCTTGCCTGCAGCCTTCGATAACCGTCCGCTGAAATTCGAGGAATTTCACGATCTCATTCCGCAGGCCATCTACGTAAGTGCAACTCCGGCAGACTATGAATTGAGAGAAGCCGAAGGCGTGGTTGTAGAACAGTTGATTCGTCCTACAGGACTCCTGGACCCGGAAATCGAAGTCCGTCCAAGTGAGAATCAGATAGATGATCTTCTGGACGAAATATTAACAAGAACACACCGCAACGAGCGAGTTCTGATTACGACTCTTACAAAGCGCATGGCAGAAGAACTCACTGAGTTCCTGCTCAATCACAACGTAAAGGCTGCCTATATCCACAGTGATGTGGCAACCTTAGACCGAGTAAAGATCATGAACGATCTCCGTGCAGGAGTATACGATGTACTGGTGGGTGTCAACCTGTTACGAGAAGGACTCGACTTGCCGGAAGTTTCGCTCGTAGCTATTCTCGATGCAGACAAGGAAGGTTTCCTGCGCAGTCACCGTTCTCTGACCCAGACGGCAGGCCGTGCAGCCCGAAATGTGAACGGCAAGGTAATCATGTATGCAGACAACATCACAGACAGCATGCAGAAAACGATAGATGAAACTGCCCGCCGCCGAAGCATCCAGTTGAAATACAATGCCGACCATGGCATTACTCCAAAACAGATTGTGAAGGCAATAACCTCAGCTCTGCCTACTAGCAAGGAAGAAGGAGCAAAGATTGTTCCGATGGGAGCCGAGGGTTCCAAGCCTCGCGTTTACGTGGAACCGGAAAGTGCAGCCTTCGTTGCCGACCCTATTGTTCGCAGTATGAGCAAGGAAGAATTGGAGAAGAGCATTGCCAATACTACGGCATTGATGAAACAAGCTGCCAAAGATCTCGACTTCATGCAAGCTGCCCAATATCGCGATGAAATCATCCGATTGCAGAAGGAATTGGAAGAAAAGGGATAAATTCAAAAGAAATAACCATCAAAAAGAGGGTGTATCATAAATTAATGATTCACCCTCTTTTTGTTGGAATATTACTGATATGTTATCCTAGCTTATAACACACCCTCTTTTTATTTACCCAGCAGTTATTCATCTGTCAGTTATCTGCTATTCAAACGACAGCTTTTTCAGACGGGAACGTAACTGCTCAGCCTCGCTCTTTCTGATAGAAAGTTTAATACTGCAAGTATTATCGAAAGTCTGATCCAGGATACGCGGATTCATATCTTTGACTATCCTCATCACATCATTCATCATCGGATAAGTAAAATCATAGGTTACTATTTCCTCTATCTGTTGCGTAACCTCCTCACAATGAGCCAAAGCATCAATGGCAGCTTCACGATAAGCAACAATGAGTCCGCTGGTTCCCAATTTCACTCCTCCGAAATATCGGATGACGACAATTAAAATATCCGTCAATTCTGATTTCGTGATTTGACCGAGGATTGGTTTTCCTGCCGTAGAAGAAGGTTCGCCATCATCATTGGCACGGAACTCTGTCCGTTCAGGACCTAGCATATATGCATAACAACAATGTCGGGCATCGTAATATTTCTTACGGTACCCGGCAACAATTTCCTTCACCTCGTCAACAGTTGTAACATGGTGAGCAAAGGCGAGAAACTTACTCCTTTTCTCGGTGTAATATCCCTCGCCTATCGTATCTGATATTGTCTTAAATTCGTCTATCATTAATCCAACTTGTGAATAATCAAACCGCTACGCAACTTAGGTTCAAACCAAGTTGCCTTAGGTGGCATAATCTTACCACTGTCAGCGATATCCATAATCTGCTGCATAGAAACCGGATGCAAAGCAAGTGCCATCTTCATCTCACCGCTATCCACACGACGTTTCAACTCACCGAGACCGCGAAGACCGCCCACAAAATCGATGCGCTTATCAGAACGCAAATCCTTGATACCTAGAATTTCATCAAGAATCAGGCGAGATGAAATATCCACATCAAGCACGCCGATTGGATCAGCATCATCATAGGTTCCCGGCTTGGCAAACAAACCGTACCATTTACCGTCCAGATAGAGGAGGAAAGAATGGAGAGCAGCTGGTTTCAGAATATCCAAGCCAAACTGGCTGATAGCATCATCAATAGCCATCTTTTCATAGCAAGGTATGCCCTCTTCATCACCAGATACATTCACATTGATTGCATTAATATCTATCACTTCGAAGTTCTTTGTCAAAGCATCGAGGAACTGATCAGAAGTCAGGCCATTCAAATCCTTCACAACTCGGTTATAATCGAGAATGGTAAGCTGACTTGCCTGGAAACAAACTGCCATAAAGTAGTTATATTCCTCCTTACCTGTATGATTAGGATTCTGCTTAGCTTTTTCTGCACCTACCAGAGCTGCTGCAGCAGAACGGTGATGGCCGTCAGCAATATAAAGGCTAGGCATCTTGGCAAATTCCGCTGTAATTGTGGCAATATCCTGATCATCGCTTACAACCCAGAACTGATGACGGAAACCATCAATTGGAGCAATGAAATCATATTCCGGTGTTGTTGCTGCATAACGCATCAGAAGTCCGTTAAGCACCTCATTATCAGGATAAGCGAAGAATACTGGTTCGATATTGGCATTGCATACACGAACATGCTTCATACGGTCTTCTTCCTTATCGCGGCGTGTTAACTCATGTTTCTTGATGACACCCGTCATATAGTCGTTTACATACGCACCTACAACAAGACCATACTGAGTCTTACCATTCATAGTCTGTGCATAGATATAATACTGTTCCTTATCATCCTGTTTTAACCAGCCATTCTCCTGGAACTTTCTGAAGTTCTCTGCAGCGCTTTCATACACTCGTGGATCGTACTCAGAAGTACCAGGTTCGAAATTGATTTCAGGTTTAATAATATGATAAAGGCTCTTCTCGTTATCGCCTGCCTCGGCACGTGCTTCCTCAGAATTGAGAACATCGTAAGGACGAGACTCAACTTGCTCAACGAGATTTTTAGGAGGTCTTACTCCCTTAAAAGGTTTTACTATTGCCATAATATTTCGTTTAAATTGACTAGTTTAATAAAAACATGAAAAGCCCATCAAGAGTGCTTCTGTGAAAAAGCACCCTTCATGAGCTATATGTATGGGGAGAATAATTACTTATTTACCTGGAATTTAGTGCATCCATCCTTAAAGAACGCATTAATCTGCTTAGCTGCAGCAATACCGGCATTGATATTTGCTTCTGCAGTCTGTGCACCCATTTTCTTAGGAGTTGAGAAGTATCGACCCTCGAACTTGGCAAAGTCTGCATCAGCATCAGGCTTGATATCAGTGATGAACTTCAAGTCCTCACGCTCAGCAAGAAGTTTCAGGAGCTCAGGCTCATTGATAACCTCCTTACGCGCTGTATTGATGAGGATGGCGCCCTTAGGCAACTGGTTTACAGTCTTGTAGTCGATGCTCTTGATAGTCTCTGGAGTAGCAGGGATATGAAGAGAAACGATATCACAAGTCTGGAACAACTCATCCTGTGACTTTACAGCATGCACACCGGCAGCCTCGATAACATCAGCTGGGCAGAATGCATCGTAAGCAGCTACTTCCATACCAAATCCCTTGGCGATGCGAGCCACATTTCGACCTACATTACCAAAAGCAAGAATACCCAGTTTCTTACCCTTCAACTCGCTGCCAGCCTTGCCGTTGTAGAAATTACGTACAGTAAAGACCAACAAGCCGAATACCAACTCAGCTACTGCGTTAGAGTTCTGACCAGGAGTATTCTCAGCCACTACATTATGAGCAGTAGCAGCAGCAAGGTCGATGTTATCATAACCCGCACCGGCACGAACGATAATCTTCAGGTTCTTTGCTGCATCGAGCACCTCAGCATCAGCCTTGTCAGAGCGGATAATCATCGCGTCCACATCCTTCACTGCATCGAGAAGCTGAGCCTTCTCTGTATATTTTTCGAGCAGCACCAATTCGTTGCCTGCTCCCTCTATTTCTTTCTTAATGCCTTCCACAGCAGCCGCTGCGAATGGCTTTTCTGTTGCAACTAATACTTTCATACAAATTCAAAAATTAATGTTGTGCTTCAAAATCCTGCATGGCCTTGACGAGTGCCTGAACACCCTCCATGGTCTGTGCATTGTAGCAACTGGCACGGAAACCACCCACTGAGCGGTGACCCTTGATACCTACCATGCCACGCTCTGTAGCGAAGTCGAGGAATGGCTTCTCCAACTCCTTGTACTCATCGTTCATCACGAAGCAGATGTTCATCAATGAACGGGAAGTCTCTTCCACTGTACCCTTGAAGAGTTTGTTGCGGTCGATTTCAGCATAAAGAACTTCAGCACGTTCGTGAGCACGCTTATCAGCTGCCTCAACACCACCATTAGCCTTCAACCAGCGGAGATTCTCCATCAAGGTATAGATAGGAACAACAGGAGGAGTATTGAACATACTGCCCTTCTCAACGTGAGTACGATAATCGAGCATTGTAGGAAGCTCGCGAGGAGCCTTGCCGAGCATATCATCCTTTACGATGATAACGGTAACACCTGCCATAGAAAGATTCTTCTGAGCACCTGCATAGATGGCAGTATACTTAGAAACATCTACTGGACGGCTCATGATATCTGAAGACATATCAGAAATCAATGGTACGTTTACATCTGGATCAACACGGAGTTCAGTACCATATATAGTATTATTGCTTGTCAAATGCAAGTAATCACAATCGGCTGGTACAGTGTTAGGAACCTGTGGATAGAAAGTGAAATTGGCGTCGGACGATGATGCGATCTCCACGACCTCACCAAAATGCTTTGCCTCTTTCATTGCCTTCTTAGCCCAAGTGCCAGAATTAATGTAGGCAGCCTTCTTGATGAGGAAGTTTGCTGGAATCTGCATAAACTGCAATGACGCACCACCACCAAGGAAGATTACGGAATAACCCTCAGGAATGTCAAGAAGCTCCTTGAATAAGGAGACTGCCTCATCAACTACTGGCTGGAAATCCTTAGCACGGTGGCTGATTTCCATCAATGAAAGACCTGAACCATTAAAATCCAAAATCTGCTTTGCTGTGTTCTCAATCACTTCGCGTGGAAGCATTGATGGACCTGCGTTAAAATTGTACTTCTTCATCTTTGTATAATTATTTAAGTTTTATACGATATAATCCTGTTAGCAGGAAAAATTAGTGCACAATACACCCATATAGGATACATAGTAAACCTTTGGATTGTATTTACGACTGCGAAATTACACTTTTTATTTGAAACTACCAAACTTTTCTGCACATTTTTAGCGTTTTGCGCAGATTTCTTTCATTTTGTTAGTCATTTTAGTATAATAACTGCATATTTATGTCTATTTTTACATTTATTATACATTAGCAAGCAACAGAGAAAAGATAATAGCAGTTTGTCAACTACCTTACCTCTTCCACTATCGTTTTGACGCCTTTTATCTTTTCGCCCTTTACATTATTCAGTACGCTGCGCAACTTCGTTCGGGAAATGGCAGCATAAGCATAACGGTCATTAACATCAATCTTTCCGATTTCAGCCGACTGCAGCCCACCCTTCTTGCAAAGGAAGCCTAAGATGTCACCCTTGCTGATTTTATCCTTTTTGCCTTTACCTATATATATAGTAGCCATCTTAGGTTTGGCTGGCGCAGGAAGCTGATCAGCAACAGGCATCTCATAATTCTCAATCTCTGCATCCACATATTCCGGAATATGCTCTTCAGGACCTAACAGGAAGAAAGCCTTTCCCTGGGCTTCCCATCTTGCCGTACGTCCTACACGATGGATATAACCATCTTCGCTCTCCGGCATGTGATAATGGATGATATTATCTATATCAGGAATATCAAGTCCGCGCGAAGCCAGATCCGTACTCACCAGGATATTAGCACTACCGTTGCTGAAACGATAGAGAGAAGCCTCTCGCTCCTTCTGTTCCAATCCACCATGGAAGAAAGATGTAGAAAAACCTTGTTCTACCAGATATTTGTTGGTACGCTCTACACTATCACGGTAATTGAGGAATACAATGGTACTCTGATCGCCTAAACTGCGTAGCAAAAGTGACAGACTCTCCAGTTTATCCTTTACCGGACTATCCACCTTATATATATGTACACGGTCAGGAACCTGATCTTCATCCACACGGTAATCTATCTTTTCTACCCTACCCATGTGTACGAAATGAGGAATTTCCTCTGCTTCGGTAGCAGAAAGCAGAAAGTGACGACGCAAGCCAGGCAATGACTTGATCAGTCGGCTCATTTCGTCTTGGAAGCCCATCTCCAGACACTTGTCAAACTCATCAATAATCAGGTATTTGATGTGATATGGAGAAAGATTTCCCTTATCCAGATGATCATTGAGACGACCTGGAGTTCCAAATACAATCTGAGGACGAACCTGTTTCATCACGCGATGCTCATCCATCGTAGCACGACCACCATAGCAAGCCATCGCACGCAAACCGCTGCCCATATTCTTCAATACGTTAGCCGACTGCAAAGCGAGTTCTCTACCAGGAGTTACCACCACCGCCTGTGCCTCGTCATCAGTAGCATCTATAAGTTGGGTAAGAGGCAAAAGATAAGCCAGTGTCTTGCCACTACCAGTTGGCGAAAGTATCACCACATCCTTGTTCCCGTGCAAGATTGCCTGCATGGAATCCTGCTGCATATCATTGAGCTCAATGCCCAGTTTATCTAAAATTCTGTCTATCATAAATTTCTAATAATCAATTTCTAAAGAGAAGTATTCTTTAATTAAAGAGAAGTTTTCTTTTCAAGAGAAGCTTTCATAAATCCCTCATCATGAGGCATTATTTCTTTTTCTGATTGAGCAGTTTGTCTATCTCATCAAACTCCTTACCCATGTTCAGGTTCAGATAGATGGTATATAGCGGCAAAGCCCACTGGTCCTGCATATCAGGCGCCATCGTTCTGTACTTCTGCAGATAAGGCATCGCACTCTTGTAAAGTCCGTCTATCTCCTGATGAGTTTTGCGGGATTGCTGCGAATTCTTATCCATTTCAACCGCCTGATTGAAATAAGCCAAACCTATATTATAATAAGCACCAGCCAAAGAATCGTTCACGGCAAGTGCCTTTTTGCTCACTTCGATGCATTGCTTGAAATCACCCATATTCAGGAGAATGGTTCCCTTGGTAAAGAGATAGATATCATTGTCGGGAGCTATCGCCAGCGCCTTATCTGCCACGGCGAGCGCAGAATCGAGCAGGTTTTCCTGCGAATAGAACTCTACCAGACGCGGGAAGAAGAACGGGAATTTCGGATCCCGCTCAAAACCTTCCTTCAAGGTCGAGAGATAGCGCGCAGTATCCTTCTCCAGTTTATAAGTCTCTGCCAGATACTGTAACATATAGTTATAATGAGCCGTATCTTTCAGCGCCTCATAAGAATGATGAAGCGTAGCTTTGGTATCTTTCATCTTATATCCGGCATATACAGCCCAATAAGCTGCCGAAGAAAGATATTTGTCTTTCTGGGCATACTTATAAGATTGGAACATCGGTGCAGTACTGCACTCTATGTACTGGTCAAAGAACTGATAAGCCTCCTTGTATTTCTGCTTCCTGATAAACCAGGTTCCTCCGTTATAGAGGTTCGGACGTATCCTGTTCAAATATTCAGAATGAGACTTGCGGAAATCATACTCACATTTTCCTTTCTTGTTAGGAATCATCTCAACGGAATCAAGTCCTTGGGCTATAACGAAGAGCTGTCGGGTTGCATTGAAGAGTTGGGCTGTATCATACGCCTGTTTGAGGTAGAGTTTCTCATTACCCTGTTCATACTGCTTCTTCACAGCATCGAAGAGAATATTCCAAATTTTCTTGTTATTCCGGTTGGCAGAATCCGTCAGGAGTTTGCGCATACTGGATTCGGCTTTCGCCAAATCCTTGCCCGCCTTTACCAGATCTTTGGCTGCAGAAATCTCCTTCTTCTGTGCCTGCAGCCCTAATGGCGCCAACAGAAGAAAAGCTATCTGTAAAAACCATAAGTTTCTGAATATCTGTATTTTCATATTAATCTCCTAAATTAAAACTTTCATTTGTTTCCATACTCATAATAATACCAGTAGGTATTTCCATAAGTATCCCGAAGAGCATTCTGCTTTTCTGTCTCATTAGCATATTTGTGATCCATCTGCTGGAAATCCTCAAAGTCTGTATCCATCACATTATCGTGATAAACGATACTTGGATTACTGCGGCGATGCGTATAAAGAACCAACGCTTCCTTATAATGAACAGGCAGTTTGCCCGAAGTTACTTTGTAATGTTTCTGCACCTCTGCTACGAACTTGTCTAGTTGCTTGTCCAGCAAGAGTGCACAAAGCTGATAGTCAACAGGCAGACGATACTTGAGATGATGTTTAACCATCCATGCCGAAGGTTTCTGCATCCATTTTGGCGCCTTCCACATCATAGCCTTCACGGTTACGCTATCCGGCATCATCGCCTTACTTCCACCTACCAGCGGATAAGTAAAGAGACGGCTGCCCAGCTCGCCTGTTTCGTTGAGACAGGCTATACGGAGCATCGTCAGCGAAGAATCTGTTTTCAGAGATTTTTCACCTACTTCCAAAGCTTTTTCATACTGTTTTTCTTTCATCAGATGTTCCATGCGCATACGTTCATGAAACAGCCGATCATTGCTAGCAACAAAGTTGACAAGCAATATTATCACCAGCATCTGGAGCAGATTCACCCACATATAGCGGGAGAACCAGCCGTTACTGTGAGGCTCTGTTTCTATCGGCTCCAACTGGCGGGCTATCCATATTAATCCGCCCCATAGAATCAGACAGAGTGGCAGGATAATCCACCACGCCCCCAGCGAATGATAACGGTCGATATCAACGGGGATATCGGTAATCATCGTCAGGATGAGGAACGAAGGGAAATAAGTAAGCCCGTGGAAACGGCGTTTCACACGGGTTACCGCGTACACTCCCACTTGCAGCAGATAGAGTACGAGCGTGATAAGCAGTGGAGCCAGCGTGTAACTGTAGTTGGTCAAACCGCCTGAGAAAACATGCTGAGCCACTGCCAGTACGTCTGCCTGGTAAAATGCCAGGTAGACGTAGGTAAATGTGATAAAGATGATAGCACAGGCGATTTGCATCTTCGCAGTACTACTCCTTTTATTTTTCATAAATCAATCTATTAATTTTTCTTCAGCACCAAAGCTGTACGAGCTGGCAGATAAAGTTTCAGCCACTCCTTACGGTCTTTCACATAAAGTGGATCGTAATTAGTCAGATGCGTCATCGTGTCATCATTCAAGCCATTACCGCCGAAATCCTTGCTGTCAGAATCAAGCACTACGCTGTAGGAACCGGTTGGAACCAGGAAGCCATAGTCGGTGAAAGAGCGGGTTGGCGAGAAGTTAAACACGAAGAGCAGATCGCCACGCATAAAGGCGAGAACCTGATCGCCATCATTATGCCAGATTTCTACAACTGGTGTCTTGTTAAAATTCTTTTCGCTTGTAATCGTCTTGAGCATTTCTCGGTCGAAATCTCCAAGATAGTGGTAGCAGAGTTCATGATTATCTACCAGATTCCACTGTCTGCGAGCATATTTATGGCTCCAGCCATTACCCTCGCGAGGGAAATCGATCCACTCTGGGTGACCGAACTCATTACCCATGAAGTTGAGATAACCGCCATTGATTGTAGAGGCGGTAACCAGACGGATCATCTTATGCAGAGCAATACCACGATGAGCCATTTCGTTTTCATCGCCCTTCTTGAAATGCCAGTACATATCGGCATCAATCAGACGGAAGATGATGGTTTTATCGCCCACCAATGCCTGGTCATGACTCTCACAGTAAGAGATGGTTTTCTCATCCGAACGGCGGTTCTTTACCTCCCAGAAGATGCTGGATGGTTTCCAGTCTTCATCCTTCAGTTCCTTGATGGTCTTGATCCAATAATCTGGAATATTCATCGCCATGCGATAATCGAAACCATAACCGCCATCCTCAAACTTGGCTGCCAGTCCCGGCATTCCGCTCACCTCTTCGGCAATCGTAATGGCATGCTTGTTAACCTCATGAATCAGACAGTTGGCAAGGGTAAGATAGCAGATGGCATTATCATCCTCATGACCATTGAAATAATCTCCGTAGTTGCAGAATGCCTCACCCAAGCCATGACTGTAATAGAGCATGGATGTTACACCATCAAAACGGAATCCGTCGAAATGGAACTCATTGAGCCAATACTTGCAGTTGCTCAACAGAAAGTGGATGACTTCATCCTTTCCATAGTCGAAGCAGAGACTGTCCCAAGCCGGATGCTCATGACGGTCGCCAGGATAGAAATACTGGTTAGGATCGCCAGCGAGATTACCCAGTCCTTCCACCTCGTTCTTTACGGCATGAGAGTGAACGATGTCCATGATGACGGCAATACCATTCTGGTGAGCTGTATCAATGAGATCCTTCAACTCTTCAGGAGTTCCGAAGCGGCTACTTGCAGCAAAGAAACTGCTTACATGATAGCCGAAGGAGCCATAATACGGATGCTCCTGGATAGCCATAATCTGAATGCAGTTGTAACCATCCTTGATGATACGTGGCAACACATTCTCCTTAAATTCTGTATAAGTGCCAACCTTCTCAGCATCCTGTGCCATACCGATATGGCATTCATAGATGAGCAGAGGCGCCACATTTGGTCTGAAGGTTTTCTTCTTCCATTTATATGGTTCCGGATTCCAAACCTGAGCAGAGAAAATCTTGGTCTGGTCGTCCTGTACTACGCGCTGTGCCCATGCAGGAATACGCTCGCCTTCACCACCTTCCCAATGAACTTTCATCTTGAAGAGATCGCCATGTTTCATCGCTTTCTCCGGAAGTTTGAGTTCCCAGTTGCCGGTATTCTTTATTCTTTTGGCACGATACTTTTCAGTTTCCTGCCAGTTGTTGAAGTCACCTATCAGATAGATATCTGTTGCATTAGGTGCCCACTCACGGAACACCCATCCACGGGCAGTCTTATGCAGTCCGAAATACTCGTATCCATTGGCAAAATCGCTCAATGTCTGTTTGCCGTTATTAGTCAGCTGACCGAGTTTCCAGAGTGCATGGTCGTGTCGGCCCTTGATGGCATTCTCATAGTCTGCCAGATATGGGTCGTTCTTCACGAGTCCGATATGCTTTACCACAGCCTTCGCTGCTTTTTTTGCAACTGGTTTCTTTGCAGTTGCCTTTTTAGTTGCAGCCTTCTGGGCTGTAGTTTTCTTTTCTGTTGCCATATATCATGATTTTAGATGGTTACTCTATATTATTCTTTAATTTTATCTTGAAGATTTTTTCTTCTTTAATTTTTAATCTTGAAGATAGCCTTGTGGATATCACCGTTACCGATGCATGGCTGATGACCGTCTTGTGGCCAGAAAATGGCAAACTGACCTGGCTTGCAGGTAACGAGCGTCTGCGCTTTCACACCAGGATACTTGGTCAAATCCTTTGCCTCGTTATATTCCACTTCAGGAAGATCAGCAAGAGGAGTATAGCCATAAGTCTCCTCGTTGTCAAGAGGAATCTGAATATCAATCATCTTGCGATGTGTTTCAAGAACAGCATCTTCCTCGCTTTTTCCGTGAGCTGTCGTTATGTTAACAAAGAGGTTACCCTCCTTGATAAAATGCTTACCTTCCTCCAATTTAGAGAGGTCATTTTCCTTGATAAACTTCACTACATCAGCGAAGAGCGGATTGAGAGAAACGTATTCCTCCAGATTGTCTAAAGTATCTACTACCATAATTCTAGTTTAAGCTTTGAGATTTGAACATTTACTTTTAACTTTGAGATTTGAAAACAGAACATTGAACATTCAATATTCAACATTATAATATGTTCTTTTTCTCATTATTTAAAATATAAAGGTCCTCTATCTCGTTATTTATAATTTCTTTGTATTTTTCTAATTTTCTGAAGAGATTAGTCTTCAAATCGTTTGCCGTTTTCGTAGGCTCCCTTGGCTGTAACCTGTCCGTTGCGATCTTTTTCTACAAATCTTCCGTCACGCACATCGTTACGGTAGGTTCCTTCGAAACGCTTACCGTTTTTATCTTCTTCTATGCAAGGTCCCTGGCGCTTACCTTTGTGATAGGCACCCTTGAATCTTCTGCCATCAGCATAATGAATCACGACATTACCATCAACCAGACCATTCTTGAACTCACCTTCAAACACGTCGCCGTTCTTCTTGGTCAGTTTGCCCCTGCCGTTCTGCAGATCATCCCTCCAGTCGCCTACATAGATATCGCCATTCTTCCAGATGAAGGTACCCTGACCGGTACGCAGGCCATCCTTAAACTGTCCGTTATACTTGGCGCCCTTTGCAGAGCGGAAGATGCCTATACCCGTGCGTTCTCCCTGCACATAATCGCCTTCATAAATGTCGCCATTATGAAATTTATAGATACCCTTTCCGTCCTGGATATCATCCTTCCAGTCGCCGATATACACATCGCCATCAGCATATTTGAAAGTACCTTTTCCTGAGCGCTGGTTGTCTAGCCACTGACCGTCATAAGTAGTTCCGTCTCCCCAGTTGAAGAAGCCGTTTCCATTCTTCATATCGTTCATCCACTGGCCTTTATACTGTGCGCCATTGGCATAAGTATAAACGCCGCGTCCCTGACGCTTGTCCTTATACCAGTCGCCGTCATATTTATCACCATTATAATAGAACATGACGCCATGACCATGCTGGTAATCACGAAACCAGAGGCCTACATATTTGTTGTTGTTCTGGAAATAGTAGGTGCCTTTACCATGCTGCTGGTCCTGCATCCACTGTCCCTCATACTTTTCGCCATCACTGAAGGTATAAACGCCATAACCTTCGCGTTTACCTTTCATATAAGAGCCTTCGTAGGTATCCCCATTCTTATAGATGGTAGTACCTTTTCCCTGCGGCTTTCCGCTCACCATTTCGCCTTTAAACTGACCTCCGTCACGGGTGATGCAAGAGCCTAGCGAAATCTTCTGGGCTGTGGCATCAACCGATGCCATAGCCAAAGCCAAGGCAAGGAAAAAACACTTGCTCCGACAGGACAATTTGGTATGTTGTTTCTTATTGTATTTCATATTCTACAGTTATAGTCTGACTTATCAATCTCCAAAATTACGGTTTTTTCCTCAAATAGCCAAATAGATTAAACAAATTTAAGGTAAAATCATGAAAATAGATTTTTATCTGAAAAAATCTGCAGCTTGATACAATAAACAAACACAATTTTCGTTTTTACGAAAATCGAGAATAAAATCACTAAAACAGTAAAATTATGATTTTAAATTGCGCCATCATAGATGAAGATCCGGAAGCTTTGCAACTCCTGGAACAGTATATAGAGAAAACTCCGACCCTGCATTTGATCGGAGCCTACAAAAGTGCGATAGATGCTGTAGACGGCATCCATCACAACCATCTCGACATACTTTTTCTCGCCATCCACATGCAGCAGATCAGCGGTCTGGAATTTGCAAAGGTTGTACCCAAGAACGTGAAGATTGTCTTCACCACCGCATTCAAGGAGTATGCCATCGAAGCCTACAAAGTGAATGCATTCGACTATTTGCTCAAGCCCATCACATACGATGACTTTATGGGATCATGCCAGAAAGTCTTCGAAAGCTACATGCAGGACGATAACTACAACCCAATCAAGCGCGACGGTTTTCTGGTGGTAAAACGAGATTACAAATGCGTAAGAATCCCGATAGATGATATTCTGTTTGTTGACTGCGACAAAGACTACATCCGTTTCCATCTTGAGGGCAGGCCTAACATCAGAACCCTGGGCAACCTCAAACAGTTGGAAGAAAGGCTGCCAAGAGAGAAATTCAAGCGTGTACACCGTTCGTTCCTTGCCAACATGACAAAGTTTGATACGGTAGACCAGCAGCACATTACCTATGGCGACCAGAGCATTCCGATATCAGAAACCTACTTTGAATTTATCAAGAAATATCTGGAAGACCATTCTCTATGATGGTCTTCCAGATAGTTTTATCCTACCTTTCTTATAATATCTGCAAGGGTGATGATACTAGGATAGAAGCTCCATGTGCCAGCAGAAAATCGTGATCTCTGAATCCCCAAAGAACAGAGATACAAGGCATTCCGCTGTTCTTTGCCGTCATCACATCCACGTCGCTGTCGCCGATATATACCGCCCTTTCTCTATCCGCATGCAGCTGGCGCAAGGCTTCGTTTACGGTATCTGGAGCCGGTTTTTTCTTGATATTTTCCCGCTCTCCTATCGCCACATCTACCAGGTCGCCGAAGAAATGGCGGCAGATTTCCTGGGTAGCTGCATAAAACTTGTTGCTTACCACCGCAATGTTCTTTCCCCTATTCTTCAGTTCCTCCAGCATCTCCATCACGTCCGGATAAGGTTTCGTATTATCCATATTGTGCACCATATAATGCTGGCGGAAATCCTGCAGGGTTTTCTCAAACTTCTCATTCTCCAATCCTCCCGGCACGGCACGTTCCATCAGTTTCTTCACCCCGTTTCCTACAAACATGCGTACCTCCTCCAGCGTACGTTCAGGCATCCCGTTCAGTTTCAGCGCATAATTGCAGCTTGCAGCCAGGTCGTGGAGAGAAGAAATCAGGGTTCCGTCAAGATCGAATATATAGGTATCGAAATTGAACTGGGCATGAACCGGAACCCTCTTGATGCGGAACTCACCGCCGTGTAGCACATAAACATCCTGATGGTATACACGGATTTCACCCTGAGGAGTTCCCTGTCCACCAGCCTGTTCATTACCCGAAATGCCAAAGATTCTGTTATCCCCAAATTCCCATCTCTTCAGTTTCTGGTTCTGTGCATCAATCACCACATATTTATATTCTATCGGCTCATCGATAGCCTGCACATTCACAGATATTTCCCAGTCCTTGCCATGATTGTTCTGCATCTTCAGGAAATGAGCCGGATTCCATTTGCCCAGCGTAGGATGATTTCCCAACAGAGCTACAGCCTCGCCCTCATAGAGTTTCGGGGCATGAATCTTGAAGATGATAGTACGGTCGAAGAGAGGCAGACGCGCTGGCTTGACATCAGTAAACTTTACCTGCTGCAATACGAAGGCATTTTTTCCCACGTAAGGATTATCCTCCTCCAGCCAATAGTCCTGAAAATAGAAATTCTTACTCTCATCAAAAACATATTGGCGGGCAGAAGCGAGCGATTCCCTACGCAGCACCTTTCCCTCGGCATCTTTCACGCAGTAGCAGTAAGCCACAGCTACGAAAGGGTGATGGCGGTTCTGCCTTGACGCCATTTCCACCTCCCAGTGATACCCGTCCCGGGTGGTCATCGGCAAGTCCATCGTATCTTGATAGCCGTCAGCGGCGGCAAAAGTTAATTCTACATGCAGGGCATGACCCCACTTGGCAGCATACGCTATCGAAAACTTCATTTTCATAATCCTTTTATAATAATGTGCCCGAAAGCACCGATACACATGTTGATTCTCAATGTCAAGTGCAAAGGTAACAAAAAAGCAGACACAACGGATAAAGAAAGATGACAATTAACCTATTTTAAATTCCTATACTTTGCTATTTCCTATTTTTACTGTACTTTTGCACCCGAAAAATAACAAACAAGAAGAATATGAAAAAGAAAAAATCATTTTCTAAGCTCTATCTGTATGGTGCTATAGGCTGCATCGCAGTCATCGCCATCGTGGGCTACATCTACTGTTTCTCTTCCTTCTCGAAGAGCAGCAACACCGAGTATGTTTACATCGACAGCGATGATAACATCGACTCTGTATACAACAAGCTCCGCCCATTTGCCAAGAGCATTCCGTTCCAGGCATTCAAGACCCTGACTCTCCATTCCGGCTATGCCGATCATATCCGCACCGGCAGATACGCCATTGCTCCGGGCGATGGTGCCCTCAAGACATGGCGCCACATGAAGAACGGTTTGCAGGAACCGGTTAGCCTTACCATCCCTTCGGTCCGCACGCTCGACAAACTCTCTGATGAGATTGGCAAGAAGATGATGTTTGGCAGCAACGACCTCTACCATGCCCTGCGCGACGAGAGCGTCTGTCAGAAATACGGTTACGATACTGCCACCATCGCCTGCATGTTCGTACCTAACACCTACGATCTCTACTGGAACATCTCGGTAGATAAATTTCTGGAGCGCATGAAGAAAGAAAGCGACAAGTTCTGGAACTTTGAGCGTACCGAAAAGGCAAAGGCTATGAAGCTGACACCGGTTGAGATCATCACCCTTGCCAGCATCGTGGACGAAGAAACAGCCAACAACGGCGAGAAACCGATGATAGCCGGCATGTATTACAACCGTCTGATGCTTCGCAATGCCGAATATCCAGAGGGAATGCCATTGCAGGCCGATCCTACCATTAAATATGCCTGGCAGCGATTCGACCTCAAGCGCATCTACAACAACCTCCTGTCTATCAAGAGCCCGTATAATACCTACAAGAACCCAGGTTTGCCACCGGGGCCTATCCGTATTCCGAGCGTAGCAGGTATCGATGCCGTCCTCAACCATGTGCATCACGATTACCTTTACATGTGTGCCAAGGAGGATTTCAGCGGCACTCATAATTTTGCCCGCACTTACGATGAGCACCTGCAGAATGCAGCCAAATATTCTAAGGCACTCAACGAAAGAGGTATCAAGTAAGATAAGGAAACAAGAAAGGTAAAAATGAGTCAGAAAACTTGCAAAACGTTAGTGATTTTACAAGTTTTCTGACTTTTTATTTGGTAGTCTAACAAAATAGTTGTAAATTTGCAGCCGAAAACTTACCAATTTAAAATAAGGAATAAATACATGAACAGAACGATTATTACAGTAGTGGGCAAGGATACCGTTGGTATCATCGCCAAGGTATGTACCTATTTGGCAGAGAACAGTATCAACATCTTGGATATCTCTCAGACCATCGTACAGGAGTATTTCAACATGATGATGATCGTAGACATGGGCAAGATGCAGAAAACTTTCGAGGAAGTAGCCGATGAACTCACCAATGTTGGTAAGGCTATGGGCGTGCAGATCAAATGCCAGCGCGAGGAAATTTTCAATATGATGCACAGAATTTAAAAAGCAAACAATATGATCAATATATCTGAGGTTATCGAAACCAATAAGATGATAGAGCAGGAGAATTTCGATGTGCGTACCATCACCATGGGTATCAACCTTTTGGATTGCGCATCTACCAATCTCGATGAGCTCTGTCAGAACATTCATAATAAGATTACACGTCTGGCAAAGAACCTGGTGAAGACCGGCGAAGAAATCTCCAAGGAGTTTGGTGTGCCTATCGTCAACAAGCGTATCTCCATCACTCCTATCTCGCTGGTAGGCGGTTCTGCCTGCAAGACTACCGACGATTACGTGAAGATTGCCAAGACCCTCGACCAGTGTGCCAAGGAGCTCGGTGTCAACTTCCTGGGCGGCTATTCTGCCATCGTAAGCAAGGGTATGAGCAAGAGCGATGAGCTCCTTATCCGTTCTATCCCTCAGGCGATGGCACAGACCGATTTTGTCTGCAGTTCTGTCAATGTGGGTTCTACCAAGACCGGTATCAACATGGATGCAGTCCGCCTGATGGGCGAAATCGTAAAGGATACAGCCGAGGCAACCAAGGACAGAGGTTCTCTGGGTTGCGCCAAGCTCGTTGTTCTCTGCAATGCGCCAGACGACAATCCGTTCATGGCTGGTGCCTTCCATGGTGTTTCTGAGGCAGATGCGGTAGTGAGTGTCGGTGTCAGCGGTCCTGGCGTTGTAAAGTATGCATTGGAGAAGGTAAAGGGCGAAAGCTTCGAGGTTCTTTGCGAAACCATCAAGCGCACCGCCTTCAAGATTACCCGTGTAGGTCAGTTGGTAGCCAAGGAGGCTTCACGACGTCTGAACGTACCTTTCGGCATCATCGACCTTTCATTGGCTCCTACCCCAGCTATCGGTGATAGTGTAGCCGATATTCTCGAGCTCATCGGTCTTGAGCATGCCGGTGCTCCTGGTACCACAGCAGCTCTTGCACTCCTGAACGACCAGGTTAAGAAGGGCGGTATCATGGCTTCTTCTTATGTAGGTGGTTTGAGCGGTGCCTTCATCCCTGTCAGCGAAGACCAGGGTATGATCAACGCTGTAGAGGCTGGTGCGCTGACCATCGAGAAGCTTGAGGCGATGACTTGTGTCTGCTCAGTAGGTTTGGATATGATTGCCATCCCTGGCGATACTCCAGCCACCACCATTTCCGGTGTCATTGCCGACGAGGCTGCCATCGGTATGGTTAACCAAAAGACTACTGCCGTACGTATCATCCCAGTTGTGGGCATGAAAGTAGGCGACAATGTAGATTTTGGCGGTTTGCTCGGTCATGCTCCAATCATGCCTGTAAACCCATTCAGTTGCGAGGCATTCGTAAACCGTGCCGGTCGTATTCCGGCTCCAATCCACAGTTTCAAGAATTAAACTGTTTTGATTCAAAATACCAATCCCCCATCCTGCTTTCTCAAGCGGGCTGGGGGATTTTTTCATTGTATAATCACTTATCTATCTTCTAAAGCGGTTCATCATGGCAAAACATAGGTGGATAGATACTCAGAAACATCAACTACAGATATTTAAATTCAATCCTTAAATAAGACGGAAGCTCCCCCAAAAGTCAAAAGAATCGGGAAAAAGAAAAATAAAGGGTGAGACTTCTCCCACCCTTTATCTGATATTATAAAAAAAGTTTGTCTAAAGTAAATTACAAACGTTTAAAGTTTTTTCAGCTCTTCTTTCCATGCAGAATAAGCCTCGAGATAAGCAGAACGGTTAGCCTCATCAGGATCTATGACTGCAAGTTTCTTCAATGAAGCAAAAGCCTCATTATGATCCTTATAGATACCGGCACCAATACCAGCACCCTTAGCAGCACCTGCACTACCATCTGTCTCATAAAGTTCGATAGTAGCACCACTCACACCCGCCAAGGTATCTCGGAACAACGGACTGAGGAACATATTAGCCTTACCTGCATGAATATTCTTAATATCCATACCCATCTGCTGCATGATTTCCATTCCATAGCAGAAACTGAAGACGATACCCTCTTGTGCTGCACGAACAATATGAGCACGATTATGCTTATTAAAGCTGATGCCACGAATAGAACAACCAACTTCCTTATTCTCTAATACACGCTCAGCTCCATTACCAAATGGGATAATCTTAACACCATCACTACCTATTGGCACAGAAGCAGCAAGATCATTCATATCCGCATAGCTTACATCTGGAGTGATATTTCGATGAACCCACGCATTCAAGATACCAGTTCCATTGATACACAACAATACACCAAGACGGTCAAGGTCTGTAGTATAATTAGCATGAGCAAAAGTATTGACACGGCTCTTTGGATCATAGTTAACATCACCCAATACACCATATACAACTCCTGATGTACCTGCAGTACTTGCAATTTCACCCGGATTGAACACATTCAGACTCACAGCATTATTTGGCTGGTCACCCGCACGATAAGATATTGGTGTACCTTCTTTCAGACCAAGTTCTTCAGCTGCCGCTTTACTTACTACACTCTGTACAGAGAAAGTAGGAACAATATCAGCCAGAATGCTTTCATCGAAGCCAAAGTAATCAAGCAGGAATTTAGCAGGCTTTTTCTGGTTGAAGTCCCACATCATACCTTCAGAAAGACCACTGATAGTAGTCTTAACTTCACCTGAAAGTTTCATTGCCAGATAATCACCAGGAAGCATAATCTTATCAATCTTATCAAACAGTTCCGGTTCATTATCCTTTACCCAAGCAAGTTTAGATGCAGTAAAGTTTCCAGGAGAATTGAGCAGATTACGCAAGCAGAAGTCCTCACCTAAATCATGAAAAGCCTTCTCGCCATAAGGTACGGCACGAGAGTCGCACCAGATGATACTAGGACGCAAAACTTGCTGATTCTTATCAACACAAACCAAGCCATGCATCTGGTACGAGATACCAATTGCAAGGATATCTTCACCCTTGGCACCAGATTCTGCCATGATTTTCTTAAGCGCCAACTTAGCATTATCCCACCACATCTGAGGATCCTGCTCTGCCCAACCAGTCTTTACAGCCATAATGGGTGCTTCATGATCCGGATAGAATGCAGAAGCTACGATTTCTCCATTGTCAACATCAGTAAGCGAAGCCTTTACAGAACTTGAGCCTACGTCAAAACCTAATAAATATCTACTAGCCATAGTTTATTCGTTTATATGTTTATTGTTTAACTTTTATCAGTTATTATAAAGTCTATATATATTATACGAACATACTACAACATTCCCCTCATAAAAAAAATAATTTAGAACATATTCTCATCAAAAAGACTTTGAGGAGCACTATCGTCAGCCTTGTCCTCCCCTTCATTACTATTTTCTAATACAGAAGAAGAAAAATTAAGCATCAGTTGCTGTACGGCCTTTGAATCAAAATTAACATGATATACACCATACCCCTTACCTTTTTCTATAAGCGATTGTGGGTCTTTAGCGCATCTGGTGAGATATTGTGTAACATAGCTATGAACATCCTTGTAATTCAGAGGTGTAAAAATCGAATTACAGGAATTATATACATGACGAGCTATTTTTTCTACTTTCAACCCTTTTGCACCCGCAGCCAAAAGAACATTGAATATCTCCTGATCAAGTTTCATATAATAATCATAACATTCGTCCTCTTTCAAGAGAGAAGACAGAAAAAGAAAAAACCGCGGTTACTCACTTACAAGCAACCGCGGCTCTTTGAAAAATAAACCTTATTTAAGCGAGAGCAACCTTGTTGTCCTCATCCTTAATCTTACCCTCTTTGAAGAGCCAACCGATACCAAGGATTACATCCTCTGTACTGATCTTAGCAGCCTTAGCAATTTCTGCTACTGTGAGAGCCTTTTCTGAAGCTGCCAATGCCTGATATACATCACCAGCTCTAAAACCTGCGTTCTCTGCGTTCAAGTAAAGAACGTCCTTCTTTGCTGCAGGAGCCTTCTTTGCTACTGGAGCCTTCTTTGCTGCTGGCTTCTTTGCAGCAGTCTTAGTTGTCGCTTTCTTTTCTACCATGTTTTAAGAATTTTATGATTCTATTGAGCCTCATTTCGTCAGCTCAACCTTAATATCTGCTGCAAATTTATAACTTTTATTTCGAAATAGTGTTAGAAAAATAGAAAAAACTACTACTTATAAACAAAAGTGCTGCATTTCTTGATTTACGTCAAGAAGCGCAGCACTTTATTTACTAAAAATCAATTACTTATTATAAATCATTGAATTTTTCTCAAGGCATTTTACGCATACTCTTTTATGGAGTGAATACCTTCGTTTCTCTATTTTTATTCAGCCTTCAAATCAAGTTTGATTTCCAATTCATCCAACTGCTTAGGGTCAAGTTCAGAAGGAGCATCGAGCATAACATCTCGACCTGAGTTGTTCTTTGGGAAAGCAATACAATCACGAATACTGTCGAGACCAGCCAAAATACTGACCAAACGGTCCAAACCGAAAGCAAGACCTGCGTGAGGTGGTGCGCCATACTTGAAAGCGTTCATCAAGAATCCGAACTGGGCCTCAGCACGCTCTGGAGTAAAGCCGAGAACCTCGAACATCTTCTCCTGCAACTGAGTATCATGGATACGGAGAGAACCTCCACCTACTTCGATACCATTGCAAACAAAGTCGTAAGCCTTGGCACGAACCTGCTCAGGATGTTCATCGAGCAATGGGATATCATCCGGATTTGGCATAGTGAATGGATGGTGCGTAGCCATCAGGCGCTGCTCCTCATCGCTCCACTCAAAGAGAGGGAAGTCGATAATCCAAAGACACTTGAATACATTCTTATCACGAAGACCAAGACGGTCACCCATTTCCAAACGCAAAGAGCAAAGCTGAATGCGTGTCTTGTTAGCATTATCACCGCTCAAAATCAAAACAAGGTCACCATCCTTGGCTCCCATTACGGTCTTGATTTCAGCAAGTTCCTCTGGAGAATAGAACTTATCTATGCTACTCTTTACGGTACCATCAGCATTATACTTGATATATACCAATCCTTTGGCACCGACCTGAGGACGCTTAACAAAATCAGTCAATTCGTTCAACTGCTTACGGCTATAATCAGCACAACCTGGAACACAGATACCGCCAATATACTTAGCCTCATCGAATACAGAGAAATTACCCTTACCTGTGAAAGCATCTTTCAACTCAACAAATTCCATACCGAAGCGCAAGTCTGGCTTATCACTACCGAAACGGCGCATAGCATCGTGCCAGGTCATCTGCTCCAATTTAGGAAGTTCTACACCACGAATCTCCTTAAACAAATGGCGAGCCATTTCCTCGAAAAGGTTGATGACATCATCCTGATCAACAAAACTCATTTCACAGTCAATCTGTGTAAACTCTGGCTGACGGTCAGCACGAAGATCCTCATCACGGAAGCACTTGGCAATCTGGAAATAGCGGTCGAAGCCAGCAACCATCAAGAGCTGCTTTAAAGTCTGAGGACTCTGTGGAAGAGCGTAGAACTGACCTGGATTCATACGGGAAGGAACAACAAAGTCGCGGGCTCCCTCTGGTGTACTACCAATAAGAATTGGAGTTTCAACCTCCATGAAGTTCTGTGCATCGAGGAAGTTACGAATCAAGATGCACATACGATGACGCAACTCCAGATTTTTGCGCACTACAGGACGACGCAAATCAAGATAACGATACTTCATACGGATATCATCACCACCATCAGTATTATCTTCGATAGTGAAAGGAGGGGTCAGACTCTGAGAGAGGACATTGAGTTCCTTCACCAGGATTTCGATGTCACCAGTATCCATTTTAGGATTCTTGCTCTGTCGTTCACTTACTACACCCTTTATTTGAATGCAGAATTCACGACCTAGCTTGTTAGCTGCATCACACAAGTCTTTGTTATCAGCCTCATTGAAGACCAACTGTGTGATACCATAACGGTCGCGCAAATCGACGAATGTCATACCACCCATCTTTCTTGAGCGCTGTACCCAACCGGCAAGTGTCACTTCCTTGCCGGCATCAGAGAGACGTAACTCTCCACACGTATTACTTCTGTACATACCTTATTATATTATATTATTATTTTCCAAAGTGCAAAAGTACAACAAATAACGGAAAGGACAAAATAAAATCGCGAAAATATTATTAAAAATATCTTCGCGACCCTATTAATGTGACCAAAAGTCACATAAATACATATTAAATAGTTTTATCTCTACTTTTTTAGAGATTTATTTCTTCATCCGTCTGAATGCCTGCCGATGGAACCGTTCCTCTGCCTTGATGACACTGAACACCTTATTTGGTGGCAAGATGGTCATAAATCTAGAATGATACTCTTGCTGCAACTGTTTCAGCTGAATATCCAACTCATCCTGTCTTCTGATAGCTTCGGCACATGCCTCATTATCATTCGGATTCACATGACGGAATCGGCGCATTTCATCGAATATCATACGCATTTTCTTACCCATCTGTCTATATACCGGGAAGAATTTAGCAGCTTCTCTCGGCGTAAGACAGGCATTAGTCGTAATAAACTGTTCTAGTTCTGCCTGAAACCTTTTAGGATCAAATCCGTTATGATGTTTTCTACCCTGAGGCTGTGAAGCAAGTGAAACCAGACTAATCATCAGCATAGCTAAAAGCGCAAGAAACCTATGTTGCATTATCTTTCTCATACCTTATCTTTTTTTAATCTTTATCTGTAGACAAAAAGAAATACCAACCATTAATTTTCTGCAATCAGCGATGCATAGATAGTTTCATTATCCATCATCGTATAATCGGCCATCTCATTAAAAGTAGCATCTTCATTATTATTCACAGCAGCTTTCTGAACCATATGGTCCACATGTGCCATAGCAGGCTTACTGCTTCCCATATATTTCAGCGCCAATACCGAACCACCTCCCATCACAGCCAAAACAGCAACAGCCGCCGCAATCTTTCGAATCGGCATACGCTGCCATAAGTTAGGCTGCATGTGAATGATGCGGGGTTCCTGCTCCGGCAAATTTTCCATCACCCTATCCGTCAGCTGGTCGAAATAACCAGCCGGCACCTGGAAATGGTTTTTCTTACCAAAACGGCTATTCAATATATTGTCTTCTTTTAACATATTCCTCATTCCTTTCTTTTATACTTTATTAAATAGACGAAAACTAACCGAAAAGGTTTAATCCTTACGATTGAAAAAATCGGTTATTTTTTTCACAGCAAGATGATAGGATGCCTTCAAAGCTCCTTCACTTGTTGACAGCACCTTACTCATCTCTGAATATTTCATATTATCATAATATTTTAGAGTGAAAACTGTGCGCTGAACATCGGGCAGTAGGGCTACAGCCTCTTGCAGTTCTGCCTGAATCTGGTCACCATCAAAATAGTCATCGGCAAGAAGACGTGAAGCCAAGCCCGGCTCGTCTTCGGTACTGACATTTACCATCTGCTTCTTGCGTCTCAAGAAATCAAGCGCTTCGTTAATTGCTATACGGTAAAGCCATGTTGAGAGCGAAGACTTTCCCTGAAACGAATCCAGATTGGTCCAAGCCTTAACAAAGGCATTCTGCAACACATCATCAGCATCATCATGATCTAAAACAATATGGCGAACCTTCCAATACAACGGCTCGCTATACTGACTTACCAGTACAGCAAAGCCTTCGCGTTGGGTCTTAGGATCCCTAATCATCGCCAAGAGTTCTTTATCGTTTATCATTGCTTTTACAAATGTGTTGTTTATAGATATTTTCTCAACATATCGAATATTACCGCATCAAATCCATACACATCAGAATAATCAGCTATTCTGCCTCCTGCTAACGGATAGAGTGTATAATAGGTTATGAAGAGAGGAACTTGAGGATTAACCTTTACGTTATTCACAACAAGTTTTTTATTGGCAAGCGAATCTGCTGTCATCGAATAGTATATCTTTTCCTTCAGTTTCTCGTTTTTGTCAGCCAATAGGAAGACAGCGAAATCGTACGGTTTTTCTATTCTGATACATCCATGCGATACTCCTCTATCCTCTTGTCCAAACACGCCCTTACTGTTAGTATCATGCAGGAAGACCGAGAAATTATTATCAAAACGGAAGATGATTCTTCCCAGAGCATTCCCCTTTCCGCCCCGCTGAGCGATGCCATAAGCACCAGAAATAAGCATAGATCGAGTTACTCTGTTTAAGTCAACCTCCTTACCTGTTGCTACTTCCCTTACATAGTAGTTACGCGCGCGAAAGTAGCCATGATTCCCCACCCGGTGTATCATATCATGGAGAACGATACTACGGGGAACAAACCATTGAGGATTCAACTCCATACGTTTGATATGACTGTTCAATATCGGGGTTTTGGTTTTACTGGCTCCACATCCTATGCGCATCGAGAGCGTATCCTGATGATCAATAGCCATCAGATGGAACGATGGTATATTGACAACCACATATTTTTCGTGTTGCCAGGGATTATCATACTGTCTCCAGCGGCAACGTTCCATGTTGCAGAGAATTTTGATTCTCATCGCCTTGCCCAGTCCTCCAGCCTTCAATTTCTCCAGCAGTTGATAATAGAAAGGATTCTTAGGCTGTACTTCTTTCAGGAAGGAAGCCACCGAGTCGCATCTAACCATTTGCATAGCCTTCTGATAGAACGCATCATCTGCATGAGCCATTTTTACATCAAACAGACCTCTGAACCTAACGGGTCTCTTGCTACTATCATAAGGATTGGGAGCAAGAGTATCTAAACGATTGAAAACAAAACTAGGATTCATAAATCCAAAATTCTGCCCCATCGTATATCTGAAGTAAGCTTTGGTCAAGCGATACTCCAGTCGGGCTATCACTTGATTAATCTGATTATCAGCTGAATCTAGATTTAAATCTCGTAACCTGTCAATATCTCGGGCAATAGCATCCACATAGAACCGACGTTTATCAAATCCCATATCCGCTACAGTACGCAGGCAAGTCACCAGGGAGTCAGCCTGACTATTTACCCCATGACGTGTAATCCAAAGCAGATTACCTTCATTCTGATAATAGCGACGGGTATGCAAATCAGCAGCATGTCGGTCTTTATCATTTCGCATGATACTATCCAACAGATTTCTTATAACCTTTGAATTAATAGCATAAGCCGAAGAACGAGAGTTTTTGAACTCATCTAACGATAACTGAAAATTGCTGTTTGGTACTTTGTCGTGGCAAGAACAAAACATCAAACAGCAAAAAATGATAAGTAACGAAGTATGAAAGAGCTTCACTTTCTGATTAAAGTTAAACGGCATTCTAAGGCCTCTATAGTACTATTAATGCTTTACGCAAATTTTGCGCGTAAAGGTATTCCCCACCTTTACAATATAGATACCATCAGCCAATGGCAAGTTTACGCGCTTGTCATTACCTTCTATGCGGAAGGTCTTGATAGTAACACCTGCCACATTATATATTCTAACCACTTGCCCGCTAGCGCCTGTGATATGCATCACGCCCCCAGCATAGTTCAAGTTGATATCTGCCACATCAAGGTCTGCCCATTCTATGTTTCCCTCGTTGGCCATAGCATCCGAAGGAACAGAAAGTGCTAACATTGCAATTGTTAATATTGAAAGTAAAGTCCGTTTCATATATTTTCAAGTTTCGTTAAACCAATAGTTCTTTCTGCAAAGATATATAAAAAAAAAGAAACTTACCGTCTTCCCGACGATAAGTTTCCCAAAAATTAGCTTTTTTAACCTTTCAGAGGAAAAAAGAAGCCAATTCATATTATTTTCTAAAACAACTAACACTTTACATGATGCCATCAGCGCGAAGTTTCTGCTGCCATTTCCAAGCAGAAGCCAACACATCTTCAAGCTTAGCCTCAGCCTTCCAGCCGAGTACCTTGTTCGCCTTGGTGCAATCACCCCAAATTTTCTCAATATCGCCCTCTCTTCGTGGACCATACTTCCAATTCAGTTTCACACCTGTAGCTTTTTCAAAAGTCTCAACAATTTCGAGAGTTGAGTTTCCATTACCTGTACCGATATTGAAATATTCGATAGGCTCAGTCTCCTTATCAAGAACACGTGCCATAGCAGCAACATGTGCCTTAGCCAAGTCTACAACATAAATATAGTCGCGGATACAGGTTCCATCAGGAGTATCATAATCATTACCAAAGATAGTGAGTTCCTTGCGGATACCCATAGCAGTCTGAGTAACGTATGGAATCAGATTGTTTGGCACACCATTTGGCAACTCACCAATCTCAGCAGAAGGATGTGCACCTATAGGATTGAAATATCTCAATACAATGCTCTTGATGGCTGCACCACTATGGATATAATCAGCTATGATCTGCTCATTAATCTCCTTAGTATTGCCATAAGGTGAAGTAGCCTTCTGATGAGGAGCCTCTTCTGTTACAGGCAAATTCTCAGGCTTCGGCTGACCATAAACGGTACAAGAAGAAGAGAAGATGATACCCTTTACCTGATACTTTGGCATAAGTTCCAGGAGATTGATGAGCGATACGATATTGTTGCGATAATACAACAATGGTTTCTGTACGCTCTCGCCTACTGCCTTGCTTGCAGCAAAGTGAATGATACCCTTAATATCAGGATATTTCTGGAATACTGCCTCGGTAGCAGCCTTGTCGCGCAAGTCAACCTGTTCAAAAGCAGGGCGGATACCAGTAATCTTTTCGATACCATCGAGTACTTCAATCTTTGAGTTTGAGAGATCATCTACAATAACAACATTGTAGCCTGCCTGCTGCAACTCTACTGTAGTATGGCTACCTATGAAGCCTGTACCACCTGTAACAAGAATAGTTTGTTTCATAATCAAATCTAGTTAGTTTGAAGAATTATTATATTTCTTCTGCAAAAGTACTGCAAAAATCTGAAAAAACAGAAAGATTTTTCAAAAATATACTTTTTTCCTTTGTTTTATCTATTATTTATACTATCTTTGCAAAAGATAAATAGTAAAAAGGCTCTAAGAAAATGGAAAAAAACATGAAACATTATAATATAGAACAAGACATGAGATATTTGCAGTTGCTCTCTCAGTCGTTCCCTACTATAGCAGAGGCGAGCACTGAGATTATCAACCTGCAAGCTATCCTCAACCTGCCAAAGGGTACCGAGCATTTCCTTGCCGACATCCATGGAGAGTATGAGGCCTTCCTGCATGTACTGAAAAATGCATCAGGAAATATCAAGCGTAAGGTGAACGAACTCTTTGGCAATACCCTTCGCGAACAGGAGAAGCGAGAACTCTGCTCTCTTATTTACTATCCTGAGCAGAAACTGGAACTCGTCAAGCAGAACGAACCCGACATCAACGACTGGTATCACATCACCCTGCACCAGTTGGTGGCTGTATGCCGTGATGTTTCCAGCAAATATACCCGAAGTAAGGTGCGCAAATCGCTGCCATGCGATTTCTCGTATATTATCCAGGAGCTTTTGCACGAGCACACCGAAGATCATGACAAGACAGCCTATGTCAATGTTATTGTTGATACGATTATCAGCACAGGAAGAGCCGATGATTTCATCATCGCTATAGCCAACGTCATCCAACGCCTGGCTATCGACCAGCTCCATATTCTGGGCGATATCTACGATAGAGGTCCAGGAGCCCACATCATCTTGGACAAGATGCGCCGCTACCACAGTTGGGATATCCAGTGGGGTAATCACGATGTACTATGGATGGGAGCAGCTGCCGGCAATAATGCCTGCATCTGTAATGTGATCCGTCTCTCCCTGCGATACGCCAACCTCTCGACATTGGAAGAAGGCTATGGCATCAACCTCGTACCACTCGCTACTTTTGCGATGGAAACCTACAAGGAGGATGATTGCAAAGAATTTCTGCCTAAGCTCAGCGGAGGTGCAGCAGCAATGGATGAAAAGACTCAGCGGCTCACCTCTCAGATGCACAAGGCTATAGCTGTCATCCAGTTTAAATTAGAGAGCCAGCTTTTCAAGAAGCATCCGGAATGGAAGATGAAAGACCGTTGTCTTTTTGACCATATCGATTACAGGAAAGGCAAGGTAGAGATTGACGGAAAAGAGTATGACATGACCTCATGCCACTTCCCTACCATCGATCCGGACAATCCAGACAAACTATCTGAAGAAGAGGAAATTCTGATTCAGAAACTGCATCATTCGTTTATGGTCTGCGAGAAGCTGCACAAGCATATCAAGGTTATGCTGCAACATGGTTGCATGTACGCTATCTTCAACAACAACCTGCTTTTCCATGCTTCCTGTCCGCTCAACGAAGATGGTTCATTAAAAGAGGTAGAAATATATCCTGGCAAGAAATTCAGCGGCAGAGCCCTGATGCATCATACGGGCATGCAGATACGCACAGCTTTCCAATCAGATTCTGATCCGAATGAAAAGGAATATGCCATCGATTATTTCATCTACCTATGGTGCGGTCCTGACAGTCCGCTCTTCGACAAGAGTAAGATGGCCACCTTCGAGCGCTATTTCATTACCGATAAGGAGACTCATAAAGAAGAGAAGGGATACTACTTCCTATTGCGCGATAACGAACAGGTTATCGACCATATTATGGATGAGTTTGGGGTAACCGGTCCTAACCGCCATATCATCAATGGGCACGTGCCCGTTCGCACAACCAAGGGCGAGAACCCTATCAAGGCAAACGGCAAGCTGATGGTTATCGATGGAGGTTTCTCTAAAGCCTACCACAACGAGACTGGCATTGCCGGCTACACCTTAGTATATCACTCCCGCGGATTCCAGCTGGTCCAGCACGAGCCATTTACGAGTATGGAAGATGCCATCAAGCAAGGTACCGACATCAAGAGTACCACACAGATTGTAGAAATGTCGAACCGCCGAATGCTGGTAGCCGACACAGATATAGGTTGCGAACTCCGTAAGCAGATAGAAGACCTGAAGGAGCTTCTCTATGCTTACCGACATGGTTTCATCAAGGAATCAGAAAGGAAGAAGTAAGAAACCGAGCATACTACAAAAAAAGCCCCCGGTGCTACATGCATCGAGGGCTTTTTTTCAGAATTTTCTGAACCGCAATCTCAGGGTTTTACTCTTCAGTTGCATCTTGGCTCCGGTCATTACCTCCTTGGCAAAATGCTCATTCAGATGATTGATGCCACAGCTACGCAAAGAATCATTCATTTCTGTTAAAAGTACATCGCCTCCATAATCTTCATGCCATTTATTACGATAAACAGATGTAATCAGCAAACTGTCGGAGGTTTGCTCAAAACGGAGATAAAATCCTCTACCACCCTCGAAGCGATCATAATCAGCAACCTGAATCAACTTATACTGGCAGCCCCAGAACACGCGTTTATCTGCAAAGTTACAAGTACCCCCTGTAGCTAAAGTATCTACCTGCTCCAGATGCCAAAAACCATCCAAATCACCATTCTGGCTTGTTTCTACCTCACATGAGCTTAGAGTGAGCATCATAACAGCAAGGGAAAACACCCCTATTATCTTTTTCATATTTTCTATCTTATCGATTATTATTTCTTTTCGTCAGCAAACCTCTTTTGCTGATGGTTATCTGCATACCGGCATTATGCCCCAGCATCTTTTCGCTACCGAAATCCATCGCATAGCCTGCCTTCAACTGCCACTGATGCGGGAAATCGTAATGACCCTCTACCAGAAAACTTACATTATGATGCTTTTTTGTAAACGGGTTGCTATATGTACCCCAACCTTTCTGATAGGTGCCTAATATACGATAGCCCAACCGCTGTGTAGGCTGACCATCAAAACCCAGATGATAAGCTATGAAACGGTTGTTTCTGATATCAATATATCCGTCGTTATTATAAATAGGCGAACGGTAGAGTGGATTTCCTATCACCTGGCCCCAATGCTGCCATCCAGGATAGATGCTGTGGTTATAATAATCATCAGTACCCGCTATATGGTCAGCGATACCCGATGTACGGTCATGATTGTACGGACCACTCTGATATTTGGTATAGAGATACTCCAGCACCACATTTTTCAGCCAGCGCGAATACTTCAGATTCAGTTCGAAGCCCAGCATGATATCCTTCAGCGAATACATGAAGAAACGGCGTTTTACTTTCTTATTCCAGTCTGCGCCCTCACCATATCCATTATAGTCGAGGAGAAACATCTGGCTGTGATCTTCGAAATAATGATCGGCATAGATGGCAGCTTTCCAACTGTCAGTGTCATAATTGATACGCATCAGCCAGCTGCCCAACTGGTTGCCGGCAACATTGGCATAAGCCCCTTCACCTGCATCAGAGCCCGTTGCCGACAGCGCATGCCAGAAGCCTTTCAGATTTTTCTCGGTAGGAATCTGTACCATACTGTCACCTATTGGACGATATGCATTGCCACCAAACTGAGCAACCATTTCCAAGCCCATTTCTATGCTGAGCGGACAGAAAGCATTCTCGTTTCCGATACGCAAGAAACCAGCTTTGCTGTGATAGAGCATGTGGTCACAATATTTAGTCTGCCGTTTCGTAAAATCATGCTGCCAGCCATCATCCGTTGTCATACCATAAGCCAGATGACCTTTCAGTTGCAGCCAGCCTCTACCAAACGGAAGCGTCCAATATTCAGGAAGCGCCAGACGAACCTGAGGTATCGGACGGGCATTGATACCCAGACATTGGCTACCACTGGAGAGCGCCTGGTTTTTCAGCTCCATCGGATATTCCTTGGCACCTGCAGTCAGCACACCATAAAGCCAGCGGGCCTCCACATAAGCCTGCTGCACCACTACATGGCTGGTATAGTTTACCGGTACTGCCACATCTACTCCATATCCTACAGCCCAGCGGCGAGCAGAATCTGCAGAAAGCGGACGAACCAGACTACCTCTGAGATAGCCGTTATTCTTCTCTAAAGAACTTAATCCATGTTTGTTTGCGTTAAGCCACAGAGGCGTTTTACCTTTCGAAAACGACCCTTGCATCTCAACACCATATTGTATATCTGCCCGAAGATCTAGCTTCTCCGTGCCATCCTCCTCTTGCCACATATACTGTGCCATAGATGGGGCTGCCATACTGCAAAGGGCAAAACATACACCTACCTTTATCTTATTCATAATTAAATCTATACTTTCAAGATAAAAACGTAATTATCTCTATTATATTGTATATATTCAGAAAAATAAAAAAAGAGCAACACTTGCCTCTCATTTTTTGAGAACAAGCATTGCTCTTTTAATTGAATTATCGTTTTATCCGAAGTTATCATACATGATGCTCTCAGGATCTACTCCGAGAGAATCCAGATAATCGGTTACGGTCTTGATCAGCATTGGAGGTCCGCAGAGATAGTACTCGCAATCCTCTGGTGCCTCATGATCCTTCAAGTAGGTATCACGGATGCAGTTAACAGCAAATCCCTCGTAGTACTTCACGCCCTGAGCATCTGCCACTGGGTCCTTGCGGTCGAGTGAAAGATGGAAGTGGAAGTTAGGGAATTCCTTCTCAAGCTCCCAGAAGTCCTCAAGGAAGAATGCCTCACCCAATGCACGAGCTCCGTAGAAGAAGTGAAGCTCACGGTCGGTGGTGTGCAAAGTCTTGGTCATGTGCATAATCTGCGCACGCAATGGAGCCATACCGGCACCACCACCAATCCAGATCATCTCCTTGCCTGATGTGAAGTTAGGATGGAAGTCGCCGTAAGGACCACTCATCATTACCTTGTCGCCAGGCTTCAGAGAGAAGATGTAAGAAGAAGCGATACCTGTTGGTACGTTCTGGAAACCTACCTGTGGACGTGGCAAGAATGGAGTTGTGGCGATACGTACGGTCAGGGTGATGATGTCACCCTCGTCAGGATAGTTCGCCATAGAGTAAGCACGAACGGTAGGCTCTGGGTTGTGAGCCTTCAAGGAAAGAATGTTGAACTTCTTCCATGCTCCGATGTACTCCTCGCCAATGAGATCCTTGTCGAAGTCCTTGTCATAATCGATGCAGTCGTATGCAGGAATCTTGATCTGAGCGTAAGAACCCGGAACGAAGTCCATGTGCTCGCCTGGAGGCAATGCCACCTTGAACTCCTTGATAAATGATGAAACGTTCTTGTTGGAGATAACCTCGCACTCCCACTCTTTCACGCCCATCACACTCTCAGGCACCTTGATCTTCAGGTCGCCCTTCACCTTGCACTGGCATCCCAGACGCCAGTGGTCCTTAATCTGCTTGCGGGTGAAGTGAGGCTTCTCGGAATCGAGAATCTCGCCGCCGCCCTCGAGCACCTGAACCTTACACTGGCCACAGCTTGCCTTACCACCGCAGGCAGAAGGCAGGAAGATGCCGTTCTCATTCAGCGTAGTCATCAAACTGCTGCCCTGAGGCACGTTGATGGTCTTGTCGCCATTGATTTCGATATTTACATTTCCGCTAGGGCTCAGATACTTCTTAGCCACGAGCAGGATGATAACCAGCAGGAGAATCACCACGAGGAAAACTCCGATACTAGCCAATATAAATGATGTATTACCCATATCTATTTTCCTCCTTTTTTAGATTTTCAAGCCTGAGAAGCAAAGCATAGCCATTGCCATGAGGCCTACTGTGATAAATGTGATGCCGAGTCCCTGCAATGGCTTTGGCACGTCGCAATACTGCATCTTCTCGCGGATGGCTCCCATCAGAACGATGGCGAGAGTCCAACCCAATCCGGAACCTACGGCATAAACGATGCTATCCCATACAGAGGTGATAGCCTGAGTATTGGTAGGCTCCATCAGGATGCGCTGCTGCATGAAGAGCGATGCACCCATGATGGCACAGTTTACGGCAATCAATGGCAGGAAGATACCCAGCGCTGCATAGAGCGATGGTGAGAACTTCTCTACAATCATCTCTACCAGCTGCACGATACCGGCGATGACGGCGATGAAGAGGATGAAACTCAGGTAAGTGAGGTCAACACCCAGGATTCCATCGGCGCTGAGCACCTTGGTCTGCAACAGGTAATCTACAGGCACGGTGATGAGCAACACGAAGGTTACTGCCAAGCCCAAGCCCAAAGAGGTCTTCACGTTCTTGGATACTGCCAAGTATGAACACATACCCAGGAAGTAGGCGAAGATCATGTTGTCGACGAAAATCGAACGGAAAAACAAACTTATTGCGTGCTCCATCTTACTTCTCCTCCTTATAAATATAGGCACGATGTACCCAAATTACACATCCAACGAGAATCAATGCCATGGCTGGCATGGTCATCATACCGTTGTTAACATATCCAAAGTCGTAAGCTCCCTCTGGAATCAGCTGGAAACCGAGCAAAGAGCCGCGGCCCAGGAACTCACGAACAGCACCCACAATCACGAGAATGAGGGCGTAACCCAAACCATTACCTACACCATCGAGGAATGAAGGCCAAGGCTTGTTCATCATGGCGAACGCCTCCAAACGACCCATCAGGATACAGTTGGTGATGATCAGACCTACGTACACAGAGAGCTGTACGCTCACGTCGTAGGCGAAAGCCTTCAGCACCTGGCTCACGATGGTAACCAGGGCAGCAACTACCACCAGCTGGACGATGATACGGATGCGCTGAGGAATGGTGTTGCGGATGATGGAAATAATCACGTTAGAGAATGCCGTGATGATAGTAACGGCAAGTCCCATCACAATGGCTGGCTTCAGCTGGGAAGTAACAGCCAGGGCACTACAGATACCAAGCACCTGGACGAGGATAGGGTTGTCGCCGTTCAGTGGCTTGATGAATGCCTCCTTATTTTGTTTACTAAATAATGCCATAATTTCACTTAATTATTTAATGAATTTAGCAAGACCTTCCTTGAGCATGGCATCCACACCGTTGGATGTCAATGTAGCACCGGTAACGGCATCCACATTGTTAGGGTCGCTGGCAGGAGCGTCTTTCTCAACGCCCAGAGCGATGCCCTCTACTCCATCCTTGTGAATCTTCTTGCCCTGGAACTTCTGCTGCCACTTCAAGTTGTCCTTGATTTCAGCACCGAGTCCGGCTGTCTCGCCTTCGTGGTTGAAATATACGCCATAGATGGTGTTGTTGTCAGCATCCACGGCGATGAAGCCTGAAATGCCGCCCCAGAGACCTCTACCCTTTACAGAGTAAACGGTCTTCTTCTGACCATCAATCTCGCACTCGTAATACTTCATGCCGTCCTTCTCCTTCTCGTCCTTCACCACCTCTTTATATTTGGCAGCCGCAGTAGCGTTGTCAAGGTCGCGCAGGTTCAGAGAGTTCAGAATCTGCTTCTGAGTATCAAGAGCCACGTTGGCATCCTGTGTTGCCTTCAGCGAAGAAGACACGAACGCGAGCAGGAATGCCACGATTACCACGATGATAACCGAATAGATAATAGTATAGCTATTTGAATTTGTCTTCATATCTACATTCCTCCTACATTATTTAATAGCACGTTTAGCACGGCGAGAGATGTTGCTCTGAACTACACAGTAGTCGATGAGTGGAGCAAACATGTTGCCGAAGAAGATAGCGAGCATCATACCCTCTGGATAACCTGGGTTCATCACGCGTACGATAACGGCGATGGCACCGATGAAGAATCCGTAGAAGTACTTACCTTTCTCTGTACGGGCAGAGGTTACAGGGTCGGTAGCCATGAACACGGCACCGAAGCAGAAACCGCCGAGAACGATGTGCTCATACCAGGCGATAGGTGTCATGCCGAGAGCCTGGAAGATAAGCGCCATCACGATGCCGCCTGCGAATACGCTGCCCATGGTCTTCCATGATGCGATGCCTGTCCAGAGAAGGATGATGGCACCGATGGCGATGGCGATGACTGAAGTCTCACCGATACAGCCAGGAATGAAACCGATGATAGAATCGCAGAGACTAGCTGAAGGCATGCTGCCCTGAGCCAGCTGACCGAGAGGAGTAGCAGCTGTGAAGCCATCAGGCAGGGTGTTACCCAGACCGAAGATAGCATCCTTAGCCACCCAGACCTTATCACCACTCATAGCCAGTGGATATGAGAAGAAGAGGAACATACGGGCACCCACAGCCACATTGAAGATGTTCATACCGGTACCACCGAAGATTTCCTTGCAGAAGATGACTGCGAAGGCGCACGCCAGGGCGAGCATCCACAGCGGTGTAGAGATAGGAATGATCAATGGGATGATGATACCACTGACGAGGTAACCCTCCTGGATTTCCTCGTGCTTCCACTGAGCCCAGGCAAACTCGATGCCGAGACCCACGATGTAGCTTACCAGCAACTTAGGGAGGACAGCCAGGAATCCGAAACCGAAGACCTCGATGAAGCTGGCAGCATCCAGTGTACCTGCAGCCTTGAAATTCTGGTATCCCACATTATACATACCGAAGAGCAAAGCAGGAATCAGGGCGATTACCACAAAGCTCATGATGCGCTTCGAGTCGATGGAATCGTGGATGCTGGCTCCGCTCTTCGCTGTCGTATTAGGCACGTACAGGAAGCTCTCAAAACCGTCAAACACGCTCTCGAAGGCATGCAGCTTACCTCCCTTCTGGAAGTTAGGCTTTATCTTATTGAGATAATTTCTTAATGCACTCATTATTTAAATAATTAATAGTACTAAAACTAAGCGTTCTCCTTGCGCAGGGTATTCAAGCCCTCGCGTACAATCTTCTGCAATTCGAGCTTAGATGAATCCACGAACTCAGCCACAGCAAAATCTTCAGGACTTACCTCGTAGATACCGAGCTGCTCCTGCTTGTCGATATCGCCGGTGATGATTGCCTTGATGAGATACTCACCATAGATATCCATCGGGAGCACCTTGTCATACTCGCCGCTCATGATCATGTGGCGCTCGCCACCCTTCACGCGGGCATCGAGATTATACTCCTTCTTCTTGCCGAAGAGCCAGGAGAGATAGGAACGCGATGTAGAGAACTGATCGGTACGTGGAAGAATCCAACCCAGCATCTCGTCGTTGTCATCACCCTCTGGGATGGCTGTAATCTCTGATGTATGACCACCTACGAAATCTTCTATGGTTGTCTTTACACCGGTAAGAGGATTACCATTGATAAGTCGCACATGGTCAGTAGCTTTCAGCTGATTGGCTACAAAACTGCTTAAAGGTGTACCTACCAATACTTCAGCATAGCCAGGAGTCTTGATTTCACTACCAGCCACAGCTACAGTCTTGTGCAGATCAACCTTACCTGTCAGGAAGAGTCTTCCGAAGAAGATAACCGATGCTGGATCTACTGTCCAAACCACCTCGCCCTTGTTTACCGGGTCGATGTTGTTCACCTGTACGCCTACATTACCTGCCGGGCAAGGACCGTCGAATACATTGAGTTCTACGTTCTTAGCCTCGCCGAGCGCATTGCTGTGCTGGTCAACGCCAACACCAAGATAAGTTTTCGCAATCTTGCTCAAGGCTGTCAAACCCGTCAGGAAAGCCTCTTCGTTGCCTTCGAGTTCTACCTCAAAGTCGGCTGCGAGCGGCATGTCGCGGAGGGCGGAAACGAAAATTGCCTTAGGCTTGGTGTCGGGAGTTGTGGACACAGCATAAGGCAACTGGTTGATGTATCCGAAGAGACCAGCCTCAAGCAGCGCCTGCTTGACAGCCTCACCGTCTAACGCATCAACGTTTTTCTTACCAAAATCCGTAGAGGTCTGTACTGCGTCGGCCTTCACCTTCACGCAGAGCACCTTTCGGCGCTCACCTCTCTCAATGGCGGTTACTTCTCCGCTCACTGGCGAGGCAAACTTCACCTCCGGGCAAGCCTTGTTCACAAACAAGGCATCTCCGGCATTGACATGATCGCCCTCGCGTACCACTACCTTAGGAGTCACACCCACGAAAGCCGCAGGAACCAGCGCATACTCGCCAGCCTGAGCCACCTGGAGCGTTACATCCTTGGAAGCCTTACCCGTAAGGTTAATGTCCAAGCCTTTACGTAACTTAATTACATTTGCCATAACTACATTAAAAAATATTAAATATAAATTTACTAATCACTTCAAGATATATGCGTCAGCGCCCTCATCAAGACGCTATACTGGCCATCTGCCATAAAACATATATTTTATCTACTTCTATGCTGAAACTTCTAACGTGCTGCAAAAATAGTGAAAAAAAGTGATATAAAAAAGAAAAATTGTGTGAATTATTCGATTTTATGCCGATTTTTCAGTAATTTTGTCGCAAAATTCAAATTAGTAACATTTTTGTAAACTAGAGAAAGCAACTCTGAAACATTTAAAACATATCATCAATAGCATTATATGGACGCTGGCTGCTGTCTATTTCTTGCTTGTCGTACTGTTGCACGTGCCACCAGTACAGGCCTTCATCGGCTCTGAAGTAGCCGGTGCGCTGGCTCAGAAATTCGGCACTCAGGTAAGTATCGGAAAGGTGAACCTGGGCTTCTTCAACCGCATTATCATAGATGATGTCATGATGCTCGACCAGAAGGGCGACAGCATGATCTGTGCTTCGCGCGTATCGGCAAAGCTCGATTTCCTGCCTTTGAAGGATGGCAAGATTTCGGTTTCATCTGCCCAGCTCTTCGGACTGAACGCCAACATCTACAAGCAGGATGCCAAGAGTCCGATGAACATCCAGTTCGTGCTCGATTCGCTGGCTTCGAAAGATACCACCCGCCATACTCCGCTCGACCTGCACATCGGAAGCCTGATTATCCGTCATGGTGCCGTTGCCTACAACCAGCGCGATATTGCACCTAAGCCGGGCGTCTTTTCGCCGCAGCATCTAGGCATCACCGACCTCTCTGCTCACATTATTCTGGGCCATCTCACCGACAAGGATATCCATCTGGCTGTCAAGAAGATAGCGCTGAAAGATAAATCAGGACTTCAACTCAGAAATCTGAGATTCAAACTCGATGCCGACCAGCAGCAAGCCCTGCTCAGAGACTTCAGCATCGAGCTCCCTCATTCGCAATTGCAGTTTGATGACCTGCGCGCTACCTACCGCATCGAGAACAAGCATCTCGTGAAGCCTACCCTCCAGTTTCAGGGCGGCATCAAACCATCCGTCATCACGCTTGCCGATATTGCCTGCTTCGTGCCTGAACTCCGCAAGTTCAAGGATGCTCTGCAGCTTCATTTCCAGTTTTCGGGCACCAGTACATCTGCCCGCATCCATAACCTCGAATTCAAGACACAGAGCGGCAGTCTGCTGCTCAGGGCTAACGGCCGTGTAAGCGATTGGGACCGCCTTCTGCGTTGGAAGGCAAACATAGCTGCCCTCAGAGTATCAGGCGATGGCATCGATGAGGTTTCCCGAAATCTGGGCAAACGCATCAGCATCCCGAAGGAAGTGCTGCGCCTGGGCGACATATATTATATAGGTGAAGTATATGGTGCTGGCAAGAAGGCAGGCACCCGCGGACAACTGAAGACCGGCGTGGGCGAAGTAGCCATCAAGGCCGAAAAGGCTGGCTCCGAACTCAAGGCTAGCATCAACACCCAGGGCATCAACCTGGGCCGAATCCTCGACAACGGGCAGTTCGGCATCCTGGCAGCATCGCTTTCGGCTCACGGCAACAAGCAGCATTTCTATGCCAAGGGCAGCATTCCGCGCTTCGATTTCAACAAGTACAGCTACCGCAACATTCAGATAGACGGCAGCTATAACCGGGGATTGCTCGAGGGACTCGCATCCATCGCCGACCCAAACGCCAACATCCAGGTAGAAGGCTCCTACTCCATCCCCCGCAAGCAGTATGCCGCAACAGCCCATGTACAGCATCTGCTGCCAACCATCCTGGGACTGAAGGTAGCCGACAAGACCTACAGTCTCGATGACATCACCGTAAGCGCCAAGAACCAGGGCAAGGACAGCTATTTCGACCTCGAAGCCCCGTTCGCCAGCATCCATGTTAACGGAGAGTACGATTACGCTACCCTCACCAAGAGCTTCACCAACCTGGTAGCCAGCAAACTGCCTACCCTTCCGGGCATCGGCAAGGTAGACAGGAGTGCGAAGAACCATTTCACCTTCCAGGCAGAAATCACCTCTACCGAGATACTGCAGCGCATGCTGGGCATTCCGCTGAAGATAGAGCAGCCCGTCTTTGCCGATGGATTCATGAACGATGCCGAGAAAACCGTCAACATCTATGCCAGCGTGCCTGACTTCAGCTATGACGCAAAAGACTATCATGGAGCCAAAGTGCGACTGCATACCATCAACGATTCGCTCAAGATAGATGCGCAGATCAGGCAGGGCAAATGGGGAGATAACGGACCGGGCATCCACGTAAAGGCAGCCGCTGCCGACAACCAGCTCTTCGCCAAGCTCTTCTACAACAACCATTCGGCTAAGCTCCCTATCCAGGGCATCATCGATACGAGGGCGCAGTTCTTCAAGAACGAAAATCATGTTTCTACCGCCCACGTAACCATACACCCGTCTGAAATCAGAATCGACGGCACGCCGTGGGAGGTTCATCCTGCCGACATCATCTACAGCAAGAACCGCCTGCTGGTAGACCATTTCGCCGTGAGCCACGACCAGCAGCACGTCATCGTTTCCGGTCTTGCTACACCCGAGAAGACCGATTCTATCGTAGCCGACCTGAAGGATGTAGATGTGGCATACGTGCTGAACCTCGTCAATTTCCATTCGGTAGATTTCACCGGCAAGGCTTCGGGCAAGGCTATCATCAAGAGCCTCTTCAACGACCCTGATGCCTACGCCCAGCTAGACGTGAAGGAGTTTACCTTCGAAAACGGACCGCTCGGTGTGCTCCATGCTGGTGTCAACTTCAACAAGGAGCTCGAACAGATTGATATTCATGCAGTTGCCGACGATGGTCCGGAGCACCAGACGCTCATCAACGGATACGTCTCGCCTAAGCGCAACTATATCGACCTGGGTATTGATGCCCAGGGCACCAGCATGAAATTCCTCGAGAATTTCTGCGGCAGTTTCATGAACCAGGTAGAAGCCTGGGGCGATGGCCATCTCAATGTGGTGGGCGATTTGAAAAACATCAATCTCGTGGGCGATATTACCGCTCACGGCAAGGTGCACCTCAAGCAGCTCAACACCGATTATACCTTCGATGCGCTCCGTGCCCACGCTATCCCAGATGATATCCTCATTGAGAATGATACCATCTTCGACCGCAACCGCAACATAGCCATCCTGAGCGGAGGCATCCACCACAAGCACCTCACCAGGCTGAGCTACGACCTCGATATCAAGGCGCACAACTTCCTGGGCTTCGATACCCGCGAGTTTGGCGACAACACCTTCTATGGCACCATCTATGCCACGGGCGAGGTAGGCATCCACGGCAAGAGCGGCGAAACCGTCATCGATATCAACGCCGAGCCCGAACCGGGCAGCATCTTTGTATATAATGTGGCAAGTCCGGACGCCATCAGCGACAAGAGCTTTATCCACTGGCACGAGATTGTGCCGGATATCATGGACAGCCTGAACGGGGCTCCAACCACGAAACAGAGAGAGGATGACATCGATTTCGAATCGGATATGCGCATCAACTTCCTCGTAAACACCAACCAGAACCTCACGCTCAAGCTGATTATGGACGAGCAGTCGGGCGATTACATCACCCTGAACGGAGATGGCGTAATTCGCGCCAACTACTTCAACAAGGGCTCGTTCGACATGTTTGGCAACTATGTGGTAGACCACGGCACCTACAAGCTCACCATCCAGAATCTCATCAAGAAGGAGTTCGAGTTTATGCCGGGCGGCACCATCGCCTTCGGTGGCAACCCATACAACGCCCCACTCAATCTGCGGGCTAAATATACCGTAAACGGAGTGCCGCTGAGCGACCTGCGCATAGGCCGTTCGTTCTCGGGCAACAACATCCGCGTAGACTGCCTGATGGACATCACCGGCACGCCTCAATCGCCTAAGGTAGATTTCTCGATGGACCTGCCTACGGTTAACAGCGATGCGAAGCAGATGATCTACTCTATCATCAATTCGCAGGAAGAGATGAACCAGCAGGTGCTCTATCTCTTGGGCATCGGCCGGTTCTACGCCCAGACCAACAACAACCAGGTGAGCGAGGACGGTGAACAGCAGAGTCAGACTTCGCTGGCGATGCAGAGCCTGCTGAGCGGCACCATCTCGCAGCAGCTGAACACCGTACTTTCCAACGTGGTGAAGAGCAACAACTGGAATTTCGGTGCCAACATATCTACGGGCGATGAAGGTTTCAACAATGCCGAGTATGAGGGCATTCTGAGTGGCAAGCTGCTCAACAACCGGTTACTCTTCAATGGCCAGTTCGGTTATCGCGACAATCCGAATGCCACGCAGAGTTTCATCGGTGATTTTGACCTCCGCTACCTCATCTTCCCTAACGGCAACCTCGCCATACGCATGTACAATCAGACCAATGACCGCTATTTTACGCGCAACAGTCTGAACACGCAGGGTCTCGGCCTCATCATGAAGAAAGACTTCAACGGCCTCCGCGATTTCTTCGGCATCAAAAAGAAGAAGAAGAAAAAGAAATAAAAGACAAAAAGAGGGTGTGTCATAACCAGATGACTCACCCTCTTTTTTATTTTCAGATAGCAGTCGCCTAATATGAGTTCAGTTAAGATTGTGTACGAACTCGTACGCTTTTCCAAAATCAGAAAATAGAATATAGAAATTCCGATAATGTTAGAGATTGTTGAATGTTGAGTGGTCTATATGCCACGATGAAAAGGTGGCGTATAGACCCTTGATTATATGGTGATATTCGTAATCTACATCTCCGCTTTCTGTTTTTTATGAGTTGTTCTGATTCATGATGATATCTAAAGGCAGCTGGGTAGCCTTGGCAACCTGTTCGGCTGAAAGTCCCATTGCCAGCATATTCTTAGCTATTAAGCAAATTCCCCCATCCTGCTTTTGATGGCAGGATGGGGGAATTCTTATCTGTTACCTCTAAGATAATATCTTATTTCAATTTTTCTATCTGTTCCTGGGTAAGACCGGAATACTTCATAATCAGATTGATGTCAACGCCATCAGCAAGCATGTTCCTGGCAATATCAAGGCTTCGCTGGTTCATACCTTCAGCTCTACCCTTTTCCAAGCCATCCTTCATTCCCTTTTCCATACCTTCAGCTATACCTTCACGCTTGGCGGTGTCTACGGAATTCTTGATGTCGCGATATGCCATCTTGCTGGTCTCGTACTCCCTCATTTCCTGCGGAGTAAACTTGGCTATCTCGGCTTCCTCGAAGAGGCGGTCGAAGACCTTGTCGCACAACTCTTTAGGACGCTGGGTAAGTTTATAGAGGTTCTTCAGAGCATAGAGCCACTTTTCGTAGAGCGTATCCAGTTCTTCCAGGGTCTTGTCAAACTTGGCAATCTCTACATAGATATATTCGAGTTTGTCGTAAAATACTTTGTGGGTAGCTGTATCGCACAACTGCACATGATGGCGGATTTTCTCCTTGTCGAATGCATCCTCGTTCATGCTGAAGTTGAGCAGGGCAACGGTATAGACATGATTGAGTTTGAAATCCCATTCATTCCCCTTAGGTGCCTGTTCACGGATAGGGAAGGTTGAGTAGAAAAGGGCGCGATCCTTGAAATACGTCTGGTAGGCATTCTGCATTTCTACGATGAACTTCTCGCCGTTTTCGCCCTCGCAATATACATCAAAGATGGCTCTGCGGTCGGTATAGACATCTCCCACATGCTCCGGGTTCAGATACGATACGTCCTTCACAACCTGTTTGCCATTAAACAAGCTGTTGAGGAAGCAAATGAGCAAATCCTTGTTCATTGCTGTTCCAAAAATTCGCTTGAAACCGAAGTCGGTCAGCAAGCTGATGTATCTTTCTTCTACCTGTTTCATACGCATTATGTTTTTATTTGTACTGCAAAGATTATGCCAGCGAGTGCAATGAAAGCTTGCTTTCTGATTGCCGAGCGCCGCACAATCTTCTGCAAAGATACGCTGAATATTTGTAACTTCCAAATTTTTAGGGCTGTTTTTTTCATTGAGGAGTGGAAAGTCTTTTTACTTATCCCTTCAGCTCCCTTCACCACCCTTCACCCTTAACTCTCTGACCCACAAAATATTAAACAAAAAGGTGAAGGGTGAAGGTTTGAAAACTCTTTTATATATATACGCGTGAAGGGTAAGGGTAAAAACCGAAAAAAAGACCCTAGGGTCAAAAATCGCAAAATCCATAAAATAAAGAATATAATATAGAGTTTAAAATATACCCTTCACCCTTCACCTCGTCATTTTTCCGCTTTTTCTTCCGACAGGCAATACAAAACCAAACATCATCTTCAAAATACCCCCAAAAAGGGGCGCAAAAATGCTTCGTCAAAAAGTTTAACCTAGGTTATTCTTTGTGAAAAGCGAGTCCTATAGGACTCGCCGCCTAAGTAAAACATTTTGTATACCTTCGCAACATGAAAAAAAACGATAAAACCAGATACTGGTATTACTGCGATGAAGTGGACAAGAGAACGGCAGAGGACATCAAGCACCGGCTGCCCTGCATCACACACCCAGCGTGCAGCTCAAGGGAAACTCCAAGAAACTGACTGACTTCAGGAAGGAAACCTATTGGCTGATGCCGATACGCCGCCCGAGGATCTCCCATTTTAGGAAATTCTGCTTCGGAGATATTTTTTTATCTTTCGGAGATATTTCCGTATCTTTCGGAGAGATTTTATTCTACCAGGCAGAAGAAAGAAGCAACTGACAAAAACAGACTAAAAAGAACAAATTATGATAGGAGACAGAAGTTACGGGAAGGCAGAGCTCGCCATGCTCTACTTTTCCACCGCTACCCCCAGGGTAGCGCTCAACCGGCTGGTGAGATGGATCAACCGGTGTCCCGAGCTCAAGCAGAGCCTCTGTTCGGGCTACGCCGGCAAGTTTTCCCACTTCTACACCCGGCAACAAGTAGCAGAAATCATCGAATTTCTGGATGAACCATAAAAAAAAACACCCTGGAAGGGAATGCATACAACACACTATGCATATCCCTTCCAGGGTGAATTTAATAAAACTACAATCACAGCAATAAAACTATTAATTTTACGTTCTTTTCAAAGAAAGGGGTTGTGCAATAGTGGCTTAAAGGCTAAAAGCACTACCTTTGAATGCTGTTAAATATGGTAATGTTCAAAGTCACAATTTGTGATTTTGGAAAAATGAATATAAATATGACAGATAAAATAGAAAAAAGGAGGCAACCTTTGCTGTGCCGTACAATGGCGAGGACAACAACGACTATGTGGACGGCGAGGTGGTGCAGCACATTGAGTATGTTCCTTTCGGTGAGGTTTTCGTTGAGGAGCGCAACAACATTTGGAATACGCCTTATCTTTTCAATGCGAAGGAATTATAGTTATAGAAAAAAAAGAGCAAGAAAATAACAAAAGTCAGAATAAAAATGAATAATGTATGGTACATTTATTGTGGGGGTGTGTACTTCTTATTAGTTGTACATTTATTCTCTTTCTCCTAAAAAAAAGTAGAAATAGAAAAGTATTTTGGTATATTTGCCATGTATGGATTTTGTGTGGTATAACATTGGGGATATTGAACATTGTGTTTCAGAAATATGATGCCTATACTTCAATATACTTAGGTATTATCTGCTCTTGCTACACCTATTATGATAACAAACAGAATCCAGTTTCAAAGAGAACTAATGCCTATATATCATCACTTCAAGGATACGTAGCAGGTATCGGTTTTCTCTTATATGGTTTATTAAGTTTGTAGAACATAATGTTATGCCTATTCCAAATGGCATATTGTGTAAAATTGGGGCTGATTTCACTTTAGGGAGTCAGCCCTTTTTGTTTTTGACAGTATTAAAAAATCAACACAAAGTTTATGCAAAAAAACAAGTAAAGACTTGGGCGGAAAAGCATATTTTACTTGAACATGGGTGTCGCCAAATAGTCCCTGCTTGGTGAGACAATGGAAAAACATTGATAGACATATTATTGTGCGTTTTCTGATTAATACTACAATTCTATGCAATAAATTCAATATCCAGTCGTTCTTTATTTATAACATAAAAGCAAAACAATATGAACTATATTTGTCTTTGGGGAATATTAGCGTCTATAACAGGAATTGCAATAATGTTTTCTGTTATTAAGCACAAAAAGTCGGTAAGTGCCATAAAAAATGGCACTTACTTGATTTTTTCAATTTTGATGATATGCTTAGGAATAACAACCATCTTATTTAAAAGATATGATAGTATTTGTGCAATATCCTTTGGTATTACATTCCTAAATATCACATACAAAGACAGGCGTAATTACCCACCGAGTTTTACAATAAGCTATATTGATTATCTTAAAGGATATTTTGTTGGTTTGGGGTCTATAATGTATGGTTTGTTTAGAATTTTTGAATAAATAATCAAAAGTGTAATATGTTGTGACTTATAAAAAACGTGAGTAGCAAAAACGCTATCAACGTTTTTTATAAGTCGCATATTTTTTACTTTTTCAACACATAATATTTTGCAGTCTCACCCTTTGGCTCATTACCAACAGAGTCTGTTAATACAATAAAGTTTGCATCCTTCACCTTGTATTCAATCTGTACAGGTCGAAATAGTTCATCATTTCTCGCGCTGTGCGAATCGGCAAGCCTCGATGAGTTTTTGCTTCAGCTTGCCACGGCCAGCCATCACTGTTTCATTTTGCTTCAACACGCTGCTAGGCCAGCCATCCTCGAAGCAGGTCACACTGAGATACTCCGAGGTCTGGGCATCTTGGTCAACTGCCTTTTCTATCTCCTTCTTAAACGCGTCGTCCAAGTCCTTGATGTCGCCATCATGATCCTTGCCGTCCTCGGTCTTCTTGCCCTTCAGTCCTTCCGTGATGGCACCCATCAGTCCGCCCATCACCTCCTTCACGGTCTCCTTTGGTATCACGCTGACCACCTCGCAGGAGATTGTGTAGTTGCCACTCTTCTCTAGGCTGGCATTGATATAAGTGTCGTTGGCGTAGCTATCCTTGGTGGCATCCTCGTGCTCGTGATGCTCGCCCACGGCATATTGGCTTCCGTGGTAGGCGAAGAGCAGTTTCAGCTCCTCCAGGTAGTCCTCCACAAGCTCGTCGGTGTTAGCCTGGTTGCCTATCTTCATGAAGTCAAGACCTATCGCCTTCTTCATTGCCTGCATGATGGGCATGGAGGCGATGTCCTTCATGCTCGCCTTGAAGAGAGCCTTTGCCTGCTTCTTGATTTGCGAGAGATTGGTAATCTTGGTGATGCGACCGTATTCATCGGTCTCAAAGTTGATGGTGCTGCCTATCACGCTCTTGGCGGTGCGCTCCGCTATCATGGCCATCATCTTGTCCCGGAAGTTGTCGCCCACCGAATCGGCCTTTACGTCCAGGAAGGTGTAGCTCATCTTATAGCCCTTGCTGGTGGAATCGTTTACCACAAGGCGCACCTGGGTGGATACGCCGAGCGTCTTCACCGTGTCCTTGCCGTCCACCTTCCACTCATTCTCATATATCCAGTATTCGCAGGTGTCACCCTTGCAGAAGTAGGCCACCACATTCACCACCGAGTCTTCGCCAGCTGTGTCCACTTCCAACGTGTCGGAGTTGTTCGATAGCCATTGACTATCAGTGATTTTCTTGGCAATCGATACCGTGTCCTCTACCTTAGGTGACATTTCTCCGCCCTTCACGATGCCGTGGTTGGCGAGCAGTCCGCAAGCTATCATGCAGCTCATCACTATCAACGAGATTTTCTTCATAAGTTTATTTTTTATGTTGTTTATTCTTCAAGTTTTTATTTCTCGCTGCAAATTTACGATTTTTTTTCAAAAAATTACGCTAAAATCTGCTGAATAGCTTAGAATGAGCGATTTATGAGTGTTTCACCTCAATGGAGGTAATGATTTAGCAACGGTTTTAATTTCTGCAATCTGCATACGTTTGCTTACCTAACAACTCTTATTAACTGCAAAATTACAACAATAACACGAAACCGCAAGGGATTTTTGCAACTTTTACAGTTAAATTTCTGTAATTATATAATGTGGCATAATCGTAATCACAGAAAAAAATGTATTTTTGTAGGCAAGAATCATATAAAAACAAGACCCGATAGCTTGACGAATCAGAGGCTACCGGGAATCAACGCTACAAAGATAGTGTTTTTTCTTGTTACAACCAAGTAAATGGACGATTTTTTATGGAATATTTAGAATTTGAGCGAATCTTATCTGCCAAACGAATGCAGAGATATAAGGATGCTGCGAATGGTGACACTCGCAAGGCTATGGCTTTGTATCGCTACAACTTACGTTTGTCGCAGGAGATGTTTACGATAGTTAGCTGCTTTGAAGTGGCATTGCGTAATGCGATTGATAGTCTTTTGGTGCCGACCTTGGGAGAGAATTGGCTGAAAGATTCTGTTCAAGACAATGGAATATTCTCCAATGGACGCATGAACGAGACAAGGAAAATCATAGAAAAGGCATACAACCGATTTAATAGACAAGGCATATACTCTCATTCCAAACTGATTGCAGAAATGGAATTTGGTGTTTGGAAATATATGTATTCCTCACTACAATATCGTGTGACAGGACAATGTCTGCTAAGGGCATTCCCTAACAAACCTCGTTCGTCAGCTGCGATTCAATACAACAACACATACATATTCAACGAACTTGACAAGGTGAATAGTTTGAGAAACAGAATTGCGCACCATGAACCCATCTGTTTCAGACTTCATGCATCGGAAATAGACACAAGTTATATCGTCAATGAATACCAGAAAATTCAGACTTTATTCTCTTGGATGGGAATAGATTCTCGTTCAATGTTGTATGGGCTCGACCATGTGCAGAGTGTCTGTTCCAAAATCAATGCCTTAAAGTAAGGTACATTTATATTCTTTAACAAAATTTCGTGCAGTCATCAAGCAGTTGGTGTATCTATACCAAAATAGATAGTACGAAACAATTCGCTCATGGCTTCAAATATAACAACATTAGTAGAAAAAGCAAAACAAGGTGACGCTGACGCTTTCAGCACATTATACCAAATGTATTATCCTAAGATGAAAGGGATATGCATCAATATTCTTAGAGAGGACAAGGCTGTCGTTGACGACCTTGTCCAAGATGCTTTTATACTTGCGCTTGTTTCATTAAAAGACTTGAAGAATACTCATAGGTTTAGTCAATGGCTTACAAGTATCACTACTAACCTTGTATTGAAATATCAGGAGAAAGGTAAGAGATACGATTTCATTTCCTTGTCTGAAATAGAGGATGAATTTAGTTCCGTATTGGAAGATGACAACACTTCCAGGCAATCAATTTCGTATGAGGAAATAATGTCAGCTATAGACAGTTTGCCTGAAGGGTATAAGAAAATATTCAATATGTCTGTTTTGGATGGCTTGTCCCATCAAGAAATCAGCGAATTACTTGATATTGCTCCACATAGTTCTTCCTCACAATTGTCAAGGGCAAAGGCTATGCTGCGAAACATATTGTCTCCAAGAGCTATGCTTATCATCGTATTGGCGTTGATAGTCATCCCAGTATATAGATATTTTACAGCAAAGAAGAAACTCGTTTCTGAAAATGATGTGAATATAGTTCGAACTCGAAAGTCTAATGAAGACATTACGCCTATACAAAAGAAGCCTAATGTTTCTGTTAGTAGAACGCAAAACGCTGTTTTGTGCTCTAATCATCGAAGTGTTCAACAGGGAAAGAACATTGTAATAACTGTTGGTGATTCGATTAAGACAGGTCAAAATGTAATACTCGAAATATCCGACTCTTTGCAGGAGAACCAATATGTTTTGGCTGATAACAAGCGAGATAGTATCATCAAAAAAGATTCTGTCTATACACCTATTCCAAACGAGGAAAGATGGATTGCGGATGATACAAGGACCCACAAGAAAAGTAAATGGCAATTACTCGCAGCTGGTTCTTTGGGTACTACTCTTGCGCAAAATGTTTATAAGATTATAACAAGTAGCAATAACAATATTGGAAGTTCGCAACCTTCTGGACCAGACCAACCAACGACACCCGACCAACCATCAGAAAAGAGTTTTACGACTTGGGAAGAATATGCAGAATATCTTCATCGCTTAACTCCAACTGACCCAACGGCGGAAAATGTTGCCATGATGGATATTGCCGATAACAATAAGGGAAAAATAGAAGAGTATGAACATCATGACAAACCAATAACTTTAGGATTGGCAGTGAATAAGAACATAGGAAAGCATTGGAGTTTAGAAACTGGGCTTCAATACTCTTACTTGAAGTCATACTTCACTCTTGGTACTGGCAATTACCGTGTTGACAAGGAACAAAAGTTGCATTACATAGGTATCCCTATCAAGCTCTCGTACCAATTCATGGCGTACAAGAGACTGTCGGCTTACGGTTCTGCAGGAGCAAGCATTCAGATACCATTGTCTGGAAAGACTTATGCTGATTATGTAATAGGAGGAAAGTCTGGCTATACAACGGATTGGAAGACAATACCTTCTATACAGTGGACTGTAAACACTAACATCGGAATACAATATCAATTTGCACCAAAGTTGACATTGTTTGTTGAGCCAACGCTGAATTGGTACATTCCGAATGGAAGCGAAGTCAAGAACACTTGGACAGAACGTCCATTTACATTGACTGTGCCTTTCGGTATTAGGCTCTCTTGGTAAGAAAGTATCATTTTGCATGCAGTCTTTATGGATGATCTGTATCTATATATACAGAAAAGTCAAAAAATAAGATACATGCAAAAAAGACATACAGATAGAAAGATGTATTTCTGTGACTTGGAGATAACATCTAAGGAGTTTTACATCAACTACTTGTCAGATTTTACGGAACTGACACCAAAGAGTAGAATTTTGGAGGTAGGCTGTGGTGAAGGAGGAAACTTAGTTCCCTTTGCACAGTTGGGCTGCAGAGTGACAGGTATAGATATTGCCGAATGCAGAATTAAAGATGCCAAAGCATACTTTTCTGAAATCAGCAATCATGCCACATTTGTATGCAGTGATTTCATGCAATATCCTGTTCCATGTAATGAAGAGGATAAATATGACGTAATACTATTACATGATGTGATAGAACACGTTCCGACAAAAGAGCCATTTCTTGCACACCTAAGAAAGTTTATGAAACCAAAAGGCGTACTGTTTGTCGGATTCCCCGCATGGCAAATGCCTTTTGGAGGACATCAACAGATTTGCAGAAGCAAACTTTGTTCACATCTGCCATTCATTCACTTGCTGCCGAACCCTTTATACAAGTTGTTGCTAAAAACATGCAATGAAGAGAACGGAACTAAGAATGAACTTATGAGCATAAAAGAATGCCGAACAAGCATTGAGTTGTTCGAAAGTCTTATACACAAATGTGGGTTCGTTGTAGCTGACCAAAAACTTTGGTTCATCAACCCTCATTACAAACAGAAGTTCCACCTTACCCCAAGGCTCTTGCCACATTGGGTATGGAGAGTGAAGTATATCAGAAATTTCTTCACCACTTCATGTTGGTATGTATTAGGCTTAGGCAATAAATAGAAGTTATGCTCGTTAGACAAATATAAAATTATGGAACAATGAAGAATATATACTTAACTCTATTAGGAGCATTCTTTACCATGCTCCCTTGTAAGTCACAAACGTTGTCTGATGGCAAGGTTTGGAATTTTGTGCAAAGAATGTATGAGCATGAAGACATCGAAAGAGCGTACACAGTTACTGTTTGTGGAGATACTATAGCCAACGGACTATTGTGCAAAAAACTTGTAAAGGTTTACCAAGACACTCCCAATATACAAACAGCCTATGCTGTATTTGAAAAGGATTCTAAAGTATATGGCGTATATGGCGAACAAACCAAATTACTTCTGGATTTCAACTTGGCTGTTGGAGATAAAGCCAATGAAGTTGGTACTGTCATTTCGGTTGACTACATAGCTATTGACAATGTGCAACATAAACGAATTACTATTGACTATGGTACTTACAATTACCAAAGTTATCTCGTAGAGGGTGTAGGATTGAGTAGCACAAAATATTCCGCCAATGAACTAAACTCTTATTATGAAGTTTTAGTCTCTGTTTATGAGAATGGAAAATGTATCTTTAAGAATAGTGATTTCACGAAACAAACAACAGGGATAGAGCGTACTCCACAAATAGAAGAAAAAAGCAACTCTACGTTGTATGACCTTTTTGGAAGACAAGTTCTTGTACCTCAAAAAGGACATATTTATATAAAGGGGAACAAGAAAGTTATACTGTAAAAGTATAAGATTATAAAAAATCCATGAGGGTGCTAAGCATACCCTCATGGATTTTTTATAATCTTATACCTTTACGTTGTGGGGATAGATGTAACTTTAGGTTATTCCATTGTTCCTTGAACCATTCGACAACAGGTTGTCTATTGATATACAAAAACAGTTGGTTCGGCTTGGTAGAATCAGAAAACACCTTGATTTCCGCATTCTCCACATTGAACTTTCTTCTGTGCTCCTCGGAATAGAGTGAACCGCTAAAGTTTAACGCCTTACCTGTAAGGAGTACTCCGATTTGCTCGATGGTGAAGCCTATCTTCCTGCACAGGTCTTCCATTTGCAAGCGTGCTTCCAACATAGGGAACCAACGCTTGGCTTTGCGGATGATGTCGTTGAGCATCGTTACCTCCGTGGAGTGCTTGCTCTCCAAATTCGCAACCTCCGATTGGTGCTTCCGCTGCATCTCGTCAAGCTGTTTGCTGTGACTGTCCTCCATTTGCTGCACCTTCTCATGGAGTTCGTCAATGTATTGCTCTCGGTCAGTCACAAGCTCGCACAACTTTCGGTTGTGTTGCTCCACCTCCTTCAATTTTCCACTGCCCAAAAGAGAACCAATCTTCGACACAAAGGCAGCCTTTGCTTCCGTCTTGGCAGCCTGTAGCTTCTCCGTGTTGATTTCACTCTTGGTCTGTTTGAGCAGTCGCTCCGCTTCCTCCACATCGGATTGCAACAGTTTCATGCAGTTTTGAAGTCTCTCCGTCTCTCGCTTGATGTTACGATAATACTGTGCCGTGGTGGTATGCCTCGCATCCGATCCACGGACACCTCGCTTCAAGCCATACTTGCCCATGGCTTCCGCATAGCTGTCGTGATAGCCAATCATTTTGTCACGGTTGAGCACATCATCGGCACACAACCTCACGGCATTGGCTTTCTTGCGGTATGTCCGCTTGCCTTCTTCCGCTGTCTTGTTCTTCGCCTTTCTCCGCTCGCCTGTCACTATCGGAACGATGGAGGCGTGGAGGTGCGGCGTGTGCTCGTCCATGTGGAGAACCACCGAAACGACATTCTCCTTGCCGAATGTGTCCTGCAACCACTTCAAGCTGTCGTTGCACCAATCGTCAAGCTGACCATTGGCTGCGATGTTCATCATGTCCTCGTGCGTTCCAGAAAGAACTGTTCTTATCACCCTCACCTGGTCGTTGGTTATCTTGCGCTTGATGCCTGCCGTCTTGATGCGGTGGGCGATGGCTTCGTCACGACCATACACACCGCTCGGCATCTTAACAAGCTCACGGTTGAGGTGAGTTCTTGTTGGGTCGGCATTGTCTGGTATCACCTTGCGCTCTATGTGGTCTGACTCCCTTGCGTCAGAGCTGCCCTTTGCCTTCTTGAAATCCAAACTGAAATGTCCCATAATAAACTTGTTTTTGAGTTGTACAAATCCGCTTGCCGCATTGCGCCCTGCGCATGGCTCACGGGGTTTCAAAAGGGGATACCCCTTTGCTCAATGGGCGTTTTTAGCGGTGGCGTGCCACTGCGTCAAGAAAACGCCCTATTGAGCTATGGCTTTTCCGTTCAGAATAGCCATTGGAGCAGGAACCGCCTACATGCCCAAGGCTGCGCCTCTCTTCCAAGGTGGAACAGTCCGCTTAACAGGCTGTACTTGGTGTACCGACTGTTTGGATTTCACTCTGCACAGATAGTCGTTCAAGTCGTTGTACTCACTGTACAAGTGGGAGGCATCCCTCACACGATAGCCGAGGGCAGTCTCGATGGCATGCGTTGCCTTCCGCCCTGCTTCATCGTTGTCGAGCAGACAACTGATGCGCTCGTAGCCATGGAGTGCATCAATTGCTTTGTCCACGTTGCTTGTGGAGTTGAGTATCACATAATCCTGCGCATCCAATGACGGACAAGCAGGAAACTTCTCCAAGCGTAACGAGAGAAAAGAAAGATAATCCATCATGCCCTCGAAAACATAGCAAGCGTATCTTGGCTCGCCTTGATGTCGGATATGGGTGATGTCCTTGGGGGACATACACCCCTTGAAGAATCGGTTGCGCACCTCGTAACCGCCCGACTTGTTCTTGAAGCCGATGGCAAAGTAGTTCTTGCCATCATGTGAGAAATGAAGTTCGACACATTCCTTTCGGGCGATGCGCAGGTCAATATTCCGCTCGCTTAGATAGCGCAGGAGTGCAGGATGGTTGAGTTCCCTAACCTCCAATATCTCAAAACTCGGCTCGGAGGCTTGCTGAGGGAAAGAAAAGTCGGTCGGGTGCACATGGGGTGCTTGCTTCTCCAACTTGTCCAAGAGATATGGCAAGCTGTCTGATGCGTAGAGGTATGACGCAAGGGTGATGATGTTGCCGCCCTTGCCCATTCCGAAGTCGAACCAACTGTTCATCGTGGTGTTCACCTTAAAAGATGCCTCGCTTTCGTTTCTCAGCGGTGACTTGTACCAAAGGTTTGCACCCTGCTGCTTGACAGGGCGGTGTCCCAAACTTTGCAGATAGTCTGCAATCTTGATTTGCTTTGCTTCTTGAATGTTCATGTCTTTCTGTGGATTAAGTGGTGTATATATTTCTGATGAATTGTTGAAAATAGTATGTATTGATATGATAACCAAAGGCTTATCTTCTCAACAAACTCTCAACAAATGGTTCTTTTCAACAAAATCACTGGGCAAAAGAGAAAGACAGGCATTAGCTGTCATGTTTTCTCTTTTCAACAGTCTCTTTCTTTTGTTGAGAGATTTGTTGAGAAAATATTGAGCCTTAAATACTTGATATTCAACACTTTTTTCATCATATTCAACAATTCAACAAAATTATATGCTATTTAGCTTGTCACTCGTTACAGTGTAGAACCTGCCCACACGTTTTGTTGGCGAGTAGTGACCGCTGTTGTTGTAGTTGTACTCGTATGAGGTGTAGGTGAGGGCGTTCTCTGAAGGTTGCAGCTTCCAACAGTCCTGCACTATCTTTCGCACAAGGTGCTTCTCCGCTTTCACGTGGTTGCATTGCAACAAGGCGATTGCGTCATTGAGGCAGAATTGCAAACTGTCGGTTTGGGTGTTCTCCATGACCTCAAGGAACAGCTCCGACATTTCCACTTCAAGCCTGTTGCGGTTGCAGCGTATGATTCTTCTCAGTGCATCGGTAGCTATCTGTTCAGGAGCGAACCACATACGGCTCTTGTGCTCGGTGGACAGCGTTCTGCCTTGCAAATGGAACAGAAAAGCAGGTATCTCAGCCTTTAGTTTCTCCAAGAAGTTGGTATCATCCGCTTGCAGCGATGAAATCTTCCTCACCCAATATCGGGTCTCTCCCTCGTCAATGATGACAGGCAAGGACTCGTTGTTGGAACATAACACGAACTTGGCAAAGAAAGAAATCTCATTTCTGTCCTTGCCCTTGGCTTCCACCTTGTACGAGAGGGTGGTGCTGAGGTTCTTCAACCGCTCGGAATCCTCCCTGCGACTGAGCAACACCTCGTCCACGACAATTAGCAGCTTGCCAGCCCAATCGGAATTGAACTGACTGCGGAAGTCCTCGTTGGTGTTGAATGTCACGTTGTCTTGGAACAACGCTTTCAGAAAGTTCAAGAATGTGGTCTTGCCAGTGTTTCTTTCCTCTGATACAAGCAACAGAATGGGCAACTTTTGCACAGGTTTGAGATAGAGTAGTTGCAGGTAGTCCATGCCAAGCTCGTATTGCTCACCAAAGATGTGACTTACCAACTTCTTGATGTTCGGAAAGTCCCCTTGCATTGGCTTGTGACCTATCGGCTCGTATAGATTGAGGAAACCATCTATCACCGTGCGATGGTTTACATGTTCTGGAACGGTACAGAAGCCGTCATACTTGTGAACGTACTTGATGAACTCCTTGCCGTAGTCCTGACGCAAGGTTTCCATGTTCCAAGGAATGCGCTTTCTTACCTTTCCACCACTGATGTTAGGTTGGTCAACCACCTTGTACAAGGTAGTGCCAACACGAATGAACACCTCGTTTGGCGGAGGTGCTGCCTGTGGCTGTTTTCTTTCCACAGCTACAGGTTGTTTGTTGTCGTTTGTCTTGCTCATAATCTAACCTTTGTGAGTTGATAAAATTAAAGTTGCAAAGGTAAGGGTGGAAAATCAAAACGCAAAACACAAACTTGCGCAGAATGGAGAAGTTTGCACCGGCAATGTTAAAAGACTGGAAATCAAGGTGCTTGATGTAGGCTTTCGGGATAAAATAAAACGAAAAAAATCCCAAAGAAAGGCTTCCTTGTAAACCTTCCCTCGGGATGAACAAAAAGTAATTTTACATTATACTTTTACTTGTCTGGTTCTAATTCTTCTACTGCATAAATGGCATGTAGTTCAACTTTCTTAATCTTAGGATATGCCGTTTTATAATAATCTGTCACATCTTTGACTATACTTTCTTGGTCATAGTAAAATGTAGCCAAAACGACTTCCGTATAATTACCAATAGGTAATAAATGCCAAACTTCGGAGTTATCGGCATTTGGCTGAATCTTAAGAATTCCATCCATGCGGACATTTCCTTTATCATCTGTAATGGTTAGTCTCTTGGTTACATAAGAGCCGAAAGGAATATAATCACGAGTACGTATTGTATAATATTTATTGTATGAGTCTTTCTCTATGGCATCAGCTGCAATAGTTGCAGAATCCTCAGAAGAAACACCTTCAACAAAACATTTTCTATCTACCACATACATTGTTCTACTAAGTTCCCAAAGAGCCGTCCAATCTTTTACTTCAACCTTTAATACAGCAGTATTTCCATCGGAATCGGTTATGGTGATAGTGGTATTTCCTACAGAAACACCACTTACATAGATTTCTTTCTCTGCTTCATTTGTTGAGCACGAGACTTTGGCTATACTTTCATCGGAAGATGTTGCTGATATTTTGCCTTTAGCTCCATTTACATTAACTTTGCTGCTACTTTCCGTATAGGTGGTAAGAGAGGTAATCACAATCTTTTTACCAGTATTTATGTCACCAATGATTTCGTCTTGTGTGAGTTGAATACCAGAGTCATCATCACCGCAGCTTGCCAAAGATAGCAAAGCGGTTAATGCAATAAGAATCATTTTAATTTTCATACATTTCTTCAATATTAAAGGGTTACACTTATATCTAATAAACGCAGACCGTATCAAAAACTTGCATGAGATTTCATATTTTTCTTCATGTGCAATATAAATCACCCTATCAAGAATTTTGTGAATCAATAAATCTATACGACAGTAAATCAGTAAATCAATAAGTCAATACGACAGTGAATATCCAAGCGTCAAAGATGCGACCATTCTCAACTAAAAGCATTTGTCCCTCCGTAGAGTTGCAGGACAATGGCTGTTTTCTCTTTTGCTCCGTACAACCTCTTGAAGATGGCATCACGAAGTTGCGCTGCACCATTAGAGGTGAGACGGAAGCAAATGGCAACAACCATAGGGAATCCATACAATGTTTGCCAAATACCTTTGGAAAGTTCTTGCCTCTGTTGGACTTCCGACATCAACAACATACCTTCTTTATATATGGCTCGTATCACAGAGTTGAGTTTCGGGGCGGTAACATGAAGCATATCCACCAACTCGCCCTCACTCATCCACAAGTTCTCCAAGTTGGACGGAATGGATAACATTCCATTTCCGCCCACGGTGATTACAGTCCTTTTCATGCCATTCCTCCCATAACTGGCAAATGCCCCTTGATTCGACTTTCAAAGACTGCTATGTCATGGTCAAGCTTGGTGCTTGTCACCTTAGCGTATATCTGCGTTGTGGTGATGTTCGTGTGACCAAGAATCTTACTCACACTTTCTATCGGCATACCATACTCCAAGGCTAAAACAGCCCAAGAGTGGCGAGACACATGAAAAGAGACACGCTTTTTGATACCACACATTACCGCTACTTTCTTGATGCGTTTGTTGATGCTGTCAAGATTGCCGATGTTGAACAAATGACTGCCCTTTCTGAAAGATTTGTATCGCTCAACAATCTGCATGGGAATATCCATCAGCTTGATTTGGAACGGTACGCCTGTCTTCTGACGCTTGGACACTATCCAAGGA
>NZ_VZBE01000082.1:0-63324 GCF_009494835.1 Segatella copri
TCCTTGGATAGTGTCCAAGCGTCAGAAGACAGGCGTACCGTTCCAAATCAAGCTGTTGGATATTCCTATGCAGATTGTTGAAAGATACAAGTCTTTCAGAAAGAGTAGCCATTTGTTCAATATAGGCAACCTTGACAGCATCAACAAGCGCATCAAGAAAGTTGCTGCAATGTGTGGCATCAAGAAGCGGGTTTCGTTCCATGTCTCCCGTCATAGTTGGGCAGTTTTAGCCTTGGAGTATGGTATGCCGATAGAGAGTGTGAGCAAGATTCTCGGTCACACGAACATCACCACGACACAGATATACGCCAAAGTGACAAGCAACAAACTTGACCATGACATAGCAGTTTTTGAAAGTCGAATCAAGGGGCAATTGCCTGTTATGGGAGGAATGGCATGAAAAGGACTGTAATCACCGTGGACGGAAATGGAATGTTATCCATTCCGTCCAACTTTGAGAACTTGTGGATGAGTGAGGGAGAGTTGGTGGATGTGCTTCATATTACCGCCCCGAAACTCAACCCTGTGATACGAGCTATATATAAAGAAGGTATGTTGTCTATGTCGGAAGTCCAACAAAGACAGGAAACCTCCAAAGACATTTGGCAAACAATGTATGGATTCCCTATGATTGTTGCCATTTGCTTCCGTCTTGTCTCTAATGGTGCTGCGCAACTTCGTGATGCCATCTTCAAGAGGCTATACGGAGCAAAAGAGAAAACAGCCATTATACTGCAACTCTATGGAGGAACAAATACCTTTAACTAAGTATGGTCGCTTCTTTGACGCTTCAATTATTTCCTGTCGTATTGACTTATTGACGCACTGATTCACTGTCGTATAGAAATGTGCTTGTAATTTGATAAAGAAGTATCCATGCAAAGAATAGTGTAAGCATATATACATTGATGTCATACGTTTTACATGTTTATCGTATGACATATAAAACGTATGACATGCAGGAATACATTTTTGTTCATCCCGAGGAATGGTATTCTATGTCCCCCATTCTTCGGGATTTATTTGTTTCATCCTTTGGACATAGCGAAAAACGAGTCGTTCCTTGGAGGCTTTGCGCCTCCAGCCACTTGGGCGAACCACCGCAGTGTTTTCAATGGTATTAGGTTTTATTCTTGCCAAAACATTGTGTCCACAAAGACACAGCAAGGTATGTTTCGAGTTACTCGAAACCTTTTGGGTTACTCCCAAAAGAACTTGCCTGTCGGTGATTTGTTCCTCCGTAGTCGGACAATTAAGATGGAAAGAACATATAAAAAAGCATAAAAAGTTTCTGATTTTTCTCATAAATAAATTAGATTTTATATTTTTGCGCAAAATTAGAAACAATGACAGAACTATTGAGTATATTATACAAGCTGCGGATATTCACTTTGGATGAACTTTCTGAGGCTCTGAAAGACAAGGTGAAGGCGGTGGAGGCGTTGCTCGCTCGGTACAAGCAACAAGGGTGGATTGTGGCTATACGGCGCAATACCTATTGCATGAAGGATATTGCATCTGGCTTACCTGTTTGCGACAAGTATGAGATAGGAAGCCACTTGTCACATACAGCTTGCATCAGTTATCACACAGCATTGGAATTTCATGGATTGGCTCATCAACCCTTCAATGAGGTTTTTGTGAAAAGCATGACTCGCTTCAATTCCTTTTCTTTCGACGATGTGGATTATACCTATTGCCGACAAACAAAGGAAATCATTGGTATGATGACACCCAAGGGAAACCCTTATGTGCGAGTAACGGATGTGGAGAGTACGTTGTTGGATTGCTTTGACCGTATCGACCGAGCTGGTGGTATTGAAGAATTGCTGCATTGCATGGAGGGTATCGTCTTGCTCAATGAGGAAAGGCTCATCGATTATCTCGCAAGGTACGACAAGGCATTCCTGTACCAGAAGACAGGCTATCTGTTGGAGCGAATCAAGGAACAAGCCAACATCTCAGAATCCCTCTTGGAGCTGTGCCGAGCCAAGGGAACCAAAAGCGTCAAGTGGTTGACTAACAACGAAGAGTCGGATACATTTGTAAATAAATGGCGCATGTATGTGCCGCAAGAACTAACATCAAAGGAAGAATATGAACTCATATAACAAACAAGCTCTTGACATCATCGCCAAGGAGCAAGGCTTTATTCGCGACAACCTCGAAAAGGTGATGCGACTGGTGGAGATACTCAACTATTTCCATGACAGTCTTTTGCTGTCTAAATCTCTTGTGCTGAAAGGTGGCACAGCCATCAATCTCACCGTTTTCCAACTGCCAAGACTCTCGGTAGATATAGACCTTGACTTTACGGTGGATTGTGACAGAGAGTCCATGCTCTCCATTCGCCAAGAAGTGAATAACGAGATTCTACGCTATATGGAGTCGGAAGGTTATCATCTTGCGCCAGGTTCCAAGACACCGCATACGCTTGACTCATGGGTGTTTCATTATACCAATGCCGCAGGCAACAACGATGGCATCAAGATAGAAATCAACTATTCCGACCGTTGCCATATCCTGCCTGCCATAGAGACTCATGTGTCCATTCCGTTTCTGAGCGATGTGAAGGTACGTTCTCTTTCACCTGTCGAATTGTTCGCCACCAAGATAAACGCCTTGATAGGTAGAAGTGCTGCACGTGACATTTATGATGTCTATAACATGATGAAGCATCAACTATTCGTGAGCGATGAAGAGAAAACGTTGCTGAGAAAAGCGACCGTCTTTTATCTGACTGTTGGCTCAAGCAGAAAAGACAACGCTACGCCTACGGAATATACAGACTTTCCGCAGATAGACAAGATCCGTTTTCCGCAGATTCGTTCGCAACTCTTGCCTGTGCTTAGGCGCAGTGAGCATTTTGACTTTGAAAAAGCCAAGACAGAAGTGAAAGACTTTCTCTCAAAGCTATTGGTTCTGACAGAATCAGAGAAAGAATATGTGCGGGAATTCAATGACAAGAAGTATATTCCAGAATTGCTGTTCGAAGATAAAGAGATGGTCAATAGAATCAAATTTCATCCTATGGCTTTGTGGAAGACAAGGAGTTGTTGAATGTTTTTTCTGTAAATTTTGAAAAAAGTTATTGTTTTGCTTAGTTTTTTGCTTGGCTCAACTGTATAGATAGTGTATGAAACAGGAAAAGGACATAGAAAGAATGTTTCGTCAGCATTACGAGAAGATGTACAATCTGGCCAGAAGCATCCTCTCCGATGACGATGAAAGCAAGGATGTAGTGAGCGAAGTCTTTACCACGATTCTTGCCGATGATGTAGTCCTGATGCCTGAGAGTGAGGAAGGATTCTTGATGAGGAGCGTCCGCAACCGCTGTCTCAACCTGATAGCCCATAAGAGCGTGAAGGAAAGGGTAACGAAGCTGCTGCTGGATGATGCCGACGTGATTCTCTCGGAAGAGACCGACGAGCGACTCGACCAGCTGATGCTTCTCATCGAAGACCTGGAACCGCCTATCCGACAACTCATTTTCCGTCTGCGCTATCTTCAGAAGAAATCTTATCAGGAGGTGGCTGATGAAGTGGGAGTGAGCAAGGTGACGGTATTCAACCATCTTTCGAAGGCGATGGACTGGATTAAGGAACAATTTAAATGAGCAAGACAATGACAAACAGGGAATTTAACAAGAGTAAAGAAGAGAAGCGACAGATGTTCTTCGATATGCAGGAGCATCCCGATCGCTATACCGACGAGCAGGTGGAACGTTTGCTTGCCGATAAAGACGTAAAGGATTTCTTTCACGATATGGCGATGGTTAGGATGGCGATGAAAAAAGGAAATCCAAAGAAAGTGAATGTAGACGAAGCGTGGAAGAAGTTTGCTGATAAGCAAGGATTAAAGGCCAACGAAGCTTCTGATAAAACATCCAGCAATCACTGGAAGATAGCAGCATCCATCATTGGCATTGTTTTCCTCTCAGGCATTACTTTCGCTGCAATTCATTCAGGCATTTTCCGTTTCTCTTCTTCGGATGAAACTAAACAAGCCAAGACGGAGCAAGTATTTTCTACTTCTGATTTGAACAGGATGGATAACATCAAGGTGAGTGCTACGGAGAAGGCTGATAGTCTCGACCTCAAACCTGTTGTCTTTGACAATACCGAGTTGGGCTATGTCGTGTCGCAGCTTGCTGCCTTCTATCATGTCAAGGTGGAATTCGGCAAAGCTGAATCACAGCATATTCGTATCTTCTTCAATTGGGACAAGACTAAGACATTGAAGCAGAATCTCGAAATATTGAATGCTTTTGAGCGCATACAGATAACGGAAGTGGATGGAACTTTAAGAGTGGAGTAAGTTATGAAGAAGATTGTTTTTAACTTAATGTTGTTGATGATAAGCATGGGTATGTCTGCCCAACGCATTACCCGACAATATAATAATGTGTCATTCTCTGCGGCATTGAAGGATTTGAATGCTCGACAGGATAAGTATGTCATCAACTTTGTGTATGACGAGTTGGAGGATTTCAAGGTGACGAAGAGCATCAAAAATGAAAGTGTTCCAGATGCCATCATGAACTTGATAGGCTTTTATCCTATCAAGATGAAACAAGTGGATAATGTTATTATCGTTGAATGTATCCAAAAGGCTTCTAACAGAATGATGGGACGCATCGTGGACACTCATCATCAACCTGTCGATTTCGCCAATGTTTCACTTCTGAATGTCAATGACTCTTCGTTTATTACTGGTGGTGTGACCAATGAAAACGGACAATTTGTAATACCTTGCAATGCTCAAAAGGCTATTGTAAAAGTAACATGTGTAGGATATAACACTTATCGCAATATCTTTAGTACTGGCAAAATAGGTACAATAGCCTTAAGCGAAGCTACGCTAAATCTACAAAAGGTAGTCGTGAAAGGTCATCGGAAGATTTATAAGTCAGACGGAACAAAGCTTATCGTGGATGTTCAGAAATCTGTATTAAGCGATTTTGGAAGTGCCGATGATGTTGTGGCGCAATTACCAACAGTGTCAGGTAGCGATGGCAGCTATTCTGTCTTTGGACGGGGAATTGCAGATGTATATATCAACAATCGTAAGATGAGGGACAAAAGTGAGTTGAGCCGCTTGAATTCCAAGGATATTTCTACGATAGAGGTAATCAACAATCCTGGGGTAGAGTATGATGCAGACACCCACGCTGTCATTAAAATCAACTTGAAACATAAGGTTGATGGAGGATTAGGCATCAGAACTTCTGTATTTGACAGCCAAGGCAGAAAAAACTCTGATTCGGAACAGGTGCAGCTCACTTACGATACCGAGAACATAAATGGATTCCTTTCTTTTACCAATTCAAGCAGTAGATATAAAACAGACCAAACCAATAAGGAACAGACTTTGGCTGATCATTCTGTCTGGAATATGGAAAGTGATATGCCTATATGGAATTCCAATTATTATAATCAAACCATTAACGGAGGTATCAGTGCAGAATTGGCAAAGAATCATACCATTGGCGCAAGTTTGTCATACTCTAAGGAAACGGACAAATGGGGAGGACATTCTGCCAGCCAAATGTTTCATGACAATCTTCTGTTTGAAGATTTATCCTCTAACATCCATTCTCATGCAAACTATGATCAATGGATAGAAAACATCTTCTACGATGGAAAATTCTCTCAAAAATGGAAAATGACGTTGAATGCTGATTATGTTAGCAGAAAAGCTACAGATAGCCGTCTTAATCAAGAGTCTGGAAGCATGACGGATGCGCATGAGGTGAAAAATGAAAATGAGACTACTCACGACATCTATGCAGGGAATATGAAAATCAATTATCAAGCCAACAAAAACTTGACTTTTAACATAGGTGCTGATGCAAGTTATGTGGAAGAAGAAAAAGATTATCAGAGCCTTGAAAACGAGAAGTCAAGCGCAACGAGTCGTCTTCATGCTGAAGAAACAAAACTCGCCGCCTTTGCCGGATGCAATGTATCTATCGCCAAATTGTCTGCCCAACTGGGAATGCGATTTGAGTCATTTCGTATGCTGTATCGTGATGCCATCTCCCAAAATAGCTTGGTGGATAAGACTTATCGTCATTTTTATCCTTTCTTCTCATTGTCTTTGCCTGTAAAGAATGTCGAAATGGGATTAAGTATGACAACCAAGGTAAAACGTCCAAGCTATTACGAACTTAGAAACAGTGAAGAGTATTTCAATCGTTATTCCATCGAAGCTGGTAATCCATGGTTGCTTCCACAATATACGACGGATATATCCTATTCGTTGCAATGGCATCAATTGCGTTTCTCAGTCGATTATCAAAGGATAAAAGATTACATCATCTCAACGAATGTCATTCAGCAAGCAGACCCATTGGTGGCAATGTCAAAGCCAGAGAATTTTCCGCATTATTCTGCAGTAAATGCAAGTTTGGCTTATCATACGAATGTGGGTGTTTGGGAACCATATTTCAACCTTAATATGATGCGAACTTATATGTCACTCTATAATACGGATGGAAGAAAAATCAAGAATGACAAGCCTTACATATCATTGTCGTTCAACAGTTATTTCAACTTGCGCCACCATTGGATGCCTTACGTACTGCTAAGTTACAATTCTGATGGAAACATGAGGGAATATCTGGTTAAACAGGCATTATGGTTTAGCCTAGGAGTAACCAAGCATTTTGCTGACAATGCATGGTTGGTAAGGCTGAGTCTTAACAATATCCTCGGCACAAAAGAACGAGAGATAAGATATGACTCAGATTACATATTCGCCAAAAGCAGTTTCAAGGATGGTCGCCGCATCAGCCTCTTGGTAAGATATACATTCAAAGACAAAAAACGCTATAAGGGCGAAAGTGCTGCAAGTGAAGAAATAGATAGACTATAAACTCTCTCAATACATGATTCCGCAACAAAGCGGAAAAATAAAATTCTGTGTGATGAAGTTTGCCAATATTTTTCTAATGGGTAAACTTAATCCACAGAATTTCTTTTAGAGATTCTCTAGTTAAAAAATATATATTTCTTTGTGTGTCACATAAATTATTGTATTTTTGCAGACAAAAAGAGTTGTTTGACAAGCAAACGTATGCAATTTGCAAAATTTAGCACTATTGCCAAATCATTACCTCAATTGAGGTGAAACACTCATAAATCGCTCATTTTAAGCTATTCTGAATATTTGGGCAGAATTTTGTATAAAAAAAAGCCGCGGAACTATAGAAGGTGAGATCACCTCGGCAACTACAGTTCCAACGACCAGTCTAGTTTAATTTATTGGTTCCCGCATACTATTTGTATAGTAAATGATAATTATTTTATTACCTATTTCATTGATATTTGGGGGCATTTAAATTTTGAAACGATATGCGCCCCGATTCAGATATATGAACTAAACTTTTCTTAAACTTACTACTGATAGGTGAATTCAAACTTCTTGGCCTTTCCTTGGTTGAAGTTATCAGCCTTCAGCCAGAAGTATCCCTTGTCACCTTTTTTGGCATTCTTGCGCACATTCCTCAACTTAAAGGTATATGTATAGGTTCTTTTTCCCTCCTCCAGAAGAGTTCCTGAATTCCTCTGGATTACTTCAGCCTTATAGGTAAACCAGCTGCCTGTTTTGCAGTCGTTGCCCGTTTCGGTTTCAGTATCACCTATTTCTACCTTCCAGTCCTTTGGATTGATATCATTGGATGCGATTTTGAAATTCACTGGCAGCAGTCCGTCAGGATAATCCTTAGGAATGGTGATGGTGAAATCTCCTTCGCTGTTCAATGTTGCACTTATATTATTGGCATTTTTGATGTCATAATTAGCCTCACTCACACTATAGAGATGGATGTTTCTATTGAGTCCATGCACTGTGTCGGTGAGGTAGATGATGCCTTCTCGCCAGGTCTTGTCTATCTTGTCCAGCTTGTACTTAATGGTACCGGTACCGGTCTTTGAAGCTTTGTCATAAGTATAGCTGGTAACCACTGGTGCAGCTGCAGTTGCGAATGCCAGATTCTGGGTCCATATAGCCTCAAAATCGGTAGGTTGCTTCGTTTCGGCATCGCTACCCTTATAAGTGAACTGCACCTTTTGTTCAGTATTTTCACCCGTATTTATAGTCTTATAAGTACCTCCAACAATAGCCAGTTCGTAATTCCCATCAGAAACACCCGGTACAAACTGTTCTACTCTGATCCATGGGTTATTGACAGGTGCACCTTTCAATGCAGGTTCAAACCCCTTACCATAGCTTGGGTCTAATTTATCTATAATGATTTTATATTCATAGTTGCGCTTGATGATGTATGGCTTGTTGTTGCTGTCCTGCAAGTATATCAAGTAATATTTACCATCATGTCTTAAAAGTACTTTTGTAGGATCTGTAGGCAGATTACGCTCTTCGAAAGCACCTGTCGGATTGTACATCTGACCTTCATCACCTTTCAGTCTTTCCTGACTGATGGAAGGTGTTACATATTTTGCACTCCATACCCAGGTGTCATCTCCTGTAGTTTCATTGAATAGCAGACTGTCTCTGTTGAAAGGAGCCAGAGTTCCATTCGCAGCTCCGTTGACAACTGTCATAACGAAGTCGTTTTTAATATTAGGATTAGCCCTTTTCACCTCATCACTCCAGTCTGCAGAAATCTTAGCCCTGTCTCTGATGAGATGGATGATATAGTCTGTCTTTGTTGTATTGGGGTCCAGATATTCTTTCAGTTTCTCAGGAGAATCTTTCTTGATATATCCCCAATATCTGATTTTGTGAGCCTGATTTTCTGTATGGTTGGTCTCAAATGTAGTCATGAGCATATTCTCATGCATACCCACCCAATTTGCCTGGTTATCCCAATTGATGGTTTGATATTCACTTTCTGTATTTGCTACCAGATGAATTCGGGATGTCTTGTTAGGGATGGTTGCATAAAATGCCTTCGGTTTTGTACTTCCGTCCTTATCCATGTCACCATAGTCAGTTATATTGCCGGTAACGTCTCTGACGAAGCCTTTGATTTCATCAAATTTTGTAACCTTTCCGATGCCAACAAACTGCCCTTCATTGTCGAAGCAGAAGAGTTTCATGGCATTCTCCTTGATTCCTTCGTTCACAAAAATGGTGCTTCGGGTAATCTGCTGTTCGAAGTTGGGTATGGATATATTGAGACGGACGGTGTAGTAACCTTCTTCAGTCTCGTCTTTAGAAGGTTCGCTGTCGGCTATACTGTCAGAACAGCCTGTCAACATTGCTGTTAACAGGACTGCTATGATTCCGATATATAATTTTATTTCTTTCATGTCATTTACCTTCTTTACTTTTCACCTTGTTTCTCTATTAGCTCTATTTCTCCCTGAGTCAGGTCGTGGACGCAGCGAACGTAGGTACCGCTCTGCGTGTTATTGCCGTTTCTCTCGGTCTTGTCTCCATCCAGCGTCCAATAGTATTCGCCTCTCAGCAGCTGTTTGCTTATAGCCTTATCATCGTTGCCTAACTTATAGATTCTGTTGATTTCTTCCTTTGTAGGAAGTCGCCAACCATTCAGCTCGAGTCTCTCTTTCTTATAAGTCGTAGCCTTTTCCTGATACTTTTTACAGTAATCTCTTGCAGCCTTATTATTCTTGGCGCTTTTTTCACCCTTTGTGGTTGATGCAAGGATGTAAGCAGGAGATACGGTGTTGTCGTCAGACATATTCTCATTGTTGACTACAGGTTTGGCAATGGTGTAATCTGTAGCATACTTGTTGCTGGAGAACTGTATCGTGTACAGATGAGTATTCTCATCAAAATCATTTGTACCTTCGCTTCTTACATTCATTGAATAGACCGAAGGATACTTTCTTACGGCTATTTCCTGTTTCTTGTCTGTGCCATCAACTGTAATATCAAAATAGGTATATTGTATTGTACAGTATGAAGGTGCTCCCGCATGTACGTCTATCCATCCTCTATATCCATCTCCCGTGGCTGTTTCTGATCTTGCATCGATCTGTCCATTTTGCTCACTTTTACTGTTGCCGTATCTGTCAAAATAATAGGTAGTTGGATTCTCAATCTTACATTTATTAGATGCAAACCAACGTATTGAGTAATCTGTAAACTCATTGTCTTCACCACCTTTGATATCTATGGCAGTAGGAGAAACAACCAGATAGGTCGTTTTGTCTGCATAGACTTCTGTATTTTCACCTGTTGTCCATTTGGTAATCGCCCATTGCAGATAGTCTTCCTTTCCGTTGTAATCGATATGCGTATTGGTATTCAGATATTTGATGACGGTATTGACGGTATAGATATAGTTGCGCTCCAGCTTCTTTTCGCCTTGCGGATCACGGACAGGGATAACCAGTTCCTTGGTAATGGTTGTAGTATCCGTATTTTTTTTGAAAGTAACAGCTGCAACAATCTGTGGCATATCCTCTTTCCCGTTCCATGTTGTGGAATAGCTGTAAGTTGTTACCTTATAGATATCATTACCATTTTCGTCTTTCTCTGCTGTAGCCTTATTCTCCTGAATATTTTTTTTGATCTTCTGATCAGCAGGTTGATTGGCAAAGATAGCTGTATTGGTATTGTAATTGATGAACTTCCACTTTACTTTTGTTATTTTGTAATCCTTCACTGTAGAAGAGATGTTCAGCTTGATCTTGGCTGCAGCTCTCACCAGTTTTACCGGAATATTCTGTTCCGGATCTTGGGTGATGGTATCCTCACCTTGGCAGCTCATCAGGAATTTCTTGTCGCTTACCTTGGTAGCTGGCATCCAGATATCATCATCCTGCTGGGTGCTGGCAAGGAGTTCTTTCAGATTCTTATCCTTGAGATTATCCTTTGCATTGGCTACAGCATAGTAATGATAAGTTTTATTCACATCAAGATGGTGTTCCGATTTCCAGTCGCCGGAAGCCAATACCTCTGCCTGGTTTTCTACCGGTCTTTTAAACTGGCAGTCGATTCTACAATCACTATTATTTGTTGGTCCGAACATCTTAAAGTCAAGAGAAGACAGAGTTTTTTCATGAAGATTCTCTTCTTCCTTCACTCTTGTGGTCTGCAGGTCGTTGATCATGGGAGTCATGCTCAGCTGTTGTGTAGCCGAACCGTTTCCCAGTTCGTCTTCAGCTGAGCATCCTGCCATGATCCATCCTGCCGTAAGAGCCAAGATGCATTTTGCGAATCTTATGTCTATATATAACTTCTTCATGATGAATGTTATTTTCTGTTGTCTTTATAAAACTTGTTCAAAGTGAATATCCTTGCCGGCTAATTTACCCTCCCTACATCCTTTATATCGGAGTCCCGGATTCAGGATAAACTTATCGTTCGGATATTTGGTCAGGAACACCTGCGCCTTTACATTATGTGGCTTTGCCAGATCCAGTCTGTTCTTCGGAACCACATAGAAGCGGAGAGTTTCCGTCTTACCTTCTTCGTTGATGATGAAATCCTTTATTCTATAGTCTGCCTCACCATCATTGTACAAATCTGTTTTTGCGTTTGGATCATACAGATATTTGCCATTTTCGTCGCATTCTACGAATCCGAACATCGGGTTGTCTGTCTGGAGAATCCAAGGCTTACCTTTTGTATCGATATCCTTGAGCGTAATCATCGGTCCGCGTTTAGGAAAACCGTAATATACCTTGTAGCCCCAGTCTGTCTTTCCGCTGTCAGGGATTTCAACATTCGTAGAGGCATCGATGAAGTCGAATGTTCCTCCATCCTGCCATTCCTGAATAGATGGAGTAACGGTGAGTTTGCCCATCTGTCCGTTGAGGAAATAACCGTAAACTACCAGTTCTCTGTTTCTGATGGCATTTCCTTCAGAAGGAATATTGAAGGTCGCGCTCTTGGGTGTTCCACCATCTAATGAATACCAGATGGTGCCTTTGATGGCTTTGTTGGTTTCACGGAGATAACAGAGATTGTGAGAATCAATGCCTGCCTGTTTAAAAGCATCCAGATATTCCTGGGCAGACTGATTCTTTTTGATGAAACTCTCAGGATTATCCACTTCCCTGATATCCTGGTTCTCTACACCTGCCAGTTTCAGAGCGTATGATACGTAAGCTGTACCGGAACTGTTATATTTCTGGCTGGTTACGTTCTGGTTGTAACCATCTTCGTTATATATCGCTTCGTCTGGAAAAACATAGCTGGCAGTAGGAATGGTGTTTCCTTCTACCTCTATTCTTGTTACCTTTACCTGACTGGTATTGGCATCATTACCCGATTTTCGGGCAAAGTAAAAATGGAGTTTCGAAACGGCGCGAACCAGAGGAATCTTGATGCCTTTGTCTTTGGCTCCTTCTTCTGTATCAGCCACATGGCTGTCTACAGAAATCTCGGTGATGGCACGGGAGATAGGGAGTCCCTTTCCGGCTGGCACTTCTTGGTTTTCTGCAGTACCATTGCTATTGATACCGAAAGGTGAGGTAAAGCTGACTTCTTTCAGATCTTTGCGGGTAACAGAACTGAGGTCTTTGCCTTTTATCTGGTCCGGCATGTTGATGCTCTCAGAGTTTGCCAGGATGTAAAGGTCGATGTTCTTTACTTCTTCGCCGCCAATCTTTCTCAGAAATCGGAGGTTCAGGGTATAGTTACCATTCATCACTTCGCTCAGCGTCTCTGCTTTATAAGAGATTGGAGTGGCATCATCGCCGGTATTTGATTTGAACACCCATACCTTGATATTATGGATGTCGCTCTCCTGAGTAGGATTCGCATCAGTCTCATTGTCGGCAAGAGCCTTTCCGCTAGTTTCTCCGGCTCTGGTACTGTTTCCGGTGCCGGTAGAGAAACTGAGGCTCAGATAGGCATTGTCGCTTAGAGCTGTTTCTGTATTTTCGTTCTCTGAACAGGATGCCATTGCGCCTACCATGAGCAAAGCAGCGAGTGCCATACACACTGGGCGTGTCATCTTGGTCAGAGTAGATTGATAGCGTTTCATGTTTTCTTTCTTTTACTTATACTTCTTTCTTTTCTTATTTTCCCAGGTCGGTATTCTGAAGATTCAGAACCCAGTTGTTTACCTTGATTCTTGCATCCATGCTGTAGGTAGAACTTGGAGCTGGCACGTAGAATACCAGGGTGTAATGGTCCTGACGGTCCAGATACTGCTGGTCGCTCCAGTCTTTGCCGTAGCGGTCGCTGGCACAGAGTGAAAGGAACCAAGGCAGGGAGTGGTTGAAGATGACTTTGTTGATACGCTTGTCTGTGATGACGATGCGCTTGTCATCATATTGGCTGGATCCGTCGGCAGCGCGACTCTTGTTGTCATCTTTGGTTTCGAACATACGTGATGATGACAGGTCGTAAACCAGCGCCTTTTCTACGTCTTCGCCTTCTACCTCGGTCTTGCCGCTGTGGTTTTCTACCAGTTTCTTCTCATAAGGAAGATAGGTGATTGCCTTTGGCTTTACCTTGTCGCCCTTATAGTCGAGTAGGGCTGCAGAACCTTTGATTTCTACATCGAAGTTTTCGGCAGTGAATCCTTCCTGGTCGGGTTCGAATGGAAGCATCACCACGCGGTATGTCTTGGTACACTTCATCAGACTCAATTTTCCTTGCACATCGTTTTCTCCATCAAAGTTGAGGGAGTCCTGTGCGGTATAGAGGGCGGTGAAGTGCTTGTTGTTTACGGATTCTTCTGCGTTTTTTTTGCCCATTTCCTCTTGCAGGTCGTTGATGGTAGAGATACCTGGGGTAAGTTTAGTAAAGCTAAACTCGGTCTCATCATCACCTTCGGCTCTTGTTCCCATTGCGGCAGGCTGCTTGTCACGAGCCAGGCAGACGAAGGTATACTTGCCTGCTTGCAGGTCTGTGATTTCCATCTTATGACCTGTTTCAAACTTGTCAGCCGACTCGGTATAGTTATCTACGAACTTACCGTTCTTGTCGAATACATAAACGTTGAGGTTCTTCACCTCAGCAGAGAAAGCATCAGCCTCTTTCACATTATAAGTATAGTCGAATTTGAGCGACAACTTAGCTGTAGGGCAGCTCGTGATTTCGTCTTTCATGCATGATGAAAGAGAAGTGAGTGCGATGGCTGAGATGCAAACCAGCTTGCAACATTTGTTGTTGAGGAAATGTGCCATATTCTTTATCTTTTATAATCTTTTACTTTTACTTATTTTATATAGAGAGTGCCGTAGGTAGCGAATATCTTTGCTTTATCAGCTCTCTGTTTCGTTGCCTTCGGCATCGTTATTATCTAAGGATGAAAAGTGCCAGTCTTTCGGGTTGGGGGTATGACGGCACGTCTTTGTATCGCCCGCCTTTTATACATGGGCGGCAATGTTAGTTATCTTTTAAGAATGTTTTCGTTCTTTTCAGAACGAACGTTTGATTGATAAACTCTCGGAGGAGGATTGCTCCCCCGAGAGTCTTGGTATATATATAAGTATTTATATTTTATCTGTCTGGTTTGACGGAATATTACTCAAACTCAACTGACTGCTCGTTGAGAACCCAAGGGTTAACAGAAACCTCAACATCGAGATAGTACAATGTACGATCATCTGGACCACCATTAGGAACCTGGGCACCAACATTAAATATGTTCTTTACATTTAACAGGTAGATGCTGTTACGCTGAATAGTGTTGGCTACACCGAGATGCTGATCCTGAATCTTCTGAACATAGTATGTCTTACCAGCGTTGAAGACCTCGATATCATACTTCTTGCGGAATTCATCCAACTTAGTTTCTCGATCTGTTGTGTCATCTTTAGCTGCTTTCAATTCTGCTTTAACTGTGGCTGCGTCCTTACCATCAAAGATAGCCTTTTGATCTTTGTAAGCGTCGATGATGTCCTGGATTCTGCTATAGATAACCTTGTTGTAACGATAGAATGTACCATCCTCGAAGTCTGCATTTGTCTTATAGTCATCACTGAGCTCTACTGTGTACTCGAAGTACATAGAAGTTGCAGCTTCACTAGAGTTGTTCTCGAAGACATAATCCTTTTGTGATCTAGCTGTTGTTACAGCATTGAAGTAGCCATAGTTCTGAAGCAAAGTCTTTGTACCGAATTCTTTTGTTGGCTGGAAGTAATTGATACCAGTTGGAATTGAAAGGGTAGTTTCATCAGCCCACTGCTGCATAACATTTGTCTTGTTGGCAACATTTGAGATGGCATAACTTGTTAATTTTAAGCTCTTAACTGCCTTGATAGCATTTGCGTTAGCTTCCTTTTGCTCTTTGCTAGCAGTAGCATCTTCAGCGTAAGGCTGGATGGTGTTTACTGCTGACTTTGGCTCATCAATACGTGCAGTGAGACGCTCGATATTGATAGTGCTGCTAACCTTTGCTGGAGAATTTGCATCCTTGTTGTCAGATTTGAAAACAACTGTATGGCTGTTTCCCTTTACTTCTGCATCGTTCTGGTTGAACATAGCGAAGTTGTTAGCAGTAGAGTATGCTGTAGCAAACTTGTTATCAGAAGTGAAAACATCTGTAAGTGGTGACTTACTTGTTGTGTTAGCCAGGAAATATACACTATATGTTGTACCTGCAGTTACATTTTCTACTGGAACCTGAAGTGTAGTCTTACCATTTGTGCCCTTTGTAGGATTCTTCTTTTCAGCCCACTCTTCTTTGCTGATGTCGTGTTTGAAAACAATGTTGCCTTTGGCATCAACCAAGTAGAATGTACCACTTGTTACATCAGACTCTTCTGTTGTTGCAGCGAAGTTGTTTTTTAATGCAGTTCTTGTACCATTGCTGGTAGGAGTCTGAACGGTCAAAGTCATGTAGAACTTGTCTACCTTGTTCTGGCTGTTACCTGCCAAATCCTCACTGTCGCTGCAGCTAGTGAAAGACAAAGCTGCGGCTGAAACCAAGCTCATTACGAGCAAATTCATTTTTTTCATAATCTTTTTACTTAATACAAAAAAAGTTATACAATATATTTAATTAATTATTATTCTCAAAATTAAGTTTCGCACATATTGGCACAATCCGCTGAAAACAGATCGTATTTTACATCATCTTTTATCTTATACTTATATAAATAGAAAGTAAATAGTTACTTTAAAGTGCCTGGTTTACTTTATCCAGGTTTTCCTGCGCCTCCTTCAAACCACCGGCAATAGCTTTCTCAAAGTATTGCTTGGCTGTCTGATAGTCTTCCTTCATGGAAGCAAGACAACCGCGGGCATTGTTTGCCTCGGCGCTGTCGCCTGCTTTCAGGAGATATTTCTCTGCACTCACCTTGTCGCCACGTTCGATGGCTGCTGAGGCTGCATTGAGATTGGCAAGCTTATCTTCAGGGAACATTCTTACAGCTATGTCGAAAACATTGTTGAATTCGGCGCTACCCTTAGGATAAGTCTGGGCTACCAGATACATCTCCTGGAGAGAGAGCTTCTGAGGACGGGTCTTGATAACCTCTCTAGCCTTTGCTACATTGAATGCCTGAACATCATATTCTATCGTATAGTCGGTACGGCGAAGTGATGGCCATACATTCTGCAGGAGATAGCGATAAGCTTGAGGAGCCTTCTTGAGCAATGCTTTCTCTTTGGCATCTGGCTGCATGTTGCTGTTGATGATCTCAAGTGCAGCTTCCTTCTGAGGAATCTCATTCTCATTTACATACTTGATGGTTCCTGCCCAGTCCTCTGCTGTAGCTGTGGCCGCAAACAGTTTTGAAGAAATTGGATAGGTCTTCAGGATATGCTTCAAAAGCGCCTGTGTACGGTTATGCGACAACTTGTTGTTGTTGGCATATCCGCCATCTGGTGATGCATAGCCGTGGAGGGTTATCTTGGTGATGGTAACATCCGAATCGTTCTTTACGAGATCGAGTGTCTTGCGGATATTATCCAGTTCGTTGGCATTGTTGCCCATATCGTACAGGATATCCCACTTGTTCACCTTGAAGTTCAAACGGGCAGAACCATTCTCCTTTCTTGCCTTTACTGCTTCTGCCTTAGGCTGGACATAAGCGTTGAAGAGATTCTTTGGAGTAGAGAATGCACGTCCTTCCGCATTCAGAATACCTTCGTCGAGAAGTTGCTGGTTGCAACCGCAGGCATCATTACTGATAGCGAAGTTTGAGTTCTTCATCCAGTCGCTGAACGGAGCGGCGTATTCATAATGAAGCGTCTGTGCTGTCTTGTTCTTACGGAGTGCCACGATGAGTGGGTTTGCCGTAGCCGTTTTCTGGTTACGCTGATAGTAAATATATCTCTTTTTACCCATCACCTCAACGCTCGGCATGAAGAGCGTATCCTTTTCGTTGAGGATCATTGGGGTATAGATGAGACCTTTGTTGCTGGCAAGCTGAATTTGGTCGAGGTTCAAGTCCATAGCCACTTTCACCTGGTTGCCAACCTTTCTGATTGCCTTATTCTGGATTTTCAGATTCTTGTAAGCCTGCTGGGTATTATCGGCTGATATAGGAAGAGCGATAAGCAAGGCTCCGAACATACTACCTATTATATTATATGTATTCATCTCTGATTCTTTTTAAAAAACATACACTAAGTTGAGGGCTGCTTTCGTCGGGCCCACATAGTTGTGTGCCTTGTCATCTTCAAGTTTATCTCCGCATTGAGCACAGTTAAACTTATCTGCCTTAGAGTAGATATAGCCTACACCAAGTTCAGCTTCCAGATTCCAATGTTTCGAGAGAGCCCAAGCGTAGCCGTAAGCTACACCTGCACCGATAAACCATCCTTCATACCGATAGTCTTTCAGCTTAGAGAAATCAGTGCCCAGGAACTTGAAGTCAAGATCCATGCCACCGATGTTGTGAGATCCACCCAAGGCATGGAAGCCGATGAATGAACCCATCATTTTGTTACAGAACCAGTATCTGGCCTCTGGCTGAACGAGCCAGTGCTTCCATTTCTTGTTCTTTGAAAACGTCCAAGGATTGTAGTTTCCGGATACGTCAAGTGTCCATTTTGGAGAAAGACCGAATTCAACACCCAAGTTCATGGTTGTCGTTGCATCATACAGCAAGTTGGTCTTTACCGCAGCGTTCTGCGCTAGAGCAGGACAGATAAGGCTGCCGAGTGCTACTAACGCAATTAAAATCCTTTTCTTCATACCTCAATTAAACTTTTCTTTTTTAAAAATACATTGAGTGATTTAGAATCACCTTTTACTTTCGTATACTCTTTTATATTTATAATGATCACCAATACCTGAATCTACTGAGAACTCATGTTTCCTGAAGTTTACTTTCAACTGTTCCTTTTCTCCTTTCAGTTTACTTTCAACTTACTTTTTAGTTCATCTGTATCTCATATCGTTGGATTTCGGGTGCAAAAGTAGAACGAATATTGGATACAACCAAATTTTTAAGCACTGAAAAATACTGAAAAATGCCATTTTTAGCAAAATAGTACACTGATTTATGCTTAAAATCGTTAAAGTTGTACGATTTTCGGATAATTGAACAAGGATTTCTGATATTATTTGTATTTTTGCAGCCGGAATCAATAATTCCCTAAAAAATGGCAATTTCCAAGAAAAAGAGCCGTTTGACTTACGAAAGTATAAGTAAGATTTAAGAAAATAACCAAAACGAAATGAAGCAGAAAAATGACATTGTAAACCTGATTGTGAGGGTTGAGCATCATTTATGCCCTCTATATTGTGGTGTGGTAGACCGCCGACGCATTATCGCCTTTCTACTTCTGACGATAAGCGAGCTGGTTATCATACCTTATCATATTATGCTCTTTTTGCTGGTGAAAGAACCTTATGGTTTAAGCCTCTGTGGCTTGCATACATTCGTGTTCTGCCTCCTGCAGTTCCTGATTTGGAAACGGAAGATTGCTTTCGTGAAGGGTATCTCTTCTCTTTATCTTCTGATGTTCGCCAAACTGGCTCTTGATAGCGTATTTTGCATCAATTTCGGTTTGGCTAATGATAATTTGAGCGTTGTCAGCAACCTGTTTGTCGTCTTTATCCTGGCTATTACAGCGTTAAGCCAAGCTTTGTATAAGACTTGTACCATCATCACGGTGGGTATGATACCGATGTTGCTGATATACCTGTTCAGTATTCCGCTTATGCCAGTTCTGTTCAGTATGAAGACTATTTTCCTGGGTTTCATGATGCTGGTTTATGTGGCAGTATATAATATGAGTATTGTAACCAAGGGGTTACGCCAGCCGAAACGGATGGGTCGGGTTGAAAACAAGGCGTTGAATATGCTTGCCGATTTGAAGGATAATCAACCGGAAGCAGCAGAAAGCCTGATGAAGCGTCTGACTCCTGATGTCCGGGAGAAGATTATTACCCATGCTTCTGAACATCTGTTTAATGAAGAATTGAATAGAGTGGCGTGGGATCAGGTTTGTGATGGGCTTACGTTCAGCGAAAAGGAAATATGCAAGCTGATTCTTCAGGGGCATACTTTAAAGGAAATTTGTGCAGAACTCAATAAGAGTGAATCAAATATCACCAGCCAGCGTTGCCATATTCGCAAAAAGTTGAATATGGACCGTCGCGATGATTTAAGGAGAACCTTGGAAGTAAGGTTCTATGATGCGCAGAAACAAGTAAAAAAGTCAGAAGCCGAGAACTCCTGACTTTTATGGATATTCTTATTTCTTGATCATTATTCTTCCAATCTGAGAAATGCTTTCGGAAGATACTGTATAATGTCGCTGGCGATGAGGCTCTCTTTACCCAGATCTTTGGCTGCAAGATCGCCAGCCAGACCATGAAGATGCATACCCAGGCGACAGGCATCTTCCTGTTGGTATCCTCTTGCCAGAAGACCGGTGATGATACCTGTCAGCACATCACCGCTGCCTGCTGTAGCCATACCGCTGTTGCCCGTACTGCAGAAATCAATCTTTCCGTCAGGGTAGCAGAGTGCAGAATAATGTCCCTTTAATATAATGTATGCCTGGAGGCGTTCTGCCAGTTCGCTTGCCTTCATCAGTCTTTCGGTACAGCTGCTGCTCGCATTGCCGGCAAGCCGGTCGAACTCCTTCGGATGAGGTGTCATGATGATGTTCTTTGGCAACTGCTGCATCCACGCCCTATGGCTGGAAAGAATATTGAGCGCATCGGCATCAATGACTAGCGGACAGGTAGCACGGCGCAGTTGGGCGATGAGGGCGATGGCTGTTGTCTCGTTCTGTCCCAATCCGGGACCTACGCCCAGCGCATCGAACATCTCTGTATCTACCGGTTCGCTGAATATGGTTTCTTCAGCATCCATCTGCAGTACCGCTTCAGGTACCGAAATCTGCATGATTTCATAATTCCGTTTTGGGGTATGGGCTGTTACCTTGCCCGCACCGGTTCTCAGACAAGCCTTGGTGGCTAATACCGAAGCGCCGCTCATGCCGTAACTTCCCGCTATGAGCAGCGCATTACCCATGCTGCCTTTATGAGCAAAGTCGCTGCGCGATTTCAGGAGCGGACGGATGTCGTTCTCTTCGAGTATGCGGCACCGGCACTCCGTATTCTGGATGAATTCCTGGGAAAGTCGGATGTCGAGAACGCGCAGTCTGCCCAGGTACTGCTGGTTATCCGCCATCAGCATCGACAGTTTCTTCTGCTGCAGGGTAAGGGTCAGACTGGCACGGATGATGTTGGCATGGATATTATAGGAATTGTCCTCGGTCATCAGTCCCGAAGGGATATCGATGCTTACTACCTTGGCAGGACTCTGGTTGATATATTTCACCATCGCGGCGAATCCACCAGCCAATGGTTTGTTGAGTCCGCTTCCAAAGAGTCCGTCCACCACCAGCGTTTCTGCATTGAGCTTAGGAGGGTCCAGATTGGTGGTAATCTCAGTAAATTTCACTCTCTTTGCATCCAGCAGACGCTTCTTGTTGGCAAGACAGTCTGCCGACAGCTTATTCTGTACATTAAAGAGGTATACACTTACATCATATCCATCCTCGCTGAGCATTCTGGCTACAGCAAGTGCATCGCCGCCGTTATTACCCGGACCGGCGAAGACAACTACTAGAGTGCGGTTAGACCATTCCTCTTCTATGGCGCGTGTCAGCGCTTTGGCTGCACGTTCCATCAGGTTGAGCGAACTGATAGGTTCGTGCTCAATGGTGTATTTATCCAACTCATGAATCTGAGCGCTTGTGAAAATCTTCATATTATCTGATAATCTTAGTATTATCTGCGCGAACTGTCGTGATAATTTGTCAACTCATGCAGATAAACGGTTATTTTCATGCAAAAGTACAAAAAATAGTTGATGAAAGCACGAAGTTTCATGTTTTTTTCGTAATTTTGCAGAAAATATTATTATAGAACAGACTATGAGCATAGTAAAGATCAAGGATAAGAGCTTCAAGACATCGATTCCTGAGGCTGAGATTCTGAAGAAAGTACAGGTCGTAGCAGACCGTCTGAACAAGGATTATGCAGGCAAGAAACCTGTCTTCCTGGCAGTATTGAACGGCGCATTTATCTTTGCAGCCGACTTGATGCGAATGATTACCGTGCCAAGCGAGATTTCATTCGTGAAGTATGCTTCTTACGAGGGTACCTCCTCTACGGGCAGCATGAAGACCCTGATGGGTTTGAACCAGGATTTGGCAGGCCGCCACGTGGTTATCGTAGAGGACATCGTAGATTCCGGTTTCACCATGGCTCACATGATTGAAGACCTGAGGAAGATGAACCCAGCCAGCGTTGAGGTTTGTTCCCTCCTCGTGAAACCAGGCAACTTGAAGGTTGATCTTGATATCAACTATGCTGTTATGGAAATCCCTAACGATTTCATCGTGGGATATGGATTGGATTATGACCAAGAAGGCAGAAACCTCCGCGACATCTACACCATTGTAGAAGAATAGAAGGTGAAGCATGTGGGAGAAAATAAGTGATTATTGCTTGGATGTCTCCAAGTACTTCTTGACTGCTGTATTTGTTACTTCGATGATGCAGGATCTCAATGATGTTCGTTGGATGTTGTATGTTATCAGCGGATTAATAGCAATCATATTGTTTATAGCAGGTATTTATATTAGGAAGAATAAAAAAGATAACGATAAAAAGAAGAAATAATGGCAAATTTAAGTTTGATGGCATTTAATTGCCTTTTAGATATTCCTTTTTTGGGTACATACATTATTTTGGCTATGGTAGGAATCCCTGCTATAGTATTCTTGTTATTTGTTATGACTCCAAAGGGAAAGCAATGGTTTAACAGTATAAACTAGGTTTCTGACACAACATAAATATTTTATATATATATTAAGGTAAAAATGAAAAATATCGTAATTTTCGGCGCTCCAGGTGCAGGTAAAGGCACACAGAGCGACAAGATGATCGAGAAGTATGGTCTCGGTCACATTTCTACAGGTGACGTACTTCGTAACGAAATCAAGAACGGTACAGAACTTGGTAAGACAGCTAAGGGTTATATCGACAATGGTCAGTTGATTCCAGACGAGTTGATGATTGACATTCTCGCAAGTGTATACGATAGCTTCGGTAAGGATCACGCTGGTGTAATCTTCGACGGTTTCCCACGTACCACTCCACAGGCTGAGGCTCTGAAGAAGATGCTTTCTGAGCGTGGTCATAAGATTGCTGCGATGATTGAGTTGGCTGTTCCTGAGGATGAGCTGATGGCTCGCCTGATTAACCGCGGTAAGGAAAGCGGCCGTTCTGATGATAACGAGGAGACTATCAAGAAGCGTCTCAATGTTTATCATACACAGACTGCTCCGCTCATCGACTGGTATGAGAAGGAAGGCATTCATCACCACATCGAGGGTCTCGGTACTGTAGATGAAATCTTCGCTCGTGTTTGCAATGTAATCGACAACTTGTAATCAAGATAAAGAATCTTCCCCGCTATGGTGGGGAAGATTTATTCATTAAATAAATAAAAAGAAAAGAATAAATGGCTGAATCCAATTTCGTAGACTACGTAAAGATACAATGCCGCTCTGGTAAGGGTGGCAAGGGCTCCATGCACCTGCGCCACGTAAAGTACCAGCCTAACGGCGGTCCTGACGGTGGCGACGGCGGACGTGGAGGAAGCATCTATCTCCGCGGCAACCATAACTACTGGACGTTGCTGCACCTCAAGTATCAGCGCCACTTCTTTGCCGAGCATGGTGGAAATGGTGGCCGTGATAAGTGTCATGGAACCGATGGCAAGGATATTTATATCGATGTGCCTTGCGGTACCGTGGTATATAATGCCGAAACAGGCAAGTTTGTATGCGATGTGGCTTATGACGGGCAGGAGGTTCTGCTCCTCAAGGGCGGTCGTGGCGGATTGGGCAACTTCCAGTTCCGTACCTCTACCAACCAGGCTCCTCGCTATGCACAGCCGGGCGAACCTATGCAGGAGATGACCATCATCATGGAGCTCAAGCTCCTTGCCGATGTAGGTCTGGTAGGTTTCCCTAATGCCGGTAAGTCAACTTTGCTGAGTGCTGTATCAAGTGCCCGTCCTAAGATTGCAAACTATCCGTTTACTACGCTCGAACCATCGCTGGGTATCGTAGATTATCGCGATCACCAGAGTTTTGTCATGGCTGATATCCCTGGCATCATCGAGGGCGCGAGCGAAGGAAAAGGTTTGGGCTTGCGATTCCTCCGCCATATTGAGCGCAACTCTCTGCTGCTCTTCATGGTTCCGGGCGATACTGACGACATCAAGAAAGAATATGAAGTATTGCTGGGCGAACTGAAGAACTTCAATCCAGAGATGCTCGACAAGCATCGCGTGCTGGCTATCACCAAGTGCGATCTGCTCGACGAAGAACTGATTGAAATGCTCAAGGAAACTTTGCCTACCGATCTTCCGGTGGTCTTCATCTCGTCTGTTACCGGACAGGGTATCCAGGAGCTGAAGGACGTGCTCTGGAAGGAACTCAATTCTGAGAGCAACAAGCTTCAGGAGATTACTGCCGAAGATACGCTTGTTCACCGTGACAAGGATATGTCTCGCTTCCAGCAGGAACTGGCTGCAGAGGGCGAGGATGTAGTAGAATATATTGATGAGGATGAAATCGAGGATGTTGACGACCTCGATGATTTCGAATACGAATAAATGTTATGATCAAAGAATATCAGGTAGCTTCTGGTGTCAAGGCTTTCTCTACTACCCGCAAGGGAGGAGTGAGCCAGGGCAACTATGGCGAATTTAATATCAATGAGTTTTGCGGTGACAATGCAGAACATGTGGCTGAAAACCGCAAGCGTCTTGCCACAGAGTTGGGTATTGATACAGCCCATCTCATCATGCCCCATCAGGTGCATGGAGTAGAGGTGCGCAATATTGCCGGTGAGTTTCTCACCATGCCTGAAAATATCCGCAAGATGGTGCTCGAAGGTGTAGATGCCGTGATGACTGACCAGAAAGGTGTATGTATCGGTGTTTCTACTGCCGATTGCATCCCTGTGCTTCTTTATGATGAGGAGCATCATGCTGTGGCTGCCATCCATGCCGGCTGGCGTGGTACGCTGGCTCGCATCGTGCATAAAACCATTCAGGAGATGGCGTTTACCTATCATACCGACCCGAAGAAGTTGAAGGCGGTGATAGGGCCGGGCATTTCGCTCGACCATTTCGAGGTGGGCGATGAAGTTTACGAGGCGTTCGAGCAGGCAGCTTTCCCTATGGAAGAGATTGCCGAACAGCGTCCTAATGCCGCCTTCTCGGTAGATCCTGCTGAGCGTGAGCGCCTGGCTGCTGAGGGTAATATCGTGCAGCCGCTGAAATGGCATCTCAATCTTCCGCTCTGCAATAGACAGATTCTTCTGCATTGTGGAGTGGCCGAAGAGAATATCCAGGATTGTGGCATCTGTACCTTTGCCCACAGCGATGAGTACTTCTCTGCCAGAAAGCTGGGTATAGAGAGCGGCAGAATCTTCACAGGCATCTTGTTGAAGTAAAAGCCTGGTAGCAGGTAAGTATCAGATAGTTTTCAAGATAACATCCATTTTTCCTTTTCTGTAAGAACGGAGAGGGAGAAATGGATGTTTTTCAGTTTATAGTTAATAGTTTATAGAATTTTTGAGAATCAGAAAAGAAAAAGTAAATAATGAAAAGAATGAAAAAAGGATTGCGGCTATTGGCTGTGGCAGGACTCATGGTGTTCTCGCTGAGCAGCTTTATGCCCGCTAAAAATGTATTCACGGCAGCCGAACAGCAGCAGGTGAGTATTGCAACACCCGGTCTCTTTGCCCAGAGTCAGGCATTTAATGTAGACTTTGAGATATTCCGAGCTAAGGAATATTCCTTCCCGCTTCCTGTGGGCAAAGCAACCCTTCTGAACAATCATGTGTTGCGTATCTCTACCTCTAAAGGCGATGCTGTCAAGGCGATGCTCGAAGGTTATGTGCGACTTTCCAGAAAGTCGGAATCAATGGGTAATGTCATCGTGGTGCGCCACGATTGCGGTCTGGAAACCGTTTATGCCAACAATGCTGAGAACCTGGTTAAGGTAGGACAGCATGTGGATGCCGGACAGACGATTGCCATTGTAGGCTCTAAGGAGGGGGAAACTTATTGCGACTTCTCTATCATGGTGAATGGCGGTAGGTTGAATCCGGAAACTTTCGTAGAGTTGAAATCGCATAAGTTGCGCCGCCAGACGGTGCAGTTCCGCAAGCAGGGTGCCCGTGTCATCGCTTCGGTTATCGGTGGCAAGGATTCTTCTGTAGGAAGAAATGCTGAGGCTGACAAGGAGGCATCTGGCAAGAAAAAGGGTGGAATAGGCGATGGAATGACGCTCGACCCTGATGAGGTTAATGATCCGTTTACCATTACCAATACTTTCGAGCTCGATTTGGAAAAGATAGAAAAGACCGCCTGGGCTTATCCTTTGCCGGGTGCTAAGGTAATCAGTCCTTATGGTGGCAAGCGCCGCCATTCGGGAGTTGACCTCAAGACGTGTCCGAATGATGAGATTGTGGCTGCCTTTGATGGTAAGGTTGTTGCATCAGGACCTTATTTTGGCTATGGCAACTGCATCCGTATCAAGCATGCTTATGGTTTCGAGACGCTCTACAGTCATCAGAGCAGAAACAAGGTGAAGAAGGGCGATAAGGTAAAGGCTGGTCAGGTAATCGGCTTGACGGGCCGTACCGGTAGAGCGACTACAGAGCACCTCCATTTCGAGGTTAGCTTTGGTGGCAGACGACTGGACCCAGCCATCATTTATGACCACGGCAAGCATCAATTGAAGCCTGTAACCCTTCATCTAACGAAGGGTAGGGGCGTCAAGAGTGTAAAGAACCGTTAGCCGTTTTACTCTTCACTCTTCACCTTTCGCCTGGAAACCCTAGTGTTTATCGGCATTTCGAGGGGTGAAGAGTGTTTGGGCACTCTTCACCCACTCTTCACCACTCTTCACCCTGGTCGTTTCGGCTCCAATCTGTTTCTGTTTCGGCGGATTTGCAATCCGCTAAAAGGACCGGCGCAAGAAACGCAAACTCGCTTGAGGCTGTGCGGGTGAAGAGTGGTGAAGAGTGGGTGAAGAGTTGAAAGAAACTCTTCACCCCTCGAAACACCGATAAACACAGGGGTTTCCGAAGGAAAGGTGAAGAGTGAAGAGTTTTTTCCTATCCGTTACTTCCACCGCTTTTCCCCTGGATTTTACCGACTGTTTATGCAGAACAGCCCACTGGCAACATTGGCGCTAGTGGGCTGTTCTTCGAATACTAGTATACTGTCTTTCGCTTGCTAGTACTCTATTTCGGTTTTCCCCATTGTCAGAAAACAGTTCGCCCGTGCGCTGTTATCAGACAGCACACGGGCGAAACATGTATTTATGATAGAGAAGTATTATTTCTTCTTCTGGGATTTACGATTGGCTCTCTGCTGGCGATACTTTGCCTTCTGACGGGCAGAGCCACTACCGTGAGCACCCGTTATGTACTTTTTCTTCTTGGCTTTGGTCTTCACCTTGTCGTCGTCATCCTTCTTAGGACCACCGCCGCCTTTGAAGACCATACCGCCCATGATAATATCGTCAATTTCACTCATATACCTTAATTATATAATAAATTAGTGATGGAAGAGGCGAACGTGAGTAAACGCCATAGCGATGCCGTACTTATCGCAGGTATCAATAACATTATCGTCACGGATACTACCGCCTGCTTCTGCTATGTATTCAACACCACTCTTGTGAGCACGCTCAATATTGTCGCCGAATGGGAAGAAAGCATCACTACCAACGCTCACACCCTTGTTCTGTGCAATCCAAGCCTTCTTCTCCTCGCGGGTCAATGGCTCAGGCTTCTCAGTAAAGAACTGCTCCCAAACGCCGTCCTGCAATACATCCTCCCACTCATCAGAGATGTAGACATTGATGGTATTGTCGCGGTCGGCACGACGGATCTTCTCCTTGAAAGGCAGGTTCATCACCTTAGGACACTGGCGCAACCACCACTCATCAGCCTTAGAACCAGCCAGACGGGTACAGTGGATACGGCTCTGCTGACCGGCACCGATACCGATAGCCTGACCATCCTTTACGTAGCATACAGAGTTACTCTGAGTATACTTCAGGGTGATGAGCGAGATGATCAGATCGCGCTTAGCCTCAGGAGTGAAAGTCTTGTTCTTGGTAGGAACATCCTCGAAGAGAGCAGGATCATCAAGCTTCACCTCGTTACGTCCCTGTTCGAAGGTAACACCGAACACCTGCTTGCGCTCGATAGGAGCTGGCACATAGTCAGGATCAATCTTGATAACGCAGTAGGTACCCTTGCGCTTCTCCTTCAGAACCTCGATAGCCTCAGGAGTATAGCCCGGAGCAATGACACCATCGCTTACCTCACGCTTGATGAGGAGGGCTGTAGCCTCGTCGCATACATCGCTCAGCGCAACAAAGTCGCCATAAGAGCACATGCGGTCAGCACCACGGGCACGTGCATAGGCACAAGCCAATGGAGAGAGCTCAAACTTGACATCATCAACGAAGTAAATCTTCTTCAATGTGTCGCTCAGAGGCAAGCCGATAGCTGCACCGGCAGGAGAAACGTGTTTGAAACTAGCGGCAGCAGGCATTCCTGTAGCAGCCTTGAGTTCCTTGACCAATTGCCAGGAATTGAAGGCATCCAGGAAGTTGATGTAGCCAGGACGGCCGTTGATCACTTCGATAGGAAGTTCCCTTCCGTCATCCATATAGATGCGAGAAGGTTTCTGATTTGGATTACATCCGTACTTAAGTGCTAATTCTTTCATCTTCTAAGAAATGTATTTTGGAATTTGGCGCAAAGTTACAAAAAATGATTGAGATATTGGACTTCTGTTTCGTAAAAAGCCCTAAAAAGCAGCATTTTTATGATATAAAGCATTTTTTTTACCCCAAAACATAAAAAAGTCGGGAAAAATGTACTCTGTTTCATTCTTTTTCAGTACTTTTGCTCCCAGTTAGTAAATATGAGAGGATTGTTATGAAACAGGATTTGAAAGTTCTTGCTGAACACATAGAAAAGAAGGTTGGCAAGGCACATGTTTTCCACAAAATGTGGGATGTTTTAAAAGGGAAGGAGAAGCCTTCCCGCCAGACTTTGGACAAGCTGGCGCTGCTTGCCGGATTCCAGAGTTGGGATGATTTCCAAGGTGCTTTACACGGCACGGAGGATGGGCTCGTGAATTATGATGCGGGCGAAAAATAAAAGAATGGAGCATGGTTGGTTTAGTAGGCAGCCATGATTTATTTAATTGTAAAGATAGTTGTTTTTCGGTATAAGATTGTAGATATAAAAAAGGGAATCCGGTCGTGAGACTGGATTCCCTTTATTTTTTTTCTGATTAGGTCTCCTAAGAAAAATTATTCTGCACCCTTAGCTACAGTCTTCTTCTCAGCGATACGAGCCTTCTTACCAGTAAGCTTACGCAAGTAATACAACTTAGCGCGACGAACCTTACCATGCTTGTTCACCTCGATAGAATCGATAGCTGGTGACTCGATAGGGAAGATACGCTCAACACCTACAGTACCAGACATCTTGCGAACTGTAAAACGCTTCTTGTCACCATGACCAGAGATCTTGATAACAACACCACGATAGAGCTGGATACGCTCCTTAGTACCCTCGACGATTTTGTAAGCGACTGTGATAGTATCACCTGCCTTGAACTCAGGGAACTTCTTGCCGGTTGCAAATGCTTCTTCAGCAACTTTAATCAAATCCATTTTTTTGTATAAAATTAAAAATTGTTTGTCGTTCCAACGCAACATGGACTTGGACAACACTTCTGCCCAGACAACAGCGGTTACGCCGAAAAGCGGGTGCAAAGTTACTACTTTTTCTTGTATCTCGCAAATTTTCAGTCACTTTCTTTCTTTTTTCTCGCAGATTTAACTCTTTTTCTTTCTTGTCAACGTCTTTTCCCACAGATTTCACGGATTTCACAGATTTATTTTGTATCTTTGCGCTCTAAAAGTATTTAGTGTATTAAGTATGAAGAAAAAATATAATATCAAGATTTACCTTGCTTCGGCAGTCATGCTGCTGATGGCAAGTCCGGCTTTCGCCCAGAAATACAAGGTGGCGAAGGTGGAGAGAACCCGAATATTGGTTGATCAGAAATGGGATGCACAGCCTGATGCTGAGGCTGCCAGGTTTATCGCTCCTTATAAGAGTAAGGTAGACAGTATCATGGGCCCTGTTGTGGGTCATATTGCTCATGATATGACCCGTCACCGTCCGGAGAGCGAACTCAGTAACTTGCTCTGTGACATACTGATATGGGGTGGCAAGCAGTTTGAAGAACAGCCTGTTTTCGCTGTTTACAATATGGGTGGCATCCGTTCTAATCTTGCCAAGGGTAAGGTTACTATAGGCGATGTGAACGATATGGCTCCTTTCGAGAACAAAATCTGTTTCCTAACCTTGAAGGGTGATAAGGTTCTGGAGCTTTTCCAGCAGATAGCTCATCGTGGTGGCGAAGGCTTGAGCCATGCCGTTAGAATGGTTATCACCAGGGATGGCAAACTGAAGAGCGTTACGCTGAATGGTGAACCTGTTGATCCGGAGAAGAGTTACCGCATTGCTACCCTCGATTATCTTGCCGAAGGTAATGACCAGCTCGTAGCCTTCAAGAGCGGAACCGATGTCTTTGCTCCTAAGCAGAAAGAGAACAATGTGCGCTACATCATCATGAATTATTTCCGTGAGATGCAGGCACAGGGCAAGATGGTGGAATCCAAGATTGAAGGCAGATGCTCAGTTGATAGTTTATAGTTAACAGTTTATAGTTAATAGTTTATAGTTAACAGTTTATAGTTTATAGACGATAGTTTATAGTTGATAGTTCTGATGAAACATACATTATTATATATAGGTCTGGTTCTGGCATCTTTCGTGATGCAGCCAGCAGCCGTTCAAGCTAAGGCTAAGAAAGAGGCAAAGGTGGTAAAGCAGCTCGTAGTGCTCCATACCAACGATACGCATTCATGCGTGATGCCAATCAATCCGAATCTCGCAGATACGGCAACAGCAAATCGTGGCGGTTTTCTCCGTAGGGTGGCGATGATTAAGGAAGAGCGCAAGGCGAATCCCGACTTGCTGCTCTTTGATAGTGGCGATTTCTCACAGGGTTCACCTTATTACTCTCTCTTCAAGGGAGATGTAGAAGTAGGACTGATGAACGAGATGAAATATGATGCCGCTACCATCGGCAACCACGAGTTCGATTTCGGAATAGACAACATGGTGCGCATCTTCAAGATGGCGAAGTTTCCTATCGTCTGTTCCAACTATGATTTCACTGGTACCGAACTGGCAAATATCGTAAAGCCTTACACCATTATCAAGCGCAAGGGACTGAAGATTGGCGTTTTCGGCTTGTGTCCGGAACTTGCCGGTCTGGTAATTGAAGCCAACTATGGCTGCATCAAATATCTCGATCCTATCGCCAAGGCAAAGGAAATGACAGAGATATTGAAGAAGAAAGAGAAGTGTGATGTCATCATCTGCATCTCCCACCTGGGCTGGAAGATAGATGGCATCGACGATTCTGAGGTAGCCCCAGCCACCCGTGACATCGACCTGATACTGGGCGGTCATAGCCATACCTACTTCAAGCAGTTGGAGTATCTGAATAATCTCGATGGCAAACCGGTGCCAATCGACCAGAACGGCAAGAGCGCTATCTGGGTTGGCAAGATGACTTTGGATATCGTAAAGAATAAATAAAAGAAGAAGGTAGATACCTGGCAAAACGCGAGGTGTCAGCCTTCTTAAGAATCCATGAGAAGTTATAAACCATATATCATCAAACTATGCATCGTTTTCCTCTGCTTTTGGGGCTGGATACTTACCGGTTCAGCCCAGAAGGTAGAGACAAACGATTATTTCTATGTGCTCAATACCCAACAGGGTCTTTCTGATAATTGTATCCTACAGATGATACAGTTGGCAGATGGCAGGTTGGCAGTGAGAACTCGCAAGGGCATCAATCTCTACAATGGAAGGCGTTTCACCTTTATCCCTCTTCCTGCAGAAAAGGCAGAAAGCATCACGAAATACAAGGGGCAGACGCATCTTTATGCTGATAGCCAGGATAGACTTTGGATAAAGGAATACCAGAAGATATTTTGTATTCAGCTTGCAGAGGGCAGACTTCAGGAGCATCCCCTTGATTCTCTGCCAGGAAATGGAAAAGAGAATAAGATGAGGATAATCCCAAACACTCCTACTGGGAATGCTATTCAGGACCTGTTTGTAGATAGCAGGAAGAATGTCTGGGTTGTTATGGGTGATTCGCTGCTCAATACGCAGGATGGTAATCTGATTCATTTGAAGAAGGAATGGGGGAGTCTGCAGGATTTAGATACCGATGGCAAACAAGTTTATGCTTTCATGAATTCGGGAATCGTGGCGGTTTTTCAGAAAGATAAGCTGGTTTATGCCGCTTCTGCCTATTCAACAGCCGAAGTTCAGCATTATCGGAATACCTCGCTCACTATTCAGACGCTGAGCGGACAGTTTTACCAGATTAGGACCGGACGTGATGAGAAGAACAAGGCGGATGCTTCCATTTTCCTGCATTTCAATCCTGAAACCCGGAAGTTTTCCAGGATATTCGCATGCAATTACATCTTGCATACGTTGAATATGTCATCAGACAATCAGGCTTTGATCAGCAGTCAGCATGGTTATCTGATGTTCGACTTCAAGTTGGGAACTACTCCACGCGAGGTAAGGGAATTGTCTTTACCTGATGGAAAATCGCTCACCACGGGCATCAATACGGTTTATCGGGATAAGGAAGGAGCCATCTGGCTGGGAACCTATCACGATGGTTTAATCTATGTTTCACCTATGTTGGGTCTCTTTTTTACGATAGACCAGCCCTGGTGGCAGTCGGGATGGGCGATAGCTGGCTTTGTTGTCTTCCTTGCGACTTTGGCGGGCATCATCACTCTTTATCTTCGTAGAAGAAAGAGGATAAATGTAATAAATACTGATTCTATTAAAGATGAAGTTCCTTTATTGCCAGCGGATAGCCAGCAGCAGGAAACAGCCGAAACTCTTAATCAGGAGCCTGAACTGATACTTCAGGTGCGTGCTCTGGTAGAGCAGCATCTTGAAGATGGCGAATATGGTGTAGAGCAACTGGCGAGGGACCTCTGCATGGAGCGGACGGGACTTTATAAAAAGCTGACGGCTCTGATCGATACTACACCTGTTGCATTTATCCGCAGTATCCGCCTTTATCGTGCAGCTTCTTTGCTTCAGGAAGGCAAACTCACCGTGAATGAAATTGCGGAGAGGACGGGCTTCAGTTCGCCCAGTTATTTCACAAAGTGTTTTAAGAAGGAATTTGGCGTATTGCCTTCAGAATATAGATAAATCGTGCCGGAATAGCCTTGGAAGGGGCTTTTTCGGTATGATTCAACAAATGTACCACTCGAATCATCATTTGTTTTATCCCTTTTCTAACATTTAGCATTACCTTTGCAGCAGAAATCCAATCCTATGTATTTGGAATTGGATAAATCATAAACCCTCTAATAAAATAAACAAAAGTATGCTAAGGAATTTATCTTTCATTGCCCTTTTGGGCATCGCTGCCGTTGGTGTTCCAAGTGAACTCAGCGCCAAGAGCGTAAAGGTGGCAAGCACCCAGAAAGGTGCGGCTGCCAAGTCCATCACCCGTCAGGTGGCTCAACAGAATGTAACCATCGAATTCTATTCTCCATCCATCGTCCGCATCTTGAAATCAGATGCCGGTGTTGGTGCTTCCGTTCAGAAGAAAAGCTATTCTGTCATCTTGAAACCTCAGCAGATGAAGGGTATTCAAATACAGGAAAACGGGGATATTGTAAATATTAAGTCTAGTTTCATTTCCGTCGAACTGAATCAGCAGACAGGCGAAATCCGCTTCCTTTCGAAGGATGGAAAACTGTTGCTTACCGATACGAAGACCCGTCTGGAAGCCCGCAAGGATGAAGCCAACAAGGGTAAGTACCGCATAGAGCAGGACTTCCGTCTTGCCGACGACGAGGCCATCTATGGCTTGGGACAGCTGCGTGATGTTTATATGAATCAGCGTGGCCGCCAGAATATTGAACTCTGGAATCATAACACTTACATTGCTATCCCTTATTTCACCAGCGAGAAGGGCTATGGTCTTTACTGGGACAATGCCGGAAAAACCTATTTCAATGATGTGGTAGCATCCAGGAACAATAGCAACCAGCCATCATGCACTTCCTTTACCAGCGAAGTGGGAACCTGCGCTGACTACTATTTCATGTACAAGGATGGTACGCAGGATGGAGTCATCGCCAGCATCCGTGAACTCACCGGACAGGCAACCATGTTCCCGAAATGGGCAATGGGCTTCTGGCAATGCCGCGAGCGCTATAAGACCAGCGATGAACTGGCAGGCGTATTGGACAAGTATCGTGAACTGAAGATTCCTACTGATGCCATCGTGCAGGATTGGCAATATTGGGGATGCGATTCCAACTGGAATGCGATGAAGTTCCAGAACCCATATTATATTAATAAGGTGGGCGACCCAGCTTATGCCAAGTATCTTCCTACTGATATGAAGCAGATGAAGGCACAGGGAGAGCCTCGACTGAAGAGTCCGGAGGAAATGGTGAAGTATGTTCACAAGAACGATGCCCACCTGATGATTTCCATTTGGTCAAGTTTTGGTCCTTGGACCGAACAGTATCGTGAGCTGAAGAAGATGAATGCTCTCCTTCCTTTCGATACCTGGCCAAGAAACAATGGCGTGATGCCATACGATGTCTTCAATCCGAAGGCTCGCGACCTCTATTGGAAATATCTTAGTCATCTCTACCAAATGGGATTCGATGCCTGGTGGACCGATTCTACGGAACCAGACCATTTTGAGAAGCCGGGTGATGAGAACTACCAGACCTACGATGGTTCATGGCTTGGAGTGAAAAACGCCTTCCCATTATTGCATAACAAGAGCATCTATGAGCATCAGAGAGCGATGAAGGGCAACACAAAGCGTTCGCTCCAGATGACCCGAAGCGGCAGTTTTGGTATACAGCATTATGGCACTCTCTGCTGGAGCGGCGATGTGTTAGCTTCCTGGAACGAGATGAAGAATCAGATTCCATCGGGTTTGAACTTCTCGCTCTGTGGCATTCCTTTCTGGAATACCGACCTGGGTGGTTTCTTCTACTGGGAGTTTGAACAGAAACCTAAGAATCCTGCTGTTCAGGAATTGCAGACCCGTTGGATGCAATGGGGAACCTTCATGCCATTGATGCGCAACCACTGTTCTGCACCGATGGTAAGCGAACTGTATGAATTCGGAAAACAGGGCGACTGGGCTTATGATGCCATGATTAAGAGCATCAAGCTGCGCTATCGTCTCCTTCCTTACATTTACAGTACAGCAAGCGACTGCGTGCAGAATAGCGGAAGCATGATGCGTGCCCTGGTGATGGACTATGCGGCAGACAAAAAGGCTTCCCGCCTGAACGATGAGTATCTCTTCGGCCGCAACATTCTGGTGAAGCCGGTAACCGATCCTTTATACACCTGGAAGGATAAGGAGAAGAAGGGCCATACCATCTATCCTGATGTAAGGAAGGCAGCTGCACCTGTGAATGTTTACTTGCCAAAGGGTAATAAATGGTATGATTTCTGGACCAATGCTCTGTATGAGGGTGGTCAGGATATCCAGCGCCTTTGTCCTATCGACATCATGCCTGTATTCATCAAGGCTGGTACCATTCTGCCATTCGGTCCTGAAGTGCAGTATAGTTCAGAGAAGCCTTGGGATGAGCTTGAAATCCGTGTCTATCCTGGTGCCAATGGAACGTTTACGCTCTATGAGGACGAGGGCGACAACTATAACTACGAAAAGGGTAAATTCTCTGAAATCAAGTTTGTGTGGGATGAAGCAGGAAGAACCCTGAGCATCGCCTCCCGTAAGGGTAGTTATAAGGGAATGCTCAAGCATCGCAGATTCCACATCGTGCTGGTGGGAGCTGATAGCGGAACAGGCGATCAGCCTATGCAGGCAAGCAAGAGCGTGGAATATGACGGGAAGGCAGTAAAGGTACAACTATAAGATAAACGGTTTTAATAAATCAAGTAATAATACTGAGCCCACTTTAATAAAGTAAACAATAAAGAATCTGTGTAAATCTGTGTAATCTGTGGGATTTTTTATGTCCCACGGATTTCACAGATTTACACAGATTTTTTTGAATTACGTCAGCTCTAATCCATGTTTCATACCTCCTTTTTCTATTGTGAAACTTTTCTGGTAAAAAAAAAGTTGATTCCACTTTTTAAAGTGAAGTCAATACTAAAGAAGAAGGTTGATACCAGGCAAAACGCGAGGTGTCAACCTTTTCTTTTATTATCTATTCCTAAAATATTAATCTTTTCTCAAATCCTTATTCCTTGTTGGAAGAAGCATAGAGACCGATGCAGGCACCGATGAAGCCGCCGCTTTTCTGGGTGCTCAGGTTAGAGGCGTCCACACCCTTGGCAAGCAGCTGCCAGCTGCCGCCTTCTTCGGCATAATAGAAATCATAATATCTGTCATGACCTTCTACCTTCAGCTTCAGCTTGCCAGCCTTGATAGGAGCAGAGGCGATAGTAACATTGTTCTTCTCGGCACGGGTCAGAGTAATCATCAGCTTGCCCTTCTTCATGGTCTTACCCAATACGAAGTTGTGGTCTTCCTTCTGGAGAAGTGCCAAACCTGCTATCTCCTTGTCGTTGCGAGGAGTGAAGTTGATTTCTGTCTCGGCAGAGAAGGTGCCGTGCTGCTGGCGTGCCCAGATGGCAGACATTGGTTCACGCTTGTAGATATTGCCTGGCAAGAGATTCAGCGTCAACTTGCCATTTTCTACCTTGTAGCAATCCACAGGGTCACGGAGGAACATCCAGCGGTTGGTGTCTATTCCATGCTGATTGATTGTTACCTCATGTTCGCTCTTGTTGCCTTTCTTGTCGGTCATAACAAGTGAGCCACTCATGGTATTCTCAAAATTGTCTGTATACTCGAAGTTGCCAGAATAGAGGTTCTGGCCGTTTGGCTTCAGTCCTGCCTTCTCTCCAACGGTAGAGATAGGAGTATTCTTGGCAAGAATCTCTGGCCATCCATTCTTCCAGGTTACAGGCAGGAGATAAGTATCACGACCTGTGTTGTACATATCTTCTTCGTATGGGCGGCAAGCCAGGAATACAGCCCACCAGTTACCCTTGCCATCTTCTACGATGTCGGCATGACCGGCACTTGATACTGGGTCCTTGCGGTTAGGGTCGAGACCGGTACGCTGGGTAAGGATAGGGTTGTTAGGGCATTCCTCCCATGGTCCCATCGGATTCTTGGCACGCAGGATTACTTCACTGTGCCATCCGCCTGTACCTCCCTCGGCACACATCAGATAATAGAACTTGCCCTTCTTGAAGAGGTGAGGACCCTCAATCCAGATAGGACGCGCCTCTACATGGGTTCCGCCACGCAGAATCTCCTTGAAGTCGCCCTTGATGCTGTCGCCCTTCACGTCGAATTCGAAGCAGCGGATAGCACGCTGACCCTCATAGTCGGCACCACCAACTACCGGACCGTTATGCACGATATATCCCTTTCCGTTGTCATCGAAGAAGAAGCTAGGGTCGATGCCGTCAATCTTCTTCAGATAGATAGGCTCGCTCCAGCCTTTGGAAGGATCTTTTGATTTCACAAAGAAGTTGCCGGCTCCCACATTGGTGGTAATCATATAGAAGGTCTTGTTCTTCTTGTTATAGCTGATGGCTGGTGCGAAGATACCGGCTGATACCTGCTGGCCCTTCAATGGAACCTGTGATGTGCGGTCGAGAACATGACCGGCAGGCTGCCAGTTGACCAGGTCTTTACTGGTTGAGAGAGGCACACCTGGGAAGAAGGTAAACGAAGAGTTTACCAGATAGTAGGTGTCACCTACGCGACAGAGTGATGGGTCTGGATAGAAACCAGCCAGTACCGGGTTGTAATACTGGTGAGTCTTGTCGATTTCAACATTGAAGCGAGCGTCATTTCCCGCATACTTGAAATAGTCAAACTCAGCTGTCTGCGCCTGTGCAGCGGCTGCAAGCGTCAGGGAAAGCGATAAGATTGCAATTTTTTTCATTTTATTATTGGGTTTAAAATTACAGAATGAGTATCTGAACTCATGGCTGAAACATGTATTCAGAATTCTGCTGCAAAGTTACCGCTTTCCTTTTAAATATACCCCCACATAATGTTACCAACACTTTGCGAGGCGTATCATAAACATCTCTATATGTAACAAATACTTTATTTTGGGAAACATCTGGCCTTTTCTGCAGTGAAAAGGCTAGATTTTCCGGTGCGCCTGCATATAATCGCGAGGCGAAGAGCCATAAAAGTTCTTGAACATGGTGCTGAAGCTGGCTGGATTGGAGAAACCGCAGCTAAACATGATGTCTGTTATCGTCTTGTTAGAGTGGCTCAGTAACTTTTCGGCATATTGCAGACGGGTATTGCGGATGAAGGCATGTGGTGTCTGGTTGGTCAGTTCCTTCATTCGGCGGTGCAGATGCACACGGCTCAGTCCTACTTCGCGAGCAATCATATCCACACTCAGGTCCTCATTATCCATGTTATCATTGATTACCTTCATCACCTGTTCCATCAGCTGGTCTTTTGGCGAAAGGTCTTTTTCTATCGCGATCTGCTTGTCGCTCTGTCTCTCGTTGCCCATAAACTTGTTTCTCAAAGTACGGCGCACGTTGAGCAGGTTGATGATGGTGCGGCGCAGAATGTCCATATTGAACGGCTTCACCACATAGGCATCGGCACCCGACTGCAAACCGGTCAGCTGGTCTTCCTCTCTGCTCATCGCTGTAAGCAGAATCACCGGAATGTGGTTGGTGTTCACATTGTTCTTAATCTTGGTACAGAGCGTATTGCCGTCCATCTCTGGCATCATGATGTCTGAGATAACGAGGCTTGGCTTCTGCTTGATAATCTCCGGCAGCGCCTCCTTTCCGTTGCAGAAGGTAAGGATATTGTAGGTTTCCTGTAGTTGGGTCTTCAGGAAATTACGTATTGCCTCATCGTCTTCTACCACAGCGATGGTGCTCTTTGCCTTGCTCTTGAAATCTTCTTCGGCGTCATTGGCTGTATCGGCAGCATTCTCTTCGTTTCCTTCCTCCATGTTTTCTTCCAGTTCCTTGATGTCTTCAGCAGTCTGTGGCTCCGGTGCATCTATCATTTCTTCCGGTTTCAGATGCTCGTTGCCCAGAGGCAGCGTGATGAGGAACTGGCTTCCTTCCTTCCAGTCGGCTTCATCAAGTGTCTTGTTGTTGGCGGCTGTAATGGTTCCGTAGTGCAGTTCCACGAGCGAGCGGGTCAGGTCGAGACCGATTCCCGTACCTACATTCCGGTCATTAGAAGTGGTGGTACTCTGATAGAAGCGCTGGAAAATCGTTTCGAGCTTTTCCTCCTGAATGCCCTTGCCGCTGTCCTTGATGGCGATGCGGACATGATGAGGCGAGTGGGAGAGGGTGATACGGATTCTGCCGCCTGCAGGAGTAAACTTGAAGGCGTTTGACAGGACATTCATCAATACCTTGTCAAAGTTGTCGCGGTCTATCCATACCGGGAGTGTTTCATCTTCGTGCTCAAAGGTGAAGTGGATGCTCTTGGCTATCGCCTGCTGGCAGAAGAGTTTGTATTCATCGCCAATAAAGGCAACCATATCAGTTTCGCTCATGTGCATCACCATTTGTCCCTTGTCAATCTTTCTCAGGTCCATCATCTGGTTAATCAGGTGCAGGATTCGTTCCGAGTTCTTGCGCATCATATCATAGATGCCCTGTCGGTGAGCGTCTTTATCTTCCTTAATCAGCGTGAACAGCGGAGTGAGGATAAGGGTCAATGGGGTACGGATTTCGTGGCTGATGTTCATGAAGAACTTCAGTTTTGCTTCGCCCATCTCTTCCGCATGGATATGCTGCTGCAATATGAGCTGGTCTTCCATCTTGCGTTTGCGGTGCTTGATATAGAGCAGACAGAGCCCCAGGAAGGCTAGCAGATAGCAGATTCTTGCCCAGATGCTGGCGTACCAGGCTGGGTGAACGATGATGGAGAACTCCTTGACAGGGGTTTCGTATCCGTTGCAGATGGCCTTGACACGGAACTTATAGGTACCTGCTGGCATGTGTGAGAATGACAGCTCGTTCATGCCAGACTGTATGGTTCGCCAATCCTCACCATTGATGCTGTAGGCGTAACTGATCTGCTCTACATTATTATATGTAAGAGTAGACAGGTGGATGGTGAAGGTGTTGTCTTCATGAGATAAGGAGAACTTGTCGCTGTTGTAGGCACTTTTGTCGGTGATAGTATAGATGCCCGATTCCATATCCTGGTATATAGGTTTGTTGCCCAAAAAAAGTCCTGATATGGTAACTTTTGCCTGCCAAGGATGCTGTTTCACCTTGTCCGTATCAAACCAGTTGATACCGCCGGTTCCGCCCATCACCAGCATCTTTCCTCCCCAGAGCGTGCAGGCTGCTGCATCGCTGAACTCATTGCTCTGCAAGCCATTGTCTGAGTAGTACTTGTTGATGGTACCTTTTTCTGTATCTATCTGGTTTAAACCACAGGTAGTTCCTATCCAGATTCTACCCTTGTAATCTTCTATGATGCTGGTTACGCTGTTGTCAGAAAGTCCAAGTTCTGTGTTATAGATCTTCGGATGAGCATATCCCTTCTTCGGATCATAGCAGATTGCGCCGTCTTCAGTGCCAAACCATACGCGGTTCTTGCTGTCAGAAAAAACGCAATGAGAGAAACTGCCCTTGCTCAGACAGTTGACGCCACCGAAAGTGGAAGTCCAGCTGTTTTTTTGCTGGTCATAGCAAGCCAGACCCACAGAAGTGGCTACGAAAACCCGCTTACCATCTTTTGAGATGCTAAGATTTATGAGGTAATCATTAGGAATACTGTTCTTTTTCAGGTTGTTGTCGGCATCATCTTGTGCTTTCCATTGCTTGATGCTTCCATCTGGAGAAAGGCGGAAAAGTCCTTTGCCCATGGTAGCAAACCATACATTGCCCTGCGGGTCTTCCTGGATATCGAAGATGCCCGCCTGGTTGCCAATGCCTAGGCTGAATGGATGGAAAGATCCCCCCGCATCTATCAATCCGATGCCGTCAGTATAGGTTCCTACCCATGTTCTGCCTTTCTTGTCTTTGCAGAGTGCCAGTACCGTGGTGTTGCTTAATAAATGGCTCTTGATGCTACCGGCTTTTATGTCAAAGAGGTAAAGACCATCCTTGTCGGTGCCCACCCAGACTTGATCGCCCTGGTTGGCACACAGACTTGTGATGCTGTTTTCGCCTATCACGTTGCGGCTGTCCAAACGGTAGCCCATATAGTTGAAATCGCATTGAGCCTGCGACTGCATGAATACGCCCTTCTGGAGCATACTCACCCAGATGTTTCCCGTAGAATCTTCTATAATGCTGGTAATCTTGCTCTTGGCAAGATTTACTTCATGGCAGAACAGAGGATTATTTTGCAAGAATCCTGTTACAGGATTATACACGAAGATACCCATACCATCGCAACCGATAAACAAGCGCTGGTCGCGGCTGATATAGATGTTGTCAATAGGAAGATTGCCTATGCCGGCTATCTTGGTGAAGGCGGTTGAACCTGCCTTGAGAAGGTAAACACCATCATTCTTGGTAGCAAGATAAATGTTGCCCTTGTTGTCTTGCCTGATATCTTGTGTGTTAAGTTGCTCTGTTCCCATGATGCGTGAAACAAGCTTGCCGTTCTTTTCTTTCCGTAACAGCTTTCCGTTTTCCAGGATAATCCAGAGCCTTTCTTGTTTGTCTTCCAGAATCTTATGTATGTATTTCAGGTTCTCCACTTCTCCTTTCATGGTGTAACAGGCGTTTGCATCTATTTTCTTGGTCATGATGCCGTAACCGGAGGTAACGACAGCAATATCGCCATTGTGCAAACGGCTTACCTGGTTAACGTAAGTGTTTATAGGCTTATTTCTTGAATCGAGCATAGGTACGTTGCAGAACCTTTTACCATTAAGTATAAGTAGCGACTTGTTTGTTCCCAGCACAATACGCCCCTTTTCATCCTGTGTTATACAGTTGATATAGTTGCTGTTGAGCCCGTTACTGTTGTTGTAGGCTTTTCTGATGACCATAAAGTTATAGCCATCATAGATATTCAAGCCGTTACGGGTGGCAATCCAAATGAAACCATTTGAATCCTGGAACACCTGAGTGGCAAGGTTGCTCGAAAGCTGGTTGTCTGAATTGAAAAGTTTTCCTCGCTGCGCCATCATGTTCTGCGCAGTGAGACAGAAGATAAACATCAGTAAAAGACCGATGTATCTCATTGTTCTGAGGTTTGATTTCATGGAAATCATCATGATTCTTGGTTTCATTGTCTTTTGGCTTTTTTATATTCGTTTGCAAAAATACAAAATTTATGGGAGAATAGTGCACAGAAATGTATGTTTTTTATAGATTTGTGCTAAAAAGATGTTAAAATGTTACGTAGGGTAAAGATAATGTTACATGTGGTACGAGAGAAAAACTATTGGTTACTTATTATAAAGTATATATGATAGATTAGGAGTATCTTTGCATCGGTTTTTAAGTTGTATATATTTAGAATATTTAGGTTAGTTAGGTTTATACATAATAGTTTGTAGAATAGGTTTAGAATTTCTAAAAGATTTTGATATTATGGTTTTTATATAGAATCATGATTAATTGGTTTTCGGGAATGGTGCGTAGTGATTACGCGCCATTCTATTTTAAAAGACCAGCAGCCTTTTCTGTAAACTGGAACCTGACAATCCTTCATAATATAATAAGGTGACTGACAAATAATGATAAATCTAAAAATAATTGTAACAATGAACAGAAAGAAAATGTTAATATCACTCGCTATGACTATGCTGTCAATGGCGGGACTGGCTGCCGATAATCTGCCGGCACTTCGTGTGCAGGGTAAGAACCTGGTGGATGCAAATGGTAAAACTGTGGTTCTTCATGGTGTGATGGATACACCGAACCGTTACTTCAACGGCAATCGTTGGGGCACGGGCGGATACAATGTCAGCGACATTACACCTTGTCTCAATTATTTCGAGAAGATGTTTACCGCCATCACTGATAAGGAGCAGGGAGCTTACTGTACCGTGTTCCGATTGCACATGGATCCATGCTGGACCAACTATAATGCGCCAGTAGGAACGGGTGAAAACAATATCCAGTATTTTAGTGAGTATCGATACAAGATATTCTTGAGCAAACTTTATGTCAAGCTTGTGAAGAAAGCCTTGGCTCATGGACTATATGTAATCGTTCGCCCTCCTGGCGTTTGTCCACAGAATATCAAGGTGGGAGATGAATATCAGGCATATCTTAAGAAGGTGTGGAATCTCTTCGCTTCCGATCCCACCATCCAGAAGAATGCCGGACAGGTGAGCATCGAGCTAGCCAATGAGCCTATTAATGTGTTGCTGGCAGATGGCTCTAAATCAGACAAGGCTCTCCATGATTTCTTCCAACCTGTGGTAGATGAGATTCGTGCCACTGGCTTCAAGGGAATCATCTGGGTTCCGGGTGCGGGTTATCAGAGCAAGTATCAGGATTACGTCAAGCATCCTATCACCGATAGCGAGAATAACTTCTCTTATGCAGTACATGTTTATTCCGGATGGTATGGAAATATGACCGATAAGAGTTGCGATCACGATACTTTCATCCGCAACTTCAAAAGTCAGGTGCCGATGGTAGAGACGAAGCCTATCATGGTAACGGAGATAGACTGGAGTCCGGAAGATCCTGACAAGGCGAGCGAAGGTCACTACAATGAGTGGGGACAGTGGACAGTTCCTAATCTCGGCACTTGGGCTACAGGCTCCACCTCCAAATGGGGCTTGGCATGGAAGGCAGTTCACGACCACTTTGGCAACATCGGCATGACCATCACTCATCCACAAGAGTATTACGACATTGATGAGTATCTGAAGACGGGAAAGGTACAGCCTGGTTTGCAAAATGCCAAGAAACATGGTCTCTTTGAGGAGTGCTGCTCCTATGCTTGCTTCAACTGGTATAAAGAGTGGTATTTGAAACAAAATACAACAGGAATTAAACAATTAGAAACCCAGGCAGACGTGGTTTCCACCTTATATTATAATATAGAAGGAAAAGAAGTTGAAAAGCCAACTGCAGGTGTTTATATAATAAAACAACTGTTAAGTAATGGAAAAATACGTTCTCGCAAGGTTTTTCTAAAATGATAAACTTTCTGTTACACCACGCAAAGTATGTTTCGAAAGAAATCCATACCTTTGCCGCCGTGAATAAACAGTTTTTGTGCACGCCTAAATTTTTAAAGCATAAATCAAAAATGAATAGAACATGATTGAACAAGTGTTAACAATGAAACGGACAGCAGCCTTATGCTTGGTGGGAGCTTTCTGCAGCCTGAATGCTCAGGCACAGAAGATCCAGGTCAAGGGTAATCTTGTTGACGGTACAGGTGAGCCTCTGATAGGTGCCACTGTAAAAGTGAAAGGTAATGCCAGCGTCGGTGCGGTCACCGACTTAGATGGTAATTTCAGTATCAGTGTTCCTTCAGAGAATTCTATCCTCGTATTTACATACGTAGGTATGAAGACCAAGGAAGTAAAGATTGGTAAGAAGAGAGATTTCAAACTCTCAATGGAAGACGACAATGCCATCGGCGAAGTTGTAGTCGTTGGTTATGGTCAGCAGAAGAAGGCTTCTGTCGTAGGTTCTATTGCACAGACCACAGGTGAGGTGCTGGAACGTGCTGCCGGTGTCAGCGACATTGGTGCTGCCTTAACTGGTAACCTTCCTGGTGTGGTAACTGTTCAGGGCAATGGTATGCCTGGTGAGGAGGAGCCACAGATTATCATTCGTGGTGCTAGTTCTTGGAACAACAGTGACCCTCTCGTCCTAGTCGATGGTATCGAGCGTCCTATGAGTAGTGTAGACATTGGTTCTGTAGAGAGCATCTCTGTATTGAAGGATGCATCTGCCACTGCCGTTTATGGTGTGAAGGGTGCCAATGGTGTCATCTTGATTACTACCAAGCGTGGTAAGGAAGGCAAGGCTAAGATTGATGTAGGCTTCAACGCTACATTGAAGGCTCCTTCTAAGTTGCCTAACAAGTATGATTCATACGATGCCTTGATGTTCCGCAACAGGGCAGTGGAGCATGAGTTGGGTGTTTCTCCAGAATCTTGGTCTTACATCCGTCCTCAATCATTTATTGAGAACTATCGTAACCAGACTACGGATGAGCAGCGTGAGCGTTATGCTAACGTGGATTGGCAGGATGCCCTCTTCAAGAAGAGCGCCATGTCATATAATGCCAATGTCAATGTGAGCGGTGGTACAAGCTTCGTGAAGTATTTTGCTTCTGCCGACTTTGTACACGAGGGTGACCTCTTCCGTGAGTATGATAACGGACGTAACTATAACTCTGGCTATGGATACAATCGTATCAATGTGCGCAGTAACTTGGACTTCTCTATCACGAAAACTACTACATTAAAGGTAAATGTATCTGGTTCTAATGGTGTGCGCAAGGCTCCTTGGAGCAACATGAGCAATAGCGAGTGGCAGATTGGTCAGCAGTGGGCTGGTGCTTATAACATCGCTCCAGATGTATTCTTGCCTCAGTATAGCGATGGCTCTTGGGGTTATTATCCAAATGCGTCTAACGTAAGTAACTCTGCTCAGAATCTCGCCATCGGTGGTACAGCGCAGGCTACTACTACTCGTATCAATACCGACTTTACCTTGGAGCAGAAACTCGACTTCATCACCAAGGGCTTGAACTTGCGTGGTACCGTTTCTTGGGACAACGTGTTTGTTGAGACGAGCCGTGGTATCAATGACTTGAACAATACAGCTCAGACCAAGTATGTTGATCCGGAGACTGGCAATATAACATATGGCCAGGTATATGAGTCAAACAATAAGTTCGACTGGAAACAGGGCGTTAACTGGAGTACTTCAGGTGGTTCGGTTGATAACAACCAGACTGTTCGCAATCTTTACTATCAGTTGCAGCTCAACTGGGCTCGCAAGTTCGGACAGCATGATGTTACAGCCATGGGCTTGTTCTCTCGTCAGGAGAATGCACGTGGTAGTGTGATGCCTACTTACCGTGAGGACTGGGCGTTCCGTGCTACTTATAGCTATGCTGGTCGTTACAACATCGAGTATAACGGTGCTTACAACGGATCAGAAAAGTTTAGCAAGGACAATCGCTTCGCCTTCTTCAATTCTGGAGCTATCGGTTGGACCATCACTGAGGAAAACTTCATGAAGTATCTTCGTGACAAGCACATCATTGATATGTTGAAGTTCCGTGCATCTTACGGTGAGATTGGTGATGATAACCTGGGCGATCCATTCGACTCTTCTCGTCGTTGGCTTTACATGAACCAGTGGGCATACGGAGGCAACACAGTGATGGATCTTGACCATACCAACAGTATCTACACATGGTATCGCCAGAATACATTGGGTAATAAAGATGTGAAGTGGGAGACTGTGAAAAAGACCAACTTCGGTATTGATTATGGTTTCTTGGGTGGTTTGATTACCGGTTCGCTCGATTTCTTCTGCGACCGTCGTAACGACATTTTGATCTTTGGTGATAACCGCTCCATCCCATCTTACTTTGGTACTACAGCTCCTACTATCAATAAGGGTAAGGTTCGTACCAGTGGTTACGAGTTGGAGTTGAAGCTCAACAAGAAATTTGCCAATGGCATCCGCCTCTGGGGTAACATCAATATGACCCATGCCAAGAATAAGGTAATTTTGAAGGATGACGCTCAGCTCACTCCTAACTATCAGAAGGAGGCAGGCTACTCTATGGGGCAGTATCACTCATACATTGATCGTGGCTTTATCAACGACATCGATGACTTGATAGGTTCTCCAGCTCATGAGTCTAACGACAACCACCGCTTGGTAGGCGATTACTACATCGTAGACTTCAACGGTGATGGTGTGGTAGATAGCAAGGACTCAGCTCCAGTAGGTTATAGCTCAAGCCCTCAGAATACATACAATGCCACTATCGGTATCGAGTATAAGGGCTTCTCTGCTTTCGCTCAGTTCTATGGTGTAACCAATGTAACTCGTGACGTAACCTTGACAAGCTTTGGCAATAAGTTGGACAATGTTTATGACACTGGTACTTGGTGGGACAAGAATGAGTCTTCTCCAGAATCTATCATTCCTCGCTGGGGTGCTACCCAGTCTGATTACAGCAATGGTACTCAGTTCCTCTATGATGGTTCATACATCCGTCTGAAGAACGTAGAGATTGCTTATACTTGGACCAAGGGATGGATCAAGGCTCTCGGTATGAACTACCTCAAGGTATACTTGAATGGTAACAACCTCTGGCTTTGGACTCGTATGCCTGATGACCGTGAGGCTAACCTCGGTGGTGGCGGTTTCCTTGGAGCATATCCTACAGTACGCCGCTTCAACTTAGGTGTTAAATTCTCATTGTAATATTAAAATGAACATTCAAATGAAAAATAAGATAAAGAATTTTTTGTTGATGGGATGCGTCTCGCTGGCTCTCGGCACCTCGCTCAACTCTTGCCAGGACTATCTTGACAAGGAGGCAGATTCTACAGTCTCAGAAAATGACGCATTTGTAAACTTCCGTAACTTTCAGGGTTATGTAGAGGAGATTTACAACTGTATCCCTGATAAGGAAAAATGTAACTGGTGTCCTTCTTGGAACTGGGGTGATGATGAAATCTTCAACCCAGAGGCTGATGGCCGTATGACACACCAGGTAGACTTGGGCAACTTCCGTGCTTGGCAGACCACTGGTAACTGGCTTTACAAGGATGGCAGCAACCCTACATCTACAGATAAGTTCAACCACTCACTTTGGCCACATGCTTGGTATTGCATTCGTAAGGCTAACCAGGGCTTGGCTAATCTCGATAAGTTGGTAGCTAGCAAGGCAGAGAAAGACCTCATTGCTGGTCAGCTTTACTTCTTCCGTGCATGGTGGCACACTGAGTTGATGCAGTACTTTGGTGGTTTGCCATACATTGATACCTATTTGGATCTCAATTCAGAGCTCAATTTGCCTCGTCTCTCTTATCAGGAGTGTGCAGAGAAGGCTGCTGCTGATTATCGCAAGGCTGCCGATCTGTTGCCTATCAACTGGGACAATGAGTATGATGGTGCTGCCACACAGGGCAAGAACGACCTTCGTATCAACAAGATCATGGCACTCGGTTATCTGGGCAAGACTTATCTCTGGGCTGCCAGCCCATTGATGAAGGATGGCGCACAGGTAGGAGCTAGCAAGAATGGCAAGACATACGACTATGATGAGGAGTTTGCCAAGAAGGCAGCTGATGTCTTCGGTGAGTTGCTCACATTGGTTGAGGGGGGCCAGACACAGTATGGGTTGGCTGAGTTCAAATATAAGGACGTCTACAATCATGAGCGTTCTGCCGATGCTAACTCTTGCTTCTCTGATATCTTCTATACCAAGAAGCAGAACTGGAAAATGCCTGGATCTATTGAGGCTATCTTCCGTGGTCCATCTGCAGACTTCAACGGCTCTAACTGGAATACCTCTAAGGTGTTTGGTCCTAAGGTTGACAAAGTGGTTGGACATGACAATGTGATTCACCAGCCTACAGCTAACTTGATAGCTGCTTACGGTATGGCTAATGGTGAGCCCGCTTACATCGTAGAGAATGGCAAGTTGGTTCCTAACATAGCAGGTGGTTTCGATCCTACTCATCCATATAAGAACCGTGACCCACGCTTCTATCACGACATCGTGTTTGATGGCTTCAAGTATCTGAATGGTACTCCTGGTCAGTGGGCTAACTTGCAGTACTGCCAGTTGTATACAGGTGGAAATATGCGTCCAGTGGCTAATGGCAGCCGTACAGGTTACTTCATTCAGAAGTTGGTGCCTCATACATGTAATGAGGTGGATCGCGACTACGATTGGGGTTCAGCATTCCACTGTTACTTGCCATATATGCGTCTGGCTGACATCTATCTGATGTATGCTGAGGCTTGTGCTGCGTTTGGTGGTGCTTCTGGCAAGGCTACTAACTTTAGCAAGACTGCTGAGGATGCCATCAATACCCTTCGTGATCGTTGTGGCGCTGGTCATGTGGCTCCAGAGTATGTAGCTGATCCACATAAGTTCATGGACGAGGTTCGCCGTGAGCGTGAGGTGGAACTTGCTTTCGAGGGCTTCCGTTTCAACGACTTGCAGCGCTGGTTGCTCCTGACCGAGGCTCCTTACAATGTAAAGTACTCTGATGAGTTTGACCGTGTGGAGAATGCCGATTTCTACAAGGAGAAAGACCCAGCTAATGCTCAGGTGGCTAACTTCCGCCAGGAAGTGATCTTGACTCGTCACTTCACAGCCAAGCACTATTGGTTCCCATTGCCTATCAAGGATGTTTATCTCTATCAAGAGCTTAGTCAGAATCCTGGTTGGTAAAATAACATTATATAGTAATACTAAAATAAGAATGATAGTATGAATTCAAAATTCAAATCATATAATTCAAAGTTCCTGTTGGCAGGTCTTGTGTCATTGGCTCCTATGGCTGCCGATGCCAAAACTGCTGCTGAGAACGAAACCGATACCGTTGCTGCCGACAAGGAGATGGTCAATGTGGCTTATCGCAAGGTAGCCAAGGGTGACATCTTGGGCGGCGTTTCGGTAGTCGATGTAGAGGGATTGATGAAGAAAAACTACCACACTTATAGCCTTGACAACATGCAGGGCTACGTGGGTGGTTGGAATGGCAACTCTCTCTGGGGTATGGATGCTGACAATGCAGGATACTTGGTATTGGTAGATGGTGTGCCTCGTGAGGCAACCAACGTGATGCCTAGCGAGATTGACCAGATTACATTCCTCAAGGGTGCGCAAGCTGTAGTGCTCTATGGTAGCAAGGCAGCTAAGGGTGCTGTGCTCATCACCACCAAGCGTGGCAAGAACGATGGCTTGAAGGTTGAGGTGCAGGCTAACGCTGGTCTCAATGTGGCTAAGTCATTCCCTGAGTATCTGGGCTCTGCTGAGTATATGACTCTCTACAACGAGGCTCGTGCCAATGACGGTTTGACTCCTCTCTACTCTGCTGAGGATATCTACAATCATGGCTTGGGCACCAACCCATATCGTTATCCTAATCTCGATATGTACTCTTCTGACTATCTTCGCAAGATGAATAGTCGCTACGAGGCTACTGCTGAGATTAGTGGTGGTGGTAAGCGTGCTCACTTCTATAGCAACATTAACTATTATCGCCAGGGCGACTTCCTGAAGTTTGGTGAGGCTAAGAACAATAACACTCAGCGTTTCAGTGTACGTGGTAATGTAGATGTCAACATCACAGATGACATCAAGGCTTGGGTCAACTCCAATGCCACATTCTATGATTCACATTCTGCTATTGGTGATTATTGGAATGCAGCTGCTACTTGGCGTCCTAACTTCCCACAGAATGCTAGCCCATTGATCTCTACAGACATGATAGCTCCTAATGCCAAGGCTGCTTGGGACTTGATGAGTGTGGCTAAGCTGGTGGATGGCAAGTACTTCTTGGCTGGTACACAGGCTAACTCTTCTAACATCTTCGCAGATTACTATGCTGCTGGTAAGAGCAAGTATACTAGCCGCCAGTTCCAGTTTGATACAGGTGTTAACATCAATCTGCACAAGTTGTTGCAGGGCTTGTCTTTCGAGACTCGTTTCGCAGTAGACTATGCTACCTCTTACACCACATCTTTCAATAATAGCTATGCCATCTATATCCCAACATGGTCAAACATCGACGGCAAGGATATGATCGTAGCTTTGAAGAAGGAAGGTGAGGATAAGAAGTCTGGTGTACAGAACATCGCTAATAGTGTGGACAATCAGACCATGCTCTTCTCTGCTCAGTTCAATTACGCCAATACATTTAATAAGGTACATAACCTCTCTGCGATGTTGATTGCCTCTGGCTATCAGCAGTCTAAATCAGGTGAGTATCACAAGACATCAAGTGCTAATCTTGCCTTGGATGCATCTTATGATTACGCCAAGACTTATTATGCAGACTTCGGCTTGGCAGCTATCCACTCTGCACAGTTGGCTCCAGGTCATCGTGTAGGCTTCTCTCCTTCACTTTCATTGGGTTGGAGACTCAAGAACGAGAACTTCTTGAAGAACAGCAAGGTGGTAGACGATATGATGATCAGTGTATCTGGTAGCATCATCAACGAGGATATTGACTTGGCAGTAAATGACAACAGATACTATCTCTATGACACCAACTGGCAGACAGCTGATGGTTATGGATGGTATGATGGTTCTGCTGGCAAGTACACATTCTCTAAGCGTTCTGCCAACAAGGATCTCGACTTCATCAAGCGTAAGGAACTTTCTGTCAACTTCAAGACTTCCTTGTGGCAGCAGATGGTAACATTGGATGCTAGCTTCTTCGTTAACTCGATGGAGGGTTATCTGATTTCTACTCCAACGTTCTATCCTTCTCACTTTAAGCCAGGCTATCCTGATGCTTCATTCATGCCTGTGCTCAACTTTAACAATAATCGCCGCATCGGTTTCGACTTCGCAGCTAACTTCAATAAGAAGGTGGGTGATGTAGACTTGCAGCTCGGCGTAACAGGTACTTATTATAACACCAAGGCTACCAAGCGTGATGAGATGAATGCATGGGATTACCAAAACCGTGAGGGCAAGGCTCTCGATGGTATCTGGGGTTATAAGTTTGCTGGCTTTTTCCAAAGTGAGGAAGAAATCAAGAACTCTCCAGACCAGAGCCGCTTGGGTAGTGACGTGAAGCCTGGCGATATGAAGTATGTGGATGTAAACGGTGATGGCAAGATCGACTCTTACGACCAGGTGTTCCTGGGCAAGGGTGGTTGGTATGGCTCTCCATTCACATTGGGTGTAAACCTCACTGCTAAGTGGAAGAACTTCACATTCTTCGCCCTCGGTACTGGCAACTTCGGTGCTTATGGCTTGAAGAACAATTCTTACTGGTGGGTAAAGGGTGACGGCAAGTACTCAGCTGTGGTTCGCAATCGCTGGACTAAGGCAACCAAGGAGACTGCTACTTATCCACGTCTTACCACACTCTCAGGTAGCAACAACTATCAGACATCAGACTTCTGGATGTACAGCACAGACGCTTTCCGCTTGGCTAAGGTACAGATTACATACGACCTGCCTAGCACGCTCTTCCAGAAGACTTGGCTTAAGGGCTTGTCTGCTTATGTAAGCGGTGCCAACTTGCTCACTATCTCTAAGAACCGTGAGGTATTGGAGATGAACATAGGTAGTGCTCCTCAGACACGCTATTATAATATAGGTGTGAAGGCTACATTCTAATCATTATTAAATGTATACAGAAATGAAAATTAATAAGTTATTTATATTAGCTGCATTGTCACTCTCGTTGGTGTCTTGCTCAGATCTCTTTGAGCCTGCACAGGAAAACAACCGTAGCTTGGACGAGATTTACGAAGAGCCTACTTATGCTCAGGGACTTCTCGGCTATGCTTATGCCGTGCTTCCTTATAATACCAAAAGTGTAACTGATGTGGCAACCGATGATGCTGTAAGCAATGATTTGTCTAACAGCTACCTGAAAATGGCTACTGGTTCTTGGGCTGCCAATAATGACCCTATGAACAAGTGGACTAGCTGTCGTGCTAGCATCCAGTACTTGAACATCTTCCTTCAGGAAGTGGACAAGGTAGACTGGGCTAAGGACAAGGGTGCGCAGCAGATGTTCTGTGAGAGCCGTAAGGGTGAGGCTTATGCCTTGAGAGCTCTCAATATGTATTATCTCTTGATGAACCATGGTGGTTGGACTGAGGATGGTCAGCTCCTGGGTGTGCCAAACTTGACAAAGCCAGAGGATACTTCTTCTGATTTCAATCAGCCACGTGCCACATTCCAAGCTTGCTTGGATCAAATCTATAGCGACTTGGACCAGGCTGAGCAGTTGCTGCCTTTGGACTACAATGATTTGACTAAGTCAGATCCTGTGCCAGAAAAATACACTGCTATGGGTGTGGACAACTATCAGGACTATAACCGTGTATTGGGTTCTCTGATGCGTGGTCGTGTGAGCGGTCGTATCGCCAAGGCTATCCGTGCACAGGTTTCTCTCCTTGCTGCCAGCCCTGCTTTTAATAAGGGTACCAATGTGGATTATAAGCGTGCTGCTGATGATGCAGCCAGCTTGCTCGACTTGATAGGTGGCGTAAGCGGCTTGTCTGAAACAGGTAATTCTTGGTATGCTCAGACTAATGAGATTAATAATTTGCAGTCTGGTGCATGCCCTAAGGAGATTATCTGGCGTGGTAATAAGACTAATGGTGCAGATGATTGGGACCTCGGTTTGAACCAGGAGGCTGATAACTTCCCTCCATCTCTCTATGGTAAGGGACGTATCAATCCTACCCAGAACTTGGTGGATGCTTTCCCTGCTGCCAATGGTTATCCTATCACAGATGAGCGCAGTGAGTATGATGACTTGGATCCTTATAGTAATCGTGATCCACGCTTGGATCTCTACATTATCTATAATGGCTGCAAGTATAAGGGTGCAACCATCAATACCGACATCACCACTGCCAACAATGACAATGGACTGAATAAGATTGGTAACTCTACACGTACTGGTTACTATATGAAGAAGCTTCTTCGTGAGGATTGTAATCCTAATCCAAATGCCAAGAACGCACAGTATCACTATCCTGTGTATATCCGCTATACCGAGATCTTCTTGGATTATGCTGAGGCTGCCAATGAGGCTTGGGGACCTAAGGGCAATGGCACACATGCTTATTCTGCATACGATGTGATCAAGGCTATCCGTCATCGTGCAGGCATCACAGATGATTCTTATCTTGATGAGTGCGCTAACGACCAGAATAAAATGCGTGAGTTGATTCGCAATGAGCGTCGTATTGAGCTCTGCTTCGAGAACAAGCGCTTCAATGACCTCCGCCGCTGGAAGGCTCCTATCAATGAGGCTGTTCATGGCGTGGAGATTTCTACAGAGGCTGGTATTCCACAGTTCAAGGATATCACAGTAGAGGAAAGAAAATACGACGACTATATGTATTACGGTCCTGTGCCACAGACTGAAATCCTCAAGTGGGATCAGCTGAAGCAGAATGCAGGATGGAAAATTACAAACGACTAACATTTTATAATGATGAAAACTATGAAGATGAATAAATATTTCTCAATGGCTGCACTCGGAGCCTTGGCTCTGACTTTCGGCTCTTGTGAGAACGGCACGCCTGAGTTTGACGACTACGAGGGTGGCACATCAGTCTACTTCGCCCACCAAAACGTGGAGCGTATATTGGTGTTGGGCAATGACGAGAATCGTGACAATACCAAGGACAACGAGCATATTATCAACATCGTGTCTACCATGGGTGGTGCTTACAATGGTAAGGACATCACACTGGATGTGGCTGTAGATAATTCGCTTTGTGACAACCTCTATTTCTCTGATGGCGTATCTTCTGTAAAGCCTATGCCTGCAGAGTATTACACCTTGGCAGGTAACACCATCTCTTATGGTGGCAACTTGCAGGGAAGATTACAGGTGAAGCTCAACGATGCTTTCTTCGCTGATCCTGCCTCTGTAAAGAATACTTATGTCATCCCTCTGATCATCAAAGATCAGAAGGGTGCTGGCAAGATCTTGACGGGTACTCCTTTCCAGGAGGGTGAAACTCCTGCGCTGACCAATAGCGATGCGTGGAAGATATTGCCTAAGAACTATGTGCTCTATTGTGTGAAATACATGAACCCTTGGGCTGGATTCTATCTGCGCCGTGGTACAGATAAGATTACTGAGAATGGTCAGACCACAGAAGAGAAGCGTGAGGGTGCAACTATTGAGAAGGACGAGGTTTGCCAGATTACTACCAAGAGCCTTACAGAGGCTATCTATCCTCTCACAGTCAAGAGAGTTGTGGGCAAGAATGCTGAGGGTAAGGATATCCTCAAGTCTTATACTTGCAACTTGAAGCTTACCTTTGCTAACGATGGTACTTGCACTGTTTCTTCCGAGACAAAGGGCGTAACTGCTACAGGTACAGGTAAGTTTGTGGAGAAGGGCGCTAAGCTGGCTTGGGGCAACAAGGATCGTGACATCCTGACTCTCCAGTATACCGTAGACTTCGGTGCTGTCAAGGTAGAGACAACCGACCAGTTTGTAGCTCAAACTCGTGGTAATACCAATGGTATACCAACTTTCGATACTCAGTATATCGTAAAGTAAGCTGCGGTAATTATCAATTAAGTATCATCTAATAATAGGTAGATTATTATGAAATTGAAAAATATTAATTTTGGTTTAGGCTTGGTAGCTCTCTTGGCTTTGTCATCATGTGCTGATGACAAGTTCTCGGAGTACAGAACTGATATGACCAAGAACTTGAAGGAATATCAGTATCTTAACAACTATGAGCCTTTGAAGAAATATGTCGAAGACATGAAGGCTTCTGGCAAGTGCAATCCCGACTTTAAGTTGGGTATTGCACTGGCTGCGCCCGACTTCAACAAACAGGAGCTTGTATATTGCTTGGCTGGTAGCAACTTCGAGGAGATGACAGCAGGCAACGCCATGAAGTATGCTTCTTGTGTAAAAAATGATGGAACCTTTGACTTTAATACTGTTAAGGATTTCGTTACAAATGCACAGGATGCAGGTTTGACCATCTATGGTCATACGCTTGCTTGGCATTCTCAGCAGAACAAGAAGTATCTTAGTAAACTTATTGCAGATAAGGAGTTACCTCCTTCTTCTAATGTCACACGTTGCTTGGTCATTGAGAATAAAGAGGCTGGTGGTCATTGGGATGCTCAATTGTATTTCCCTGCTCAGTTATCTCAAGGGAAAAAGTATGTCTTTAAAATGAATGCAAAAGCTACTGCTCCTTTTGACTTAATTCTATGGGCAGCCCCAGGTGATGCAGATTTAGGCTCGATTTCAGTAGGTACTCAATGGAATGAATATACCGTTGAATTTACTCCGAAAGCCAATTATGAGAACTTTGTTTTTGCTGCAGGTAAACTGGGCGGTGAACTGGACATCAAGTCTTTGAGTCTTTGTGAAGAAGGTTCTAACAATAATTTGATCGTAAATGGTGACATAAAAGGGAACGAAGTTCCTTGTATCAAACCTTATTCCTGGCATAAGGTAACTTCAGAAATTCAAGAAGTGGCCGAAAGTCAAGTGGTTGAAATCCCTGTAAGTGTTGGGCATCTTACCTTTGATGATGGTAAGAACCTTGGTGGATGGAATATGGATAATGCGCCAAAGATTGTAAATGGTGTTTGTGAGGTTGGTAACAACGCAGCCAAGGCAAACCCCTGGGATGCACAGGTTAACTATGAACCAGGTTTCGCTTTCGAGAATGGTAAAACCTATCACTTGAAGATGAAAATCAAGGGTTCTGTAGCTGGTGAATTTGGTGCTGGATTCCAGAATCCTGACGGATACAAAGGCTGTGGTGACTTCCCTACCATCAAGGTTACAACTGATTGGAAGGAAGTTGATGTGACTACCAAATGTAATGGTGACAATGCCTTGCGCCTGCTGCTGAATATCGGTAAATATGCGGGTACCCTCTATATTGATGATTTTGAAGTTTACTACACGAAGTCTGCTAATTCCATTCCTCTTACGGATGAAGAGAAGAAATCTCTTCTTACTGATGCAATGGGCAAGTGGATTGATGGTATGATGGAGGCTACTAATGGTTATGTTACATCTTGGGATGTTGTGAACGAGGCGATCTCTGGTAAGAAAGGTGCTGATGGATTCAATGAGTTGCAGCATGCAACTAATGCTCCTGCTTCTGATGTAGCCAATAGCTTCTACTGGCAGGATTATCTCGGTGATATCGACTATGTTCGTACAGCCGTAAGAGATGCACGTAAGAGCTTTGCTGAGCACAATGGTGATCCATCTAAGTTGAAGCTCTTTATCAATGACTACAACTTGGAAGGTTACTGGGATCAGCACGCTAAGCTGAATAGCTTGATCCACTGGATTGGTCTGTGGGAAGATCCTAATGCAGAGGAGCCTGTTGTTATCGATGGTATTGGTACACAGATGCACGTAACATGCTATGGTGATGAAACTAAGCAGGCTAAGCTTAAGAGCGACATCGAAGAGATGTTTAAGTCGCTGGCTAAGACTGGTAAGCTCATCAAGATTTCTGAGCTTGATATGGCTTATGAGGATGAGGCTGGTACTTCTGTTACCTTCGACAAGATGACTGAGGAGCAGCACAAGCAGATGCGTAGCTTCTATACATTCATCATCCAGAAGTACTTCGAGCTGATTCCACAGGCTCAGCAGTATGGTATCACTCAGTGGTGTGCTACTGATTCTCCTAAGGATTCAGGTTGGCGTGCAGGTTGCCCTACAGGTCTTTGGGATAGCAACTATCTTCGCAAGCATACCTATGCAGGTTTCGCTGTAGGTCTTGGTGCTCCAGAATATTGGAAGGAAGCCAAGTAATTACTCTAAAAGACATTAGTTTTAGGTTTATCATACAAAGATTAACCGAAAAAAGATGTTAGTCGTTAAGGTTGGCTGTGTTGTGATGACACGGTCAACCTTATTCACAAGGGTAGAAAAATTGTGATGAAGTAGTTAGGTTTTGTGATAAAATAAAAATAGTTTTGTTGTTTAGATGTCCTTTCGCCTTTCATCTATCTTCTTGCATTTCAGATAGATGAAAGGTGAAAGGACTTTTTTGTTTCTTATAGGTGCTCTAGCCAATTTTCGGGAGTGATGATCGTTTTATCCTTCACATCGTATGTGTTTAGGAAGGAAGCAGGAAACTGAGTATTTGCTCTCTTTGGATTCCATTTCATTTCGAAGAGAGTAAACTGTCCGTCGCTTTCCTCGATGTAGTCTATCTCTTGCTGTTGGTTGGTTCGCCAGAAATAGCTGTTTACATATCTTCCTTCATACTGGTTAGCTTTTATTCTTTCGCTGATAACGAAGTTCTCCCACAAGGCACCAACATCTTGTCGAAGGGCCAAAGGCGCAAAGTTTTGCAATATGGCATTTCGGATACCATTGTCGTAAAAGTAAAACTTCTTGGCTCGTTTCAGTTCTGTGCGCAGGTTTCTGCTAAAACCATTTAGCTTGAAGATGATATAGCATTTTTCTAGCAAGTCTACATATTTTTCCACGGTTTTGCTGTCCGTACCTACTGTCTGTGCCAGCTCATTGTATGAAACTTCGCTAGTAACTTGCAGTGCTAAAGCAGTGAGTAGCTTGCTAAGCAATGCAGGTCGGCGTATACTCTCTAAGGTGAGCAAGTCCTTATAGAGATAACTATTGGACAGATTGTACAAGATGTCTTTTGCATCTTTTGTATGATTGATGACATCTGGGTATGAGCCATAGATGAGGCGATTCTCTAGTGTTTGCTTTACTGTAAGTAAGCCTTGAGATTCGAGTAATTCACCAGTGGACAATGGAAAGAGATGATACTCAAACTTTCTGCCGGTCAGTGGCTCATTGAGCTTGTTTTGTAATTCAAATGAGGAAGAGCCTGTTACCAGTAATTGTACTTCAGGGAAGTTGTCAGTAATCAATTTTAGGGTTAGCCCTATGTTTTCTACTCTTTGTGCCTCGTCTATCATGACAATCTTGTGTTTGCCAATGAGCAATTTTAGTTCTTGGCTATTCACCTGGGATAGCATTTCTTTTACTTCTGGCTCATCACAGTTTAATTGCAATATAGGTTCCGTACGTTTTTCAAGTATCATTTTGAAAAGCGTACTTTTTCCTACTTGTCTGGCACCTATTATAATAATAGCTTTACCACCAAACATTCTGGCCTCTATCGTTTCTTGTAGTTTCCTTCTTATCATTTTATTCTTATGTTTAAATCTTTTGCAAAGATTATGCAAATGAGCGCAATGAAAGCTTGCTTTCAAATTGCCGAGTGCAGCTAATCTTCTGCAAAGGTAATGAAAATATTCGCTAATCCAAAAAATAACACTGTTTTTTTGGATTATAATCCGAAAATTCGTACTGATTTTTTGGATTAGGGACATTTTTGAGCTATTTTTGCCTTGTTAATAGGGTGCCATGTAACTTTAGTTTATACCCAATGTTATGGGTTGTGAAAATTCTTAATCTAGTATCTGTTGCTTGTAGCCCTAGGAGTTGATGATTGTTGTTCCAGAAGCTAATGCCTTTAACTCCTGTTCCTAATGATTGCAAGTCCTAGAATCGCATATCTTTTGGCGACCGCCAAAAGATATGCGGAAGGCATTCTTCTCACTATTACTTACGTCACTTGTAGGCATCAAGCCCTACGCTTGTAATCATTCAGTACTGGGAGGGCAGGTAACAAACCTGCCCTCCCAGTGCATTTTGATACGTTTGATAAAGTATTTGATATATGGCGCAAAGCCGCTTTCGATCCGGGTGTAGTCATCGATGACAAAGGAAAAGGTTGGCTGACAGTAGGCGGAGGATGTGCTCGCATTATGCGTTTGGGAAAAGACATGATTAGTGTGGATGGCCCGATAAAGCCCATCAGGGCTCCCCATCATTTCGAAGCTAACGAATTAAACTACATCAACGGCACATACGTTTATACTTATAACATAGATTGGCAAGATTTTAGCGACTGGCCTCTCCCGACAGAGAAACCAACCACCTGTTGCATGAGTTACATGACTAGCAAAACTCCGCTGGTAACCAAAAGTTGGAAATACCAGCACAACTATATGAAAAACCCAGGAGATTATGGATTTGACTACAGCAACAATCATACACATCTACACAAATTCCGCGGAAAATGGTATGTATTCTATCACACAATGAGTTTGCAACATAGTTTCAATACAACAGCTGGTTTTCGTAATGTTTGTGTCGATGAAATACAAGTTGACGAGAATACTGTGAATATCCACATGGGTAATCAGACTCTGAAAGGCGTAAAACAGATACAGCCTATGAATCCGTTCATCATCCAGCAGGCCGAAACCACAGCAGCCACACAAGGTGTCAAGTTCACAAATGGAAAAAGCATCGGGGACATGTATGCCGTTACCGTTCCCAACAAGACTGGCATCATTGCTGTCAGAGGTGTGGAATTCAACAAAGTACCTTCCAGTCTGGAAATTAAGGCATCCGGAAACGGAATCATAGAAGTCCGCCGGGATAGGCCGGACGGAGAAGTCATTGCTTCAATCAAAGTCGGTACCCCGCAAATGAAACTCATAGAATCCCAACTTCAAAAGAATATGACAGGCACAATGGACCTCTGTTTTGTCCTGAAAGGAAACAATATCACATTCGACGAATGGAAGTTCAAATGATAACTTCCTGATGACAAGGAGGGTGCATTGCCCATTATGATGCACTCTCCTTTACTTCCTGTACGTATCCCGCGCTGAGGAGACTATGCATGGAAGCTGTGCTATCGTTGGATTCTCTTGTTTGTTTTTGCAACACTAAGATAAGTGAATTCTTCGACATGGCAAAATCCTGGGCCGCTCGGCTCTGCCGCTTGACTTGTTCAAGAACTTTTTGCTGCTCAGGTGTTTAAAAAGTTTCTGAATAAGTTGTGTGTTTATACAATTACAGACCAAGATGTATGCGGAGGTCCCCCTGTGGATTATGCCTTCAGTTCTCATCAATGGATCCGCAAGACTTGCGGCAAGGATATCCGCTTTTTCTGGGACGACAGCGCCTGGATCGTGCAGAACGCCATAGGAAGCCAGAATTGGAACGAATACGCAACTCATATACAAAATCACGGGAATCTAGGGAAAATATATCCGAAAAACAAATACGGAGTGGAAGGCGACACTCCTTCTTTCCTACATGTAACCCCAAATGGATTAAACGATCCGACCGTATGTAGCCAGGCAGGTTGGGGTGGCTATTTCCGATGGGAACTGTCACCAGACAGTCTGACAACATGCTACACAAATGCAGATCCGGCAGTCAGATGCATATCGGAGAAATATGAAAAATACTTCTATCCCGCAATATTCGCCAACTTCATGGCACGTATGGATTGGGCTGCATACGGCAAAGGAAACCGTAACCCGATAGTCATCGTAAATGGTGAAAAGGGATTGAACCCGATTATAATTGAACCAGAAACAGAAGAGGAACTCCAATTAAACGCTTCAAAATCTGTGGATCCGGATAAAGATAAACTGACATTCCACTGGTGGATATTGCCGGAAGCGGGTACTTACACCTCAACGGTAAGTATCAGAGAGGCAGACAAAGCTAATGCCATTCTACGTATCCCCCAGGATGCGGCAGGAAAAGAACTGCATATAATCTGTGAAGTGACAGACAATGGGACTCCGGCACTGACCAGTTACAGAAGGGTCATCATCCGCCCAAAACTTGGCGAGACATTCAACCTTTCTAGGCAGCGATAAACATAACTATAAAGGCAATGTTATCAGAAAAAGATAATTCAGTAATTGATATTTAACATATAACAAATGAGACGTTTTACAATGCTCGCATCGTACTATATATAATAATGTGAACGATGATGTAGAATCTATATAATATAAATATTAAACAAATGGTATAAAAAATCCCAGAATCGCTCTTCCAAGCAGTTCTGGGATTTATTATGGTGATATTTGTCATCAATATCTCCGCTATTATATTTTTTATGTATTGCTCAGATTCTTAATGATTTCCAAAGGTAGCTGGGTAGCTTTGGAAACCTGTTCGGCAGAAAGTCCCATTGCCAGCAATCGTTGTGCTGTTTCTGTGTTGGCCTCATGCTTGCCTTCTGCTCTACCTTTCTCCATACCTTCCGCAAGACCTTCTTGCTTACCTTTCGCCATACCTAATTCCATTCCCTTTTCCATACCCTCAGCTATACCTTCACGCTTAGCGGTGTCAACGGAATTCTTGATGTCGCGATATGCCATCTTGCTGGCTTCAAAGCTGATGTATCTTTCTTCTACCTGCTTCATAATCATCTGTATTAAAAATCCATGCCGCAAAGTTACGGTTTTATTTTCAAACCCGCAAGAGATTTCAGTGAAAAGTTTATGAAAAAGTAAGAGATTGCGTTTCTTATGTGACAGGACAAGGGGCTATATGCCACGATTACAAGTGGTGTATAGACCCTTGGTTATATGGTGATAATCGTAATCTACATCTCCGCTTTCAGCAGCTTTATCTCCTCTGACGTCAGCCCCGTCATATCCATGATAGACGCTTCATCCATACCCTTTGCCAGCATCTTCCTGGCAATCTCAAGGCTTCGCTGGGACATGCCTTCTTCTATGCCTTCAGCTATACCTTCAGCTCTGCCTTTTTCCATGCCTTCTTCCATTCCTTTCTGATATCTGTCATCCAGAAGGGTTCTTTCAACACTTACCGAATCCCAAAACTTATCATAGGCACGGAGTTCGGCATCAGTAAAGCCGGAAATCTCCAGTTCTTCTGTTGTCGGCAGATATTGTTGCTGTTGTATCAGTTCATCTTCATTGAGTGACTGAAGGGTATTCAGAAGGTTTTTCAATCGATCGGGATGATTGCCGAATATCTTCTTGAACGTGAGGTCTGCCTTAGGATCTAAGTACTTCATAACCATCTGTTTTAAAATTCTATAGCGCAAAGTTACGGTTTTATTTTCATATCTGCAAGAGTTTTCTAGGAAAAGTTACAGAAAAAGTTAGAGAATGGTGGATATTGAGAGGTAAATGTTGAGTGTTGAATGTTGAATGTTGAGTGTTGAATGAAAGAAATATGGCGACAAAGAAAAAGGGCGCATCCGGATTGGATGCGCCCTAACTTGTTAAATAAATTCGGAGGGATTCTGCTCATGAAATCACTCTAAAGTCCACCTGCCGAAACGCCCAACGCCCCGAGGAGAGCTGTCAGTACGGTTACTGCAAACTTGAGAATCTCATTCCATCTCTGCTTGTTCTTTTCTGTCATAATCTATTCTGTTTTAAAAGGTTAATTATTCTAATCCGTCTCCAGTGTCACCGTTGCCAGTACTGCCTGTGCCGCCGGTCTGCTCGCCAGAGGTGTTGCCACCCGTGGTATCGCCGCCTGAAGAAGCATTGTCCTTGGCAGGCTTTTTCTTAGCCTCCTCGATGTCGAGAGTCTTGGCACCCTCCTTCTCAGCCTTGAGGGCAGCCTTCTGTACGGCACGTGATGCAACCTGCTCAAACTCCATACCTACGAAGATGTTGGCAAGATCGCTGCCCGGGATAAACTGGATGTTCACACCCTTGATGTTGATGTCGCTCTTGAATTCGGCTGCGGTTGCCGCACCCTCACAGGTAAGCTGGAGGCGGAACTTGCCCAACTCGCCGAAATCAATCTGGTTGCCTCGCTGCAACTCGATGACCATGTTCTCCTGCATACTGACCAGAACGGCTGTTACATCCGCATAGGATACAGTGGTCTGCATAGAGATCAACTTCGCGAACTTCTTGAGCGAAATGGAGTCTTTCATCTGAGCACGGGCGTAGAAAAGAGGAACTCCTGCTTTGTCACCAAATTTTGACGCAAGCTTTACTAAACTGTAATTAATTGCCATAATACATAAAATTTTAAAATTGTGAATAATCATGTTGTGCACCGGTCTCTTCCCGAATGCTGATACAAAGATACAACATCGGCGGTGCCCCACTTGTCCACTTTGGTACGATAAGTACCAGTTGTGCTCTATTTGGCTCAATTATGTATACTTTTGCACGCAAGCGTATGCTGCAGAATATTCAAGTGGCTCAGTTAACTTACTCAAGTGGCTCA
>NZ_VZBE01000006.1:0-62242 GCF_009494835.1 Segatella copri
CGCCAACAAGCTAATCAGACGCATCCCCATCCATCACCGATAAATCTTTAATCTCTTTCAGATGTCTTCTAGAGATATCATTGGGTATTAGTCTTACTTTCGCAAGGTTATCCCCAAGTGGTGGGCAGGTTGGATACGCGTTACTCACCCGTGCGCCGGTCGACGCCCATCAAAAGCAAGCTTTCGATGTCGTTTCCCCTCGACTTGCATGTGTTAAGCCTGTAGCTAGCGTTCATCCTGAGCCAGGATCAAACTCTCCATTGTAAAATATCATTTTTACCTAGCCTTGCGGCTTGGTTTGTTTGTTGTCTGTACTTAGGACGAATATCCTTTTCGTTTATTGAAGCTTAGTAAACCTGACTTGTCAATTGCTTGACGGTTCGTTTCTTTTACCCAGTCAACTTTCTTATTTCTAAGAAGTTAACCGCTTCTTGTACTACTTGTCTGTTTATGTAAAATCTTTCAAAGAACTCTTTCTTTAATCGCTAAGAGAAAGTGTATTTCTCAAAAGCGAGTGCAAAAGTACTAACTATTTTTCATTCCACCAAATCTTTTCGCAAAAAAGTTGCCTTTTTAGTCAGTTTTTAACATCTATAAAGACTTTACACAAGAGATTTTAGCTGTTTACATTATTATATATATGCGCTCGCCAGTGCACGCAATCAGGCGTATACACAAGCGCACAATACTATTAAGGTTATAATGCTTTTTCAGTTAATTTGCTCAAGTTTCGCAAGTTTTGTCCCATACGCCCTGAAAAGTTCTTGAACCACATGCGAAAATTCAGTTAATTTATATTTAAAAATTGACGCTCATCCGTAGCCATTAACTTTATTTCGCTGACAATACATTAAAAGGTTATAATGTTTTTAAGATAACTTATATTTTAGAAGTTTACGCTTATCCATAGCCATTAACTTTATTTCGCTGATAATATTTTAACGGATTATACATCAGGGATACCGATTAGACTGGGATTCTAGGAGTTTCTGCAGAAAGAAATCATAAAAAAAAAGAGGACTCTCTAAAAAAGATACCCATTTCGGAATCGAAAACAAACGCTTAAAATATGTAAAAACGGAGAGAATTCTTAAAATATGTTTATAAAACACGGAAAACACCCTTCACCACCCTTCACCCGTAACTATTTGACACTCAAAATGTTAAATAAAAAGGTGAAGGGTGAAGGTTTGAAAACTCTATTTTATATATGTACGCGTGGGTAAAGGAAAAAAGGGTAAAATCAAAAAAGTACCCTAGGGTCAAAAATCGGAAAAACCCTAAAAAAAGAATATAATATAAGATTTAAAATATACCCTTCACCCTTCACCCTTCACCTCGTTGCCACAACCCAGCTTCCATATCTTCATCATCGGATTACCTACATTTGTCTTCTGGGTTTATCCTTCGGAGATATTCTGCTATCCTTCGGAGATATTTTCTTATCCTTCGGAGATATTCTGCTATCTTTCGGAGTTATGTTCTTATCCTTCGGAGATATTCTCCAGAATGATTCCATGATATTTTTCGCACTTTATTTCCCGAATCCACGCAAATCGCACAAATCGCATAGGTAGAAAACGGAAAAGACGTATCTTTGCACTCGAAATAAAACGAATAGCGTATGAGACAGGTAGAAAAAAGAGAAGATAAGAGATTAAGATGGCAATGGCAGATCAGTTTCAACCGCAAGGAGACTGACATGAAGTCAAACATCACCATCATTCCTAGCGGCAACTATCATATCCTGATAAAGGGTCTGAGAATGACGTAAAATTACGGAATAAATGTTAATAAAGCGCAGAGATTATCGTTCGTTTCAATAATTGGCATTATCTTTGCGCTTATTATATTATTCAATAGACCATAAATAACAAAAGAAAATAGAATTATGACAGAAAAGGAAATGTACAATCTGATAAATAGTCAGAACAACCAGCAGAGCAATGGCTTTGCTGTTAATGAGAAAGAGCGAGGTATAAGCGGTGTTTTCTCTGCTTTGATGCGCAAAGTGTATACATGGATGACCTTAGCTCTCCTGATTACGGGCGTTACTGCCTATGGTGTGGCTAGCAGTCCTACCCTGCTGATGACCTTGATGACAAGCCGCGGCTTGCTCTTTGGTTTGATTATCGCAGAGCTCGCCCTGGTATTCATCATTACCGGTGCCCTACAGAGACTCTCCCTGACTACGGCCACCCTACTCTTCATCGTCTACTCGGTTTTGAATGGTGCCATGCTTTCATCCGTATTCGTAGTATATACGATGACCAGTATTGCCAAGGTATTTTTTATTACAGCCGGCACATTCGGAGCGATGGCTTTCTATGGTTACACTACCAAGAAGGATTTGACCTCTTTAGGAAAAATACTCTTCATGGCGCTGATAGGCCTGATTATCGCTACCGTAGTAAACATGTTCTTGAAGAGTTCTGGGTTTGATTACATTTTGAGTTACGCAGGTGTAGCCATCTTCGTTGGCTTGACCGCTTGGGACAGTCAGAAGATCAAGCAGATGCTCCAGACACAATACGACATGAGCGAGGGCGCACAGAAACTGGCACTCATCGGAGCCTTGACTCTGTATCTCGATTTTATCAATCTCTTCCTCTACTTGCTCCGCATCTTCGGAGGCAGCAACAAGGAATAATGAAAACGGGAACCGGGAATAAAGTAAAAAAACAAAGAATAACATACATAACGAGAAAGGTTGGCTTGCCCTCAACGGGTTGGCCAACCTTTATTTTTTAATTCCTAGAAAAAGTAAATGCTAGAGTTATATTCTCTTCAAAAAGTTCTATGGTGCAAAGATAGAAAAAAAATTGAGAACTATGGTTTCAAAATAGCAAAAATAAGTTTCAAATGGACAAAAAGTGTCTTTTGACATTTTTCAGTGTTCCACTGATTTTTAGAAACTACCTAAACTTCAACAACTTACGCATTTACCCTATATTTATTAGGAGAGCAACCAAAAGAGGCAAAAAATACTCTTCTGAACGTAGAAATAGAATTAAATCCCGATTTGATGGCGATTTCCGGCAAAGGAAAGTTCGTTGACTTCAACAAGTTCTCTGCATACTGTATACGATAAGAATTCACATAATCATAAAACGTCTGCCCATTCTGCCGGTTAAAATAGCGACTCAGATAAGTACGGTTCGTACCTACAGCCAGCGCCACATCAGACAATTTCAGTTTCGGATTGAGATAGATTCTATCTTCCTCGAACAACCGCTGCACCTCAGCAGCCATCCCCGAAACATCTACTTCGTTCTGCTCTAACGGTACAATTTCAATATCGCTCAACTCTTCTATCACTGACTCATGCCTATAAACAAAATAATCTATCAGTATCCAGAGTATCAGAGAGCTTACCATATAGATATTGTCGTAATCCACATTAATAACGAAACAGCTCAGCGTCCATAAAAACAGAATCAGGAAGAAGGTATTGAGAATGGCAAGAAGCCAATTCAGATTAATATTTTCCTGATAAGAAAAGCGCTCTTTCAGCTGGCGGTGATACCTCCGAATCATAAAGAAAAGCAATATAAAGGTAGAGAATCCATAAATGGCTCCCCAGGCAGAAAGCACATAAAACCAGATGATATTATGGGTAAAAATATAGAACACCGGCAACAAGAGGAAAGGCAATTCCAGCATCAAAGCTTTCACCCATCTGAACCAGCCCGGCTTCACCAGTTCCATCAACACAAAGCTGTAGAACGGAATAATCATCATATCCAACGAAGACGTAAGATACCACGCATGCTCGTTGTCAAAACCATAAATCAGAAAGAAAACCAGGTCCTTTACCAACTGCAGGTCGACCACAATCATGAGCCACATAATCATCCGAAAGAGCATCTCCTTTCCTTTTCTCCAAAACAGGAAAGCCATCATGGAGAAGAACATCATGCTCATACCATAAATAAAACTCGTTACCGAATCCATGTCTACTTTCTATATAAATAAACAAAAAAGGCACACCTATGGAGAGATATTCTAACATTCCAAAGGTGTGCCATGATATAAATTTAATGCCTTATATATAATAAGGTGTAATATTAAATGAAATAACCTAATTAGTCGATTTCCTCATCGGCCTCGTAACCTCCCATCTCACGGATAGCATTCTTCAGCATCGTATACTGCTGGTAGAGATGGTTTACAGGCTCTTCACCCTTAGTATAATCGTGCATAGGTGCCTTGAGGAAGAAACTCAAGAAACGCTGGATTCCGAAACGGCCTGCACGAGCTGCAAGATCGCTCAACAATGTAAGGTCGAGCAGCAATGGAGCAGCAAGGATTGAGTCACGGCAGAGGAAGTTAATCTTAATCTGCATTGGGTAACCCATCCAGCCGAAGATATCGATATTATCCCAACCCTCCTTGTTATCGTTGCGAGGTGGATAATAGTTGATACGTACCTTATGATAGTACTGGGTATCTTCATCGTTACCATGACCATAGAGATCTGGCTGAGCTTCTGGTTTCAGGATTGTCTCAAGAGTAGAGAGTTTACTTACCTCCTTGGTATGGAAATTAGCAGGTTCATCGAGAACGAGACCATCACGGTTGCCGAGAATATTGGTAGAGAACCAGCCATTCAAGCCGAGACAACGGGTACCGATGATAGGAGCGAAGCCACTCTTGACAAGAGTCTGGCCTGTCTTGAAGTCCTTACCGGCGATAGGCATCTTGGTCTTCTCTGCGAGTTCCCACATAGCAGGAATATCAACAGTTGTATTAGGAGCACCCATGATGAAAGGAGCACCCTCTGTCAAAGCAGCATAAGCGTAGCACATGGATGGAGCTACATGCTGGCGGTCGTCAGCCTTCATTGCTGCCTCAAGTGCAGCCAATGTACCATGAATCTTCATATCTACAGGAACGTAGATTTCGGTAGATGCTGCCCAGATAACAACGATACGGGCACAACCGTTCTTCTCCTTGAAGTCGCGGATATCCTGACGAAGAGCCTCTACCATCTCCCAGCGGGTCTTGCAATCCTTCACATTATCGCCATCAAGACGCTTTGCATAGTTCTTGTCGAAAGCAGCCTTCATTGGTACTACCTTCTCCAACTCCTCGCGTACAGGATTGATATCTTTCTCCTTCAATACCTCAGCATACATAGCTGCCTGATAAGCATTCTGCGGATAAACATCCCAAGTACCGAATACGATATCATTAAGGTCTGCAAGTGGAACGATGTCCTTATAGTGCAAATATTTCTTGTCTGCACCCTTGCCGACACGAATCTTGTCGTACTGAGTCATTGAACCTACTGGCTTCGCAAGTCCCTTACGAGTCATGAAAACACCGGTCATGAAGGTAGTAGCTACTGCGCCACAACCAACAACCAAGATTCCCAGCTTACCTTCTGCTGGTTTAACATTCATTTTTTCCATCTTCTAAAGGTTTATTTTATATTAAGTTGATTATAATCTAAGAATTGTGTCTGCAAAGATAACAAAAACTTATTGAACCGATGCGGTTTCCGTAGACTTTCTTTCAATAATTTACAATAATTAGCTAAAAATGGATAAAAAAGGCTATTCTGCATCAAAAGCCAAGTGTAGAATATTTGTATGAAAGAAGGTAATACATGCATATTTATTCTATGTTTATGCATAACGAAAGACAAAATAATGTTATTTTATGCATTTTTCTTTCATTTTATTTGGTTATTTGCAAAATATATTGTAATTTTGCAGCCGTTAAACGAATAAAAATACAGCATATGAAGGCAAAGAATAGCAGATTGGAAACTTTGAAGATGCTTATATCAAGTCAGGAGTTGAGTTCGCAAGACCAACTTTTGGAGGCTCTTCACAAAGAAGGCTTTAAGATTACGCAAGCTACATTGAGCCGTGACTTAAAACTGCTCAAAGTAGCAAAGGCAGCATCTTCGAGTGGAAAATATGCGTATGTCCTGCCCAATGATACATTATATAAGAGAGTTTCAAATCATATTCCAGTGAGCAAGATGATGGTGAATACCGGATTCCAGTCTATCAACTTCTCCGGGAACATGGTCGTGATCAAAACCCGTCCGGGATATGCAAGCAGCATTGCATATAACATAGACAATAGTGATATTTCTCAAATTCTTGGAACCATCGCCGGTGACGACACGATCTTTCTGGTAAAGAAGAAAGGGACAACAGAAGAGGAAATCATCAATGCACTAGCAGAGGTAATTCCAGACGTTCACCATAAATATGTATAAGGTAGTTGCATTTTTATGCAAAACATACACCTTATTATATATAAGAAAGAATATTAAAACAAAAACATTTTAAGATAGAAGAGAAAAAATGGAAGAAGCAGAAGTTAAAGTAATGGTGGCTGACGAAAGTCACATCAAGTACATCGACACCATTCTGACTACAATTGCAGAAGCTGCAAAGAAGCGTGGTTCTGGTATCGCCAAGCGTTCACCAGAGTATGTTGCCACCAAAATGCGCGAAGCCAAGGCGGTCATCGCTCTCCAGGGCGAAAAGTTCGCAGGTTTCAGCTACATCGAAACATGGGGCAACAAGCACTATGTTACCACATCAGGTTTGATCGTTCACCCAGACTTCCGTGGTATGGGACTGGCTAAGCGTATCAAGAACCTTACCTTTACGCTTGCCCGACAGCGATGGCCTCATGCCAAGATTTTCTCTTTGACATCCGGTTCGGCTGTCATGAAGATGAACACCCAGCTGGGTTATCTTCCTGTTACTTTCGCCGACCTGACCGATGATGAGTCATTCTGGCGTGGTTGCGAGGGTTGCATCAACGTGGATGTCCTCCATCGTACCAACCGCAAATACTGCATCTGCACCGCCATGCTCTTCGACCCGGAGGAGCATCTGCCTATCAAGCTTCCTCAGGAGGTAATTGAGAGAATCCGCAAGATTGACGGTCCATCTGCAGAAATTTAAATCCTTACATATAATTTAAGGTGTTGGCAAGAATGCCATCTAAATATTATTCATCCATATTAAACATAAAATAAAATGGCAAATAAAAAAGTTGTAGTCGCTTTCAGCGGCGGTCTCGATACATCATACACAGTAATGAAGTTGACCCAGGATGGCTGGGATGTTTATGCAGCATGCGCTAACACAGGTGGTTTCTCTGCCGAGCAGTTGAAGACCAACGAGGAGAACGCATATAAGTTGGGTGCCAAGGCATACGTCACTCTCGACGTTACCCACGAGTATTACGAGAAATCATTGAAATACATGATTTTCGGTAATGTGCTCCGCAACAACTGCTACCCTATTTCAGTATCTTCTGAGCGTATCTTCCAGGCTATCGCCATCGCTCGTTACGCCAAGGAGATTGGTGCTGATGCCATCGCTCACGGAAGTACAGGTGCCGGCAACGACCAGATTCGTTTCGACATGACCTTCCTGGTAATGGCTCCTGGTGTAGAGATCATCACATTGACTCGTGATAAGGCGCTTTCTCGTAAGGAGGAGGTTGATTACCTGAACGAGCACGGCTTCTTTGCAGACTTCACCAAATTGAAGTATTCTTATAACGTAGGTATCTGGGGAACCAGTATCTGCGGCGGTGAGATTCTCGACCCAACCCAGGGTCTCCCAGAGGAGGCTTACCTGAAGCACGTTACTGCCAAGGAAGAAGAGGCTGAACTGAAGATTACCTTCGAGAAGGGTGAGATCGTGGCTGTCAACGGCGAGAAGTTTGATGATAAGATTGCAGCCATCCAGAAGATTGAGGAGATTGGTGCATCTTACTCTATCGGTCGCGACTGCAACGTGGGTGACACCATCATCGGTATCAAGGGTCGTGTAGGTTTCGAGGCTGCAGCTCCTAAGCTCATCATCGAGGCACACCGTCTGTTGGAGAAGAGCACATTGAGCAAGTGGCAGCAGTATTGGAAGGACCAGGTAGGCAACTGGTACGGAATGTTCCTCCACGAGAGCCAGTACCTGGAGCCAGTAATGCCGGATATCGAAGCGATGCTGACTTCTTCTCAGCGCAACGTAAACGGTACTGCCATCTTGAAGCTTCGTCCATTTAGCTTCCAGACTGTTGGCGTCGATTCACCAGACGATTTGACAAAGTCTAAGCTCGGTGAGTATGGCGAGATGCAGCACGGTTGGACAGCCGAGGATGCGAAGGGCTTCATCAAGGTAAGTTCTACCCCACTCCGTGTTTATTATGGTATGCACCCTAACGAGGAAAGATAATATGGTAAAAGTAGGTATTTTAGGAGCAGCTGGTTATACAGGAGGTGAGTTGATTCGCCTCCTTATCAACCATCCTGAGGCAGAGATTGTATTCGCCAACAGCGAGAGTAACGCCGGCAACCTGGTGGCTGAGGTTCACGAGGGATTGTATGGCGAGACCGACTTGAAGTTTACCGCCGAGAAGCCTTTCGACCAGGTGGATGTTATCTTCTTCTGCTTCGGTCATGGCAAGAGCGAGGCGTTCCTGAAGGAGCACAATGTTCCGGAGAACGTGAAGATTATCGACCTGGCACAGGACTTCCGTCTTGCCCCAGAGACTGTGGTTGCTACCCAGCAGCCAACCCCAGCCGCTCACGATTTTGTATATGGTCTTCCAGAAATAAATGAATCAAAAATAGCCGTAGCTCAGCACGTGGCAAATCCAGGTTGTTTTGCAACCTGCATTCAACTTGGTTTGTTGCCTGCTGCTAAGATGGGCCTCATCAACAGCGATGTATCCGTCAACGCCATTACCGGCAGCACCGGTGCTGGTCAGAAGCCAGGTGCCACTACCCATTTCTCATGGCGCAACAACAACATGAGCATCTACAAGGCATTCAACCATCAGCACGTGCCAGAGATTCGTCAGAGTCTGAAACAGACACAGGGTTATCTCGATGCAGCCATCGACTTCATCCCTTACCGTGGCGACTTCGCCCGCGGTATTTTCGCTACAGAAGTTGTGAAGACCGACAAGCCTATCGAGGAAATCGTGGCAGGTTACAAGGAGTTCTACAAGGATGCCAAGTTTACTCACTATGTGGATAAGGCAATCGACCTGAAGCAGGTGGTGAATACCAACAAGTGCCTGGTTCATGTGGATAAGTATGGCGATAAGCTCCTCATCACTTCCTGCATTGACAATCTCTTGAAGGGTGCCGTAGGTCAGGCTGTTCAGAACATGAACATCATGTTTGGTCTCGACCAGACAGCAGGTTTGAAACTCAAGCCATCAGCATTTTAGATAAAAGAATTCGGAAGAACGGATGAAAAATCATTCGTTCTTCTATCATAAAAAATAGTTTGTAATAAGATAACTCTATGAGTTGTCTTTCTTAAAACATAGATTTAACATGAAACTTTACGACGTATATCCTCTTTTCGATATTAATATTGTAAAAGGTAAGGGCTGCAAGGTATGGGACGACAAGGGTCAGGAATATCTCGACCTTTATGGCGGTCATGCCGTTATCAGCATCGGTCATTGCCATCCTCACTATGTGGAGATGCTCACCAACCAGTTGAACAATCTGGGTTTCTATTCCAACTCTGTCATCAACAAGTTGCAGGTGAAACTCGCTGAGCGTCTGGGCAAGATTAGCGGTTATGAAGATTATCAGTTCTTCCTCATCAACTCTGGTGCCGAGGCAAACGAGAACGCCTTGAAGCTGGCTTCATTCACCAACGGAAGAACCCGCGTGCTTTCTATAGAGAAGGCTTTCCACGGCAGAACATCTCTTGCCGTAGAGGTAACAAATAATCCTAAGATCATCGCTCCAATCAATGATAATGGTCACGTAACCTATCTTCCCATCAACGATTTGGAGGCTTGGGAGAAGGAACTTGCCAAGGGCGATGTATGTGCTTGTATCATCGAAGCTATTCAGGGCGTAGGTGGTTGCAACATGGTAACTCCTGAGTTTGCTCAGGGTTTGCAGGCAGCCTGCAAGAAATACGGCACTTTCCTGATCTGCGATGAAATCCAGTGCGGTTATGGTAGAAGCGGTAAGTTCTTTGCACACCAGTGGTTGGGCATCAAGCCAGATCTCATCACCGTTGCCAAGGGTATCGGTAATGGTTTCCCTATGGGTGGCGTGTTGATTTCTCCAGAGTTTACTCCTGTATATGGTCAGCTGGGTACTACCTTCGGTGGCAACCATCTGGCATGTACTGCCGCTCTCGCCGTTCTCGATGTATTTGAGAAGGAGAACCTGGTACAGAATGCGCATGAGGTTGGTGAATATCTCATCGCCCAGCTGAAGGAGTTGCAGAAGCGCAACAGTCACATCACAGAAGTTCGTGGCCGTGGCTTGATGGTAGGTGCCGTACTCGATATTCCTCACAAGGAAGTTCGTAGCAAGCTCATCCACGAGCAGCATTGCTTCACCGGTTGCGCCGGCACCAACATCCTTCGTATCCTCCCTCCATTGGTATTGACCAAGGAAAATGTGGATGACTTCATCGGAAGATTGGAAGCCGTATTGAAGGAAGTATAGAAAGTGAAGAACGAAGAGTGAAGAGTGAAGAAACAAAGTTCGGCGGCCAAAGGGAAAGCCAATACAACAGCTCTTCAGCCATATATTTATACAACCCATAAAAGAAATAGGAAACACTCCTATCGTGAGCAGCAAGCCCTTTGCGGTTTGCTGCTTTTTTGTTTTTTCCTTGCTAGATTACTAACTGTGGTTTAACGATTTTAGTTGACCACCTTAATAGATAGTCATATCTGGAGTTTGACTTCATATTTTTCACAAAACAAGTCCACTGGTTCACAAAAAACACGCTACCTCCAGCCATACTTTTTAAATATTTTGCTTACCTTTGCACCAAACTTATCAGTATGGAAGAATATCTCATCATATCAAATGCCAACTTTTTGCTCAGAGTGGCTTCCGAACAGATAGCATACGTCTGTTCGGAAGGAAGCTATTGCAATCTCCGACTCACCAACGGCGATGAATACACCTTCTCGTTCAACCTTGTGGTCTTTGAGAAGAAAATAGTAGAGCAACTTGACCAAACGGCACACTTCTTCGCTCGTGTTGGCAGAAACTACATTATTAATAGTCAGCACATTTTCAGCATCAACCTCAACACTTCAGAACTAATTTTGTACAACGAACGGTTTTGCGAGAAATTCACTCTGCACGTCAGCAAGGAACCACTCAAACAATTAAAAGCACTTTTAGACAACTCCATAAAATCGTAAAAGGTATGAAAGAAAAAAACAATCAGGAAGAAACTTATTTCTTGGGCAAAGCACAGGAAACAAGATACACAAAATCCCATATATATAAAAAGGTATTTGGGATAGCCGCTTGCGTGATAGCAATAATAGGTATAACCATCGTCCTTATGTTCAAACCGCAAAGCGTATCACAACCTCATGTGTTAAAGACGATAGCTGTTTTACCGGAAGGTGGTCAGATGCCAATCTTCAACGGCAATGGCGACATCAACGATTTCCTAAGATGGGTGATGACAAACATCCAATATCCTAAAGGATTGGAAGACAAGCCTGCGCGAGTCGTCATCAACTTCACCATTCAAAAGGATGGAACATTGGGATTGTTTAAAGTTCTCGAAGCTCCAAAAGAAAAAGCCTACGAGCAGACTGTGATTGAACTTCTCAAGAGAAGCCCTCATTGGAAGCCTGCCCGACTCTCTGATGGCGAGGAAGTAAACATGGAGTTTACCTTGCCTGTCGTTTTCACTCCCGAAGTAAGAAAGAAATAATCAGCCAAAACTATGAAACAGTTTAGATTGATCCTTATATTATGGCTATGTATGGCAATGAATGGCAAGGCCAACGAGACCACAACTAATCTACTTCAACAAGGAGATAGCTGTTTGAGTAGATATGATGTGTTTCATGCAACCCAATACTACCAAAAGTATTTGGAAACGAATCCGTCTCACCTGGGAGCACGCAGGAAACTGGCTTCCTGCTATCGAAAAGTAGGCAACTACACCGCCTGCATTTCTTGCCTAAACAAGATTCCATCAGATAGCATCAACCACGAAGACATGCGAATGTTCTATTATGCGTATCTCAATCAGAACAACAATGACAAGGTTTCTCTTTGGGGCGAGCGCATCGCATTCTTATTCCCATACGACAGTGAAATTATCGCTTCGCTTGCCGTACATTACAATGGAGTGAACAAACCAGACAGAGCAGAAAAAGTGGCGAAGAATTACATTGCTCAATGTGATTCCACGAACTTATATGTCAACAAGGAATATGCCTATTCCCTATTCATGCAATTCAAATACGATGAGGCTATACCCTTGTATGAGAAACTGATAGCGCAAGGATTTGATAATTTCGAATCCAATTTCATCCTTGGTCTCTGTTATGAGGACCAGCCGGACAATGAAAAAGCGCTGAAACATTACCAGAAAGCAGTTCAGTTCAAAAACGACAATGCCACTTGCCTTTTCCACTTGGCTTTGATAGAGAAATCCTTCTGCATGGATTCATTGTCTATGGCTCATTTCAACCAGTCGTTAGAGGTTTCCTTGCCAAAAGACAGAGCTTTGCGAACCTATAAATGGCTAGCCGACTTACATTTTCAACACAGCCGATATGCAGACGCAGCACGTGACTTTGAGTTAAGCATCCTTTACGATGAAGAAGACGACCCGCTCAACTATTACAATGCCGCCCAAATGTTCATCGCTTCCAAAAACAAGCTGAAAGCGAAACTGTATCTCCAGATGTTCTTAGCAAATACAAACAGACTGGAAGATAAAAAAGAGGCAGCGCAACTCATATCCAAAGCCAAAGAGCAACTCAAGCAATAACCATCAAACAAACATAAACACATGAAAATAATTTTTATCTTAGGTTCAGCATTATTGCTGAGCCAGCCCCTTTGCGCTCAAAACGAAGAGGCAAAAGACACGCTTACCGCCCAGATGATGATGCATAACCTGCCAGAGGTTTTCGTCAAGGCGACACGTCCTATCGTCAAGGCAGAAAGAGGACAGTTGGTTTACAACATGCCACTACTCATAGAGAAAATGCCGGCAGACAACGCTTATGATGCCCTTACCCGAATACCAGGAGTAAACGAACTAAACGGCAACATCAATTATGCAGGAAAGGAACTGACTCTCATCATCAACGGCAAACCAACCACGCTCAATTACGCACAACTGGCAGAACGATTAAAAGCCATGCCCGCATCACAATTAGCCAAAGCCGAAGTGATGTTGGCAGCACCAGCACGCTTACATGTTCGTGGAATGGTCATCAACCTGATTACCAAAGACTATGTAGGAAAGAATCTGCTTTCAGGACAAATACAAAGCACCTGGAGCCAAAGCAAATACGGAGAAGGGAAAGGCAAAGCCAACCTGCTGTTCCAAAAAGGAAAATTCGGTCTGGATGCCATGTATTCATTTACAGATGGAACATCATACGGTGAGACTACTACCTATGCCAATCATCCGCTTCAAGGAAAGCGAGTAGCGTATCATGACAAGACCTCACAGAAAACCCCAGGATTGACTCACAACTATCGCTTGGGACTGAGTTATGCATTTGCTGATAACCACCAGCTATCCCTGGCATATACAGGAAAATGGGACAGCAGCCATCCTCATCATGAAACGATGGGAACAGGCACATCCCAACAACAGGGCAATGAGCATACCTACCTGCACAATGTAGATGTCAGCTACAATCTGCCCTTTGGACTACAAATAGGCATATCCTATCTCAACTACCAAAACCCCAGCCAGCAATATCTAGCAGGAACGATGCTTGACGAAGAGCGTATTCTATACACAAACAGCAAGCAACTAATAGACAAATGGCTTTTCACAGCAGACCAATCCCACTCATTGGAACAGGGTTGGGAACTGTCGTATGGTATGAAATTCCAAAACTGCAACAACAGAAGCTACCAAGCCACGACCAACAAGGATGGAGCAGACATTCCAGATGCAACCAGCCAGGTGAATATCGAAGAAAGAATCTTGAGTTTCTATGGTGGCATAAGCAAACAGATAAACGAGCGAATCAGCTTGGAAGCCTCTGTAGAAGCGGAGCAGTACCATTCTCCACAATGGAACAAATGGCATATTTATCCCACACTTAATGCATCGTGGAAAGCCAATCCTGGCAACATACTCAACTTATCCTTCAGTTCCAGCTCACAGTTTCCTAGCTATTGGTCAACTATGAGCAGCATTTACTATGCCTCTACCTATATGGAGATATGGGGAAATCCTCATCTCAAGCCTTACTCTACATACGAGACCAACCTGATGTGGACAATCAAAAGTCGCCATACATTGATGGCATTTGCAGAGTTCCAACCCAACTATTCTGTGCAGTTGCCTTATCAGGCTACCGACCACCTGGCAGTCATTATGAAGGAGACCAATTTCGACTATAATCATACTATAGGCATTAGAGCATCGACGACTTTCGGTATAGGCAATTGGATGAACGGAAGTGTTTCGGCAACAGGAATCTACAGACATGACAAGAGTAACGATTTCTTTGACTTGCCCTTCAATCGCAAACATATCTCTGCCGTTCTTGCCGGAAATCTATCCGCCCAGCTTAGCCGAAACCATCACATCCATTTCATACTTAACCCATTCTATCAGTCGAAAGCCATTCAAGGACTCTATGACATCAAATCAGTCTTTCTCTTGATTGCTATGTTGAGATGGGCTTCCGATAATGATAAATGGAGCATTGTGGTTAAAGGCAGCAACATCTTCAACGAGGGATTCTCTACAAAATCAGTACAAGGCAATCAAGACTACCACATGAACATCAAGCAAGATTGGGCATCAGCATCCATCTCCATCATCTATAAGATAGGTAAGTACAAGGAAAAGAGAACCAAGGACGTGGATACTTCCAGAATGGGAGTAAACTAGCGAATTTCTTAAAAAATCGTCAGTAAACAAGCGTACTTTCTTAAAAAATCGTCTACAAACTGCTCTTTTTTCTGATAAAAGTAGTATCTTTGCACCGTAATTGCATTTTAACTATAAGACGACAATGAAAATAACAATTATCGGAGCAGGTGCTATGGGCGGTGCCATGGCTGAAGGACTCTTGCAGAGCGAAAAGTTCACTCCATCAGATATTACGGTATCTGACCATAACCAACCAGTATTGGATCACTTCGCAAGCGAAGGAGCCAGCGTAACTCTCGACAACCAGTTGGCTTGCCACGGCGCAGACATCGTATGCGTGGTAGTAAAGCCATGGTGCGTGGAGAAGACATTGAAGGGTATCAAGGATGCACTCAACTACAAGAATCAGAAACTCGTAGTGGTAGCAGCCGGTGTGCCATCAGCCAACATCAAGGAGTGGCTGGATAAGGATGGTATTACCCCAACCTTCTTCCTCGTGATGCCAAACATCGCCATCGCCTATAAGCAGTCGATGACCTTCATCACTCCTGTAGATGCATCTGCTACAGAAATCCAGCAGATTACAGAAATCTTCGATGAATTGGGCGAAAGCCTCATCATGGAAGAACGTCTCTTCCCAGCAGCTACCGCTATGTCGTGTGCCATCGCTTACGCCATGCGCTATGTAAGAGCCAATGTAGAAGGCGGCGTAGAGATGGGCTTCAAGGCAAAGGATGCCCAGAAGATTGTCTTGCAGACCATCAAGGGTGCCGTAGAACTGCTTCAGGAAACAGGCGAACACCCAGAGGCTGCCATTGATAAAGTAACAACTCCTGGCGGCTGCACCATCAAGGGCTTGAATACCATGGAACAAGGCGGCTTTACCAGCGCAGTGATCAATGGTTTATTGGCAGGAAAAAAATAAGAAAATGATACAATGAATGCTGCACAGATTACTTTATTTGTGCAGCATTTTCGTTTTTATAAGCACAAAGAGTTATAAAAACGAAAGTTTTTTGAGCCGTTTTAAATATTTTTCGTATCTTTGCGCTTACATTTCGAAATTGCCCATCAGCAACTGTTCGATGTATTATCAAGCAAACAATAAAAAGAATATTTTATGGACGAAGCAATCAAACAAATCGGTGAAAGGCTGAAAGGTCTCCGCGAGGTTCTCAATATTCCTGCCGAGGAAATTGCAGAACTGTGCGAAATCAGTCTTGATCATTACCTCAAGATAGAATCCGGTGAGGCGGATCCTTCTGTTTATCGCCTGTCAAAAATCTCTAAGCGATACGGCATCGACCTCGACGTATTGCTCTTCGGAGAGGAACCTCGCATGAAAGGATACTACGTTACCCGCAAGGGACAGGGACCGGAGATAGACCGCAACAACCAGTATAAATACCAGAGCCTTGCCGTAGGATTCAAGGATAGAAAGGTGAATCCGTTCATGGTACAGGTAGATCCGTTGCCAGGCGACAATAAGCCGAACAAGAACGGACACGACGGACAGGAATATGATTATGTGATTGAGGGACAGCTCGAAGTAACCATCGAAGAAAAGGTGATGGTGCTGAATCCAGGCGACAGCATCTACTTCGACAGTAGAAAGTCGCATTGCTTCCGCTCACTCAACAATGAGCCAGCCAAGTTCCTTTGTATAATTATCTAGAAGAGTAACTATGATCGAGAGATTTCTAAAACAGACAAAATTCACTTCAGAGCAAGACTTCAAGGAGCATCTGGAGTTTATCATACCAGAAGATTTCAACTTTGCCTACGACGTGATGGACGAATGGGCAAAGATTAAACCAGACCACGTGGCACTGCTTTGGGCAAGTGAACGTGGAGAAGAAATCCGTTTCACATACAAGGACCTGAAGGAGCAGAGCGACAAGGCTGCTGCTTACTTCCAGAGTCTCGGCATCGGTCACGATGATAAGGTGATGCTGATTCTGAAGCGTCACTATCAGTGGTGGCTCGCCATGCTCGGTCTCCACAAGTTGGGTGCCGTAGCCATCCCTGCTACCCACATGCTTACCAAGCACGACATCATTTACCGCAACAATGCAGCAAGCGTGAAGGCTATCATCTGCTGCGGCGATGATTACGTGGTAGAGCAGGTTAATCAGGCTATGCCAGAAAGTCCTACTGTCAAGACTTTAATCAGTATCGGTCCGGATATCCCAGAAGGTTTCCACGACTGGATGAAGGAATGGAACGAATGTGCTCCTTTTGTTCGCCCAGAACATGTAAACTCTAATGAGGATACCCTGCTGATGTACTTCACATCGGGAACCACTGGCGAGCCAAAGATGGTGGCACACGATCACCTCTATGCGCTCGGTCATCTGACCACAGGTGTATATTGGCATAATCTCCACGAGAACTCCATCCATCTTACCGTAGCCGATACCGGTTGGGGCAAGGCTGTATGGGGCAAGCTCTACGGACAATGGTTTGCCGGAGCCACCGTCTTCGTCTTCGATCACGAGAAGTTTACGGCGGATAAGATCATGCGCCAGATTGAGAAGTACCATATCACCTCTTTCTGTGCCCCTCCTACTATCTACCGCTTCATGATTCAGGAAGATTTCTCCAAGTATGACCTCAGCAGTCTTGAATACTGCACCACTGCGGGCGAGGCTATGAACCCATCCGTGGCAGAGACCTTCCAGAGACTTACTGGTGTTCAGATTTACGAGGGCTTCGGACAGACTGAGACCACCATGACTTTGGGAACCTTCCCTTGGATCAAGCCAAAGCCAGGAAGCATGGGCAAGCCAAATCCACAATATGATGTTCACATCCTCCGTCCAGACATGACAGAATGCGAGGATGGTGAAAAGGGCGAGATTTGCATCCGCATCGGCGACGACAAGCCTATCGGCCTCTTCAAATATTACTATCGTGATGAGAAGCAGACCAAATCGGTTTGGCATGATGGTTTCTATCATACAGGCGATATGGCCTGGCGTGATGAGGAAGGCTACTTCTGGTTTGAGGGAAGAATAGACGATGTTATCAAGAGCTCGGGTTACCGTATCGGTCCTTTCGAGGTAGAGAATGCCCTGATGACTCATCCTGCCGTAGTAGAGTGCGCCATCACCGGTGTGCCAGACCCAATCCGCGGTATGGTAGTCAAGGCAACCGTCGTACTGAAGGATGAATACAAGAGTATGGCAGGTCCAGACCTCATCAAGAAGCTGCAGGATCATGTGAAGCACGAGACTGCTCCTTATAAATATCCTCGCATCATCGAATTCGTAGATGAACTGCCAAAGACCATCTCGGGCAAGATTCGAAGAGTAGAGATTCGAGAAAAAGACAATAAAAAGAAATAATGATTGAAGGGGGCAAGGAATTTGAAGCAACAGATTCCTTGCTCCAAATAAATATCGGCATAAAATGGGAAAAAGAATCGTAGTAAAAGTGGGCAGCAACGTGTTGACCCGAGAAGACGGAAAACTGGATGTAACGAGAATGTCGGCGATTGTTGATCAGATTGTCTGGCTCAGAAAGCACGACTATGAGGTGATTCTGGTATCTTCTGGAGCCGTGGCTGCCGGAAGAGCCGAACTGCATGTTGACCATCATTTGGACAGCGTGGAGCAACGCCAGCTGTTCTCTGCCATCGGACAGGTGAAACTCGTTGGTCTCTATTACAACCTTTTCCGTGAATACAATATAAAGATTGGTCAGGTATTGACCATGAAGGAGAATTTCGGTGCCGAGGAGCAGTACAAGAACCAGGAGGCCTGCATGCAGGTGATGCTGGAAAACAACGTGCTCCCTATCGTCAACGAGAACGATACCGTGTGCATCACCGAGCTGATGTTTACGGATAACGATGAGTTGTCTGGCTTGATTGCCAAGATGATGAATGCCGACACCTTGATTCTATTAAGTAATGTGGATGGCATCTACAATGGCGACCCAAGCGAGCCTACCACCCGCATCATCCCATCGGTTTATTACGACCGCGACATCAGCGAGTACATCCTTGCCAGCAAGAGTAGTCACGGCAGAGGCGGCATGACATCGAAAGTAAAGACCGCTCACGACGTAGCCAATGCCGGCATCAAGGTAATCATCGCCAACGGCAATACGCCAAACATCCTCATCAATCTGAAGGAGCATCCGATGGAGACCCTTCATACTGAGTTTGTGGCAAGACCGCTAAACAAGTAAAATCATTAGGGATAAGAAATACAGAAACCTAAAAAAGCAGCAAGCCTATTTATAGACTTTGCTGCTTTTCGTTTTTATTATGAATAGTTGATACGTTATTCCAATACCAATACGTGGCTCGTTCCATCGGTCTGGCTGAATACATTCAAACCGACCTTCATCAGATAGTCACCGCTATACTGCTTGCCATTGCACTCCAAATCAGATTCCTTGCCAGGCATCAGATTGGTCTCCTTTACGGTATAAACCTTATCGGCATCCAATCCCTGCATCTTCACATTCATCACAGGCTCCTTGTAGCGTGGATGCAAGTCGTATGCAAAGAGAACGGCACGCTGCTTGTCCTTACTTACATAGTTAATGGCACAGTGGTTGCCTTCGTAAGGAGAAACCAGGCGATACTGGTCGCCCTCAAGAATCATCGGCTTCATGCTATCGTAGTTCTTAACAGCATTCTGCACAAACTTGTAGTCATCACCAGAAAGCGACTTGAGGTCGATATCAAAGCCCAACTTACATGAACTGCAAACATCGGTGCGGAACTTCACACTGGTATTCTTGTTCCAATTGGTTACATGCGAACCCATGGTCTTGGCTGGGAAGAACTTTGACAGGCTCCACTGGATGTAGAGGCGCTCGTATGGATCCGTATCGTCTGAACACCAGAACTCAGTGAAATACTTAAGCATCTCGTAATCCATTCTGCCGCCACCACCTGAGCAAAGCATCATCGGCAACTTAGGATACTTGTTATGAATACGGGTAAGCACCTTGTAGATACCACGCACATGATCGATATAGAAATTACCCTGATTCTCTTTATGATATGGAGAATAGATGTTGGTAATCACACTGTTGCAATCCCACTTGAAGTAAGCCACATCAGGATTCTCCGTCATGATGCGATCCACGATGCCGAACACATAATCCTGTACCTTAGGATTACTGATATCAAGCACCAGCTGGTTGCGGTAATAATAGGTATCACGCTTTGGCTGCATGATGACCCAGTCGGGATGCTTCTCAAAGAGTTCACTCTTAGGATTCACCATCTCAGGCTCAATCCAAATACCAAACTTTACACCAGCCTTCTTGGCATCTCTTACCAATCCAGGTATTCCATCAGGCAGCTTGCTCTTGGTAGTCTCCCAGTCGCCGAGACCTGCATGGTCGTCCTTGCGAGGATACTTGTTGGCAAACCAACCATCATCAAGCAAGAACATATCTACACCCAGGTCCTTGGCATCCTTCATCAACTCAGCAAGACTCTGCTGGTTGAAGTCGAAGCCGGTATTCTCCCAGTTGTTCAAGAGCGTAAGGCGATCTTCCATACCCATGTTTACCTGATACTGACGAGCCCAATTGTGCAAATTACGGGAAGCCTCACCGATACCATTATCGCTCATGGCAAAGATAAACTCAGGGGTAGTGAACGTCTCACCAGCCTTCAGTTTATAATTAGAGGCGTATGGATTGATGGCAGGAATAACACGAAGAGCTCCCACGTTATCTACCTCGAAGGTAAAGCGGAAGTTGCCAGGCCATCCGATGGTTCCAAGCATCACCTTGCCCTCATTCTCCTTGGCAGGCTCATCAAATCCCAGTTCAAAGAAAGGCTCCTCCTGCATGGCTGCACGGGTACCCAACTTGGTATCAACAATTTTCTTACCGGCAGTCAACTGGCAAGTCTCAGGCTGGCCTTCCTTAGCCCAGTCGCTATGATAATTGGTAACGAAATACTTGTTTGCCTTGAAATAAAGCATTGTTGAGCTATATCTCCAAAGTGTAACCGGAGCTTTCTCCTTATGAGAGATTTCGCTCCACGCCTTGATGATGTTCTCCTTAGGATAAGCTGCATAGTGGAGCTTCACGGTCAGCGGATACACCTTGTCCTTAAGCGTGATGATGGTCTCAACACCTCCACTGATAGCCTTTTCTTCAGAAGACTGATAATACAAATAGGTAGTCATATTACCATCTGCATGGGTCACTGCCACTGCCGGCTCGAAGAAATCTTCAGCACCAGAGGTTGCATAAACCTCATGACCTCGCTGGCAGACGGAACCATCAGAAGCCGCATATACATCCCACTTCAGATGATTGTAATCTGAAGGATTCTTCAACTTGTCACCTAGATACACTTGGTAGAGGCGACCCTTAGGAGAAACCTGCATCACGAGGTCGGTCTTGTCGGTTGACACTCGGATGGTCTTTTGAGCAGATGCCATGATAGATGTCATGCACATCGCTGCGATAATCATAAATACCTTTTTCATCGTTCTTTGGTTTTTATGTTCCATAGAAAATGTACGGATTCTTAAGTTCATAATCTTACAGTTGTTTATTCTTAGTTTTACATGATTTCACTTGCCACCGAATGCGATTCGATTGCGGTTGCAAAGTTAAGGAGATTTTTCAGACATTGGCATCATGTGTAGGTTATGAGTAGATAAATATTAGGTTTGTTAAGTCTATAACCTTCTAATAATCAAGCTATCAAAGATATTAATACTTTTTAATAGAGTAGATGGTAAAAAGAGAAATAAATGTAGTATCTTTGCAGAAAAATACAATTATAAGGCACTCTAATAGCCTATAAGATAGTAACAATAACAATTAAATAGTTATGAAAGTAGTATTGTGGTTCTTAATGATGTTTATGCCATTAATGGCAAATGCTTCTTCCGTAAACGAGGAACAGCTGTTCCATCGTTTAGACAGTTTCATCGCTCAGCGAAGCAAGTTTACCCAAAGAAAAGAAGCGAAACTGCTAAGACTCAAAAAGCAACTACACATGACTTCCGACAAGCGCAGCCAGCTTAGTCTCTATAACCAAATCTACAGGGAGTATTATACCTACCGTTACGACTCTGCCATGACATACGCCAAGAAGGGCTACCAGCTGGCAGCACAACTTCAGGATGATTATTTCATCAACCTGAATAAAATCAATCGTGCGGCAGTGCTGTCAACAGGCGGTTTCTACAGCCAGGCAGAAGACTTAATGCTTGCAATGGATGTGGAGAAAATGTCACCTAAGTTATTGCAATACTATTATTATACCTTGACTTGGGTATATAACTACTGGGAAACTTTCTGCAACAAGTCGGAGTTTCAAGAAGGATTAGAAGCCAAGAAACGTTTTTATTTAGGCAAGACTCTTGAGCATATCGGCAACAAGGAATCCGCTCTTTATTACTATCTGTCAGGAGAGGTTGAATATCTTAAGCAGCGTACAAGCAAAAAAACACTTCAGTTCTACATGAAGGCACTTTCTGCCAGTCCCCTGAACAGCCGTGTGTATGCCTCATCGGCTTATTGCATAGCCCGCTATTATTATGATACCGACCAAAAGGATTTATACGAAAAGTATATTGTAGAAGCAGCCATCTCAGACCAGATATGTCCCCTGAAGGAGAATCTGGCCCTTCAGGAGTTTTCCACCTATCTATATAATAAGGATGCCTCCTATGCAAAGAGGGCTTCCAAATACATCTATTGCTCCATGGAGGATGCCCAATTCTACAACAACCGTCTCCGCATGGTAGAGATTTCCCGCATACTTCCCCTTATCACAGAAACGAACCATCAGGCAGAAGTACGCAAGAACCGCATCGTAACAGCATCCCTCGTCATCGTGAGTATCCTGTCGCTAGGATTCCTTGCCATGGCTTTCTTTGCATTCAAGATGAACAAGCATCTAGCCAAGAGCCGTAGGGAGATAAAAAGCCAAAATACACTCTTGGACGAACTGAACCAGAAGCTGCTCAACACCAATAAGCGAAGAGAGACCTATATGCATTTATTTATGGACATCAGTGCCGTATATATCAAGAAACTGGATGATTATCGCAAATTGGTAAGCCGCAAAATCAAGGCAAAGCAAACTGCCGATCTTCTGACTGCCATCAACAGCTACAAGCTGGCAGAAGAAGAGGCAGCCAACTTCTATATTCGCTTCGACAAGGCATTCATTGACTTGTATCCGAATTTCGTGGAAGAGTTCAACCAACTGCTATTGCCAGAAAAACAGATTGTTCTCCCTGCCCCTAACAGTCTCACCAAGGAACTGCGTATCTATGCACTGATGCGACTGGGAATTACGGATGGTCAGGAACTGGCCACCCTCCTGTTCTATTCTACGCAAACCATCTATAATTACAAGGCAGCCATCAGAAAGCGAGCCAAAGACCTCACCACTTTTGATGCAGCCATCAACCGACTATGCAATGTGATAGGCTAATAAATGGCAGAAAGTTGAGGAACAGCCCCAACTTTCTACTATATTCTTTTGTACATGCAAGAAATAATCGTACTGCTTAAACTAGCCAGAGAATGTGGTTGCTTTAGTAAGAGAATGTGGTTGCTTTAGTAAGAGAATGTGGTTGCTTTAGTAAGAGAATATGGTTGCTTAAGCTTACGGACACTGAATCTCGGGTTAACGGAGATAGTTTCTTGAGTTAGCGGAGACAGTTTCTTGGGTAAGAGAATACTGCTTCTCTGAGTTTGCCACTAGGCTCAGCAGCTCTGCTGAGCCTAGTCAGCAGGTCTGCCGACTGCAGTCAGCACATCTGCTGACTATAGTGACAACACCTATAAACGTACGAATACAATTCTCTTGTGATACAACATCATCAACAATATATAAGAGAATAAGGAACGTTCTTCATAGAACTATCTTTTGACATTTAAAGATAAGCAAGAGGGCAGTGCAGACAAACTTAAAAAGAACAGAAGCAAGGCAAAAAGAAAATTTTTCCTTTAAATTTCTGGGTTTTATTTTGCTATTTCAAGAATTATCCTTATCTTTGCAGTTGGAATCGAATCACACTATTGTGAGGACTTCCATATTTTTGATGGTTAAATTAGCGTTTGCTATTCGGTCATGCAAATTGGAACGTAGGAAATTTCAAAAAGAGCATTAGAAACGACAGATAGTGAACGTCCGCTATATCGTGGGCGTTACTTGTTGTTCTAATCAGCTTTTCCTACGGCTGCAATTTGGACAAGTTTCGTCCACGTGTTTGTATCCGTAGATTATGTAGAACGATGGCTTCGCAATCTATCCAGTCAACTAATTTAATAACATTAAAAGCTTAGCTATCGGCATAACGGGCAAATTTTATGAAAAAGATACATTTTTCTCTTTTGGCGATTCTTTTCGCCTTGTTTGCAATGGTGTCTTTCACTGCTTGTTCTTCAGATGACGAAGACACGCCTTCCACAGAAGATGTCCAGACATACATCATTGGAATGTGGCAACCTACACATGTAACAGGCTATGACTGGGATGAAAATGACAAGCCTGCTAAAGTAGATAAGGACATAGACATTGATGATGCTATCTCTTTCGAATTCAAGCAAGGTGGCACTTTCAATGAGTATTTTTGGACTGGAAACAAATGGAAAATAGATTGTTCCGGAGAAGCCTATACTATCTCAGGCAACAAATTAACTACATACGAAGAAGATGGCATCAACGTTTTAGATGTGTATACCATACAGAGTATTAATTCGACAACTATGGTTTTAAAATACAATCTGGATGGCAACGCCTCATATCCTAGTACTATCACATTCAAGAAGATTAAATAATCAAAAGATAGCATCCTAAATGGCAGAAAGTTGAGTATGTACCTCAACTTTCTGCCATTTTCTTTTGCATATTCAAGAAATAGTTGTACCTTTGCCATGACATAAAAGTTGTAACACTAAAGATGTAATGGCGTATGAAACTAAATAACAGGAAATTAGCAAATCCTTTCATCTACCAAGGTTATGAAAGTCCCGAGTATTTCTGCGACAGAGAGGCTGAAACAAAGACTTTGATATCGCACCTGAAGAATGGAAGGAACGTTACCCTCATTTCTCCTCGAAGAATAGGAAAAACAGGGCTTATAAAGAATACATTCTATCATCTGGATAAAGAAGAGAAGGATACAGCATGCCTATACCTTGACATATTCGCCACTAAGAACTTGCACGACTTTGTGGAACAATTTGGCGTAATGGTTATCAATGACATCGTCCGCAAGAACTCCTCATTCATAGAGAAAACCATCGCCTTCTTTAGTGCCTTGCGCCCTGTACTCAGCATGGATCCATTAACTGGTGAACCTAGCGTATCTATCACAATAGAGCCATCCCAAGAGGACATCACTATCCGCAGCATCTTCAACTATCTAAACGAGAGTGGGAAAGAGGTATATATCGCCATCGATGAGTTTCAGCAGATTGCAGAATATCCAGAGAAAGGCACAGAAGCATTGCTACGTTCTTATATCCAGTTTGCCCAACATGTGCATTTCATCTTCTCCGGCAGCAAGCATCATCTGATGGCTGAGATATTCGGCTCTCCGAAACATCCATTTTACCAAAGCACTGAGATGATGGGACTGAAGCCATTGGATTGCAGCATTTATTATGACTTCTGTCAAAACTTCTTTAAGCAGAAAGGCGGTAATCTATCGAAGGATGTTTTCGAACAAATCTACCACCAGTTTAATGGCCATACCTGGTATATTCAATGCATCATGAATCGCCTCTATGAAACGGAGCTTACCATTTACTGTATTGAGCAAGTGAATGCCGCCTTACTCTCCATCCTACAAGGCAGGGAACCTCAATTCGAAAACCTGGTTCAGTTCTTCACAGAGAACCAGTTCTCGCTTCTGAAGGCTATTGCCAAGGATAGCATTGTTGCCCAGCCTACCTCAGGCAAGTTCATCAAGGAGCACAAGCTGAATGGAGCAAGCAGCGTAAAGGCTGCCCTAAAAGTCCTAGAAGACAAGGAATTGGTATATAGGACAAATAAAGGCTATATCATCTACGACAGATTCATGGATTTGTGGTTAAAGAGAATATAAACAAAAAAATGTGCTTTAAACGTGCGGAATGTGTCTAAAAAAGACAGATTCCGCACGTTTAAAGCACATTTCTCTCCTAGAAAGCCCTACATCTTACAATGATTATGACCATGGGGTTATCCGACAATCCTTATGCCTGGGATGTTCAGTCGGCAGTAACAATGGACGACTTGTTTGTTCTTTGGTAAGCAAAAGGTTGTATCATAAATGAGAGGGTGTGCCATTAGTCTATGACACACCCTCGAAACTTCCTCCAAGAATTTAAAATTAATAGTTGAAATATACTTTCCCATAAAGAGCTGTGAGAGCAAACCATTCAAAATTATCTACTATAAATTGTCCATCACCTAATGATACTTTTTGAGCTCTAACCGTGCCATTATTCATCCAGCGTCTAGCACCAGAATGATATTCTGCTACTACATAAGGACCTTCATACTGACCTATTCTAGCACATACACGTATCTTGACTCTCACAAATCTTCCATCTTGGGCTTTCACATACCCACCAACCACACTCGTTTGAGATCTTGGTGGAGTTGGAGCACCAAAGCCATAAGATTGAATTGAAGGTACCGATGGAACAGAAGGCACATTAGGAACCAATGGACGTCCTGTATTAGCATCCAAAGGTACATACTCAAAAGCCTGAGCACTCATGCCTAACGAAAACACAGCGAACAAAGTCGCCAATAACACTTTTTTCATAATTTTATTGTTTAACAATTAACTTAATGCACAAATTAATAAATGGATATTACTTCTTCATCAAATCATACAGAAAATATTTATCATCATCATAACGATGCAACATTATAGCAACTATGCCAAAATTCGGCAAATTTGTAAACGTAATCCAATACAGATTTTTTTCAGAATCATAAGCTTCTACGACACCATCCTGATTGATATTAGTCAACCATAATTTGAGAATCGCCCCATCCGTATTAAACGTATAAATCCCCTTTTTATAATCAGGAGGATTAGTATAAGTTATTACGGTCTTCAACTTTATCAATTCACTAAAGTCGCCATTCCCTATTGCAATGCTAACATAATTACTATTCCAAGTAATCGCTTTAGCAAATAAGCTCGCCATTCCTAATAGCATAGATAACAACAATTTCTTCATATCTTTAATTATTATGTTCATAACCGACAATCAATTTACCTATAAAACTTTGTCACCAGTTTTTCCTTTACATAGCCCTCTGAAGTCTTTTTACCATTTCGCCCCACATCATTCATATAATAGGACCCTTCTATATTTTCCTATCTTGCATGCACTATAGAATTGCGCAAATGGCGACAAAAATCGACAATCAGAACTGAATTCTTAGTAAAACTCAATGTATACTTCCCATCAAGTTTCACTTTGTCAATATCATCAGTCTTTGAATACTTCAACTTCTTCTGGAGTTCATCACAAAAGAAACTATAAGCAGAAAGATTATACCCTTTAAAATCTGAGCACTTTTTCATTTGACTTATCTCCTTTAATAGATGAAGACAAACTTTGCTAGAATATTCAATTCACTTTTCAATCCATTATATACCATTAGCATCCTCATATGCCATTAGCTCCTTTTGGCTTCAAAAAGTTTATTATCACATAAACACAAAAACGTGGAGCCAGTCTGTCGCCCGTTCCACGTGTTGAGGCCTTCGCATTGCCCTATTAGTCGAAACGAGCAACGCTGAAAGCCCCACGCAAAAGTGAATATATAGTACACCATATCACGCCATGCACTTTAGCACACAGCGACAATTAGGATATATATAATACACCCCAGGGGCGTCCTCGTTACTTTGTTTTTGACTAATAGTTTGAAGTTGCGAAGTTCCAACACGTCAAACACAAAGCGTTCAGTACGCCTTTATGTATATGTATCAATCCCTTAGCCTCCACCCTTAGGGCTTCCAGCTTGGATATGACACCGCAAAAATAAGAAATAATATCGAAACCTCCAAACTTTTATCGAAAAAAGTGAAGAGAAAGATTGCTTTTTTCAAAAGAAAGCACTATCTTTGCACCATAATTATATAAAAACAAGGAATATGGGAGCAGTATATGTAATACAAGGAATATTGATTTACATTTACGCCTTTGACCATAATCCACCGCACATTCATGTACGAAGTGGAGAAGGTACTTTTACGATTACTATCAAAGACAGAATCGTAGAAGGACGTGCTAAATCAAAGACAATTCGTCTGATTAATGACTTCATCGACGAACATGAAGATGAAATCATGGAGCTTTGGGGTAAAGCCCAAAGAGGAGAAACAATAAAGAAAGTACAACGATAAAAACAAAAGACTATGATTTTAACGATTAAAGATGTAGACTACTTAGGAGATTATACTCTTCTTTGTACTTTTAATGACGGAGTAAAGAAAAAGGTTGACTTAACCTCGCTCTTAAAATACCCAGCATTCAGCGAGTTGAAAGACAAAAACAAGTTCATTCAATTCGGATTAGACCAAACAATATTTTGGGCTAATGGTGCCGATATTGCGCCAGAATATCTCTATGAGCATGGAGTAACAGCAGACAACTAAACAACATGAAATCGGACAACGTATAGTGGAACAGAGCGGAGCATCACGTGCTGAATATGAAAAGCATGTGATAGAGGTCGCTTAGGCCGCTCTTACAGAGGAATTCGGGAATGGATCTCATATACGAACATTGCCAACTACAAAAGATTCCATCTGACGTTCAACGACTTACAAATTCTTCAGACAGTGTCTGAGGAATTCAACAATCCAATTCAACAGGCACTGCCTGCTGAATTATCTCCGCACTTTCAAAAAGGGCAGACACCGCCTGCCCAATTCTAACTACGCCTTCTTCCTTGGTCTCATTACGAGCGTCTTATACGAGTAGAAGACAAGAAGGCACGTGAATGGTATGCAAAGGAGGCACCATTACAAAAAGGTCAGGCGCTGCCTGACCTTTTTAAATCTCATTTTCCGTATAACTATCCATTTATCTATTAAACTATCACTTTTTCTTGCATAAAGTTTGCAATTTCCGATATTTATGCTTACCTTTGCCGTTGTTAAGAGGGAACTCGTAACACATTACAAAATATCTTATCATAAAAATAAGAAAGGAAATAACGAATGGAACTGAAAGAAACTTTCCAACAGGTGAAGAAGGCTAGCAAGACTCTGGGCTTGCTGACCGATGAACAACGTAACGAAGTGCTAAAGGCGGTGGCAGATACCATCATCGCAGAGACTCCTGCGCTTCTCAAAGCGAATGCAGAAGACTTGGCGAAGATGGACAAGGCGAACCCGCTCTACGACCGATTGCAACTCACAGAGCAGCGACTCCAGGATATTGCTTCGGATATGAGACACGTCAGTACCCTGCCCTCACCGCTCGGAAGAGTTCTCAAAGACAAAACACTCGATAACGGTTTGCATCTGCAGCGAGTAGCCGTTCCATTCGGAGTTATCGGTATGATTTACGAGGCTCGTCCTAATGTGACTTACGATGTTTTCTCCCTCTGTTTCAAGAGTGGAAATGCGTGTGTACTGAAAGGAGGAAAGGACGCAAACGCCTCAAACTCAGCGGGTGTCGAACTTATCCACAGGGTGTTGATAACTTTTGGTATTGATCCGAATGTTGTTACACTGCTCCCTGCAACCCATGAAGCTACCGGCGAAATGCTGAATGCCGTGGGCTATATTGACCTCTGCATTCCCCGTGGAGGAAAGAAGCTCATCAACTTCGTCCGTGATACTGCCAAAGTGCCGATTATCGAAACCGGAGCCGGCGTGGTACATTGTTACTTCGACAAGGATGGCGACCTGGAGATGGGCAAGCGCATCATCACCAATGCCAAGTGCCGAAGAGTGAGCGTATGCAATGCGCTCGACTGTCTGCTGATTCACGAAAACAGATTAATCGACCTCCCTGCCCTCTGTGAAGGACTCACCGAGAAGCAAACCAAGATTCATGCAGATGCCAAGGCTTACGAAGCTTTAAAGGGACACTATCCTGACACCTTATTATATAAGGCAGAGGAAAGCGAAGCGAAGATGAAAGAGGCTGATGCCAACGTGAAGAGCATCTGGAACACCGAATGGCTCAGCATGCAGATGGGCATCAAGACCGTAGCTTCGGAAGATGAGGCGCTCGACCATATCGCCAACTACGGAAGCGGACACAGCGAGAGCATCGTTTCCAATGATGAAGCTGCCCAGAAGAAATTCCAGGCGATGGTAGATGCAGCCTGCGTTTATGTAAACGCTCCTACCAGTTTTACCGATGGAGCACAGTTCGGATTGGGCGCAGAGATTGGCATCAGTACCCAAAAGCTCGGAGCACGCGGACCAATGGCACTCGAAGAGATTACCACCTACAAGTGGTTGATTACTGGTCAGGGACAGACAAGAGCCTAACAAGACCCGCTCCGTACCTGCTCCGTACCCTCTCCGTACCAAGTCTTAGTTTCTGCCATGTTTGCATGCAAACTTTGCAAACATCAAGATTCAAGAAGAAAGATTCAAGAGCAATATATATTAGAAATAACAAACAAAAAACGAAATAACAATGAAGACATTCTTTAATGTTGAAGACCTTGGCGACCTGAAAGCAGCGCTCGCCGAGGCACAGGAAGTGAAAGCAAACCGTTTCGGTTATCAGGAGTTGGGCAAGAACAAAACCTTGCTGATGATATTCTTCAATAACAGTCTCCGTACCCGACTGAGTACACAGAAGGCTGCGATGAACCTGGGCATGAATGTTATCGTGCTCGATGTGAATGCCGGTGCATGGAAACTGGAGACAGAGCGTGGCGTTATCATGGATGGCGACAAGAGCGAGCACCTGCTTGAGGCAATCCCTGTGATGGGTAGCTTCTGCGACCTTATCGGTGTTCGTAGCTTTGCCGGTTTGAAAGACCGAGAATATGATTATGCCGAAACCATCGTCAACCAGTTCGTGAAGTACAGCGGCCGCCCAGTCTTCGCTATGGAGACAGCTACCGTTCACCCTCTCCAGGCATTCGCCGACCTCATCACCATTGAGGAGCATAAGAAGGTGGCTCGTCCTAAGGTAGTCCTGACCTGGGCTCCTCATTGCCGTGCCTTGCCTCAGGCTGTACCTAACTCATTCGCCCAGTGGATGAATGCAGCCGATGTAGATTTCGTGGTTACTCACCCTGAGGGCTACGAACTCGATCCTAAGTTCGTAGGCAATGCCAAGGTAGAGTACGACCAGAAGAAGGCGCTGGAAGGTGCAGACTTCGTTTATGCCAAGAACTGGAGCTGTCCGGGCGTGAAAGACCCAGCACAATATGGCGAGATATTGAGCAAGGATATGAGCTGGACCATCGACGAGGAGCACATGAGCTGGACCAACGATGGTTGCTTTATGCACTGCCTGCCAGTTCGCCGTGGCTTGATTGTAACCGATGATGTCATCGAAAGCAAGAACAGTCTGGTGATTCCAGAGGCAGCCAACCGTGAGATTTCAGCCGAGGTTGTCATCAAGCGCATGCTCGAATCACTCTAAAGCAGGATATAAGAAAGAGATTGAGGGTGTGTCATAAGTTCATGACACACCCTCTTTTTCGTTCTACTCCACATCATCCTATCCCCATTTCTCGGTATTTTCATCTTTTCATCCTGTCTATATTCTTATATCTCAGATATTATCCGTACCTTTGCATCTCGAAAAAAAGACAAGAACAAGATGGACAAATACATAATACTATCACCAGAAGCCAAGGGGACGTTCAATGACCGTCTCAATTTTCTGTATCTGAAACTAGGTAACTATCTCGATACAGAGAAACTGGAAAAACGTACTTTGCAATATTGTAAAGTATTCCTCAGCGACGCCCAGAACCAGACTCAGGATTTAGAAGAGTCACTCCTTTATCAGGAGTATCTGAAAGGCACAAACCTCACTATCGTGGAACAGACTCCACTGAATGGCAGCAAGGTGAGTCTGCTGATCAAGACTACTGATGACGCTACCCCTATCTTATTCCATAGTCTTCGCCTCACAGAGGAAGAAGCGAAGGGAAAGGATTCATACGAACAGACCCGAATGCTATTCGACAAATACCAGCAACTTATCGCCGGTACAGATATGACGATGGAGCGCAACCTGGTAAGAACATGGATATACGTAACTCATATCGATGTAAACTATCAGGGAGTAGTAGAAGCGCGCAATGATGTTTTCGACCAGCAAGGTCTGACGGCAGAAACCCATTATATAGCCAGTACGGGCATCGGCGGAGCAACATCCGTACGTCATGCATCTGTAGCTATCGACTTTCTGACCGTTCCCGGTATCAGGGAAGAAGACAAGCAATATCTCCAGGCACTCAACCATCTGAATCCTACTCACGAATACGGAGTAGCCTTTGAACGGGGAACCAGCCTTTCCCTACCCCAGAAAAAACAATATTTCATATCAGGAACAGCCAGCATAGATAAAGATGGAGCAATTGTATACGAAGGCGATATTATAAGACAAACCGGCAGATTGCTAGAGAACATCGGTGCATTATTGAAGGATGGCGATGCGATGATGAACGATATCCAATACTTTATCATCTACCTGCGCGACATCTCTGATTACCATACCGTAGAGCAACTGATGAATCAGTTTTACCCTCAGATACCACATATCATAGTAGAGGCAAGAGTATGCAGACCGGGCTGGCTGATAGAAATGGAATGCATTGCAGAAAAACAAGAACAGAAATAAATGCTGATAAATGCAGAAATTTACTTTCAAAGAGTAAGTTTCTGCATTTTTTATGATTCATTCTAATATATTTTTACTACCTTTGCAGATATAAAAACATATAAATCGACAAAAATGAGTGAACAGCAAACAAGCCAGTCTAGTTTTGGCATATATTCGTTATATGCATTGGGAGCCATCGCATGCTTTGTGTTCTTCCAATTCTTCTATCCCTACCATCTGTTTTATCAGGAGCAGAACCAACTGTTTCTGTCTTCATGGGATTACCTGAAATCCTATCTGGACAAACCGGGATGGCTGGCCTGTCTGGCTGGCGATTTCCTGACCCAGTTTTATTATTTCCGCTATGCCGGTCCTATCATCCTTACCCTCTGTATTCTTCTTACGGGACATAATGTAAAATGCGCAGTAAGAGATGCAGACATCCAAGGGAAAAAGACGGCACATATCGTAGCCTTCATCATGATGATCCTATTGGTATGTTTCAGTTTTCACTACGACTACCGGCTTTGCAGCATTCTGGCAATAGCAGGTGGTGCCAGTGTGTTCCGTGTCAGCACCAAGCTGCTCACTTCCACCCGAATGTTTCTCAAGAAGATAGAGAAGATGGACGACAATCCTTCTGCCGCAGCAGGTTTGGGAACAGCGCATTGGGTTACCGCCTTCAGCATCATTGTTTCCGTATTCGTATGCCACTGGTTCTTTGGAAATGGAGTATGGATCTACGGAGCGCTGGTATTTACAGGATGTCTTTCCCACATCAAGAAAGTGGGAACCTACTATCGCCTGGCTGCCCTCGTGATTCCTTTCTTCCTGCTGATGCTGTCCAAGCGACTCTACTTCTGCGACTTCCAAACCCTTTATACCTATCCGGGTATCGGAAAACTGGTAAAACCGCAAATGGATCTGGAGAAAACATTCGCGGTAGACTGTGAATATTACTTCGGTAATTATAATAAGGTTATCAACATCGTAGAAAAGACGGAAAATCCAGACCAATACATGAAGTTCTACTATAACCTCGTGATGGCGCAAAACGGATATCTTCCAGACAACTTGCTGAGATTCCAGAACAACAACCTGGGTACATTCGATAAACTGGGACCAGACACCCCAACCCTCACCATCAAGACCCTGAACGAACTGTATTGGGTTCTGGGTGACATGACTTTCTGCGAACGTGCCACAATGCTTGCCAATGTCTGCTCTCCGAACAACCGGAATATCAGAATGGTAAAGCGACTTGCCGAAATCAATCTGGTAAAGGGCGACTACGCAGCAACCCGCAAATATCTCCGTATCCTGCAAAAGACCTTCGTATGGAGCAGATGGGCAAACCGTGCCTTCTCCTCACTTGGCAGAAAAGCAACTGCCGATGAAAAAGCTCTCCTGCAGCAATACATCGAAAAGCGTCCGTTCATCAACCGGAAGGATACGCTACGACTGAACGAGAATTGCCACACTATCATGTGCGAACTGGCAGAAAGTAATCCAAACAACAAAATCGCCATCGACTACATGCTCTGCAGCGATCTCCTCCTGAAAGACATGAAAACCTTCAAGCGGGATTATGATACTTATTGTCTCAAACTGAAAAATGGTTCCTACGAACGCCTGTACCAGGAGGCTCTCATGATTTATCTGGCAGGAACCAAGGCTAAGCCGGAAGAATGGGCCAAATATATCAAGCGTCAAGATATTCTGCAGCGTTTCCATCAGTATAATGAAGAACGGGGCAACCAGGCATTCAGCGATACCTACTGGTATTACTTCGACAAGGCAGAGGTGCCTAAGTTGAACATCAACTGAGGAAATAATTGACGCTAACTGTTTATTAAAGAAGAAAAATGAAATACAAGAATATCCTATACAGTGCCATGACGGGCATACTGTTGCTCGCCTCATGTGCCCAGACTCACGAGAATGCTGAGCAGGTAGACCATCTGCCCAACATGTACCCCGATTATACCGATGTAACGATTCCGGTCAATATCGCTCCTCTCAACTTCGAGATACGCGACAAGAACCTTACCAACATCGAAACCACACTCACGATTGAGGGAGCAGATGCCAACGATGCTGCCAACACTCTTACTGCCACCAGCAACAGCCAGAATCTGAAATTTGATATGGACGACTGGAAGGCTTTCCTGCAAAAGGCTGTGGGCAAGAATATCAAAGTTCAGATATATTCAAAGAGCAATGAGGGAGAATGGACGGCGTTCAGACCCTTCACCTGGCAGGTAGTGGGCGACAGTCTGGATGCTTATCTCACCTACCGACTGATAGAACCCGATTACGAAGTATGGAACAAGATACAGATTAAGCAACGCTGCATAGAGAATTGGCAGGAGAAGATTCTCGCCGACCACAATCTGCAGGAAAACCGCTGTATGAACTGTCATGCTTTTGGTAACCAGGATTCCAACCTCAGTATGGTATATATAAGAGGTGAAGGCGGAGGAGCCATTCTTAACCGCAATGGCAAGCTGCGCAAGCTGAACCTGAAGAACGCCAACATGATTTCTTCAAGTGTATATTACTGTTTCAGTCCATCGGGCAAATACGTCACCTTCTCTACCAACATCATCATTCCAGCCTTTCATGCCAACGCCGACAAGCGACTGGAAGTATATGATTCGAAGAGCGATGTATATGTAGCCGATCTAGACAACAACCGCATCATCTCCTCACCGCTTACCTCCGACAGTACACATCTGGAGACATTTCCTACTTTCTCACCGGACGGGAAATACGTTTATTACTGCGCAGCCGACAGGAAGGGACTTGAAAGTACGAATCTGAAGGGATTGAAATATTCGCTAGTGCGCATCCCATTCGATGAAAAGACCGGGAGTTTCGGAACCAATATAGATACTCTTTACAGGGAGCGTTCTGTCTGCCATCCTAAGATAAGTCCTGACGGCAGATACTGTCTCTTTACGGTAGCCGATTACGGCACCTTCCCTATCTGGCATCCCGAGGCTGACCTCTATATGATGGACTTGCAGACAGGAAAAGTGGATAGCCTCAGCATGGTAAACAGCGAGAAGAGCGATACCTACCACAGTTGGTCGCATACCGGCAGATGGTTTGTCTTTGCCAGCAAACGTGACGACGGACTTTACGGCAAGCCTTACTTCTGCTATGTAGACCGCCAGGGCAAGGCTCACAAGCCTTTTGTTCTTCCACAGAGGGAACCAACCTTCTACGATGATTGCCTGAAGAGTTTCAACATACCGGAGTTGAGCCGCGGTCCCGTTCCATTCGATGCCATCGATATAGAGAATGTGATGAAGCAAGAAGCTGAAAAGTTCAAATAAGAAAAAACAAAAAACGCTCCTGTTACCATATTGCAACAGGAGCGTTTTCTATACATATACATTTGAACTCTTCACTCTTCACCTTATGCCCTGAAACGCCCATAAACAGGGCGTTTCAAAGGGTGAAGAGTTATCGGCGACTCTTCACCCACTCTTCACCACTCTTCACCTAGGCACGAGGCATCGAGGCGTAAGAAGATACGCAAATCCGCCGAAACAGAGAGGTGAAGAGTGGTGAAGAGTAGGTGAAGAGTGCCCGAATACTCTTCACCGCCTGGAATGCCGATAAACACAGGGGATTCCGAGCGAAAGGTGAAGAGTGAAGAGTATTTCTTCGTAAGCTTCGCATAAAAACGAAACAAAGGCATTGGGGAAGGCTGTTCTAGGCGAACAGTCCACTAGCGGCTATAGCGCCAGTAGGCTGTCTGTGGTTTGCCAGTTAACTGTCTGTCGTAAACAGCTTATGAATTACCAATTAGGAGTCTGATTAAAACAGGCTGATAATAACAGTTTCCAACATCATCAAACAGAAAAAGTATTACCTTGCCGCTATTGAGCAGCAAGGTAATTACGTACTGGATTGGCATACATCTCGAGAATTCTCTCTCTCAAGTAAGCTTCATCCTTATTTGGAAGGTCAATTTTCGCAAGCTGACCAGCCATATATTTTTCAAATTTTGCCTTATCTTCGGCAGTATATTCTGCCTGATGAGCTGTTGAGTTTTCAAGCAAATCAAGAGCCACATAGTTGCCAGGATAGAGGCGGTAGTTCTTGAATATCTGCTCATCCATGTAGGCGGCTACCTTATTATATATATCCTGCTTAGGCATATCAGGATCAAGACTGTCCAGATAATCATCAAGACATGGAGCTGCATGATAATGCACATGACCCTTATAACCGAAGATACCGGTCTGCATGCTTACCAGATCATCCATTGGTCCCTTCTTCCAATCGGCATTATCGCGCTTCTGCTGGAACTCCTTTGCCTTCAGGAAATCGCATGGATCATATTCGTAACTGATAGAGAGCGGTACAAGATGAAGCTGTTTCAGGCGGTCGATAATGCTACCCTCACCGCCCATCGACATCATCTGCAGAATACTCTTCTGGGTGCGGTCATTACTGTCCTTGGCCCTACCCTCGCGCTGGGCTATCCAGATGTTCTCGTTCTTCTCCTTGATGGCGAAATGCATATAGTCAGAAAGACGCTTGCTCGACATCAGCATCTGTCGCATGCTCAGGGCACGCTCTACGATAAACGCCTTGTTGACACGTACCAGGTCCTTGACCCAAGGAAGAGAAAGGAGATTATCACCGATGGCAATCTCACAGGTGGTCTTAAACCCGTTATCGATAAGAAGGACATCGAGGATGGCTGAATCGAGCACGATATCACGGTGATTACTGATGAAAGTATAATTACGGGTATTATCGAGCGATGTGCAATCCATCTCGCAGCCTGTTGCTGCCTTTTTCAGAATGCCATGAACAAAATCGTAAGCAAAAGCCAACTGGAAATCCAGATTGGTCTTACATGCCTTCAACTTCTGGGCAATCATCTCGAAAGGTACTTGTGGATAGAGATAGGCAAGCACTTGTTTAAACTGATCGTTAGAAAGCAAACGGTCGAATACCTCTGGGAGATCTTCAGGCTCCCAAGGACGGATGGTATCAAATTCTTGAGGGATATTCATAATATATACCTATTAATATATATATGGCTCTGCGAAAAAATCGCAGAACCATATATGAGTTTGTTATTCTAGAACTGATTCTCCACAATTTCGCTGAGCACATCCTTGATATCAAGACCTGCTGCACGAACCTGCTGAGGAATGAAACTGGTAACGGTCATACCTGGAGTGGTATTGATCTCCAGCATGTTCACCTTGTCTTTACCATCCTTATCCTTAGAGATGATATAGTCGATACGGATGATACCGTTGGCATGAAGAATGTCGTAGATGCGGGATGTGGTCTTGGCAACCTCTTCTGCAGTCTCTGGAGAGAGACGGGCTGGAGTGATTTCCTGTACCTGACCGTTATACTTGGCATCGTAATCGAAGAACTCGTTGGTGGTCACCACCTCTGTAGCTGGCAACACAACGGTCTTCTCGGCTGTCTTGTAGATACCCTGTGAAATCTCTGTTCCATCAAGGAAGCCCTCGATCATTACCTCATTGCTCTCCATGAAAGCCACACGGAGGGCTGGAGCCAGCTGGTCAGCATTCTTCACCTTGCTCACACCAAAGCTACTGCCGTCAGCAGCAGGCTTTACGAAACAAGGCATACCGATACGCTTGGCAATCTCTTCTTCATCATAAGCTTCACCGCGACGGAGCAAGATACTGTCTGCTACGTTTATACCGAAACCGCGCAGATAATTATTGAGCACATACTTATCAAAAGTCATTGCCTCTACCAGAACACCGCTTGTAGAGTATGGCAGATGGATGAGGTCGAAGTAGCCCTGCATCACACCATTCTCACCAGGCTGTCCGTGGATGGTGATATAAGCATAATCGAAATAGACATGCTTGCCGTTCATAACGAAAGAAAAATCGTTCTTGTCAATCTCGATAGTCTCACCATTATCCAAAGCAACATGCCAGTCGGTGCCCTTCACATCGACGAGATAAATATTGTAGCGCTCTTTATCAAAGAAAGAGTACAAACCCTGTCCTGAGCGCAATGATACGTCGTGCTCAGAAGAATCACCACCGCATACGATGGCTATCGTTCTCTTGCTATTTTCCATAATTACTAAATATTTTTGAATGTATCTTGTGTGGTGCCAGCGATGAAGCCGCGCCACTTTTCTATTAATTGTCTAAAATCTTCCGGCCACTCACTGTCAAAATCCATCTGCTGCTTGGTTGTAGGATGCACGAAGCCGAGTGTCTTGGCATGGAGAGCCTGACGCGGACAGAGTTTGAAGCAGTTCTGGATAAATGCCTTGTAGCTGCTACTGCGCTGACCTCTCAGAATCTCTGTTCCGCCATACGTTTCGTCCATAAAGAGCGGATGACCGATATGCTTCATGTGAGCACGAATCTGATGGGTACGGCCTGTTTCAAGCACACACTGCACCAAGGTGGTATAACCGAAACGCTCCAACACCTTGTAATGCGTAACCGCCGTCTTGCCTATTCCGCTGTCCGGATCGAAGACCTTCATACGGAGGCGGTTCTTCGGATCACGGCCGATATTGCCTTCTATGCGACCTTCATCTTCTACAATATTGCCCCAAACGAGCGCATTGTAACTGCGATGGGTAGTCTTGTTGAAGAACTGCTTACCTAAAGCGGTCTTTGCCGTAGGAGTCTTTGCCACAACGAGCAGTCCGCTGGTATCTTTATCGATACGATGCACCAAGCCCACTTCCGGATCATTGGCATCAAACTCAGGCATATCCCTTAAATGCCAGGCTACCGCCTGAATCAAGGTTCCATGAAAGTTGCCCGCACCCGGATGCACCACCATACCTGCTTCCTTGTTGACCACCATCAGCTGGTCGTCTTCATAAACCACATTGATAGCGATTTCTTCAGGTTTGATACTCGTTTCATGACGAGGACGGTCGAGCATCAGAGTAACCAGATCATTAGGGCGCACCTTATAGTTGCTCTTTACCGGTTTACCATTGACATGGATGAATCCGGCATCAGCAGCCTGCTGAATACGGTTACGGCTCTGATAGGCCATCTTATCAGCCAGGTACTTATCGATACGCACCGGATCCTGGTTAGCATCCACCTGAACCTTCCAGTGCTCATAGAGTTCATCTCCTCCTTCACCAGAAGCAGCGTTTCCTTCCTCCACCTGGAGTTCATCATCCAGTTCGTCCATATCTCCTGCATCATCAAACCCGAAGTCATCCTCTACAGGAGCATATACCTTATTATATATATAATCTAAAAATATCATTCGTATTACTATTGAATTCTTCACTCTTCACTTTTCATTTCTCCTACTCCACCACTTCCTTCTGGTGGTGCTCATGCGAAGGAGCAGGCTCTGTGGCTTCCGTTCCAGGAACTACCTCGAAGTTGTCTTCATGAGTTTCTCCGCTCATGTCACCTTCGCCTTCCATCACATCTTCTTCGCCGTGATAAACTGGATCTACCACATCGATAGAATCATCAACGCTCCGTTTACCATTACCAACCTGTATGACAAGCACATCATCGATAGAAACCTTATCACCAGCTACAACATGCTTACCCTTAACGAGGATACCATAAACCCAATCCTCTTCGCCAGGAATATATTCAGGTGTACCCAGTTTGAATCCCATAGCAGTAAGTTTAGCCATTGCCTCTCGCAACGAACTGTTGTCAATGACATCAGGAATGGTGATACGTGGAGAATGATCAGAATTGATGGTAACATAGATAACATGTCCCGACTTTACCACTTCTCCGAAAACCGGAGTCTGCTCCAGAATGACATCAGGCGGCAAAGAGCGGACATATCCCGTATCCGTTACAACAATTTCCAATCCCGCATCGTCGAGGATATGTGTAGCATCATCGATATTCTTATATCGAATATCCGGCACACGGATGGCCTCACCATGATGGGTATAGATATCGATGCCATACTTGACACCGACACAGAGCAACACCAGCACCAGAATCATGGCACCGATATTCCCCCAAAGGTACTTACTCTTAAACTTATTTATAAACTCTGATGAAGTCATATATTATTTTTTGGTGCAAAGATACAAGTATTTGGGGGAAGAACAAAATAAAAAGGAAAGTTTTTGCACTCTCACCACCTATTTTATGATATAAAAACAAAACATCTTTGTTCCCAAAAGAGCAATCTCTGAAAAGGAAGGGGCGTTATAAACAACAAAAAGCAGCAAAGAATACATCCTTGCTGCTTTTAATGTCATCGTCAACAGACGAATCTTTCCTCGGAATTACTTTCCGTGGTGCTCGTCAGATACAGTTAACTTCTTACGGCCATGAGCACGGCGAGAAGCCAATACGCGACGACCATTCTTAGTTGCCATACGCTCACGGAAACCATGCTTGTTTACGCGACGACGATTGTGAGGCTGAAATGTTCTTTTCATTTTTCTTATTTATTTTTTAATTAATATTCTTCACAAAAGTGCAAAACACGCCCTTTTTGGGCTGCAAAATTACGCATATTTTCTGAAATAACCAAGAAAACTACCAAATTTAGCTTAAATATTTATGTTTTTTTCGATATTTCCTTTGATTTTTCATGTTTTTGCCGTAACTTTGCACTCGATTTTGAGATTATTGTAATAACATTCAAGATAAACAAGAAATGATTAATTCACAGGAAATTAAGATTGGTACTTGCATCCGCATGGATGGCAAAGTATGGGTTTGCATCGACTTTCAGCACAGAAAGCCAGGTAAAGGTAACACCGTAATGAACACAAAATTGAAGAATGTTGCCGACGGTCGTGTATTGGAACGTACATTCCAGGTAGGTTTCAAATTGGAGGATGTTCGCGTTGAGCGCCGTCCTTACCAGTACCTCTACGAGGACGCTACTGGTTGCATCTTCATGAACCAGGAGACTTTCGAGCAGGTGCCTATCGCTAAGGAGAACGTTACTGGTGGCCAGTACATGAAGGAGGGTGACGTTGTTGAGGTGGTTACTGATACAACTGATGGTACTATCCTCTTGGCTGAAATGCCAGTGAAGACTACTTTGAAGATTACTCACTCTGAGCCAGGTGTAAAGGGTAATACTGCTACCAACGCTACAAAGCCTGCTACATTGGAGACTGGTGCTGAGGTTCGTGTTCCTTTGTTCGTCAACGAAGGCGAGACTATCCAGATCGACACCCGTGACGGTAGCTACCTCGGTCGTGTAAGCGAGTAATACATCCTCCAACAGGAAGATTGTGCTCTTATTGAGTAAAACTAACCCTTAATAGTAAGAAGAATGAAATATTCCATCATAGTACCTGTATTTAATCGTCCTGACGAAGTGGACGAACTTTTAGAGAGTCTGACTCATCAATCAGAGAAAGACTTCGAAGTTGTCATCGTTGAGGATGGCTCACAGACTCCCTGCGAGGAGGTGTGCAAGCGATATGAGCACATGATGGATATACATTATTACTATAAGGAGAACTCTGGTCCGGGCCAGAGTCGCAACTATGGTGCCGAGCGCGCCAAGGGTGAGTATCTTCTGATACTCGATAGCGACGTGGTCTTGCCAGAGGGCTATCTGAAGGCTGTAAGTGATGAGTTGAGCCGTGAGCCAGCCGATGCTTTCGGCGGTCCCGACAAGGCGCACTCATCATTTACAGATACTCAGAAAGCCATTTCTTATTCCATGACTTCTTTCTTTACCACCGGTGGCATCCGTGGCGGAAAGAAGAAGATGGATAAGTTCTATCCCCGTTCATTCAACATGGGCATCCGCAGGGATGTTTATCTCAGGTTGAATGGCTTTTCCAATATGCGTTTCGGTGAGGACATTGATTTCTCTATCCGTATCTTCAAGGCAGGCTGCCGTTGCCGTCTGTTCCCTGAAGCATGGGTATGGCATAAGCGCCGCACCGACTTCCGCAAGTTCTGGCGACAGGTCTACAACAGTGGCATCGCCCGCATCAATCTCTACAAGAAATATCCAGAGAGCCTCAAGCTCGTGCATCTCCTCCCTATGGTCTTCACCGTGGGCGTAATAGGCACGCTGCTTCTGCTCTTCTTCGGCTTCCTGCCATACATGCTTGGCACCGTTCACGTATTCCCGACCTTGGGCAATGCGATGGCAGCATTGGGCTGCATCGGTCTCGCCGGCATCATTCTCTATACCATCGCACTGTTTATCGACAGCAGCAGAGAGAATCACAGCGTGAAGATAGGCTTGCTGAGCATTCGCGCTGCCTTCACACAGCTGATGGGTTACGGATGCGGATTCCTTTCTGCATGGTGGAAGAGATGCGTACTGGGACAGAGCGAATTCAGCGCATACAACAAGACTTTCTACAAATAAGACTTCCCCGCCAAAAGAGAAGCCAATAATAATCTACTAATCAGTTATTATTATGGCAGAGAAACTAACCATTGCCAATTGGGCAGAAGAAGACAAGCCCCGCGAGAAACTGGAGCGTTTGGGAGCCTCAGCTTTATCCAATGCCGAGCTCTTAGGTATTCTGATTGGTTCGGGATCTACTGACGAAAGTGCCGTAGACCTGATGAAACGCATTCTGAAGGATTGCGACAACAACCTGAACCAGCTAGGAAAGAAGTCCATCAGAGAACTGACGCAATATAAAGGAATGGGACCCGCCAAAGCCATCACCATCCTTGCAGCCTGCGAACTGGGCAAGCGCCGTGCTCTCGATAAGATTGGCACACGTCCCGACTTAGGCTCATCCCTTGCCATCTACAACTATATGCTTCCGAAGATGCAGGATTTAGACACAGAGGAAGCATGGCTCCTGATGATGAACCAGAACTTCAAGCTCATCAAAGCGAGCTGCATCTCAAAAGGCGGCATTACAGAAACGGCAACCGACATCCGTCTTATCATCAAAGAAGCGGTGCTCAACAACGCTACCATTATCGCCTTCTGCCACAATCATCCCAGCAACAATCCTCAGCCAAGCAAAGCCGATGATGTACTTACCCAGAAGATTGCCAAAGCCTGCGAAATCATGCGCCTCTTCTTTATGGACCATGTCATCATAACCGATGGTGCCTTTTATTCATATCACGACAAAGGTAAATTGTAGTCTATTTGGGGTATATTAGACCTTCTGCAAGAAAAAAACAGCTTTTCTTTTTGTTTTGTCTGCAATAATTATTATCTTTGTAGGCAAAAAACAAAGATTATTATGACACAAGAAGAAAAGACAAAGATAGAAGAAAAGATCGTAGATGTGCTTAAGACCGTTTACGACCCAGAGATTCCTGTCAACATCTGGGACCTCGGTATGATTTATAAAATAGATGTAAAGGACGATGCCACCGTAGATCTCGACATGACCTTCACAGCCCCTTCATGTCCTGCTGCCGACTTCATCCTGGAGGATGTAAGAACCAAAGTAGACAGCGTAGAAGGCGTAAAATCAGCCAATGTGAACCTGGTATTCGAACCAGCTTGGGATCAGAGTATGATGAGCGAGGAAGCTCGCGTAGAACTCGGCTTTGAATAAAGACAAAGCTGTTGAATTCTTCACTCTTCATTCTTCACTCTTCATTTAAATAGAATCGCTTATGAAAAATGTATATTTCCTCTCAGATGCGCACCTTGGCTCATTAGCCATTCCGCATGCCCGCATGCAAGAACGCCGCCTGGTCCGTTTCCTGGACAGCATCAAGACGAAGGCTGCGGCAGTTTATCTCTTGGGTGACATGTTTGACTTTTGGAACGAATATAAATATGTCGTACCAAAAGGCTACACACGCTTCTTAGGCAAACTCTCTGAGTTGACCGATATGGGAGTGGAAGTACATTTCTTTACGGGTAACCACGATCTCTGGACCTATGGCTACCTGGAGGAAGAGTGTGGCGTTACCGTACATTACAAGCCTCAGACCGTAGAAATATACGATAAAGTATTCTATCTGGCTCATGGAGACGGACTGGGTGACCCAGACAAGAAATTCAAGTTTCTGAAAAGAATGTTCCAGAATCATACTTGCCAACGCCTCCTTAATGCGATTCATCCTCGCTGGGGAATGGCTTTGGGCTTGAACTGGGCTAAGCATAGCCGACTGAAACGTGCTGACGGAAAGGAAGAGCCTTATATGGGCGAAAAGAAGGAGTTCCTGGTACGCTTTGCCAAACAGTATATGCAAGGTCACAAGGATATAGATTACTTCATGTTCGGCCATCGTCACATCGAACTGGATCTGATGTTGAGCAAAAAGACCCGACTGATGATTCTGGGCGACTGGATATGGCAGTTCACCTATGCCGTGTTTGATGGCGAACACATGTTTATGGAAGAATATGTGGAAGGCGAAAGCCAACCATAACAATAAAGGGCAGCTTTATGAGCTGCCCTTTATTGTTATCGCTGTATGCGACCTCCTGAAGAAGTCATGTTATTGATGATTTCTTCTTCTGTAACCAGATTCTGATCACCCGGAACCGTATTCTTTATCGCACTTGCTGACAGTGAGAAATCCAGGCAATACTGGTTCTTGTCGCCCCACTTCTGATGGGCATGAATATAGGCAGCAATAAAGGCATCACCTACACCCATCGGATCAACAATCGGCTCAATATCATAGATTCTTGTAGTATAGAGCTGATCTTCTACAGCATCATAGAGCAAGCCGCTCAAGGTATGATGACTGCTGGCAATCTGATTTCTTACCGCCATCACCATCTTCTTACACTTAGGGAAGAGCTGATGCATCTTGCAGAAATACTTCTGATAAGCCTCCTTGTCAATTTCATAGTCTGCATCCAAAGCCTCGAAAGGAATATGAGGCACACCGCTGGCTATCTCCCACTCATTCTGGTCACCAAAGATGATGTCGCTATACTGCATCATCTGGAATAGCACATCATGAGGCTCCAGACCATATCCCCAGAGATTCTTACGGTAATTGATGTCGCAGGCAATGGTCAACCCGTCAGAAACAGCAAGTTTGATGGCATCCATAGTTGATTCCATCGCATCGCGGCTGATAGCACAGGTAATGCCGGAGCAATGGAATACGGCAGCATCAGCCAGCACCTTTTCCCATTTCACCATTCCGCGCTTCAGCGTATAGAAAGAAGAATTTTTGCGGTCGTAAACCACACGGGAATTGCGCATAGCTACTGCTTCTTCGAAATAATAAGTTCCGAGACGTTCGCCGCCACGCACAACATGAGAAACATTCAGACCGTACTCTCTGAGATGCATCAACGCCGCCTCACCCATCTCACCGTATGGCACACGGGTTACATACTCTACATTATCGCCTAAATAAGCCAAAGAGATGGCTGCATTAGCCTCACTGCCACCATAATTGCCAAACATATGATGTCCCTGAAATAAACGTTGATAACCAGGCTTAGAAATCCTAAGCAATATTTCTCCGAAAGTTACAATCTTTGTTTTCATAATTCTAAAAATTTAAAAAGGTGAAGACCATTCACTTATGTTTCTAGTCTTCACCTTATTATATATAGCGTATGATTACTTGTTAGCAACCAACTCCATTGTATCGCGAGCGATAACAATCTCCTCGTCGGTAGGAACTACTACTACCTTCACCTTACTGTCGTCAGTAGAGATGATAGCTTCCTCACCACGAACCTTGTCATTAACTTCCTTGTTAATCTTGATGCCAAGATACTCCAGGTTCTTGCAAGCTTCCTCGCGCAGGTCGGTCTGGTTCTCACCAACACCAGCTGTGAATACGATAGCGTCAACGCCACCCATAGCTGCAGTGTAAGCACCAATGTACTTCTTGATGCGATACTCATACATACGGAGAGCCAACTGAGCCTTCTCGTTACCCTCGTTGGCAGCATTCTCGATGTCGCGCATATCAGAAGAAATACCTGTAATACCGAGCACACCACTCTTCTTGTTCAGGAAGTCAGCCATCTCCTGTGGCTTCATGTTCAACTTCTCCATCAAGTAGGTAACGGCAGAAGCATCGATGTCACCACAACGTGAACCCATCATCAAACCAGCCAATGGGGTCAAGCCCATTGAAGTATCCAATACCTTACCATTCAATACAGCAGCTACAGAGCCACCGTTACCGATGTGGCAAGTGATGATCTTAGAGTTGTTCTGGTCGAGACCGAGAATCTCGCAAACACGCTTAGAAACATAACGGTGAGATGTTCCGTGGAAACCATAACGGCGTACGTGATACTTCTCGTACAACTCGTAAGGAATTGCATAGAGGTAAGCGTAGTCAGGCATTGTGCTGTGGAATGCGTTGTCGAATACGCAAACCTGAGGAGTGCCAGGCATCAATGAGTCAACGGCACGGATACCCTTCAGGTGACCTGCGTTGTGAACAGGAGCGAGGTCGCAAAGTTCCTCGATACCATCCTCTACGCTCTTGTCAACGATAACGCTCTCCTTGAACTTGTCACCACCCTGTACGACACGGTGTCCTACAGCGTCAATTTCTTTCAAATCCTTGATTGCGCCGATTTCCGGGTCGAGCAAGCACTTGAACACGAAGTTCACACCTTCCTTGTGGTCAGGCATGTCGTGCATGATCTGCTTCTTCTCGCCGTTAGGCAATTTCACCTTGATGAAAGCGTTATCAAGACCGATACGCTCTACACCACCCTGTGCCAATACAGACTCATCGTCCATATTATATAATTTGTACTTGATAGATGAACTACCACAGTTCAGAACCAATACTTTCATAATGTTAAATGTTGAATGTTAAATGTTGAATGTTGAATTAAGCCTTCTTAGCGTCCTGTGCCTGGCAAGCTGTGATGGCTACCATGTAGTAGATGTCATCTACAGAGCAACCACGAGAAAGATCGTTAACAGGACGGGCAATACCCTGAAGGATAGGACCGATAGCGATGGCACCACCCAAGCGCTGAACGAGCTTGTAGCCGATGTTACCAACCTCGAGGTTTGGAACTACCAATACGTTAGCCTTACCAGCTACGTCAGAACCTGGAGCCTTCTTGGCAGCTACCTCAGGAACGAGGGCTGCATCTGCCTGAAGTTCACCATCGAGATGAAGCTCTGGGAACTTCTCCTTAGCAATCGCTACGGCATCCTTTACCTTGTCAATAATATAAACGCTCTTGCCAGTCTCCTTGTTGATAGCATCCTTTGCGCTACCCTTTGTAGAGAAGCTCAACATGGCAATCTGTGGATCAGTAATACCTGCCACTGACTGAGCTGTATGAGCTGTAGTATAGGCAATCTGAGCAAGCTGGTCTGCTGTAGGGTTTGGAGTTACAGCAACGTCACCCATTACTACAATGCCATCCTGACCATACTGCTTCTGGTCTGTGATGAGCAACATAGCACCACTTACGCAAGTGATACCTGGAGTGCACTTGATGATCTGAAGAGCTGGACGGAGAGTATCGCCAGTAGTGCTCAATGCACCAGAAATCTGACCGTCAGCGCCCTCAGTCTTGATAATCATACAACCGAGATAGAGGTTGTTCTTAGTTACGAGTTCACGAGCCTGCTCAACGGTCATGCCCTTCTTCTTGCGAAGTTCAGCGAGCTTCTCAGCATACTCCTCAGTCTTAGGGTTGTTTTGTGGATCAACGATAGTAGCCTTGTCGATGTTGTTAAGACCCCACTGAGCAGCGAGATTCTTAATATTGGCAGGGTTACCGATGAGGATGATGTCTGCGAGATCATCAGCCAAAACTTTATCGGCTGCTTTCAATGTACGCTCCTCTTCTGCTTCAGGGAGCACGATGCGCTGCTTGTCAGCTTTAGCGCGAGCTACGATTTGCTGTAATAAATCCATTTTACTTTTTAATATTTTATATATTTTGTTGTTTCCTAAGTAGATCTGTCAAAGTGTTAGGCGATGTTATCTTGTTTTTCGCCTTTTTGCCACATCGACTTTGCAAAAGTACACATTTTCTTTGAAATAGCAGCTACTAAAATGTGTAAAAAAAGCTAAATCAACAGATTATTCATATCGTAAAGGTTTACGTAGTAGGAAAAGTGAAGAATTCTTCGTTCTTCACTATTGAATTCTTCACTCTTCGTTCTTCGCTCTTCACTTAACTTATATCATTTCCAGAGTAAGGATGCTTTCCAGTTCCTCGGCAGAGAGTCGGAGTTTGAACTCGCCCTTGATGGCCACGCTGATTCGTCCGGTCTCCTCGGATACGATGACGGCGATGGCATCACTGCTCTGTGATATTCCGAGAGCGGCACGATGGCGGAGTCCCAGTTCCTTCGGAATATCGAGGTTATGACTCACAGGCAGAATACATCCGGCTGCCATGATGCGCTTATTGCTCACCACCATGGCTCCATCATGAAGCGGCGAATTCTTGAAGAAAATATTCTCTATCAGCCGCTGGTTAATCTTGGCGTCTATCTCCTCACCCGTATCCATGATGTCCTTCAGTGGAACACCTCGCTCTATAACGATAAGAGCACCTACGTATTTCTTCGCCATACTCATACACGCCATCACAATCGGCATGATGGTCTCCTTGTTAGCCTCCTTCTGGCTCTCCTTGCTGGAGTGGAAGAAGCGAACCAGCCGGCGCATACCTTTCTGCGAACCTATCTCATAGAGGAATCTACGGATATCCTCCTGGAAGATGACGATGAGGGCGATGACTCCCACGCTCACCAGTTTATCCAGGATAGAACCCAGCAGACGCATTTCCAGTATCTGACTCACAAAGAGCCAGATAAGTACGAAAAGCATGATGCCCACGAAGATGTTCAGTGAGCGCGATTCCTTCATCAGACGATAAACATAGAACAGCAGCGAGGCTACCAGGAGAATATCGAGAAAGTCTTTGATGCCAAATTCTATCATGTGCGTCCCTCCTTCATTGCTTCTATTATCTTCACAGCCTCAGCTGCTTCTTTTACATCGTGCACTCTGAGGATGCTGGCGCCCTTCATCAGAGCGATGGAGTCGAGAACGGAAGTTCCATTGAGCGATGTCGTAGCATCTCCACCCAACAGCTTGTATATCATACTCTTGCGGGAGATGCCTACCAGAACAGGAAGTTCCATCACGTTCAACTTCTCCATCTCATTATAAATCTGATAATTCTGGATGAGATTCTTGCCGAAGCCGAAGCCCGGGTCGAGGATGATGTCCTTGGCTCCCAGGTCGCGCAACTGCTGTACCTCTCTGGCAAAGCCCTTCATCATCGTTTCGAGCGTAGGCTGCACCGACATTAATATATAAGGTACCTTCAGTTCGCCCACCACCCGGAACATTTCAGGATATTCCTCCTGTCTCTGCTTCAGCGGCACATTGGCGATGCCTGTGATTCCACCTTCTGATACATCGTTGATGATGTCAGCTCCCCACTCCTCGATACACTTACGTGCCAAAGTTGGGCGATAGGTATCTACGGAGACGGCAGCATCCGGTTGTTCCCTGCGAACGATGTCGAGAGCGAACTTCAGGCGTCTTCCCTCCTCCTCTTCCGATACTTCATCGGCACCGGGACGGGTGGAGAAAGCGCCCACATCAATGATGCTTCCACCTTCTTCTATAATCTGATTAGCTCTCTGAGCTATCTCCATTTTTGTCTGTTTTCTACTGCCAGAGTAGAAACTGTCGGGCGTAACGTTCAGGATGCCCATCACCTGAGGGGTACTCAAATCCATCAAGCGCCCCTTGATATTAATTGTATATTCCATCGGATTATAACTCCTTAAGCCACTTTTTACCAGGCTTTGTATAACTCCAAGCTATAAGAGCAATAACAACAATAGAAGTTATCATAAAAAATAATGCTAAATAGCTCATGATTCTACAATTCTTTAAGCCACTTTTCACCCGACTTAGTATAAGTCCAAGCAATAAAACCAAGACTAAAAATCGAGCATACTAAAAAAAACAATGCCAAATAGCTCATAATTCTACAATTCCTTAAGCCACTTTTTACCTGGCTTTGTGTAAGTCCAGGCAAGAAAGCTTCCACCTATGATTGTTCCAATCACAAAGAAAAACAAGAGTCCATTGTAAACTTCCATAACTTAATATTTTAAAATTCGATTAGCAATGCCCGCAAAAATGAAGGTCATTACTATACCAAATATAATTACTACATAATTTTTAACTCCAAACTCTCCTTGCAGAATTGGAGCAATACCACCAACCCCAGTTCCAGTAAACGTCAACTGAGATAAATTAAAGAAATAGCCTGCCAGCTTTTCCTTCCTTACTTTCGTTTTATCTTTTTCATCTCTACTACCCATAAAGAGCCTCACTTTCTAAAGATTCATCGAATATTTCTGCAAAAATAGAAAGAATATTCGAGATTACCATCATTTTTTGGGAAAATTGTTTGTTATGTCCATAATTTAGATTACTTTTGCACCCAAAATAACAGTTATAGACTATGGATATTTCAGAACTCTATCAGATTTACCAAGCGCACCCAGTGATTACCACTGACAGCCGCGACTGCCCAGAGGGCAGCATCTTCCTGGCTTTGAAGGGCGCATCGTTTGATGGCAACAAGTTTGCCGACATGGCTTTGGAGAAAGGCTGTGCCTATGTGATTGTAGATGAAAAAGAGTATGCCAAGGAAGGCGACGAGCGCTACATCCTCGTAGAGGATTGCCTCACCACCTTCAAGGAACTAGCCCGTGAGCATCGCCGCCACTTCGATATTCCTGTAGTAGGAATCACCGGAACCAACGGCAAGACCACCACCAAGGAACTCGTCTCTGCCGTTCTCGGCGAGAAGTTCAACGTGATGTTCACCCAGGGTAACTTCAATAATGATGTAGGCGTACCAAAGACGCTCTTCCGTCTCTCTCCGGAAAACGAGATTGCCGTTGTAGAGATGGGTGCTTCCCATCCTGGTGACATCCGAAAACTCGTGGAATACGTGGAGCCAACCTGCGGTATGATTACCAACGTAGGCCGTGCCCACCTGCAGGGATTCGGCAGTTTCGAAGGCGTGAAGAAGACCAAGGGAGAGCTCTATGATTACCTCGCAGCCAACGATGCCCTCGTCTTCATCAATGCAGACAACGAGCATCTGATGCAGATGGCTGAGCAGCGCAACATCAACCGTCTCATCACCTACGGCAAGGATGAAAACTGCGATGTATGGGGAGAAGTCATCTCCTGCGCTCCTTTCCTGAAGTTCCGCTGGCGCACCGAGAGTTTCGACTGGCATGAGGTTCAGACTCATCTCATCGGCTCTTACAATATCGACAACATGCTTGCCGCCATCACCATCGGTCTTCATTTCGATGTGAAGCCTCAGCAGATAGATCATGCCCTGGAGAACTACATCCCGAGCAACAACCGTTCGCAATTGGAAGAGACGGCGCACAACAAGCTGGTGGTGGATGCCTACAATGCCAACCCATCGAGCATGGCAGCCGCCATCGAGAACTTCCGCGTGATGGATGTACCTCATAAGATGGCGATTCTCGGACAGATGGGCGAGCTCGGCGAAGTGAGCCACGAGGAGCACCAGAAGGTAGTAGACATGTTGCAGGCAGCCGGTCTGGAGAATGTATGGCTGGTGGGCGATGAGTTCAAGGATATTCCATGCAGCTACCGCAAGTTCCAGAATGTAGAGGAAGTGAAGGAAGCGCTCAAGGCGAACCAGCCTCACGACCATTACATCCTCATCAAGGGCAGCAACAGCGTGAAGCTCTTCCAGCTTCCGGAGTTGTTATAAACGGTTATTATCGTACAACTAAAAGGTGTGTAGTTGTACGATTATAGGGTGTTGCCACTAGGCTCGGCAGATGTGCTGACTGCAGTCGGCAGACCTGCTGACTAGGCTCAGCAGAGCTGCTGAGCCTAGTGGGAATCTCTTAGAAACAGCCTCCTTGAACCTGATATTCCGACTTCTTTAACCTGAGCAAACGTATTCTTTCACTTACTCAGTCGTATTTGTAAGCTTGTTCAATCATATCAGTAGGCTTATTCGGATGGCTCATTGAGTTCACTCAGGCACATTGTTTCGCTCACTCAACAGGCCCACAGCCCCATCTACATGAACTCTGCAATAGCTTTTTAAATACAAAAGGATTTAACTGTACCATAAGCATTTACATCATTATGAGTTTTACGTAACGAAGATTTCATAATGCAAAGATACGATGAATATTTGTAAACGGCAAACATTTATCGGAAAAAAGTACCAGACACAACATTCATGCCTAATATGCATTTTAGCAAAGTTTGAAGAACGAAAATATGCATTTTAGCAAAGTTTAGAGAACGAAAATATGCATTTTAGCAAAGTTTAAGCATCGTAACCTACTGGATTTAAAGATTTTATTATACTTTTGTAATCGAAATAAGAAATAATCCTCAAATAGAGCAACTATGGTAGATGAAAAAGTGATATTGCAAGTCTTGGCTGAGCAACAGGAATATGTTCAAAGTTATGAACCCCAAAAGTGGGTCGGCCGATATGAAGAAAGCCTTTTTGAATTAGATAGTCCGCTTGCACAAGTGGTTATCGGTGTGAGACGAAGTGGCAAATCAACACTTTGTCATAAGGTTTTATTGGAGCATCATGTGAAATACGGGTACGCCAACTTTGACGATGATCGCTTGGCTAAGTTGAAAACAGAAGACTTGAATACCGTTCTCTCTTGCATCTATCAAGTGTATGGGACGGATATCAAATATATATTTTTAGATGAGATTCAAGATGTAGATGGATGGCACTTATTTGTCAATCGTCTGCTCCGCAGCAATTTACATTTAGTGGTGACTGGCAGCAATGCAAAATTGTTGAGTGGCGAGCTTGCCACTCATCTCACGGGACGTTACAATGAGATTCACTTGTTCCCTTTCTCCTTTTATGAATATTGCATGTTTCATCATGTTGACCTTGTTGGCATCACTACCAAGGCTGACGCTGAAAGAAAGCGAGCCTTTTTGGACTACATCGCCGATGGAGGATTTCCTGAGATGCAAAATATGCGCAACAAGCGTGGCTATGTACAAAGTTTGATGGAAGCCATCGTTACCAAGGATATACAGCGCCGTTTCAACATACGCAACGTTAATGCTTTGCGAAAGATAGCCAACCACCTTATTAACAATGTTTGCCAAGAGGTAAATTATGATGATTTAGCAAAAGCCCTGAGCATGTCGGATGTAACAGTTAAGAAGTATGTGGATTATCTGCGTCAAGCTTTCCTTATACAACTACTCACCAAGCATTCCTTCAAGAGTAAGGAGCGCATCAGAAATGCCAAGGCTTATATCGTAGATTCTGGTCTTCAAAATAATCGTGACAATGCGTTTGCAGCAGAGAACATTGGGTGGCGCTTGGAAAATGTCGTTTACATTGAGCTTTTGCGCCGATGCACAAACTTTTTTTTGGACATTTATTATTACAAGGAGAGTCCACGTTCTAAGGAAATCGACTTCGTTGTATGTAATCAAGACAAGGCAGTGGAACTCATTCAGGTAGCCTACGATATAGAGGGAGAAAAAACTTTCAAGCGAGAGACGGATTCGCTCATCAGAGCCTCTTCTGTCTTGCGTTGTGATAAGTTGACTCTCATTGCTTTTACCAGCACTCGTGATTATAAGATTGACGGTAAAAGCATCCGCATTGTGTCGGCCATTGACTGGTTGCTGGGACGGAAATAGCCTTCAATAACAGTATCAGACATTCAATAAAAAAGTATCTTAGGATACTTGCTCATGTATCTTAAGATACTTGGCAATGTATCCTAAGATACTTTGCAATATAGCTTCATGTGCCTATGAAGCCTGTTTCATCGGCCAACGAAATAAGTTTCATCTCAGAATGAAGCCTACTTGCTGCACATTCCCAGAAAATACTTATGAATCTCCAGGCTTTCGTTCAGTTCAGGATGAAAGGCGGTAACCAGCTGGTTACCCTGGCGGGCAGCCACAATCTTGCCATCTACCTCCGCCAGAACCTCAGCATCACCCCACACCTCTTTAATATAAGGAGCACGGATGAATGTCATTGGGATATTGCCCTCAATGCCCTTCATCGGAGCCTCGATGTAGAAACTGCCCAACTGGCGACCGTAGGCATTTCTCAAAGCCGTGATGTCCATCGAAGCTATGCGCTGACTAGGCTCGCCCTCAATCTTCTTGGCAAGAAGAATCAAACCGGCACAAGTACCATAAACAGGTAAACCTGCAGCAATCGCCTCCTTCACTGGCTCCATCAATCCCAGTTCATTCAAGAGCTTCGCCTGGGTGGTACTCTCACCGCCCGGAATAATCAAGCCATCCTTAGGTTGGTCCCAATCCTTCAACTGGCGAACCTCGAAACTATCCACGCCCAACTGAGCCAACTTCTGTCTGTGCTCAGCAAAAGCGCCTTGTAAAGCTAATACAGCTATTCTCATAACATACTTATCTAATATAAAAGCCCCTTCTTGTGCAGGAGGGGCTTTTATCCGTTATCTCATTTATTATTACTTACCTCTTTCAGCCATGAGCAAAGCAATCTCCTGCTCATTGATACCTACCATTGCCTCGCCAAGGTCCTCGCTCAACTCAGCCAGCATCTTAGGGTCGTTGTAGTTGGTAACTGCCTTCACGATAGCCTGGGCACGTTTAGCTGGGTTACCGCTCTTGAAGATACCAGAACCTACGAATACACCCTCGGCACCGAGCTGCATCATCAGGGCAGCATCAGCTGGAGTAGCCACACCACCGGCAGCGAAGTTAACCACTGGCAACTTGCCGTTCTCGTGAACATACTTCACCAGGTCGTAAGGAGCCTGCAACTGCTTGGCTGCCTCGTAAAGTTCATCCTCGCTCATAGAAACCAGGCGGCGGATTTCGCTCTGCATCATACGCATGTGGGTAACAGCCTGAACCACATCACCTGTTCCTGGCTCACCCTTGGTACGGATCATGGTAGCACCCTCAGCAATACGGCGGAGTGCCTCGCCCAGGTTCTTGGCACCACAAACGAATGGCACGTCGAACTGAGTCTTGTCGATATGATAAACATTATCAGCTGGAGAGAGCACCTCGCTCTCGTCAATATAGTCGATTTCTATAGCCTGAAGAATCTGAGCCTCAGCGAAGTGACCGATGCGGCACTTAGCCATTACAGGGATAGAAACAGCCTCCTGAATACCCTTAATCATCTTAGGGTCGCTCATACGAGAAACACCACCTGCTGCACGGATATCAGCTGGAATACGTTCCAGCGCCATTACTGCGCATGCACCTGCTGCCTCTGCGATTTTTGCCTGTTCTGGAGTTGTTACGTCCATAATCACACCACCCTTGAGCATCTGAGCCAAGTTGCGGTTCAATTCTTGTCTATTTTCTGCCATAATTCTTATATTTTTATTCAATTACGGCTGCAAAGGAAACATTTTTCAGCGAAATAGCAGAAAAATGTTCCATTTTCTGCAAACATTGAGTCATTTTGTATAAAGAGAGATTCGCAAATATATAAGAGATATTCCTGAATATATAAAGCAGTACACAGATTGTACTGCTAAGAGAAACCGAGAGGAGTTCACCTTCTGAACTTCTACATTTTTTGTATCTTAGCGAAAAATTTCGTAACGAAAAATTTCGATTATGGAATATAGAAGACCCATTCTTCAGGAAATGGATACTCAAGAACATGATTGAGTAAGATTATATACAGAGAAATCGCCAGCAAAGCTGTAAAAAAGCTTCGCTGGCGATTCTGCAAGAGAGAGTTTTATCTATGTGTTAAAAATACTAACTCGCTCTAAATTGGACTTTGATTGAAAATCAAGAAGTTGGGCGTTTGCCTATATTATATAGGTAACAATATGGAAACGAGCGGACTTCTGCTCGTTTCTGTATTTTGCAATATGCAAAGAACGCCTCAATTCGGGGACAAAGATACGATATTTTTCTAAATATCCCATGACTATCTAGGAGAAATTTATGGAATTTAGAACTTTTGCGTAAAATTCTCTACCCGATAAGCTGGTTTCTTAGAAAATATTTGGAGAAGGCGAATTAAAGCCACATTTTTGTAGCTATAAATTCCACCACTCCTCTCAACGATGTGTACTAAGATGAGGCTTTACTTTTTATTTGGATATATGAGCTACGACAAACAACTCATATATATTTAACAATTAGTCTTACCCTCAAATCCGCAACCTATAGGGTTTCGTGGGATTTTGCTTGTAAAACGACAAAAATTCTTTTATTGTACATATTCCTTGGGCATAACAGAAACGTCGTAAACACAAAATCCCCTTACCCCATAAAGCGACTTGAGGTAATACGCCGGTTTAACCAGAAAAGCATGGCCTTTAACCAAAGTCTGTCTTGAACAGGTTGGCATAAGCATTGTCGTCTGAGTAAATGTTCAATACATGCCTACGTGATGTCTTAATCCATTTCGCAGGAACAGAGATGAACTTGAAAACAAAGGTCTTGATTCTGCTGGTGGCACGCAATCCAAAATCGTACTCTTGACCGGATTTCAATTGACCAGTAGCAAGCAGGGCATTGACCAGTAAGCAGTTCATCTTGTCTGCAGTATTGAAATCATAGGATTTGCCAGAAGCAGACTTATAGGTGATGCTCTTAAAAGTAAGTTCTTCGATAGCACGTAATATGGTGTCTGCGCTGCAAGTATGAAGAGTTGGATGAAGAGACAAATGTTTCATCAAGTGAGTTGTAACATCCTCAATACATGAGCCACCACAAAGATATACGCACATCAGAGAGCGTAGAATCTCACTATATTGATAACCAAACAATGTGCATCTCAATCCCAAGGTAGAATCTATGGTTTGAGCTAAAAGAGCATCAAATTGCTCCATAATGGAAAAAATCCTCCAAAAGGAGTGAGTTTCTCAGATTTTATTTGTATTTTTGCCATGTCATTCAGAGTTTTATTTGTTTTTAAAAGCAACACTAAGATAAGTGAAATTTCTGACATGGCAAAATCCTGAGCAACTTATTGTTGCTCAGGGGCTTATAAAAAATATTAAATTATAGTGTTGCGGAAATAAGGAAACTGTGTTTGCAATGCAATATTTTTGCATTTTCGGTGTTTATTATTATGTAGAGAACAATTAAAATTTAAAAAGAATGATGAATATAAATTTTTTCAGAATGCTGCTCATGACATTCCTCGCCGTGGCAGGACTGGCTGCTTGTAGCGATGATGATGAGCCTAAAGATTCAGTCAAAGAAATCAGAATGCTGGTGTCGGCAGAAACAGGCGTGACGTATGCGTGGGGCGATGATATGAGAAAACCAATAGAATGCTTGCTCGTCAAGACGGAAGGTGATTCCGAAGAATGGCAATACCTTGGATTTGAACAGATAAAAGGCTTTACCTATGAACGCGGGCACGAATATTATCTCTCGGTAAAGCGCACAATCCTCGCCAATCCACCTGCGGATGCTTCCGACCGCAGATATGAACTTATCCGTGTTCTTCAAGACAGGCTTGTAGCAGACCCTGAAATTCCGATTGACAAAGAGATAAAAACGGAAGCAGACATAGAATACTATGACTTGTGTCCTTTCGAAAAGTATGGCGTAGGTAGCGTTATTGTAGTTGATGATGAAGGTAAAATAGATAGTAAAGTTGAATATGACAATGTTTCGCCGCTACCATCTTACGATAAGGCGCGTATATGGCTGGTAAATATCCTTGATCATAAAGACCCGAACTGGGTGAAATTCCATAGTGTGCCTTATCAAGCAACTTACTCGTATGTCATTTCACCCTTTACCGACAAAATTCGTCTGGTGCGTAACGAGTCATCCGGTCCGATGTTCAAGAATGTCGTTCCTGAAGACGAGTTTACACGTATCCGCTCCATGAACTCCGGCGAGGAGGTCAGATATGCGCTTATTCTTGCCAACGTCCATAAAAAGGGGCTTCAAAAGGTGGAATTTATCATAATAAAGAAATAAGATTCCCAACACTTATATACCGATGTCGATAAGGTATTGGAATATCATATGGAGAATAGACCAACACTTGGTCCTAATGATATAATGAGCTTCGGGAAATATAAAGGAAAGTCCATCGAGGAGGTTTGCAAAACAGACCGACAATACCTTATATGGCTTTCACAAAACAACGATTCTTTCAATCTTGATTGGGAGAAATTCAAGTAATCAAATTAGAATGTAGCTATGAAGAGATTTATGTTAATATTTTGCTCCCTGCTTATAACATTAGGAGCGACTGCACAAAGTAAGTTAGGTTCGCAAACTACTAAGATTGCAAAAGATTCGACATTGATAAAGATACATGACCTATTGGAAGACGTGGATTTCCGCATACACGGTCTTGACAGATACAAACTCTATCCAACAGAGAACATCTACAACTTTCTGCAATTAGACACAAGTACGGGGAAAATAGATGTTGTGCAATGGTCGTTAGATGATGGCAAAGAAGGCTCTGTTACCCTTAACGATGAAGATTTGTCTCTTGAAACAGGGTGTGGAACATTTGAATTGTATCCAACAAAGAATATGTATCAATTTATCCTTTTAGACAAGGTTACAGGTAGAAAATGGCATGTCCAATGGGGATTTGAAGCAAGCAAAAGATGGATTAAACGAATATATTAGCTTTGGCAGAATATGGCAATAATTTGTTTGATAGTATTCTTTGCATTGGCTATCTTCATTAAATTGAAGATGCCAATGTGGAAAGGTAAATATTCCGAGAAGTTGGTGCATAAGAAAATGTTACAACTACCAGATGAGTACACAATTTTCAATGATTTTTTGTTTGAGAGTAATGGACACTCAACTCAAATTGACCATATCGTCGTGTCACCTTATGGGGTATTCGTTATAGAGACAAAGGGTTATAAAGGCTGGATATTAGGTGGCGAGAATTCTGAATATTGGACGCAGGTCATCTACAAAAGTAAACACCAATTTTACAATCCTATAAAGCAGAATGAGGGACATGTAAGATTTCTTCGCCATTTGCTTAAATGTTCTGTTGACATTCCATTAATTCCGATTGTTGTTTTCAATAATTCAGCAGAGTTGAAAGTTCATGTCAGTAACCATATAGTTGTAAACAGATGTAATTTAAATTGGGCAATATCTCAATATCATGACATTATTCTAAATGCTACACAAGTAGATTGGATTGTCAATACTATTCAACGATATTACACAATAGCTGACAAGGAAGAAATAAGACAGCACAAGCATAATGTTCACGACAGGCAATATAGAGCAAGGAGTTTAATAAGGCAAGGCGTTTGCCCACAATGTGGTGGTCAGTTAGTTTTACGCAAAGGAAGATATGGCTCTTTTTATGGGTGTTCAAACTATCCTAAATGCAAGTTTACACTAAATAAATGAGAGGGGAATGTATTAAGTTTATTTCCCTCTCATTTAGTATAGTTAGTTTCCAGAAACTTTATTTTGAGCTTTTGATAGCCCGTTTTATGCGATTTGATTCTTGCAAAAGCTTATTGGCTATACTATCTTTATAAGTAGCCATTTCAACCATTTCATGATGATGGCGAATAGAATCCTCGTAGGCAGCAACACGATTTCTTACATCATCTATAACTTTCTCATCTCGGCAAACAGAAAAATGCTTTTCGATGTAACTAACATTCGGGTCATCGGATGGAAGCACCATCTTCAATGCCCTATACTTCAAATCTGCCTCCTCCCAATCTTGGTGCTCTCGCCATTGGGTGAGGTTGCCCCAAATGGAGAGGACAAGGGATAGAGCCAAGCCTCCAATGAAAAGAAGAACTTTCTTTGAGGTTGGCTCGAAGCGATGGGTTACAACCTTCTTTTGAGGTGATTTGTTCATCACTTCAAGTTTGTCTTGCAATGCCTTCGAGGAAACATCATTCTCTTGTCTCATCTGCTTGACAGCATCAACCAAGAGCTTGCTTCGCTGCTCATTTTTGCCGAGTTCAGCCTTGATAAGGTCAACAAAAACAACAATGGCATCTCTTAATTTGGATATTTTACCTCTGACTTCCTCTTCCTTGCCAAACATAGCAATGATTGATTTCTCCAACTTGGTTGTGTCATTACTTGCAGGAACGGTTTCCGCTCCTGCGTACTTTGGTGAAGCAGAAAGTTCATCGACTTTCTGCTCCAATCTCTCAACTGTGCCGTAGATGGCTTCCAATAGTTCTTCTTTCATCTTTCTTTTGTTGTTTGAATGGTTTGTAACTTGCATCAAAGGCAAAAGCCTCTTCTGCGTTTCTTCTTTTTCTTCTTGACTGATTCATCCTCTGGGAATGGCTCAAAGGTCTGTACGTTGGCAGAAGCAAAAAGCCCAATGGAAGAAATACCATTCCAAGGATCCTGACTGCTCTCCGACATGAATGGCATCTGCTCATTCTTGTGACAGCCCTGCTCATATTGCTGAGCAGATTTGGCTCTTGCTGATAAAAGGTTCTCCGTTCCCTCAAATCTCGCATTCAGTTTGCCAAAGCTATAGTCTCGGCTAATCTGCGTACCCTTGAAGCTATATCCATCCTTGCAGAAACGGATGCCTTGAACCTTGGTTTGCTCCTTGTCCTTATAGACAAGTTCCAAGCGAACACCTCGCTTTGCAAGTTCATTCTTGAACTTTTGCCAATTATCAGCGACTTTCAAGGCATCCTTGACAGCATTGTGAATCTCGTATTTGGCTCGCTCAGCATTGCGCAATTTACGAGTATTAGTCTTGCTCTTATCCGTTCCGTAGGTCAGTCCATACTTGGATTTTAGAGCCTTGGTCACCTGCTCATTACGCCTGTAATCATTCCTGTCTGATATGAGTTTGCCCTCATTATTAATGCGGTTATATACGATATGACAATGTGGATTGTCCGTGTTGTGATGCCTTATGATAATGAATTGGGTATCGTTGATACCCATCATCTGCATGTATTCAAGGGCTATCTTAGCCATGAAATCATCCGTCAAACGTGGCTTGTCCTCTGGTTTGAAGCTCAATGCAATGTGTCCCACAGGCTTCTTAATCCTTGGATTTAGCTGCCTCTGTAGCTCGAAACTTTGCGTCATCTCGGCATTCGTGCCGAGCAGAACACCATCGGAAGTAAGGATTTTCGCCTCGTCCTTGCCTGTAACATAGCGGATGCAACCACCAAATGAGTTGCCCTTCTTTAGCTTGCCTATCATGTGGTATCCTCCTTTCTGCCCATACTGCTTGGCTTCGGTTTATAACTTGCTTGGCGATACTCGCTAAGGATTTCTTTCAATCTTCTCAACAAGTCCACCACATATACATGGGTTTCATGGAAACCTCTCTGATGCGACAGCTTGGTAAGTTGGTTGAGGTTGTTTGCCATACCGATGAGGTTCTTGGCAATGGCAACCGTCTCTGTGTTGTGTCCGCTCACCACCTCACCATTCAAGGCTGACTCACGGATGTACTCCGCCAACTTGCGGTTGGCTTTTCTCGCCCTCAGTCTCAATGCCTCGTAGCTTGGCTTCGAGAACTTCACAGTGACAGACTTCGACAGCTTGCGAACCCTGCCTACGGGCGGTCTTCCGCCCTTTCTCTTGTCCTGTTCCTGTATGCTTGTCATTCAATATACTGATTACAGTTGGTACACTCACTTTCTGCGACCGTTGGGAGCAAAATTCCTCCGCCCTCATGGTGGAGCGAGGCGTTTTGGGGTTCCCAAA
>NZ_VZBE01000040.1:0-56906 GCF_009494835.1 Segatella copri
TCATTGGGTATTAGTCTTACTTTCGCAAGGTTATCCCCAAGTGGTGGGCAGGTTGGATACGCGTTACTCACCCGTGCGCCGGTCGACGCCCATCAAAAGCAAGCTTTCGATGTCGTTTCCCCTCGACTTGCATGTGTTAAGCCTGTAGCTAGCGTTCATCCTGAGCCAGGATCAAACTCTCCATTGTAAAGTATCCTCTACATTTTTGTCACGACTCGGAAACAAAAGCAAGCTTTCATTTCTCTCGCTGCTCCAAAAATTGTAAAATATCATTTTTACTTCTTGCCTCATTGCTGAAGCAATCGGTGTTTGTTGTCTGTACTTAGGACGAATATCCTTTTCGTTTATTGAAGCTTAGTAAACCTGACTTGTCAATTGCTTGACGGTTCGTTTCTTTTACCCAGTCAACTTTCTTATTTCTAAGAAGTTAACCGCTTCTTGTACTACTTGTCTGTTTATGTAAAATCTTTCAAAGAACTCTTTCTTTCGTTGCTAAGAGAAAGTGTATTTCTCAAAAGCGAGTGCAAAAGTACTAACTATTTTCCATTCCACCAAATCTTTTCGCAAAAAAGTTGAGATTTTAGTGCGTTTTTAACACTTATAAAGACTTTCTGGAGTTTTTCTTACCACTACACTTTATTTTATACATGCACACGCCTGCCTGCATGTGCGGGCGCACACCCGCAAGCGCATTAATAATATTGTACTCATATTCCAAGACCGAAAAGAAATCAGGATTCAACTAGAAAAGTATTATCCGGAGAATATATCTATCAAAGAAGAATATTACTATACGAAGAAGAATATTATCGAAGAAAAGGGAGAAACTCAGAAAAACATTTTGCCAATTAAAAAAAATATAGTACCTTTGCACACGTTTTAACGGATAACAAGATAAATTACATATATTTTAAAACTTTCAAATGAAGGCATTAGCAATTAAGTCGAGTTTGTTTTCCTGTTTAAAGACATACAACAAGAAAACATTCATGTCTGACCTCATGGCAGGTATCATCGTTGGTATCGTAGCCCTGCCTCTGGCCATCGCATTCGGTATCGCTTCTGGCGTGACCCCTGAAAAGGGTATCATCACCGCCATTGTAGCAGGTCTCATCATCTCCATCTTCGGTGGAAGCAAAGTGCAGATTGGTGGTCCTACGGGAGCATTCATCGTTATCATCTATGGCATTATCCAGAAATATGGCATGGAAGGTTTGACGATAGCGACACTGATGGCTGGTCTGTTCCTGGTTCTCTTCGGACTTCTCCGTCTTGGAACCATCATCAAGTACATCCCTTACCCTATCGTTGTGGGATTTACCAGTGGTATCGCCGTAACCATCTTCACGACCCAGATCAAGGATCTCTTTGGATTGACGTTGACTTCAAATCCTTCTGATTTTCTGGAGAAATGGGGCGTCTACTTCCAAAGCTTTGACACCATAGATCCTTGGTGTGCCCTTATCGGAGTAGTAAGCGTAGTGGTTATCGCCATCACCCCTAAGTTCAGCAAGAAGATTCCGGGCTCTCTTATTGCCATCATCCTGATGACCGTTGTAGCCTTACTGCTCAAGCAGTTTGCCGGCGTTGAGAGTATCGAGACCATCGGTGACCGCTTTTCTATCAGCAACGAACTACCTGCAGCTCAGGTACCAGCCATGAATTGGGAGACCATCAAGAGTCTTGTATCACCAGCTATTACCATCGCCATCCTGGGAGCCATTGAGAGTTTGCTTTCAGCAACTGTTGCCGATGGTGTAATCAGCGATCATCACGACAGTAACACCGAGTTGGTAGCTCAGGGTTTGGCCAATATCGCCTCTCCCCTCTTTGGCGGTATTCCTGCAACAGGTGCCATTGCCCGCACAATGACCAATATCAATAATGGCGGTAAGACTCCTATTGCAGGCATCATCCACGCCATAGTTCTGCTGCTCATCTTCCTCTTCCTGATGCCTCTTGCCCAGTACATACCTATGGCTTGTCTTGCCGGTGTATTGGTAGTTGTATCTTACGGAATGAGCGGATGGAGAAGTTTCCTGGCATTGATGAAGAATCCGAAGAGCGATGTAACCGTACTTCTGATTACCTTCTTCCTCACCATCATCTTCGATTTGACAGTAGCCATTGAGGTGGGTCTGATTATCGCCTGTCTGCTCTTCATGAAGCGAATGAGCGAAACCACCGACGTGACAGCTATTACCGATGATGAGATTGACTTGAACAAGGAGTTTGACTTCCTCTCTACCAACCTGGAGCACTATACGATTCCGAAGGGCGTAGAGGTATACGAGATCAATGGTCCTTTCTTCTTCGGAGCCGGTAACAAGTTTGAGGAAGTGATGGCAGCTTTCGGTGACCGTCCACTGGTACGCGTCATCCGTATGCGCAAGGTTCCATTTGTTGATTCAACCGGTATCCACAACCTCACCAACCTCTGCGAGATGAGCCAGAAGGAGGACATTCAGGTTGTACTCTCCGGTGTTTGCGAGAAGGTAAACGCCCAGTTGGAAAAGGCTGGCTTCTACAATATTCTTGGCAAGGATAATATCACAGATCACATCAGCAAGGCTCTGAAACGTGCTGAAGAGATTATTGAGAAGAAAACTGTTAATAGTTAATAGTTTACAGTTAACATTTTACTGATTGTAGACCATCAAATAAAAAAGATGCATTGCTGAATATACCAGTAATGCATCTTTTTTTATTGTCATTAAGTAACTGTTAACTATAAACTGTAAACTATCAACTATTACAGAACTGTTAACTATAAACTATTAACTATCAACTATTACAAAACTTTTCCCAGAAACTCCTGTAGTCTTGGCGATTTTGGATGGTTGAATATTTGCTCAGGAGTTCCGTCTTCCGTGATATAGCCGTCGCTGAAGAAGAGAACACGGTTGGCCACTTCTCTTGCAAATCCCATCTCGTGGGTAACCACCACCATCGTCATTCCCTCAGCAGCAACATCTTTCATCAGCTGCAGCACCTCTCCCACCATTTCCGGATCGAGAGCCGAAGTCGGCTCATCAAAGAGGATTACCTCAGGATTCATCGCTAAGGCACGGGCGATAGCTACGCGCTGTTTCTGTCCGCCCGACAGACTGTCGGGATAACTGTCGGCCTTATCCAGCAATCCGATACGGGTCAGGAGTTCCGTTGCCTTCTCATCAGCCTCTTCCCTTGTCATCTTACCCAATTCTACCGGAGCCAGCATGATGTTGCGGCGTATGGTCATATTAGGGAAGAGATTGAACTGTTGGAATACCATACCCACCCTCTGGCGCATTCGGTTGATATCAACATCGCTTGATGTGATATCCATATCATCGATAAAGATTTTACCCTCGGTAGGTTCTTCCAGAAGGTTGATGGAACGCAGGAAGGTACTCTTGCCACAACCCGACGGACCGATGATGGCAACCACCTCACCTTTCCTCACCGAGGTGGTAATGCCTTTCAGCACCTCGTTGTCGCCGAAGCGTTTACGAAGTCCTTCTATCTTGATTATTTCGTTCATTTTATCCATTGTTTTAAAGCTTTTGCCCTTTCAGGATTCCTCATTTCCTTTCGCTCTTTCTCAGTCTCTTCTCCAGCCTTCTCACTCCTGCGTTCAGTCCGAGAACAAGAACGAGATAGAGGCAGGCTACTACGCCCAACGGCATCATCGCTTCGTAAGTAATGCTTCGGATGATGTCGGAACCCTTGGTCAAGTCTACCAGTCCGATATAACCGCTGATAGAGGTTTCCTTGAGCAGAGTGATAAGCTCGTTACCCATAGCCGGAAGCACATTCTTGAAGGCTTGCGGAAGGATGATGAGACGCATCGTCTTGCCATACGAAAGACCAAGACTTCTACCCGCCTCCATCTGACCATTATCCACCGACATGATGCCCGAGCGGATTACCTCGGCAATATAAGCTGCCGAGTTCAAGCCGAAGGCGATGACAGCCACCAGTATCTTATTGACATCTGCTGATGCAAACACCACATAATAGATGATGAGCAACTGCACCATGGTTGGCGTGCCTCGCATGATGGTGAGGTACAGCTGGCAGAGCATGTTCGGAATCTTCCAGTCGCCCTTACGTTCATGACGTGCTCTGACAATAGCTATCAGCGTTCCGAGTATCACGGAAAGGATGATGGCGAAGAAGGTGATGATGAGCGTATTGCCCAACCCCTGCAACAGATACTGATAACGGTTGTCATCTATGAAGCAGGATTTAAACTTATCTATCACTCCCGGCTGGTTACCGGCTGCTTTCACTTCATTGGAATTCACCATGATAACCTGTCGCACATCGGCATAGGAATCTGTAAATCCGATATTCTTCTTCCGTTCAGGAGTAACCGTGATGCCGGCAATACCCGCATCCGCCTTACCAGCCTGTACAGAGGTGATGATGGCATCAAACTCCATATCGAGAATCTCGACATCCACGCCCATCACATCGCCGATGGCATTCGCCACATCCACGTCGATACCCACAATTTTGCCATTCTGGTAATATTCGAAAGGCTCGAAGGTAGCGTTGGTGGCAAAACGGAGACTCGCCTTCAAGCCGAGTTTCTGCAGCGCTTCCGGTCCCACCTTCTTCACGTCAGAAGTCTTTGGCGTATAAGCCACGGCTATGCCCCGTTCCAGATGGCGGTTGACGATGGAATCGATGACGCCATTCTCTTTCAGGATACGGATGGCATGATTGATGGACTGCTGCAACTCAGCATGATCCTTAGCCACGCAGATGGCGAAAGAGGACGCATCGAAGGTTTCGGGCAGGATACGGAGCGATGGGTTTACCCGTTGGAATGCCTTGGCTGGCGCCTCATCGGTCACCATGCAGTCTATCTTACCCTGCAGGAGTGCCTGGATGGCATCGGCTCCCTTGTTGTACCGTTCTACCTTGGTACCGCCACCTTCCTTTTCCAGCTCCGTAGCCAGTCCGTCGCTAGTGGTACCTAGCTGCACACCAATCACAGCCCCCTTCAAATCAGTCTTGCTCTTGATTTGCCTGTCAGCATCTGACGCTCCCGAGCCACACGCCACGAAGAGCACACTCAGGAGTAAAGTCAAGAAGCCCAGCTTAAACTTTCTCGTTTTTCTGTATTTCATCATTCCAGGCATTCGTTTATTGTTGTTTCAAATACTCAGCACACATCTCTGCACATCTTTCTCCGTCTACACCAGCCGATACGATTCCGCCTGCATAACCAGCACCTTCGCCACATGGGAAGAGTCCCTGGATGCGGACATGCTGCAGGGTTTCGCGGTCACGGACGATGCGGACAGGCGATGAGGTTCTCGTCTCCATCGCTATCAGCGTAGCCTCGTTGGTCAGGAAACCATGGGCATTCTTGCCGAAGGTCTTGAAGCCTTCCTGCAGTCGCTTGCTCACGAAAGACGGCATCCAGAAATGCAACGGACTCGAAATCAAGCCTGGAGCATAGCTGCTCTTTGGCAAATCATAACTCAAACGATTGTTCACGAAGTCAGCCATGCGCTGTGCCGGTGCAGTCTGCTTCATGTTGCCCTGCTGCCAGCATTGCTTTTCCACGATTTCCTGAAAGTACATCATCTGGAGTGAAGAGTGAGGAGTGAAGAGTGAAGCATTCTCCTGCGCCTTCATTTCCTGCTGTTCGATGACAGACTGATGTTCCTTCACAAACTGCGCCACATCCTCGGGATGAGTTTCCACCACCATGCCCGAGTTGCTCCAGGCAGTACCGCGGTTGCTCGGACTCATACCGTTCACCACGAGCTGTTCCGGTCCTGTAGCAGCCGGAATCACAAAACCGCCCGGACACATACAGAAGCTATAGACACCTCTGCCATCTACCTGAGTAACGAAGCTATATTCGGCAGCAGGCAGATATTTTCCTCTACCACTCTTATTGTGATACTGAATCTGGTCGATGAGCTGGGAAGGATGTTCCAGACGCACACCTACGGCGATGCCTTTCGCCTCGATATCTATCTTTGCCGAAGCGAGATAACGGTATACATCGCGGGCACTATGACCTGTTGCCAGGATAACCGGTCCGCGATAAGTTTCCTCAGCACCCGTAGCCAGATTCACGGCTTCTACACCTATCACCCTATCGCCAGCTGCAGCATCAGGAGCCGTCAGCTTACCTTCACTCTCAAGGATCAGACGAATCATCTTGGTCTGGAAATGCACTTCGCCGCCACACTTGATGATGGTGTTGCGCATGTTTTCAATAACGCGTGGCAACTTGTCGGTACCGATATGCGGATGGGCATCTGCCAGGATATTGGTATTGGCACCATGCTGGCAGAATACGTTCAGAATCTTGTCTACACTTCCCCTTTTCTTGCTTCGGGTATAGAGTTTGCCGTCACTATAAGCACCGGCTCCACCTTCACCGAAACAGTAGTTGCTCTCACCATCTACCTTCTGAATCTTGGTAATGTTAGAGAGGTCCTTCTTGCGTTCGCGCACATCCTTGCCTCGCTCCAGCACGATAGGACGGTAACCCAGTTCTATCAGGCGCAGGGAAGCGAAGAGGCCGCCAGGTCCCTCACCCACAACGATAACACGAGGTCTGCTGCTCACATCCGGATATTCGGTATGGACATATTGGTCGTCCTGCGGAAATTCGTTGATATAAGCACGCACCTTCAGATTGACGAAGATGGTACGCTGACGGGCATCGATGCTTCTCTTCAAAACCCTCACCTGGTTGAGCGTTCTTACATCCAATCCCTTTTCTTTGGCGAGATAACGCTTGATGCCTTCCTCGCTGGCTGCCTGTTCGGGCAGAATTCTTATCTGGTATTCTTGAATCATTTACTTTGAACTTTATGATTAGTTTTATAAAAGTGACGAGTGACAAGTGACCGATTCCATATTACGGATTTCGCATTACATTCACAATTCACTTTTCACTTTCACTTTTTCATGCTTCCATTGTAGCCAGCACTTCGAGCGTATCCAGCTGATACATGGTGAACTTACCATCTTCCAATGTTGCAAAGGTTGGCGGATTGCCACCCTTCGGGAAGGTGATGCTGCCGGTATTTACGATGGCCTGCCCCTTCTCGTTATGAGAGAGTTCCCAGAGATGGGAGTGGCCATAGATCATAGCCTCGTAAGGACCCTTCGGCATGTTTTCCTTATTGTATACATGTCCATGAGTCAGAAGATAGCGCTTGCCTCCGTCTACCAGCAAGGCATAGGTCTCCATGATAGGGAAATCGAGGAGCATCTGGTCTACTTCCGCATCGCAGTTGCCACGCACAGCGATAATCTTATCTGCCAGCGCATTCAGTCTTTCTACGATACCCTTAGGATCGATTCCTTCCGGAATGCGGTTGCGGGGACCATAATTGATGATATCCCCCATGATGCACATCATGTCACAATGTTCAGCCTCGAAGAAATCGAGGACCTTTTCCAGGGCTGGCAAACAGCCGTGGATATCTGAGAATAAAAGATATTTCATTACTTGATTCAAAAAGTATTAATACTCACCCTCAACCCATTTTTTACCAGATTCAGTATATTTCATCCAAATAACCAAACCGACACCAATGATTGCTGCTATTGCAAAAAGTATTGTCAACATTTCCATAATTATTTCTTTTTTAATTCTACTTTTAATAAATAATTGCCTGCATAAGCAAAACATGCAGCAGCGATTACTGCGCATCCCATGCAAACATAGTTAGTTACTCCCATTGCCTCACCTGTAAACAGTGGCGACAATGCACCAATTCCAATACCGCTGCATACCATCTTTGAAAGACCAAAGAAATACTCAGCCAGCATCTCATTTCGTTTGAAATTGCGTTCAACGAGTTGATTTTTACTATTTACTTCTGTAACCATATTGCTAATGCTTTGAATTACATCGGCAAAATTAAGCAAATAATCCGAAACGCCCAAACATTTCAACGTTTTTTATATATATAATAAGGTATAAGGGAGAGGAAGAGCCTGTAATTATCTACTAAAATAGCTTTTTTATCTACAATATGCTACTTTTTTGTTAAAATCCTTGGCAGTTTGATATATTATTCGTACTTTTGCCCACAAGTTCTGCTTCGGCCCCGGTCGTTTCGGGGGAGGCATTACATTACCAACGTAAAATTCAAGAACATATGAAAGTATTAAAATTCGGCGGAACATCGGTTGGTTCCGTAAAAAGCATCCTCAGCTTGAAACGTATCGTTGAAAACGAGGCAAAGAAACAGAGTGTAGTGGTTGTCGTGAGCGCGCTTGGCGGTATCACGGACAAACTCTTGCAAACCTCTCAGCTTGCCCTCCAGGGTGATGAACAGTGGAAAGTAGAATTCGAAGCCATGGTTGATCGCCACCACAAGATGATTGATACCATCATTACCGAAACAACAGACAGAGAAAATCTTTTCAAATCAGTTGATGCACTCTTCGAGCAGTTGAAGAGCATCTATTTTGGTGTGTACCTCATCCACGACCTCAGCGAGAAAACGCAGGATGCCATCGTGAGTTATGGTGAAAGACTCAGTTCCAAGATTGTTGCCACATTGATTCGTGGAGCCAAATGGTTCGACTCCCGCAACTTCATCAAGACTGAGCGCAAGAACGGCAAAGGCAAGCATGTACTCGACAGCGAGCTGACCAACAAACTGGTAAAAGAAGCCTTTGCAGAAATTCCACGCATATCTCTCGTTCCGGGTTTTATCAGTCGTGACAAGAACACAGACCGCACCACCAACCTTGGCCGTGGCGGTAGCGACTACACAGCAGCCATCATAGCAGCTGCCCTCGATGCAGAAGTGCTCGAAATCTGGACTGATGTAGACGGTTTCATGACCGCCGACCCACGTGTCATCAAATCAGCTTATACCATCAACGAACTGAGTTACGTTGAGGCGATGGAGCTTTGCAACTTTGGTGCAAAGGTCATCTACCCTCCAACCATCTACCCGGTTTGTGTCAAGAATATTCCTATCAAGGTTAAGAACACCTTCAACCCAGATGCTCCGGGCACCATCATCAAGAACAAGATAGATGGCGACCAGAAGCCTATCAAGGGTATCTCTTCCATCAACGGTACAGCGCTCATCACCGTAACCGGTCTTTCCATGGTCGGTGTGATTGGTGTAAACCGCCGTATCTTCACCGCTCTTGCCAACGAGGGCATCTCTGTGTTCATGGTGTCACAGGCATCATCTGAGAACTCTACCTCTATCGGTGTGCGCGAGCAGGATGTAGAAGAGGCTGTAAAGGTATTGAACAATGAGTTCCACAACGAGATTGCCGATGGTGCCATGTTCCCAATGCACGCAGAGAAGGGCTTGGCTACTATCGCCATCGTGGGTGAAAACATGAAGCATGCTGCCGGTATCGCCGGTAAGCTCTTCGGAACCCTTGGCCGTAGCGGTATTTCGGTCATCGCCTGTGCACAGGGTGCTTCAGAGACCAACATCTCGTTCGTAGTGAAGAGCGATTATCTGAGAAAGTCACTCAACGTGCTCCACGACAGTTTCTTCCTTTCAGAATACAAGGTGCTGAACCTCTTCATCTGCGGTGTAGGTACCGTGGGCGGAAAGCTCATCGAGCAGATCAAGAACCAGTATGCCGACCTCATGGAGCGCAGCAAGCTGAAGCTCAACGTGGTGGGTATCGCTTCTTCCAAGAACGCCATCTTCAACCGCGATGGTATTGATCTCGAGAACTACAGCGAGGAACTGAAGAAATCAGACCCAAGCACTCCAGAGGTTCTGCGCGATACCATCCTGGCGATGAACATCTTCAACAGCGTGTTTGTAGACTGTACTGCCAGCAAGGATGTGGCCGCTCTCTACCAGAGTCTGCTGGAGCACAACGTAAGCATTATCGCAGCCAACAAGATAGCTGCATCAAGCGAATATGAGAACTACGAGAAACTGAAAAAGACAGCCATCCAGCGTGGTGTAGTATTCCGTTTCGAGACCAACGTAGGTGCCGGTCTTCCTATCATCGGAACCATCAACGACCTCCGCAATTCCGGAGATAAAATCCTTAAGATTGAGGCAGTTCTCTCGGGTACGCTCAACTTTATCTTCAACGCCATCTCCAGCGTCGTTCCATTCTCTGAGACCGTGAGACTGGCTAAGGAGAAGGGTTACAGCGAGCCAGATCCACGTATCGACCTGAGCGGTATGGACGTGATTCGCAAGCTGGTGATTCTCTCCCGCGAGGCAGGTTACCGCGTAGAGCAGGAAGATGTAGAGAAAAACCTCTTCGTGCCAGACAAATACTTCAAGGGTTCGCTCGACAACTTCTGGAAGAAACTTCCTGAGCTCGATGCCGATTTCGAGGCTAAGCGCAAGGCGCTCGATGTAGAGCACAAACGCTGGCGCTTCGTTGCTACCCTGGATGGCGGGAAGACAAGCGTAGGTTTGCAGGCTGTGGGTCCTGAGCATCCGTTCTACAATCTGGAAGGTTCCAACAACATCGTGCTGCTCACCACCGAGCGCTATAAGGAATACCCTATGATGATTCAGGGCTATGGTGCCGGAGCCAGCGTAACTGCTGCCGGTGTATTCGCCAACATCATGAGTATCGCTAACATTTAACACTTAACATTAAGAAGAGATGAAACATATTATCATTCTTGGCGACGGAATGGCTGACCACCCGGTAGAAAGACTGGGTGGAAAGACACTCCTGCAATACGCCAACAAACCCTATATGGATATGCTTGCCAAGAAGGGCAAGACAGGAAGACTCGTTACCGTGCCAGATGGATTCCATCCGGGTTCTGAGGTAGCCAACAGCTCTATCATGGGCTATGACCAGAACGAGGTTTACGAAGGACGCGGACCGCTCGAGGCTGCCAGCATCGGCTATGAACTGGAGCCTACCGACCTTGCCCTGCGCTGCAACATCATCAATGTGCAGGACGGCAAGATTATCACCCACAACGGTGGTAACCTGGAAACGGAAGATGCGGATGTGCTCATCAAGTATCTCAACGATACCCTCGGCAAGAAATATCCTGATGTCAAGTTTATTACCGGCATCCAGTATCGCCATCTTCTGGTGGTGAAGCACGGAAACAAGCATATCGACTGTGCCCCACCTCATGATCATCCCAACGAGGAATGGCATAAGCTGATGGTGAAACCTATCTTGCCGGAGATTGGAGGCGAAGAGGGTCACATCAGCCGTCGTGATACAGCCGACCTTCTGAACCAGCTGATTCTCGAGAGTCAGGAACTCCTGGAGAACCATCCTTTCAATGTGGCGCGCAAGGAGCGTGGCGAACGAATGGCCAATCTTATCTGGCCTTGGGGCGGCGGTTACCGTCCGCACATGCTCACCCTCTCCCAGATGTATCCACAGATTAAGAAGGGTTCTGTGATTTCTGCCGTAGACCTGATCCGAGGCATCGGCCATTACGCCGGTCTGCGCAACATCATCGTTGAGGGCGCTACCGGTCTTGCCAATACCAACTATGAGGGCAAGGCAGCCGCAGCTATCCAGGCTTTGAAGGATGGCGACGACTTCGTTTATGTTCACGTAGAGGCGAGCGACGAGGCAGGTCATGATGGCGATCTGGAGCTGAAGCTGAAGACCATCGAGAACCTCGACCAGCGACTCATCAAGCCTATCTTCGATGAGGTAAGCACCTGGGACGAGCCAGTATGCATCGCAGTTCTCCCCGACCATCCTACTCCGGTAGAGATCCGTACCCACGTCAAGGAGCCTGTGCCTTTCATCATCTATTATCCTGGCATTGAGCCGGATAGCGTAGAGAAGTATGATGAGGTAAGCTGCGTGAGTGGCGGTTACGGCATGCTGCAGCTGCAGGAATTCATGAATGCCTTCATGGCGATCAATTAAAATCAACGGCTTCATGATAGCCCCCAAAGCTAATCATAAAGTTCAATGTTCAAATCTCAAAGTTAAAAGTAAAAAATGAAATATTATTCAACAAATAAGAAAGCACCCATCGCCGACCTTCACAAGGCGGTAGTTAAAGGTCTGGCAGAAGACCGTGGTCTCTATATGCCAGAAATCATCAAGAAGTTGCCACAGGATTTCTTCGACAACATCGAGAAACTCTCCTTCCAGGAGATTGCCTACAAGGTAGCTGATGCCTTCTTTGGCGAGGATGTTGATGCCGAGTCATTGAAGAAGATTGTATACGATACCCTGGCATTCGACTGCCCTGTAGTTGAGGTAGAGCCAAACATCTACTCTCTCGAGCTGTTCCATGGTCCTACCCTCGCCTTCAAGGATGTGGGTGCGCGCTTCATGGCCCGTCTCCTGCAGTACTTCGTACGTCAGGAGGGCAAGGAAGAGGTAAATGTGCTCGTAGCTACATCGGGCGATACCGGTTCGGCTGTTGCCAACGGTTTCCTCGGCGTTGACGGCATCCATGTTTACGTGCTCTATCCTAAGGGCAAGGTGAGCAAGATTCAGGAGAGCCAGTTCACTACCCTCGGTCAGAACATCACAGCCCTCGAGGTAGATGGCGTGTTCGACGACTGCCAGGCACTGGTGAAGTCTGCGTTCATGGACGAGGAGCTCAACAAGCACATGAAGCTCACCTCAGCCAACTCTATCAACGTAGCCCGCTTCCTGCCTCAGGCATTCTATTATTTCAATGCCTATGCCCGCATGAAGGAGAAGGGTCTCGCCGACAAGCTGGTTATCTGCGTGCCTAGCGGCAACTTCGGCAACATCACAGCCGGACTCTTCGGTCATGAGATGGGATTGCCTATCCACCGCTTCATCGCAGCCAACAACGCCAACGATATCTTCTACGAGTATCTGCAGACAGGCAAGTACAATCCACAGCCTAGCAAGCAGACCATCGCCAATGCCATGGACGTAGGCGACCCATCAAACTTTGCCCGCATCTACGACCTCTACAAGGGCGATCACGATGCCATCGCTGCCTATATCGGTGGTGCTACATACAAGGACGAGCAGATTGCAGAAACCATGAAGCAGTGCTACAATGAAACCAAGTATGTGCTTGACCCTCACGGAGCTTGCGGCTATCGCGCCCTGAAGGAGCAGTTGAAGCCAGGTGAGGTTGGCGTGTTCCTCGAGACCGCTCATCCAGCCAAGTTCAAGGAGAAGGTAGACAGCATCCTTGACAGCGATATAGAGATTCCTGCACGCCTTGCAGAATTCATGAAGGGTGAGAAGAAGAGCATCCAGATGACCAAGGATTTCGCATCATTCAAGAACTACTTGATGAACGAATAAACCATACATACGGAAAAGCCTTTCTCTTTCTCAAGGGGAAGGCTTTTCCCGTTAAAATAAACTCAGACTCAGATTTGTCAGGACAGATGGGTCTTGAATTTTATAACAACAGAAAACGGGAAAAATTTATGAAGATTGTTATTTTAGACGGCTATGCCGCAAACCCGGGAGATTTGGATTATCATCTTCTGGAGAAACTGGGCGAGGTGGTAGTTTATCCCCGCACATCAGATGCAGAGAAAGTGGAACGTGCCAAGGATGCCGACATCATCCTTCTGAACAAGGTGCAGATAGATGCAGAGACGCTGGCGCAGCTTCCTAAACTGAAATACATTGGTATCCAGGCTACCGGTTTCAACGTGGTAGACATCGAGGCTGCCAGGAAACAGGGCATCATCGTAACCAATATTCCAGCCTACAGCACCGACAGCGTGGCGCAGATGACCTTTGCCCTCATCCTTGCCGTAACCAACCGCGTAGAGCATTATACCCAGGAGAACCGCAACGAGCGCTGGGCTTACAATAAGGATTTCTGTTATTGGGATACCCCACTGATGGAACTTGCCGGCAAGACCCTGGGTATCATGGGACTGGGCAATATCGGCATGAAAGTTGCCAACATCGCCCGCCAGTTTGGCATGAACATCTGTGCCTGCACCAGCAAGAATTCGAGCAATCTGCCTGAGTGGATCCAGAAGGTTAGCAAGGAGGGTTTGCTTGCCACGAGCGATATTCTCTCGCTCCATTGTCCGCTTTCTGATGACACCTATCATTTCATCAACAAGGAGAGTCTGGAGAAGATGAAGGATACCGCCATTCTGGTAAATACGGGTCGCGGTCCGCTGGTAGATGAGGAGGCCGTAGCTGCTGCCCTCCACGAAGGCAGTCTGGGTGCCTACTGTGCCGACGTGATGGCTCAGGAGCCGCCATCAAAGGAGAATCCGCTCTTTGGCGAGCCTAATGCCTACCTTACCCCTCATATTGCCTGGGCCACCTACGAGGCTCGCGAGCGCCTGAACAAGCAGGTAGCCGCCAACGTCAAGGCATTCCTCGAGGGCAATCCGATTAATGTCGTGAATAAGTAACAGAACTTCCGCAAGTAAAACATCGTATAACAAAGAAAGCGTTTCTGGTTCATCTCTTTGAACTAGAAACGCTTTTTTATATGCAATTAGATGCGCTTTTTCACCAAAACATAGATGATGACGGGGGCACCGAACAGCGGGGTGACGGCATTCAGCGGGATGATGCCACCGTCCGACGGAAGGGTGCAGAAGAGATTGCAGAGAAGGGCAATGGCTGCACCCATCAGCATCGTGACAGGCAACAGACGGTGATGATTCTCCGTGCCGATGATGAGGCGGGCGATATGCGGTGTTGCCAGGCCGATGAAGGCGATGGGACCACAGAAGGCGGTAACCACAGCCGTAAGAAGACCGGTGATGATGAGCAGAACGATGCGCAGCCGCCTGATGTTGAAGCCCAGATTCTCGGCATACTGTTCACCTAACAGCATGGCGTTCAGCGGTTTTACAAGAAGCAGAGACGCAGCCAGGGCAATGAGGGCTAACGGAATGAAGAACATCATCTGCTGGCTCGAAACATTGCCAAAGCTGCCCATGCCCCAAACCATATACGATTTCACGCCCTCTGCCGTACTGAAGAAATTGAGCAATGAGATGGCGCTGCTGGCAAGATAGCCCACCATCAGTCCGATGATGAGCAGTACCGTATGGCTGCGCACAATGGCAGAAAAGAAGGTGATGATGCCCATCACCACCATAGCCCCTATGAAGGCAGCGATGAGGATAGCCAGGAAACCGCCGATGGCATAGTTGCCGGTATCGCCCAGAAAACCTACCCCTAAATCATCCAGGGCAATATTGCCGCCAAAGGCAAGCATCACGATGGCTACCGCCAGTCCGGCTCCGCTGCTGATACCGAACACGTCAGGACCCGCCAGGGGGTTGCGGAAGGCTGTCTGGAGGAGCAAGCCGCACGTGGCGAGGGCTGCGCCCGAAAGCAAAGCGGCAATCGCCGCCGGCAGTCGCGATTCCAACAGAATATAGCGGTAGGTTTCGTCAGTCTGAGAGCCCGAAATAATCGCCCCCACGTCCTGCCATGGGATGTTTACACTCCCCCATGCCAGGTTGGCGAAAAACAGTATGATAATGGCGATTGCCCCAAAAACGATGGTTTTCATTCACTAAAACTATTTCTTGTAAAATCTCGGATTAAAGCCCTATTTCTTATAGAATTTCAATTTGCCGAACCGCTCGCCATGAGCCAGGATGATGAACTCTCTGAGCAGCAGTTCGGGATGGAAACTCGTAAGCTCGAAATAAGGTACCGTAGAGGTATCTACCTGATAGATATTACCCCGGCTGAAGGCAGCAAGAGCCTTGTAGCCGTCATATTCCTGAAGCAGTTGAGCCTGCGACAGAGGGGCACCACCGAAATACTTGAACGCCCATACATCCACCAGTTTTCCCTTCGCCAAGATTTGCTCCGGACTCATCGCCAGACTTCCGCTGTGTTCATCGTCCTCGAAGATATAACGGGCGTTGGCATCCTTCAGCAGAATACCGATAGTACTCTGACCTCCAGGAACATACCATACGTTGCCCGTCTTTCTTTCGGTCAGGATGGAGAGGCCCTTCGGATACCCGGCAGCCTCAGCTTTCAGCTTCAGATATTCCTTTTCTATCTTCGCAAAGAGCGAATCTGCCTTTGGTTCGCAAGATGCAGCAAGAGCGGTCTTCGGTGTATTCCCGTCTTTTTTAAAGAGCATGCCGTAGAATTTCATCCATTCCGCCCTGCCCAATGGCGAAGACTCCATATAGTCGGCAGCCTCGATGATGGGCACGTGCAGCTTGTCGAGCTTGCCATATCCTCCGCTGTTTTCGAAGGGCGAAAGGAGGATGGCTTCGGGTTTCAGGGCGATGATGCGCTCGATATCGGGTGCCATACTCGAACCGCAATCCACGATGGAATTTCGGGCAGCAGCATTCTCTGCAGAAACATTTCCGGCAGAAGTTTTTCCAGCAGCATTTCCGGCAGAAGCAGCCCTCTTCTTTACATCCGGAATATTGATATAATCGAGATCGCAGACACCACGGATGGCCTGCTGGCAGCCCAGTTCGTACATCAGCTGGCAATGGGGAGCGATGAAAACAGCACTCCTCTCCACCGGTGTGCGCACGGTATCGGTAGTGCATCTCGCCCCCGTGCTGCGCCTTCTGGCAAGCATCGCCACCGTCTTATCCCCCTCCTTTCCCTTCGGAATCAGGATGTAGCGATGCAGCATCGTTCCCGCCTTCCAGGGGTTGGCGATAATAGCCTCAGCATACTGATAATCAATGCCTTCTGCAGTATCGGAACTCTCTTCCCCATCACCATGTTTCACGATGGTGAGTAACTTGGCGTACTTCATCTCCAGGGTATCGCCAGCCTCCGCATCAGCAGCAGCCGTCTTTCCTCCCTGGCATGCCGCCATCAGCAGGGCCGCCGTTGCCCCACACAAAAGAATATACAGTTTTTTCATAATCTTACAAAATATGTGTGCAAAGATACGAAGAAATCTCCATTTTCCGTTTGTTTTCTCGAATAATCTTTGTACTTTTGCCCTCAAATTTAACTAACGCTACAATTTAATAAATCAAAATGAAGAAGATTATCTGTGGCATAGCCCTTTTATTCAGTACATCGATGGTCGCCGGTGCGCATACCTGCTGTCATAATTCAGCACAGAAATGCGGCTGCAAGAGAGGTTATTACACACAGTATTACGGCGATAAGCCCGAACTCATAAAAGAGGCTATAGCTTGGGCAGAGAGCGGTATCTGGCGCAATGGTTTCGACAAGGCGAAGCCACATTCCAGCGTAAACCTCGCAGATTTCTATCTGCAGTATCAGAAGAATCCGCAGCAATGGCAGGCGCTTTTCGACTATCTGGCAAAGACCGATTTGCTGAGCATTCCGAAGGGAAAGCATAAGATTCCGGGTTCCGACCTCGTGGTAAGCGTAGAGGACAGCAAGAACGAGCCGCTGGAAAAGCGCCGCAGCGAGAGTCATAACAAGCACATCGATTTTCAGTATGTAGTAAAGGGCACAGAGCGTTTTGGCGTGATTGACCACTACTCCAGCACCCCCAACTGCAAGTATCGTCCCGACGTAATCCACTACGACTACGACCGCCGGAAGGCCCGTTTCTTCGACAGTACCCCCGGCGAGTTCTTCATCTTCTTCCCTAGAGACTGGCACATCGCCAAGGTGGCAAATGACACCAGCGACCAGACGATACGCGTTATCGTGATCAAGGTAGATTATAAAGATTAAAGATAATTGAAAATAATATGATAGTTTATATAGCCAATCCATTATATGATGCTGTGTTCAAGCGCATCATGGAAGAAGAGCGCATCACCAAGACGTTCTTGTCTGCGATTTTGCAAAGAGAAGTCATCAGCATCAAGATATGCCAAGATGGATTCCGCAATATCAAAAGCAATAGCATTTCGATATTTAAGATGGGATTTGTTGCCAGCATAAAGAATAACGAGAACAGCAACGAGCTTACAAACATAAGGCTGTATAAAACTTGGGTTGACACGGACGTCTCGGAACCTCGCCAGCATCTGGCATGGCAGCGCTATATAGAAGAGAAAAACTCGGATGGTATTGGAGATGAATCTCTCCCAACGATTTCGGTTTTTCTCCTAGCCCACCGTATAGGAGATTTCGAAACTCCAGTTGCATGCCCTGCCCCCGGCAACATTATTATCCAACTGCCAATAATCAGCAAGACTCAAAACTCGAGTCAAAAGAAGGTATTAAGCATTTTTGACCAAGCAAGAACTTGCAGGGAAGACAAACACTTCTTGAAAGTAGATTATACACCCTATGATGGAGATACGGATATGGAGTATATTCTTAAAATGCTTCTTTCAATGGCATCTGACCCAGATATGCAATACCAGATGAATCTCGAAGATGAGTTTATCTCCTTACTTGAAAAGAAGGATACCGAAATCCTGCGACTGGATTATTTGATTGAGCAAAGTAAGCTGAAGGAGAAATAAAAACAGAACTTCCCCAAGTTTGCCCCACACGCCCTGGGCTAGGAGCTTTTGGGCCTTCAGTCCGTTCTTGAAGCACATGCAAAAGTTCAGCACCATGATATTGAATGAATTATATCGAAGGGGATGATGTTACTCAAGATGTTACCCAAGATGTTACTCAAGGTGAGTCTCAAGGTGGTACTCAAGGTGTCCTCCAAGACGGAGAATTAGATGATTGGATAGAAAAACAGATAAAAAAGAATCCAAAGATTATAGCAAAAGAACTAGCTTTATTATCCCAAAAAGGATTAAGTACCATCAGGCGACGCATCGCCAAACTTCCTCATATACAATACGTTGGAAGCGGATATAGTGGACAGTGGATAATCAAGAAATAGGAAAAACAAAGAAATGCAGCCTCTCGATTATATAAAGAGAGGCTGCATTTTTCTTATGGTATCCAAGATGGAACTCAAGGTGAATCTCAAGGTGTTACCAATCTTGCCCCAAGCGACCGATGACGGTGACACGAGTTTTACGAAGACTACTAAATACCAACATCCTTAACGGATACCACGGAGCAATCATTCACTTGCAACAACACCTGCATGTCATCAGCTCCTTCCTGGTCAAGTCCTTTCATAAGGCAGGTTGGGCATGACGACACCTGACGCCTGGCTAGTTCCTCGCTATAACCACTTATACGACTCAACTGGGCGACTAAAGCCTCAGCATCGTTCACTTGCTCCAAGACCACAGAGTAATTGCCCAAATTGAAATTCAGGTATCCCATTTCCATGGTGATGTTCTGTACAGACCTGCTGGACTCCTCTTTCTCCCGATGCTTGTCGAAAATGCGCAAGCAGAACTTGACGACATACCACAGGACGACAAATACCAAGACCACCATGCCTATCATACACCCCACTGCCTGAACAGCCATGTTACTAGAGCCCCACCCTCTAAAGCAAGACCCTACAAATCCTTTTCCACTAAATATTCCCATAACTACTCTATTTTTTATGATTAATAATGAATAATCCTCCTTGCTAATCTACCCGATGAAGGTTTTCAAATCCACTCTTGGCATAGATATGTCCATCACTACCCTTATAATAGGTACGCTGTGCCAAAACAGAAAGGGCGATGATACCGGCTATGACCATCAGCACCTGAAGGATAATCTTCAGAAGCACGATGATAACTCCCCAGGCTGCTATCAAAAGTCCGACGAGATAAATAACGGAAAAGATGGTGACTATCAAGCCCTTGCCTGCGCCCAGCGCCTCGGCATTCTTCTTGACAGAGATGGCGATACCCGAAACCAAAGTACCCACGAAAAGGATGAACATGATGGCGTCGCTTACCATCCCTTGCCATCCAAGCCATAACTGCACGATCATGGCATAGGCTATCAACACCGGTAAGCAGGCGGCAAGACTCACCATAGCAGGCTTAAGACTAAGCTTCCCCTTCTCCTCTGCAGGAACATCAGCGAAGACCAAGGTCTCAAACATCTTAAATGTATAGAACTGCAAAGCCACTACTGCGCCAAATGGGATTACCCGGAATAAAGAGCCAAAGAACCCATAACGGTCGTTGTCGCACCACCAAAACATATCTCCACCAAGAACCTTGTAGCCTACCACTTCTATGATGGATATGAGAAGCATGCAAACCGGTATAACCTTCAGCGCCAAAGGAACAGCCGGAGAACTCTTGCGAGCCACGAAGAAAGTGGCCAGAATCATACCCATCAATATAAGTACCAGCACAGCAGGCGTATAGGTGGCATAGAAATGACCCAGGGCGGAGTGTTTCTTCACCGTGTCCTCGCTCAATGGATTGACCGTGCCCTCAGGATTGTCGGCGCTGAACTTCAGATCTCCCATATACGCCATATAGGATGCGCCATCCTTCTTGAATGCCACATAATATCCGTTGGCCTTTCCGCACGACTCGATTTCCATCCCCTTCGGAAATTTCACACTTTGGATAGGCTCGCTTATCTTCCAAAGCGAATCGGGCTTCGAGGCTACCATACACTCGATGGAATCTCCCCAAAGAGGATCCAGTTCAAACTTTTGAGCCGAGATAGACAGACAGCTCAATAACGCAATGAAGAAAAAAGCTAAACGATGTTTCATGATAGTTTGTGATAATTAAATGATAAACTAGGGAAATACTAGCAATATAAATTGCCATACGTTTGCAAAGTTAGCTTTTTTTTCTGTACCAAGGGGAGTTTTCGGTAAAAAAAAAGTTTCATTACGTAAAAACATGATGATTTTTACGCAATGAAACTTCTGGGAAGCCGAGAAAATGCAGTTTTTCTTGCCAAGATTCCCTTACCCCCCATTTTCTATTCTATCACTACCACTACCTCGCTGCCCCTGACCATCGCCTTCTTCACGCGGTCGAAGAGCTGGAGGAAGCGTTCCTGACTCTTGAGTACGAACCCGGGCGCATGAGCCTCGCCGATGAGGATGCCACCCTGGCGCAGACGGAACGGACCATTGCCCGGCTGCATCATGGGACAAGGAAGGGCATAAAGTTCTTCCAGACACCCGAACTCATGACTCTTGCGCTCCATGCGGCAAAGCTTGCAGGTTTCGGGGAGAGGCAGAGAGGAAGATGAAGAAGAATCATCCCTTATCGGTTCGAGGAAAAGCATCTGGCGGGCGAAGCATTTGCATTTAGCCACCATGATGTGATATTCACCCGGCTCCAGACAGCCACCCTCGCGCTCCATCGTATCACAAATGTACTGATGGCCTACAACGATACCCTGGCGATTAACTACTTCCTGACTAAGGCGACCAACAATGGCGCCATGATCTCTACGAAAACGATTTAAAAACAACTTCATCATAACACGTAACAACTTAAAAACAACAATAGAAAAACATTTGAAATTCACATTCACTTTCACATTTTCTGAACGTAAAACGACTGGTAATAATCAGACAAATCCTTGCAACCTTCCGGCAACTGATGGTACACCAGCTGAGGAAACATTTCCTTCAGTTTCATATAAAGACCAATGCCCGGCTTGTCCTGATCAGGCCACATGTGAAGATTCCTTCCCACTAAAAGATTGCGACATTCTTCATTACAAAGCGTAGCACTCGGGATGGCTATTGCCTTGTAACCCATAGACATAGCGCTCCAACAGTCGGTACATCCCTCGGTAATAACCAATGGCTCTTTTTCTGTCACCTGCGGCAATATCTGCATCCCATATACCATCGGCTTGCTACCTGGTGCAAACTTAAACCGCGGTTTTTCTTCAGTCTTATCTCCCAGATATCTGCTCTGAACCGTCAGCAGATTGCCATGAACGTCATAATAGGGAATCAACAGGGAAGGACCATCAAAAAACTTTCCACCAAAGCGATAGCCAGCAATGGAGAAATCTGTGCTCACCACTCTACACCAATAGATATATTCCGGGCGCAACTTTCTCTGAAAGAACAGGAAATCCTTGGCTTTATCTGTCAGTTGCTTGCCCATGAGCATACGCATCAGATAATCTACGTCAGGCTTATGCTGAAACTCGCCTCTGAGATTGAGCCTGTCCGTATCACATTCTGATTTTCTATGCTCAGCAACAGCTTTATCCCGATGAAGCACCTCCTTACGATTTCCCGCAGAATGATTACCGGCGCTGATATTGAATCTTCTGCACAGCCATTGGCAAGCCTCCGAAAAAGAGAGATTCTCCCGTTTCATCACCAGGTCGATATTATCTCCACCCCACCCGCATGCAAAGCAATGACAAGTGTTGGTGGAAGTCCAGAAATGCAAACTCGGATGGGTATCATTATGACTGATACAAAGGGCATTATGATACCGCAAACCCATTCCCAATTCATCAGCAACCTCCAGGATGCTGATAGCTCTAAGTTTAGAGAGCGTATTTGAATCAATATATTCTGCCATCTTCTAATTGTCTTTTTTAATATTACCATCACCAATAGTGCCTTTCTGCTGCGTCTTTCTAAGCACCTTTCTATCCTCGCCCTTTGCTGGTTTTTCGAGCCATCCCCATCTGCGCCAGTTGCACACCATGTTGCGGGCAGGCGTCCTGAGCCCCTTCTGCTTCAGAAATTCCTCCAGGAACTGATAAGAAAATTCCTGCGGCAACTCGCTGAAATAGTCTACAGTATGATAAGGCTCTCCTTCGCCCTCGGCAGAAATCTGCTCGAAAGCCTTGCCCCACCGCTGCAACATATTCTGCAAGATGCGGTCGGCACAAGCCAGATAGGTCTGTCTTACCAGTTTCCGGATTTCCTTCTCGCTCTTCTTCCCTTCAACTTTGTAAAGCACTTGCATGAGGGCAGCGATGCGGAAGGCTGAAACCGAACTGCGCTTGTAGAAGACATCCATCGACTTGGACATGGTTTTCACCACCTGCTGGCGGCAGTCGTTACACCATTTTACCACCGTCTTGTAGAGCCAGCTCATATCTTCCTCTATCTCCTGATGGAATTTTCCATCTTCCTCATAGCACAACCCGAAGAGCTTATCCAACGTATTCTCCAGCTCATTACGCTGCATATCGGTCAACGCCTGAAACTGTGGCGGATTGTCGCCCAGATGACTGATGAGCGGGCATAAGATGGTTCGGGTTACAGCACCGCCCTCAATGGCAGCCTTGTTCATATATCTGCTCACCGCACTCTGGGTGCCGCAGAAAACGAACGACAGCAAGGCATCTACCATGGCACTATAGCTGGATTCGCTCATGAAATCCTGACCATAGACGCTGCCCAGATCGTATGCCGTCTTGATAACCTGCGAGAGGTCGGCAAACTGGCGCTTGGCAGAATGCACGATGGCAGAAATCTCATCGGCAAATTCGAAGAGCGTCTTCGGAGCACCATAGAGCTTGACGGCTGCATCGCATCGCTTGATAAACATGGTGAGCGATACGGTTTCGGGCAGGATGGTGATGTCGGTCTTCGGTTCGGGTGGCAGCTTGCCGTCCTTCTTTCCCTGGCGTCGCTTCAGGGCAGCATACTCCTGCTCCTTGGCTCTCATTTCGCTGTCGCGCTCGATGAAAGGTTTCATCAGGGTACGCATGATGTATCTGGCAAACGACTTTCCGCTCGACTGCTCGCCCTCTACGATGACCTGCAACACGATGGCCGATTTTTCTCCCTGATTATCATACACATACTGTATTCTGACACGTGTAAGATAAACGCTGAGCATGGCAGCTGCCACCACCAACGTAGGATACTTGAGGTCAGAAGGCGAAGTGATCATCCATTCTCTGATGCCCGACGGATAATCCTTATCGGCAATCAGATGATGCATGGGCATCTCCTCATACTCTTCAGCCTGTTCAGCCAGCTTTTTTCCTATCAACCCAGATGATACCTTGTTATTGATTCCGCCCTTGGTATCCTCAGGCTTTGCCACTGGATTAGTCCGAGACGCTTCCTGTGGAGGTATTTTCTTTCCTTTTTCCATAATCCCAATCATTGATTATTTCTGTATGCAAAAGTAAGGAAAAAAAGCCTCCCAGGCAATAGGCGTCCTGCCGGTTCGCCTCCTACTAAGCCTCATCGCCGGCAACTAAGCCTTCCGCTAAGCCTCCAGCTCATCTGAAGGCAAAAAAAAGCACTCTTTGCTTGCAAACGAAGCAAAAAGTGCTGATACTGTATTATTTCTAAAAAATCTTCTGTTCAGATATGTTCCTATTCTTTTATATTATCACCCCCACTGACATAAGAAAGAACCAAACGGCGAACCACGGCATGAATGTCTTCATTAGGGAACTTTTGGCGATATTTCTCCGTAAGGTCTTCGCAGAAATACATCTTGCTACCAACCGTAGAAGAAGGAATATTTTGCTTTATAAACACATCGTATGTTGCAACAGGCTTGCCATCCTTTGTGTCGACAGGCACAATATTCTCCTTATACCAACCTTGTCCAGATGCGGTAGGGAACAATCTATAATTGTCCTTATACTCCACTTTACCAGCGATGTCCAGTATATATCCGTCAGCAGACTTATCGTCCTCAGGATTCACCGCATATAGCATAAATGAAGCAGGAAGAAGCCTCGAGTATTTTTTTATGACAAACTGATATTTCTTGCTTCCTCCAAAAGGAGGGTTTGCCTTCAAATCCTGCTCTATATCCTCACGAATTTGTGGCGCATCCACCACAAACTCTACTTCGCCAGTATAATTGACGACAGTTTTCGATGACTGTGGCTTTGGCAGAATAACTTCATCATTGTCATTATTGTCATTGCTGTTGTCACACGCACAAAAAGCCAAGACTACCAACAGTAGTAAGACTGATTTTTTTACAAAATACTTCATATACTAATTTGTTTATCAAACCTATTCTATTGTTAAACGTAGAATATGCCTAAAACTTGCTCTATTTTACGTTTTTAACATTCCATCTAAAACTTGCCAACACTCACAAGAAGCAATCATTTCCCCGCTTCCTACTGCCCCTTACGGTAGATGGCAACAAAACGTTTGGCGATATTGATGAGTTTCTGCCGGGCATTAGGATCACTTACATCATCAAAACTCCAGTTGGGAAATTCGCCACGCATCTTGGAGAAACGCTTGGAGATGGCACCGCCATTGGTCAGGTCGGAAGGCAGACCCAGCTGCTCTGTGAGATACTTGCAGAAAGATGCGCCATTATCAAATTTGCCTTCAAAATCGTTGATATCAGAGAGCGCCACCATAATCAGGGCATAGTCTTTCTTCAAAGGAATGGTCTTCTCGTCTATCATCTTCTGCAAGGCTCGCTTTACTCTTTCTCCCTGGCTCAAGTCACCCCATTTCTTCTCATTATCTTCTTCCGTTTTTTCCTGCCCGCCGTTTTCCTGATGCTCATCGTCTGTCACTTCCAATTCCAATGTCCTCTTCTGTTCAGGCTCGAATCCGTGCAGATAATCTTCATCATTGTTCTGGCGCATCAGTTCATTAATCTGAGATGAAACGAAGAAACCATCCTCGCCATAATAACCGATATTGGCTGCCAGCCGCTCAACCACATCCCGGTTCTTCACGACTGCTCCGAGGCACCGCTGAGAAAACTCCTGAGTTACGTAGCCTCTCCATTGCCCCATAATCATTGAGCAAAATTGAAACACTTTCGACTCCAAAGGCATCATCTGAAGTATCACAGCTGCCATATACAGGATGACAAATACGATTCTCTGCCGCTCTTCCAGAGCTGTAGCATACCCATCCTCGTCGACATAGTTTTTCTCATATTGCCCTATTCCCTCCACAAAGGCAAGGCGGCTCTCGGTATCGGTATGCGAAAACATCATTTTGTCTACGATGCAGAATACCTCATAAAAAACATCCTCGCATGAACATCTGGACGTAGGAAACCACGTCTTATCATTGAAGATATCATGGGTGATGGCTCTGAAAACCTGATAAATCATGTGTTGCGAAAAAGATTTATCTACCATCTGTCTGGTCTTCATCTTAAATAACCTCATCGTCGTAACCCTTTATATCATCAAGAATCACATCAAGAGAATTGATTAAAGCAAACTGAGAATTCCCATGACAATCGCAACAGACAGCATCTCCATTAACCAGAGCAACAATCTCAACATCGGAGATTTTCACCTTGGTTCGTTTCAGCGAACGGGAAGAGGTGCACGGACCTTTCCAATAATATACCTTGATGCCGTAATCTTCCTTGCTGCACAGGTTCACCATCAAGGCAATGTCTCTGTTTGCCTTGTCTAAGTGCAACTGCTTACCTTTATCTGTACCAAATTTTACCTCATACATACTGGCATTGAGACACTCCATTAATGACTGCTGCATCTGTAATTGCATGACAAAGGAATATGGCGCATCGCTGAGAGACTGATGGCGAGGAAAAGAAAACACCACAGCCCTTGGCCTGCAGCCAGCCTTGATTCTTTCAGCCACGGCATCAAAGAAATCACCAGGTGGCAACTTGGCAGAAATCACCATATTCCAGCCATATTGATTCGCCACCCTGTTGATATTATCACGCAGAAGAGCCACCACCTTGTCCTGTCCCCTTTTGCCGCCGAAGATTCTAGATTCTTCCACAAAAAGGAAACCTCTGTTGGGGCGATTATCAATGATTACCTTACAGAAAGGCTGGTTATGAATTTCATTCTCCTTAAAGTTACTCCAATAAAATTCTTTTTTGTCTGCGCATACATCCAGCACAGCCACACCTTCGCGAAATCCCAATATTCGGTTGTCGTGAATAACGTCTTCCTCATTCTTCCGTGATTCCACCAAAGTCATTTTCTTGCTTTTCAGCAAACTGTCCATTACCTTCTCGAAACCAGTCTGACATTCCTGATATTTTTCAGGCGATGACATTTCGAGAAAATCCAAGGGTAGAGTACCCTCGATACTTGAAAGATTCCGGCTTTTGCAGAAATCATACTTGAAGACAACAAAAGAAGTCTTTTCTGTGCTGTTTTTAGTTCGTCCAGTCATTAGCTTCTGGTTTAAATTATACCATGAAAGTTATTTTCCATAGCAACTACAAAAGTAACACTTTTTCCCCGAATAAACAAATAAATTCTAAATTATTTTTACCAAATTGTCTTTTTTCATAAAACCATCAAAACAAAATGTGAATGTGAATGTGAATTTGAAATGTAAATCAATGTATCGGGTTGTTCCATCCTTTCCTTTTATAGGATATTGCGAATGAAATTCAGTCCTCGCGCGCGTACCTTATTATATATATAATATTAACCTATTATAATGGCTACTATTACTCAAACACGATTATACGCTTCTCCTTCAGGTAACATTGAAAAACATTTCAAATTCACATTCACATTCACATTTTTGCCTTTCCTCCTATCCACCAGCTAACCCACATAGCAAGTAACTGTGCGCCCGATGCCCCCAAAACTGCGTGGCGACGCGCCGCCAGCCACGTCCCGACGCAGATGGCGATACGTCGGGACGTAGCGCCGACTGCATCGGGACGCAGTTGGAAAGGCAAAACATGCCATATAATGTTAACAGATTTAACATTTAATTTAATGGCCATTAAATTAATGGCGGTTAAATTAGGCGGAAGAGAATGGGATATGAGGGAGGAATGCACGTGATTCGGGACAAGGATGCACGTGATTCGGGACAAGGATGCACGTGATTCGGGACAACTATTGTTTTTCAGAGAAAAATGTTGTATCTTTGCATTGTCATTCAAAGATAAGCTGAATTAACCACTAAAAAAAAAACTGATTGTTGAACCATTAAAAAAAGAAAGGAAAAAGAAAATGAAAAAGGAAGTTTGGAAAACTATCTTGCAGGTGATTATCGCTGTACTTACTGCCGTAGGCACCACGCTCGGCGTTACCAGCTGCATGTAAACTGATTTGTTTAACCATTAAAAAAACGATTTGAATTATGGGTATTAAAGTAAAAGCAATTGAGCGCAACGTAGCGTTCGAAAAAGGTAAGCAAAAGTGGGCATTCGTGATGCAGGCTGAACTCTACAGCCAGCTCAACGCCACGAAGGTGATAGAAGAAGCTGCCGTTCGCAGCGGATTGCCTAAGGCGGTAATCAACGCCGGATGGTCGGCCATAGGCGAAGTGATTGCTGCATGGGCCACCGAGGGCCACAGCGTGGCTGTGCCAGGACTGGGCAGCCTCCGATTCGGTCTTAACTCTACCGCCGTAGAGGATGTGAACAAGGTGAGCGCCAACCTCATCACCCGCCGATACATCATCTTCGTGCCTAACACCGACATCAAGAAGGAACTCGAAGAGACCTCCGTCAACATCACCTGCTACGACCGAAACGGCAAGGTGGTGAAGCAGGTTACCTCTACCGATACGCCTCCTACTACCCCATCCGACGGCGATAATCCATCCGGAGGCGACACCCCATCGGGCGGCGATTCTACTGGCGGAACCGGAAGCGAAACCGGCGGCGATGGACTTGAATAAAAGGTGCTGAGCCTGAAAAACTAAAACCCTCCCCAGGTCTTAAAAAGTCCTAGGGAGGGTAAACTTTGTCTGGCAGTTAAATTGTTTACGCAATGTACCATACCAGACGCCCGAATACAACATGCTAACCCACCTTTCCCCTTACGGAATCAGCATGTCGCCTACAATCCTTTATGCCTCAAATAAATAATACTTTTTTCTTATAACCGATACTAGCCTCACGGCTAATGCCTATTAAAAAACTTTTATCTCAATTCAAAACATGATGGTAACATATTCTGCAGCGATATCAACCAGCTTCTTGCGGCGGGCTACACCTATTATATAATGAGCCTCCTTCGCCGAACAGTGGAAGTATTTCTTCACAGCTGTTACCAGTTCTTCCTTGCTTATCGAGCATATACCCTTAGGATAAGCCTTGCGGATAGCCTTCTCGATGTCTGCCATCTTATATTCATGGTGGCGCTTGTGGAAGTACTGCGATACAATGATAGAGAGAACTATCACGAGCAGGATGATAATAAATACTACAGACTTGTTCATTTCCTTATCTCCTTTTAATTGATTAGACAATATTAGGTTCGCTGAATCACCCTTCCGGGTGCTCCAAGTTTTCGGCATCACCGATAGCCGTTATCGGTAAATCCTCTGCAAATATAGCATTTTTTCTTGAAACTACAACATTTTTCGGCATTTTTTTCACTATTTCTGCAAAAAAACTTGCTAAATACAAAAAAAACACGTATTTTTGCAAGAAAATAATCCTTAAGACAGAAAGATAATGCAAGAAACTGTAAAGAAAGTATTGAATGGCGATTTTAATCGCAAGAAAGCATTGCTGTTTCTCATAACAGCTCTGCTTACCGTTATCGTCTGGAACCTGCCCATCGACAGCTTCGGCATCGACGGGCTCACCATTGTGCAGCAGCGCGTCATCGCCATCTTCGTCATGGCCGTGATGCTCTGGCTCACCGAGGCCATACCGGCATGGGCAACCAGCGTAGTGATCATCTTCGTGCTGCTGTTCTTCGTCAGCGACTCCGCCTTTAAGATCATGCAAGGCTCGGAGGCAGAGATGGGCAAGCTGCTCGACTATCAGGGTGTGATGGCGTGCTTCGCCGACCCTACCATCATCCTCTTCCTGGGCGGTTTCGTACTCGCCATAGCCGCTACCAAGAGCGGACTCGACGTGATGATGGCGAAGGCCCTGATTGCGCCATTCGGCAAGCGTTCTGAGAACGTGCTGCTGGGTTTCATGCTCATCACCGGCATCTTCTCGATGTTCATCTCAAATACAGCCACCGCCGCCATGATGCTCACCTTCCTCACACCGGTGTTCAAATCATTGCCGCCTTCGGGCAAGGGCCGCGTGGCGCTCACCATGGCCATACCTATCGGAGCCAACCTGGGCGGTATGGGTACCCCTATCGGAACCCCGCCTAACGCCTTCGCATTCAAGGTTTTGAACGACCCTGCAGGACTCAACCTGGGTCTCAGCTTCGGCGACTGGATGCTCATCATGGCCCCTATGGTGCTCATCATGCTCGTGATGGCATGGATCATCATCCGCAAGATGTTCCCGTTCTCTGCCACGACCATCGAGCTCAACATCGAGGGCAACATGCAGCACAACTGGCGCACCACGGTAGTGGCCGTCACCTTCCTCGCAACCATCGTGCTCTGGGTATTCGGCAAGCAGCTGGGCATCAACGCCAACACCGTGGCGATGCTCCCTATCGCCATATTCGCCCTTACGGGAGTGGTTACAGCCAAGGACCTGAAGGAGATTGACTGGGCTGTCATCTGGATGGTGGCAGGCGGATTCGCCCTCGGATTGGCGATGAACGGCACCGGTCTGGCCGAGGCAGCCGTAAAGAGCATTCCGTTTGCAGAATTCAATCCGCTGGTCATCATGATCGTATCCGGACTGGTATGCTTCATCCTGAGTAACTTCATCTCCAACACCGCCACCGCCGCCCTGCTCATCCCTATCCTCACGGTGGTATGCGCCGGCATGGGCGACAAGCTCAACACCATCGGCGGCACCTCTACCATCCTCATCGGAGTAGCGGTATCAGCCAGCTGCGCCATGTCGCTGCCTATCTCAACCCCTCCTAACGCCATCGCCTACTCTACCGGACTCATCCAGCAGACCGACATGGTGAAGGCAGGACTCACGGTGGGCATCCTGAGCATGATAGTGGGCTACGCCGTGCTCATCACCTTCTGCAAGATGGGTGTGCTCTAGAGGGGCATCATCTGCGAAAATACACATTATTATATATATAAAGGAATGAAAAAGATTGTTATAGGAATCGACGTAGGCATCTCTACGACCAAGATTGTGGGCATCGATGAAAGCGGCGTGGTGGTAAGCCCCATCCGCATCAAGGCCACAGACCCTATCACCTCGCTCTACGGAGCCTTCGGCAAGTATCTTCACGACAACAAGATTGCGCTGAGCGATGTAGAACAGGTGATGCTCACAGGCGTAGGTTCTGCCTACATCGACGAGCCCATCTACGGACTGCCTACCTCGAAGAGCGAGGAGTTCGTGGCCGACGGACTGGGCGCCCGATACGAGAGCAAGCTCGACCGCATGATCGTGGTGAGCATGGGAACCGGTACATCGCTCGTAAAATGCGATGACAACGAGATAAGGCACATCGGAGGCATCGGCATAGGCGGCGGAACCCTGGCAGGACTGAGCCGCATCATGCTCAAGACCGACGACATCAAGCAGATTATCAACCTCGCCAAGGACGGCGACGTGAGCAAGATAAACCTGCTGATAGGCGACATCAGCGCCAAGCCTCTGCCCGGACTCCCGATGAACGCCACCGCATCGCTCTTCAGCAACGCCAAGGCCAACGCTTCGCGCGAAGACATCGCCATGGGACTCATCTGGATGGTGCTGCAGTCGATAGGTTCGGCTACCATCCTCTCATCGCTCGAATCGGGCATCAAGGATTTCGTGCTCATCGGCAACCTCACCCTGCTGCCGCAATGCCGCGAGGTGTTCCCAGCCATGGAGAAACTCTACGGAGTGAGGTTCAGAATACCGAAATACTCGGAATTCTGCACCGCCATCGGAGCTGCGCTCGACTATAAGCGACAAGCAAAATAATCACCCCCGAATCGCCGCAATGCCCTATACACGGGCGTTGCGGCGATTTTCATTTCCACCCCCTGCCACGGCACACAGACAACAAGGGAAAAACGCACACAAGCGCACAAAATGCGCAACACGCTGATAGACAATAACTTAAACGTTTCGGAAAACGGAAATTTGTCAAAGTTTTCCAAAACTTTTTCGTTTCCTCCTGATTATCAGTGACTTAATATTTTTTAACGATAAAAAAGTTATCCAAAAGTAATTACTTTCAGAAATTATTTATATCTTTGCAATGTCAAAAGGAGGTACATATCTACCTCTTCAAGTCATAAGGACTTAATACTAAGTAATTTAAACATCAATCGTAAAAGTAATACTAAAATGATCCAGACAGTAGTAAAGCGTGACGGACGCATCGTTGGATTCAACGAACAGAAAATCATGGCAGCCATTCGCAAGGCCATGTTGCATACAGACAAGGGTGAAGATACCACTCTTATCGAGCAGATAACCGACCACATCTCTTATCGCGGCAAGAGCCAGATGAGCGTTGAGGCCATTCAGGACGCCATCGAGATGGAGCTCATGAAGAGTGCCCGCAAAGATGTTGCCCAGAAGTATATCGCATACCGTAACCAGCGTAACATCGCCCGCAAGGCGAAGACACGCGACGTATTCATGAGCATCGTCAATGCCAAGAACAACGACATCACCCGTGAAAACGCCAACATGAATGCTGACACACCAGCCGGCATGATGATGAAGTTCGCTTCAGAAACCACTAAACCATTCGTCGACGACTACCTCCTCTCAGAGGATGTACGCGACGCCGTCATGCACAACTATATACATATTCACGATAAGGACTATTACCCTACAAAGAGTCTCACCTGCGTGCAGCATCCGCTCGACGTGATTCTGAACCATGGTTTCACAGCCGGTCACGGTTCAAGCCGTCCTGCCAAGCGCATCGAGACCGCAGCCGTGCTGGCTTGTATCTCTCTCGAGACCTGCCAGAACGAGATGCACGGCGGTCAGGCTATCCCAGCCTTCGACTTCTATCTGGCTCCATACGTACGCATGTCGTACCAGGAAGAGGTGAAGAACCTGGAGAAGCTGACAGGCGAAGACCTGAGCAACCTCTATGATGCGCCAATCGACGACTATCTGGAGAAGCCGCTCGACGGACTGCAGGGCCGCGAACGCCTGGAGCAGCACGCCATCAACAAGACCGTGAACCGCGTGCATCAGGCGATGGAGGCATTCATCCACAACATGAACACCATCCACAGCCGCGGCGGTAACCAGGTAGTATTCTCAAGCATCAACTACGGTACCGATACAAGTGCCGAGGGCCGCTGCATCATGCGCGAAATCCTGCAGAGCACCTATCAGGGCGTAGGCAATGGCGAAACAGCCATCTTCCCTATCCAGATATGGAAGAAGAAGAGAGGCGTAAACTATCTGCCTGAGGACAGAAACTACGACCTCTACAAGCTGGCGTGCAAGGTAACAGCCCGCCGTTTCTTCCCTAACTTCCTGAACCTCGACGCCACCTTCAACCAGAATGAGAAGTGGCGTGCTGATGATCCGGAGCGCTACAAGTGGGAGATTGCAACCATGGGCTGCCGCACCCGCGTGTTCGAAGACCGCTGGGGCGAGAAGACCAGCATCGCCCGCGGTAACCTGAGCTTCTCTACCATCAACATCGTGAAGCTCGCCATCGAGTGCATGGGCATCGAAAACGAAAAGCAGCGCATCGACATGTTCTTTGCCAAGCTCGACAATATCCTCGACATCACAGCCAAGCAGCTCGACGAGCGCTTCCAGTTCCAGAAGACGGCGATGGCCAAGCAGTTCCCTCTGCTCATGAAGTATCTCTGGGTAGGCGCAGAAAACCTGAAGCCGGAAGAGACCATCGAGAGCGTCATCAACCACGGAACCCTGGGTATCGGCTTCATCGGATTGGCAGAATGCCTGGTTGCCCTCATCGGCAAGCACCACGGCGAGAGCGAGAAGGCACAGGAGCTGGGACTGAAGATTGTTACCTACATGCGCGACCGTGCCAACGAGTTCAGCGAGCAGTATCATCACAACTACTCTATCCTGGCTACTCCAGCCGAGGGATTGAGCGGTAAGTTCACTAAGAAGGACAGAAAGCAGTTTGGCGTCATCCCTGGCGTTACAGACCGCGACTATTATACCAACTCTAACCACGTGCCTGTATACTATAAGTGTACAGCCCTGAAGAAGGCACAGGTCGAGGCTCCATACCACGACCTGACCCGTGGCGGCCACATCTTCTATGTAGAGATTGACGGCGATGCTACCCACAACCCTTCTGTTATCGAGAGCGTGGTAGACATGATGGATAAGTACAACATGGGTTACGGCTCAGTAAACCACAACCGCAACCGCTGTCTCGACTGCGGCTACGAGAATGCTGACGCCCACCTCGAGGTTTGTCCTAAGTGCGGCAGCCACCACATAGACAAGCTGCAGCGCATCACCGGTTATCTGGTAGGTACTACAGACCGCTGGAACAGCGGCAAGCTTGCCGAGCTCCATGACCGAGTAACCCATATCGGAGGAGAAAAGTAAAATGATCAGCGTTTTAAGCATCGTACATGATACGATGGTAGACGGTCCGGGCTTCCGCACATCCATTTATTGTGCGGGATGCCCCAACCATTGTCCGGGCTGCCATAATCCGCAGTCGTGGGACATCAGCCACGGCACGATGACCTCTACCGACGAGCTGATGAAGGAAATCATGAGCGACCCCTTCGCCAACGTCACCTTCTCGGGCGGCGACCCAATGTTTCAGGCAAAGGGCTTTGCCGAGCTGGCGCGCGCCATCAGGGAGCAGAGCAGCAAGAGCATCTGGTGCTTTACGGGCTATCTCTTCGAAAACCTCGTGAAGAATCCCGAGCAGTTGGAACTCCTCCGCCAAATCGATGTATTGGTAGACGGCCCCTTCGTACAGGCATTGCGCGATGAAGACCTCTTCTTCAGGGGCAGCAGCAACCAGCGCATCATCAACGTGCAGAAGTCGCTGAAAGAAGGAAGAGTGATAGAGCTCAATCTTACAACAGAAAACCCGAATCCGGTATTGTAAATCTACATACCAGATTCGGGTTTCCCGTTTATTTTTTCATGCACGGATTACACGGATTTTCTTATCTTAAATATTTCCTATCCCTCTTAGCATCCTTCTCTTCGAGGTAGCTGATAGAACTCTGAATATAATCACGCTCCCACTCGCTCTCGTGCAATTTCTCATCGCCATAGAGCAGAAGGTCGAGATCCAGCGGAACATCTACCTTACGATAAGGACCACGGATTCTGCGTCCGCATCTCTGCTCCACACTCCGCAGCGCGGCAAGCACAGACTTCTTAGAGCAGATGGTCTCCCCCAACATCACCTGATTCAGAAACTTGTCTGAATTCTCCAGTCCGATAGGCTCAGTCCACATGCGCGGACCGAAAAGGCAGTTCCTGAACATACAACTCAAATGTTCATGTGCCTTCAACACATTCTCCTCCTGATTTCTGTTAGAGCCGATAGCTATAATTACTTTTGTACGAGTTTTCATTATTAAAATCTTTATTTATACAAGTTTCGCAAGTGTGGGAATTGATAGAAGTTAAAGAAGTTATCACTCCCTCTAACTTCCCTTAACTTCACCACATGCGAAACTTCAGTATGCCATATTTTGTGCAAAGATATTAAAAATTTTGTAATAAACCGCGATTTATCCGTTTTTTTTTATATTTTTGCAGAATGAATCATCTAAAAGCAAACATTTTAGGGCTCGCTCTGCTCTGCTGCCTCCCGATGGGCGCACAGCTGAAGTGGAACCAGGCCTATCAGACATATATCAACCAGTATAAGGATCTTGCCATCGAGCAGATGCTCCGTTACCGCATTCCAGCCAGCATCACCCTAGCACAGGGACTGTTTGAGAGTGCGGCAGGAAGGAGCGACCTCGTACGCCAGGGCAACAACCACTTCGGCATAAAATGTCACAACTGGACGGGCCCAACCCAGTATCACGACGATGATGCCCGGGGCGAATGCTTCCGCGTATACCAGGACGCAAGAGACAGCTACGAAGACCACAGCAAGTTTCTGGCGCGCCAGCCACGCTACGCACGCCTCTTCGAACTCTCGCAGCACGACTACAAGGGATGGGCTCGCGGACTGAAAGCCTGCGGCTACGCCACCAACCCGCAGTATGCCAGCAAGCTGATACAGATCATAGAGCTCTACAAGCTCAACCAGTATGACAAGGCCAAGCGCTACGACCGCTTCATGGCTACCCACAGCGGTACCGACCAGCCTGTAAACGCCGAAGGATTGCTGCACCCTATCCATATCTTCAACAAGAATTACTATCTCTATGCCCGCGAAGGCGACACCTTCAAGAGCATAGGCAAGGAGGTGGGCATCAGCTGGCGCAAACTGGCTCGCTACAACGAGCGCAACAAGCACGCCGTGCTGCACAAGGGCGACATCATCTATCTGAAGAAGAAACGCTCCAAGGCACCTAAGCAGTATAAGAAGCGCCCTCACGTGATACAGCCGGGCGAAAGCATGTACGCCATCTCGCAGAAGTATGGCATCCGACTGGAGAAACTCTACAAGATGAACCATCTCGACCCTAACATCCCGGTAAGCGTAGGAACACGACTGAGGGTAAGATAAGTGATGAGTGATTCGGTCACTTGGTGATTCGGTGAGAAATGTGAATGTGAATGTGAATTTTAAATGAAAATACAATGAAGAGAATGATATTATCCCTCGCCACCATGGCGATGCTGATGGCGCCCGGCACAATAAAGGCGCAAAACTTTGACGACTATTTCACAGACAAGACGCTGAGAGTAGACTATACCTTTGCCGGCAACCAGAAGCAGCAGATGATAGCCGTAGACGAACTCAACGTAATGCCACGCTGGTACGGCAAACGGCAGCGACTGGCCGAACTCCCAGTAGAGGGCAACGGACAGATAACCGTACGCGACCACCGCTCGGGCAAAATCATCTACCGCAACTCCTTCTCCACCCTCTTCCAGGAATGGCTCTCCTATCCAGAGGCAGAGAAGAACACGCAGAGTTTCGAGAACGTATTTCTCGTTCCGATGCCGAAAGATACCGTAGACATCACCCTCGACCTGCGCAACAACCGCCGCGAGATAACCACCACGCTCACCCACCAGGTAGCGCCGAAAGACATTCTGATTCATCAGAAAGGCAACAAGCCTACCCCATACGTCACCCTGCAGCAGGCTGCCGACACCACCCGATGCATCCACATCGCATACGTGGCTGAAGGCTATACCGATGCAGAGATGCCTGTCTTTCTGAAAGATGCGCAGGAGGCTACAGAGGCCATCTTCGCCCACGAACCCTTCAAGAGCATGAGAGACCGCTTCAACATCGTAGCCGTAAAATCACCATCCAAGCAGAGCGGACCTAGCATCCCAGCTCAGGGCATCTGGCACGAGACCGCCCTCAGCTCTCATTTCGACACCTTCTACAGCGACCGCTACCTTACCACCCTGCATCTCAAAGACCTGCACAACTGGCTGGCAGGTACCCCTTACGAGCACATCATCGTGCTGGTAAATTCGGATAAGTACGGCGGTGGCGGCATCCTCAATTCATACAATCTCACCACCTGCCACCAGAAATGGTTCAAGCCGGTAGTGGTGCATGAGTTTGGCCATTCCTTTGCCGGACTTGCCGATGAATACGCCTACGAGCAGGAGCAGATACCGATGTATCCTCACGATGTAGAGCCTTGGGAGAAGAACATCACTACCCTTGCCGATTTCCACGGAAAATGGGAGAACATGATAGACAAGAAGACCAAGATTCCTACTCCGCTCTCAAAGAAAGAGAAGGAGGCGGTGAGCAAGGTGGGTGTTTTCGAAGGTGCCGGATACAGCCTGAAGGGCGTTTACCGCGGTGTGCAGGACTGCCGTATGCGCATCAACGAAACACCGGAATTCTGTCCGGTGTGCAAGAAGGCGCTGCAGGACATCATCGACTTCTATACGAAATAAAGAAATCATAAAAACATTATATCTATGAAAGAGCAAAACCTAAACATCAGATACATGGTGGCTCAGCTCTCAGAGTTGAGCCAGCAGGAGCAGGAGCTCGTAAACAGGGCGAAGGCTGCCACCAGCAATGCCTATGCTAACTACAGCCACTTCTATGTGGGAGCAGCCCTGCTCCTGGGCGACGGCAGAATAGTGATTGGAGCCAACCAGGAGAACGCCGCCTTCCCGTCAGGACTCTGTGCCGAGCGCAGCGCCATCTTCGGTGCCCAGAGCAACTATCCCGACCAGCCTATCCTGACGCTCGCCATCGCAGCAAGAAACGGGAACGGTTTTCTCAAGTCGCCTATCTCGCCATGCGGAGCCTGCCGCCAGGTGATACTGGAGATGGAAGACCGCTACCAGCGCCCCGTACGCATCCTGCTCTATGGCGAGAACGGCATCTACTGCTTCGACAGCATCAAAGACCTTCTCCCCTTCTGCTTCGTAGATTCGAACATGAAGGAATAAGATTACAGAGCCCACTTAAAAAAAGGGGCTCAGGATATAAGAAAAAGCCCTACAGGAAGTTTGCATCATGCAGACTTTCCTGTAGGGCTTTCTTCTTATTCCTCCTATACTCATTATTCCTCCTTATACTCAAAGCATCCTGCGGCAGGCTGCTCTTTCTTTCTCGGCAAACCATCACGGTCGGTTGCAGGCAGGGTTTCGGCATCTGCCTTACCTATTGCTGCCGACTCCTTGCGCAGATGGAAATCATACTTCAGATTGTCGGTGTCGAAAAGGCGGAAATGCTTCTCGGCAAACACCGTCGTATCCTTGATGTCCTCATAAACTACATGGGTGAACTTCAGACTGTCGTCCGTCTCCAGCTTCTCCGTGCGCAACACACAATGGTCGAAGAGGAAATTGAAGGCATCCTCCTCTTTCGGAGCCTCCCAGACCACCTCATCATCATGATAGCCCGTTACGAGCGAATTTCTCACCTCGAAACGAGGTAGCGGAGAGGCAAAACCGATGGCAGACTCGCGGCGCCCGTCAAACGGATAGAACTGGGCAATGGTGCAGCCATTTACCTCAACATCGCCACCCTCTACATAGAGCGGATGCTTCAAGCAATTGGTTATCTGCGAGTTAAGAATCTGCACCTTGGCAGAATCAACCCTAACTCCGTAGCCCTGACTGTTATGAATCGTAGCATTCTCGATGAGCAGCTTCTGCTTCGTAGCATCGCCCGCTTCTATCATCACAGCATCGTAGGCACTATGAATATCAGCAAACGAAATCCTGCAGTCATGAGCCGAAGACATCAGTCTGATTCCCTGCCACTGTCCCGGTGTGCGGTCATAAGGCAGATAATCGAACATGTGGTCCAGTCGGTCGCCCCGCATCACCACTTCCCTGTCCTTCTCGCCCTCAATCTTCAGCGAACCGAACACCTGCAAGCCCGCATTCTCGTGGAAATAGAGTTGGGTGCCCGGAGCAATGGTCAGCGTAGCCGCCTCATCAACCCTGATTCCCCCATAAACCACTACCGGCAGCGTACTCTCCAGAAGCTTGTCTTCCTTCACCTCGAGCGAATTGAGTTTCATCGCATCCCATGAAAACGCCCTCAGGTTCACCTTCTGCTCCACGCCACTTTCCAGCGCAAACACCAGGTTGTCGCTCACCAACTGCGGCTCTTCGCTGTTCTGCATCGCCGAAGTCAGTTCTACGAACACACGTATGCTGTCACCCTTCCTAATCTCCACATTCTGCGTCTGGAATCCCGCTTCGGTGCCCAGGTAAGAGCCGTCAACATTCACCCGGTAGCCCTTCTGGTTACCGTTTTCCAGTCGCACCGACTGGCAGCGCAGAGCCTTGCCCGTACGGTTGTAAACCCAGAAGCTTCGGGTAGGCGTAGGCACATTCGAGAAGGTGGTGTCCAACTTCAGCGTATCTACCGAAAACGACAGCACATCGCCCCTCGACGTTGAGAAACTCTCATCGTCGGCACAACTGGCAAGCAGGGCGCTCATCGCCATCCCTACACCCATTATATACAAAAATCCCTTTTTCCGTTTCATATCTATAAAAACGGAAAAAGGGAAATATTATTGTATCTTTCTCTACATAAACAAAGCAAAGATGGATGAACCGACAACCGTCATCACACCGCAAACCACGATGCTCAGACTGCTCATGGCTCCCTCTATGGTACCCATTTCCATCGCCTTTGCCGTACCCAGCGCATGGGAAGAACAGCCGATGGCGATACCTTTGGCAATAGGCTCCTTGATGGAGAGAAGCTTCAGGAATTTCTCGGCGAAGATGTTGCCCAGCACACCTGTTACGATGATGACAACCACCGAAACCGAAACGTGACCGCCCAACTCCTCGGAAACACCAATACCGATGGCGGTAGTGATGCTCTTAGGCAGGAAGGTAACGTAGGACGCATGGTCGAAATGAAAGATGAGGGCGAGAATGAGCACGGAGCAGAGACTCGCCAGCACGCCCGAAACGATGCCGATCAGCACAGCCCGATAATTCTTCTTCAGAAGCTCAACCTGCTGATAAAGAGGCACAGCCAGACAGATGGTGGCTGGTGTGAGCAGATAGCTGATGCTGTTGGCACCAGCCGAATAGGTCTTGTAATCTACGCCCGTAATCAGGAGCGTGATGATGACGAGGATGATGGAGATGAGCAGCGGGTTCATCAGCGACCATCCCGTCTTCAGCTTCAGCAGCATGCCTATGCCGTAGGCAGCCAGACTGATGAGAACGCCGAAGAAGACAGAATCCTGGAACAACTGGTTCATTTCTTCGCCTCCTTTCCTTTTCTGATTACCAACTGCGTAATCCAGCCCGAAGCACCCATCACGACGAAGGTGCTGACCACCGTAACTACGATATACTGGAACCATGCATTACCGATATCCTGCCAGGAATCAATCAGTCCTACGGCAGCCGGAATAAACATCACGGGCATGATGGCAATGAGGAAACTGCTGGTTTCGCGGATATGCTTCACCTTGATCAGTTTTGTTTCCAGCGCAAGGAAGAGCAGGATGATGCCATAGATGCTTGCCGGAATAGGCAATGGCAGCAAAAAATGGAGCAATTCCCCAGCAAAGGAGAAAGCTATGATTATCAAAAATTGAATTAAAAACTTCATGTTGAATTACTTTAAACCTTGGAACTTTAAACCTTGGAACTTTAAACCTTGGAACTTTGAACCTTTGAATCTAAATCAAGCTAACGTACTGCTCAATGAGGCTTGCCGTCTCTTCTACGCCCAGGCGCACAGTATCCAGGCAGATGTCATAATCATCGGCATTTCCCCAGGTAAGGTCTGTATAATACTTATGATAAGCCACTCTGCAATCCTCGGTGTGCTCCACAAACTCCTCAGCCTCATCATACGAAAAGCCCTTCTCCTCCTGAATCTCCTTGATGCGAGCCTCCAGATTGCCGCTCAGGAAAACAGAAATCAGGTCTTTGCGCTCACGGAAGATATAGTTTCCGCAACGGCCGATGATGATACAGTCTTCATCGCCTATCATATCGGCAAGTGTACGGAGCGGTTTCTCAGTCAGCGCCCTCTGCGTTTCGCCAAGCGACGACATCGAGAAGAGCAGTTCATCTACCGGCCGCTCATCGAAGAAAGCCTCCATCTCGTCGAGCACTCCTCTCTGTTCAGCCATTTCCATCAAATTCTTACGGGTATAAAAAGGAATACCATACTTTTCGGCGAGCAGCTTGCCCACGCGAATAGCGCCACATCCACACTGGCGCGCTATCGTAATAATCATGATTCTATAAAATTAAAACGTATATAATAATTACTCTGTTGCGTTATCCCCCTCCAGCCCATCCAGGGCGGGAGTTTTATATAGCAAAAAAGCTAAGAAGATTTGACTCTTCTTAGCTTTCTTGTGTCGGGGCGACAGGATTCGAACCTGCGACCACCTGTTCCCAAAACAGGAGCGCTACCGGGCTGCGCTACACCCCGCTTACTCATCTCTACGATACCTCTTAAGCATTGCTTTAAGCATCATTTCTGAATTGCGAGTGCAAAGGTACTACATTTTTTCGATTCCACCAAATTTTTCCCTAACTTTTTTCAAAAAAACATGCATTTAAATGCAAAATCCCTGAAAACCGGGCACAAAATAAGGGCAACCCCTATCCGGAATTGCCCTTATACCTTATTATATATAGTAGCGGTAAAGAACCGCAACCATACTTGCTAAACTTTTAAATCAGAAACCGACTGCCCGAATCTGTCAAACCGAGAAGACCGGCAAATCTGATTTTACTTGATGATTCCCTCTTCTACGAAAATCTTCTTCAAGATCTGGACAGCCTGCTCAACCTGCTCTCTTGTATGAGTAGCCATGAGTGCGAAACGTACCAATGTATCCTGAGGAGCACAAGCTGGAGGAATAACAGGGTTGATGAACACACCTGCATCGTAAGCCATCTTGGTAACAACGAATGTCTTCTCAGCATCGCGTACGTAGAGAGGAATGATAGGACTCTCTGTCTCGCCAATCTCGAAACCTTCCTCGCGGAAACGCTTCAAGGCATAGTTGGTTACATCCCAGAGATTCTCGAAACGCTCAGGCTCATTCTGAATGATGTGGAGAGCCTCGAGAGCTGCTGCTGTGGCAGCTGGAGTGTTAGATGCGCTGAAGATATAAGTACGGCAGTTGTGACGGAGGAAGTTGATAGTATCCTTGTCTGATGCGATGAAACCGCCGATAGAAGCCAGACTCTTAGAGAATGTACCCATGATGAGGTCTACCTCGTCGGTCAGACCGAAGTGGTCGCATACACCACGACCCTGCTTGCCGAATACGCCAAGACCATGAGCCTCGTCTACCATGATAGAGCAGTTGTACTTATGCTTGAGCTTAACGATTTCAGGCAAGTTAGCCAGGTCGCCCTCCATAGAGAAGACACCGTCAACAACGATGAGCTTGATAGCCTCCTGAGGGAGCTTAGAGAGCACGCGCTCCAAATCTTCCATATCGTTGTGCTTGTAGTGAAGCTGGGTAGCGAATGAGAGGCGGCGGCCATCTACGATACTTGCGTGGTCGCGGTCATCGCAGATAATATAGTCGTTACGACCTACTACGCAAGCCAAGACACCCTGGTTAACAGAGAATCCTGTAGAGAAACACAAAGTTTCATCCTTGCCCATAAACTCAGCAAGCTCCTTTTCGAGCTGCACGTGCAAATCGAGCGTACCATTGAGGAAACGGCTTCCTGCACAACCAGAACCATACTTGTCGAGCGCTGCCTTTGCTGCATCAATAACACGCTGGTCGTTAGTCAAACCCTGATAAGCATTAGAACCGAACATCAGAATCTTATGACCATCGATGTCGGTTACCTCTGTCATCTGCTTACTTGTGATCTCGCGGAAATATGGATACACACCGGCAGCCATATACTTCTGAGGTTCACGATAATTCTTGTATCTTTCTTGTAATTGTCCCATTATTAATAGGTGTACTTTATTTTCTTTTTTTATACTTTTCTAACTTTCAGGGTGCAAAGATACAAAAAAGAACTCAATAAACGGCTTTTTTTATAAGAAAGTTTACTTTTATAGTTTTTTTAATCGATATTTCTTGTTATTTTGGGTATTTTTATTACTTTTGTAGCCTAAATTTTACAAACTCTTGACTATATAATGAAGAAAAAGATACTTTTCATCATGAATCCGATTTCAGGAACAGCCAGCAAGGCGGCAGTTCCCAGTCTGATAGATTCCGTTTTGGACAAAGAGCTTTTTGAGTACGAGATAAGAATGACTGAAAGAGCTGGGCACGCTTCGGAAATTGCTACCGAAGCGAAGAACAACCATGTAGATGTGGTTGTGGCGGTTGGTGGTGACGGAACCGTCAACGAGGTGGCCCGCTCACTGGTTCACTCCGATACTGCCCTCGGCATTCTGCCTTGCGGTTCGGGCAACGGACTGGCAAGACATCTGCTGCTCCCGATGAACCTGAAGAAATGCATCGAGGTCATCAACCAATGCCAGATTAGAGATCTGGATTATGGTGTCATCAACGACCACCCGTTCTTCTGCACCTGCGGCATGGGCTTTGACGCTTTCGTCAGCATGAAGTTTGCCGAGAGCGGCAAGCGTGGTCCTATCACTTATGCTGAAAATATCCTGCGCGAGGGATTGAAGTATAAGCCTGAGACTTACACCCTGGAGGACGAGACGGGCACCAAGCAGTATAAGGCGTTCCTCATCTCCTGTGCCAACGCATCGCAGTATGGCAACAATGCCTATATTGCCCCGCAAGCATCCATGAGCGACGGTCTGATGGATGTCGTCATCATGGAACCGTTTGATGTCATCGAGGCGCCTCAGGTAAGTTTCGACATGTTCAACAAGACGTTGGACAAGAACTCGAAGATCAAGTCATTCCGCTGCAAGAAGCTCCACATCACCCGCAGTCAGCCCGGCGTAATCCATTATGATGGCGACCCTGTGATGACGGGTGCAGAGATTGATGTTCATCTGGAAGAAAAGGGAATCAAGATGCTGGTGAACCCATTTGCCAACAAGAACGACCGCAAGCCGAACATGTTTCAGTCTGCCTTTGCCGATTTCTTCAACGACATCAATGCCGTGCGCGATGATATTCATAAAGACATCCAGCGCCAGAGCAAAAGAGTAGAAGCTATCAGCAAACTGGTACAGAAGAAGCTGAACCTTTGAGGGAATGTTGAGTGTTGAGTGTTGAATGTTGAATTTAGAGGGAGTGTTGAATGTTGAGTGTTGAGTGTTGAGTGTTGAGTGTTGAGTGTTGAGTGTTGAATGTTGAATGTTGAGTGTTGAATGTTGAGTGTTGAGTGTTGAATGTTGAATGTTGCCCCCAATCCATTCAACATTCAACACTCAACACTCAACACTCCCTCAACATTCCTCAAAGGTAGAATTCTTCCGTTATTTTCCTATACCATTCCGAGCGGTTTCCCTGCGAATCCATCATCGTTTCAACATGCTCTTCATAAGGCGAAATGCGATGCTTGGCAAAACTCAGCATAAAGCGCTTGGGCTGCTTGCGCTCTACCGTCTTTACACCACACTTCCGTATAAGATAAAAACCTAATATACAAGACTCTGCAACAAACTGCTCCACTACTTCTACGGGAACAATTGCAGAGAAAATACCATCATCAGAAAGTAACCGTTTTACACCCGCAAACAAATCGCGGAACGGAAGACTGTCCGTATGTCTCGCCATCATCCTCTTACTGTCCGGATTTTTCAAGCTACCAACAAAGAACGGAGGATTGCTCACTATCGCATCAAAAACGCTTGAAGAGGCTTCAGAAGCACCGGCTTCCAAAGCACCAGTTTCAGAAGCACCAGCCTTCAAGCCAGCAGTTTCCAAAGCACAACCATCAGCTCCGAAATCCTGCAGTCTGCAGCATTCTATTTCCACCCTGTCGCGAAACGGACTTGCCATCACATTCTCCCTCGCCTGTCCGCAAGCATCAGCATCCATATCAATCCCCACTACCTCAGCTTCAGGAAAACGCTGCGCCATCATGAGCGAAATCAGTCCCGTTCCGGAACCAATATCCAGAATCCGCCTGCCACCTTGCGCCCATGCACCCAGCAAAACGCCGTCAGTTCCCACTTTCATGGCACAACGGTCTTGCTCTATCTCAAACTGTTTAAATCGAAAATTACCCATAAATTCTTCTGTCTCTTTACAGAAGAAAACGAATGCGCCGCCGATTTATTTTATCGCAAGCAGCAGAAATTGCCACTTCTACCTGCAAAAGCAGCTACTTACATCTATAAAAACGGGTACTAATATATAGAAAAAGCACTTTTATTATTAAATAATCTATTATCTTCCACGATATTTCACAAAAAATGAGTACCTTTGCACGGAAAATAGAAATCATAACAAAATGGATAATAGAAGAACAAGTACCCGAATACAAATGATTGCAGACTACGAGGGCGACCCGAAAACCCTGATCGAAGACCAGGAAGAAGGCTTGTACCCTACCCTCTGCATGCGAGATATTGTAGTTTTCCCTACCAACATGACCCCTATCGTTGTGGGCAGAAAGGAAAGTCTGAATCTCGTCCGGATGCTGGAAAAGAAACCAGACACCATATTCTGCGTATTCTGCCAGAAGAACAAAGATACAGAATCGCCCTACGAAGAAGACCTCTACCCTGTAGGCGTCTTCGCCAAACTCATCAAGGTGATCAAGATGCCTGGCACAGAGCAGATGAGCATCATCATCCAGGGGCTGGGCAGATGTCAGATGAAACATCTCGTTCAAAAAGAGCCTTACACAGTAATTGACGTAAAAAGTCTTCCGGAGAAATGGCCTGACGAGAACAACGATGAACTCTTCAGAATGCTCTACGAGAACTTCCATTACGAAGCGACAGACTATATCAAATCAAGCGCCAACTATTCAGATGATGCTATCCAGGCCATCAACGAACTCTCGAGCATTCACATGCAATGCAACTTCATGTGCTCCCTCCTCCCTTTCTCCATCGAGGATAAAATCAAAATGCTGAAAGAGGAAAAACTCAGCGAGCGCATCATGATTGCCATCAGATCCCTGAACAAGGTGCGCCATCTGCTACGCATCCAGACTGAGATTGAGAACAAAACCCACTACGACCTCGATGAACAGCAGAAGGAATACTTCCTCAAGCAGCAGATTAAGAACATCAAGGAAGAACTGGGAGAAGGCAACGCCAGTCCGGAGAAGAAGGAGATTCTGGAGAAGGCGAAACAGAAGAACTGGAGCGAAGAGACAGCCAAAATCTTCAAGAAAGAAATTGCCAAGCTCGACACCCTGAACCCGCAGAGTCCTGACTATTCGATACAGATAGGATTCCTGCAGACCATGGTAGATTTGCCTTGGAACTCCTACACCCAGGACGACCTCAGTCTGACCCGTGCCAAGCGCATTCTGAACCACGACCACTACGGCATGGAGAATGTGAAGGAGCGCATCCTGGAATTCCTCGCCGTAAGAGCACTGAACGGCGGCGGCAAGAGTCCTATCCTCTGCCTCTACGGTCCTCCGGGCGTAGGAAAAACCAGTCTGGGCAAGAGCATCGCAGCAGCCATGAAGCGCAAGTATGTACGCATGTCGCTGGGCGGTCTGCACGATGAAGCCGAAATCCGCGGTCACCGCCGCACCTATGTGGGAGCCATGCCGGGCCGCATCATCAAGAACATGCTGAAGGCAGGCAGCAGCAATCCGGTCTTCATCCTCGACGAGATTGACAAGGTGGCGCAGAGCAATTTCAACGGCGACCCAGCATCAGCCCTGCTCGAAGTGCTGGACCCGGAACAAAACAATGCCTTCCACGACAACTATCTCGATATGGATTACGACCTCTCCAAGGTGCTCTTCATCGCCACCGCCAATGACCTGAGCGTCATTCCGCGTCCGCTCCTCGACCGTATGGAGCTGATAGAAGTAGGCGGCTACATTACCGAAGAGAAGACAGAGATTGCCAAGCGCCATCTCGTACCGGAAGAGCTGGAAAGCACCGGACTCGACAAGGTTTCGCCAAAGGTAAGCTTCAACAAGAATGCCCTCGAGTTCATCATCGAGCACTATACCCGGGAGAGCGGCGTAAGACAGCTGAAGAAGCAGATTGACAAGAGTCTGCGCAAGATGGCTTACAAGCTAGCCTGCAACCAGGAGCTGAAGAACTACACCATCACCCCTGCCGAAGTAAAAGACCTGCTGGGCAATCCGCCGTTCAACCGCGACATCTACCAGGGCAACGACTATGCAGGAGTGGTAACCGGACTTGCCTGGACCTCAGTGGGCGGCGAAATCCTCTACATCGAAACCTCGCTCAGCAAGGGCAAGGCAGGCAAGCTCACCCTGACCGGAAATCTGGGCGACGTGATGAAGGAATCAGCCATTATCGCACTGGAATACGTCAAGTCGCACATCGACCTGCTGCAGGTAGACTACCGCATCTTCGAGCAGTGGAACATCCACATCCACGTGCCTGAGGGAGCCACCCCGAAAGACGGTCCTTCTGCCGGAATCACCATCGCCACCAGCATCGCCTCAGCCATCACCCAGCGCAAGGTGCGTGCCAACACAGCCATGACCGGCGAGATTACCCTCCGCGGCAAAGTGCTCCCGGTAGGCGGAATCAAGGAGAAGATTCTGGCAGCCAAGCGGGCAGGAATCAAGCACATCGTGATGTGCAGGGAGAACCAGAAGAACGTAGAGGAAATACCGGAGAAATATCTCAAGGGCGTAGACTTCCACTATGTAGAGAATGTGGCTGACGTCTGGCAGTTCGCGCTGACCGACGAGAAGGTGAAAAACCCTACAGACTTCAGCATTGAGGAAAATGATAAAAAAGAAAAGAAATGAAATTTGAATTACAAGTAACAGATAAAGCAAGCGATGCGCGTACAGGCATCATCACCACCGACCACGGACAGATCAAGACCCCAATCTTCATGCCCGTAGGAACTGTGGGAAGCGTGAAGGGCGTCCACTTCGAGGAACTCAAGAAGCAGGTCATGGCACAGATTATCCTCGGAAATACCTATCACCTCTACCTGCGCCCAGGTCTTGACGTCATCAGGGCAGCAGGCGGATTGCACAAGTTCAACGGCTGGGACCGTCCTATCCTCACCGACAGCGGCGGCTTCCAGGTCTTCTCGCTCACCGGCATCCGCAAGCTCAAGGAAGAAGGCTGCGAGTTCCGCTCCCACATCGACGGCAGCAAGCACTTCTTCACACCGGAGAATGTGATGGACACCGAGCGCATCATCGGAGCCGACATCATGATGGCCTTCGATGAATGTCCACCGGGACAGAGCGATTACCAGTACGCCAAGAACAGCCTTATGCTCACCCAGCGCTGGCTAGACCGCTGCATCAAGCGGTTCAACGAAACCGAGCCCCTCTACGGCTACCAGCAGAGTCTCTTCCCTATTGTCCAGGGCTGCACCTTCCCGGAACTGCGCCGCGAAGCTGCCAAATACATTGCCGACAAGGGTGCCGACGGAAATGCCATCGGCGGACTCGCCGTAGGAGAACCTACCGAGGTGATGTATGAGATGATAGAAGTAGTGAACGAAATCCTGCCGAAAGACAAGCCGAGATATCTGATGGGCGTAGGAACCCCGCAGAACATCCTCGAAGCCATCGAGCGCGGCGTAGACATGTTCGACTGCGTAATGCCGACCCGCAACGGCCGCAACGCCATGCTCTTCACCTATCAGGGCACGATGAACATGCGCAACAAGAAGTGGGAGAAAGACTTCAGTCCGGTAGATCCAGACGGCTGCGACATCGACCTCGTAACCACGAAGGCCTACCTCCACCACCTCTTCAAGGCCCAGGAGCTGCTGGCGATGCAGATAGCCAGCATCCACAACCTCTCTTTCTATCTGCGCCTCGTGACCGATGCCCGCCATCATATCGAGCAGGGCGATTTCGTGGCATGGAAGAATTCCATCATCGACCAGCTTGGCCGAAGAATTTAAGTAAGCAAGCATCATGAAAGATTTTAAGAAAATAAGAAAACACCGCCGGCTCTACCGCACCGGCCGATGGGCTTCCCGCAAGTTCGGGTGGCTCATCAGGGCTGTGCGCTGGCTGGCTCACAAGCTCCGGTTCCTGCGCATATTCAGGTTTCTCAACCCGTTCAGGTACATCAAGAAGCTCGACTGGTACATTATCAAGAAGTTTCTGGGCTACTATTTCTTCTCCATCGCCCTGATCATCTCCATCGCCATCGTCTTCGACTTCAACGAGAACCTGCAGAAATTCACAGAGCACCATGCACCGGTGCGCGCAATCATCTTCGATTACTACGCCAACTTCGTGCCCTATTTCGCCAACCTCTTCAGTGCGCTGTTCGTGTTCGTGGCGGTCATTCTCTTCACCACCAAGCTGGCAAGCAATTCCGAAATCATCGCCATCCTGGCGTCGGGAGTATCCTTCAAACGTCTCCTCCGCCCATATATGATTACCTGCGTGCTGCTCTCAGCCCTCTCCTTCGGGCTTTCAGCCTACGTCATTCCCCACGGAACCGTTATCAGGCAGAACTTCGAGACGATGTACAAGAACAAGAAGAAGAATACCAGTGCCGAGAATGTACAGCTGCAGGTAGACAAGGGAGTAATTGCCTATATGCAGCATTACGACAACAGCATGAAACGCGGCTACGGATTCTGTCTCGACAAGTTCCAGGACAAGAAACTCGTAAGCCACCTTACAGCGATGGACATCCAGTACGACACCATTTCCGACAGCAAGTATCACTGGCAACTGAGCAACTGGAAAATCCGCAAGCTCCAGGGCATGAAGGAGCATATTACGAGCGGAGCCCAGAAGGACACCATCATCATGATGGAACCTACCGACCTGGTCTATTCCAAGGGTCAGCAGGAAACCTTCACCAGTCCTGAGCTCCGCGATTACATCTCCAAGCAGATCAACCGCGGTTCGGGCAACGTAGTGCAGTACGAGGTAGAATACCACAAGCGCATCGCCTCTTCCTTCGCCTCGTTCATCCTCACCATCATCGGTGTCTCCCTCTCAGCCCGCAAGCGCAAGGGCGGCATGGGAGCAGCATTGGGCGTGGGTCTTGCGCTGAGTTTCGGCTACATCATGCTGCAGACGGTTTCTGCCACCTTCGCCATCCAGGCCAATTTCCCGCCTGTTCTGGCAGCGTGGCTTCCAAACTTCCTCTTCGCCATCGTAGCCTACTTCTGCTACCGCAAGGCACCGAGGTAAAAAGTCAACATTCAACATTCAACATTAAACATTAAAAAAATGTATTTCGACGAATTAGATTTAAACGACAACGTGCTCGACGCATTATATGACATGCGCTTCGACACCTGCACTCCAGTACAGGAAAAGTGCATTCCAGAGATATTAGAAGGTCACGATGTATTGGGCGTAGCCCAGACCGGAACCGGCAAAACCGCAGCCTATCTGCTGCCAGTATTGAGCAAGCTCGATGACGGCGGTTATCCGAAAGACGCCATCAACTGCGTCATCATGTCACCAACCCGCGAGCTCGCCCAGCAGATAGACCAGGCGATGCAAGGCTTCGGCTATTACCTGCAGGGCGTGAGCAGCGTAGCCGTATACGGCGGCAACGACGGCAACCGTTACGATCAGGAGTTGCGCAGCCTCCGCATGGGAGCCGATGTAGTCATCGCCACCCCGGGCCGTCTCATCTCCCATATCTCTCTGGGCAATGTAGACCTCAGCAAGGTAAGCTTCTTCATTCTTGACGAGGCCGACCGCATGCTCGACATGGGTTTCTCAGAAGACATCAAGACCATCGCGGCAAAACTGCCAAAGACCTGCCAGACCATCATGTTCTCGGCAACCATGCCTGAGAAGATAGAAGAACTGGCTAAGACCCTGCTCAAGAATCCGGTAGAAATCAAACTTGCCGTCAGCAAGCCAGCCGAGAAAATCAAGCAGGAAGCATACGTATGCTACGAAACCCAGAAGATGACCATCATCAAGGACATCTTCAAGGCAGGCGACCTGAAGCGCGTCATCGTCTTCAGCGGCAGCAAATTCAAGGTGAAGCAACTCGCAGCTTCCCTCCAGCAGATTGGAGTAAACTGCGGAGCCATGCACAGCGACCTGGAACAGGCTGAGCGCGACGATGTGATGTTCAAGTTCAAGAGCGGACAGTATGATGTTCTCGTAGCTACCGACATTGTGGCGCGCGGAATCGACATCGATGATATTGAGATGGTCATCAATTACGATGTTCCTCACGATACAGAAGATTACGTTCACCGCATCGGCCGTACAGCCCGTGCCAACCGCGATGGTAGAGCCATCACCTTCGTAAGCGAAGAAGACCAGTACTGGTTCCAGCAGATAGAGAAGTTCCTGGAGAAGGTGGTAGACAAGATGCCTCTCCCTGAGGGATGCGGCGAAGGTCCTGAATACATCAAGCTCAACAAGCCGAAGAAGAAAGGCGCAAACGGACGAAACAACAGACGTGGTAACGGCGGAAACGGCGAGGCCGGAAAGAACAGCGCCAAGAACCGCCGACAGAAAGACCGCGACCAGACTTCTCACAAGCGCAAGCCAAACAAGCCAAACGAGCGTCAGGAAAAAGCACCACGCAACAACGAGCAGCAGCCTCAGCAGGGTAACAGGCAGCAGAACGCAAAGCAGCAGAACAGAAAGCCAGCCCAGCCAGGCGAGCAGCCAAAGAACAGCAACAGCCAGAAGCGCCGCAATAACAGCAATAACAGCAACCAGCAGCGCCCAGGCAACGAGAACAATGTTCGCCCAGGCAGCAACGGCCGTGGCAGAGGCGTAGCCCAGAAAAAGGGCGACAAGCCGGCTGCACGCAAGCACACTCCTATCGTAAATCCACAGAAGCAAGAAAACGCTGTGAAGAAATTCATCAAGCGCATCTTCGGATTCAAGAAATAGGAAATAAATTATCTTTTAAAAGGAAAGAGGAATGATGAAAGAGCTACCCCTCACCCCGCTCATGACCATCAGCCTCACACTGACGATCGGAATCATCATAGCCAAATGGGGCTATGATGATTTCAACATGCGCTTCTGGCTCATCATCTCCATCATTTCATGCGCCCTTGGCAGCATCATCTTTTTCCTTACTGAGTTCTTAAGCAAAAAAGCCTACTTCAGCAGGAGCCACCAGTTTCTCATCTACTCCCAATGCGTGATGATTCATTTATGCATCCTGAGCCTTGGGGCTTTTCTTACCTGTAAGCAAATAGCTGATTCCCAAACCTCTACACAACTGAAAAACTGGCAGGAACTGTCTTACCTCACACGGGCAAAAATCAATACCGAACGCTATAAAAGCAATATTGAAAGCAAACTGGTTTCCCTTCACGTAAAACAGCAAGACTATGCAGTCATCGCAGCCATGGCGCTGGGCGACAAGAGCGCACTCGATTCGAACACCCGAAACAGTTACTCCATTTCCGGAGCCAGTCATATCCTGGCAGTAAGCGGACTTCATATAGGCATTATCTTCCAGCTTTTCATCTTTCTGCTAGGCGGCAGAAAGTACTCAGTTTACACCATCATCCTGTCCCTCATCTCCATCTGGACCTACGTTTTTCTCATAGGATTGCCGGCAAGTGCAGTCCGTGCAGCCATCATGCTTTCAGCCTACAGCTTAAGTTTAGCTTTCCATCGTACCGGTCTGCCGCTCAACACTTTATCCTCAGCTTATATATTGATGCTTTTCATCAGTCCGCTCAATCTTTTCGAGTTGAGTTTCCAGCTTTCGTTCCTGGCCGTAGCCTCCATTCTGCTGTTCTTCACACCCCTTTACACCCTCCTCCCCATCCGCAGCCGTTTCATCCGTTGGGCATGGGGACTCCTTTGCGTTTCACTGGCAGCCCAGATAGGAACCCTTCCGGTCATCGTCTACACCTTCGGCAGAATATCGTGCTATTCACTTCTCACCAATTACATCGCCATTCCCGCAGCAACCCTCATCCTATATCTTGGAGCAGCCTTAATCCTGTTCTCCCCACTCACGTTATGGGCGCCCATAGCACCGGTTGTCGCCCCACTCATCAGCCTTACATCAGGCGCCCTGACCAGCATCACCCAGTTTTTGAATACAGCCATAAAACTGATCAGCATGCTGCCTGGAGCAAGCATCGAAAACGTAAGAATCAGTCTGCCTCAGGTAATCGGTCTCTACGCTATCATCCTGCTCATTTATGCCCTATGGCGCAGGATAGATAAACAGAAGTCGTCAGAATGCAAGATTTCCTGAAACAGAGATAAAGGCTAAAACCCCGAAAAACGTCCCTTATATAATAAGGTGTGCGTACACAAAAGCGCTACAAATCGTGATTAAGAATGTTAAAAAATATCTTTTTTCTACTTTTTCTGCATTTTTTCTTTCTTTTTGTTGGTGTTTTCAAGAAAAACATGTATCTTTGCAAGCAGAAATAAGAAATAAGAATTTAAACTCAATAAAAGATTAAAGATTATGAAAGCATCAGAAGTAATCGCGAATCTCCAAAGAAGATTCCCAAACGAGCCTGAGTACATTCAGGCAGTTAGTCAGGTTCTCGGTACTATCGAGGAAGAGTACAACAAGCACCCAGAGTTTGAGAAGGCAAACCTCATCGAGCGTCTCTGCATTCCAGACCGCATCATCCAGTTCCGCGTATCTTGGGTAGATGATAAGGGCAACGTACAGACTAACATGGGTTACCGCGTACAGCACAACAACGCGATTGGCCCTTACAAGGGAGGTCTTCGCTACCACAAGTCAGTAAACTTGGGTATTTTGAAGTTCTTGGCTTTCGAGCAGACATTCAAGAACTCTCTTACTACTCTCCCAATGGGTGGTGCTAAGGGTGGTTCCGACTTCTCTCCACGTGGCAAGAGCAACAACGAGGTAATGCGTTTCTGCCAGGCTTTCATGACAGAGCTTTACCGTCACATGGGTCCAGACGAGGATGTTCCAGCTGGTGACATCGGTGTAGGTGGCCGTGAGGTAGGTTACCTCTTCGGAATGTACAAGAAGTTGACACACCAGTTCCAGGGCGTCTTGACCGGTAAGGGTCAGGAGTTCGGCGGTTCATTGATCCGTCCTGAGGCTACAGGTTACGGTAACGTATACTTCCTCTGCAACATGCTCGCTACCAAGGGTATTGACATCAAGGGCAAGACTGTTTTGGTTTCAGGTTCAGGTAATGTAGCGCAGTACACTATGGAGAAGTTGCTCCAGTTGGGTGCTAAGCCAGTTACATGTTCAGATTCAGACGGTTACATCTACGACCCAGACGGAATCGACCGCGAGAAGCTCGATTACATCATGGAGCTCAAGAATGTAGAGCGTGGCCGTATCAAGGAGTATGCAGAGAAGTATGGTGTAAAATATGTTGCAGGTGCTAAGCCTTGGTTTGAGAAGGCAGACATCGCTCTCCCATCAGCTACTCAGAACGAAATCAACGAGGAGGCAGCTAAGGCTCTCATCGCCAACGGTGTAATCGCAGTAAGCGAGGGTGCAAACATGCCTTCTACTCCAGAGGCTATCAAGGTATTCCAGGATGCTAAGATTCTCTACTCTCCAGGTAAGGCAGCCAACGCAGGTGGTGTTGCAGTATCAGGTCTTGAGATGAGCCAGAACTCAGAGCGTCTGAAGTGGTCTCGTGAGGAGGTTGATGCTAAGCTCCACGACATCATGAACGATATTCACGCTAACTGCGTGAAGTATGGTACAGAGCCAGACGGTTACGTAAATTACGTAAAGGGTGCAAACGTAGCCGGCTTCCTGAAGGTAGCTAAGGCTATGATGGCTCAGGGCATTGTATAAGGCATCTTTTATTTTTGGTGATGATTAAAATTCATTCCAGAGTATTTATTAAATATCAAATAGCGGGTCTGTGAAAGATCCGCTATTTTTTGTGTCTACTCCTTCCCCCACTCCTTCTTTACATCAAAGCAGGGACAGGCTTTGTTGGCAAATTCATTATGACCATGAATCGTGGCTAATGGATATTCCTCCTTCAGCTGCTCGATGAGCGAGCGCATTGCCGCTTTCTGTTCTCGGGTTCTTGTATCCTTCGGCTTACCTTTCTTTGATAAGCCGCCGATGTAGCAAATGCCTATACTGATGGAATTATGGCCCTTGCAATGGGCGCCAACCTCCTCTATCGCACGGCCTACATGAATGCTGCCGTCACGATAAATCACGAAATGATAACCTATGCAGCGCATTCCGCGCTCCCGGTGCCAGCGGTCAATATCCGCTACGGTGAAGTTGCGACCTTCCTTGGTCGCACTGCAATGAATGATGATTTCCTTTATCTTACGCATGATATTGAAGATTAATTATTGAAAAATAAGCAGATAATTGAAGGGGATTTCGTCAACACCCAAATTCCTGATAAACAGATTGATTCTGCACGGTAGATGCTTTTTCTTCATCCTCTTGAATTCCTCATCCAACAACTGGCAAAATTCATTATAGCATTTTTCTGATTGCGTAACGATTCCGGTATAATGAGACTTGCCCAGAATGATACTCTTGTTTCTCAGACGTAGCGGACCATTGCCAGGCACGAAGCGAGCTCTGCGCCTAACAGTACGAGGCACGTAATGGGATCTTAACAGAATAACAGGCTTGATCACAATTTCATATTTTCCTCTTTCATACTTATTTTTCTTCTTTGTCTCCGACACCTTCTTTTGCTTGGTAGGAATGAGAGAAATCTTATAACGTCCTGCTGGCAAATGACGGTTAGGACGTTCTAAGGTGTCGCAGAAAATCTTGCCACCTATAACCATTGTGCCATCCACACTCCATGGAGTGAAGCGACGGCAGAATATATTGATGTTCATGATAATTTACAATTAATAATTGATAATGAATAATTGGATCAAGACCGGCCATTAAGGCTGATTTAAGAACCGAAAACCAAAATGACCGGAAATGACCATGACCGGAAATGACCGGATTTTATATGATAGAAGTAACTTTCTGATAACGCTTGTCTGGTAAAATACTGATCAAACCTTGACGCTTCCAATTCTTCAGCATCTGCCTTACCGTCTCATGGGTAGCAGTTGCGCCCTTTACGGCAACACTCTGCTGCTCTGCCTGCTCAAAGGTGAAAGTTACGTCAAGACGTTCGAAGATGGAATCATTCTTACCTCTATGTGTACGATCGTAGGGCGACTGACTGCAATAATTCTTGGATGAGAAAGCATCTTCTATGCGACTACGGAAGAAGTAAAGTGCATTATCCAACTGATAATCTGCCAGGATATTGAAGGTTTCGAGCATGGTTGGTGTCTGCGTCTTCACTATCATTTCCTTCCACAACTGCGGATTCTGCTTCAACTGTGTCTCAGCGCCCTGGAACCCATGCTTCTGAATCAGCGTTTCCAGAACCTTGCAGAGCATGATGCAGGTCATCATTCTCATCGTGGTTGGACAGATGCGGAAACGCTGGCGGGCTTTCACCTTGTCGTCATTTTTCATCGTTTCCAGTCTTATCTGTTCCAGCCATTTTCTACCCTTTTCCTCCAGCTTCGGCAGCACTACCTCACCCGACATCAGCGGCAGCAGATGAGCTATCTGAATAATGCGGTCGCGCTGACGTTCGTTCATCACATACATGTTGTCAGAAAGTGGAGTGAAGGTATTATCGGGCGTTTTTGCCACGATGATACGGCTTTGGAAACCATCCGTATAATTGCTTACCACTCGATAGAGCGCATCAGGCGTTCCACACATCACCACGTTCCATAACAGTCTGTCTATATGAACATTCACTGCATCTGCACTTCTTGCTTCACGCTCATAGCTTGTTCCGTCGTAAGCCTGTCTCAACATAACGGAAAAGTCGCTCATTGCCGATTTCCACTTCTGCGCTACGGTGTCAGCTTCCGGAGTAAACGAGAAGGCGTGCTTGCCTTCCGTGTTAGCCAGTCGTTCCG
>NZ_VZBE01000023.1:0-56788 GCF_009494835.1 Segatella copri
CTATTAGGGCTTGTTAGGGACTTGCACCCATTAGAATAAGCTCATGCCGAGCATACCATAAAAAAGGGAAGCGCCGAAACGACACTTCCCCATGGATTGGATGAGTTATATAATCATCTGTCTCGCGACATCTTATTCTGCGTATGCAGTCTTGTAGGCAGAGTCAAAGAACATAGCGCAAGAACCTACGCCAGTCTCATACTCATGCTGCTTCTGACCAGCTCTGTCATACTCCACTACGTAGCCATTGCCATTATAGTCGGGAGTACCTTTATCGCCCATTTTATAAGAGAGCACGAAGATATGACCGTTCAATGGGTCGGCAAAGATTCCGCATGGGCTCACAGGCTTCTCAGAGAGCGTCAGCGCCTGTGGTTGTGTACTTCCTGCTGCAAGCACGCTCACGCTAGGAGTGCCGCCATAAGGTGCATTGAGCACAAAGAAATAAGAACGAACCAACTGCGGCGTACGTGTTGTAGTACCAGGGGTTACGCATACTGCATAGTTGCCATCTGCCACCTTCTGCGACTTGCCCTCGGCGAAACTCACTGCACGTAGGGCATTCTCGCCAGTGGTCGCATAGTCAGGAGCAGGTCCATATACTGGGTTGTCGAGAACATACAAAACATTAGATGCATAATAGATGCTGGTAGGATTGTTCACGCCCTCGATATTCTTAGTCTCAACATTGTCGTTGGAAAGATTGATGCAAGAGATGTTGCCACCACCATAACCGTAGTTGCTGTTAGCTACATAGAGATTGCCATTGCCGATGACCAAGCTCTCAGGATAGCTGCCCACCTGCCACTTCTTTTGAAGAGCAAAGCTTGTGGTGTCCACGGCAGCCACATATCCACCGTATGTGGTAAAATAAACCTTGCCACCGTCAGCGATGATATGGCGAGGCTCAGCACCCTCGGCTTTGCCCAGCAGGTCTGTAGTCTTGATTTGCTTGATACTCTGCTTGGTTTTCTTGTCGATTACCTCGATGGTGTTGCTCTGATCTACGGCGAGATAAATCTTGTTGCCATATACGATGCCATCATTGGCAGTATTACCGAGCGAACGACCGTTAGCAGCCTTGAATACTTTCTGTGTGGCTGTGCTTGAAGCATAGTCGATAGCTGTGAGAGAGCTCTCAATTTTGTTATACATGTTACCTGAATTCACAACGTAAGCGCCCGTGCTGTACTCCTGGAGATAAGTCTCAGGACCATCGTTGTCGTCGCTACATGATGTCATCACTGCAGTACCCATCAAGAGCACCGCCAAACCTAATAAATACTTTTTCATTTTCTTTTTCTGTTTATATTTGAATCTAATTTGTTACTATCTAGAAGTTATACCCGATGCTTAACATCCAGCTGCAGCGAGGCATCGGATAATGCCCTACGAGTTCATACTGCTCAGACAGCAGGTTCTTCACATCCATTCTAACCTTCACACCTCTCAGGGATTTCCCCAAAAGAGTCAGTCCATCCAGCTGACGATAGAGCGTCAACCCCATGTCCCAGTAACCATCCACTTCGGTGCCTTCATAATGCTCATTGTTGGCCCATCGCTTGCTCATTCCTTGTCCATGGAGCGAGACATTCACCCAGGGATTCTCCCACCCCAAGGCAATACTGCCCGAGTGCAGAGGGATATAGGCTACCTGATTGCCATAATATCTGGACGAGCGGTCGGTATGATTCACCACGTGCTGGTAGCTATACGACCCTTGCAGCGAGAGTTGCTGCCCCGGAGCCATCTGCCAGGTGCCACGCAAGGAGGCATCCGCGCCAACTACATCAACCCGTGCCAAGTTCACAGTACGCCAAACGAACATATTGTAAGGAACGCCCACAATCTTGTCGGTCACCCGATTGCAATAGCCGTCCAGCGTTGCTTGAATATTCCATCCCTTATAACGTAGGGATTCGCCGTTTCCCCCATCTCCCGAAGAAGTTTTTTTCCACGTAAACCCGATATTCAACTGTCGGGTTTTCTCAGGCTTCAGATCTGAACTTCCATAATGGAAGAAATAGTTCTCGTTGAAAGTAGGAACCCGGAAGATGTCCTTGTACGAAGCCCTGAGATAAAGCTCATCGCTGGCAGTACCATTTCCCAGGAGCCGATAAGAAAGCGAAAGCGATGGCGAAAGCCGGCGTGCATCCTTGGCAGCCTGTCCTGCTTTGGTAGGATTGGCGCTGCCTTGCTGAGTCTCTATCTTGCGCCCCACGCTGTTGAGGTAAACCGAAGCCAATATTCTGGCAAGAGCTACCCATCTTCCCTTCGCATATCGGGCGGAGAGCGACTGCAGGATGCCATGTCGATGAGGTCGCAGGTCGGTGGCGAGAGTGCTGTTGAGCGAGTTCATCATCCAGTCGGCAGAGTAATCCACCGCCCAGCCGTCCCCCGGCATCCACATCAGTGCTGCCGAAGTATAAAATTCCCTCTGCCAGTAGGTAGCATCATTGCGCCGATTTGCCACGAGCGTGTCCTGATAGGCAGAGCTCGCCCAGTTCATCTTGGCTTGCACCTTCAGCATCCAATGGTCATCGAGACTTCTGGCTTGCCACCTCGCCTGAGCAAAGGCGTTGCGGTCGTGCAACTGTTCGGCTGTTACATCGGTATAATATCTCACGATGCCAGGCAACTGTCGGTCGTTGTCATAATAGTAAATCTTTGCCCACAATTGGTTCCGGCTCATACCATCGGCTCGTCTGCCCATCATCCAGTGCATATTCAGTTCGCCATGCCCCGAGTTCATACGACTGTTGGTTCTTCGCTCATGGGTAGTATATTTACCATTGTGCAAAATGAAAGGATAGTCGTTTTCGGCATAGGTGTACTCACCCATCGCCTGGAGAGTGAACCTATCTGACAATCTCTGCACATAGCGCAGATAAGGCGAGACATATCCGAAGGACCCCACCTGCAACTGAGTAGAGAGGTGAGGCTGCTGGTCGATGGGAATCTCGCTCATAGTCTCGATGGCAAGCAAAGCTGCCACCGAGGCTTGCCGGGCCGAAATGAAAATGTCGTCGTTGTCACCAATGGTGAGTCGCAATGTCTGCACTTGGTCGAGCGAATAACGGGACACATCAATTTCGCCGCCCTGACATTCGCTGAGCAGCACACCATCGTAACTCACTCCCGTATGTCCCGCTCCGAATCCACGCACAGCTACCGTCTTCATTCCTCCTGCCCCACCATAGTCGCGCAGATTGATGCCTGGCATGCGGTGCAAAGCGTCGGCCATATCCGTAACGCCGAGCCTCAACATATCCCCCTTGTCCAAAAGCTGGAGAGGTGATGTGCTCGTAAGTATCCGGTGCTGCCGAGCATTCACTTTTACTTCCTGCAAATGCTCGGTACGAATGGAATCTTGCCCCATACCCACTTGTGCATACAACAGTAGCAAGCCACCGAGACAAAATATCCTCAATGCCTTCATTCATCCTATCTTTTATATTATTATCTGTGTCTCCATCACGAACCCATCCCACGGGGTTGGATAGAATCATCGGAATCTCTTATCCTAAAGACACTCTTTCATCATATTGTTTCCGATGGCAACGGCAGGTCTTCTGACTTGCGTCCTCCCAGCATCTCACTCTATGTAAACATAAAAAGATGCAAAACTCATGGCAAGCGGTCTTCCCGAAAAATTGTCAGTGACCATGATGCTTGCCGCAATAAGACGCTTACAGCAGCGGGACTGTCCGGGCTTCTCACCCGATTCCCTTTTAATCACTACGCACTCATCCTGCCTGAGGCGGCAGAAGGTGGCAGCGAACCAATTGCGGGTGCAAAGGTACTATAAAAAAATGAATAAAAAGATAACTTTATCCGCTTTTTTATTCCAGCAAGGATAAAATTATCTTTTTATTCAGAGTTCAGTTTATTCTTTTACGATTTCCAGGAGTTCTGCGAAATCATCGATGATCCATTCGGCAGAGGCGAGCTGTTGGCGGGTTCCGTTGCCATAAGTCACGGCACAAGCCTTGCAGCCGGCATGATGCGCCATATCTACATCGAAGGTCATATCGCCCACTACAAGGGTTTCATCTGCCGTTCCATTCATCTCCTTCAATGCCTTGAAGACCATATCAGGTGCTGGCTTCGCATGCTCCACATCATCGCCTGCAACAATGGAAGAGAATATATCCTCCAGCTGCATCTGATGCACGTATCCATCCAGCGAGCAATGGTTTCGACTGCTGGCCATACCCAATACAAACCCACAGCGATGCAACTCTCTCAGGGTTTCTATCACATGAGGGAAGGGCTGCACTTTAATCGTCTTCTTGTTCTCCAGGAAGATTTCGCGATAGGTTGCTGCGCATTCCATTCCCTCCTCAGCACTCATTCCGAAGAGTGAAACGAAGGCCTCATCCAATCGAAGACCGATGGTCTTGGCACAAGCCTTCTCCGATTTCACTTCCAGCTTTCTTGCACGCATCGTATCCTGCAGAGTCTTCACAATGAGACTCTGCGAATCGCCGATGGTTCCATCAAAATCAAAAATTATATACTTCATTATTCTTACCTTATTTGAAAACGGTCACAAAGGTACAGATAATAGCTGAAACTACAAAGCAAATTGCTCACGAATTGCCTTTATTATATTATTACGAGCCACTTCTGGCTTCATCGCCTCATCCAATGGCATTTCTTCAGGAGTAACCTGAACAACTCTATCAAATCCTGCATCCAGCATAGCCTTTCTATCGCTAACTCCGCCCGATACTAGCCATATTTTCTGATTGGTAACATGCTCCAGAATTCTTTGCGGCAACTTCCCCATCAAGGTCTGGCGGTCACTATGACCTTCGCCCGTAATCACGAGATCAGCATTCTGAATGAGCACATCAACCTCTATTTTCTCTAAAAGCAGTTCAGCCCCTGGTCGTGCCTCTGCATTGAAATATTGCAGGAAAGCATAGCCCAGTCCGCCGGCTGCACCAGCCCCAGGAGCCTCACTCCTATCATATCCGAAATGCTTGGCGCTTACCTCGGCAAACTTCCTCGCCCTATCATCCAACATCTGCACCATCTTAGCATCAGCTCCCTTCTGAGGGGCAAAGACATGAGCCGCCCCATTTTCGCCGCAAAGCGGGTTGGTAACATCCGAAGCCAGCACAAAACTGCATTCCCGGCGAATCTTCTTCCAGTCGTCGCCCATCGCCTTGAGCATTCCGATGCCGCAATCGGATGTGGCGCTGCCACCCAAGCCCACGATGAAATGTCGCACGCCCCGGCGATAAGCATTCATTATCATCTCGCCCACGCCCCAGGAAGTAGCCTTCATCGGGTTGCGCTGTTCAGGCTCAATCAGAGCCAGTCCGGCAGTCTGCGCAATCTCGATAATCGCTGTATCATCCACGATTCCGTATTCAGCCTCAATCCATCTCATCAGCGCATCATGGGCATGAATCCTCACTCGCTCTCCCTTCATCGCCGAAAGAAAAGCATCGAGCATTCCCTCTCCCCCATCACTCATTTCCAGGGTAATGATTTCGGGAGAAGCATCATCCGCATTCCATTCCTTCACTCCCGAAGCAATCGCCTCATTTACCTCTCTGCTCGAAAGGCAACCCTTATAAGAGTCGCAAGCAATTATTATCTTCTTATATCCAGCCCCATCCATCAGTCTGAGGCCATCATTTTTCCTATCCATATTCTATTTATATTATATCATTCCAAGAATCATCGCCTATCAAGCGATTCCCCTTTCAGCCCGCAAAATTAGCCATTATTCCTGAAACCACAAACCTTTTTTGGAAAAACTTTCAAAAACAGATGCTTCTGATAAGAGCTGATCTCTTTTCTTACACTATTCAAGTTTCTTTACTTCAAAATATTGACATATCCCTTATTCTGTACCAATTCAGAATTTAAATCGATGCATTTCTGAGGAATCGGGAAGACTGTGGTGTAGCCGGAGGATTCACCCTGAAGAGGCGTACGGAGATCGTAGGCACCGGTGAATTTGCCGAAACGGATGAGATCCTGACGACGCCATCCTTCCCATACCAACTCCAGCAACCGCTCTTCCAGAATGTTATCGAGCGTAGCCTTACGGTAAGGCATTCCCACACGGGCACGAATCCTATTCAACTCCTCATCACCATTCTCTCCGTTTCGGACCTTTGCCTCTGCCTTCATCAATAAAGCATCTGCATAGCGGAAAAGAACTATGTCGTTACTCTGCAACTTGCCGTCCATATAAGAGGTTCTATCCACCTCATACTTCGCCATTCTCGCTCCAGCCGTCTTGACAAACTTACTGTTGGTCAGGTTTTGAGCCACTTCAAAAGGCTGATACTCCAACGGCTTTCCATTATCCATCAGCAGTTCATGACCATCTACCTTTACCACTCCCGCCACAAAGTTCATCTTGCAACGGGCATCTTCATCAGCCTCGCCATAATGATTGGCTTTCATCGTAGAAATCGTGGCACAGGTACCATTCTCACTTCCCCATCCCAAGACACCGCCATGCGTATAATGGTAAGAGCGGAAGAGATAATGGAACTGGTTGGTATAGATATTCTTATCCATCGGAATCGTGAAGATATTCTCCTTCGATGTCTCATTATGCGTAGAGAAATTGAATGAATCATCCGACTCCAGGACATAGCCTTCTTCTGCCAGTTTATCACAATAATAAATGCAGGTTTCCCAGGCATTCAACTTCCTGCAGTCCACCTTATCGCCATTGCGCAAAGAGGCATCAGAAGCCGGCACAGAGAAATGAATGTCACTTCCCTTCGGACGGCTCGCATAACCCTGGGTCCAGTCATCATACATATAGATTTCTGCATTCAAAGCCAATTTCGCCAACAGAAAGTTGACTACCGGCTGGGTGATGCGACCATAATAATTGCCTTCCTTATTGCTGTGCTGGTCGGGAAGTGAAGGCAATACCTGCTGCAACTCCTGAAAGACAAACTGGAAGATAGAACTGCGATCTGTCTGACCTTGGAACAGGCTGGAATGGAGCTGTTCTGCACTGGAAAGGACCAATGGGACCCGACCGAACATGTCCATAGCATAGTAATAGAACATAGCCCGGATGGCTCTTATCTCAGCCCGATATTCCTCCTGCTGTGCGGCAGAAAGCAGGGCCGACTTGTTGCTGATAATATCCAAAGACTTATTAGCCAGCACGATAACCTTATAAAGGTACTTCCACGTATCATAAAGAGACTGGTCATCGGCACTCCACCGATGCTGGTACATGGCATTCCAGAGGCCACCATCATACCAGTCGCCGCCTCGAATCGGAATCATCGCCTCATCGGTGGTCAGCGTATTATAATCGTAAATGCCACGGCAGGTGCCCTGAATGCCCTCACTCTCGTTAGCTCCACCTATATAATTATAGAGAGAAGCCACGGCATTGATATAAATATCAGATGCAGAGCCATAGATGGCATCCTCGTCCAACTGATCCTTAGGATGTTCGTCCAGGCAGGATGTCATAGACAATGCCGCCAGCAGCAGAAATAAAAATCTATATCGTTTCATAACTTTCTGATTTTAGAATTGAACACTTAAACCCAATGAAAAGGTTCTGTAAACAGGATAAGTCCGCTTATCATCAATACCCATCGTACTGTTCACCACGTAGCTGTTAATCATCGGAGTCAAGCCGCTGTAACTGCTGATGGTGGCAAGATTGTTGACACTCGCCGAAACTCTGAGCGACTGCACCACGCCCTTTCGGATAGGGATATCATAGCCCAGCGTGAGATTCTCAAAGTTGAGATAATCGCCCTTCTCCAGCCAATAATCAGAAACATTCTGGTCAACGATATTCTTCTCAGGAGCTCCCTTCAGCACATTATAATCCGGGAAACTCGACATATTGGTGTAGGCTAAGCCCGTACCATTGAATATCTTATGTCCGAAGGCCCCGTTCATCTGCAATGAAAGATACCAGTCGCGATAACGGAAACTGATATTGGAACCCAACGTTACTTTAGGAGTAGCCTGACCGGCAATATATCTGTCACCGCCATCACTCAAATCTATGGTTCCGTTCTTGTCCAAATCTTCGATATCATAGCGGTAATGCCCATTTCCATCTTCTATAATTCCCTTGCAATGAGGAAGATAGAATACCCCCAAAGGCTGACCAACTATCTGATAGACCACATTGTTGTAACCACCATGCTGACCGGCACCCGACAAGGCACCCATCGCAGTAATATCGGCTGCCGACATCTGCATTCCGTCATATTCACCACTCAGCGAGAGGAGTTTGTTCTTCTGCCAGGAGAGATTCATATTGATGTTCAGTTCCATGTCCTTCTTCTGGATAGGAGTGAAGGAAATGCCGACCTCCAAACCCTGGTTGCTCATAGAACCCAGGTTTGCCAACAGTTTATCATAGGCAAAAGGCGGAACCGGCACATCATAGGCATAGAGCATGTCGGTGGTCTTGGAATAGTAATATTCTGCCGTCAGAACCAGCCGGTTGTTCCACAATCCCAAATCAGCTCCGATATTCCAGGTAGCGCGGGTTTCCCACTTCAGATCAGGATTGTTATTGCTAATCATTCCCATCGTAACCGTAGGAGAACTGTTCACCGAAACAATACCATTCTGCCGTACCGTATTCAAAGTGGTATAAGAAGATATTCCGCCAAGATTACCTGAGCGTCCATAGCCCGTACGCAGTTTCAGCATGGTAATTTCCTTGAGAGAACGGAGCCATTTCTCCTGCTTCATATCCCAGGAAAGAGAGACGGATGGGAAGAAACCCCAGGTATGGTCATTGCCCACCATCGAAGAACCATCGCCACGCATGGAAACCGAAAGACTATACTTATTATATAAGGTGTAGTCGACATTGCCCATCACAGAAGCCAGGGTCGGATCTTCGTACTTGCTGTCTGTCCCACCGAAAGGCCGTGATGCAGCAGCACCTATGTTATGGTAATACATGTCGTTGTTGGTGATTCCCTTCGCAGAAGTCCAGAATCCCGTTCGGATATCCTTCTGATATTCTGCACCCACCATTGCCTTCAGATTGTGGATTCCCCACGAATGCTGATAGTTAAACGATACATTGGCAAGCCAGTCCTCGCTCTTGAACTCCCCACGATAGAGATTGCCCTGCGCCCAAACCCAGGTAGGACAGAACTGGTTGTTCTCGTTGGAAGCATAACTGTATGCTCCGAAGGCAGAAACACTCAGAGAATTTGTCATATCATAGTTCAACTTCAGATGAGCATTGAAGTTCATGTTCTTCGTATCATTACGCTCCTTGAGCAAGACACCGGGAGGATTCACCTGAGATGCAGCCCCATTCTTCACCCAACTGCCGTTCAGCTTATCATAAGGATAAGTAGGATTCATGGCATCGGCAGAATAGAAAAGCGCCTGACTGTCGAAGATATCATTGTTCTTGAAAGACGAACCGAACACGCCGAAATCTCCCGTCAGTTTATCGCCAAACGCCTTCTGGGTGACATCAATCTTAGCCACCAGATTACGATAGCCCTTGCTCCGAATAATCGTGCTATGGTCGATATAGCCAAAAGAAGCGCGGTAGTTGCTCTGCGGAGTGCCACCGCTGAAGGCCAGATAATGGTTCTGGATATTTCCGGTTCGGGTAATCGCCTTGCGGAAATTGGTATCATATCCCTTATTGTTATACTCCAGCCCATACTTCTGTGCAGCAGCTATGTATTCGGCGGCATTGAGCATCTCCATACTTTTGTACATCGCCTCTATACCATAGTTTCCCTCGTAAGAAATCTGAAATCCCTTACCCGTACCCTTCTTGGTCTTTACCTGGATAACGCCCGAAGCACCACGGGAACCATAGAGTGCCGTTTCGCTGGCATTCTTCAGTACTGTAAAGCTCTCTATATCGGCGGGATAGATTGTAGCAAGCGTCGCCACATCAGAAGTAACACCATCAATAATCACCAGAGGATCATTGCCGCCCATGATAGAAGTTGTACCGCGAACCCGGACGGAGTTCAACATAGCAATACGGTCAAGACCATTGGTAGTGACGTTAACACCTGCCGTCTGTCCGCTCAAGGCATCCAGGGCATTATTGAGCACACCCTTCTTCAGAAGTTCAGGCTCCACTACGCTCACCGAACCCAATAAGCGCAAGGAATCTAAGCCTTCGATGTTCACAGACTGAGCACAGAGGGTTTGGGGTGCAAGAATCATCGCACCCATCGCATAAAATATGGTTTTTAAGTTCTGTTCCATAACTATTTCATCGTTTAGTCAAGGTTCAAATCGATTTTCGATTGCAAATATAATAAAAAAGAGTGATTCAAAGTACGTTTTCTTGAAAAAACTTCAAAAAAAACAAGCTTTTTGGAATTATTTAGTTGGTGACAAAGTTACACTTTTTTGTTGAGATAACCGCATCATCTGGCAGAAAAGTTTAAAATATTTATCCTTTCGTGCCAACATTACCACTTTCAGTCCGCTGGCACATAAGTTGCAAAAACAGAGAGTGAAAGCTGAAGCCAAAAGATAAAGGAGTTCAGAAGAATGACGGAGTTTCGAGGCGAAAGCAAAAAAATAACAAGAATATTAACAAGCAGAAATCCCGACGGAGCCGTAAGGAACCGAGAGGACGAGTAAAATAAAATTTGGAGGTTTTAATTATGTTGTTAGCACGTAGAAATAATGATTCAGATTGGTTGAGTAACTTCTTTGATGATACTTTATTCAATACCGAAGTAATGTCACGTATGAATGCTACTGCTCCTGCCATTAACATCAAGGAGACAGATAAGAATTACATCATGGAGGTTGCAGCTCCTGGTTTGAAGAAAGAGTGGGTTCGTGTAAACATCGATAACGATGGTAATCTGAACATCGCCATCGAGAACAAGATGGAACACAAGGATGAAGACAAGCACGAGCACTATCTGCGCCGCGAATTCTCTTACAGCAACTACCAGCAGTGTTATACGCTGCCTGAGGATGCTGATCGTGAGAAGATTTCAGCAAAGGTAGCTGATGGTATACTCGAGGTCGAGATTCCAAAGCTTACTCCTAAGGAGGAGGCTAAGACTACAAAGAACATCGAAGTCAAATAATCATCTCCCATAAATGATGGAGGCAGATTCCAAAGCAATTTGGAACCTGCCTTTTTTTGTGCCCTTACCTGAACCATCGCATTTTTCATCTACCTTATTATAATGATTTTCATGGAGCAGCCAAAAGTTTTTCACCATAAATCTTTTTTCTTCCATAATTAATATGTAATTTTGCAGGCAGAAAAGCAGATATGAAAGCTTCTGCTTATAGAATTCAGAACATTTATATAAGAAACAGATGAAGAAAACAATTCCAGTAATAGGCATGGCTTGCAGCGTATGCTCTGCCAATGTAGAAAAGAAGCTGCAGTCGCTAGAAGGCATCAACTCCGCCTCGGTATCCCTGGCGAGCCGAACTGCCCTGGTAGACTATAACCCCGATATCATCTCTCTGGAAGATATGAAACGGGAAATCAGCAATGCCGGATACGACCTCGTTATCGAAAACGACAGAAGCGTGGAGGAAATCAACCGCCGTGAGTTCACCCTCCTGCGCCGCCGAACCCTCGCTTCCTGGCTCTTCGCCATCCTGACCATGTGTTTCTCCATGGGATGGATTTCACTGGGTATGGAACAGAATATGATTTCAGATGGCGTTGCCTCGGCTCATCATACCAGTTCCTTCGCCAACCAGATCTGTCTGCTCCTGGCACTCGCCAACCTGCTCTACTGCGGCAAACAGTTTTATGTTTCCGCCTGGAAGCAGCTTTTGCATCATACGGCAAACATGGATTCGCTCGTAGCACTCAGCACCCTCATCGCCTTCCTATTCAGCACCTTCAACACCTTCTTCGGAGAAATGGTATGGGGAGCGAGAGGCATAGAATGGCACACTTATTTTGATGCTTCCGTGATGATCATCACCTTCGTGCTAACTGGCAGATGCCTGGAAGAAAAGGCAAAGGACAGTACGGCGAGCAGCATCCGCCAACTGATGGGAATGCAGCCGAAAACCGCCCGACTGGTGACTTACGAGAAGATAGAAGGCACCAACGACTACAAGATGGAGGAAGTTCCGATTTCCACCATTCAGATAGGCGACATGATAGAGGTAAGAGCCGGCGAGAAGATTCCGGTGGATGGCGTGGTTACCCAGGCAGAGAGTTTCATGACTCCCGATGCTGCCTATGTAGATGAAGCGATGATCAGCGGCGAACCGACTCCGGCAATGAAAAAGGCAGGCGACAACGTGCTGGCTGGCACCATTCCGAGTCAGGGAAAGCTCCGCATGAGAGCCAAGCAGATTGGCGAGAACACCGCCCTGGCACACATCATCCGCATGGTTCAGGAGGCACAGGGCAGTAAGGCACCCGTGCAGCGCATCGTGGATAAGGCGGCTCTGATTTTCGTTCCTGCCGTGGCAGCCATCGCCCTCATCACCTTTTTAATATGGTGGCTGATAGGTGGCAACGCAGCTCTTCCACAGGCCATTCTTTCAGCCGTAGCCGTATTGGTCATCGCCTGTCCTTGCGCCATGGGCTTAGCCACTCCTACCGCTCTGATGGTGGGCATCGGCAAGGCGGCGCAGAAGCAGATTCTCATCAAGGATGCGTCGGCGCTGGAGAATCTCCACAAGATCAACGCCCTCGTCATCGACAAGACCGGCACCCTCACCATTCCTAACCAGAACATCGATTTCACCAAGCAGGAGGATTTGGATCTGGAGACAAGAGAGACCCTCAAGCCTCATGCCCAGGAAGCGATGAAGCAGTTGCAGGAAAAGGGAATAGAGGTTTATATGATGAGTGGCGACAAGGAGGAAGCGGCTCACTACTGGGCGGAGAAAGCCGGCATCAAGCATTACCAGAGCAAGGTGCTGCCTGGCGACAAGCAGGCTTTGGTAAAGAAACTTCAGGACGAAGGCAAGCAGGTAGCAATGGTAGGCGACGGAATCAACGACACCCAGGCTCTGGCCCTTGCCAACGTGAGTATGGCGATAGGAAAGGGAACGGATGTGGCGATGGATGTGGCGCAGATTACGCTGATGAGCGACGACCTGGTGGCACTTCCGGAAGCCGTAAAACTGAGTCAGAAGACGGTTCACATGATTTGGCAGAATCTCTTCTGGGCGTTCATCTACAACATCATCTGCATCCCGTTGGCAGCCGGTGTCCTTCATATCTTCGGCATTGATTTCCAGATAACCCCGATGTGGGCAAGTGCCCTTATGGCCTTCTCCAGCGTAAGCGTAGTGCTTAATTCGCTGAGGTTGAGATTAGCGTAAAATGAAAGAAAATGGCAGGTTCCTGATGCGTTAATTTGGAACCTGCCATTTTATATTTTCCCCCCTTTCAAGCATACCAAAATACACCTTTCTTTTTCAGAGAAAGAAGGAGAAAAATGCTCTTAGGAGCAAGAAAAAGTGGTTCCGATGGCACTTTTCACCCCTTCAGAAAGCTAAAATAAGAGGGGTAAAAGGTAGGATGAAAGGGGAAAAACGAGGAATTTTTTGATATATTTTGTCAAGATTCTAGTAAAAAGAGCAAAAACCGGGATAGAGCGAAAAGGAATATGTACTGTTTTAGCCGTACAAAGCATGGTACTCTACAGAAGCACTGCGCAAAACTATCCCATTGATTATCATTATCTTACAAACAAACGTCATCCTTTTCCGAATAACTTTCAGAAGTCTGATCCGGTCATTATCGGTCACGGTCATTTTCGGTCATTTTCGTTTTCGGGGGCGCAAATCTCCCCCTATAGTATTATATAAATATATTTATATATACTATAGCCCCAAATGACCGAATCATTTTTGAAAATGACCGAAAATGACCGTGACCGAAAATGACCGCTTTCCCAACATCAAAAAACGATTCCAAAGGCAGCTTTTGCAATCAGATGCACAAACCGGAAACACTTATATCTCTACACATCAGCTACTTACGCACTATTTTCCAACATTCTACCGGAAAAAGCTTGCTTTCTGCTTAGAATTTTTGTATCTTTGCACCGGCAATCGAAAGAACAGTCTTCTTGTGCCAAAAGTCGGTCATCTATGACGACCGAGGCTGGTCTTAATAGATGGCAGGCGCCGGTCATCAATGAAGACCACAAAATGGGCAGGAAACGGCTTTCTGGGGAATTGTGATTCAAGGAACTCTTAAACGCAGACTGAGCATGATCAACTTTAAGAACTTTCAAAACTTCAAGAAAGACTCCAGCATTACAAACAAGTGGGGAGAGTTATTCCTCCCCCTCTACCTTGCAGCTGTCGAATCCCATCTCCTTGGCTTTATCAGGACCAAAGGTAAAGTAGATGGCTTCGCCCTCATCACAAACCTCGCCTTGGGAGTTCTCCAGAGTCAGGTGGATGGTGACGATGTTGCGGCGCTGACTGGCGATGTGACCACGCACCGTAATCTGCGAATCGGTGGTCATTACAGGCTTCTTGTACTTCACGTTGAGCTGCATCGTCACACCCGTGGTCTGCAGTTTGCGGTTGATGACCCAGCCTGCCACTTCATCCATCAGCATACTGATGATTCCGCCATGCAGGGTATTGATCCAGCCCTGATAATTCTCGCCGGGATTCCAGATGGTAAGCACATCCTCACCCTCTTCCCAAAACTCAAGATGCAATCCCACAGGATTGTTTGGGGCACAGCAAACGCAGTTGTAACCCTCCTTGTTCAAATATGGATTTAATATCTTCTTCATTTTCTAACTTTTTTTAAAAACGATGCAAAGGTACGAATATATATCTGATAAGACAAAGATTTTTTTTAAATATTATTGTTGGCATTCATTTAATACCTAAAAATAGTGACTAGTAATACCTAAAAATAGTGACTAGGCGGAATTTTATCCATAAAAATGAAATCACAATACCTAGAAATGGGGATAGAAAGAGCATTTATCTATTTAGAATAAATAAAAATACCAACTATTAAGTATTGCAGGATCTTGAAATATCCATTACCTTTGCAGCATGAATTAGAGAAATGCTCGCAGGCGGCGGGCAAGCGAACAAGAAATTATACAAAACATTAAGAAATGAAGAGAATTATTTTTATTATTTTAGGCTGCATCAATATTTGCCTTGCTTATGCACAGAGCTTTAACGGACAATATATTTCTGAATGGCAATGGGACATGAACAAGAATACCAATCTGATCAATCAGCTGAGATTGGAACTGAGTGTTCCGATAGGAAAAGGAAAGGATTCGTTCGAGGCGGCCACGCTGCATGTGGCAAAAACCAACGATGGTATTATTGATGACTGGCAGGGATTTTCGAACATAGATGCGGATAATAATTTCGCCATGCTTGCCGTGCTTGGCTACATGCACGAGTGGAATTCGGGCCATCTGTTTGTGGGTGTGAGAAACGTGAACGAGGATTTCTTTACCTCTGATGTTACGGCACTTTTCCTGAACAGTTCTGAGGGAATCTTCCCTACGGTTGCTTCCAGCTATCCGATAGCCAACTATCCGTATTCGGGCTTGACCCTTTACTTTGATGTAACCAAGGGAAAATGGACTTTCAGAAACAGTCTGTATAATGGTGCAGGATATAATGGTTGGAAAGCCCACGACAATCCTTTCCTTGTTCGCCCGAAGAAAGATGGAATCTTCAACATGTCGCAGTTGGAGTATGAACATAAAGGTGGAAAATATTTTGCGGGTGTTGCCGTCCATACCCGTCAATATCCAATCAACGAGGATGGCGATATGGTTTCTGCCGATGAATCCAAGGGCAAAACAACCTGTGGCTGGTGGATTTACGGAGAGCAGAGCGTTTGGAAGGCTGGCGACAAGAACATTTCGTGCATGGTGCAATATTCCGAGAACACCAGTCATCAGAATGCCTGCTACCGATACGCAGAACTGGGCGGTGCCTATCAGGACGATAAGAACGAGTGCGGTCTGTCGGGCCAGTACGCCCGCTTCCAGCAAGGTTCGGAATATTCGCTGGAAGTAACATGGAAAAGACAGCTGACGGAATCCATATCCCTTCAGCCATCGTTCCAATACATAAAAAACGACAATGGAGATTTCACGGCACTTAGTGCCCGACTCTATGTCAGTTTCTAAAGGAAAGAGAAATTTATCAAAAAGTGTACATCGTTTGACTTCAAAAAAACAAACGATGTACACCTTTTTTATATGGTAAAATAACAGCTACCCACTATTCGGAATGAAACTATAACATCTGAGACAATTCCCATGCCCTTACATGCGTAATACCCTTGCGAGAAGGCAACTGGAGATCATCAAGCGACACTACAACTTTTTCATAGTTATCTGCTATACATTCCAGCGGAGCATATTCACGCTCTATGGTCTGCTCATCTACAAGCATATAAGTGGTTTGTACATATATGGTACGATCGTTCTTGATGGCAACAAAATCAACCTCTTTATCCTTAATGCTACCCACATATACATCATATCCATGACGCAACAACTCTAGATAAACAAGATTCTCCAACAGATACCCAGCTCCATAGCCGAATCCGGCATAGAGATAATTTTTAAACGACAAATCGTTCATATAGTATTTACAGCTGCCAGAAAGGATCTCCTTCCCTTTGATATTGTAGCGCAAAGCACGATGTGCAAGATAAACTTCTTCTATATATCCCAAATATAGAGATACTGTATCATACGAAGTCTTGCGTCCTTTGCTTTTTATGAAGTTGGTAATATTGGTAACAGAAAGAAGATTGGAAGAATTATTAACCAGATAGGCAAACAAATCTTCGAGCAGTCTTACATCGCGAATCGTATATCTGCGTATGATGTCTTTCAGTAATACCGTATCCTTCAATCCCGAAATATAGTTACGCTTTACATCGGAAGACTGGAAATGCACGAGTTCAGGATAACCTCCATCAGCCATATACGTCAAATAACTCTCTCTGCCGACAGGGAGCTGATGAATGCTAGCATATTCCCCGTAAGACAACGGGAATATGTGAAATTCCACATATCTACCAGATAGAAGAGTGGATAATTCTCCTGAGAACATCTTTGAATTAGAACCTGTGATAAATATCTCGTAATCTTCAGTATAATCCTGAGACAGCGAGTTGACTACACGTTCCCAACCATCAATATCCTGCACTTCATCTATAAAGATGTAGATTCGCCCTTCAGGCTTTAATTCCTCCCGGTACAGACGAATAAAATTGTCCAAATCCTTATAGTTCTCTATAAAATCGAACGCCGTCAGTTCTCGGTTGATAAAGACAATATTATTGCTGCTGATCCCCTGTTGCACAAGATGCATGGCAGTTTGACGCAATATATAACTTTTTCCCACACGTCGTTGTCCCGTAAGTACCTTCACCACCTTGCTGCCAATATATGAAGCGACACTTTCGGTATAAAGCGGACGAGGAAAACCACAATCGATGGTGTTACCGAACCAAAGATTATACTTCTTTACTGATTCTATATTTTCGTTCATACTCGAATTTTTGTGCAAAGATAGCATTTTTTTCGTGTATAGACGAAAATATCTCTGTTTTTAACAAGATTTTCGTCTATAGACGAAAATTTCCTTATTTCCATCATTTTTTCGTCTATGGACGAAAATTTTGAAGTATCGAGATTGTTTCAATCTTATTTCCTTGCTATCCATTTCGGCAAGACCAGGGTGCCCATCACCAGAAAAGGGTAATAGAAGATGGCGCGCCAGAGCATGGCGGCAAGGATGGCTACTGAGGCATCGGGCAGGAAATCGGCATAATAAAGGCGGAACATCAACTCTGCCACGCCACTTCCGCCAGGCGTAGGACTCAGAATGGAAATCATCCACATCACCCATTGGCGGCACCAAGCCACCAGCATGTTGCCCTGACAATGGAAGGCAATGAGAATAGCTACCACGATGGCGAATCTCGACAGCCACGCCAGGGAAGTATAACCCATCAGCTGCAGCCAGAATCTTCCGCCCTCCTGTTTTGCCTCCTTCGAAGCCATCGTCATCTCCTCGGAAAACTTTTCTACCTTCGGCAGAAACTTATGGAGAAAAGGAATCTTGCAGCACCCCTTCAATACCCAGCCCAGAATCTGAGGACGATGCAACAACAAGAGGTAGAGGATGGCCGTCCAGACAGCAACGATAAGGGTGCTGACGATGAAAATAACCTGCACTCCGCCCTTAATCCATTCGTTCGTAGCATCCGCAGAAATCCCCACTCCATCAGCCAAGCTGAACAAGAGATGCGATGGAACACAGAAATAGAGCAACACGCAACTGATGGCAAGGAATGCCTCATCAGCCAGCAGGGCTGCAAACATAGTGAAGATGCTTCTGCCCATAGAAACTCCCTCGCGATTGAGATAGACAAAAGCCAAACCACTTCCCCCCACCGCCGAAGGAGTGACGGCAGAAGTAAACTCGCAGAGCACATTGATGCGGAACGCCTCGGCAACGGATAACTTACGCTGGCAGAGATGACGGAAACGGAGGGTGAGCATCAGATTCTGGACCGCAAAGAGCAACACGCCCATTACTACCCCCAGAAAGAACCTGGGAGACAAATCTATCCTGCTCAGAACTTCCACATCAAACTCCCGAATCATCATTCCAACGATGACCACCAGTCCGATGGAAGCCGCCAACCATAAATGCCATTTTTTCATATTACTCTCAAAATAAAACTATACCTTATTATATAATATAACGATTAAATGGCCAATCTATTTTGTTGTCTGTCAATTAAATATTGATATCTGTCCAAAACTTCTACAGCTATGTCATTCCAAGAGCACACCAGAGTCTCCGCGGCTGCCATATAGTTCATCTGCACCCAACTGCTCGCCGTCTATCGCCGCCTTTGCCAAATCAATCGTCAGCGAATTGCCGAAAGGAGTTTTGCGGATAATGCTGTAATACTTTATACCGCTGCAAAGGTATTTAAAGGATGTTACTTTCGTGTTACAAATAAATGAAAGAAGAGTGAAAGCATTGCCTTTTTACAAAAAGATTTAAAAAATGGGACTGAATAAAACAAGGTAACGATATTTTGATTATATTTGCAGTATTATTGCAAAACTAACAGATTTACGATATGAAAAAACTACTCTTATCCATCGCCTTTCTGCTCCCTGGTATGGGAATGATGGCGCAGACTCAGGTAACGACTGCCGAAGGTATCCTCGAAGGAAAAGACCTCTCAGGCATCACAGTATTCAAGGGTATTCCGTTCGCTGCCCCTCCGGTAGGAAATCTCCGCTGGAAGGCTCCGCAGCCTGTACAGAAATGGCAGGGCGTTCGCGAGGCCAAGGAGTTCGGACCGAACCCGATGCAGGAACCTCTCTTCGGCGATATGAACTTCGGTGCGAAGACCAACAGCGAGGATTGCCTCTACCTTAATATATGGACACCGGCAAAGACCATGAAGGAGCATCTGCCGGTACTCATTTATTTCAACGGCGGAGGATTGATGGCAGGTAGCGGAAGCGAACCTCGATATGCGGGCGATGCGATGGCACGCAAGGGCATCATCTCCATCACAGCCAACTATCGTGAGGGCATCTTCGGATTCTTCGCCCACCCACAGCTCTCTAAGGAAACATCCTACAAGGGTTCCGGCAACTATGGATTCATGGACCAGGTGGCTGCCATCCAGTGGGTAAAGGATAACATCGAGGCTTTCGGCGGCGACCCTAACCGCATCACCATCGTAGGCGAATCGGCAGGTTCCATGTCGGTCAGCGCCCTGATGGCTTCCCCTCTCTGTCAGGGACTCTTTGCGCAGGCAATGGGTTCCAGTGGTTCGGTGATGGGATTCAAGAAGGTGGCTACGCTGAAGGAGGCCGAGGAAGAAGGCGTGCAGCTTGCCCAGAAAATAGCCGAGAAGATAGGTAAGAAAAACGGCAAGAAGGTGGGAAAGAAGGTCGGAATGAAGAATCTCAACGACCTTCGTGCCCTTCCTGCCGAGGAACTGATGAAGCTGGCGGAAGTAAGAGCGGTTCCTGTCTATAATATCGACGGATATTTTATGAAAGAACAGCCTGTAGAGGTATTTGCCAAGGGCGAGCAGACCAAGGTGCCTCTGCTCATTGGCGGTAACAACCAGGAGATGACTCCATGGGCGGTATTGATGGGCAAGCAGCCTACCGTCGAGAATCTGAAGGCGGGTGCCAAGGCTACATTTGGAGAAGAGAACACCGAAGAACTCTTCCGCCTCTACGGCATCAACAGCGATAAGGATGTATTGGAGCAGCCGGGTGTGAATCTGGCTTCGGATATCTTCCTCGATTATTCTACATGGAAGTGGGGCAACATGCACAAGCTGACCGGCGGACAGCCTGTTTACCGCTACCGCTATTGCCATCCTCGTCCTGCTATGGCCATCAAGGGTAAGGTGGCAGCTTTGGCTGGCGGCGTGGTAGATGCTAAGGAAGATGCAACTCCAGCTCCACAGGATAAGGGAGCCGTTCATTCTGCCGACATCGAGTATGCAATGGGTACATTGCCAACCAACCGCGTGTTCAACTGGCAGCCGGAGGATTATATGATCAGCGACATCTTCAACCAGTATTACGTCAATTTCGTAAAGACCGGCAATCCGAATGGTCTGGGTCTGCCTGAGTGGCCATCCACCAACGGCAAGGCAGTAGCCCCTGTGCTTCAGATAGACGTGAATACCGTCGTAAAAACTGATGCCCAGATGGAGAAGCGCTATGATTTCATAGACAAACTGTTTTGGAAGAAGAAATAATTCTCTCATTACATTGAATCAATCGGAATACAGATTTCATTGAATAAACCAGAAATAGAGATGTTTCAGAAATTCATTATCAACAGAGACGGAGTACTGAAGTTCGGGCGTGTCTATCTTCACCGTGACATGCTGTCACCCGGCGAGCAATGCACCTACGGGGGCGGTTTGTGGAAGATAGATGAAGGCAGAGGCGCCATCGTGCTCTACGGCAGAAGTTTCGACTTCGGTCCTCCCGATTTCGACTTTGTGAAACAGATAGACTGGACGGGCTTGGGCGGCACCCCTCGCCCGCTCTTCTATCTGCCTCATTGGCCTAGCGAAGAAGAGATTGTGCCAGTCATCATCAATTAAGAAAATAGTATAATATTCTATAATTTTCTGTGTAAAACTTGCGGATATCAGAATAAAACACTATTTTTGCGAAGAGAAATCCTTCTCGGGGAAAGTGCTCTCTAAGAGAAGAGATTCCGTAAATAAGTAACAATTAAAAAGCAGTATAGTATGAAAAAGAAATTAGTTTTGACAGCAGCCGTCATCGCTGCATTGTCAGTTGTCTCCTGCAATGGCAAGAAGACAAATAGCCAGGGGGCTGGCCAGGATAGCCTCAGTTATGCTGAAAATGATTCGCTCAATTCCAACGATGTCATTCTCGATTCCATTGCCGGCACCTATGAGGGTACTCTCCCTGCTGCCGACTGTCCGGGCATCAAGACCGTTTTGACGCTCAACGCCGACAGCACCTACCAGTACTCAGCCGACTATCTGGAGCGCAAGGATGGTCACGACGAAGCGAGCGGTATCTTCAAGGTATTGGCTAACAACGTGGTAGAAATCACCCGTCCATCGAGCGGCGAGACATCTTACTACAAGGTAAAGGATGCCAACAGCCTCATCAGGACCGATTCGCTGGGCAATGAGCCTGAAGGCGCCATGGCTAAGCACTATGTGCTGACTAAGAAAAGGTAAAAGAGCCTTTAAAAGGTAAAAGGGTAAAAAGAGCCCCCTAGCTTAACATTCCGCTAGGCTCTTTTTACCTTTTTACCTTTTTACTTTTTTACTTTTTTACCTTTAAAACGCCTTTTTTGCCGGTTCTCACAGCGCTATTATTACAAACCTGTTACATTCCTGCCTTTCAAGTTAAAATCAATTAAGTTTTGCACCGGAACCTTCGCTATTCCAGATATTTTTCCTAATTTTGCGCCCACGTTTCTAATAGATGAAATGATTTTAAGATTCAATGGTATATACTAAATAGATTAAGGATAAAGAAAAATGGAACATGTTTTTACTGAATCGATGTTTTTGGTGGGCTTCGTGATATTTATCGCCGCCATACTCGTATTAGACATGCTGGTCATCGACCGAAAGGCACATGTGGTGTCTATCAAGGAAGCCGGTTCATGGACGGCTGTATGGATTATTCTCGCGCTCGCCTTCGCCGTATTCATCTATTTCCATGGAGACATGGTGCACGGCATAGAGAACTTCGACGACCTGAAGCTGATAGCCTCGCGCTATGCTTCTCATCTCAAACTGGACCCGAACAACTATGAGGGGAGTCTGCAGCAATACCGGCACTATATGACCATCTCCTACATCTCGGGTTATCTGATAGAGAAAACGCTCTCGGTAGATAATCTCTTCGTGATGATGATGATTTTCACCTCGTTCGGAGTAGACAAGAAAGATTACCAGCACGTACTGAACTGGGGTATTCTGGGAGCCATCGTGCTGCGCTTCGTTTTCATCTTTGCGGGTGCTGCGCTCATCAGCCGGTTCGCCTGGATATTACTCGTATTCGGAGGATTCCTGGTTTACAGCGGTGCCAAGATGTTCCTCAACAGGAACAAGAAGGAAGAGATCAATGCCCTGGAGCATCCGGTAGTGAAGTTCATGCAGAAGCGCCTGCATCTGGGTCCGCTGGTGATGACGGTGGTGTTCATCGAGTTCTGCGACCTGATTTTCGCCTTCGACAGCATTCCAGCCGTTTTCTCGGTATCGCTCGATCCGTTCGTGGTGTTCTTCTCGAATATCTTCGCCATCCTGGGCTTGCGTGCCCTCTTCTTCCTGCTGGCAGCGATAGCAGATAAGTTCCGCTATCTGAAGGTGGGTGTGAGTGTGCTGCTGGTGTTCATCGGTGTGAAGATGCTCATCCACGATTTCTTCGAGATTGATGCAGTCAGTTCGTTGGTATTCATCATCCTCGTACTGCTCGTCAGCATCGGGGCTTCGGTGGTGATTCCGCAGAAACAGGAAGCGTTGGAAAATACGAAATAAGCAAACCATTCGTAAAGGAGATTATCATCAGGTAATCTCCTTCCAGGAAAACATAAAAAGGGCGATTGCTATTCCCTACGCAAGGGATAAGCAATCGCCCTTATCTTTTATGAACTCAGTTTAGAAAGAAGAGCAAATGAATTGGCTTTCCCTTCGGCCGCCGAACTTTGTTTCTTCACTCTTCTCTCTTCACTCAATTTACTTCCAAGGATTCTCTGTTGGGTAAGGCAGGCTAGCTGGCTGGTTGTAAGCGATATCCTTGATGCCGAGATACTTGAATACCTCGAACAAGGTCTTACCTACGTGAGAGAATGCTACGGCTCCGTGATGTGGATAACCCTTCTGAATCAATACGTGACGATAGAAGCGGCCCATCTCGTTGATGGCGAAGATACCGATACCACCGAATGAACGGGTAGGAACATCGAGAACCTCACCCTCTGCGATGTAGCTGCGGAGGTTGCCCTCAGAATCGCACTGCAGACGGTAGAATGTGATGTCAGAAGCTGCGATATCACCCTCCAAAGTACCACGGGTGAAGTCTGGTTTACCACCATTCTCCAACAAACGGTTCTGGATGAGCTGATACTTAATCTTACGGCTAGAGCACATCTTGCACTGTGGAGTGTTACCGCAGTGGAAGCCCATGAAGGTATCAGTCAACTTATAATCGTACTTGCCCTTGATGTCCTCATCATAGATATACTGAGGAACAGAGTTGTTGATATCGAGCAATGTAACGGTATCGTCAGAAGCACACATACCGATGTACTCAGAGAGTGCACCATAGATATCTACCTCGCAAGCTACAGGAATGCCACGGCTAACGAGACGGCTGTTTACATAGCAAGGCTCGAAACCGAACTGGCTTGGGAATGCAGGCCAGCACTTGTCAGCGAATGCTACATACTGGCGAGAACCCTTGTGAGCCTCTGCCCAGTCGAGCAATGTCAACTCAAACTGTGCCATTCTGCGGCTGAGGTCAGGATAGTAGCAGCCTTCGCCCATCTCCTTGGCCATATCAGCGCAAACCTCGTCGATACGTGGGTCGTTCTCGTGCTCCTTGTAAGCTACGAGAAGGTCGAGCTCTGAGTTCTCCTCAATCTCAACACCGAGTTCGTACAAGCCCTTGATAGGAGCGTTGCAAGCGAAGAAGTCCTGTGGACGTGGACCGAAGGTGATAATCTTCAAGCCCTTCAAACCGATGATAACGCGAGCTACAGGAACGAAGTCCTGAATCATCTTAGCTACGTCCTCTGCTGTACCTACAGGATACTCAGGGATGTAACCCTTCAGGTGGCGCATGCCGAGGTTGTAAGAGCAGTTGAGCATACCGCAGTAAGCGTCGCCACGACCATTAATCATGTCGCCGTCACCCTCTGCAGCTGCAACAAACATACAAGGACCATCGAAGTTCTTTGCAATCAAAGTCTCAGGAGTCTCAGGACCGAAGTTACCGAGGAATACAACCAAAGCGTTGCAGCCCTGCTCTTTCACTTCGCCCAAAGCCTTGAGCATATCTTTCTCGTTCTCAACTGTAGTCTGGCAGTTGAAGATTTCACCCTTGTACTCTTTTACGATGTTCTCACGGCGCTGAGTAGAAAGCGCGATTGGAAAACAGTCACGGCTAACGGCAATAATACCGAGCTTTACTTGTGGAATGTTGTTGCTTACCATAATTTTAGTTTATTACTTAAGTTTTTGTATAAATTGCTTATATTTATTGATTCTTTTCTAAATTTGTTTGGCTGACAATTATTCATTGTTCCGAGCACAAAGGTACAAATATATTTTGTATCACCAAGCATTTTAAGGAATTTTTAATTCAAAAAAATGGCGCAAAACCGAAATTCTGCGCCAAATGTAACATATGATAAAGTTCTTGATACATTTCATACATGTCTCTATTATCATCTGATACCCCTTTTCTGCCTTAACATCTTCTTTAATATCTTCGCAGCGGGCGGTACCGGATGGTATAAATCTGATTGAAGTACTCCTTCCAGGCGTTCGGCTCCTTGTCATCATCACGCACGATGCGGATGCCATAGAATCGGGTACCCGTCTCCTTGTATTCCCGGAATCTCGACAACAGCTGCTGTGGCGGATCTGGAATCAGGAAGTCGGTAATCCAAAGCACATCGGCATTCACGTAATGGAGTCCGTCGTTGTCGAGAAGGTCGAACATCTGGGTCATCATCTTCTTTGCCGATGTTCCGCCTCCGATAAATGGAAGGTGGGTTGTGGTAGGCTGCCGCCGGATGCCTCGCCCGGTATGCGCCTGTCCATCTCCGTCGGACGGAGATGTATCTACTTCGGCTGATTCCATCATAGTGATTCCTATTCTCTTCAGGCGCTCTGCCTTGCGCTTCGCCATCAGGTCGATGGCACGGGTACTGACGGAGAAATCTATCAGGAAGCAGTCACGCTCCAAATCTTCTGCCGTCTCTTCCAGCAGAGAGATGAGTGTTGAGGATATCCTTTCAGGCGTGCCATACATACTGGCTGAGGTGTCCAGGCAGACAATCATCGGCCCCTTGCGGGAGGCATGGGTAAAGCCCAGTTTGCGGGATGGTTTCGACATTTCGCTCTTATAACGGAAGGTCTGGAGTCTTCGCGTGCGATACTTATAGATAAAGAGGCCCTCCATATCTTCATCGCTGTACTGTGCCAGTTCGAGCGGGAGAAGAGAGTTGAGATCATCGCCCACGGTAATGCCCTCGATATCGCTACCTGCAGAATGCTCCATCTTCATCTCTACGCCCGATGCGATGGTGAGCCGGTCTTTGCCGTTGGCATCGGCTACTCGTCCCATCTTCGCCACAATCTCCTTGATTTCGGGATATTTGTCCTGAATCTTCACCTGGTTCAGACGGCGTTCAAACTCCGTTTCGGTCCATCCGTTCGTCATCAGTTCCCAGGCTTGTACGGCGCGCTGTTCCGAAACGCCCTTCGTCTTCATGTTGCGGGTTATCTGGTCCATCATGCGCACCAGTCCTGTTTCGAAGTTGTTCTGACGGAGCAAGATAAAGTCCTTCAGCTTGTTCAATACCTGATGGTCGATGCAGACCTTCCAGTCTCTTACCAGCCTTTCCCAGTTTTCGGGTTTCGAAGCCCCGTCTCCAGTCATCAGCTTGAGGAAGAAAGGCTTATCGAACCCATCTTCAGCATGTTCCTGTTCCAGCTGGTCGAGCAAAGGGAGCCACACCAGTTCATCCATCCGCTTGAAGGGAGCCCAATCGAGCACATCATCAGCCCGATGACTCTCGGTCCAGGCACGCTGGCGCTGGAATCGCATGTGGTGGACGCATTCCACGATAAACTTTCCCACGCTATCATAGAACACCTTGCTCTTAATCTTGCTGTTTACCACCTGTCGCACGAATTTCTGCACCTCTTCGCCAGTTTCTTCTATGGTTACTTTCAGGGTGAAGAGATGAATGAGATAATCCTTCAGCGGGTCTTCCTTCAAATTCCAAGGCATGGCGGTGCCTGTCGGATCAGGAATCTTCACCTGTCCCGACTTGCAGAAGTCATCCAGCATCTTCAAGTAATACTGTGCCTCCGCCAAGTCCTTGTTATTCTGATATTTCATAGGAGTAAATCCTTATTTTTTCTCCATTAGATATTCTGCGAAGATTCTTGCAGCACTCTCTACTTTGGCTGCGCAAGGGCGAGACTTGTAATATTCTGCCGTTCTTGCCGAAGCCACATAGCTGGACTGCGCTTTCTCGTGGCCCTTCAAACCGAGGATTTCGGCACAGATGATACTGCCGTTCTGCTCCTTCGATTTGGCGAGCAAATCCTGCACCACCTTATAGCATGCCGACTTGCCCTCGCGGTCATCCCCCTCGGTCTGTCCGCAATCCAAGCCAACGAGCACCACGATGCCCGAAACAGCACCACACATCATTCTCATTCTGCCTACTCCACCACCGAAGCCGGCACCAATGCGCTTCGCCATCTCATCATCAAGACCATACAAATCGGCAAAGGCAGCCACTACCGACTGGCAGCAGCCATAGCCCTGCATAAAGTTATCCACAGCCTGGTGAACACGCGCCTCCAACTCTGGAGTCAAGATTTTCTGTTCATTCATCATGTTTAGATTCTTCTATATATAATAATGTAATAGGAGGCGATTAAACCTCATAAAGTTTCATCGTATCCTGACGGGTAAACGCCAGCTCCTTATAGAAATCACGGAGATAAGCCGATATTTCCGCCTTATCATCAGCAGATGCGAAGAGATTCTCGCCCAACTGCCTTTCCAGCGAGTTCAAGCCATCCGAAAGGTTTTCTATCTCTCCCTCGTAATCCCTTCCATCCTCCGGATTCCTGCGTACACGATGATACTTAATATCCTCAGCAAGCGCATTCTTCATCTCCACGAGTTTATCTGCAAAAGGAGAAAAGAGGGCACGGATCACGATGTTTCGGATAGCATCCCGCTCTTCCGGCTCCTGCCACAGACAATGGTAGATAGGAAGCAAATCGCAGATATCCACCTCTTCCCTATCCTGCATGAAGGCAGAAGTGCGAAGCAGGCGGACGATATTCTTCCATCTTCGGTCACTCACATAGATGTTTCTGCGCTCGGCAGCCTCATCCACATTCACGGCTCTCAGAGATTTACGGATGGCAGAAATCGCATCGAGCACCGCCTCTTTCACGCCAATCTTACTGATTTTCTCCGCCCATTCAGCATACTTCTCAGCAGTAATCTTCAAATCAGAAAAATCTGCGGAATCAGATTTCCCCATAGAACCAGAAGAATCTGTGGAATCTGTGAAATCTGTGGGACCTAAGAAATCCGTGGGAGCCTCCAGCAGCATCGCCCGGAAATTCTTCTCCAGCTTAATCGGTCGGCTTTCTATTCTGATAACGAATCGGTCCCAAAGCGCCTCCAGTCCTTCTCCCTTAGCCGGCAACTCATTGCTTGCCGCCACGAGAAGTTTCAGAGGAAGATGCATTTCCCGATTGCCGTTTCTGAAGATTTTCTCGTTAATCACCGTAAGGAGCGTGTTCTGGATAGCAGGTCCCGCCTTCCAGATTTCATCAAGGAAAACCACATCGGCAGTAGGCAGATAACCCTCCACCGCACGCTCGTAAGTATCCGAAGTCTTCAGTTTCTGAATGCTCACCGGACCGAAGATTTCATCGGGTGTAGAGAATCGCGACATCAGATACTCAAAGCTCTGAGCATCCCTAAATGCCGTCTTCAACTGTCTGGCCACCATACTCTTTGCCACACCCGGAGGTCCCAGCAGGATGATACTCTCACCTGCCAGAGCTGCCAGGAGCGAGAGCGATATCTCCGTCTCCTTCTCATAAATGTCCCGGTTCATCTCACCGAGTAATTGTTTGAATCTTTCAAGCATATTCTTACTTTTCTATTCAGAATCGTATAAAGACGAAAAGAAGTTAAGAGATAAAATTCATTATCCCTTAACTTCCTCATATTCTTTTATATAAATAAGGTATGGCTTACTTTACGTTGCCCACCTTAATCAAGTACTCAGCAATCTGAACAGCGTTCAGGGCAGCACCCTTACGAATCTGGTCACCGGTCAACCACAATGTGTTACCATTGTCATCAGCCAGATCCTTGCGGATACGACCTACATATACATCGTCCTTACCGGCACTCTCCAATGGCATTGGATAAACGTAGTTCTGGGCATCATCCTTTACGGTTACGCCTGGAGCAGCCTCCAAAGCCTTGCGGATGTCCTCTACTGCCAATGGCTTCTCTGTCTCGAACCAAACACTCTCTGAGTGAGAACGGAGTGAAGAAACGCGAACGCAGGTAGCACTGGTGCGAACATCAGAGTGCATAATCTTGCGGGTCTCGTTATACATCTTCATCTCCTCCTTGGTGTAATCGTTAGGAGTCATCTTGTCAATCTGTGGAATGACATTGTATGCCAACTGATGAGGGAACTTATTGATATGCTCAGTCTTACCGGTCTCGATGATATCCTTATACTGCTGCTCAAGTTCAGCCATGGCAGCAGCACCAGCACCTGAAGCACTCTGGTAAGAAGAGATATGAATCTTCTTGATATGGCTCAAGTTATCGATAGGCTTCAACACTACAACCATCATGATGGTGGTACAGTTAGGGTTGGCGATGATGTTGCGAGGGCGGTTCAGGGCATCCTCAGCATTTACCTCAGGCACAACCAGAGGCACGTCGTCGCACATACGGAATGCGCTAGAGTTATCAATCATCACGGCACCATACTTGGTGATAGTCTCGGCAAACTCCTCTGAAGTGCCGCCACCAGCAGATGTGAAAGCAATATCGACATCTTTAAAGTCATCGTTATGCTGCAAAAGTTTGACCTCATAGTCCTTTCCCTTGAAGTTGTATTTTCGTCCGGCAGAACGCTCAGAACCAAACAACACCAAATCATCCATAGGGAAATTTCTCTCAGCAAGGATACGCAGGAATTCCTGTCCTACTGCGCCACTTGCACCAACAATTGCTACTTTCATAATCGAATCTTTTAATTTATAAAGTTGTTATAAGTGTAAACTGTGGAAGAGAAAGCCAGCCTCCTTATCATCATCTTCATGATTCCTCATCTTTCTGACAGCTTCATAATTTCTCATTTTCTGATAGCCGGAAACTGCTTATTTTCTCAAATCCGCTGCAAAGTTAAGACTTTTTCTACAATATCAAGCATAAATTCCCAAAAATTATTGCTTTTTGCTGCAAATTTATCATTTTTGCTTACTTTTCTGCAAGAATATGCAGAAAATAAGAGAAAAATAGTTGCTTATCGTATTCATCAATCAATACGACAGCCCTCATTTCTGTCTTCTGATAAGCTTTCCCCAACACTGCCTTAAAACGACTACCTAAAGTCTCGGTCAACTCCTCACGTCCATAGATACGTTCTACTCTTGTATTCCTATAGGATATTTCATATTGCTGCCGTTTTAAAATCTTTCGGCAAAGTTACAAAAAATAATGATACAAGCAAAGGAATAGTACGAAAAAATGGTGAGATAGTAGAATCTATTACATTTTTATGAGAGACTTTTTCCAGACCACACATACATTTTTATTAGGATACACAAATGGGGAAACTAAATATTTTTAATGTTTTACAAAGATTTTAACTAAAACGTTTGGCGATTACACATTTTTTATCTACCTTTGCAGCGATTCTTAAATACTCTTGTAAAAGAGAGCTGAAGTTCGCGCCGATTGTAAAGGATAAGATTATCTCTCGTAACGATGACGATTGGCTTGGGGACTAAAGGATCAAGACATAAGGGAAAGGCGTTTACTTACGCTTTGTTTTGGCTCTTCGAAACTTCGCAACTTTCAAAGTCAAGTCAAAAACGAAAGCAACAGTAGATGTCCAAGTGGGTAGATTGTACACCTTAACATCCTATTTTTTTGATAGGATGCAGGGATTGTTATATACTATCGGCGTGGGCTTCTGCGTTGCTCGTTCAGACTTGATGGGCAGTGCGAAGGCCTCGAAGAGCGGGATGAGTGACGAGTACAGACTCCCGCGCTTTTTTTATGTCCTACTTTCAAATGTTATATCACAAGCTTTGGAGAGTCGGCTTGTATATATAATAATGTATATGAGCACTAGAAAATTAAATGCTTTGCTATTACTTTTAGGTCTCTCATTGCCTGCTATGGCTCAATCTGTAGACTACTCTATTGTTGCCGTCGGCGAAGAAAGCGGACTTGATTTCAAGAAAATCACTTCAGACAACGATTGCTTGTGCATGCCGGAAGTTAAAAGAAGAGGCAAGAAAATTACATGGTGGTCTGGCAGAGTTATCGCCATGTCACCTACTGAAGAAAAATTAGCTTTCTTATCCTATAAGACCAACAATTCAAACATCTATCTGAAAAACCTGACAGGTGCTGGAACTACGCAGCAGCGCACCAATCGCCAGCAAGTAATAGATTTTTCTTATTCGCCTGACGGACAGAAAATCTGTTTCACCGAAAAGAATGGTTCTTCCAATCGCATTTTCATCACAGACGCAAACAAAGGATATGGTTGCCGACAGGTAACAGCAAACGAGTTCGACTTTTCTCCATCTTACAATGCCGACATGAGTCAAATCTTATTTTGCCGTAAAGAAAACTCTGGCAGCTTTGGCATTTGGAATTATCAATTCAACGACAACTCTTTCTCCAACTTTACGTCTGGATTCAATGCCATACCAGTTCCTAACACCACAGACATTCTCTGTGTAAGATCTTCAGGCATTGGAAACAATGAGATATGGAGAATCAATACAGAAACAGGAGTTGAAGAATGCATCGTATCAGAAGGGAACCGCAGCTTCACCTCTCCTACTATTTCGCCTGACGGAAAATGGATATTGATGGTAGGCAGCAGTATGAAAGTTGTTGATGTAGCCGGACAGAATAGCCAAAATAAGGTATACCCTAATACAGACATCTTTGTTTGCCATATAGACGGAAGTAACCTAACACAGATTACCTACCATGCTGCAGACGATTTGAGTCCTGTATGGAGTAAAGACGGCAAATACATCTATTTTGTATCACAACGTGGCAGCGGCACTCAAACTGCCAATGTTTGGAGGATTCCATTTAAGATAAAGAACTAAAGCAATTGTTTCATTTTTAAATAACAAACATCATGAAAATTAAATTTTTAGCATTAGTAGCAGCGATGATGATCAGTACCACATCGTTTGCACAGTTTTCACAGAGCAAGAACTTTTCTAACAGCAGTAACGAAATCTCCAAGGGTTGGAACAGCCTGTATGTGCAGTACAACAGTATTGGCACCAGCTACAGTCTTTCTTCATTCAATGACAGGTATGATGATTATGGAGATGAATATCAGAAAGCAATAGACAATAGTGGCTTGAGCGAGAAACTTAACGCTTTCTCTATCGGTTACAACCGCACCATCAACTTGACTCCATCTGCACCTCTCTATCTGGAGATTGGTGCAGCTCTCCAGTACGCATTCTATTCTGACGAGGTAGGCCAAGAAGTTACTCTCAAATACACAGGAAACATGCTTACAGCCAAAGTTCCTGTAAGCCTGCTCTACCACGTTGCTATTCCAAACTCAGACTTTGCAATAGAGCCTTTTGCAGGTATTGATTTCAAATATAACATCATTGGTACAGCAAAGCGTGAAGTGACCTACAAATACTATGGCGAAACAAAAAAAGACGAAGATAAATTAGACAACATCTTCGACAAGAAAGACTGTGACGGTCATCAGGCTAACAGATTTCAGGCAGGTTGGCACGTAGGTGCAAACTTTGTTTACAAGAAGGCATTTATCGGTATCTCATACGGTCAGGACTTCTCTAAGTTCCATGACGACATCGACTTGAAGTTCAATACATTGTCAGCAACATTAGGTTGCAGATTCTAATTTATATTTTACTCGTAGCATTCTCCAAACTTATTTGAGGAGGATGCTACGAACTTTTACGCTCTATGAGAAGATATACACTCCTTCTATTGTTTTCCTTTATGACTTTAGGGATAATGAATGCACAGAACCTAAAGGATAGCACTTACGAGAAAAGCCAGTCATTGAACGATGTCAACATCACCGCCAAGAAAATTTCTTCTTTCTTAAAAAGGCAAGATGCGACTACCAAACTCGATATTACTTTCATCAATACCCTGCCTAAGATATTAGGCAATACAGACCCTATACATTACCTGCAGACCATGCCCAGCATCTCGACCAACAACGAATATGATGCGGGCATACATATCATGGGATGCAGCACAGGACACAACCTGGTGGGTATCAACGGCATACCAGTTTACAACGCCGGACACCTTCTTGGACTGTTCTCAACATTCAATCCTTCTCATTTCCAATCCCTCACAGTTGCCACATCGCCAACCAGCGCAGATTTCACAGAGAGAATCGGTGGTATGGTTTCTTTAAACTCCATTGATACAATTAGCCATAAGATACATGGCAATATAGCAGTAGGACCAATGTCATCGCAAGGCACATTACATTTGCCATTATCCACAAACAGCACCCTTATCCTGTCAGCCCGTATGGCATACCTCAACTTATTATATAGCAAATGGCTTACATTCGACGGAGACAAATTCAAATATGACTTTAACGACGTGAATCTAACCTATCTTTGGCAACCTAACACAAAAGACAAGGTTTCTATCGACTTTTATACAGGAGGCGACCATGTGAACCTCAATATGCCTTACTATCCAGCTGAACTGAAACTCGGCTGGAACAACATCCTGTTATCTGCCCAATACGAACGGACGTACAATGCCAACGCTAAGACCAGACAGCAGATATACATCACCTCATATAGCAATGACACTAAGTTTGTACGTGGAAATGAACAGCTTCTTTTGCCAAGCAAGATAACAACAATAGGAGTTGCCAACCATAGCCAACTGCATCATTGGGGACTTGGCTATGAACTGAGATATCATGACATAGACCCCCAATCACCTGCCGTTAGCAATTACTATACCAGCAGGAGCACCAATACGACAGAAAATGCAGCAGAACTATCTGCATACGCAGACTACAAGATAGGAAATGAAAGTCTTTATGCCATCATTGGTGGCAGAGAATGTATATACTGGACATCAGGACAGAAAGCTGACTTTCATTTTTCACCCAACGTTTCCTTCCACTTTCAGGGAATTTCTTCCAAAGTAGTGATGAACCTATATAGACGCTGGCAAAATCTACACCAAACAGGAATATCACAGATAGGATTGCCTTTTGAGTTTTGGGTAAGCTCAGATGATTTTATCAAACCAGAATACGCAGACGGTATAAACATTCTGGGAGAAAAAGCCATCGGCAAAAGTGGTTATACCATCAATCTGGAACTGTTTTACAAAAAGCTGTATAATCAAGTGGAATATACCGGCGACCTGCTAGATTTCAGCAAGTCAACTTATGACTTAAAAAATTATGTAAGACAAGGCAAAGGTTGCAATTATGGTTTTGGAATCATGATTAACAAGCGATTTGGAAGCATAAATGGGTGGATAGGCTATACTTACACTCATGCATCCCGTACAATAGAAGGAACAACAGGAAAAGAGACATTCCCGGCATCCAACGAACGTCCGCATGAGTTAAATATGGTCTTATCCTACAAGACCAGTAAGCACTTAGTACTCAGCAGCACATTCGTATATGCATCAGGCACACCATTCACAGCCTCAAAGTCATTTTATGCCATAGACGGCAACATTATATCCCAATACAACGGATACAACCAGAATCGACTTCCTGCATATTCCCGTCTAGACCTATCAGCAGATTATACATTCTGCAAAAAGAATCATTCGGAGTATGGAGTAAACTTTTCTTTATACAACGCCCTCAACCATAGAAATCCAATCTACTACAGGTTGCATTTCCATGAAGTTGACAAAGAAAAGACTTACAGTTACAAACCGCTGAGCTTTGCAATCAAAGTACTTCCATCCATCAATTTCTATTGCAAATTTTAAACAGACAAAGTTATGAAAAAAATATTTGAAGTTCTAATTATAACACTTCTTTTTATGGTTAGCTGCACATCAGATACAATCCCAGACTACCAGCCTCAAATCGTAGTAGAAGGTTGGATAGAAAACGGACATGCCCCTGTAGTCCGCCTTTATTGTACAGTACCCGTAAACAACAACGAGAACAAACAGGAGGACCTATACAATAATACCATCGATGATGCCAACGTAGCCATAACTTGCGATGACCAAACATACGTATTGCATCATGAGATAAATAACAGCTATGAGTCTTCAAGTATTTATACCAGCAACGAACTTACAGGCATTGCAGGAAGAAGTTACAAACTCACCATTGAGACCAAGGACGGGAAAAAACTAGAAGCAACAACATCTATTCCTTATCCACCCGAGATTTTAGAGAAAGGTATCAGTCAAGATCTCGGCAAGGGAAAATATAATCTCTATGCCAAGATAGAAGACGATTTAGCTCAACACAGATTCTATAAGGTATTTGTCAATTTAGATAAGACACATCAAGAAGAGTTTCACAGCTCTTTCTTGGGAGAAAGCGACAATGAACTTTTCGACAAGCCAAATCCTAAATTACCGATATATGGCTTTTCCAGAAACAAAAAGGAGAACAGCCACGTTTCCTTTCTGGCAAACGAGCAGGTTTCCGTTAAATTATGCAGAGTGGACAGCTTTGCTTACAACTATTGGAGCGAATATGCAAAGATGTTAGAACTATCAAGAAACCCAATATTCACCTACCAACATAACCTCCCCACAAACATAAAAGGAGGAATTGGTTACTGGTTGGGATATGGAGCTTCACGATTTTCAATCACCATTCCTTAGTTCATTTGATAGAGATTCTTTCAAACATACGTTTGTCTTTTTCGAAATGCAAAATTGCAAAAATATCACCATGATTGTAGGATAAGGGCAGAAAAACTGACACCATATACATGATTCCCAGACCAATACCTGCCAAAACGACCAGGCTGCCTAAGGAAACCAAAGTATATTTTAATCTTTTCTTCATTACATTTTATCTTTTAGTTGTTTTCAGGGGGACAAAGATAATGAATTTATCCGAAACAGCATAGAAAGTTGGGGGATAAATGTATGAAATGCCATTCTGTATGTACCAAATGACAAAGAGGAGGCGTCATAAGTCTAAATTACAGTTGGTGCATAACAGTTGACCTACACATGCACATCACCTGTTGTGCAAGCGCATATCAGCTGATATGCAAGCGCACAACAGCTGTTGTGCGACCGGAAATACTAACTAACTCAAAAACATATACTATCTTTTCTAACAACTTATACTATGTTTTCCAACAACATATCAGCAACATTCCAACAAACAAAAAAGGGTGAATCATTTACTTATGACACACCCTCTTTGCTAAATCAGATACACAACTGATCTTATCTTATAATATTATACTCAAACTCATAATCACCATTCTTCAGCTATTCGGGAACATCTTCCCCATTTTCCACAAGGCCTTCAATATGAAACTCAAGTTCTTTAGGATTATTCATAAGAAAAAAGAGAAAAACTTTGGTACTTTCAAATATTAATCGTAATTTTGCAACATATTAGAGTAACCAAAATTAAGGAGGATTATTATATGACTAAAATAATGTCAAACTCAAAAGAACGACTAAACGATAAAGCCCAACGCTTTTTCGAGGATAGCTGTACCGTTCAAGAACCAACAGTAGCCTATCGTCACGAATATGCAACAGAGGCTCATAACGAATCCGAAGAATATCCTTTTATGACACCATGCAATAATGATGAGTTGGTGAATCATGTCTTAGCTCGTGAAGAAGAATATGCAAGAACAGGCAACGCTGTTGACTTTCTAGAAATGATGGCCGATTTCAAAAACGAATTCGAATGGTAAACATACGAGTATTAACACCAACCCAACCTACCGTCAATATTTATAACCAAAATTCATATAGCTACAAGTTTTGAATCTAGCGATAAAAACAAGAGGATTGAGAGGCTGGAAATCCTTGTTTTCTGCTCTATATTAAGAATAAGACCTATAGTTGTACGACTATAAAGTTACAGTTGTACGACTATACATGCTATGGTTGTACAACTGTAGAGTTATGGTTGTACAACTATAGGGGTTATAGTCGTACAACTATAGATTTTCCTCAACGGCATCATCTTGTCAATAAATCACAAATACCTGATTATCAATAAGTTTCTATTATTCTTCATATTTGCGATATTCTCAAAGAAACAATAAGCATCTGAAAATACGAGAATCTCAGGCAAGCTAATGTAAAGAAAACTTATTCTTTATAACGCCGCATCACTACATCTTCGGGATATTCTTACTGATTACTTACTTCATTTTCCACCCATCAATGGTTCCCGTCTTCGATGAGAAGTTGCAGCCTATCTGATAAATCTTTCTGCCATCTGCTGCATATTCCCTGGCATAGCCCATATCCTCTATCTGCTTCAGAGCTTCCTCTGCCGAACCATCACGCTTGAACTCGAAGATGTAGATATAGTTCGGAGTCTCTACCACACAATCTACCCTACCTTCGCTTTGCTGCTTTTCGATGAAGACCGTGAAGCAGCTGATCATTCTCAATACGAGATAAAAGGTGTATTGGAAGTAATGTTCCTTCTCGCGTTCATCGTCCTTACGACGCTGGCTATAAGGAATGCTGGCAAAGAAGGATGTCATCAGATTCTCCAACTGATGGCAATCGCCCACGTCCATAGCACTCACCACTTGTAAAACAAAAGCATCTGTCGATTCTTTTGGCTGCAAATAGCTAGTAGCCACCAAAGTAAGGAATCCATTTTTCACCTCATCATTCGGAAAATCCAAAAGATAGGAATCCATATTCATGTTCCAATCCTTTATCGTAAGATAGCCACTCTGATAAATCATAGGCAATGGCGCTTCTACATCTGCTCGATAATCCACGAAACTACTTGTTGGATAATACTTGCCTGTCAATTCATTCAAATTCTCCTTAAAATGGGAAAGCAAGCGAACCAAATAAGTTGGTGTACCAGTACGAAACCAAAAGTCACTTAGTCTCTTCTTGCTCAAAGAATTCAAGATACTAAACGGATTATAGATATCGAGCATGTCTGAGCTAAAATGATAACCGTCGAACTTACGTTTCAACTTGTATTTCATCCCCTCCTCTGTAGTCTTATATCTCACAGCCATCACTTTAATCTGTTCCTCGAATGTGGAATACAGCTCTTCTTCCGTAATACCGCAAAGTGCCTCGTAATGCTCATCCATACTGATGTCATCAGGTTGGTTAAAACCACTGAACACACTCACCTGAGAGAACTTGGTAACGCCAGTCAACAAGACGAACTGCAAATCGGCATCGGCTGCCTTGAAAACTGAATAAAAACCTTTCAAAACTTCTCTATTCCATTCCTCCAACTTTCTCTTCTGACCATTGATTGTAATATTCAAATCTTGGTCCAAGACATCTAGCAAAGGCTTGTCGTATTCATCAATCAAGACAACAGCACGAAGACCAGTTTTCTCATGGGCAGCTTTGAGGACAGATACAAATCGGCTTCCCAATCCTTCAGCAAACTCATCCCTCCCATATATTTTTTCCTGTCGTTCAACAAAACCTAACAGGGTTTTATCCAACATTCCTGCATCAGTAAAATTAATGCCATTGAAGTCTAAATGGAACACAGGATATTGCTTCCATTCCTTCTCCAGCTTGTCGATGGCAAGCCCCTTGAACAACTCCTTTTTTCCCTCAAAATAGTATTTCAAGGTAGATACGAGCAACGACTTTCCGAATCGTCTAGGACGACACAGAAAGTATATTTTACCATTAGTCACTAAGTCATAGACCAATGCCGTCTTATCAAGATAAACATAATCACCTTCTATGATTTGTTCGAAGTCTTGTATTCCTATAGGATATTTCATATTGCTGCCTTTTTAATTTCTTTCGGCAAAGTTACAAAAAATAATGATACAAGCAAAAGAATATTCCGAAAAAAATAACGAGATTGCAAAATACCATATTTGTGGGATTGTTGACAAGGAAAAAAAATAATACCTTTGCCTTTTGAAAATAATAGTTTAAAATCATGGTAGAAACAATGAATAATATTGGAAATAGACAGCCGGATAGCAATGCTGGCTGCAGTAAGCAAAAAGGAGTGAAGAATAAGCAAACCCGGCAGCTGATACTATGGATTGGCGCTTTGATAGTAGGCGCAGTCTTGGGGATATTCGGCATCAGCTGGCTGGATGGTCTGATGAACTTCATAGCCACGGTCTATACCCGCTTATTCCAGCTTCTAGCAGTACCAACCATAGCCTTGGCAGTTATCACAACCCTGGCATCCTTGGGCAACCAGGCAGATACCGGTAAGATATTCCGCCACGCCATCACCTACACCCTGCTCACGACGATAGCAGCTGCAGCAGTGGGACTGGTGCTCTACAACATCGTTTCTCCAGGCAATTTACCTACAGCCTTGGTACAGAGCGGTATGGCGGATGTTCCCCAAAAGCTGGGAGAAACCAGCTATTATGACCATATTCTTGGAGTAATACCCAACAATATCATCAAGCCGTTTGCCGAAGGAAATGTACTCTCTATCCTGATTTTGGCGGCAGCAGCAGGTATTGCTTTAGCCAAGATGCCATCAAGCGATAAGAAAGAAGTCGTGATGAAGGGATTGTTTGGATTACAGGATCTGCTTTTCATGCTGATTCATGGATTAATCTGGGCTCTGCCTCTGGGTATCGTTGCCTTTGCAGCACAACTCTCAGCCCAGTTCTCTGCGGGTATCGTGATGGCTTCTCTAGGAAAGTACGTAGCTGTTATCCTGGGAGGTAATGTCATTCAATTCTTCATCATCCTTCCGCTCTTCCTCTTGGCAAGAGGCTTGAATCCTGTGCGCACTTTGGGTAAGATGATGCCGGCAGTATTAATGGCTCTGTTTACAAAGAGTTCTGCTGCTACGTTGCCGGTGACGATGCAGACAGCAGAAGACAGACTGGGAGTTTCCAATCAGGTTTCCCGCTTCGTATTGCCTATCTGTACTACCATCAACATGAATGGTTGCGCTGCGTTTATCCTCGTAACCTCCTTATTCCTGATGCAGAATGGAGGAATGCCTTTACCTTGGACTACGATGATTCTCTGGCTCTTCATTTCAGTTATCTCAGCAGTGGGTAATGCAGGAGTACCGATGGGATGTTATTTTCTTACCCTATCTCTAATGTCCGGTATCAATGCTCCTATCGGCATCATGGGCATCATCCTGCCAATCTATACCATCATCGACATGATTGAAACGGCAGAAAACGTATGGTCTGATTCCTGTGTCTGTGCCATGGTGGATAGGGATTTGAAAAGATAGAAACAATAGTGAGCATGCAAAAATATCACCATGATTGTAGGATAAGGGCAGAAAAACTTTGTGCTTTCAAGATTTATTCGTACTTTTGCAGTCAAAAACAGAAAGGGAGGGATGAATGCTGATGCAGAAATCCCTCTTTAAGTATAACAAAAAAGAAGAAAGCCTATGTTCCATATCGCTCAATACTTCCCTATCACTGACCCTACGTTGATATTCTTCGTAGTGCTCCTCATCATCCTCTTTGCCCCTATCATCATGGGTAAACTCCGTATCCCGCACATCATCGGTATGGTGCTGGCAGGTGTGCTCATAGGCAAATACGGACTGAATATCCTGGAGCGCGACTCTTCGTTTGAGCTCTTCGGAAAGGTGGGACTTTATTACATCATGTTCCTCGCCGCCCTGGAGATGGATATGGAAGGCATGAAAAAGAACAAGTCGCGACTGCTTATCTATGGTCTGCTCACCTGTTTTATACCGTTCTTCCTCACATACGGCATGAGTATCTGGCTGCTCCACTACTCTGCCAAGGCATCCTTCCTGCTGAGTTGCATCATGGCATCCAATACGCTGATTGCCTATCCTATCGTTTCGAGATATGGACTGCAACAGAAACCGAGCGTTACGCTGAGTGTGGGGTCGAGCATGATTTCGCTGCTCATAGCCCTGATTATGCTTGCCGGACTGGTAGCATCGTTCAGCAAGCATGACGGCGTACTGTTCTGGGTATTCTTCACCCTCAAGTTTGCCGCCTATTGTGGCGTGATGATCATGCTGATTCCCCGACTTACAAGATGGTTCTTGCGAAGATACAGCGATGCGGTGATGCAGTTTATCTTCGTACTTTCAATGCTCTTTATGAGTGCGGCACTTTCGCAGATAGTGGGCATCGAGGGCGTTTTCGGTGCTTTCTTCGCCGGTCTGATATTAAACAGATATATTCCGCATGTTTCGCCACTGATGAACCGCCTCGAGTTTATCGGCAATGCCCTCTTCATTCCTTATTTCCTGATAGGTGTGGGCATGCTGATCAATATCAATCTGCTGTTTCAGGGCAGTCATATTCTATGGGTCGTGTTCTGCATCGCCTTCTTCGGAACCCTGGGCAAAGCCATCGCAGCCTATATCGCCTGTCTGGGTTTCCGATTGCCACTTTCTTCGGGTCACATGATGTTCGGACTCACTTCGGCTCATGCTGCCGGAAGTATCGCCATGGTGATGGTAGGTATGCATCTGCTCGTAGCACCGGGCACTTACCTCGTAAACGATGATATGCTCAATGGTGTGGTTATGATGATTCTGATTACCTGCATCATCTCATCCATCCTTACCGACCGGTCTTCGCATAAGATTATCCTGAGAGACAAGGAACTGCCTGATGCGGAAGACGACAAGAAGGTGAGCGATGAGAAGATTCTGGTTCCGGTGAAATATCCTGAATATGCCGACAACCTGATGAGTCTGGCGTTTCTGGTGAGAAACCAGAAACTGAACAGGGGACTCATCTGCCTGAATGTGGTATATGAAGACAAGGACATGCGATACAACCAGGAACAGGGAAGACGGCTTCTGGAACATTGCAGTCAGCTGGCTGCTGCCACCGATGTGATGACGCAGACCCAGGTTCGTATTGCAGCCAACATCGCCAACGGCATCAAGCATGCTTTCAACGAGTTCCAATGTTCTGAGATTATCATCGGAATGCACATGCATCCTGAGGTTTCGCCGAAGTTCTGGGGAGAATTTCACCAGAGTCTTTTCAACGGATTGAGCCGACAGATCATCATGGCACGCATCAGACAGCCGTTGAATACATTGAGAAGAATACAGGTAGCCGTACCTTCGAGAGCAGAGTTTGAGCCGGGTTTCTACCGCTGGCTGGAACGCCTTGCCCGACTTGCCGGCAACCTAGACTGCCGCATCCAGTTTCATGGCAGAGAAGAGAGTCTGGCGCTCATCAATGAATATATCAAGAACCGGCATCCGGAAGTGCGTGCCGATTATACCCAGATGATTCACTGGAACGAGTTGCCGCAGCTGGCTTCGCAGATATCTCCAGACCACCTGTTCGTGGTAGTAACCGCCCGTAAGGGAACCGTATCTTACAAGACAGCACTGGAGCGTTTGCCGGAGGAAATAACGAAATACTTCTCAGGTACCAACCTGATGATTATCTTCCCCGACCAGCATGGTGATTCCTACGGCGACCAGCTTACCTTCGCTGAGCCTCAGCATCAGGAAGAGATCAGTGCTTACGAATCATTCCTGCAATGGTTTAAGAAGAAATGCAACTTTAAAAAAATGTAAAGGCAGCTTCATTTCTTAAAATATGTTTAAGAAAAGCGGAAAAACAGCCTTCACACCCTTCACCTGTAATAAATTGATTTACAGAATGTTAAATAAAAAGGTGAAGGGTGAAGGTTTGAAAACTCTATTTATATATGTACGCGTGGGTAAAGAAAAAAGTGGGTAATTCAAAAAAAGACCCTAGGGTCAAAAATCGAAAAAGCCCTAAAAAAGAATATAATATAAAGATTTAAAATATACCCTTCACCTCGTCACCCCAACACGGTTTCCATATCTTCTTTATCGGAGATATTTTCTTATCCTTCGGAGATATTTTGCTATCTATCGGAGATAATTTCTTATCTATCGGAGTTATCTTTTTATCCTTCGGAGATATTTTCAGAATGATTTCATGGTATTTTCTGTACTTTATTTCCCGAATCCACGCAAATCGCACAAATCGCATAGGTAGGAAACGGAAATGTTGTATCTTTGCAACGTCAATCAGAAGTAACAACGAAATGCAGGATTGCTGAAAAAAAACATAAAAATTTGGAAGTTAGAATTATTCAGCGTCATTTTGCAGATGAAATAAAACAAGAAACAATATGCAAACAAGCAAATACCTATTAGCAACAGAAAGAGATATGTGGCGCAAGGATACCAAGTACTGGCTGATGCAATTTGATAGAATGGATTTCATATCATCATGAAGCAACATCACGATGAAGAATATCCACATGGATTGCGACAATTTCTTCGATGTGGGCAAGAGCGAGAAATACCGTCTGGCAGATTTCACCTTCGAGAACATCAACTGTACCGATAAGAAGATGGCATTCGATGCCAGCCTCATCGAGAATACCGTGGCAAAGAAGATGAACATCACCCCTAGAGAAAAGAGCAACGGATTGAAGACCACCGGTGATGCCGATGGGTTGAAATAGCACATACATTTTATAGAAAGTAATACAGAATAGAGTACTGAAACGAGCTTTATTTGCAAGAATAAGGCGCGTTTTGTTTTTTTATATCCCTCCTTATTTCTTTTTATCTCTTAAAATTAGGCATTTCCAAATATTTTGCTTAATTTTGCCTGCAAAATAATTTTGAGTAAGAAAATGATAGATATAAAAGGTATAACCAAGAGCTTCGGCTCCCTGCAGGTGCTTAAGGGCATCGACCTGCATATAGACAAGGGCGAGGTAGTAAGTATCGTCGGTCCTAGTGGTGCCGGCAAGACTACACTCCTCCAGATTATCGGTACCCTCGACAAGCCTGATAGTGGCAGCATCATGGTTGATGGCATCGATGTAAGCAGCCTCAGCACCAAGAAACTGAGCGATTTCCGCAACCAGCATCTCGGTTTCGTCTTCCAGTTCCACCAACTTCTCCCTGAGTTCACCGCCCTGGAGAATATCATGATTCCTGCCTTCATTGCAGGCAAGAGCCGAAAAGAAGCCAAGGAGCGTGCCGAGGAGTTACTGGCGTTCATGGGCTTGAGCGATAGAGCCAGTCACAAGCCTGCCGAGTTATCCGGTGGTGAGAAACAGCGTGTAGCCGTGGCGAGAGCTTTGGTCAATAATCCTGCCGTCATCCTTGCCGATGAGCCATCAGGAAGTCTCGACACCAAGAACAAGGCTGAGCTTCACCAGCTCTTCTTCGACCTCAGAGACAAGTTCGGTCAGACTTTCGTCATCGTAACTCATGATGAGGGCCTTGCTTCCATCACCGACCGCACCATCCATCTCAAGGATGGAATGATTGAGAAAACGGTGGAAGCAGGAGCTGCTGATAGCCAGGAAGAAACTGCTGATAACAAAGAAGTTTCTGCAGAAGAACCAGACTCATCCATAGATCGCATCTAAACGCCCTGAACCAACGGTCACCGGCCGAAGGGAAAGGTAAAGGGCAGAAGCTCCTAGCCCAGGGCAACACCCTGGGTAATTACGGACGCAAAAAACTGTCGCCCTGTAAGGGCAAAAGCATTTTATATTCTCGAAAATAATATGATATGGCAAAAAAGATAAAACTCGGCGATTACAATCGCCTTCGCATCGTAAAGAATGTTGATTTCGGTCTGTATCTCGATGGTGGTGACGAGGGAGAAATCCTCCTTCCATCCCGCTACGTACCTGAAGACGCAGGCATCGGCGACGAGCTGGATGTCTTCATCTATCTCGACCAGGAAGAGCGCCTCATAGCAACCACCGAAACCCCATTGGCTAAGGTGGGCGACTTCGCCTATCTCGAAGTGAAATGGGTCAACGAATACGGAGCCTTTTTGGGCTGGGGGCTGATGAAGGACATCTTCTGCCCATTCCGCGAGCAGAAGAAACGTATGGTGCTCGGCAACTCCTACATCGTGCATATCCACATCGATGAGGAGAGCTACCGCATCGTTGCCTCTGCCAAGATTGAGCGTTATCTCAACGAAGACCATCCTCACTACAAGCATGGTGACGAGGTGGATCTCCTCATCTGGCAGAAGACCGACCTCGGCTTCAAGGTTATCATCGACAACCAGTATCCGGGTCTCCTCTACCAGGACCAGATTTTCCAGTACATCCATACGGGTGACAAGATGAAGGGCTACATCGGAAGAGTTCGTCCTGACGGAAAGATAGATGTCACCCTGCAGAAGACCGGCATCCAGCAGACTGCCGACTTCGCCGAGACCCTCTACCAGTATCTTCTGGACAACGACGGCGAGTGTAACCTTGGCGACAAGAGCGAGGCCGACGACATCTACGAGCGTTTCCATGTGAGCAAGAAGGTTTACAAGCGTGCCGTGGGCGATCTATACAAAAAGCGCCTCATCACCGTAAGCCCGATGAGCATCCGACTGGCGGAATAAAGCAGATTAGATGTATATATATAATAAGGTATATATATAAGGTATATAATCGAGTAGGAGAAAAACTACTTTGTTTTCCTCCTACTCGATTTAATACATTGGATATCACAAACCATGATTTCCTATGTTTAAGGTCGCAAATTGCAACCTTAAAGATTTAATATTTTAGACGAAAAAAGCCAAGAAGCTCCTGGCTTCTTGGCTGATGCTTATTTATGTTTTTTCTTGTATTCTTCTATTTCGCGAATTCATTGCTACTTATTGTTTGTTAATTTTTTAACCGCCGATTCTACTTTATCCCAAATCTCCTCTAAACGCTTCTTTATTGGACTATAGTCACTTATTGAAAAGTAATGAAAGCTAGCCATCAGGTTACCATCCATATCGGTATCGAAGTATAAGCAATTTCGCTCATCATCATATATGGTACCTTCAAGTAATAATTTCTCAAGTTCCTTACATTTCTTTTGACTTGGACATTGTATGAATATTCGAATTTCGTGGTAATTCTTGAACCAGCAATTCATAGAATAATCTTCCTTGTCTGATAGTGATGCAAACATAAACAAATCTTCACCTTTATAGTGTCCAGTTTCTTCGAAATCAGACAGATAGGTATGTTTAGTTTCATCTTCCCAATATTCCATGCTAAAATCATCTTTTAGTTTTTGGGCTATGGCATCTCTTTCAGAATCGATTAAATATCTATCATACCATACACGTGGTATAGCTACAGCAATGTGTCCTTTAAACCAACTTATGCAAACGGGTGCTTTTTGAGAAGTCATCCAGTCGTATAGTCTGATGTCTTGGCATAAGATGTTATGAGCAATGGCAAGTTGAAGATCCCAGTTCTCTAAACCATTCAGTGACACAATGTTGCTCTTGATGTACTCTTCTAAAAAGAATGTAATCTCCTCCTTGTTGTTGGCATTCTTAAATGCTGCTATAAGCATCTTTCTTATGATAGGCTCATTAATGAGGAATGTCTTTAAGAACTTTTTAGGTTCACTATCTTCTGTTACATAGCGGTTCTCTAGTTGACCATCCCATTCGTACAAATTGGAGTTGATAGCACGAAGTAGTACATGATTCTTTCGATAATATGGACTGATGCCTTCCTTATCAAACATTTCTTGAATACACTCACAGTTCTTGCAGAATACTTCTATTGGCATTCCTTCTTCATAGAAGAAACAGGTAGTGCCTTTTATGAATGGATTGACTTCTACACTTTGAAACACAGTTAGCCAATCTGGATTCTCTGCAATTCTCTTGGCCTTTTCTATTTCTTCCTGGAATGGACGTGGCCAAGAGCCAATCTCCTTGGAAGCAGCTACTGCCTCAAAGAAACTGTTATTACATTTTGCCCTGGATTTGAGATCATAGAATGTACTTGCTTTGTGCTGATTCGAAGCAACAGCTTTTGTAAAATTAGATAAATTACGTAGCGTGTTGGTTGCTGGTATCAAACTGTCAATATTGGTATTCTCTATGATGTTCCATACGATTCTCATCCATTTTTGGTAAATATCTGCTTCCCAATCCTCATAGCATAGTATAAATTCACAAATGGCTCCAAATACAACCAAGAGCGTTTGTGAAAACGTTGCTGTAGAATCCAGAAAGAAGTTTTCCTCTTTCTCTTTTCCCCAGGCCGGGGTGAGTGATTTGGCAATTTCTTCTTTATGCGAACAAAGTGTATCTAAGACTTTTTCTAAAGCCGTAAAATATTCTGGATGGTTGGTCAAGACTTTCTCATATTCATCAAATCCTAAATATACATTTTCATTTTTTTTGCTTTCTGAAAGTGTATAAAATGAGTAAATGGGAAGTTCTTTGCTTGTCATTTCTTTAGCTGCAACATCACTATCAATCATATATCGATAGGCAAAGAATCTACTGAAAAATCTCATATAGCTTTCATCAGAATTAGATTTGTTTTTATTCCAAAACAAGTCTATCCATTTGGCATCCAGTTTCAGAGAAATACTTTCTTCATGTGAGATTAATTCATTTTGAATGCCACCCTCTAAGTCAACCTTTTCTTCTGTCAATGTTTTACATTTTCTTAAAGCACCTGTAAATTCTGCTTTAAAATTATCAAAGACAGATAGAGGCAGACCACGAGCATTCATCTTCATATATAGTTCTTCTGAAAGATTGTACTGCATTAGGGGGAGTACATAGAATTGCAATCTCTCGGTCTTTTCCAAGAGATTATTATTTTCAGTCTTATTGTATTCCTCGTTCATAGCATCCAGCATGACAAGCATACCTGCAATGGTAGAATCTTTGTCAAAATTATGATAGTACCATCTTGCTCTACGTATGCAAACGCTTGGCTTTTCATCTTCTAAGCTGCATGAATATTGAGCTAAAGATTGGCAAAAAGCAGTAGTTGTAGCTCTAGTCTCATAGGTGAAACTTTTAAGTGCATGGACAATGCTTTCTGCTACTTCCGTATTTTGTCTTTTCTCTTTGTTAAGAAGAAACCAATGAAGAAGGAACAGAGTTGTAAAACGCTGCTGACCATCTAATAGCTCCAAGATATACTCTTTTTGATTTGTAATATCTTCAATATTCTTGATAGAACCATAGATAAAATGAAAGTCCATGATGGCATCATTTTCAGATGTCAAGTATTTAAAAATATCCTTCAAGAAGGAATTTCTTATCTTTGTTTCTGCTTCACCAAGTCTTCCTTGCGCATAGGGTCTCTGTATTCTTGGTATGATAACTTTCGAAATTACTATAGGATCCTCGTCTTTTGCGTATGAAATAGGTTTGCTGAAGATACTTCTGAATGTATATGTCTCACTCATTGTCTTTACTTTTTAATGTTTAGATAATCTTTGAGTTCATCGCAAATGTAGGCTTGATATTTATTCATGTCCTCTTCTCCCCATCGAGAGCGGTTTGTTCCGTTTTCGTCGAAGAGTTTCATGAAGACATAAGTAGTTGTAACTGGAACATAAATGCCAGCTTTCATTCTTTCAATGATTTTACGACGTTTCACTACAAATAAGCTATTACCATATGAACGGTTGGTTCCTGAGTCTAATAGAGTGAGGTTCCCAATATTATTCTTAACCTCCTCTGGTGCATCAGTCCACTCTTTTGCGATTTCTCGTATTTTCTCGATGGCCTTGTCAAGTTCTCCTTCTTCGTAAAGCTCATTTATGAAAGATCTTTCCTCTTCATTCATACTTAAGTCTTCAAGAGCTATGCTAATCCATTCCTTTTTGTTTGATATTTCTTTCAATCCATTAGTTGTGAATGAATCTATATGTTCTATATCCCAACCTTGTTTAGTAAGAACATCAAATGGAAATTTATAGATAGAACTTAACTCGCTTTGGCTCTCAAGTCCTTCTGCTTGCTTATTTAAATGATGGACATTTAAGAGCAAGAGCAAATTAAATATTCGGCTATCACCAAAGCTGAGGTCAATATGTCCCTGTTCCACAGTGATATTTTGTGTCTGATCACAAATTTTTTGTTTAAGCCAATCTTTAAATTCACCCCTGGACTCATTTTCATCCATGTGATTGAAATGATAATAACACTTCGGAAGCAAGTTGCCTTGGTACTGACTGAGCATACCTATAAGGTTATAGGTGATGACATCCTCATACCAATCTTCTATTGTATGGAAGATATTAAGTATTTCATCCCATTCCGTGGTTAATGCTTGAATCAATTCAACATTAGATTTTCCATCAAACTTGTCGTAGAAATAGTTGAACACAAAGTTATTCGTTGCGAGTTTTGTTTCACAGTCTCTTAACAGTGTATCAACTTTTCCATCAAGATTGTCATCGTCTTGATTTAAGACAGAAAGAGTTTCCATCTTATATCTTAGATTAAAGATGAAGTCAATGCGGTTAGGCATATCAATTCCTTTGGCGTTTAAAAAACACCAGAAAGCATCATTTTGGAGCGTATTTTCAATATTTTCCCATTCTAAGGCACGCTGCATTTGAATATGCTCTTGCGATTCCAAGTTCTGTGTTCTGAGAAAGAGAGCTTTTATTAATTCAGCATCTGTTAGATAAATCTTACCTGTATTGATTTCTCTAAACTCTTTAATGGCATCTTTGTCATCTGCAAGTTCATACCATAATACTTGGACTGATCCATACATTGAATATTTATCTTTTTCCGCATTTAATAATGAACGGAATATGTTCAGAATATCGCTCACTTTTGTGCTTAAGTTGTATCTTTGGCACAAACTTTTTGCACCTGTAAGTTCATACTCATCAATGCTTCTTATCCATTTGTCAATAGTTTCATAGGCTTGACTCATGTGGAAAAAATCAATATTATCATTGCATTCATCATCGTTGTTTCCAATATTTGCTAAGAAAACTGAAGACCCTTTTCTTGTGGCATAGGTAAGATGATAGAGTTCTATTTCATCCTCTTTTAAACTTTCAGCAGAAATATTGCACTTCGTAATTAAATACTTGTACAATATATAAAGAGTTGTAAGTCTTTGTTGACCATCTATGATCTCCCATGCTTCTGCATCTTTCTTAGCATCTTTTGGTAGGAATTTTTTCAGTACTTCTTTGTCTGTGATTTTTCTTGCTACTACCGGCTGCAGACAATAGTACTCACCTTCGTTGATACCTTGTATTCGCTTGTTAAAAGTGCTACTTGCATAACATAATAAGTCACTTAGTAGTTGAACCACCTGGATGCTGGTCCATCTATAGCCGCGCTGATATGAAGGGATATAAAAATAATACCCCTTCATAAGTTCTGTTACCGCTTTTCTGTCAATACTATTAACCATAGCTTTGCTATTTTATCTTTTTTAGAACATCCCCAAATTTGGCATAGTTGACCACTACACCATCATCTAAGTCAAAATTAATTTGTGCTTATCCACTTTACATGGTAAGGCTCTGCAAAGATAGTGAAATTTGTTTAGAATCAATACTGATTTACTCGTTTTTTCACTTTTTGGGGGATTTATATTGTAATCTGTGCGAAAATTCTGCATAGAAGTTGTTTCATCTTGTTAATTATGCCAATATCGTATAATTTTAACTGGTATTTGCTTGGCTATGGCCATATCTATAAGTTGCTTTGTCCTTGTACTCATTCCATCCCAAAAAGCAATAAGCACATTAGCTCTTTCTACCATTTTAATGTTTGATATACCAGCAGCACTTCGGCCGAATCTATCCCATTCAGCAAAGTTAGATTCAACTAGGATTTTTAATTCTGCTGGATAGTCTTTTTATCAATTCTGTTGTACCAATGGAAGTTCCTGAGAGTAAGATGACATGATGCGTCTTAAGTTTGTTCTCAAGGTAGAGGCAGCATTTTTCTTTCATCAAATCACAATTGAAGAAACTGCTGCTTCCTGCAATAATAGCTCTATATTTTTCCATACCATTTTTGTAAATATTCCCAGTAACAATTTGGAATGTGTATTCGGTTAGGGCGCCTTTGAAGAAAGCAATGTTTGCATAATAACTTCGGCATCTTTCTGCTTCGTCCTTAGCAGGATGAGCTGGTTTGTCATGTTTGCTGAGTCTGCATTTAGGGGTTGCAGTTCTCTGTTTGATATTATCATTTCTGACAGCGTTACCAGCATTGGAAATGAGGCATTTTTATTTTGCAATTCTTTGCATAGCCTTGTTCTTCCTGACACCGTGGTGGTAAACCAGGACGACGACATTCATGGCATCATCATCGAGAACGCCAAGTATGCCGACATCAAGAATCTGAAGCTTGCCAACGGTGAGCCTATCGCCACGCTGAAGAGTTATCTGGAGGCAGGCAAGAAGCTTGCTCCCATGCAGCTGATTCTGGAAATCAAGGCACATCAGACTCCTGAGCGTGAAGACAGATGCGTAAAGGCTTGCCTTGATTTAGTAAAGGCAACCGGCATGGAGAAGCAGGTGGATTACATCTCCTTCAGCATGCATGCCTGCGAGGAACTCGTGAAGCTGAACCCACAAGCCCGGGTTTACAATCTGGGCAGCGACGTGGCTCCCAAAGTCATCAAGCAGAAAGGCTTTGCCGGCATCGACTACTATGGTGGTGCCCTCCTCAAAAATCCGAACTGGATTAAAGAGAGTCACGACCTGGGCATGAAGGTGAATGTATGGACCATCGACCAGATGAAGGAGATTCAGAAATGCGTAGATTCCGGCGTTGACTTCATAACCACCAACAAGCTAGAAGAAGCTAAGAAGATTGCCGAAGGCAAGCTCAACTTCAAGTAAAGAATAAAAGGAAAAAATAGAATATGAATTGAGAATTCAGCAAATAGCCAAGATGCTTATTTGCTGAATTCTTTTGTTTTTGTATCTACCCTTTATTCTTCGACAACAGCATCCAATACGCTCCGCAAATTACCTATCAGATAAAACGGAAGATTGATCAACGTAAACTCCTTGCCATGAATGGTCTTGACCTTATCTATAGAATAAGGCTTTGACCAGATACGGATGGCTATGTTTACATCAGAACTATCCATAAACACCTGAAGTGAACGGAGATGGGCATTCGTTCCGCTCTTTACCTCTATCGGATAAAGCTTGGAGTTATGAGAAAAAATGAAATCAACCTCTGCACCGTTATTCGGCTTTGCCCAAAACGAGCGATGCTGTCCCACCCTATCTTCCAAAGCCAATAACTCCTGAGCCGTAATTTGTTCTGCAATATGCCCACGCCAACTGTCCACCATATCGGTAGAGCCAATGATTTCCTTTCTGATTCCCGCCTGATAGTTCACCAATCCCGTATCAAACCAGATGAGTTTTGGCATTCGCTTGGTCTCAGGGATAATCGGCAACTGGGTAGAAGATACAGGGTAAATCAACTCCAAGAGCATAGCCTTCTCCAGCAATCTAAAAGCCTCGCCCACCTCTCTTGACTTATAGCCAGAATTGGCAAAGTTGCCTAACGTAATGGTCTCACCCGAAAAAGCCCAACCATAGGAGAGGATGAATCTCACCACGTCAGTCAACTTATTGCCTCTGACGTATTTCTCAGAATCATCCTTATAGGCTTGCACCAGAGTTTCATAAACATCTTCGATACCAATGACATCTTGGGTTTCAGCATACTGCTGCACTGCTTCAGGCATCCCTCCCACAATGGTATATTGATTGAAAAGATGCATCAACTGTTCATGGAAGGCAACCGTATACTCAGCCTTCTGCGAGAGTACGGCAAGCAGATTATTCTTGCCGATAGCCCCCAGGAACTCCGAAAACGAACAAGGTCGCAAAGCCAGATACTGTACTCTTCCCACAGGGAAACTGACTTTAACATCCACCAGATTCTCCAACAGACTGCCAGCAGCAATAACATACAAATCTGGTCTCTGTTCATAGAAATACCTGAGTAGTGCTATGGTTTTAGGAGAATTCTGTATCTCGTCGATAAAAAGAAGTGTAGTTCCTTCTTTCTTAACCTTACCGACACTGGCATACAGCATATTCACCAGGTCGTCTAAAGGAATCTCCATTTCAAACAACTTGGCATTCTCATTTCTTTCCAGATTGAAATATAGATAATTATCAAACTGAGAGCCAAACTCATTGACCACAGTTGTCTTGCCAACCTGTCGAGCTCCTCTCAGGATAAGAGGCTTATGCTTTTTGTCTTGCTTCCAAGCCTCCAATTTACTGATGATATTTCGTCTAAACATACGCATTTGTTTCAAATCAGGGGCAAAGATACTACTTTTTTGTCGCAAATCAGCGGCAACAGCGTTAAAGTTTGTTGTAAATCAGGGGCAACTAGGCATATCATTTAAAAAGGTGGCGCATCAAAGATGCGTCACCTTTATTTTCTTATACGGTTTACCGCCCAAACCAAGGGCAGCCATCGTATGATCCTTGATAATCAATTTACCAGCAAGAAAATCTTGCCATACTTGATGGTATTCGCTTTGCCTTGAAATTGCAAGAACAAGGCAATTGGTATCCAAAACAATATTCATAACTATCGACGATAAGGAGTTCTTTCGTGCAATGTCTCAAAGCTCTTCAGCTTTTCTGCTGTCATTTCCCCACGCTCCCACATTGCATCCAATTCCTCCTGTGCCTTCTTTGCAAAGAAATCAGAGATAACCTGCTTCAATTCAGCCAATGCTTCCGGGCTTTTCACCCATTGCATCATATCTAAAAGTTCAAGCTGTGCTTGATTAAAAACAGTTGCTACCATATCAAAATCCTTTCTTTTAAATTAACGCCACAAAATTAGCGAAAAGAATTGGAAATGCCAAGGAAAAGAACAACTTTCTTTAGTTTAAGATACGAAAAACATTCAACAACAGATTTTGAATGTAGCAAACTACATGATGCAAATTAAATATATAATCTGCAAGATGCATCATTTTTTCCTTTTCAACCCAGCCTAATAAAACAAGGGAGCGAACTGCATCGCAACGCAGCCCGCTCCCTTATCTATACTGATGATTGAATTTAATCTACCTTTTCGATAATCTTCATTCCCTCTTCCACTGCCTGCATGTTCAGCGGAATCAAACCATGATGGCGCTCTGGCAATGACTTGTAAAGCGCCTTGTTCAAACCATCGGTGCTCACAACAGGACAAACCTTCAGCAGACCGCCCAAAACAATCATATTGAACACCTTGGAGTTTTTCATCTCGGCAGCCTTGTCCATCGCATCAATGCGATAAATGGTGATGTCCTTGCGCTGTGGAGGATTCATCACACCATAGCCATCATAAATCAGGATGCCGCCTGGCTTAATCTTCGGCTCAAACTTGTCGAGCGACGGCTGGTTAAGCACGATGGCTACATCATAATGGCTCAGGATAGGCGAAGAGATGCGACTGTCGCTCACAATGACCGTTACATTGGCTGTACCGCCACGCTGCTCTGGTCCGTAAGCAGGCATCCAGGTTACCTCCTTATCCTCCATCAGTCCTGAATAAGCCAGAATCTTTCCCATAGAGAGAACACCCTGACCGCCAAAACCGGATATAATGATTTCTGTCTTCATTGTTCTAATCTTTTGCAAATGTCAAATTCAACATTCAACATTCAACATTCAACATTACATGTTTGTTGTATCCTTCAGGTCGCCCTTAGGATACTGCTTAAACATGTTCTCTTCCATCCACTTGTTAGCCTCAACAGGTGAAAGTTTCCAGCCGCTGTTGCAGGTAGAAACAATCTCTACCAGGCTGGACCCCTTGCCTTGCATGCTTGCCTCGAATGCCTTGCGGATAGCCTTCTTCGCCTTCTTGATGCTTGCCACGGTCTCCACACTTTGGCGGGTTACATAACAGGTACCCTGCAGATGGCTTGCCAACTCGGTAATATTTAGTGGATAACCATGAAGATCAGCATCTCTACCATAAGGACAGGTAGCAGTCTTCTGACCCAACAGGGTGGTTGGCGCCATCTGTCCGCCGGTCATACCATAGATGGCATTATTGATGAAGATGATGGCGATATGCTCACCACGGTTCAGGGCGTGGATAGTTTCGCAGGTACCGATGCAAGCCAAATCGCCATCGCCCTGATAAGTGAAGACGAGACGATCAGGCCACAAGCGCTTGATACCCGTAGCTACAGCAGGTGCACGACCATGAGCAGCCTCCTGCCAGTCAATATCCAAATAGCGATAAGCAAAGACAGCGCAGCCCACCGGACATACGCCTACCGTCTTATCCTCCATGCCCATCTCCTCTATAACCTCGGCAACGAGCTTATGAACTACGCCATGCGAACACCCCGGGCAATAGTGCATCGGGGTATCGTTCATCAGCGTAGGCTTCTTATATACCAGATTCTCTGGTGAAATGATATCATTCATTTTATTTAATTTATAGTTAATAGTTTACAGTTTATAGGGCGTAGCCTCCTATTAACAATAAACTATTAATTGTTAACTATTAACTGTTTTAATGCTTCAACGATTTCCTCCGGCTCTGGAACGATACCGCCCAGACGACCAAAGTGCTCCACAGGAGTCTGACCATTCACAGCCAGTCGCACATCCTGAACCATCTGACCGGCATTGATTTCTACAACCAGAATGCCCTTCTTGGTCTTGGCGAGTTCATGAATCTCCTTTTCAGGGAAAGGCCAGAGGGTGATAGGACGGAACAATCCTACCTTGATGCCCTGCTCACGCGCACTCTCGATGCTCTTCTCGGCAATACGTGCCGCACTTCCGAAGGCTACGATTACATAGTCGGCATCATCCATCTGCTCGGTTTCATAACGGACCTCGGTTTCACGAATCTTTCTGTATTTCTCCTGAAGAGCAATATTGCGCTCCTCCATCACCTCAGGCTTGAGTTCCAGAGAGGTCATGATGTTGACAGGACGATTCTTCGGACGGCCGATGGTAGCCCAAGGACATTCCTTCGCAATCTCCTCCTCGGTACGACGAGGCTTGACAGGAGGCAGAACCACCTTCTCCATCATCTGACCTATGACACCATCGCTCAGAATCATCGCAGGATTGCGATACTTAAAGGCAAGCGTAAAGGCGAGATCAACGAAATCTGCCATCTCCTGAACAGAAGCAGGAGCCAGCACAATCACATTATAGTCGCCATTACCACCACCGCGGGTAGCCTGGAAATAATCACTCTGGGATGGCTGGATAGTACCCAGACCTGGACCGCCACGTTGTACGTTGACGATAACGCCCGGAATCTCAGCACCAGCCATGTAAGAGATACCCTCTTGCATCAAAGCCACACCCGGACTTGAAGAAGTGGTAATGACACGCTTACCGGCACCGGCGCCACCATAAACCATGTTGATAGCCGCCACCTCACTCTCAGCCTGCAGAACCACCATACCTGATGTTTCCCATGGCTTGAGCAGAGCCAGCGTCTCTATAATCTCACTTTGAGGTGTGATAGGATAGCCGAAGAAACCATCCGCACCACATCTGATACAGGCATGGGCTATCGCCTCATTGCCTTTCATTAATGTAACTTCCTGATTTGCCATTATTTAGTCCTCCTTCTTACGATAAACAGTGATACAGCCGTCCGGACACACGATGGCGCACGAAGTGCAACCAACACACGCATCAGGTACAGCTGCCTCTACATAACGGTAACCATGCACATTGACTTTTTTCTCTGCCAATGCAATGACATGCTGAGGACAAGCCTCCACACAGAGCGAGCATCCCTTGCAACGCCCGGTGTCGACTACAATAGCCCCTTTAATCTTACTCATATTCTAATTTCTTACTAATTATCTTTACCATTGGAGTAAACAAAGCTCCTGCTGTCCACATGTCGGTTGTTATGGATTGTAGTAGTCTTTGCAATAAAAGCTCATGATATCATCCAGCATCTCCTTGGCTGCTACGGCAGGGCTCTCCGGATCGAGGGCAATGGCCTCCATATAGCAGTCGAGGGCACGCTTAAAGTCACCCTGCTTGCGCCAGGCGTTACCTTGCTGATAATATTCTTCTGCTGTCATTTACTCTTTTCTTTTTAAGTTTTGCTCTGCGAAATTACTAATTTTCGGCTAAGAAAAAGAATATAAGCCTAAGATTTAAACTATATTAATGTAGTTTTTCACAAAAATGCGCACACTAGAATTCAGTGTGCAATTTTTATGAAAGATGTGCATTATTTCTACTAATATATCCTATAAAAAATCGAGTAGGAGGAAAACGAAGTAGTTTTCCTCCTACTTTCGTTTTCCGACCT
>NZ_VZBE01000055.1:0-330890 GCF_009494835.1 Segatella copri
GCTTATTTTAACACAAAAAAGCTCTCAAAAATTTGGTGATGTCTTAGGAATCATGAGAAGACTCATTATCACTATTAAGATGAACTATTATTACTTTAAGGCACTCGCCTCAAAACATTTATTATTCATATGACTACTCCAGTATCCAGGACGTGCTTTCTCAACACTAATCATAGCTTTGAATAATTCAAGAAAATACATAGACATACTTTCTTTTTCGTCACCATCCTTATAGTTTTGAGTTCTTGATGGGTGGAACATATCTATAAATGGATATGATTTACCATCTATCACCAACTCATATATCTTTACCGGGTTATAGCCATCTCCACCATAAAGCTCCTCTCCCCAATCAAACAGATTGTCAATTATGTTGTAGCACACATCACCACCCAAGATGACAGAAGGGTTACAGAATCGAATCTGCTCTTTCAACACTTCAATTCCTTTCTTTGCATACTCCTTTAAGTCACTTCGCACTGAGCGCTTTTTACCATCAGATTTCTTAATGTTGATATAAGCTGCATCAGAAAGGTAATACACTAAATCATCATTGTCAGATTGGTTTACAAAGTCTATTACCTCTTTCTCTGAAACTTCATTAAAACCTTTATTTGACAATAGATGAATCAAACTAAGATATTGACGCAGATGACTACGTAATGTTATCTGGTCTTTGAAAGGAATAATTCCTTCTCCAATCTCTTTTGCAATACCATCTTGATTGAGACTATACGATTTCTCATCATAAGCCTCTCGGTTCATTATCATCACTTTGAACGGAGTTGAAGCATACTTATCAGGGAAAATGACTCCATCTCTAATCGTATATGAAGCATCCTTAAAAATACTATTGTACAAAGCCCATAGCTTATCTTCCCACTTATTATATTCTAAAATATTTTCCATATTTTATCTAACTTCGCAACACTATAATTTATATTCTACAAACACCCAAGCTGCAAAAAACTGCCTAGGATTATGCCATATCAGAAATTTCTCTAATCTTAGTGCTACATGAATAGAATAGCAAAACTCTGAATGACATGGCAAAATTACAAATAAAATATGAAAATTGGCTGCACAGGTTCGTTTTTTTTCGTAAAACGATGAAATAATTGAAATCTGCATGAAATAAATCTATCTTGTGCAACATATTTTCCTACTTTTCCGTTATCTTTGTATCCAAATAAAAGAAACAGAATATGGCTATCAATCAATTGAACAAATATGTCTGGCTCGTGGAAACCATCCATCGGGCTAGAAAAAGGGGCGGCATCACCTTAAAGGAAATCCAAAGCAGATGGAAGGATTCTGATCTCAGCGAAGGAACGGAACTCTCTCGCCGTACCTTCATCAACAACCTCCATTCCATCGAGGAACTGTTTGAAATCAGCATCAGCTGTGGCAGCGGATACCGCTATTACATTGAGTATGGTGACTGCTTCGAGGAAGGAAGTGCCAGAAGCTGGATGCTCAATGCCTTCTCCCTCAATGCCATGGTTGGCAACAGTCACAAGCTCAAGGAGCGTGTACTCTTGGAAGATATGTCTTCTGGCAGAAACTATCTGGAAGACATCATCAAGGCGATGCGTGACAACCGCGTCATCTCCATATCCTACTATAGCTTCAATACAGAGGAGTATCATGAATTTGATATTCATCCTTATTTCGTAAAGGCTTTCAAGAAGCGTTGGTATGTGGTGGCTTACAGTCCTGGCACAGATGACATCAGATGCTATGCGCTCGACCGTATGGAGAATGTCACTATCTCTGAAGAAACATTCAAATTGCCAGAGGATCTGGATCCTGCTGAATATTTCAAGGATTGCTTCGGCATCATCAACTACGAGGACTCTGAGGTGCAAAAGGTGGTACTCAAGGTGGATGCATTCCAAAGCAACTATATCCGCAACCTTCCTCTCCATACCTCACAAAAGGAAACGGAGCGCACAGATGAATATTCTATCTTTGAATACCATCTGAAGCCTGAATTCGATTTTGAACAGGAGATATTCTCCAACATGGATACCATGGAAGTATTGGAACCTCAATGGCTAAGGGAGGATATTGCCGAAAAATTGAGAAATCTCACAAAGAAATACCAGATTTAATCAATTAAGAAATATCAGATACAATCATCTGAAACTAGGAGAAAAAGGCGGCAAATACATTTTTCGTATTTACCGCCTTTCCTTTATGGATGATGCATCAGAACCCAACCTTTCTCTTGGGGGTTCTTCCTTCCAGCCTTTCACTATCGCAATACCCGACAAGAGATTTGAGCATATCCGCCGGTTTGCCATGCAAAATGGATTGGATGGTATAATGACGGGCAATGTTCTCAATCTCTCCACCACTGAAATCATATCTGGCGGCAAGGAAAGAAGCATCAGCATCATTCAAAGATGGTATCATCGTTTGCCAAATCTGTAAACGCCCATGCAAATCAGGCTTTTCAAACTTCACTTTATAAAGGAAACGACGCTCGAAAGCCTTGTCCATATTCTCGGCAAGATTGGTTGTGGCAATAAGAATGCCATCAAGCAGCTCTATCTCCTGAAGAATGATGTTCTGGATATTGTTCTCCAGTTTATCCACAGCCTTCTCTGCACCCACCATACGCTTACCGATGATGGCATCTGCCTCATTGAAGAGCAGAATAGGAGTCTTTGCCGATTGTTTCACCATCTTTCTGTAATCATCAAAGATACCCTTGATGTTCTTTTCGCTCTCCCCTACCCACATACTCTTGATATCCGAGATGTTAACCTGTATAAGGTCACGACCCGTTTTTCTGGCTATCTGAAGAACCGTCTCCGTCTTTCCGGTACCTGGTGCACCATAGAATAGGCAGGCAAAGCCACTTCTGAAATTGGTTTCCTTCAAGCGGTCTCGAATACCCTGGAAATTCTTTTCATCCAAAAGAGCTGCGAGTTCTTCTACCAGTTTACGTTCCTTATCGTTGTAAAACAGCTGTTTAGGCTTGATACTCTCAAAGGATAACATGCCACCTTTAGGACGGGAGCCTCGCATAGCAGAAAGGTTCATCTCCGAAAAGAGCAGCTTCTTAGCACTGTCTGTAATCTTAAAGGATTCCCTGTCGGCAAAGCCGTCATCGTTGGTATATTCTATGAACTTTTTCTGCAAGAAACGATGATTGCCTTGGCTAAGGTCTCGCTTAGCCCATCGCCAGACCGACTCACCTTCCTCATAGATGAAATCCAAGTCATGGCAACGGATGTCATCATCGCCATCAATAACAAAGAGTGTACACAGCAAGATGAAAAGCGGAAAATCTTTATTCTCCACATTTATATCATACAATGCCATTGCCTTGACAAAAGCCAGGTTGCTATTCATGCCAACCAGTGCTCTGAGTTTCTTTCTCAAAACCTGCTTGTTCAGTTTTTCGCAGCGGCATTTCGAGAAAAGTTCATCAAACTTATCAAACAATTCTCTGGCTGTGAATTCATCCACATCGGAAGGAATATAGCGCCGATTATGCTGGAATGCCTCCATCACCTCCATCGGGATGCTATAATTGAGTCCTTCAATCCGACTCTGACAGACATATTCCTTATCGATAAGTTCCTGAGTTTCGTTGGAATATCTGAGCAATGTAAGGATTCTGCAATCCAGGTATTCCGTCAAATCAGAAAACCGGATATGGGTATCATAACATCGGTCGGCAAAGAGCGCCATAAGGACACTTGCTCGCTTGGAGATACACAGTTTATCGGAAACAAAACCAAGATATGGATCTGCTTTCTGATAAAACTCTTCTCCGAGAGAAGACCCTTTAGCCTTCTCTACGATTATCTCGAAGGCCTGGAGCAAGTCCATCTGCCCCACATCTTTCTTATCTAACATTTGCTTAACCATCATCATACGACATTAATACATTCATTTTTGGATGCAAAATTAAGATGTACCTATGAAAGTTGGTTTCACAGATTGAGAAAATTTTCTTCTGTGCAGCTATTTTGATGGATAAGCACAGGCAAAATACAAGTTTTAAAAATTATTAGGAAAAGAAGTGGCGATAGTTACATAAAAAAGTACTATCTTTGCATTTCATAAAATATGTAACATAAAACATGGAATAGATATAAAACATTATGGAACAGCTGAATAACCCATTTGTTATCTACGGATATAAGGGAGCAGAATACTTCTGCGACCGCAAAAAAGAGACGGAAGTCATCATGAAGGCTTTGCAGAATGAGCGTAACATCGTGCTCATCTCTCCTCGACGCATCGGAAAGACGGGACTCATACACCATGTCTTAGAGAACATCAGTAAGCAGGAGCCTGAAACGCATTGTTTCTATCTCGACATCAATGCCACAAGAAATCTGAGCCAATTCATCCAATTATTGGCAAAGACGGTTATCGGGAAGGTTGATACTTTCTCACAAACTGCCATGCGCAAGATTACCACTTTCTTTGCCGGCTACAAGCCTACGATGTCGTTTGATGAGATGACGGGAATCCCTACGTTCTCGATTACGGTTTCGCCAAGCCAGAGCGAGGATTCTCTCAAACATATCTTCGAGTATCTGAAACAATCGGAGAAACGAATCTATATTGCTATCGATGAGTTCCAGCAGATAGCCGAATATCCCGAAGATGGCACAGAGGCTCTGCTGCGCTCCTACATCCAGTTCTTGCCGAATGTATATTTCATCTTTGCAGGCAGTAAGCAGCACATGATGACCGACATGTTCCTGTCGGCAAAACGCCCATTCTATCAGAGTTCGCAAATTCTCAACCTTCCTCTCATCAACAAGGATGAGTATCATCGTTTTGCCAACAGATGGATGGGAACCCGGAATCTAACCATGGAGCATGATACCTTTGCCTATCTATATAATAAGGTGGATGGTCAAACCTGGTATATTCAGGATATTCTGAACCGACTCTATCAGAACGGAAAGGAAATTACGACAGCGGAAATTGATGATGTAACCCTGGAATTGGTGAACGAACAGGAAGTGGCATTCGTGAATTACTACGATTCCCTTACAGACAATCAGGCAGCCCTTCTATCTGCCATTGCCCAGGATAAGGCTGTCACCTCCATTCTTTCGCAGGATTTCATCAGCCGCCACAACTTGCCTGCTGCCAGCAGCGTGAGTCTTGCTCTCAAGACGCTGATCAATAGAGAATTCATCTACAAGTACAATGGCAGCTATATCATCTACGACCGCTTCTTCGGGATGTGGTTGAGGAAGAACTGTGCTGGAAATTAATCATTGCAAAAAAATCCGAAACAGATAGCTGACAACGCTTCTGTTTCGGATTATCTTTTTGTATTCTTTCTTATTCTTCCTTAAAATCCATGCGGATTCTGATATTTAATAAAGCTAGCAATAATCATGTTCACAGGTTACTTAGCCACCTTGAATACAGCGGCACTAATGCCTGAAGCCTTGATGGCATCGGTCTTCTTACCTGATTTATATACAACCTTGCCTGTAGAAAGAACAGAAACTGCCTTGCCACCTACAGAGCTGATGTTGAGAGAGGCTGCCTTGGCACCAGGATTCACGACAACAACATACTTCTCCTCACCCAAAGTGCGCTCATATACCATCGGATATTCCTGACCCTTCTGGTTCAGGAGCTTCCAATCGCCCTCATTGTCAAGAGCCTTGGCTGAATGACGCAAAGCGGTCAGCTTACGGGTATATGACAACAGAGAATTCTGATCTCCCTGCTGAGCTTCAACGGTCAACTTTCCGTTTTCCGTATCTACAGGGAAATAGAGTTTATCAGGCGCACTCGTTGAGAAGCCGGCATTCTTGCCCTTGGTCCACTGCATCGGAGTGCGGGTACCAGAGCGTTCATTGCTACCCTCCTTGTTAGGGAGATTCATCTGATACTTCATACCAATCTCATCACCATAATAGATAAATGGAACACCTGGCATGGTGAGGAAGAAGGTCATCGCCACCTTCAACTGGTCTGGCGTGTTGCGGGTACCGATGTTAGGACGCTGGTAATCGTGGTTGGCAGATGGAACAGCGATGTAGCCGAGATTCTTGGTGGCATTGAAAGCCTTGGTATAGTTCTCGCTAAATTCCTTAAGCGAACCCTTGCCCTGCTTGTCGAAATAGCAGTTCTGATAGCTCTGCTCCCACTTGCCCCATGGAGTCTTGCGGTCAAAGAACAAAGAGGCATAGCCCTTAAGACCGAAATGGATGTAGAAATCGATGTTGAAGCCGGCAGGAATGGCTTGCTGCGGATTAGCCCACTCTGAAATCAGGACGGTCTCAGGATAGTACTTGTCCTTCCATGCACGCATCTCATTCCAGAGTTTGGAAACCTCCTTCTTGTCAGGGTCGTTCTTGATGAGCGATGACGCCATATCAACACGGAATCCATCCACACCCTTATCAAACCAGAAAGCCATGATGTTACGTATTTCCCTGCGAACAGCCTGTGGTCCAGGCGCATCTACGCTCTGCTCCCAAGGATGATTTGGGTCTGGATGAGCAAAGCCATAGTTCAAGGCTGGCTGGCACTCGAAGAAATTCTTCTCATAATACTTGGCACGAGGAGCATTCGCCTCCACATATCTGCCTCGGGTACTAGACTCCGGACTTGCCTCCTGATGGCGGGCTTCTATTTCTTTCTTCTCGCTCTCAGGAATATCGTTCATCCATATATAATAGTCGCTGTAACGCTGGTTAGGATCTTTCTCGGAAGACTCCTTAAACCAGGCACACTTGGTACTGGAATGTCCTGCCACCAGGTCGAGACAAACCTTCATGCCACGCTTATGGGCCTCATTGACCAATGTAACCAAATCAGTATTGGTACCGAATCGAGGATCCACCTTGTAGAAATCGATGACATCATAGCCACCATCAAACCATCCCGACTCAAAGATCGGATTGAGCCAGAGGGCGTTCACACCCAGCGACTTGATGTAATCCAACTTGGAAGTGATACCCGGCAAGTCACCAATACCATTGCCATCAGTATCCATATAGGAAGATGGATAAATCTGATAGAAAAGTGCATCACTCAACCAAGCTGGTCCCTTCTTCTGTTCTGCCTGAGCAGAAAGTGTGGTTGCCGCCAAGGCAGCAACCAACAACATTTTATTCATTCTTTTCATGAGCATCATTATTAATTCAAGAAAACTTTCTTTCATAATAACTCAAAATCCTGCATTTTATTGCGCAAGAAGGCTAATTGCGAATCCGCCACCTGCAACGGAGTTCAACTTCAAGACAGACTTGCTGGTTACAGTCTTCTTGGTGATGACATAAGCCTGCGGATTGGTCTTGTAATTGGCATTCTTTGCATCCTGATAGATGGTAGCCACATACTTCTTGCCCTTCTCGAGGAAATCGAGCTTTACGGTAGACTGATGAGCCTTCATGCCCGTAACGCCACCGACAAACCAGTTATCAGAACCCTTTGCCTTGCGGGCAGCGGTGATATACTCCATTGGTTCAGCCTCCAGATAGATAGACTTGTCCCAATCTACAGCCACATCCTTGATAAACTGGAAGGCATCCATGTGCTTCTCGTAATTCTCAGGGAAATCGGCAGCCATCTGCAATGGACTGTACATCGTTACATAAAGTGCCAACTGACCGCAGATGGTAGAGTTGCAATGAGAACCATTGGCGCAATCCATTTCAAAGATACCCGGTGTATAATCCATCGGACCACCCTGCAGACGGGTGAAAGGCAAGATGGCGGTATGTCCCGGTTTGGTACCTCCGAAAGCCTGATATTCAGTACCGCGAGCACTCTCGTTGCCAATCAGGTTAGGATAAGTGCGGCAGAGACCGGTAGGACGCACTGCCTCATGTGCATTTACCATGATGTGATAATCGGCAGCACGGGTTACGGCATGCAGATAGTGATTGATTTCCAACTGACTGTAGTGATGCTCGCCACGAGGAATGATGTTGCCAACATAACCGCTCTTCACTGCATCGTAGCCATAATCCTTCATCAACTGATAAGCTCTGTCCATATACTTCTCGTAGTTCATTACAGAAGAAGAGGTCTCATGATGCATGATGAGCTTCACACCCTTGGAATGCGCATACTCATTGAGCGCCTTGATGTCGAAATCAGGATATGGAGTCAGAAAATCGAATACCTTTTCCTTCATATAGCCACTCCAGTCTTCCCAACCGATGTTCCATCCTTCTACCAGGACTGCATCGAAACCATGGGCTGCAGCAAAGTCGATGTAACGGCGCACATTGGCATTGTTGGCAGAATGCTTGCCCGATGGCTTGGCATGTACATAGTCGGTTCCATCCAACTTCACGGTAGGATAATCATGGGTATAAGCCCACTCACCCTTACCGGAAATCATCTCCCACCATACACCTACGTACTTCACAGGATGAATCCAGGAGGTATCCTTGATCTTGCAAGGCTCATTGAGATTGAGAATCAGGTTGGAAGACAACACCTTGCGGGCATCATCTGTAATGACCATCGTACGCCAAGGACTCTTGAACGGAGTCTGCATGTATCCCTTCATACCCTGTGCATCAGGGGTAAGCCAAGAGGTAAAAGTCATGGTCTTGTCATCCAGGTTCAGATGCATGGCAGGATAATCTACCAGGGCAGCCTCATGCAGGTTGATGTAGATACCATCATCAGTCTTCAACTGGAGTGAGGTCTGTACACCGGTATCTGAAAAGACAGTCTGCGAGAGATTGCTGCTGACAGCAGCATGCAAAGCTGGACGGATGCCCGACAGACGGGTCTTGGTGTATTCATACTCCTGGGTATCGTAATCACCCGGAATCCACCAGGCGGTATGATTGCCCGTCATGGCAAATTCTGTACGCTCTTCCTTGATTGTAAAGTAGTTGAGATTGCCTTTCTGAGGGAACTCATAGCGCAATCCTACTCCATCGTCATAAACACGGAAGCGGACGTTCATATAACTGTCTGTAGAATTCTGCTTTAACTCTACCAGCATATCATTATAATGATTGCGGATAGACTTGTTCTCTCCCCAAACAGGAGTCCAGGTCTCATCGAAAGTGGAAGTTTTCTCATTGATGACACTAAAATCAGAAAGCAGATCCTTGCCATCCTTGCCGCCCTTGGCGAGCTGATAACCCAGACGGCTAGGCTTGATGATAGTCTTGCCCTGATAGGTCACACTATAGGTAGGCACAGTGCCATCCAAGGTGAAGTTCACCTTGATTTGTCCGTTAGGAGAAGTGATGTCTCCTGCATCTGCAGAGATGCCAAAAGCCATCAGAAGGCTTGCGAGCAAAAAGAGTTTTTTCATATTTTTTGTTTAAAATTGTTTGTTGCTGCAAAAGTACGGCAAAAATCGATAAGTTGGTACGAATAGTAGGTTCTTGGTAGATTACCGCTATCTACCAACCTCCTCACCTCTCTGAATATCAACATTTTGCTAATTCTCAAAAAAAACGGCTAGTAGATGCGAGATTCTCTATGTTTTTTATTATTTTTGCAGCAGAATCTAAAAACATAGGAAAAATGAGACATCTTTTCGTTATAATCATCACACTGCTGATGCTACAGCCGATATACGTAAAAGCAGACAACAGCCAGCTCTACAAACAGCTGGATGCTGCCCTGGAAAAACGTGCGCATTATGTAGAAGTAAAAGAGAAAAGTCTGAACGACATCAAGCAGGGTGCCAAGTATGTAACCAGCAACGAGGACAAGCTCAAGCTTTACGAGCAACTCGCCAATGGATACAAAGCCTACGAGTATGATTCGGCGATGACTTACGTAAAAAAAGGCCTCGTTCTTGCCCAAAAGAGCAACAACATCTTATATCATAAAAGATTCCAACTTAGCCAAACCAGCCTGCTTATCACACGTGGATTCTATGCTGAAGCAAAAAACATCATGCAGAAGATAGAACCCAAGGAAGAAGATCCGCTTGACTATCAGTTTCAATACTATTATACACTTTACGGACTATACAACAACTGGTCAACCTATTGTGAGAACAATGAATTCAGCAAGATTTACGACCAGCAGAAAGTGGAATACCTGAAGAAAACATTAGAACTGTCGCCAAAGAAAGATGCATTCTATTACTACCTGCTGGGAGAGTTATACTATTACAGCAATCATTCCAACAATAACAAGACCATCCAATACTACAAAAAAGCACTGAGTATGGAAAAGCCGGACAGCCGTCTCCATGCCATGACCGCCTTTGCCCTATCCGAAATATACAAGAAATCCAACAACCAGAAACTGACGGAACATTACCTGCTGGTTGCAGCCATCTCAGACATCACTTCTGCCACAAAAGAAAACGTAGCCCTGCAAGACATCGCACTCTTCATCTACAAACATAAGACCAGAAGTCTGAATAAAGCCCAGGAATACATCAACCTATCCCTGGAAGATGCTTATGCATACAACAACCGGTTGCGCCGCATTGAGATTTCATCCAAATTGCAGATGATTACCAATGCCTATACAGATGACATCAGAGCCACCAACAGCATGCTCTACATCGCACTATCGGTCATTTTCCTGCTCTTGCTCGGAGTGGGACTTAGCAGTCTGTTCATCCGCAAGAAGAACAAACTTCTGAAACAGAAGAAAGACGAAATCACGGCTACATCGGCAAAAATGGAAGTTCTCAACAGCCAGTTACACCTCATCAACGACGAACTGAAGGACACCAACCAGAAGCGCGAGAGACTGATAAAGGTGTATATTGACCTGTGCTATAAGAACATAGAGAGAAACAGCAAACTGCGCACCTTGGCAGTAAGAAAGATCAAGGCCAACCAGAGTAAGGAGCTGCTGAGCCTCCTTTCTTCCTCAACCAATACAGAGAAAGAGAACAAGGAGTTTCTGACGGAATTTGACAAGGCATTCCTGTCTCTGTACCCAACTTTTATAACCGAGCTGAACAAGCAGCTTACAGAATCGGCACACATCCAGCTGAAAGAGAATGGAGAAATGCCCCCTATCCTCCGTGTGTGCGCCCTGTTAAGATTAGGCATTACCGAAAGTTCAAAGATAGCCGGCATCCTGTCTTATTCGCCACAAACCGTATACAACTACCGTTCCCTGCTCAAGAACAATGCCATCGACAAGGAGCACTTCGAAGAAAATGTGCTCAGACTCTGTATGGTTATCGCAGACTGATCGGAGAAAGAAAAAGATACCTATATTTATAACAAATCCCGACAGGCAACAACATACCTGTCGGGATTTTTTAATTATCTGCAATTGATGAGAAATCTACTTTACTATATATTTCTTGCCACCACGGATATAGATACCATCATGTTTCACCGGGAGCAATACCTTTCGGCCATTGATATCATAAACATCGGAACGGCAAGGCTTAGTAAAACCGGTAACAGGAGTTAAGCCGGAAGTCAAATCATAATTGATTTCACCATCATCAGGGCAATGAATAACCACCATTTCCTGATACCACTGATACTCCTCATCAACGGAGACACCATTATCCGTATACTCCAGAGGAAGGAGGCTCAAGTCGAAATAGCCATCACCAAAACCACCATAGCCCCAATTTACTCCTACGTTTCCATCAGCATCATAACCATCCAGCACAAAGGCATGGGAAGAAGTCTTGTCGTTTCCCTGCTTATTGGATGTACCGGCATACAGAATAGGATGCCCGGCGCTCAATTCCCGGTAAATAACCTTTTTCCAGGCTGCATCATCATAGTTATTGGTCTGGGGATAATCCTTATAGCCATAATACTGGGTAAGATAGCCGAAATGCTTCTTCATGCCAGCCGCAGCATCTTGCAAAGATGCGCCACTGCCATCAAGAGAATAATTCATACCAGCCACACAACCGCAATGAAACATCAACTTGGCTACGGCGGCAGCCTGTTCCGAACAGTAGTTATCACCCGAATAAGCAGGCAACATCTCCGTCCACTTATACTCTCCCATACTCAGCATAGCAGTACGTTTCTCATCGCCAATGCTATAAGAAGCGACACCCTTGCCACGGGATGGATACTGGTATACAGACATAATCTGTGCCATAGCCGTAGCCACGCAACCCACCCAGCAATTTTTGCCATTTACTTGTGGGCACTGGCTATTGAAAGGAGCATCCTGGCCCCATTTTACGGCAATAAGATGCTCAACACTCGACTTGCAACCTGCAGGGATAACCTGATAACCCGTAGAAGCAGCACGAAGTGAAGCGTCATTAATTCTAGCCAAGAACCAGCCCAAGGCAGGATTATCACCAAAAGTACCCTCGTCAGAATAACCTATCACAGCCTTGAACGCATCATCATTGGCGAGAACTACAAATCCGTTCCGGTTGCGTCCTACAACCGTATAAGCATCCGTCTGTCGCATAACCCGAAGGCTCTCACCTACTCCTCCACGAGAAGTTTTCCCGCCAACAGAAGGCAAACGCTCCCCCAGCACCTCACTGGCTATCTCCAATTTCTGCTGAAGGCTCCTTTCCTTTGCCTCAGAGCAAAGGAAAGAAGCCAACATCAGAGAAAATATAAGAATCTTCTTCATAAGTCCAAAATCTTTAGGAAATCATTCGGTATTTCTACCAAACGCCATACACATTTACAGACTGCTGCTCAACACTGGAATCTATATATCCATTCAGATAGATGTATTTCTGTGTGAAGTCTATATAAGAATAGGTACTATAGCTATATCCACCATACCACATGAAAGAGTTGATATTTACATCTCCTACCGTCCAGTTCCACAAATAGTCGCCTGTAGAAGAATCAACACCAGCTACGATATAGTTTTGCTTATAGGTCTGATAGTCATATATGGCAGCACCCTTTCCTTCCACAGGAACCAGTTCACCGGAGCAATCAGCCAGATTATCGGCATTGAAAGTGCCATTAATCTTGAAATAAAGATCAGCACCCGAACCCAACATATTGGTGATATAAAACTGATTGACACCTTCCAGCTGGTAGATATCAGAATAGGTAACAGGCAAATCTGTGAAACCTGCGTAATAGAACCGCACATTCTCCAGTACTTTCTTCCACTGAGAAACCAGCACCGTTGACTGCAGCACCGTGCTTCCATCCTGCTTGGTATAAGGATCGGCATAGGCTTCATCGACATCTATCTTGAAACCAAATTTCTTTTTAGGTGTCAAGCCCTTTACAGAAATGGTCAGCGTAGCCTCCTTCTCGCCCTGGGCAAACTCAACCGTAGCAGGCACCTGAATGGCAGTTGTATCAGTATACTCTACCTTGACAGGAACACTCGCAGCCTCAGCGGCTTCCTTACGGCAAACCTTCACATCAACGGTTTCCTGGTCTGGAGTAAGAATAAACTCTGCCGCATTGCCGGCATCAAAATACACTCCCATGCAATTGTCTGGGGCAGGATTGCCTGGCGCATAATCATCGTCATCGCTGCAGGAAGAGACCCCCAACAGGAGACCAGCCGAGATGGCAAGCCCCAAATATCTAAAAAACTTTATATTCTTCATTGTCAATTCCATTTTAAAGATTGAAAAATCTCCTCATTTACTCACTCTTTGCCTCTACCACACTTGTAGGGTCCGGATTCAGTTCCACAGCCGGATTAGAACTCTTCTCATATTCAGGGATATAACAATCCATCCACGGAGCCACGAAACCATACTTGGAATTCAAGCGGTGACTCTCCAGGAAGTTGGTACCCGTATAGGTACGGACAACAGCTTCCTTAAGACGCTTATAATCAAAATACAGCAGTCCCTCTCCCCAGAGTTCGATACGTTTCTGAAGCAGCACGGCATCTTCAAGTGATTCGATGTCTGTAGCCTGACACTCATAAGAGCCATCTGTATAGCGATAAGCATTCATGAAATCATTCAAGACGGTCTTGGCAGCATCCACCCCTTCAGTATGGGCAATGGCCTCAATATAGATGAGATACATCTCTTCTACACGCATCAATGGAATATCACACAAACAGCCCACATAGAGGTCAGACAAGTTACCTGAACCCGGATGATATTTCAGGTTGGTGTAAGCAGGCAGTTTAGCCCATTCTGCTCCATCCAGCAAGGTAGAATAGCCTGCCGGAACCTCGGTCTTGCCAGCATCCTCAGGGGCAACCCAAGTCTTCTTTCGCCAGTCGGCATCAGGTATCTGATTATAGAGCGAAGCACCTATCATACGGTAAGCCTTGCCATAACCACCCATGGAGAATGCAGTAGATTCAGAAGATACCGTACCCATCCAGGAATGGTACCAGCTGCCCAATTGCTCCTTTGTTCCCAGCGAAGCCTTCCATATCCAGGAAGAATTAGCAGTATTGAAACCTGTCTTCTTATTATACCATTCGCTCTGAGACATTGGCTGGCAACCGGAATTGTCGATGGCAGCCTGTGCGTATGAGGCAGCCTTGGCAAAACAGTCATTAACCGCCGTAATGCCCAAGGCATCATAGCCGTCAGCATCATTCTCATGAGCTAACTGGGCTGTCAGATCATCTGCCGAATCATAAAAACGAGAACCCAGTTCCAACCAGAAGCGTGCCTTCAAACCATCTACCACGCTCTCATCCGGCTGATCCTTGCCCGTACGCTTATAGCCCTTCAAGTATGCCTCAGCCTTATTCAGGTCGTGCAGGATGAAGCGATACATGGTATAATAAGGTACACGAGGATTGTTCTTACCCTCCTCGCCTGTAGTCTTCTCGGTCACGATAGGCACGGTAAGCCCCATTATCTTGGCTGCTTTGGCATCAAAGTCAGAGAATCCGGTCTTCTTGAATTCAAACATTCTTGCCATATCCAGGTATGCCAAAGCACGGTAAGCATAAGCTACACCGGCAGACGCCTTTGCTGATTCAGATGCTCCTTCCACATCGAGCGACGAGATGATACTGTTGGCATTGTTCACTAAGCCATAATAGTAGAAATAGGTGTAATTGAATGGGCTACGGAGTCCCTTACCATTCTCTATAGATGAGAAATAGTCGTAATCTGCATTGTAAACCGGAAAATCCTCTGTCATCACATCACGGATAATCATCTGGCTGGGATAACCGTTGTCGTAAGCCGAACCGTCGCCATACACACCACTTTTTACCATATAGGCACTCAAACCGGTCAGCAAGCCCTGCTGAGCCGTCTCAGACCCCTGCACCTGACTGCCTGTTGCATAATCCTTTGGCAGTTCCTCCTCCAGACAGCTCTGCATCATCAAGCATGAAGAGAGCACTACTGTGAACAGAGAAACCTTGCGAAATATATTGTTCATCATATAAAATTCTCCTTATCTATATAAAAATCTCCTTATCTAACAGTTTAAAATTGAAGTGTAATACCACCAGAGATGGTACGAACAAACGCATACTGCTCGTTGCTAGGTGAGCCGGTGAAACTTGTACGAGGGTCGAATCCCTTTCGCTTGCTCCACAAATAGACATTGTCTGCCGAACCATAGACACGAACCTTAGTCAAGCCCAAACGACGTGTCAGGCTCTTTGGCAAGGTATAACCGATATTGATGCTCTGCAGGTTGAGATAACTTCCATTAATCAGGAAACGGTCAGAAGATGAGCTTGCATCCGTATCATTATACTGGAGGCGAGGGATGTTGGATCCTCTGTTACTTGGAGACCAGGCATCCAGCATATCCTTATGGAAATTAAAACCTGTCCAGCTATCATGAGGAACACTCATCAGACTCTGATAACCTGAATCGTAAGACTTGCCGCCGATGGAATAAGTGAAGTTCACACCGACATCAATACCTTTAAACGACAACGATGTGCCAAAGCCACCATAAAGATCCGGAGTCGGGTCGCCACAGGCAAAGTAAGAGCCTTCCGACCATTTTGCCGACTTGCCCAGCGAACCATCTTCGTTCTCAACATACCATGTGGATTCTCCTTTCTCATTTACGCCTGCATATTTCTTCAATCTCCAGGTGTAGATAGGCAATCCTTCACCATAATAATAAGAACCGTTATGATAACCGGCATATCCGCTCAGCATCTCGTTCTTGTTCTCATCAAAAAGCTTCGTTATCTCATTGGTATAGTGGGTGGCATTGAGATTGATGTTCCACGCAAAATCCTTGGTGCGGATTACATCTCCTGCAAGATTCAGTTCTACACCACGGTTCACCATGTTACCCACATTAGAGTAATAGCCTGCATAACCCATTGACATAGGCACGCTGATGAAACAGAGCATGTCAGTGGTCTTGCGGTAGAAATACTCCACATCACCGGTCAGACGACCCTTGAAGAGTTCGAATTCAAGACCTGCGTTGATATTGGTATTGGTCTCCCAGGTAATCTTATCATTACCCTTTGAAGCAAAGGTCAGCGCCATGTCGCCATTCATGCTACCGATGCCGTAAGTATCCAGATAACGATTGTTACCGATGGCATCGTTACCCTGCTGACCGAAAGAGAATTTCACCTTCAGCATGTCGAGCCAAGACTTGGTGCCTGCCATCCAATCTTCCTTGGTCAGTATCCAGGCACCACCGAAAGAATAGAAATCGCCCCAGCGATGGGCTGGAGAGAAGCGGGATGAACCGTCACGGCGATAAGATACCTGGCCGAAATACTTGCCATCATAATCATACATGCCACGGAAGAAGAAACCTTCGGTGTTGTAATTGGTCTGATTAGAATATGTCGGCTCATTGGTAATAGCACCTGCCAACTCATGGTTTTCTTTGAAAGAGAACATGTTGGAACGGCCGCCATATACGTATTCATAAGTCTGCTTATAGTTCTCATGACCCAACAACAATGTCATGTTGTGCAGACCAAAAGAACGGGCATAGTTTACCAACTGCTGGAAGTTGACTGTATAATAACGGTAATGTCCTACGGTTACCTCACCATTAGGATAAGTCGTTGCACCAAATCCATAATAAGGCTGCTGGGTACTCTGATAGCGATATTCATAGTCATCCACCGTACCGTTCAAGGTAATCTTCAATCCCTTGACAAATGTTGGGGTAATCTCAGCAAAACCATTGATACCGAAAGTATTTCCTACAGAATGGGATGCCTGAAGCTGGTCATCCTTCAACTGGTTGACCTGAGAGAGTACAGGTCGATTCAAGCCTGCATTCATTCCGTTACCATAATCATATATCTTACCATTATCATCGGTCATGATATTGCCATTGCCATCTCTGAGATACAGCGGATAGATAGGAGCGATGGTATTGACCATGTAGAAGGTATTGGTAGTACTATTGTTTCCATCAGAATCTACCTCTGTGGCATAGTCTGTAACGGTATGGGCATAGTTTACGTTACCACCCACCTTCAGCCATTCATTTGCCTTATAGGTAGCCTTCAGGCGTGCAGTATATCGCTTAAACTGAGATCCGTATGCGATACCAGGGTTATCCAGATAGCCCAACGAAGCATAGAACTGGGAACTGTCGTTTCCACCATTCACATTCATATTATACTCCTGTCGGAGGGTGTTTCGGTAAGCCGCCTTGAGCCAGTCGTCCGGACTAATCGTATAGTCCTTTCCGTTATAAGAGATTTTATTGCCCAATGTGGCATTAGGATTCAGCTTTCCATTATCGCCAATGAGATACTGTCCCTCAGGCACATTGTAGCAGATATAACCCAATCCGCCCATTTCTGAAGAACCACCAATTGCGTTATTGGCAGCCACATGAGCCGCATAAGCTGACATACCCTTGCCATTGGTATAGTAATTATATAATGACTTATAATGTGTCTCATAATATTGACCGGGATCTGAAATCATATCATAAGTCTGAGAGCCACGGCTATTGCTGCCCCATTTGGCATCAACAGTGATGACGGTCTTGCCCACCTGCGGATTCTTGGTGGTAATCATAATGACACCATTGGCACCACGGGCTCCGTAGAGTGCATTACTTGCCGCATCTTTCAACACGGTAACAGATGCCACATCCGCTGGGTTGATGTCACTCCAGGAACCATAATAAGGTGCACCATCTACCACGATCAACGGATCCTGACCTGCATTGATTGAGCTGATACCGCGTACACGGATGGTAGGGGTAGAAGACGGATCGCCAGATGTATTTATCATCTGCACACCCGCTACCTGACCATTGAGGGCATCTACCACATTGGTTACCTGACGCACGGCAATTTTATCTGCATCCACTACGCCTGCTGAACCCGTGAAAGAGGATTTCTTCTGCTCACCATAAGCCACAACAATCACTTCGTCGAGCTGGCGGTCTTGAGAGTGCATGCTTACCTTCATACCTGGAGCCGCCTTCAATGTCTGGGAATCCATACCGAGATAGGTGATGACTATCGCCTCTCCTTTTTTAGCACTTGGCAAGCTGAACTTACCGTCAATGTCGGTCACGGTTCCGGTCTTGGAACCTTTCACCATGATCTGGGCACCTACTACAGGGTCTCCGTTCTCATCGAAGACCTGCCCCCCCACCTGTGCGGAAGACTGTGCCAGCACTTGCCCCGAAGCAGCCAGCAACAGGGAAGCAAATAAAACCTTCATTCTCATAATATCTGTCTCTTCTTATAATTATTATCTCTCTTTATCTTGAATACACCTCTTTATATATAGCTAGTTATCCTTTACAAGTTTTATATAAAATATGTATTCGGTTGCAAAGGTATAATAAAATCCATTAACCACCAAACAAAAATTCGAATATTTATGTTTTTGAGTTACAAAAAGTTACTTTCTTATCCTAAATCAATATCTAAATGCAATAACAAACATGGATAACCACCCGTCTTGCGAATCTGTGGCAGCACATCAGCCGTAACCCAGTTTTTGAACTTCACGGCAGTAGAAAGCTTAGAGCCGAGCACCAAAGCATAGAAACCGCTCTCGTTGACATAGAGCATCAGAGTACGACGCATCGCCTCGCTTCCATCCTTCTTAAAAGCTTTTGCCTTTACTTTCACTTGCTATGCGAAATAGACACAAAGACAGGATTAGTTGAACGGCAGGAATACCAGCTTCTTTCTCCAATGATAGCTTGCAGAGGAGATGACCTAGTCCAAAACGGGTAAAAAGTGCCATTAAATTGGTTCGCAATGAACTTTTAACACTTAATATGTTTGATAACTCAGAAAAATTACTTAATTTTGCTTTCATAACAGTTACTCTTTAAATCGTTGTTTTTTTGTTCTTTAGCGATTACAAAGATACAACTTTTTATCGAGAAACTGTTATTTTTACCCTATTATTTTGGGGTGGGAAACTTTAGTAAGATCATCAAATGTAGAATTATGGAAAGAAAAAGTTATTCTATAGATATAAATCGCATTGCACAATATGCCATGTATGCATATTGCATTTTCGCATTGTTTTCGCTGGCATTTTCTGTTTGCAGACAAGCGGGCTTATCCTTCAGAACAAGTCCCATCCTGATTCCAATAAGTCCCATTCTGGTTACCATCAAGCAACTGGTCTTGCAGCTCGCCCCTATAGCTTTATGGGGAATATTCCGTTACACGCTACCGGCAGGCGTAAAATTGCTACGACGCTGCAGCGAGTTGATGGTACTTTACTATGTGCTCTCATTCATCCTGGGCCAATGCTTCAATCTTCATCTCGTAACGATGATGCAGAACGGACAGATTACCCAAATGGCTTCCATACTCACCTGGACAGAAAGCACGATGGGCCTGATTTCCGTCATCGCCTCCCTGGTAGCCGGCTGTCATCTGTGCAGCAAACACAGGGGCAACATGCGCAAACTGGGCATAGCCCTTGTCCTGGTTTTCATGGTATGGCTGATATGCTCGAATCTACTCCCTGTAGCAGTGTTTTATCTGGCAGGTAACACCCAGCAGGCAGCCTTCACCTGCATGAATCTCATCAGTATGATAACCACAACATCGGCTTATATATACGCATACTATAGGATGTTTCGGGCAATAAAAACGATAGGATGTTTCGGGCAATAAAACCAAATAAATACAAATTCTCGGATATACAGATTACAGAAAGTGTTATCAGTTTTACAGAAAGAAATTTGCAATACGCTGCAAATTTCACCCAGAAGTACAAGAAATTTGCAATGCGCTGCAAATTTTCCGAAAAAGTTTCGTATATTTGCAGCGCATTTCATTTTTAGCAATCAAGATAGAATGCAAAATGAATAGCAAAGTGAATAAATAGAACATAAAGAGAATATGATAGAGCGTAAAGAATACATGAATCTCCTGGAGAAATGGAGAGACAAGAAGGCCATCAAGGTAGTAACAGGCATACGACGCTGTGGCAAGTCATCGCTGCTGAGAATGTTTAGGGAGAAACTTCTCTCGGACGGAGTATCTGAAGAACAAGTACAGAACCTCAACTTCGAGGATCTCGACAACGAACCGTTCCTCGACTATAAAATTTTATATGCGCACGTAAAGCAGAACCTGTGCCCAGACAAGATGAACTATCTCTTCTTTGACGAGATACAGATGGTGGAAAATTTCCAGAAAGTGATAGACAGCCTGTTCCTGCTAGACAACGTAGACATTTACGTTACTGGCAGCAATGCCTACCTGCTCTCTGGCGAAATAGCCACCCTGCTCACCGGAAGATACATCGAAATCAAACTCTTCCCTTTCTCCTTCCGAGAATTCATGCAAACGCAGCCTGCCCATACTTCCCGAGAGCTCGCCTATCGCCAATACATCGAACTGGGTTCCTTCCCATACATTCCCCAAATCTGCCAAGACAGAGAGATGGTGCGTGAATATCTGTCAGGTCTCTACAACACTATCGTACTGAAAGATATGGTGAGCCGCAAGAAGATAACCGATGTGATGATGTTGCAAAGTGTGGTAAGATTCCTTGCTGACAATATAGGCAACATATCCGTAATCAAGCGCATTAGCGACACCATGACCTCGCTGGGCAGAAAGACTACATCTCATACGATAGAAAACTACGTCTCTGCCCTCACCGACAGCTATATCTTCTACCCAGTGCAGAGATATGATGCCAAGGGTAAGCAGCTATTGAAGACTGGACAGAAACTTTATCTTGCCGACATAGGTCTGCGCCAAGTCATCAATGGCACCAAAGGTGGCGACTTGGGGCACGTACTGGAAAACATCGTGTATCTGGAACTAGCACGACGAGGCGGAGAAATCTATGTAGGCAAAGCCGGTGATGCAGAAATAGACTTCGTGGTAATCATTGGTGAACACAAGGCATACTATCAGGTATCGCTCAGCGTAAGGGATGAGACCACGATGCAGAGAGAATTGGCACCCCTGAAGTCCATCTCCGACAATTTTCCAAAATATCTGCTCACCCTGGACAACGACCCCGTCCAGTTTCATGATGGAATCAAGCAAGAATATGTGCTCGACTGGCTTATGGAATGCTATGATTCGCCTAAAAAATAAGACTCACATAGAAAAACAATGATGGAAAAGAATCAGATTTTTGAAAATATTATGAGCCGTACATCGGTGAGAAGTTATACAGACATGCCACCGCTCGCCATCGTGGTTTGCGGATGCCTTGACAAGACGCTGGAAGGCACAGAGCAGGAGTTCTGGATTCAAGACTGTTCGGCAGCCACGGAGAACATTCTGCTGATGGCTCACGGTCTGGGACTCGGCGGTGTATGGACAGCCCTCTATCCCCTGAAAGAACGGTACGAGGGAATGCAGCAACTGCTGCATCTGCCCAAAACGATGATTCCGCTCAATACCCTCATCATCGGATATCCGAAGAATCAGGCGGAAGCAAAGGATAAGTGGAAGGAGGAGAATATTTCCTATAATAAATGGATGGAGAAAAATTCATAATAAAGAAAAAGTATGAATATCAAGGAGAATTATCAACAATATGTAAGCCGATACGCTGCTGAGGTGGCTGCCCTGAAGCGTAAGAATACGGGATTTATAACGGGCGAGCTGCTGGCTTTCGGCGGCATCCTCGCCTTCCTGATCTGCTATTTCGCATTGGATGGGGATACACAGAACTATCTGATGGGGGCGGCGCTGTGCCTGATTGCCTATTTGGGAATCAGACGACTTGACGACAAGAACAAGGAGAAGATAGAGCATCTTTCGGCTTTGCTCAAGGTTTATCAGGACGAAATCAAGGCTTTGGAGGGCGATTTCTCGCCTTTCGAAACGGGCGATTTCTATCAGAATCCGCAGCATCCTTATTCCTTCGACCTCGATGTCTTCGGCAAGAGTTCGCTGTTCAACCGTATCTGCCGAACCATCACATCGGGCGGTTCGGAGGCACTCGCCAGGAATCTTACCCGGGAAACGCCTCTGACCATGGAGGATATCAAAAGAAGAAGGGATTTGCAGAAGGAATTGGCTGGAGAAGGCGAAAACTGGCGAATGGAATTCCTGGCACTTGGCGAAAAGAACAGAAGCCAGACTGTGAATGGCAAAATGGTGAATGGCAAGACGAAGAAGATTGATTCTGCTGCGGTGGTGGATGCGATGCAGAAGGTTTCGAAGATGGAGGTGCCGGCATGGTTTGGGTCTCCGATTTCGCTCGTTATCGGATGGCTGCTGATTATCGGAGTCATCGGTTCCGTGATTTTATCGATATGCGATATGGTTTCGGTGGATTTCGCCCTGTGGTGGGTATTGGTTCAATACATGGTGGTGTTCTTCGTCTGCAAGCAGACACTTGATAAGATAGACAGCAACGGCGGCAAACTTCGCCATCAGCTCATCGCCTATGCCCAGATACTTCAGCTTATCAACAGGCGCAATTTTCATAGCGAATTAGGCAAAGAGATGCAGAATTCCCTGGCAGATGCCCTGCCTTCCTTTGCCCAACTGGAAAAGATATTGAAGGGATATGACAGAAGAGGCAACTTCCTGGGTCTTTTCTTCACCGATGCCTTCATGCTGAGCGATTTCTTCCTGGTTCGCAGTTTTCTGAAATGGAAAAATACCTATATGGTGAAGATGGAGGAATGGATGCATATCATCAGCGAGATGGATGCGATGGTTTCGATGGCGGATTTCAGATATAATCATCCGGAGGCGGAAGAGGCGGAATTTGTTTCGGGAAGTCCGGAAGCAGATACAGATAGCGATGTTTCTGAAAATGCAGGAATCGGAAGTCCGGAAATCGTGTTCGAGGGAAAGAATCTCTATCATCCTTTCCTGGGTGCCAAGGCGGTGAAGAACGATTTCACCATCAAGGACGACAACTATTATATCATCACCGGAGCCAACATGGCGGGAAAGAGTACCTTCCTGCGTTCGCTGGGCGTGAACTATATCCTGGCAATGGCGGGTATGCCGGTGTTTGCGGATCAGCTGAAGATTTCACGTTTCAGATTGTTCTCGAGCATGAGAACCACCGATGATTTGACGCATGGCATCTCTTACTTTAATGCTGAGCTGATAAGACTGGAGGAGCTGCTGAAGTTCTGCAGGGAAAGTGCTGAGGGAAAGTGCTGCAAGGAAAGTGGAGAAGGCAATAAGGAGCCACTCCGAACGCTGATTATTCTGGATGAGATTCTGAAGGGAACGAATTCATTGGATAAGCTGAATGGTTCGAGAAAGTTCCTCGAAGCCATTGCCAAGCAGCCGGTGAGCGGTATCATCGCTACCCACGATCTGGAGCTCTCCAAGATGGAGAATGATGCATCAGGAAAATTCCACAACTATTGTTTCGAGATAGATTTAGGCACAGATGTTACCTATACTTATAAGATACAGAAGGGTGTGGCAAGAAACCAGAATGCCACCTTCTTGCTGAATAAGATTCTGGAGAAATATTAGAATAAAAAGAGAAACTCCCGATAGTTTGATCAGTTTCAAATTATCGGGAGTTTTCCTTTTAAAGAATACATTATAACTCCACGCTATCCAGGCGGAATTTGAGCAAGCCGGCTGGTACCTTTACCATTACCTCTTCACCTGCCTTCTTACCCAGAAGGGCCTTGGCGATAGGCGACTTGATGGAAATCTTGCCACTATGCAAATCAGCCTCGTGAGGATTTACTATGGTATAATTCATGCTGCACTTGTTGGCGAGATTGGTAATCTTAATCTTGCTCAACAAGCCAACGGTATCGCTCTTCAGGCGAGACTTGTCGATGACACGGGCATTCTCCAAGACCTTCTGCTTGAAGCTGATGCGGCTCAAAAGCTTGCCCTGCTCACGCTTGGCTGCATGATACTCGAAATTCTCACTGAGGTCGCCCTTATCGCGGGCCTCAGCTATCGCATCGCGAACGGCTGGCAACTCTACGTTAACCATGTGTTGAAGTTCGGCCACGAGCTCATCGTAACCTTCCTGAGACATATATTCCATTTTCTCTGATAATCTTAATGAATGATGTTTTTAATTTTCGGGGTGCAAAGTTACTAGTAATTCATGAAAACACCAAACATTTTTGATAAAAAGTAAATAAAAAAAGAGAAGATGTGCAGCCATGACAGACAACACATCTTCTCCCTGAATATATCATTATCCCCAAACTTCCTCGGAAATCTCTCTCACCAGATCTATCTTTGCCCACTGCTCAGCATCGGTCAGCTTATTACCAATCTCGCAAGAGGCAAAACCGCATTGAGGACTGAGACTGAGCCGATCGAGGGGGATATATCTGGCTGCTTCTCGGATGCGGGCGATGACCGTAGCCTTATCTTCCAGCACCGGAGATTTGGAGGTTACCAGACCCAGCACCACCTTCTTGCCATCAGCCACATACTTCAACGGCTCGAAACCACCCGAACGCTCATCGTCATACTCCAGATAGAAGGTATCTACATCTTCATGGGCGAAGAGATAAGGAGCTACGGCATCGTAGGCACCCTTGGTGGCATAGCAGGAATGATAATTGCCACGGCATACGTGGGTGTTGATAGTCAACCCCTCAGGTTTGCCCTCGATGACAAGATTGTTCACCTTCAGATATTGCAGGGCTTCCTGCTCAAGGGTGAAACCTGTGCCCACCTTAGCCTTCCAGTAATCGCTATCCACAATCATTCCCCAGGTGCAGTCATCCAGCTGGACGGTACGGCAACCGGCTGCATAAATCTCCTGGAAGAAGGTGCGGTAAGCCTGAGTAATATCCTCAATCAGTTGGGTGGTGTTAGGATAGAACTTGCGGGTATTCTCGGCATTCTTGCCACGGAACAGTTCGGCAAGGAACTGAGCCGGAGCAGGAACCGTCTGCTTTGCCTCGAAGATATATTCGCCATTGGCATCCAACTCCTCAAACTGCTTTACAAAGAGGAAATCCTTGATAAAAGGATGATTCTCGCCGGTAATCTTGCCGGTCAGTTGGATAGAACCCTTGGTTGTCTCCTCGCCATGGAATTGGTAGCCATGCTCCAGTTCGATATGCTCCACGCCATTGAATCCCCACATAAAGTCGAGATGCCAATAGCTGCGGCGGAACTCGCCATCGGTGATATAAGGCAGGCGATGCGCCTTCTGCTGACTGATGACCTCAGTAATCAGCCGGTCTTCTACGGCGCGAAGGTCGGTGGCAGAAATCTTGCCATCAGCAAACTTAGCTCTTGCTTCCTTCAACTCTGCAGGGCGCAAATAGCTGCCCACTGCCTCAAAATGTATATTTCTTACGTTGCTCATATTTTTATCTCCTTATTATTATTTGATGTGAATGACTCTTTATCCTGTCATTACCGATGAATGACGCTTTGCATCCGGAATTGCGGGTGCAAAGGTAAGAAGAAGAATTTTATTTGCCAAATATTCTCCGTAATTCAGAAAAATATACTATCTTTGCAGCGAATTAAGCAAATCAGCAGAATATTATTCTGTAAGAATCAGTAAAAACAGAAATAAAGGAACAATGACAACAGAAGAAAAACTTGATGAAACAGACATCAGAATACTGAAGTTACTGCAGCAGAATTCCCGACTCACCGTCAAGGAGCTTGCTGCAAGAGTACACCTCTCCCCTTCTCCCACCTTCGAGCGGCAGAAGCGGCTGGAACGCGAGGGATACATCCAGCGATATGGAGCCATCGTAGACCATCACAAGTTGGGGCACAACGTAATCGTGCTCTGCAATATCCGGCTCAAGCAGCATACCCATGACCTGATTCAGCAATTCATGGATACCGTGCAGACCATCGACCAGATAACGGAATGCTACAACACCACCGGCGATTATGACTTCCAGATCAAGGTATACGCCCGGGATATGAAAGCCTATCAGGACTTCATGCTCAACACGCTGGGAAACATCGACTGCATCGGAAGTCTGCACAGCATCATCGTGATTGGAGAAATCAAGGATTCGCATTATATTCCCGTAGCAAAATAAGGAGAAACGTGATGAAAGCAAAAAATATATTGATGATATGCCTGTTTATTTCCGGACTTTTCTGCCTCCCATCCAAGGCACAGCAGCCTGGAGAAAACGTCAGTTCTCAAACCATCAGAAAATTGGGCGAGAAGCATTTCTTCTCCATCTCCACTATTCCTGATGATATCTTCCGCCTGATGCAGGGCAAGACATACAAGAAGAACTGTACCGTGGCAAGAAGCGAACTGAGATACATAAGATGCCTGCACGTAGACAAGGACGGCAGAAACATCGTAGGAGAGATGGTGGTGAACAGGGCGATAGCCACAGATGTGCTCGATATTCTGAAAAAGCTCTACGAGGCAAAATATCCGATAGAACGGATGAGACTCATTGACTACTGGGATGCCGACGATGAAAGGGCGATGAGAGCCAACAACTCCTCCAGCTTCAACTTCCGCTTCATCTCACATACCCATACGGTATCGAAGCACGGAAGGGGACTGGCCGTAGACATCAACACCCTCTACAATCCTTACCACAAACGACTGAAGAACGGCAAGGAAGTGGTGGAGCCTGCCACCGCCCGTCCCTATCTGGACCGCAGCAAGAACCACGCTTATATAATAAAGAAAGGCGACCTCTGCTACCGGCTTTTCAAGGCAAAAGGATTCCGATGGGGAGGTGACTGGAAACACAGCAAAGATTACCAGCACTTCGAAAAATAGAAATGCAGGAAAGAACAGCCAGCAAGGAAAGGACATAAAAAAAGACTATGCCTATGTTACATCATTTCTTTAGTAACTATGGCATAGTCTTTTATTATCCTAACGATCTTTTTATATGTAACACTAATTTAATTCACCTGTTACAGCCTTTTTATAATACATTGTAACTAGCTGTACCAGACAGAATTATATTCTCTACGTTCATCGTCCTCATTATAGAGGTTCTCATATTCAAGGTTCATAGCCTCGAATGATTCCTGCGTCTGTTTCATAATAACTCCTCCTCTATTTATTAAGTTCAACTTTTAATATGGCAAAATTACTAAAAAAACAGATTTCTGATGTCAATATTTCAGAAAACTTTTGTATTTTTGCACCATCTCTGCACATCAGGGGCAAAAAGTGCAAAAAAGACAGCTCTGTTCAAGAGCCATGCAAGATAAAAAACAAGAAACAAGATGAAGATATTACATACTTTACGACTCGACAGAATGAAGTGGCGCCACTGGGTACTGCTGCTGTTGCTCATCCTCGTCACCCTTACCAAGATAATTCCTCTCTGGGGAGTTATCTACACCTATCGTGTTTATCCCGTTATCGGCACCCTTCTTTCGCCCATCTCAGGCATCTTTCCCTTTGCCGTGGGCGATATTTTCATAGCTCTCAGCATCGCCTGGGTCGTCCTCTATCCTATCTACGAGATTGGATTACGGAAGAAACTCGCCCGTCGGTTTATCTTTCTTGCTGCCAAGAGCGGCGGCTATCCGAAGAAAAAGGTGGTCTTCGGGAGGGTAATTGAATATCTGCTGTGGGTATATGTATGGTTTTATGCAGCTTGGGGACTGAACTATTCGCAGCCTGTTATCTATTATAGAGTTGGCATGCAGCCTGCTGAGGTTTCGAAAGAGAAGTTCAGGAAATTCGCCTACCAGTATGCTGACAGCCTCAACCTTTTGAGTGAAGAACGGAGAGGGAAGAGTGAAAAATCTGACAGTATCGTGGATGAAGATTTGAAGAATCGGGTGCGGGATGCGGTTCTGAAGGAATATAACAAGATAGGCTATCGGGAGGGCATCAATCCGCCTTTCAACCAGCATCCACATGCCAAGACGATGGTGTTCACGCCCATCAGTTCGATGTCGGGTGTAACCGGCAGCATGGGACCGTTCTTCTGCGAATTTACGCTGAACGGCGATATCCGGGCGCACGATTATCCTGCTACCTATGCCCATGAATTTGCTCATTTCCTGGGCATTGCTAACGAAGGAGAGGCGAATTTCTACAGTTATCTCGTCTGTACGGCATCACAGGATAAGGCGGTGAAATTCAGCGGATATTACCACATTCTGCCCCATGTATTATATAATGTATTCGACATTCTCGGCGAAAAGGAGGGTGAGAAATACCTGAAACATATCCGGCCAGAGATAATCAGGCTGCTGAAAAGCGACCGCCAATACTGGCAGGGCAAAAGATGCAAGGCACTGGATGCCGCCCAGGATTTCTTCTTCGAACTCTATCTGAGAGGCAACCATGTAGAAGGCGGCAGAAAGAGCTATGCCGGCGTCATCGGTCTGATTCTGGCTTGGGAGAACAAGCAGGAAAAATCTCTTATGAAAAGATGACAGAAATAATTACATGAGAAAGAAAAGACGATTGGCGCGCGTTCTTGCACCAATCGTCGTTCGCATATATTTGAATATAGAAAGTAATCTTTTTTCCTTGATAAGAGGACTAATATATTATTACGCTAAACATTTCTGCCGTTTTTTACTTCTGCTGTGCAGGTCCATGCATTCTTCTCGGACCTGGTCTTCCATCCTTACCCATTCCCTTGCGCGGACCTTTCTGGGCAAAGCGCTTCATCATCTGTCGCTCCAGTTCGTAAACACGCTGAATCTGCTGCTGGCTCAGGAACTGTGAATACTTCTTGTAGTATTTCTGACGGATGTTGAGAATCTTCTCGCTCATCTCGAAACGCTGCTTGATTTCCTGTTCGGTCTGAGCATCCGTTTTCATTTCGCCCTTCTTGTGATGAGGGCGAGGACCTAAAGCCCATACCTCTTTCTGACAATCAGTATAGGTCTCGATAAACTTAGCGTTGGTCTTTTCATCAAGCCCCAAATTACGAGAGATGTACTGAGCCTGCTTTTCAGCCAACTGTTCACGACTGAGGCGCTGCTTCTGGTTAGGCGTCTGTGCACATACACTTGTAGTAACCGTCATCATGGCGATGACCATCATTAAAATACCCAAAATTCGTTTCATAACTCTATCATTTTAAATTATTATTGAATCCGTTTAATTGTTGAGGAACACATCCTCCTGATATACAGAGAGAAGATAAGCCTGATCGGCAGAAGACAGCTGTGCGAAAGCCTGATCTACCTCCTGTATTCCGTTATTCACCTGTGAAGGTTGAGAAGAAGAGGCTGAGAAATCGATGTTGAGTACCAGGAGTACTGCCACCGATGCTGCCACTGCCATTGCAGTCGCCCATATCACCTTCATCAGAGGTCGTTTCTTCGGCTGTATCCTGGCAGGTGCCGGTTTGTCGTTCTTCACCTGCTCCAGGATATTGGCTTCCATCTCCTTGAAGAATCCTTCTGGCGTAGAATAAGGCATCCGCTTACCCACCTTGCCGAAGTCAAACTTCCCGGTTTTGTTGAAATCAAAATTTGTATCCATATTCTTTTCCATTTTGAATAACCATTAAAAACTCACAGAACTCTCACTTAACCGTTCGAATTCATGTACTTGATAATTTTCTCTTTGGCAACATGATAGCTTGCCTTGATACTGGCTGGCGTGGAATCAGCGACCTTCGCTATTTCGTCGAACCCGAGTTCATCGTAATATCTCATATTGAATGCCAGCTGCTGCTTAGGCGGAAGCGAGAGAATCGCTTTCTGCAGTTTTACTGCCACCTTATCATCGAAGTCGATATAATTATCTGCTGGGATGAGACTGACGCCCGTTGAATCTGATTCCAGAGAAACTTCTTTCTGTTTCCGTTTGCTGATGAGCCGCAGGGCCTCGTTGGTAGCGATGCGGTAAATCCAACTTCTCAGTGAGCAGTCGCCCCGATATTGATTGAACGAGCGATAGATTCTCACAAAAGTTTCCTGCGAAGCATCCTGTGCATCATCATGCGAAACCACCAATCGGCGTATGTGCCAGTAAACCGGTTCCTGATACTTCATCATCAGCATTCTGAATCCGTTCTCCGGGCATTCCTTCAGCGTATCCACTATGCCTTTGTCATTTACACTCATATTCGTTTATTTTCATGAACGTTACGATTATATGACCTTAAGAAAAGGGAAAAGTAAAAAGCGGGATGCATTTTTTTTCGATACCTGCTTAATTTTTCCTCCTTTTTTCTCTTTTAATATTATAGAGAAGAGAAAAAAGGGAGCTATTTCTCCGCTTTCTCAAAGAAAAAGTATATATTTGCAAACAGATTTAGAATATCGAATCGATATGAAGAAAGAAAAGAATTTTTCAGAAACTGATTTCCAGAAGAAGGCATTAGAAAGCTTATCGGACGATGAGATTCTGCAGGGCTTCAAGGATGCCGATGCCAGAATCGTGAGGGAGTATTACTACGGATACTGCCGGGTGGCTTATTGCATCTACGATAAGCGATACGACCTGCAACACAAGCCGGGCATGATGGCTTCAAGAATATGCAACGAGGAAGCGGCTGAAGAAAGTAACACATTAAATAATAGTAATATGGAAGATAAGAAGAAGGGAAGAATCACTCCTCGCTGGATTGATTCTTTGAAGGAAAACGAGATTTTTGTGTTTGGCAGCAATCTGGCTGGCATGCATGGTGGTGGTGCTGCCCGCATTGCCCGCCTGCATTTCGGTGCCGTCATGGGCAAGGGTGTAGGTTTGCAGGGCCAGAGTTATGCCATCCCTACGATGCAGGGCGGCGTGGAAACTATCCGTCCATACGTGGAGGAATTCATTATCTTTGCCCATCAGCATCCCGATCTTCATTTCCTGGTAACCCCAATAGGTTGCGGCATCGCCGGCTTCGAAGCCGAAGACATCGCCCCATTGTTCGAGAATGCAAAGGAGATGAAGAACATCAGCTTGCCGGAGAGTTTCTGGGAGGTGATAGAGTAATTTTCTGAAGAAAGAGTGGAAAATAGGTTTTGAAAAAAGCAAAAATCATGCAGAACTTGAAAGATACTTTAGAATCATTTTCCTTGAGTGAGGATACACGGAGAAAAATTCTGAACGAAGACCACCCATTCGGGAATCAGGGCACCCCATTCATCCCTTCTGAATTCAAGGAAATCGCTCAGATAGCTTTAGCCGGTCACTTCCTGGTAACTGCTGGAGTCCAACAGGTAACAGTACAACCCACATGTGTGGAGTTCTACTATCACGAAGAGGCCGAGGGTGGCATCAAAGACCCCATCGTATATCATCGCAACCCCAAGAGTGGTTCTCCCAAGAGCATCTTCAAGTTGGGCATTCTGCACAACCATGTTTCAGGAATCGACATCACGTTCGAGAAGGGCACCCATCCCGAAGATGCCATCAGGGCATCTCTGCTGATACGTGAGTTTTCTGTAGATGGAAACCCACCCGACAGTCGTTCCACCTTATTATATGATATGCTTTATTCGCAAGCCTCCATCTTCGATGGCTTCTCCATCAAATGGGTTGATGGAGAAGAAAAGGCAGAGGTAGAAGCTGATGTGCGCAAGAACGTGGCGAAATATGATGAAAACGGCCAGAAGATGCAGGCAAAAGAGCATCAGGAACTTCTCGACAAAGGGTTCACCCTGACAAAAGACAGGAAGCATATCCAAGACCCACGGCCATGGCAATTTAAAAAGAAAAAATTATGTTAGGAGCAATGATAGGAGATATTGCTGGCTCAAAATATGAGTTCAACAATACGTTTGATTATGATTTCGAGATGTTCGGCGAAGGATGCGACTTCACCGATGATACCATCTGTACAGTGGCGATAGCTGATGCGATACTGAACGGGCGAAACTATCAGGAAAGCCTGCTGGATTGGTGCCGCCGCTATCCTTCTCCAAAAGGAGCGTATGGCGGAAGATTCGCGGGGTGGATTCGTTCTCTTGATCCACAGCCATATAATAGTTTTGGCAATGGTTCGGCAATGCGAGTATCGCCGGTGGCTTGGCTATTCGATGACCTGTCGCAGGTTTTGGAAGAGGCAGAGAAAACGGCTCTTCCTACCCATAACCATCCCGAAGGAATCAAGGGAGCCAAAGCCGTGGCTCATGCCATCTGGCATTTCCGCAAGAGCAGATTCTCAGAAGAATCTAAGGAGTGTAAAGATAAGAATTCTAAAGAATCTGATGATAAGGCAATGAAAGCCTTCAAGGATATCGCCCGCAGCTATTACGAGGATTTCGATACACGAGATTATCCGAAAGGCAAATTCGATGAAACCTGCATGGATGCCGTGCCATTATCCTTCTATCTCCTCTCGCAAGCCTCATCCTTCGAAGATGCTATCCGCTTAGCCATATCTCATGGCGGCGATAGCGATACCATCGGAGCCATCGTTGGCAGTATCGCTGAAGCACGATTCGGTATTCCACAAGAGATTAAGAACAGAGCTATGGAATATCTGCCGGATGAGATGCAAGATGTATTGAAACAATTTGCAGGGAAATGCGAAATAAAGCCCAAATAATTTGGTGTTATCGAAGAAAAGTCTTAACTTTGCCCCATACATATTAAAAAAGTAAGATTATGCAAGAATATCAATTGGATTTCGTAACCTATTGCGTTGGCAACTTAGCCGACCGATTGAACATGAGTGCCAGTAAGGTATATAAGATGTTACGGTCAACAGATATCTTAAATGGCTATATGATACCCTGCTATGATGTGCTCCATACTTTCGGAAAGGAATACATCATGGACGATTTGATTAACTTGTTAAAGAAACGAGGAGCATTGAAATGAAAGTTTATCACGCATCAAAATTCATCATAGAATCACCAGACATTTATCATTCTCGTGATTTATTGGATTTCGGCAAAGGATTCTATCTGACATCACTTGTCGAACAGGCGAAGAAATATGCCCAACGATTTCTCTTTCAGGGCGACAAAGCATATCTTAACCAATACATCTTAGATGAAAACTTAGACAGAGAATATAAGATAAAAGAGTTTATTGGCTACAACGAAGAGTGGTTAGATTTCGTTGCTTTATGCCGAATTGGGAAACAAACAAATAAGTTTGATATGGTTACAGGTGGTATAGCAGATGATAAGGTATTCAATACCATAGATCTTTACTTCTCCGGTAACATCAGCAAAGAAGAAGCACTTAAACGCTTAAAGTTTATTCATCCCAATCACCAGATATGTATTTTAAATCAAGATATTTTGAACAAGCATCTGCACTTTCTTCAGTCAGATGAAATAATATAAGGAGGGACTTTCATGGAAGCAAACAAGACAATACTTCAAATGAAATATGCTCGCATAGTACCTATCTTTGCTGAGCAAACAGGTATTACGTTGGAAGATGCTCTAGATTTCTTTTATACTTCTTCTATTTATCAAATGATGAATGAAGGCATTGCTGATATGCATTGCAGAAGCGATGGATATTTGGCGAATTTAGTAAAAGAAGAGTGGAAAAATAAAATTGCATAGATTCCTAATTCACACTACAGCTTATTCTTCCGGATGATATGAGAGAAATATCGGCTAGAATAAAGTGTTGCAACTAGGCTCAGCAAAGCTGCTGACTGCAGTCAGCAGACCTGCCGACTAGGCTCGGCAGACCTGCTGAGCCTAGTGACAACTGCTGAGAAGGTATCTTCTGGAACCCGAGGAGTAATGTCTTTCAACCCACGAAGACGCTTGCATCAACCTATTGAGTTGACTCCTTTATCCCATCGAGCCGACTCCGTCATCCAGTAGAACCAACTCATTCTACTAAATCAATCCTATCTACAACCTTCTCCAGGCAGTTAATCATTATGATACTGCTTATCAGAAATCGTGGTCACAATAGCACTCAGCTTCTGCATTTTCTCCTCATTTATTTCCTGCACATAAAAGTTTTTTTTCGAAAAAACTTTTCTCGTGTGCGTATAAACTCGACACTAAATCTAAAAAGAATCTGATACAATACCTTATAGATACCCCAAAAATTACGTCCCGACGTAGACTTTACTACATGGCGACGTAATCTTTCCTACGTCCCGACGCAGAGATTCCTACATCGCCATGTAATTTCAAGGACAACGGGAAATGAAAGATGTATTAAAACAATTTGCTGGTAAATGCGAAATAAAGCCCAAATAATTTGGTGTTATCGAAGAAAAACTATAACTTTGCCACCAATAGAATTTATCAAACAATATAATTTATGACAAACCATGATTTTTGGATGTCCATCAGTGACATAATCAATGAAGGATTTACATCTGAAGGTCTAGCAAAATTAGATGATTATGCAGAACAATTCAGTACTGGAAAGATCTTATATAAACGATTTTCACCGTCAGAGCAGCTTGGCTGCGTTAAAGGGGGAACAATACATGTTATTGCATCCTTACTCGCGGGAGCAGAAGTTGGCACAGATCAACTCTCTGCGCCAGAGCACAGTTTCAAAAGAGAACAGCAACTTGGAAAGGTCCAAGAAAAACGCATAGAAAGTTGGGCTAAAAAGACAGGATGCTGGGTAGATGACACTAGCGTATACAACCAAACCTTGGGCGATAAATTAGCGCAAGGCGGTGAAGCTATTGTATATGATAACGGTAATTCTGTACTAAAAGTAATCGGCCTTGACTATTTCATACAGCCAATTTTTGCTTTGGACAGAATTTCGTTACACAATGCTTACTTTGAACAAACCAAGATGTTTGTATTGGGATTCGGTAGAAACTCTATGGGCGACTTTATGATTATTGTTACCCAAACTTTCTTTCAAGGTAGCCAAATGACCGAAGAAGACATTGAAGAGTATACGGAACGTATTGGATTTAAACTGGTGAATCCCAGAAATTGGACATACTCCACACCAGATATATACCTAAGTGATATGCACAACGAGAATGTTTTTCGTGGCCATGATGGAGTGGTTTATGTCATAGATTGCGACATCCGAATAAACACACCAGAACTAAAGGCTGGTGGCACACGAACTTTAACAACAGAAGTTGAATTTATAAAAGAATAAAGACATTGCAAGAATAGCTATATAGGCTATGATTAAAGAATTCAAGAAGAGAGGATTGATATGATAAGAACAAGGTGTTGCCACTAGGCTCAGCAAAGCTACTGAGCCTAGTGACAACTGCTGAGAAGGTATCTTCTGGAACCCGAGGAGTAATATTTTTTGCCTTCATAGTCAAGAAAGAATCCTTTTGTGCAGTATTAGAAAATAAGCGTTTTACAAAGCCATTTCCTGTATAATAACAAAATGTCCGCAAAACCAAATTCTTGGAATTGCGGACAAAAATGAATAGTTTTATATAATGTTAGAAAGTTGCAACATTATTAATACATGGTGTACCCTTGGCATCATCGATACAGTGAATGCTTTCACACGCTGTCCTAAAGGTATATACTCCTGGAGCAAAAGTCGAGATATTTCTCAGAGTGAGAACTATTCGGTTATCGTACAGGACGAATCACGAATTTGAATGCATAGTCCTGATAAGGAAGCATATATTTCTCAATAGGTAATGAGCCCCATGTATCGATACATCCCAATCCCATCTGTCTCTGACTAATGTGTACAGAGGTAAAGTCTCGTGGTACAAGGTCTCCAGAATGTTCTTGGTTCTTTACCGGTCCGCGGTAAAGATCTGAAGTCAGATAGTTCAGGCTTGAACACTCCATTGGCTCATTGGAGAAAAACTCCAGACCTTTATTGTCTTTTGTCAGAACCTTCCAATATCTTACCTGTGTCTTGTTGCCAGACTCCTGTGGACGGACGTATGGATAATACTGATCTTTTACCAACTGGGTATAAATGCCCAATCTGTCAGAATTGTTACGGTCTGCATAATTCTCGTTAGGACCCTTTCCGTAGAATTCAACTCTATCAAACTCCTTAGGCATCTGCAATTCCATTCCATAGCGTAGAAGATTTGGCTTGTTCTCCGCATCAGGATTTACCTTCAGATCTTGTTCAACAGTCAGTTCTCCATTATTATTCAATGTATAAGTAAGAGTCAGTGTAGACTCTGTTTCTTTGAGATACAACTCGGCAACAACAGAACCATTCTCCTTACGGGTAAAATTCTTCAGTTCCATACTTGGCTTATTCCATGCTGCACTTAATGTTGTCATATGTGAACCAAAATCGTTGTCTGTGCATGCTCTCCAGAAGTCTGGAGTCAAATCAAATCCTCTTACAAGCATCGGTGTTTTGTCAACATCCAAATAAGAAACAAGTCCTGTTGCCTTACTGATGGTAACATCCACACCATTGGCAGAAAGAACGAGATACTTGGCATGATCTACAGCCTTGACTTTGGCTGTTTCAGAGGTATTCAATACAGGGAACTTATAGTCGCTAATCACAAACTGCTGGTGGGCGATTTCTTCATCCTTACTTAGAAGATGTGAATCACTGTTCAATTTGTACGAAAGAGTCAGTGTCTTTTCCTTTCCTCTGTACTTCTTGTTAGCAACTATCTTTGCATATCCAGGAATTGCAATGGTCTTGCTTGTCTGAGGAAGAATATTGTATTTGCCAAGGTTGATTAAACCATTTGCCATACTTTTTCCCTCTACCTCTATTGAATATACGAGATTTACGTTATTCAACGGAACAAAGAAGTTCTCGTTGAATACAGAGACTTTACCCTTGACCTTGTTCTCAAGTTTGCTCCAGATGTTCTGATGGAAGTATTTCACTTCGTAAGCATGAGGATTTGGTCTTCTGTCCGGACTAACCAAGCCATTGTTGTTGAAGTTCTCGTCAGACATAGGGAAACGACCATAATCACCGCCATAGGCATAGATCTGATTACCAGTTATCTTGCTCTTGTCGCGCAGACCCTGATCAACAAAATCCCAGATAAAACCACCCTGATACTGAGGATACTGACGGACCAAATCCCAATACTGCTTGAATCCACCCATAGAATTACCCATGGCATAGGCATACTCCTGCTGAAGAAGAGGTTTGTCACAATAGTTCTTTTCCAGATATGCTCTACAACTGTCGTAATCAGCATACATAGGACAGAAGATGTCAGTCTTGCCAGCCTTCAGACCAGCCAACTCGTATGACTCAACAGGACGGGTTTCATCATGCTTGCCTGTTGAACATGCCATTTCGTATTGTACTGGACGAGAACTGTCATATGCCTTTACCCAATCGTAGGCATCCTCAAAGTTCTTACCATAACCTGCTTCGTTGCCAAGACTCCACATAATGATACAAGGATGGTTTTTGAGAACCTTCACATTGTGCATGTTACGCTCAATATGTGTCTTGTTGAACAACTCATTTTTAGCCAGAGTCTCTTTAGCAAATCCCATTCCGTGGCTTTCCAGATTTGCCTCAGCCATGACATAAATACCATATTCATCACACAAATCATACCAGCGTGGGTCATTTGGATAGTGGCTGGTGCGTATAGCGTTGATGTTTAATTGCTTGGCAACCTTTATGTCACGAATCATGTTCTCAACACTGACAACATATCCTCCATCAGGATCTATCTCATGACGGTTCACACCCTTGATAAGAACAGGCTGTCCATTTACCAAGAGCTGTTTTCCCTTGATTTCGATCTTTCTAAAACCGACATTTTGGCGAATGACTTCCAATACTTTATCTCCATCCATCAGTGTCGCTCTGAGTGTGTACAAATTCGGTGTTTCTGCTGTCCATTTGGCTACATTCTGAATGGTTGACTCTACAGTTGAACTGCCACCCTGTAACTGTTGCTTTCTTTCAAAAACCGTATTGCCAGTTTTCTTGTCTATCAATTCTACCAGAACATTCTTTCCATCACATGATTCTGTAGAAAAATGAATGGCAAAGATACCGTCTTTATAATTATCGGACAAGGAAGAGGTTACGTTCAAGTCCTTAATATGTGACTTCGGCTGAGCATAGATATAGTTCTCTCTGGCAATACCGCGAAGTCTCCAATAGTCCTGATCCTCAAAATAAGAGCCATCGCACCATCTCATCAGCTGCATGGCTATCAGATTCTCTTTTCCTGGTTCTACATATTTAGTGATGTCAAATTCCGCAGCAACCTTATTGTCTTCAGCATAGCCAACAAACTTTCCATTTACATATAGGTTGATATTGCTGGAAAATTCGCCGATGTGCAGTATTATATTGTCACCATTCCAATTCTCAGGAATTACAATCTTACGTCGGTAAGATCCGACGTAGTTGCCAAGATCCTGCACATAAGGAGGATTTGATTCCCATTCATTTTCCCACTCATATCTATAGTTGGTATAGACTGGCACGCTATAGCCATTCAACTCCCAACATCCAGGAATTGGCATCTTACCCCAATTAGAATCATCAAGATTGAGTGAATAGAAATCTAAAGGACGCTCATTGGCATTCTGCACCCAATTGAATTTCCAAATTCCTTCAATAGACAAGAATCTCTTTGAAAGCTTCTTGTCATTTCTGTCAGACAGTTCCTTATTCTCATAGCCGAAGAAATCAGAAACAGGCTCGTTACGATTGATGTTGTTCACCAAAGGGTCATTCCATGGTTCTGTCTTCTGGGCATATACATTACCTGACAAAGCCATAAAAAGTACCATAAAATTGCATAATTTATTCATAATCAATAGGTATTTATAGTTTTACACTTGCTCCAAACTCAACAGTGAAAGGACGAAGATAGCGTCCGGACATTACGTAGCCATTGAATCGCTTGGCTTCTTCCGGACCAATAAGCTCTGAGCCGGATATTGTACCGCTGGCACCTTTTTGGTTCAGGAAGTTGACTACACCAAGGTTGAATGATAATTTGTTGGTAGCATTCCATTTCACACCTGCGAAAGTTTCCCAATGGCCGTTAAACCAAAGGGCATTTGAAAGGTTAGCATACGTTTTTCCAAAATATCTGAAACTGCCCCATACAGTCATCTTATCCTTGTAAAAGGTATAACTTGGGTCAAGCTCAATCAGTATCTGTGGTATTTCCTTGACAATGTTACCAGTGGCGTTTAAGTCTGCGGTCTCACCATCATCAAACTTTACTGTCACAGAATAGTCCTTGTATGTTGGTTTCTGATAAGTAAAGAGGGCATGAAGATGCGCACCCTTGAATGGATCAAGTTCCACATTGGTTGTCCATCCAACAGTCTGAATGCTATAATTTAATGATGTTGTCTTTGAAATACTAGTGCCAGGTTTGGTTATATCCTGCTGGTCTGTATTGTTCGTCTTCTGAATCCAGGTTATCATTGATGTAACATCAATCCACTTATTGCGATAGTATATACCGCCACGGAGCAATGGAATGCGGAGACGCAGGTCCTGTGGTCCCATATTGGCATAATCTGTCATGCGAGGAGAGCGTTCCATTTGAGTGAAGTCAGCGGTGAGTCCCATACCTTTATAGAAGGACCATGTAGCCGAAACTGTAAATGCATAATTGAGCTTATTCTTTGTTCTGTGCTGTGGTGTAATGGTTACACCGTCTGCATTGGTTGCACCGACATACATGTCTGCAAATCGTGCATACGGCAACTGGTCTACAGACATACGACACCACTCCAAGCGTGCACCATAGAAGAAACGAAGGCTTTCAATAGGACGCCATTCGTCTGTGAAATATCCTGCTAACTTATTCTCATTACCGTTAGCATAGTCTGTTGAAATCTCATTGAACCCATAATAAGTTATTCTTGCAGTCGGGTCTGAAACCGTGGAATGTGATAGAAACTCTGGATACTCCTTTACACTGGCATCCCATTGTGTTGACGCAGACCAGTAGTTTAAGTCAAAGTTCCACTCGTTGAGACCTATTTTAAGATTATGCTGGCCATAGTTTCTCATCACCTCAGAGGTGAGAAGGAAAGATTTTGCCTTTGCAGTATGAAACCAGATTCTTCGACCATCCATCATACCTGTATAAAGCTTTCCATTCTTGTCATAATACGTATTCGTATTACCCTCAACCTTTCCATCTTTGACATTCATGATGGAACTGCCGCCAAAGTCGGCATAGTTAGCATCAGCCCAGGTATATTTAGCCTTTGTATCCAAGTTCCATGCATTACCTAAATCCCATTTGAATAATACAGCAAATTCGTGAGATTTGTTCTTGTTCCAATCATTGATAGTAGTGTTTTTCACTTCACCTGTCTTCATATCACGGTACATGAAGTTCTGAGAAGCTGGAACGTATGAAGATGTACCCAATTTAAAGCCATCCAATTCTGTCACATTACCATCAGTGTGATAGATAAATGGTGCAAAACAGGTTACGGTACCCATACGCTGACTGTTTGAGAACTTGTAGAGAAAAGACAACTGACCTCTGTTTCCCCAATGCTTTGTCAGGGCACCCTTATAAATCTGGGTACGGTCATTATAGTTGGTAAACTTCAAGTCAAAGGTTCCTGGATCAAAGTTTTGATACATATTCAAAGCATAAGTCCAGCCTTTAGCCAGAGGTCCTGAAACGTTCAAATCAAACTGATGCATACCATAATGGTTGCCTTTGTAATTCAAAATACCCTTGAACGTATCACTGCCTAAGTCGCTGAAACTGTTCACTGAATAAGCAATGTTTCCTGTAGCTATGGCTGATTCCTGCGGGTTCATCAATCCTACTTCAGCCAAGCTTCCGTCACTTCTCCAATGAGCAGATAGAGGATGGATGTAAGAAGAATAAACGACAGGTAATCCGTTCTCGTACACATTTACATCTTCACTTGGAAGACCTATCTGAATGTAACGAGGTGCATTGGCATCGGATGCATTGAGCATCACATTGCGTTCTGCTTTCTTTTCTACCATTGTAGTGTCTGACTTCTCTTGAGCACTACAAATGCTTGGGATGACCACGCAACAAGATAAGAGTAAAAGTTCTCTTCTCATGACTTTAAAACATTAAAAACGCTAAATACATAATGGATTTATTTCAACCATACATGCAATTACGCTTTATGTCCGTTGCACCTATACGGACCAAATAAACTACTGAACACATACATAAGGGAAACGGCGTTGGTGCAGTACGAGCTACTCAGTCAAACAATCCTGAACTCCTAAAACATCCTATACAAGCCAGTAGTGGAATACACTTTGTTACCTCTAAGATAATTATGAAATTTTACTATACGTTATATCCTACTAATGGAACTATTCTGGTGTAGTTGATAATAAGTTTGCTATTTTAATAATCTATTGGGCGGTCTATAACTGCCTTGTATATTCCTGATCCTGGTTTGATATTATTTTGATATTATGATATTATTTAGATATTTTATAGAATCCAAGTGTGTGTATAACCAAGTGCGCTTGTAAACGCCATTTCCAATATGCTTGTCCTTCCCGTCTTTCTCACTCGGCATTCGTCAATTAAGGTAAGGCGTGAAAACGATTGCAAAGTTAAGACTTAAATCTTACCCCCCCAAAAAATAACAAATATTATCAAATTTTAATGATAATGACCGGAGCGTTTATCAGATTTCAATATATTCTTACTTGTTGGCACGAATCTTTAATCTGTAGCCCTTTAGAAGTAACATCTGTTTTTACGTTATTTGTTGCTTATTTGTTTTCATCTCTGCTCTTTTTCTCAACCTGCGGCGCAAGTTCAAGCTGTATTTTTCGGTCCAATGCAGCCAGACAACAAGCCCAAGGCACTTACTGGATACGTTATCGAAGATACGAAACAGCAGAGTCTTTTCTAACATTGCATATTTCACATGAGGATTTTGTCTCAGCAACCATCCAAGATATATAGATGGTTGCCAAGCCTCTGTGTCTCTTATATAAAAACATTAATAAGCAAGAAGAACTATTCCCTGCTTCTATTTATCCCTTAAAAGAAAGAATAGAGGGAAAAATTAAGAAAAGGATTATCTTTTTTCCAAAAATTTTTTTGTCAGTAGAAATAAAACCCGTACTTTTGCACCAAATTATTATACATATATTATATAAGGAGATGAAAGAAGTATTGATAGTAAGCATCGGCAGCTTCTTCGGAGGCGGCATGAGATATTGGATTTCAAAGTTGGTGCAATCCTGCACGGTGATTGCCTTTCCGTTCGGAACGATGGCGGTAAATGTGGCGGGATGCCTCATCATCGGGTTCCTCTCGGGATTGAACTGGCGGGAAGGGGGATGGATGTCGCCATCTGCCAAACTGCTGCTCACCACGGGATTCTGCGGAGGATTCACTACCTTCTCTACCTTTATGAACGAGGGAGCAGGACTGATGAAAGAAGAGAATTATGTCTATATGATGCTCTATCTCTTCGGAAGTCTGGCGCTGGGACTTATCGCCGTTCTCGCCGGACATTATCTGGCGAAGATTATCGCATAAAAGACTTCGGAGAACAGAAAGAAGAAGAGCCCGGATTGCCGAAAAATATACTGAAGATAGTATTCCATCAGATGAAGAAATGATGAAAATACTATCTTTTTTATTATTTTATATTTCCAAAATGCCTTAATTACGAAATTTATTCGTAAATTTGCAGAAATAATCTGCATTCGACAATTTGAAAGCAAGCTTTCATCATGCTCGTTTGCTTAATTTTTGCACCAATGAATACATTAGATACAAACAACATAAAATGGAGCGAGAATGTAATTATCGCTGATGCCGACTATATCGACCGAGTGGCTTTCGACCTGATAGTCAACTTCGAACGAATGATTAACCGTCGCATCCAACCAGCCGATATGGCACAATGGGCAGTCTGCATTGCCCTTGACGGAGGTCTGAGAGAGGGCGAGCACGAGACACAGGTTGTGCTTATCCACGACAAGCAATCGATGGCGATGAAGAACTTCCGCCCTGCCAACTATGAGAAGGATCTGAACGCTCAGGCTTTCAAGGATGATAAGCTCGGAGAATTCATCATCTCTTCTTATCCTACAGAGGAGAAGATGGTAGGCAAGGATGACTTCCTCGTAGATGTGGCACGCACCGTATGCAACGCCAAGGAGGTGAAGCGAGTGATGGTAATCCCAAATTCTGAGGATGGAGATGCTTACGACCGACTCCGCGAGATACTCCGTAAGGTAGATGACGACGACAAGCGCATCACCCTCTTTGCCATGCAGCCCATGCCAGGCGGCAACTTCAGACAGGAGATTCTCGGTTATTCGCTCATGAATGCCCTGGGGATTTCGGCAGATGAAATAAAATAAACATTAAAATAATAAACATAAAAAAATAAGATTATAAATGAGTAGAGTACTTATGATTGGCGCAGGTGGCGTGGCTACCGTGGCTGCCTTCAAGATCGTCCAGAACCAGGACGTTTTCACCGAGTTTATGATTGCTAGCCGTCGCAAGGAAAAATGCGATAAGCTGGTTAAGGATATCCATGCCAAGGGCTACAAGATGGATATTCAGACAGCTGAGGTGGATGCCGACGACGTTGAGCAGTTGAAGGCTCTCTTCAATAGCTACAAGCCTGAGCTTGTCATCAACCTCGCTTTGCCTTACCAGGATCTCACTATCATGGATGCCTGTCTGGCTTGCGGTTGCAACTACATGGATACCGCTAACTATGAGCCTAAGGACGAGGCTCACTTCGAGTACTCATGGCAGTGGGCATACAAGGATAAGTTCGAACAGGCTGGTCTCTGCGCTATCCTCGGCTGCGGTTTCGACCCAGGTGTATCAGGCATCTTCACCGCTTATGCAGCCAAGCATCACTTCGATGAGATTGAGGTGCTCGACATCGTGGATTGTAATGCCGGTAACCATCACAAGGCTTTCGCAACCAACTTCAACCCAGAAATCAATATCCGCGAGATTACCCAGAAGGGACTCTGGTATAAGGATGGCGAATGGATTGAAACCGACCCTCTCTCTATCCACAAGCCTCTCACCTACCCTAACATCGGTCCTCGCGAGAGCTATCTGATGCACCACGAGGAGTTGGAGAGCCTGGTGAAGAACTACCCTACCATCAAGGAGGCACGCTTCTGGATGACCTTCGGTCAGCAGTATCTCACCTACCTCGACTGCATCCAGAACCTCGGCATGAGCCGCATCGACGAAATCGAGTACGAGGCTCCATTGGCAGATGGTTCAGGCAAGACAGCCAAGGTGAAGATTGTTCCTCTGCAGTTCCTCAAGGCCGTATTGCCTAACCCACAGGATCTCGGTGAGAACTATGACGGCGAAACATCTATCGGTTGCCGCATCCGTGGTAAGAAGGATGGCAAGGAGCGCACCTACTACGTTTATAACAACTGCAAGCACCAGGAGGCTTACAACGAAACCGGTATGCAGGGCGTAAGCTACACCACCGGTGTGCCAGCCATGATTGGTGCCATGATGTTCCTCAAGGGCATCTGGAAGAAGCCAGGCGTATGGAACGTAGAGGAGTTCGACCCAGATCCATTCATGGAGCAGTTGAACAAGCAGGGACTGCCATGGCACGAGGTGTTTGATGGCGATTTGGAAATTGACTAAACTTTAAACTAAATAAGATATGGCAAAAGAAATGCAAGAGGGAAAATTGAATCCCAATGAAGGCAAGCTGAAAGCTCTTCAGGCAGCCATGGCAAAGATAGAAAAGGACTTCGGTAAGGGCTCTATCATGAAACTCGGCGATGAGCACGTTGAGAACATCGAAGTTATCCCTACAGGCAGTATCGCTCTCGACAATGCACTGGGCGTAGGCGGTTATCCTAAGGGACGTATCATCGAAATTTACGGTCCGGAATCTTCTGGTAAGACAACATTGGCTATCCACGCCATCGCAGAGGCGCAGAAGGCTGGCGGTATCGCTGCTTTCATTGATGCAGAGCACGCTTTCGACCGTTTCTATGCGGCTAAATTGGGCGTTGATGTTGATAACTTGTGGATTTCACAACCAGATAATGGTGAGCAGGCGTTGCAGATTGCAGACCAGCTGATCAGTTCTGCTGCTGTAGACATCGTAGTTGTTGACTCTGTAGCAGCCTTGACTCCTAAGAAGGAAATCGAAGGCGATATGGGTGACAATGTAGTAGGTCTTCAGGCTCGATTGATGAGTCAGGCTCTCCGCAAGCTCACTTCTACCATCAGCAAGACCAACACTACCTGCATCTTCATCAACCAGTTGCGCGAGAAGATTGGTGTAATGTTCGGTAACCCAGAGACAACCACCGGTGGTAATGCTTTGAAGTTCTATGCATCAGTGCGTTTGGATATCCGCAAGGCAACAGCCATCAAGGATGGCGATGAGGTAGTAGGTAACCTGGTTCGCGTAAAGGTAGTAAAGAACAAGGTTGCTCCTCCTTTCCGCAAGGCTGAATTCGACATCATGTTTGGCGAAGGCATAAGCCGTGCCGGTGAAGTATTCGGTCTGGCTGTAGCCAACGATATCATCGAAAAGAGCGGCAGCTGGTATAGCTATGGCGGTTCTAAACTCGGACAGGGTGCCGATGCCTGCAAGGCTTTGCTCAAGGATAACCCTGAACTTCTCGATGAACTGGAAGCTAAGGTTCGCGAAGCACTTGCTGCTAAGGAACAGAAATAAAGCCAGATAAGGTTTACACCTTATTATATATAGGAGCTTTATCTGAAAAGAAAGATTTCTCAATCATATTACAGGAATCAAGATAGGGAGAATGCGACATTTTATCGCCTCCCATATCTTGATTCCTTTTATTTTGTCAGCATTATCTGACACCTTGTCAGCCACTTTAAATTTTACAATCCCTTGGCACATGCTTTGTTATGACGAAAAGCGTGAACGCTGAATAGAGAGGTTCCCGACAGATGCATATCTTCGGCAGACTTCCATTAGCCAGCAGTTCATGAGATAAATAACATATTAATAACGATAAAAATAAAAAAAGATATAATTATGGGAAAAGTAATTGGAATTGACTTGGGTACCACAAACAGTTGTGTTGCCGTTTTCGAAGGTAGCGAACCAGTTGTAATCGCTAACAGTGAAGGTAAGCGTACTACTCCATCAGTAGTAGGTTTCGTTAAGGATGGTGATCGCAAGGTAGGTGATCCTGCTAAGCGTCAGGCCATCACAAACCCTAAGAACACTGTATATTCTATCAAGCGTTTCATGGGTGAGACATACGCTCAGAGCCAGAAGGAAGCTGAGGCAATGCCTTACACAGTAGTAAACGAGGGTGGTTATCCACGTGTTGAAATCGAGGGTCGCAAATATACTCCACAGGAGATTTCTGCAATGGTTCTCCAGAAGATGAAGAAGACAGCAGAGGATTATCTCGGTCAGGAGGTTACAGATGCAGTAATCACAGTTCCTGCTTACTTCTCTGACTCACAGCGTCAGGCTACTAAGGAGGCAGGTCAGATTGCAGGTTTGAACGTTCAGCGTATCGTAAATGAGCCTACAGCCGCAGCTTTGGCTTACGGTGTTGACAAGGCTAACAAGGATATGAAGATTGCCGTATTCGACCTGGGTGGTGGTACATTCGATATCTCTATCCTGGAGTTCGGTGGCGGCGTATTCGAGGTACTTTCTACCAATGGTGATACTCACCTGGGTGGTGATGACTTCGACCAGGTAATCATCAACTGGTTGGCTGATGGCTTCAAGGCTGAGGAAGGCGTAGATCTCCGCAAGGACCCTATGGCTATGCAGCGTTTGAAGGAGGCTGCTGAGAAGGCTAAGATTGAGTTGTCAAGCTCTACATCTACCGAAATCAACTTGCCATACATCACAGCCGTTGACGGTATGCCAAAGCACTTGGTTAAGACTTTGACCCGTGCACAGTTCGAGCAGTTGGCTCACAACCTGATTCAGGCTTGCTTGGTACCTTGCCAGAATGCCGTTCGTGACGCTAAGCTCTCTACATCAGATATCGACGAGGTTATCCTGGTTGGTGGTTCAAGCCGTATCCCAGCCGTTCAGACACTCGTTAAGAACTACTTCGGCAAGGAGCCTTCTAAGGGTGTTAACCCAGATGAGGTTGTTGCAGTAGGTGCAGCTATCCAGGGTGCCATCCTGAACAAGGAAGAGGGTGTTGGTGACATCGTATTGCTCGACGTTACTCCATTGACTCTCGGTATCGAGACTATGGGTGGTGTGATGACTAAGCTCATCGATGCCAATACAACTATCCCTTGCAAGAAGAGCGAGGTATTCTCTACAGCAGCTGATAACCAGACAGAGGTTACCATCCACGTATTGCAGGGTGAGCGCCCAATGGCAGCTCAGAACAAGAGCATCGGCCAGTTCAACCTGACAGGTATTGCTCCAGCTCGCCGTGGTGTTCCTCAGATTGAGGTTACCTTCGATATCGATGCCAACGGTATCTTGAACGTTTCAGCTAAGGATAAGGCTACCGGTAAGGAGCAGAGCATCCGCATCGAGGCTTCATCTGGCTTGAGCGAGGACGAGATCAACCGCATGAAGGCTGAGGCAGAGCAGAACGCTGCTGCTGATAAGGCTGAGCGCGAGAAGATTGACAAGATGAACCAGGCTGACAGCATGATCTTCACCACCGAGAACTTCCTGAAGGATAACGGTGATAAGATTCCTGCAGACAAGAAGCCAGGTATCGAGCAGGCATTGCAGCAGTTGAAGGATGCTCACAAGGCTGGTGATGCTGCAGCTATCGATTCAGCTATCAACAACTTGAACACCGTCATGCAGGCTGCTTCCCAGCAGATGTATCAGGGCGGCCAGCAGGCAGGTCCTCAGGGTGCACAGGGTGGTCAGCAGGCACAGGGCGGCAATGATGGCGCTCAGGATGTACAAGACGCTGATTTCGAAGAGGTTAAGTAATACAGATTAATATTATAATAAAGGCGTACAATGCTCAGAAATGAGTTTTGTACGCCTTTTTTGTTTCATTATATTTTTTTATATCCCAATAGTTTGCTAATTCGCTGAAAATTATGTATATTTGCAAATTAAGGGAGAAAAACATCCCCGAAAGAGATAGACAGTTTAGGGTAAATATAAAAGAAAGGAGAACGAGATATGGCAAAGAAGAGACCACAGGTAGCGCTGGTTTATGATTTCGACGGCACACTGTCACCGGGCAATATGCAGGAGTTTGGATTCATACAGGCTACAGGCAAGACAAAAGACGAGTTCTGGGAGAAAAACAGAAAGTTTGCAGAGGGTAAGGATGCCAACGGCATTTTGACCTATATGTATCTGATGCTCGACGAAGCCAAGAAGAACAATATCTCGCTCACCCGGGAATCTTTTCAGAAATTCGGCAAGGATGTAGAACTGTTCCGCGGCGTAAAACAATGGTTTTCGCTCGTGAATGAATATGGCAACAGTATCGGACTGGACGTAAAGCACTACATCAACTCCTCGGGACTGAAGGAGATGATAGAGGGCACACCTATCGCCCAGGAATTTGAGAACATCTACGCCTGCTCCTTTCTCTACAACAAGGAGGGAATCGCCTATTGGCCAGCCGTAGCCGTAGACTATACTACCAAAACGCAATTCCTCTTCAAAATCAACAAGGGTATCAAACAGGTGAGCGACAACAGAAGAGTGAACCAGTATATCCCCGACGAAAAGCGCCCTATCCCTTTCCCCCGAATGATATACTTCGGAGATGGAGAAACCGATGTGCCTTGCATGAAGATGGTAAAGGAACATGGCGGTCACTCGATTGCCGTATATGATAACGAGGATAAACAGAAGACTGCCTGCCAGCTTGTTAAGGAGGGACGGGTAAACTTCATGTGCTCTGCCAACTACAGCAAAGGAAGCGTGATGAATATCATCGTAAAGAGAATATTGGATAAAATCAAAGCCGACTTTGAATTCGACCGTCTGATAGAGCTGAACCAGAAGAAGGCATGGAAGTGATTTAAAGGTAAAAGGGTAAAAAGGTAAAAAAGTAAAAAGATAAAAGGGTAAAAAGGGCAAGAAAGTAAAGGGAGAAAGAGATTCTTTTGTGAATTCCTTGAAACTTTTCTTGGTTTTATCGAGGATTATGCTTAATTTTGCACGCAAAAATAATAATATCAAATCATATTAATGGGAAGAAACAAATACTCAGCAGGAGAAATCAAGGAAATCGGCAAGTTGCTGCGCCTCAAGAACGCAGGCAACCGTTTACAACAGAAAATGATACGCCACGACCTTCGCGTGGATTATGAATTCAATATCTCTGACTTCAATGAGCCTGGCAAGGCTTTCGGAGAAGAGGAGTTGCAGGCAGCCATCAAGCGTGGCGCCATTCAGATTCTCGACGATGCCACCATCGAGGCAATGAAGGCTAAGCGTGCAAGAGACAAGGCTCGCGACGAGGCAGAGAGACAGAAGGAAGCTGTAGCCAGCGGTGAACAGACCGACTGGCAGGAGGCTATGAAGGAGTGGAATGAGTATTATAAATAATTCTGAATGTTGATTGTTAAATGTTGAATTGCACAATGGGCTATGCTAGCCAAAAGCAAGATATAACTCAACACTCAACATTCATCACTCAACATTCAACACTCAACATTCAACATTTAATTAAACGATTATGGCTAAAGTATTGATAAAGACATCAGAGGGCGACATCAAGGTACGCCTCTACGACGAGACACCTCAGCATCGTGACAACTTCTTGAAGTTGGCAAAGGAGGGATATTTTGACGGCACTCTCTTCCATCGTGTCATCAAGGATTTTATGATTCAAGGCGGCGATCCAGACAGCAAAGGCGCTCCTAAAGGCAAGATGCTGGGCACAGGTGGTCCTGACTATACCATCCCTGCCGAGTTCGTTTATCCACAACTTTTCCACAAGCGTGGAGCCTTGAGCGCAGCCCGTTTGGGAGATGAGGTAAACCCAGAACGAGAGAGCAGCGGTAGCCAGTTCTATATTGTATGGGGAAAGACCTACAAGCAGAATGAACTGAAGCAGATGGAGAAGCAGATGGGCATGCAGATGGAGCAGAACATCTTCAACCAGCTTGCCAAAGAACATCATGATGAAATCATGAACTTCCGCCGCAACCGCGACCGTGAGGGGCTGATGAAACTCCAGGATGAACTGGTGGATGAAACCAAGAAGCGCTGCAAGGAGCAGGGCTATCCTAAGTTTACCGAAGAGCAGCAGAAGGCTTACACTGAAGTAGGCGGAACACCTTTCCTCGATAACCAATACACCGTTTTCGGTGAAGTGGAGGAAGGACTTGACATCGTAGAAAAGATTCAGAACTGCGAAACATTGCGTGGCGATCGCCCAAAAGAGGATGTTTCTATGCAGATTTCAGTCATTGAGGAATAAGAAATTTCCATAACGCTCCGCCGGACAGTAAATCCGGCGGAACGCCTAATAAAAACCTGAACAAATATTATATAAGTAATATCAACTATTCATTCGTATTACACAAAAAGACAAATCAATATGGAAAAAATGAAAAGCAAAATGGTAAAGAGCATCATGATGCTCTTGGCATTGGCAAGTTCTAACTACAGCTATGCACAGCAAGCTACCATCACAGTAAGCAATCCTACAGCTGCACAGCGCACTGAGCTCATCTCCCTCAGCATGAGCGAGATAAAGGCTAAATTGGGTAATGCTACACCTAAGAAAGGCGAAGCTTACATCGTAAAGAACAAGAAAGGTCAGCAAATCGGTTCACAGATTACTTATGACGGTAATCTCCTGATTGATGCCAGCGTACGTCCACATGGCTCTGCCACCTATTATGTAAGCATTGGCAAGCCTTATCCACAGAAAGTTTGGGCTACAGGAGCGCTCTATAAGATGCGCAAAGACGATCTTGCCTGGGAAAATGACCGTTGTGCTTATCGCGTTTACGGCCCTGCCCTACAGCGCAGCGGAGAACGTTCTTTCGGTACCGATATCTGGGTTAAGAATACACCGGATAACGTGGTTTACGACCGATACATCAAGGATATGAACGGAAATATCAAGGGCGATAAGATTGATGCAAAGGCAAGAGCACTTGAGAAACTGGCTAAAAACGAAAAGAATAAGGCGAAAGCAGCAAAACTCACAGAACAGGCTAAGGCTCTGTGGGCAGAATCACGTGAACTGGATATCATCACCTCCTTCCATCTGGATCATGGAAACGGACAGGATCCGTATCGTGTAGGCGCCACACTCGGTTTGGGCGCTCCTAGTCTGATGGTTGGCAAGAATCAGGTATTGCCTTACTGCTATAAGGATTATAAGATTCTGGACAATGGTCCTCTCCGCTTTACCGTAGAATTGACTTACAATCCATCTACCGTAGGCGATATGAAGAATGTGGTAGAACACCGTATCATCTCGCTCGACAAGGGCAGCAATTTCAACAAGATGACCGTATGGTATGACGGACTGACTACCCCTACCGATTTTGCTACCGGTTTCCCTATCCACGAAGAGGATACCGAAACCAAGACTTTCGCAAAGGATTATGTAAGTTATGCCGATCCAACAGACAATATCGAAGTAAACAATTCGCAGGTTTACGTAGGCGTTCTCTTCCCTTATGGTGTTGACAATACCTACTACCAGCTCTTCGATGAGAAGCACGATGGTGCTACCGGTCATGCACTCGGCTTGAAACGAGGCTTGAAAGACGGAGAAAGATACAGCTACTATTTTGGTGCAGCCTGGAGTAAATATGATGTGAGAAGCTATGCAGAATGGCAGATTCGCATCAAGGACTACCTCGATGCACTAAGAAACCCACTTAAAGTTTCCTCTAAATAGAGGAAACTTTTTTTTATTCCGACTTCGTCATTTTTTATTCCGACTTCGTCATTCTATCCGCAATATACATACCTGCCAGGATGCAGCAGGCACCTGCCAGGAAGTAAGGAGTAATCTTTTCGTCCAATACCAGAGAGGCGAAAATCATAGTGGTGATAGGATTGAAATAAACCCAGTTGGTAGCTTTCACGGCACCCAGCTTAGAGATACACCAGTTCCAGGTAAGGAAACATATCATGGATGCCAAACAGCCCAGAAACAAGAGATTACCCACCACCTGAGGTTTCGTAAACACATCCCATGCCGGCCAGCCAGGGATGATAAGATAATAAGGCAAGATGGTAAGCACACCATAGAAGAAGACCTTGCGGGTAATAAAAGCTGCGCCATAATCGCCCGATACCGATTTCATCAGGAGCGAATAGACAGCCCAGCTCATACATGCCGTAAAAGCCAAGGCATCACCTACAGGCGACAGATGCAGCACGAATCTGCCATTCAGTACCACGATAATCATACCTACAAAAGCGAGCAGAGAGCCCAACAGCTGTACCATGTTGATGCGCGAAGAATGGCGATAAACCAGACGAACCAGCAAGGTAGCAAAAAGCGGACAGGAACATACGATGAGCGATGTATTGGTAGTTGTGGTATAATTCATCGCCTCGTTCTCGCTCAGGAAATAGAGCGAACCGCCCGTAATACCCAGCATCGCCATTTTAAACTCATCCTTCCAGCTATCAGCAAACATCCGCTTATGATTCACCATCAGCATCATCATGTATGCGATACTGAAACGGAGCGTAAAAATCTGTGCTGGCGAAAGTCCGTTCAGCATCAGCACCTTGGTAGATACAAAGGTGGTTCCCCAGATGGCTACGGTGACAAAAGCCACAAGATGATATAATAAATTACTATTATTCTGTTTCATTCTATTTTCCTGATTTTTGAAATTATGCTGCAAAATTATAACTTTTATTCGAAATGAGCAAATTGTAAGCAAGAAAAGCAGAAAAAGACAATAAAAAGAGCGAAATTAGAACAAAAGAAAAAGTCTTAGGAGTAAGTGCAGATACGACTTCTCCTAAGACCTTATTATTTATATAGTTAAAAAAATCAAGCCTTATTTTTTCTGGAATACTCTCACGTAATCCACTTCCATCTGAACAGGGAGGGCGCTTTCGTCAACACCCTTCATGCCGCCCCAATCACCGCCCCAAGCCAGGTTGAGGATAACATAGAATGGTTTATTGAAAGGCCATGAACCCACATCATTTTTACCATCATTGTTGAAATTGAGCAGTTCCTTACCATCCACATAGGTCTTGATATAATCAGGAGTCCACTCAAGGCGATAAACGTGGAAACCGTCTTCAGCACCCGCAGTCTGGCGTTCCTTAGTAATCTGAGTTTTCATCACGTGATTAAACTTCTCAGTATGGAGCGACGAAGAAGTATAGTTAGGATTAACGCCTACCTCTTCCATAATATCAATCTCGCCACATTTAGGCCAAGGATTTGCTCCGAAATCATTGTTGCAAGGCATCATCCAGAAAGCAGGCCATGTGCCCTTACCTTTAGGCAATTTGATGCGAGCTTCGAAGATACCGTAAAGCCAGCCCTGGGTTTCGTGAGCATATACGCGACCCGAATAAATCTTGCCGTTGCTGCCCTTGAAACAGTTGATGTAAAGCCGGTTATCTGCAATTTCTGTTACGCGTTTGCCATCAGCAGAGCCATTCACATAATTCTGAAGTTCATTATTCACCCAGCCCGACTTCTGCACCTCATGACGCCAGTCGGTACTATTCAACTCTGAGCCTTCATTAAACTCATCATTCCAAACCAGTTCGTAACCTTCCGGAATCACCATTTCGCCCCCTTCAATAGGAGTAACCTGTTTTCCAGCCTGATGCACTGGCACCGATACCTTCTTATCCTCTAATGAAATCTCGACACTTCCGTCAAGAGCTACAGACGATTTATTCTCTTCCACATCTACAGTTACCATACCCATAGCTTTGTTATTACCGCTGGCACTCACTTTAAACCAAGGGTATACATTTGCCGTAGGACCTTCTCCAGGGAAGGATGCTCTCGCTTCCCAACCTCCTTCAGAAGCCACAATCATGATTTTATAAGTACCGCCTTTGGCAGGAACATCTATGCGCGTAGGAGAGCAGGATATCGTCACCTCTCCATCGCCGTCAGAAGAGCTGCTGCTGCAAGAAAGCAGCATAAGCGAGAGAAGGAAGGAAAATATTTTCAAGAATTTCATGTCATTTAAAATTTAGAAAGGGAGCCACTCCTACTTACTTATTTATAGGAGCAGCTCCTGTATAATTCTATATAAACCTATAAAACCTAAAGCCTATTTCACAATCAAAACGATATCGCTGACAGTTATTTCTGCATCCTTAGGAGCACCGGCAAAGTCCATTACAAGTTTTATTTTGGCCATATCTCCAGGATTCTTACCTTTAATCACGGCATCATCATAACGGACAACATATTCACCTTGTATATCAGTATACATATCAGCAAACAAGAAGCTATCATCATTGCCTGTATCACAAAGTTTAAAGGTTGCAAGAGGTAACGGAGCAGAAGTTTTTACTTTACAAGAGAAATCAACTTTCTGTCCCATCTTGATAGCGACAGGAACTTCTGTCAAAGCCCATTGTGCGTGCCACTGCTCAGCTGGAGTTTCTACAGGTATCACGATAGAATGCTTGTTACCCTCATGCTTGACAACAGGAGTACACTCGATAGGTGCCCATCCTGCATCACCAAACCAATTGGTGTTTACGAATGACTGATTCTCATCTACATCCTTCCAAAGGTTTCCAGCTGTATTATAGTCGAATGGCACCTTCAATTCTACCGGAACCACAGTACCGTCATCGTTGGCATGATCTTTTAACACCAGACTTTCTATCATGATTTCATCATCAGCCTGATTTCCACCAAAGTCGAATACCACCTTCAGGTTTTGAATATCCTTACCTTCGAGGTCTGAGCCGAAAATACACTTAGGCTCTCCTGCCTCAAGACCGGTATTTACATCCTTAGAGTCAAAGAGAATGATGTCATCACCACCTGCGCCAGAATCACAAAGTTTCACTTTAACGGCATTATGTCCCTTGGCAGATGTAATGATGCAAGAGAAGTCATAATGCTTATCTGCGCTAGTAGAGATACCTAAGTTTTTGAAAGGAACCTGAGCTTGCCAACGCTCGGTAGTTGCCTTAGGGAGCTTCAATGTATAGCATCCCTTGCTGTAGCTACAAACCGGGTCAGCAATTTGGGTCCATCCTGGAGCATAATAGCCAGCAGAAGGTTTTTCAGGGAAGGTAATTCTCTTGAAGAGATTAAACTCACTATCCTCTACGAAACCTGCGAAGCCATTCATCTTGGTTTTCTCCACCGTGAATTGCTTCTTGACGCTCTCCTTGCTAATACCATTGCGATTCTTCACAAAGCACTCCACATCGTAAGTACCCTTCTTGCGATAATACTTAGAGAGGTTGAAAGCAGAAGAATAGGCACCATCTATCACCCATACCGGGCTTACTCCCTCTGCACCACCAAAAGAAAAGTTGGCTGTGTTGGTCTCTTGGTCTACATCAATCTTGAAGTTGTCGGCAAAGTCGGCTACATTAGGCAACTCACCGTTGGCACCAGAGAACTCCTCTGCAGAACATGCGCTGAGCATCAATCCACCCAGAAGAGCATAAGCCATATTTCGAAATATCTTTTTCATATTGCTGAAATCTTAAAGTTAATATTTTATTAGGGGGTAGAGGAAACTATTGTTCCTCTACCTTAATAAGTTTTAATAATTATTCTGAACCAAAGCAGGATCAGAGTCAAGCTCTGCCTGAGCAATTGGGATATACTTCTTAGATTCTGTCCAAGAATTGGTACGATAGCCATACTCATCTGGCACCAATACGCTGGCAGCCTTGCCTGTACGAACCAAGTCGAAGTAACGCTTACCCTCACCCACAAACTCCAAGCGGCGCTCATTGATAACATCATCCAGAGTTACGGCTCCAAGCTCTGCGATTCCTGCACGGTTGCGAATCTTATTCACATAATCCTTAGCCTGATTAGCATCGCCACCTGTCTCCAACAAAAGCTCTGCAGCATTGAGGTAAGCCTCAGCCAAGCGATATACACGGAGATTGTTATTATAGTTAAGGTTATTATCGAAACCTGCGTCAGCATTGTTCTCTGTGAACGGACGATACTTGGCCAGCCAAAGACCAGTATCCTCATAACGTTTGGTATATTTCACGCCACGACAGTCCCATACAGTAGCATCACGGCGCTTGTCGTTGTCAGCAAACAGAGCATAGGTTTCGGTACGAACAGGTAGGAATCCCCAACCGTCACCGCCTTGGTTCCAACCATCGCCACCAGGCCAAGAGTTTGGAGAAATCAAGGTAGGCAATATTGTACCACCAATAGCCAATGGTGAATTCCAACCACGCTCGTTGTTACCATCCTCATAGTTTACTTCCCAGATGCTCTCCTTGCACCATTCGCCGCTCTCTTTCCAAATAGAGGCGTAATCGTCTACTATATCATAGTCACTCTTGTCGGTGATGAGCTCCTGCATATACTGGAGAGCCTTAGGATAGCGAGTCTTGTCATTCTGAAACATCACCATCTCGGCATACATCATATAGCACATGGCCTGCGATATTCTTCCACAGTTGGCATCGTCCCAACGCATTGGCAGGACCTTGGAGTCAATTACAGCCTCAAGCTCTACTATCAATTTGTCATATACTTCATCAGCCTTGAGCTGTGGGGCTGTGTAAGGAGCAGACAAGTTCTCCAGATAGAAAGGAATATTGCCGAAGTAGTGCCACAAGTTATTGTAGAAATATACACGGAGGGCTCTACCCTGCATCTCATAAGATGCCCTGTTGGCAGCAGTGAGATTAGCCTCTGCCCAGCCCAAATACTTCAAGAGGTCATTACAACGCTTGATGCCTGAGTAGTCCACTGTCCAAAGTGAGCTAAGGGTATTGCTGGCATTTGCCTCATAGTTGGCAAGCATGTGCCAGTGCTGTTGATCGGTTTTGTTAGAACCGCCTACCCAGAAGTTATCGCCCATTATCTCGGCATCGATATTGAGAGCATTATACTGTCCCAATCCCCAGTCTGGCCAGTGGATAGGATCGTAAGCCGCATTCAGAGCCTCATTGATATGGGCATCTGTGGTATAATATTCTTCGAGGTTTTCACCTGATGGGTTCTCCACCTCTAGGAAGCTGTCGCTGCAAGATGTGTTTGCCAGTGTCATACTGGTTGCCAACACTCCTAAAGCTATATATTTTATTGTCTTCATAATAGTCTTTATTTTAAAGGTTCTTATTTTAGAATGAAAGGTTTACGCCGATGGTGTAGGTGCGAGCCTGTGGATATACACCATAGTCTACACCGAGAGAAGTTCCACCTGATGAGATTTCAGGGTCGAAGCCCCAATACTTGGTCCAGGTAATCAGGTTCTCTGCCATCACGTAGAAACGCAAGTGACTGATAGACAACTTCTGTGTAAGCTGCTTTGGCAAGGTGTAACCCAAAGAGATGTTCTTCAATCTCAAGTAAGAGCCATCGCAAATATAGAGGTCAGAAACCTGCCAATTGGTAGCATCGCCATTCTTCAGGATAGGATACTTATTGGAGGTACCCTCACCAGTCCATCTGCCGAGCATCCAAGTAGGGAAGTTGCCAGAGAACACATCTGTACGATAGGTAGCATCAAATACCTTATTACCTGTTACACCCTGCAAGAAGAGGTTGAGATCGAAACCCTTCCACTCAGCATTGAAGTTGAAACCGAAGGTCCATGAAGGTGTACCATTACCGATGTTGGTGCGGTCATCTGGATCGATTTTACCATCACCATTGACATCAACAAAGCGTACATCACCTGGCTTGGCATCTGGCATGATCAAATTTCCATCTGCATTGGTATAAGCATTAACCTCTGCCATATTCTGGAACACACCAGCTGTCTTATAACCATAGAAGTATGGGAAAGGCTGACCGTTAGATCCACGAGTGCCACCACCAGAGATACCCAGGAAGCCATCGAGGTCGATGTAACCTGTATCATTACCGAGGTTGGTCAACTCATTGTGCAGATAGGTAACATTAGCCTTGGCATTGAAGCGAGCATCAGAGATGTGCCACTTATAGCCGAGCTCAAACTCAAGACCTGAGTTCTTCATGTCACCCACGTTACCGATTGGCTTGGTCTCACCTACGTAGCTTGGGATAGGCATAGTAATCAACATACCGTTGGTCTTCTTTACATAATAGTCAGCTGAGAATGTCAGCGCACTGCCGAAGAAACCGAAGTCGAAACCGATATCAGTCTGCTCACTCTCCTCCCACTTCAAGTCTTCATTGGCTGTGGCATTCGCCTTAGAACCATTAAACTTGACTGCATTCTTTCCGAAGAGCACGTTGTTGCCCATAGCGGTCAATACGGTATAACGGAAGTCACCGATGTTATCATTACCATTCTTACCCCAGCTGGCACGGAACTTCAAGTTGCTCAACCAATCGCGAGTACTTTCCATGAATTTCTCGTTCATAATATTCCATCCGATAGAGGCAGATGGGAAGGTACCATATTTATGAGATGGTCCGAAACGGCTTGAACCATCTCGGCGGATTGTAGCCTGAAGCATGTACTTCTCATCATAGTTATAGCTCAATCGACCGAAGAGAGAAGATATAGCATGCACTACATTATTGCCACCTGATACAGCATGCTCAATGGTTGGAGCACCTACAGAGATGATGTTACCTTCAGCATCCTTCACGATGGTCTGGCTATATTTACCAGTAGCATAGTCGATAGAAGGCTTGTTTACATTCACAAGATTCCAACGGCTGCCGTTCAGATAATCACTCTTATTCTTCATTGCACTCTGACCTAAGACAACAGCAAAACTATGCTTGCCAATAGTCTTATCGTATGTCAAAGTATTCTCCACCTGCCAGTTGATACCCTTGTCAGAACTCTTGTAAGCCTGGGTATGCTCAGCCTTGACGTTACCAGAGAGGTAATACTTGGATGCGGTGTAGCTATCTGAACCCCAGAAGCTGAGGTCTGCACTATAAGTGAAATGATACTTCAAGTTATCCCAGAGCTGGAGGTCGATAGAGAACTTAGGCACAAACTTATGTGACCAGTTCTTAGCTGCTGGGCGCGCCATCATGGCAAGAGGGTTGTTCATCTCCTGATAGGTACCTCCCATACCTGGGATGGTATAATAGTTGCCATTGGCATCACGAAGAAGCTCGTAAGTATCACGAGTACCTGTAATATTACCATCTGCATCGTATGTATTAGGATCCTCGTAGGTATTATAATACTTCTTCGCCACATTGCTATTGGTTACCGTAGGAGCCAATGTTGGAGCAAGATAGAGGGCACTACCCAATACTGAGCCATTACTATTAGCATCGATACCTGTACTCTTTACACGGGTGTAAGCCATGTTGACGGTTACATCGAGCTTGTTGAGGAAGTTGCGATCCTTGCTGGCATCCAATACATTATAAATGTTGTTGCTACGCATAGAGAGACGCTCATAGTTGCTCTGTCCGTAGTTACCACCTACGATACCTTCCTGCTTGTAGTAGCCCATGGAGAGGTAGTAGTTGATCTTATCGGATGCACCACTGATGCTTACCTCATGGTTCTGTACAGGGGCATTGTCGTTGAATACCAAGTCCTGCCAATCAGTACCAAATCCATTGATAGGATTGCCATTAGAGTCAGTCAGTTTGTATGGATCAGCAAAGATAGGAGCCTGACCACCATTCACTGCACGCTCGTTCTGAAGGATGGCGTAGTCAGTGGCGCTTGTTACATCACGCTTCTTCCATGCGCTTTGCCAACCGTAAGAGAAGTTATAGTTGATCTGTGCCTTTCCTATCTTACCCTTCTTGGTGGTTACGAGAATTACACCGTTGGCAGCACGGGCACCATAGATAGCACCCGAAGCAGCATCCTTCAACACCTCGATACTCTCGATATCACTAGGGTTGAGATAGTCGAGACCACCCTCGATAGGCATGCCGTCTACGATGTAGAGAGGATCTGAATTGCTGATAGTACCTGTACCGCGAATACGGACTTTAGGAGATGCACCAGGCTGTCCTGAAGAAGAGGTTACGTTGACACCGGCAGCCAGACCCTTCAATGCGTTATCAACACGCACTGGGCTCTTGCCAGCCAAATCTTCGGTGCTCACTTTAGCGATAGCAGCAGTTACCACGCTCTTCTTCTGAACACCGTAACCTACAACAACCACTTCATCCAAAGCCTTGTCGTCTTGTTTCAGAGTAATCTTCATGTTGGCTGAAGGACGAATCTCTGCATCCTTGTAGCCAATGTAGGTGATAACCAAGGTCTGGTTAGCATCTGCATCAATGACAAAGTTACCATCAAGGTCGGTAATTGCACCGGCACCCTTGACGCCTTTAACCTGTACGGTGGCTCCGATAACGGGTTCACCCAGGTCATCCAACACGACACCCTTAAAGGTGTTTTTCTGTGCGAGCGCTGACGTCGACATCAATAATGCAGTCGCCAGCAATAGACTTTTTGTTTTCATATTCGATTATTAGTTTAGAAAAATATCTGTTTGTTAGTTCACTCTATTATAATAATGTATAAGACTGTGCGGCTGTGCATTTCCTAAAATGCGTTAAGCCGTGTTTTCGATTGCAAATATAATATGTTTTTTTGATAATTCCTAGCACCTTCAACAGATAAGTGGGAAAAACACTTGCTTCAAACAACTTATATCGTTAGTTTTCAGATACTTATCTATTTTTTATAACTATACGAAAGTGGATGGGGTAAAATGGAGAAAATGAGGCTAGAACACCCCTGAAACGTTATATCAGTATATTTCAGTGTTCACACTCTGCCACTTTTCAATAACGCACATCACTCATTATACTTCTCATTATCAACAACTTACAAAAGTTATATTTTTGTACCCATCCACTTTTCACTTATCACACATCATTTTTTCATTATTTATTTAGTAATTTTGCAGATGAATGAGCATATACGCCTAAACGCACAAAAAAAACGTGAGAGGCGGTGTGCAAAACAAACAACTGCAAGAAATAAACAAACCATAATAAATATTACTTATGAAACAGTTCATTTTATCATGTGTCCTGTCGGTTGCAGCCATCGCTCCATCTCAGGCACAGCAGACTACCAGACAATTGCCTGTCTATCTCGACCAGACCAAACCGGTAGAGCAGCGCATCGATGATGCCATCTCCCGCATGACGCTGGCAGAGAAGATACGCATCATCCATGCTCAGAGCAAGTTTTCATCAGCCGGTGTACCACGTTTGGGATTTCCTGACTTCTGGACGGATGACGGACCTCACGGAGTGCGTCCTGACGTATTGTGGGATGAGTGGGAACAGGCTGGTCAGACCAACGACTCCTGTGTAGCCTTCCCTGCCCTCACCTGTCTTGCCGCATCATGGAATCCGCAGATGAGCCGCATCTATGGCGAAGCATTGGGCGAAGAAGCCCTGTATCGCGGCAAGGACATGATTCTGGGCCCTGGCGTCAACATCTACCGCACGCCTCTCAATGGCCGCAACTTCGAGTATATGGGCGAAGATCCGTTCCTGGCAAGCATCATGGTTGTGCCGTATATCCAGGGATTGCAGTCTAAGGGCGTATCAGCCTGCGTAAAGCACTATTGCCTGAACAACGATGAGGAATACCGCCATCAGGTCAACGTAATCGTCAGCGACCGTGCTCTCCATGAAATCTATCTCCCTGCCTTCAAGGCGGCTGTTGAGAAGGGTAAGACATGGGGTATCATGGGAGCCTACAACCTATATAAGAATGAGCACAACTGCCACAACCAGTGGACCCTGAACAAGATTCTGAAGGGCGACTGGAAGTATGACGGTGTCGTGGTAAGCGACTGGGGCGGTGCCCACGACCTGGAGCAGTCTGTAAAGAACGGGCTGGATATGGAGTTCGGCACCTGGACAGACGGTCTTACGATGGGCGCTACCAATGCCTACGACAACTATTATCTCTCCATGCCTTATATGAAGGCCATACAGGAAGGCAAGTTCACCCAGAAGGAGCTGGACGATAAGGTGCGCCGCGTATTGCGCCTCTTCTATCGCACCACGATGAATCCGAACCGTCCTCATGGTTTCCTCTGTTCCGAGAGCCATTATGCAGCAGCCAGACAGATTGCTGAGGAAGGCATCGTATTGCTCCAGAACAGGAACAATGTGCTCCCTATCAACACCCAGAAGGCTAAGCGCATACTGGTAGTAGGCGAGAATGCCATCAAGATGATGACCGTAGGCGGAGGATCTTCTTCGCTCAAGGTACAGCGCGAGATTTCGCCTCTCGATGGTCTGAAGACGCGCCTGGGCAAGGACGGCATCGAGGTAGATTATGCCCGCGGATATGTGGGCGATGTAACGGGCAACTACAATGGCGTTACAACCGGCCAGAACCTGGAAGACAAGCGCAGCGAGGCTAAACTGATAGCCGAAGCCGTAGAGAAAGCCAAGACTGCCGACTATGTCATCATGTTTGGTGGTCTGAACAAGAGCGATTTTCAGGACTGTGAGGGTCACGACCGCAAGCATTATGAGTTGCCATACCATCAGGATAAGCTGATCGAGGCTTTGGCTAAGGCAAACAGAAACTTCGTTTATGTCAACATCTCGGGCAATGCGGTAGCTATGCCTTGGAAGGCTAAGGTTGCCGGCATCGTACAGGGCTGGTTCATCGGTTCGGAGAGCGGCGAAGCCCTTGCAAGCATCCTTACAGGCGATGCAAACCCTAGCGGCAAGTTGCCGTTTACATGGGTCAACTCGCTGAAGGAAACAGGTGCTCATGCACTCAATACCTATCCGGGAACCTGGCGTCAGGAAGGTGGAGCCAGCACGAAGGGCAACATCATTGATGAGGAATATAAGGAAGGCATCTATGTAGGTTACCGCTGGACCGATAAGGAGCGCATCAAGCCTACCTTTGCATTCGGTCACGGCTTGAGCTACACCCAGTTTGCCATCTCTAATCTCCGCAGCGACAAGATGCAGATGAAGCAGGACGGCACAATCACCTTTACCGTAAACGTAAAGAATACAGGTAAGCGTGCCGGAGCCGAGACGGTTCAGCTCTATATCCACGATGTCAAGGCATCGGTAGACCGACCTCAGAAGGAACTGAAGGGATTCCAGAAGGTTTATCTCCAGCCAGGTGAGAGCAAGGATATCAGCATCACCATCAGCAAAGAGGCCCTCAGTTTCTACGATGAGGCATCTTCATCCTGGAAGGCTGAAGCCGGAAAGTTTGAGGCTCTTGTTGGTAATGCAGCCGATAACCTGAAGCTCAAGAAAGCCTTCGAGCTCTTTTAAAAGAATGATTCGATTCTGAGAAATTGAACGGAGGGAAGAAATAAATATAACGCATAAAAGTTTGTTACGGTGAAACGCCGTAACAAACTTTTATTGTATTCCCCTGCTTTTCATCCTATCGACAAACTCGTAGAAACGGGGATACACAAACATCAATATTTTGATTATCAGATGACTACCCATGTGTCGTGTTTCACGACACATGGGTACCTGAAGCATTTACTCATTTCTAAAAGCAACTAACATGCTGATTATCGGACTGTTAACATACATGACGCTGTAAAACACAGCGTATGGGTACCCCGAAGTGTTTACTCTTTCTCCAAAAACAACAAACACTCTGATTATCGGACAGTTAACCCACATAATACGGTAAAACACCGTGCATGGATATCTGCAGCATTTACTCCTGAATTTTCGCAAGTTTGCGCCATCACGCCCAGAAAGGCTTATTTCATGCCAATCTGCTTCACACGCTGCTCGAACTCTTCCCTGTCACAGATGGCACTATTCTTGATTTTGGCGCGATAATTATAGATAGTGTTCACAGAATAGTGAAGGAACTCGGCAATCTTAGAACTGTCCTCGATGCCCAGACGGATAAGGGCAAAGATACGGAGGGTGGTAGAAAGACGGCTGTCATCTTCGAGCACGATACGCTCTTCAGGTCTCAAGAGGGCATTGAACTCCTCAACAAAGTCAGGGAAGAGCTTCAGGAAGGCGGAATCGAAATACTCATACAGCTCGCCCATGTAGGCTTCGCCAGCCTGCATCTGCTCCAGCAGTTTGTTGAGTTCTCTTGCCTTCACCAGTTTCACTACTCGCTTGCGCATGGTCTCTATCTTGTCGACATAGATGGCACAAAGGCGCAGGAATCGACCAATATATACTTCCTTCATCTTGTTACTCTCGTTGAGTGACTGGTTCATCTCATTGAGCGACTGGTTCATCTCGTTAAGACGCTCATTTGCCAACTGCAAGGCATGGTTGGTTTCCTTCAGCTTATGATGGGCCGCAGCAATGCGCTTGCGCTGCTTGTTGACATAGTAGAGCAAGAGCATAACCACAAAGAGAAGCAAGGCTGAACACGCTACCATGAGCCGCAGATGCTGGTTGCTCGCTGAAAGTTCTTTCTGATATCCCTCCTCAATCTGCGTGAGCACAGGCATGATCTGGCGGCTGCGGATAGGCGTATTGAAAACGGTAGCCGACTTCCAGGCAAACTTGATATACTCATGAGAGCGCTTCTGCTCGCCCAGTTCGGCGTTGAGAAGATTGGCAACTTCCCAGAGAGACCCCTGGTCCATCACAGCCAACTGGACATCGCAGATAGCAGAACGCAAGAGGCAGCGGAGGAACTGTTCTTTATCACCAAACTGATTGTAGGTCATGCCGCGATAAAACTGAACGATGGCATACTGATGGGTGCCCGGTTTCGTCATCGCCAGCCGCTTATCGCTCAATCGCAAAGCCTCCTTCATATTGCCTGCATCTCGTGTCCTCACCTCCTGCATCTGCAGATAAAGGTCATCATCATGGCTGAATGTGCTGTCTATTGCAGCCTGATAGGCATTATGCTTGCCGGCATAATATTTCTTCAAGGAAGGAACGTTGGAATAATATGCCATCTCGCCATACAGGTGCTGGCAAGCCCAGAGGTAGTTGCGTTTGCCCTCAGCATCAAGATCAGCGATATTGACAGACTTCAGCAGGTCGTACGATTCGGCATAATCGCCCGTGGTAGATTCCTGGAAAGCAAGCAGCGCCTTGGCATTTCCCACCTTCTTTTTATCGCCCATTCTGAAGGCAAGTTCCATACACTGGTTGATGTATTTCAGCGCCATGTCGTTCTTGTAGGAGCGGTATTCCTCAAAGAGCGCAAAGCAGGCATCATACTTACTGCTTAGGCGCCTGGCGGTCTTCAGTTTCTGCTCCCAATCGCGAATTCGGGCTTCACGTACCTTCACATAATCAGCCGAATGGGCAATGGCGTTGTCCAGACTCTGGAAAAGCTGCTCTATATTATCTGTTGTTTTTGCTGCAAGAGAAAGAGGCATCAAGACAAAGAGCAGGAAGAAGAATGCCTTTCCCCATAATTCATTTACGCGATACATCAACTTGATTCCGTTTAAGATTGATTTATTTTCATGAGGTTTCATGTGCAAAAGTAATAAAAAAATCGGAAACGACAAATCAAATATAGAAGAAATATAGATTTCTTCGCATTTTTCGTCTATACCGCATCCACTTTTTATATATTCTTCATTTTTCTTATCCATCTCATTATCAGATACATTTTTATCTGAAAAAGGAAAATTCATCCACATTTTAACATTTCTATCGCGCATCGTATCATCTTTTTTATTATCTTTGCAGAAGATAAGCATCAAAAATAACAATTAACATAATAAACAATGAGAACAGCACTTTTATCACTCACATTTCTTTTGGCTGGTTCTATGGCAGCACCTGCTTTCGCCCATACAGCAGCCCCTAAGAAAAAAGTAACTGCCACAACCAAGAAAGGCAAGATTCTACCCATGAAGGAGTATATCGACCAACTGATGGCGAAGATGACGCTACAGGAGAAGATAGGTCAGCTGAACCTGATGGTAGCTGGCGACATCACCACCGGCGGCGCACTTGATACTCAGGTAGGCAGCGATATCGCCCAAGGCAACATGGGCGGAGTTTTCAATATCAAAGGGCTCGATAAAATCAAGGCTCTGCAGGAAATCGCCATCAAGAACAGCCGTCTGGGCATCCCGCTGCTCGTAGGTATGGACGTAATTCATGGTTACGAAACGATGTTCCCTATCCCTCTCGCCCTTTCCTGCTCATGGGATACCGAGGCGATGAAGAAGGTAGGCGAAGTATCGGCCAAGGAAGCCAGTGCCGACGGCATCAACTGGACATTCTCTCCTATGGTAGACATTGCGCTCGATGCCCGCTGGGGACGAATAAGCGAAGGAAATGGCGAGGATCCTTATCTGAGCGGCGTGATGGGAGCAGCGATGACTCAGGGCTACCAGGGCGTAGATATGCGCACAGAAGAGATTCTGAGAGCCAACCGCATCATGGCCTGTCTGAAGCATTTTGCCCTGTACGGAGGCGTTGAGAGCGGTAAGGAATATAACACGGTAGATATGAGCCGCATGCGCATGATGAACCAGTATCTTCCACCTTACGAGGCAGTGGTGAAGGCTGGCGTAGGCAGCGTGATGTCTTCATTCAATCTCATCGACTACATACCTGCTACAACCAACAAATGGATGATGACCGATGTCTTGAGAAAGCAGTGGGGATTCAACGGTTTCGTAGTTACCGATTACGCTTCTATCGCCGAGATTCTGCAGCACGGAACGGCAAAAGACCTCAAGGAGGCTTCAGAACAGGCGCTGAAGGCTGGTACCGACATGGATATGTGCTCCAACGCCTTCGTAAAGCATCTGGCTAAGAGCATAGCAGAAGGAAAGGTGAGCGAGGAGGATGTGAACATCGCCTGCCGCCGCATCCTGGAAGCGAAATATAAACTGGGCCTGTTCAGCGACCCTTACCGCTACTGCAACACCAAGCGCAGCAAGAGCGAGATTTATACCGCTGAGAACCGTCAGGCAGCCCGCGATGTAGCAGCAGAGACCTTCGTGCTCCTGAAGAACGAAGGCAATATCCTGCCACTGAAGAAGGAAGGAAAGATAGCCCTGATAGGTCCGCTTGCCGACACCCGAAACAATATAGCCGGTACATGGAGCGTGGCTCAGGTACCATCTAAATATACCACCATCAAGGAGGCAATGGAGCATGCACTTGCCGGAAAAGCCACCTTATTATATGCCCAGGGAAGCAATATCTGGCGCAATCAGGAACTGCAGCAAAACGGCGAATGCGGCAAGCCAATCAACTGGGGCAACGAGGCTGAGATGAAGGCTGAAGCGCTGAAGATTGCGAAAGAGGCCGACGTGATAGTATGTGCTATGGGCGAAAGTGCCGAGATGAGCGGCGAATGCGGTAGCCGTACCAACCTGGAGATGCCGGACGTACAGCGCGAACTGCTTGCCGAACTTCTGAAGACGGGCAAGCCTGTAGTGCTCCTCAACTTTGCGGGCCGTCCTACGGTTCTTACTTGGGAAAAAGCCCATGTACCAGCCATCATGAATGTATGGTTTGGAGGTTCAGAGATGGGCGATGCTCTCTGCGATGTCATCTTTGGCGACAAATCGCCATCGGGTAAGCTCACCACTTCGATGCCTAAGACTACCGGTCAGGAGCCTCTCTACTACAACCATCAGAACACCGGACGCCCTGTAGCAGACGATAATGAGAAGTTTGCCAAGTTTGCCAGCAACTGTCTGGATGTAAGCAATGGTCCGCTCTATCCTTTCGGTTACGGTTTGAGCTACACCTACTTTTCGTACAGCAACTTCCGCCTGAGCAGCCAGGAGGCCGGCATCAGCAATGAGGAGGCTACCGAATGGCAGGATGGCAAGAAGATTACAGCTAGCGTCACCATTAAGAACAACGGTTCCCGCGATGCCGACGAGATTGTGCAGCTCTACATCCGTGACATGGTAGCCAGCATCTCCCGCCCTGTAAAGGAACTGAAAGGCTTCCAGCGCATCCATCTGGCAGTAGGTGAAAGCAAGGAGGTAAGCTTTGATATCACCCCAGATATGCTCAAGTTCTACAACGCAGATCTGAAGCACGTGATAGAACCAGGCGACTTCCAGATTATGATAGGAACCAACAGCAAGGATGTAAAGACATTGAAACTGAACGTGAAATAAACAAGAAAAATCGCCCTGTAAAGAGCAAAGCATAGCTTGAAAGATGCTTTACTTCTTACAGGGCGATTATCATCTACTGAGCCCACTCCAACAGAAGGCTCAGTTATGGATTCTATCCTTCAGGATTACTTAGTCATCTCGAAACCTACACGCATACCATCGTAATTATTGGCGATAGTACCGATAGCGCTGAGGGTAGAACTGCCCTTGAGGGCACCCATGGTCTTGATGAGGTTGAGCAACTTTGTCTGGTCGAAGAGCAGGCTGATGCCGTTGGTAGTCTTCGTAGCATAGCCCGACATACTCAAGAGCAAGCCCTTCATCTGAATGGCATGAGTCTTCTCATCAAAAGTATAATTGCCCTGCCATGACTTGCCATCTATCTTGGCAGCGAAAGTTCCATCAGTTTTGAAGGTGAAATAGGTATTTGAGCCGCAGAAACCAAACTTGCTGTAATACTCACCCAACTTCTCCTCTACCTTGTTGGCAGCAATCTCACCGCCAGCCTTTGCCAGAAGATTCTCAGAAGTAAAGGCGCATCCCGGCTTGCTGTACTTCCAGGTATGGGCACAGAGATCCTGCTTGCTGAAGGTACCTGAACCGATTACATTATTCAGGATGCCATTGATAATGCTGCTACCTGCAGAACTGCTGCTGTTAGAGTTTCCGCCCAGTACAGCACCCAAGATACCTGCAACGGCTGAGCCTGCATTGCTGGTTGTACTGGTAGATGTAGTGGCATTGCTGGTTGTTGCTGCAGTTGTTGTTGCAGTCGCAGCTGTTGTGTTAGATGTAGCAGAAGTTGTTTTCTTTGTAGAAGTCTTCTTGGTCGTAGTCTTCTTTGAAGTCTTCTTAGAAGTCTTCTTTGTTGTCTTCTTAGTCGTTTTCTTAACCGGCATCATCTCAGACATTGAGGCATTAAGCGCTGCCTCGTTCATAGCGCTTGCGTTGCTGCCAGCTGTGCATGCGAGCACGAGGGCAGCCAAAAGAAATACCTTTTTCATTGCTTTCTATATATTTATTTTTATCACTCTTATTTATATATACCCAATACTTCCTATTGTTCTTTCGGGTGCAAAGTTCGCAAAAAAATCGGAAATACGATAAGAAAAATCCCTATTTCGCGGTATGAATCTCCCTAAAAACTCAGCATTTCTGCTCTTTCTACGTTATTATAGACGAATACTATGACAATTCGTTTAAAAGACTATGAAAAAATCGTTCAGGAAATGATAATTATCGGTCTAAAGGAGGGGAAACTGTTCAATCGTTTGCACTTTTTTTTGACATACATCAAAAAATAACGAATAAAACACGTATTTTCATGCATTTTATACCTAGAAATAGGTAGAAACCCCTATCTTTGCAAGCGGTTAACAAATATCAATAGGTTATGAATGATTTAATTAAGGTAAATTCAGAAAATCAGAATCAGGCTATCGATAGATGCCAACAGATTCTTCAGGATCGCCGCGAGGCTCTTGCCTCTAAGGCAAAGAGAAGAGGTTAATACTCTTCAGAAACAAGAAGTAAAGGAGGAAAGATGATGCTCTTATACAATATAAAGACGCATCCTTTCTTTTTAAAGAGAGATTTTTCGAAACGACTCTTAAATGATGAGTTTCAAAAATTTTGGGAAAAGAAAAAAACGTAAAAATCCCGTTGTCAGCCATCTGGCTTGTACAACGGGATTTTTTCGTTTATTATATCAAGTCCGAGATTTTACTTCTCGTTCTTCACTGCCTTCATGATGATCTCGAAGTGATTACCACTCTTCAAGATGACATTCTTCAGGAAGTCTGAAATCTCAGATGCCTTCAGATTCTTCACCATCTCCTTGTAATCGCTATGAGTATCAACACCCATACGCTCGTATGTGCTCAACGCACCAAGCCAATAACCGTTAGACTTCTCGCTAACAGCAGCCTGCTTCAGGAGAATCTCCTTCACCTTCTGAAGGTCTTCTGCATTTGGCTGGGCTATGGTCTCGTCCATACCCTTGAAGAAGTAAGGAATAGCGATATCCGACTTTTCTGGGTTCAACTGAGCCACGGCAGAAATAGAGATGGCAGCCTTGTTATCATAATCGCGAAGCAAACCATAGTTTGCACCTGCATGATAAGCAGCACTGAGTTCCTCACGGATAGTACGCAAATACTTCATCTCCAAAAGACGGGCTGAAACATCAGCAAGAACCATATACTGCAAGGTGAATGGAGCCTTGGTATACCAAATCTCTGTTGCCTGATTCTGTGGATTCTCCATTGCCTTGGTAAAGACATTGCTTACCTTACCCTTAGCATAAGGAATCTGCTTGTTCTTCAGCTTGAAGCCATTGTTTGGCAGACTGGCAATATATTGCTCGATGAGTGGGAGGAGAGTCTTCTCATCATAGTTACCTACGAAATAGAAGGTGAAGTCCTTGGCATTGCCGTAGAACTGCTTACCAATCTCCAGGATACGGTCGTAGTTGATATCCTTTATATCGCTTGCCTCTGGCACACGGGCAAGTTTGCTACCCAAATAGAGGGTGCTCTGAACAGAATCCTGATATACGAGGCCTGGGTTGTTGCTCTTGTTGGCAAGAACAGTAGCCATCATGCTCTTCATACTGTCGAAACTCTTCTGGTCCTTGCTTACTGCGGTCATCTTGAGATAGATGAGCTGCATCAGGGTTTCAATGTCCTTAGGAGTAGAATTGCCCTTCAAGCCATGATTGAAAGGACTCAAGCTGAACGAAACGCCAGCCTGCTTACCAGCCAAAGCCTTTTCAAGTTCATTACTTGAGAAATTGCCAAGACCACTGGCATCGAGAACATCTGCTGCGAATGCAGCATTCATGAAGTCTGCCTTGCCGAAAGTAGAATAACCCACATTGGCTGAAGCTGCGAAGGCAATCTCGTTGTCCTTGAAATCGGTCTTCTTCAATACCACCTTAGCGCCATTAGAAAGAGTCAACTCCTTGAAGCCCAACTTCTTGTTCTCAACAGTCTTCTTAATCTTACCAGCCTTAGGAGCCTGAGCGATGAGAGGTTCCTGCTTAACATTATCTACATAAGCCTCGAGCTTCTCAGCACGTACCTGCTTTACGATGGCAGCAAGTTCCTGCTCAGTAGGATAAACGCCCTCTGGCTGCTCGCGCATCATAACCAAGGATACAAGGTTAGTATCGCTCTGGCAAACCAACTGCTTGGCATAGCTGTTGATAACCTCAAGAGGCAAGTTTGGAACTACCATCTTCCAGATCTGGCTCTCCTCTTCTACTGATGGGATAGGCTCGTTAGAAGTGAAGTTATCCACATACTGGGTGGTAAACTGCTCGTTCTTCATCTTATCCTTGTTGGCAAGCGCCTTGTCAACCTGGCTCATGAACTCATCCTTGGCACGCTGATACTCAGTAGCTGTAAAGCCGAACTCATGCATACGCTGTGCCTCGCGGAGAACAGCAGCATAAGCCTCCTTAATCTTTCCTGGCTTAGCTACACCGGTAAGGGTGAAAGCATCCTTTGTGCTTGAAATCAGGTATGAACCATCACCGGCATTTGCCTGGAGATATGGACAGTCTGGCTCCAATGCCTTCTCAGCATAACGGGCAGCAATCATAGAAGAAATCACATTATCCATATATCCCTTCAGGAGATAGCTCATGTTGCTCTTCAGAGAATCTGGCACTGCATTGTGCTTCATATAAACCTGGAAGAGATCAACCTGCTGCTCCTTATCCTTGTCGACAACATAGATGGCTGTATCATTATCAGCTACTTCAACCTTCTCTATCTTAGCGGCATTCTTAGGCACCTTGATACCAGAGAAGAGTTCCTTGATCTTAGCTTCGATATGATTAACATCTACATCACCCACGATGATAATAGCCTGATTGTCTGGGCGATACCATTTACGGTAGTAAGCACGGAGAGTTTCTGGCTTACAGCCATCGATAACGCTCATCAAACCGATTGGGAAACGGTAGCCATACTTTCCGCCCTGATAGAGCTTAGGAAGTGAACGCTCTATCATGCGCTGCTGGCCTACGATACGCATACGGTACTCATTGTGTACCACATCGCGCTCGCTCTCGATAGCATCCTCGGTAAGAGTGATACCATTACTCCAGTCCTTGAGGATAAGCATACAGGAGTCTACGGCTGTTGTACGGGTAGTAGGAACATCGGTAAAGTAATAAACAGTCTTCTCTACTGCTGTATAGGCGTTGAGATTACGGCCATACTGTACGCCGATGCTCTGCAGATAGTCCTGCAGAGAGTTGCCCTTGAAATGGTCGGTACCATTGAAGGCAAGGTGCTCCAAGAGGTGAGCCAAACCGCGCTGGTCATCATTCTCATTGATAGAACCCACTTTCTGTGCGATGTAGAAACTGGCTACATGCTCAGGATAACTGTTGTGACGAATGTAGTAAGTCAATCCATTATCAAGACGACCTATCTTCACATTCTTGTCTACCGGAATAGCTGGCATCTGCTGTGCCATCGCTGTACCTGCAGAAAGGAACAGCACAACTGCTGCAAAAATCTTTCTTAGTTTCATCTGATTTTAATTATTTATATATTTATTGTTTTCTATATCATTCTTTCTATATACCTTATTATATATATCATGCTACTTAACAAGTTCACCTATATATAACGGCAAAACCAGTGACATGGTTACTGTCTGCGATGCAAAATTAAGAAAAATAAAAAAGATTTGCAAACATTTTAGAGAATATCTTCCCGATGTATGCAAATCTTAACCTAAAACTAACATTGGAGGCAGAAAACCAATCCTAACCTACATGAAAACTCTTCATCCATGAACCTCTGAAGAGGCGGATAAGGAAGAGGATTCCCCTGAATGTGAGTTCGGTAGCCATCGCTATCCATACTCCCTCCAAGCCATAGCTCTTGGAAAGCGCATAAGCCAGAGTGAGGCGTACCAGCCACATGGTACCGAGATTGATCATCGCCGGTTTCCTGGTATCGCCCGCTCCTACACAAACACAGTAGGTCACGATGCTGGCTGCAAAGAATGGTTCAGCAAAAGCCTCGATGCGCAAACAGACGGTACCCATCTCACGGATACTTTCTACCGGAGAAAGAACGCCAATCATCTCAGGAGCAAAGACATACATCACCACTCCCATCACAGCCATCACAGCCATTCCAAGTCCTACTGTCATATAAGCAAAATTCTTGCACAAACCTACTCGCCCTGCTCCATGCGTCTGTCCCACCAGAGTGGTAGCCGCATCACCAATTCCATAGCCCGGCATATAGCAAAGACTCTCAGCAGTAATAGCAAAAGAATGGGAAGCAATGGCTATATTGCCAAGAGGTGCCACAATCATGGTACTCACTATCTGCGCCCCACTCATCAATATGTTCTGTATGGCTATCGGAATGCTGATTTTACAGGCATTATGAACATACGACCTGACCCAACGGAAACGGACATGGTCCTGACGGAGATTCAGTATCTTATTCTTGAAACCTGCAAGATAAAGATTAGGCAGAGAGATGCAGACATAAGCCATCGCCGTTCCTAAGGCTGCCCCCACGACACCCAACTTCAGGATATAGATAAACAGGTAATTGAATATCACATCGCAGATGCAGATCAATACTGCCATCACACTAGGCGTATGCATATTGCCCGCCGATTTCAGCATCATTTCGGATATATGATAAAGGAAAACGAATGGAAGTACCAGACCATATATCAGAAAATAGCGAGAGGAATTGGTGGCAATATCGGCACCTCCACCCAGCCAATAAGGCAGATAACCATGAATGCCGACACAGAGAAGAGAAACAAAAATGCTGAACGCCACACCGCAAATCAGCGCATGACGAAACACCTGACGGGCATTTGCAAAATCATTGGCTCCGATAAAATGAGCCACCTGTACTGAAAAGCCAGTAGCCGCTGCACTGAGCAAACTACCAATAAGCCAGGTAGTTGATTCAATCAATCCGATACTGGCAGAAGCCTCAGCTCCAAGATGACCCACCATAGAAGCATCGATGAAGAACATCATCACCGTAGAAATCTGAGCCAGCATAGAAGGTATACTCAATCCTACAATAAGATTGAGTTTCTCGCGCCGATCCATCTCCCTACCCAGGCGAATCGACTCCATCAAATAATCTGTCTTCTTGCTATAAAGCATAAATTAATTTCTCGTATATCGCTCATACAAAAAAATATGTGCATATATCATTTCAAACATATGCACATACTTTTTTCTAAATCTTTATTCTTATTATTTAGTAATCCACTTCTTGCCAGAAGCTCTCTTATAACTATTGAGCACTATCTCAAAACGGAGCATTGAATAGCCTTGGATTGAAGAATAACCGCTCTCGCCATAAGCCAGCTGGTATGGAATGAACACCTGCCAATGGTCACCCGGATGCATTTTGAGCAATGCGGTGGTAAAGCCATCAACATATCCACCGGACACATTACGGGTAGGATTAGCTGTAGCTGCATCAAAAGTACCCGTAAAGCTCTGGTCGAAGACGTAACCTTCCTTATAATTATCAGTAGGAATATAACGGCCACGATAGCTCACCTGTACCGAATCGGTAAGGATTGGAGAAGTTGTACCCTCTCCCTTCTTCAGAACATGAACGATGATATTATCGCAATCCTTATAAGTAAGGGTCGCTAAATTACCATTCTGATCCTTGTTCGGAGTCTGGTTTTCGAACGTCCAGTTCTTATAAACGTACCAGCCGTTAGCTTCACCCATCTTCCTGGCATAAGCCAATGTATCGGCAAAAGCCTGCTCGTTACGCTCCTGCCAGTTGGCATATTCCGAGACTGTATCATCATCTTCGCTACATGATGACAGTGTGATCACTGCCATCATGAGGAAGAAGAAATATTTCAAACTCTTAAGATTCATCTAAATGTATTTGATTAATTAGAAGTTCTTGATTTCCTTGCCAAGCTTCTTCAATACGCTAGTGATGCTTACGCGCTCCTCGATGATGCTGCGAAGATCTGAGATAGCTACGCGCTCCTGCTCCATGGTATCACGATAACGCAGAGTTACCTTATGATCGTTTGGAGTCTCGTGGTCTACGGTGATACAGAATGGAGTACCGATAGCATCCTGACGGCGATAACGCTTACCGATAGAATCCTTAGGATCGCCATAGTGAGTATTGAAGTGGAACTTCAGCTCGTCTACGATTTCATGAGCCAACTCTGGCAAACCATACTTCTTATCCAATGGGAACACAGCACACTTAACAGGTGCCAAAGCCTCTGGCAAACGCAAAACAACACGTGTCTCGCCATTCTCCAGCTTCTCCTCGCAGTAAGAGTGGCACATTACGCTGAGGAACATACGGTCTACACCGATAGATGTCTCTACATCGTAAGGTACATAGCTCTCGTTCTTCTCTGGATCGAAGTACTTGATAGAACGGCCGCTGTACTTCTCGTGCTGAGAAAGGTCGAAATTGGTACGGCTGTGGATACCCTCTACCTCCTTGAAACCGAATGGCATCTTAAACTCGATGTCGGTAGCAGCATTGGCATAGTGAGCCAGCTTCTCGTGATCGTGGTAACGGTAGTTCTCATTACCCATACCGAGAGCCTCGTGCCAAGCCAGACGAACCTTCTTCCAATACTCAAACCACTTCATCTCAGTACCAGGCTGGCAGAAGAACTGCATCTCCATCTGCTCGAACTCACGCATACGGAATACGAACTGACGGGCTACAACCTCGTTACGGAAAGCCTTACCAATCTGGCAGATACCGAATGGCAACTTCATACGGCCGGTCTTCTGAACGCTCAGGTAATCTACGAAGATACCCTGAGCTGTCTCAGGACGGAGATATACCTTGCTTGTAGCATCGCTGGCAGCACCCATCTGGGTAGAGAACATCAGGTTGAACTGACGGACATCAGTCCAGTTCTTGGTACCGCTGATAGGGCAGACAATACCCTCATCCTCGATAATCTGCTTCAGCATCTCCAGGTTAGGACCCTGCATAGCCTCAGTATAGCGGGCATGGAGATCATCAAACTTCTTCTGGTTCTCCAGAACGCGAGGATTAGTTGCACGGAACTGAGCCTCATCAAAGCTATCGCCGAAACGCTTCTTAGCCTTGGCAATCTCCTTGGCAATCTTCTCCTCATACTTAGCCATGTGATCCTCGATGAGCACATCGGCACGATAACGCTTCTTTGAATCGCGGTTATCAATCAATGGGTCATTGAAAGCATCTACGTGTCCAGATGCCTTCCATACTGTAGGGTGCATGAAGATAGCTGCATCGAGACCAACAATGTTCTCGTGCAACAACACCATACTCTGCCACCAGTACTGCTTAATATTGTTTTTGAGCTCAACACCATTCTGACCATAGTCATAAACGGCCGCCAAGCCATCATAAATTTCACTACTTGGGAACACGAAGCCATATTCCTTGCAATGGCTTACAATTTTCTTAAAAACATCTTCCTGTGCCATGATTAAATCTTATTTTTTTCAAATTTTCGGCAAAGATACTCTTTTTACACAAGACTACAAAAAAAAAGATGAAAAACTTTGTTAATAGGCTATTACAAAGGGGTTCACGCCAATTCATTTGCAGCACATTGAGAGTTAAAATAACGTGTGTGAACAAAAAACGTGAACGAAAATGATGAACGAACAGAAGTTTTATAAGGAAATTGAAGCCCACTTCAATCTCAGAACAAACAAGTCTAAGAAGCCCGAAATGGTTTACTTAGTTGTACGTATTGATGGAAGACAATACAAACTTTCTAGTGGTATAAAAGTGTACCCACAACAATGGCGCAAAGGTGTTGCCGAGGAGAGCAATTTTCTATGTAGCAGAGACAATAAGAATAATAAAATCGCAAATGAAAAAATAACGGTTTTAAAGAAGCGTTATTCTGAATTTATTTCGTATCTTTGCAACTGTGATAGCGACATCACGGATATGGGCGATTTGCTCAAACAATTTATATATAAAGATATGAACATTAAGAATAAAGAAAAGAACTTTGATGTATGTAAGTTGATTCAAGATGCTTTCGATGAGTATTACAAAATCAATAAGCCCGACACTAAGGAATCTAGCATATACCAGAACAGAAGTATATTAAATCTTTATGTTAGCTTCTTAGAAACTTTAAATAAAGAGAATCAGAAGTTTGCATTCTGTAAAGATGGCTTTCTAAAATGGCGTGCGTTCTTATTGAAGAAGATGAAAGATAGTGCTGATAAGAAAATCAAGTTTGGTATCAAACAAGTTAATGCCTATGGACAACTGATACAGAATTTAATTAATGAAGTCTTGTATCAGAAAAGTAATCTAGGTATCAAAGTAGAGGTTGTAAAATGGGCAAAACTAAAAGATACCAGAGAGAAACAAGACATTGGACACTTTGAACTAAACCAAGATGAATTGGATGCCATCTTCAACTTGCAATTTGATGAAAGTAAGAAAAGTGAAAAAAAGAAAATAGATTTTAGAGAATTATTCAGACTGCAAACATTATGCGGTTTAAGAGTATCAGACTTGCATACTTTGATAGATGGAAACTATCTAGTAGAAGAGCACGAAATAGATGGCAAAATTAACAAATTCTATTTAGTAGAGACTGAGAAAAAGAACTTGAAAGCTTATGTATTAGTGACAGAAGAACTATCTAACACGTTAAATTATGTGAGAAATAGTAGTGTAAAGGATTTCAAAGAAGATACATATAACTACAATTTGAAAAGTTTCTGCAAAATGGCGAATCTTGACAGAACAATAACACGTAAAGACAGTTTAGGCAAATCTGTAAGTAAGCCATTGTATGAAGTAGTATCAACACATTGCGCTCGTTATACATTTATACGCTCTATGTGGAAAAAAGGCTATAGTGAAATGGCAGTTGCAAAGATGGTCGGACACACAGATGATACTATGGTTAAAGAAGTCTATAACAAGAAGACAGATGGCGATTATATGGATAAGATTAGTAAGGAAAAAGAGAAAGTTGAACACACCCAAGAAACTGTATCTATCAAGCCAAAAGAGAAAACATATGTAATTAATGGCTTCTTTGCCTATGATGATATTGAAGCTTTGATGGATATGCAGCAGTCAGGTATTAGTATCTATAATGATGCTAGACTTAAAAAGGCTATGACTATCATAAAGAAGTCTGTAAGTAGCTCTACAATGAATAAAGTTATCAAGATGCGACAAGATGCCGATAAAGAAACGATAGAAGCATTTAAGGAGAAAGTATGCTCTATTGAAAGATTCATCTGGGATATGGGCAAATACTTTGCAGATACCAAACTGTATATGATGTATCAATACAAGTTAAATAAGTTAGGGCTTCTTTCTACCAAGCCATTTACAGATGAAGAATTAGATATGATATGGCAACAAGAACTTGCAAATGAAGAACTTGAACACTATAACGCAAATGGTTTACAATAACCTTAGCTACTTCATTTTGTAAAATTTGCACCACAATCTGCATTTTAGCCCTATTGTCTAGTATTAATCATAGTGATTAAAGAAAAGAAAGAGTTTAGAGACATTAGAAGAATCGAAGGCAGTTTTGCAGCTGTTTTCGATTTTTCGTTTCTAATTGTCGCACAAGCATCGGTGGCGTGGGGTTTCAGCGGCTTCATGCTTAAAATTTAACCCCATACCCCTATAAACGAAAAGAAGGCTACCACCGAAGTGATAACCCTCTCTATAACTATTTAAGCTAGTCTTTGTTCCTACAACTTTTCTAGTGTATCTCGCAACAATTCTTTAGCTGCCTTAACCTTCAAATTTCTCAGCTTTGTATCTAGTTCTTCACGTACATCAGCTACTTTCTTCAATTCATCTTCCCAGTGATTAATACCTCCAGCCTTCATTATATAATCTATGATGATAGACTCTTTATTAACCTTATCAGGGAACTGCTTAACTACAGCCCAAATCTTCTTAGCCCTATCTAAATCAGCCTTCTTATTTATAACATCCTCATCAGGTTTAGCCCAGCTGAATTTATCTTCAAAAAGAAGGTACTTATTAATAGTCTTTGCTTTTACTCCAAAGTCTGAAAGCTCCTTAGCAAACTGTACTATCTCATTCTCTGGCTGTCTCAAAGCTAAACCGCTAATGTAGTCTGTACCCTTCCACATCTGCCCTACAGAATTTATCTCTATCAGAGCTTCTTCAATGGTTTTATTTTTATCTAGCTTCAACTCTTCCCAAAGCAGCCCAGAAGTATCAAACCCTTCATCTTCCATCTTTACAGCAGCAGTAAATCGGTGCTGTCCATCTAGCACTACTATGTAGTTAGCTCTATTGCCTTCTTCTACAGTAGTACCATCTATAGCATCTTTAAGCTTTCTGCCATTAAGTCTAGCATCATCAGCCTTTATATAAACCATAGGCATCAGGTTCTTGCCAAACTCCTTCAAACTTACCTCCATCTTCTTCACATTGTTGGAGTTAATGTTTCGATTACCTTCCAAGAATGCTACCCCAAAATCACTACCATTAACTTTAAAAGTCTTCATATTTAAATACGCTGGATTCCTCCCTACATTGATTCATGCAAATCCACGGGCTACAGCATCTGTTAATGGCTTGCACTAGTCAAAGCTTTTATTTGACGGGTGCAAAGATAAGGCAAATTCTAATACCTTCCAAAGATTTTAAGGCATTCAGTTGGGAACTAAAAACTGCTTATTTTTTGTTCCCTAAAGAAAATAACGTGGTTGATGTGCTGGCACTTCTACATTCTTATACCTTTTCAAATAGCCCTTTAGCTTGTCATTCTTAACACCCTCATCATTATATTCTTCAAAGAAGCTTTCATCATCCGATATACCTAGTACAAATATCATTCTGCTTATCAATAAGCCTTTATCTGTTGATATAGCACTACCCTTTGAATCATAGATAGCCTTATCTGCTACCTTATCCTTTAAGAATCCACTAAGAAACTTATTAAACCAAGCTACTTTATATATTACATATTTATGTGCTTCTGTCATGTTCAACAAATCAACATCTAGCATCCTATTATCTGTTTTCAGGATTGCATACAAAGCAGCTTTGATTATACCTAGCGTTAGCTGATTATCTATCTTTACAGACATCTTACCTAGCTTTAGAGATAGAAGGGCATTGCTTTTAGTCCTCAAAGAATTATCATTCTTATCCGATTCTACTTTCTGTAGAAGTGCTACTAGCTGGGTTATTTCCTCTCTAGGACTGATAGCATCATAACCCTCAGCATAGCCTTCTACTATATCCTTTATAAACAGACAAAGATACCAGAACTTTTCAGCATCCAAGTGAAAAGCCTTTAATGTGTCTTGTACTTCTTTTGAATCCAGATACTTCTGTTTTCGGCTCTGGTCAATCATTGTTAATCTGAAAGCAAACATCTTAGCCACATGCCCCTCGAAAGTATTAGCCACTTCTACAGCATATTCCAATTCAGGGCTATTAGCTATGTCTTGCACTTGATTGCTAATTTTAGACAACTTACTGCTAATTTCAGACATCTTACTGCTAATTTCATTAATTAGTGCTAATTCTTTATCTATCATATCTTATCTATCTATTTAGTTAATAATGTAACCATAATAACGAAAAAGGCTAGTACCTTATTGTAAGATACCAGCCTATTGTTATTCCTCAACTTCATTGAGTTCTTTTGCTCTATTTGGATTCTTTAGTTTATGATGATATAGTATCATTTTCTTTAGAAAGCCCTTTATTGAATCATCTACAAACCCAGCTGCAAAAATCATTTTTGTAAAGTTATTGACAAAGGCACTTAGTAAAAGCACTCCAGCAATAGCAGACAAAGCTGTATATACCCACACCATTTCATAGTTGAAGCACTGGAAATGGCATAGCCCTAAAAGATGTAGTATGCTACATACAAATGGAGCTAAACAAATTAGGGCTATTAGTAACGATATTAATAATAGCCAAAAGCAAAAAGAATAAAAATCTTCTTCATCTATAACCATAATTATAACTTTTTAATTTTTTTCGCCAAAGATAATAAAAAAGGCTGATACCTCCAAAGATACCAGCCCTTTATTAACTCTAATTAATTATTCATCTTTCTATCTACTACATCTTCTATCAATTCCTTCACCTTATTCATAGTTTCACCATGCGCTTCTATTAGCTAGTTCTTAAAGTACACTGATACCCCAAAGATTGCACCTCCAGCTGTAAAAGCCTATGCAATATAGATAAGTGTTCCACTAGCTATAGTATGAATGGATAAGAAGCTAAGGAATGCTAGAAGAATACCACTAGCTATCATTACCATAGCTGTAGTATATTGTGCCTTATCCTTAAAGCCTAATTGATTCCAACTTTCTTTCATCAGCTTACACCATTATTTGTTATCGTAAAAGTCTAACTATATTCTCTATCAGAATCAGAAGAAGTATTTTCTGCTTTGTTCAAATAGATTCTAACATATCTCTTTAATCCATTGCCTAATTTCAACGTTACAGTAACTGGTGAATCTAGTGTACTTTCTATGTGGTTCTAACTATAAGTAGGTGTGGTATTAGTAGAACTGTATGCGAGTCCACTTCCATACACATCATAGCCAGCAGTATAGCTATAAGTAACATCAATAGTTTTAGCTGTAGCATCATAGTTAGATGTAGTTATACTGAATGATGTAGGCTAAATAGGTGGTGCTACATAAGTATTAACTAAGCCATGGTTTTCTAATCTGGTTATAATCTCATTAACAGCTTTCTGCAAAGAAAGAATGTCTGTAGCTTTGGTATTACTAAAATGGGCTATGCTTTCATAGTCTGACGTTCTTCTACTAATTATATTTCTAAGACTATTCTTCTAACCAAAAGATAGCATGAAATCAGATGCTACTGAACCAGAAGAATCTTTAGTGTTATAGGCATTGATACCACCCAGCAGATAATTATCAGAATCCTTAATAGCTAATCCCATAGTACCAGCTATTAGCCTACTCTTAGTCTTCAAAAATCTCATGGTTAGCAAATCATCATCAGAAGAACTTATTACACTACCACTTTGATCTAACGTTTCCTTTGTCTAGTTACCCATGATGGTAACTACAGAAGCATCTGACTGTATCTTTTCACTTCCCTTATACTAGTTATTTATAGCTACTCTACTACCAAAGCTATAATTATTAACTGTAGCTGGAATGTAATTAACTATAGGAATGTTAGATGTACTTTCTATAAAATCACCACATCCCCAATTATCTGGATTTCCATCTAATCTATCTGTATTTGTTCTGTCCTTTATCACATCTAGCCTATATGGTGAATAGTTAAAGGTACTCCAATCTATAGCCCCACTAGGCTACTTATCCCTATAACCCACAAATTTCGACTAACCTACAGTTTCAGTATAAACCCTGAGTAATATTAAAGAATGCCGCCATTCCCAGTAAGTTGTACGCTCACCAGTCTTCTTTGTAGCATTTAAAGGGAAAAGGGCTTCAAAGTCTTCCATGGTTATAGGAATTGTCTAGCCATCCACAACTCTAGTCCATCCACCATTTCCATCTCTATCAGATAGTGTTTTACCTGCTGTATCATATCCATTAGGGTTAGCTACTGTTCCTGGGTCTAGAAAGTCCAGATTACTGCATCTAATACTGTTTGTTGCCTTCAAATCTTCCAAAGACTGATTAGATACCAGACTAACATCAGATTCTACAATCTCATATTGCTTACCTACTAGATAGGTTTGAACCAGCCAAGTTCTACAGTTAGAATCAGTTTCATCATACTTACCCTAGGTTATACTGCATTTACCAGCAGCATTTCTAAATGGTGTTGTTCTGATTCTCTACATAGATTTCAGGTAACAGTTTTCTGCTATTACTCCTTTGCTTCTAACTATGTGGATATGTCTAGAAGTATTTGAATAATCAGGTATATCTAATTCACTATCATCAGATGTAAGTATAGTACCCCTAAAGGCAAAAGCATAGCAGTTATATAATCCTATACTGTTGCTATCCGTCACAAAATAGGAGTTTCCTCGATATAATATATCTATATCTATTTCACCATCTTCTTCATCTAAAGATAACGTATTAGTATATCTACTGGCTTCTGCTCCACATCCCTATAAGGTAACAGAATTACAGTTATCCAACTTATAACCTACTCCACATCCATCAGCAGCACAAGCCTACAAAGATGAATAGCTAGTGCCCTTCAAGTTATAGCCAGCATTTAAGCAGCTATTACAGTAGCATGAAGTAAAGTTCACAGAAGTAACACCAAGAATCTTAAAGCCACTTTCTGCTACTCTCCATGCTCCTACATTCTTAAATGAGTTCTGAACTGCTCTATAGGCTTCATAAGCATTACCGCCAATATCTATTAACCATACATCAGATAAAGATACATTCAAAACAGAAGAATCATAGCTAGACAAACTACCAGTTAAGGATGAAGGTGAATAGTTAAAATTGATAGCATCATCTTTACCTCTATCAGATGAATTTGTAGTAATACATATATTACTTATGCTAATATCTCTCACACCAGTAAAAGCTGTTCCGTTTGGATTTACCTTATACGTTTCAGGATAAGTAAGATTAGGCTACTGGGATGATTTTATTAAACCTCTAGAATAGTTCTCACGACCAGTTAAGCCTACCCATCTACCCTAAGACTATATCTTAGTTCTTTCTTTATCCCATTGTTTCCATTCCTCACTATTATCATTAGGATAATATAAAGGATGGTTTTTATTCTTATCTCTATCTCCATCATAATAACCTACAGCACCATCACCTAAATAAAATCTGTTATGTCCATTCTTCAAATCCAAAGTAGGACAATTTTTAGCATCAGTAGCTGTATTATATTTCTTCTTATCTCTAGTTACATATCCCAAAGCCACAGTAGCCTTTTGATATGCCAATGTATCTTTTTCAAAGTAACTAGGCTTCTTCATAAATGGGGTTCTTATTATAGTGTTGTAGATTCCCTATCCTTCTATAACCGTACCATCATGGATATAAACAGCCCTAGTTACTAAAAACTCTCCACTACCAAATACTATTTTCTTGCCAGATGTATATGCTGCATCTAAAGCAGACTGGATTACTTCTGTCATATCCTAATCAGAAGTGGCAAAGATGTTAATAGTATCTTCTGTAATGGAAGTGCTAGTATTATTGATGCTAGACTAAGAGGAACTGCTCTTACTGGAAGAACCAGAAGAACCAGTATTCTTAGCTTTGGCAAATGATTGTATATTTATCATACTTCCTTTAGTTTTATATGTACTGTACTTTCTTTCAAATCTCTATCAATAGACTGAACAAAGAAGTTTCTATTTAATACCTTACTATGTAATATAGAATGGATGCTAATAGAAGGTGAATCATGCAAATCTGTTTCCATGATAAGTTTAGGTCTAGAATAAGAAAGATAGTACTGATTGATATAATGCTCCTCTGGTTTTGCCGTTTCCATTGTAGTAGCATTGTAGATACTTTCTAATGGTGTCTGGGAATCTGTTTCTATCACTGCATTCAGGTTTACAGTGTTCTTTATTCCCTTCTTAGCACATTCAGAACTACTTAACTAAGTAATAAACTTAAATTCTACATCATCTTTCTTATTAATAAATCTATCCGTTTCATTACTCATATATATCAAATCATTATCCTGCTTATTCTCATTTCCTCCCTAGTCTGAATATATTTTGCACTCAAAATTCTTTATAATGATGTTTTCTATATGAGATAAGACAAACTTAGTATTATTGTACCATTTAGTATGTCTCCAGAAAGAAGGATGTCTTCTAGTTATATCATTCCAAGTTAGATTAACTGGTCCTAATATTCTAAACACAACAGCACCAGATAAAGCATCAGACTTCTTAATCGGTATAGCAGTACCCTTAGCATCCAGATTCATAGTATAGCTAATGTTATTCTATATATCAAATTCATCACCTATAATCTTATCCCCTATCTTTGGGTCTATACCTAAAGAAAATGTGGTTTTCTTTTCACCATCTATAGTAGGTTCTTTCCCAATCTTCACCCATTGATAGGTAGAATTTCCATAGGTATCTATATTAGTTTCTACCAGTCTTTTATTACCTATAATAAGTTCACATTCAAGAATAGGTAGTTTCTTAAACATATCTGTAGAATCACCATTAGCAGTATAGTTATACTGTAGTTCATGGTTAGCCTTATCTGTTGTCCATGGATGAAGGCTTAAAGCATTAGATAAATAAGAAGAAGGTGTATCAGATGGCTTTTCCTATGTGTACCACCTTCTAGTATAATATCTACCATCCCCATTATTATCACTAGGTACTGTTCTATGCCAATAATCACCCCTATCATGCTTCTAAAGGATGGAAAAGATTTCTGTTTCCTTCTGTATAGGCATCAGGCACATTTCACCACTAAACACTAAATAGTTAGTAGTAATATCATCTGTTGGGGAAAAAACACCACCTGAGTTATTACCTATATACTCTATCATCCCACTTCTATCTTTTATTGTCTAATCAGAAGGAGAATGATTTGTTTCCGTATCATCCCCATTACCATTAATTGAGATATACAGATAAGTATTCATATCTATTTTTGATGTAGGGGAATTATCAGTAACATCATTCTACTTTTTTACACTACCCATTTTAAAGATACATGGAATAAGCTAGTTATCCTTTAAGTACTTTGGTAGCTTCCACTGATTTACATAAACCCCATTACTCAGTTCACAAAGACTAGTTATATATCCTTTAGGTGTAATAAAGTTCCAGTTTGTATTATACATAGCCTATAGATACCAGTCCACAATTTTACAAGCATCATAAGAAGTAGCCCTATCATGGATCATATCAAAGAAGGCATTATTAGCCCTCACTCCTTCACCCTCTGATATATATTCAGTCATAAATTTCTGCTTACCATTATAAAGGGAACTTAGATTTTCTGAATCCATAGGGCTTTCTATAACACTGTCCTAATCTTCCAAACTACATTTAATAGATACCTGATTATATACGTCTGCTACAGATAAATTTGTATCATCACTAGAATGCAAATCTGCTGTCATTTCTAATAATGTAGGGGTAATAGTTACAGCTTTATCTTCTGTAAGATTATACCAGCCAGTTCTTTTGTCCTTTATAGTATTCCAGTCATATATATAATAATCAAATCCATCCTAGATAATATGAAGGTTAAGATATTGCATCATCTAACTAATTACATCTTCATTAGTCCAGACATCATCAGCTTCATCACCCAGCATATATAACTCACTCATGCTACAATCTGAAAAGATTGTTTTCTCCTTTCCCTTAGATACACCTTTAGATAAATCATAGAAAATCTTTCCCTTAGTACCATTAACTATGTCTATATCCTGAATATCCAGCATTATCTAATCCAGCATATCTTTGAATGATTTTACACTAGCTTTAGCCCTAGAAGCCTTATAGTTATTCAGATTAACATCACCATAGTTATAGTACTGTAATGTAGCTAAAGCATCAGTAGTATTTACAGTAAACTCATCTAGCCCATTAACAAAAGGCTAGCTAAATGTATTAGGTTCAACAAAGCCAGCATAAATACACTTATCTCCCTTATAAATGTTTACTTTGATATTACGTGAATTGTCTGCAAATAGCTTATCACCTATATAATCTTTAGTAACTAAATTAATACTAGCAGACCTCTTAATAATAGTCTGAAAAGTATCTTCATTATCTGTTTCTATAGAGATAGGGCTACCACTAAAGTATAGCCCATTCTCTCCTATAATCATTTCTTCCGTTTTATCATTATTACTTAATATATGTACTGAATAAAGCACATTATTAATGTCTCTAAACTATCCATGAATATACATAATTACTTGATTCCAGTTATTTTTCCAGATTTAGCCTTTATATTGCTATAGTTCCTTAGTGAACCATACAAATCTGAACCTTTTAATTTGAAATTAATCTAACCACCTATTCCACCAGTAGCCCCAGCATTATCAAGCATATTAAATAAGTTTCTTTGCTATGTGCCATTCAGAATCATTTCACCAGCATTCACTCTAGCTAGTAACTAATCCCCATGAGTTGTAGCTCCGTTAATGATACCACCTTCTGCATAAGAACCAGACAAATAACCACTAACAGTAGCAGCGATACCTACCACTGTTGCTATTACTGTTGCTACTGCTGCTAAGTTAGCAGGGAATGGCATCTTCATAGCATTAGCAGTACCAGCAGCTGTAGCCAAAGCAACATAAGACATAGCAGCAGAAGCTATCTAAGCAGTTACCTAAGCCAGCATAGCTACAGTATCACCAGCTCCTAACTAAGACATGGCAGAACCTAAGCCCTGAAATGCACTAGTTAAAGCCAGAACTGACTACTGGTTATTCTCCAGCCATCCCGACATTTCCACCAAACCGCTAATTTCTGGCTAAGGTACTTTGATGTTATTTATAGCATCCATATCAATAGAAAAAGGATTAACCGATTCTGTATCTATTTCTAATATTATATCCTTTAAGTTAGTACCTTTTAGCCTTATCTCCAAAAAGCGTTTTTCTTCTATCAGATTATCCAGTTCCTTATTTATCTTCTGATAGTCCATAGGATTAACTGTTACAGATAATTGTTTCTGCTTTAAGTTAATCTAGTCATTATACCATGCTATAGAACCTTCTGGATTTTCCTATTTAGTCTGCTTGAAATTGTTCTTTACTCTAGTTCTATGTGGTACTTTTACAGTACCTACCTTCTTAGTAGTCTTAGCTATAACATCAGATACAACTTTAACAACTCCCTCAGAAAGCTGCTTTGTTACAGTATGAATCTTACCATCCTTTGCTTTATAATTATATGAATATGATTCACCATTCTTTAGGTATCTGTTACCTACCTTATATGTACCAGCCCTTTTGTTTCCATTAAGAAACTATCCTCTTTTAGCCATAAATTCCTCAGCAGAATCACCAAAGGTTAGCTGTCTCAATTTAGTAGAAGCATCATCTATAGCATCATTCAGCCAGTTTACGCTTTCTGTTATACCATCAAAGACGGAAATCAATCCATTCAGGCTACTTTTAACAGCTGGCTCTATCAACTTACCTATAGCTGCATAAGTTTCATCTATAGCATCATTTAAAGTAGATATTTTACCCTCTACAGTCTCACTCATATTTACAGCCATATCGTGAAACTATCCACCCTAAGCTGTAGCATCAGCAAAAGCCTAGGCTATCTGTTCTACAGATATTTCACCTTTGCTTACTTTATCTAATAACTCTCCTATGCTTTCACCAGTCTGCTTAGAAATAACAGATAGAGGATTAAAACCAGCATCTATCATCTAGTTCAAATCTTCTTTCATCACCTTACCAGATGCAGACATCTAAGAAAAGGCTAAAGCTAATCTTTGCATCTTATCAGTATTACCCATAGCTACATCACCTAACTATTTCAATGTTGGCAAAACCCTTTCATAGCTTATACCAAAACTAAGCATAGTCTATGCAGCTTTAGCTAATCCCTCAGTATCATAAGGAGTTTTAGCTCCATATTCCTTCAACTGGTTTACTAAAGAAGAAGCCTTTTCACTACTATTTAATAAGGTAGTGAATGATACTTCTAATGATTCTATCTTACTTCTGGCTTCTATAGCTTTAGTTCCAATCTCCTTAACTGCTGTAGCTATAGCTAGTGGTGCTAGATACTTTGCACCCATGCTAACTAAGGAACTTCTAATATTGTTGATAGATAAAGATGCACTATTAGAAGAACTTCGTAAATTTCTAATCTGTTGCTAACAGTCCTATAACTGATTTCTGAACTGTTGATTTTCAAGTAATATTCTTGTTACAAAATCCGCTTGTGCCATTATTTATGTAGTTTTAAATAGTTTTCTGCTTTTATTCGTAACCTTTCTATATCCTCTTTACTTATGCTAGTATCTCCCTAGACTTCCTCCCATGGAAACCTTACTATATCCTACAGCTATAAACGCTTCTTACTATTTACCTAAGCAACCATATAGGCTATTAGTCTATTGGCTTCCCATAAGTCTTTATTAGCATAGTAAGAATATCTCATAGCAGCCCTAACTTCATACATTTCCATTTCATCTAAAACATACTTTGGATTATAATGAAGCTAGATAACTAAGATTGCATAAATTTCTGAGATACTCAACTTTTTTTTTCATCACTATCTTCTGGCTAAGTGAAAAGGTTATCTTTGCCCAAAGTCTCAGATGTGATAGTATTTAACTAAGCAATTATAGAAGGGTCATTATCTATAGCATCCAGAAAATCATCCCATGATAATGGTTTGTCTTTATTATTAGCTAATATCATGCTATATAAAAACAGATAGTTATCAAGTGTTGTTCTTATCTGGAATGCTTCACCTTTTATCTGTTCAAAGATAAATAAAGCTCTTATTGTATATCTAATTTCATATTCTGTATTATTGATTGTAATAGTCTTCATAGTCTGTATAAAATAAAAATAGCCCTCATGCCCTCATAGCTAAAGGCACAAAGGCTATATGGTTATAAAATTTAAACTTCTACTTTCTTTAAAGCACCAACACCAGTAAACTGTACTGTATATGTCGCATATTCTCCATTTGGTGCGTTAAGTTCTAAAGAGGTAATAATTACCTTACCTTCATAGTCTGGTTTACTAGCTGTCCATCCAGTTTCAGGCACATCAGTATCTGTTTCTTTCTTTTTGCTAAAGGTTGCTGATACTGGTGTTTTTGCTACCATTATATCAAACAAATCATCAAAGTTACTTCCTTTACCATCTATTGAATACATGTTTTCACTTTGTGCTGTCCAGCTTAATTTGCTAATCTCATTGCTAGCCCAATCACCACCACCTTCATCTTTATTAGAAGTGTCCTGAGTATCACCACTAATAGTTAATGTGTGTGAAGTTGCATAGGCTATTGATTTGCTGTTTAAAAACAGCATCATATCACCACCTTTTATTTTGCTCATTGTAGTTCTATTTTAAAAGTCAATGTCTATATAAACGTATCTTCTATATAATCTTCTGTTGCATCATCTATAACAATATCCTCTATAGCTATATCTGAATAAGTACCCTTTTTATGCTCCAAAGCTTTTCTAACCTTAATAGCTAAATCTATACTCTCTGAATAGTTAGAAGAAGCTATATTTATTTCTACAGAAACATTTTCATTAGTATTATCCTTAGTGCTTTCAGGAGTTAATCCAGTTCTCTTATAAATGATGAATGGGAATGTAGTACCTTCATCAGCTATTAGGGGATAAATCTTCTTATCTATATCTATACTAGTCTGTAGTATAGTATATATTGCTTTTCCTATATTTAAACTATCCATCATCTGTTATTAGCCGCTCTTAATATTGATTCCTTTAACATCTAATTCATGCTTTCAAATATAGAAGTTTCAGAAGTCCTTTTAGCTTTATCAAAGAAATATGCACTTCTTATTCTTCCTCTGTTTCCACCCCTACCAGTTCTTCTAAGATGCCGGACGTCAATATAGCCGGTTATTCTATGTCCTTTGGTACGTCTTAAAGCAGTTCCTTTCTCAAAAAACTTCAAACGGAAATCACCCATGATATGCACCTTAGCGACATTAGCCCCATTCTCTTTAACTAGTTTGCACTTAACACCAGACTATAGGGATTTTCCATATCTAACAGACCTCTTATTAGAGTTCCTAACCACTCTTTTCAGCTAGTTTCTAGTAGCCTTAACTAACATGTTTCCAGCCTTTCTTAGTGTCTATTTAAAAGCCTTATCCTATTCCCTGCTAGTTAGTCTGCTAAACAAAGCCTAAACCTAGCTATCATCAATATCAATCATTAATTAATTCTGTTCTAATGATGATGCTTTGCTTATCTCTATCTGGTTCTACTGATAGGATTCTATAAAGTTTTCCCTTCCACTATATCCTATCTTTTTCATCTATGTTATGATAATACCTAATAGTGAATATCTTAGTATAGTTAAAAACTATCTCACCATTCTCAGTGTCTCTATTACCTGATTCAAACTACACATCTGAGCGTGTTGTTATATAGTCTGTCCACTGAGTACCATTAGCCCCATATTCATTCTATGATATTGTTGGCTTCTATATGGTTATTACCTCTTTTAATCTACCAGCATTCATCTTACCTAAAAATTACGGTTAAGGTTTACTAGGTATTTGAAAGAATAGGGTACATCTGATATACTTGAATAAGTAGTAGCTTCCCTATTTGCATATAGATTTCCAACTAATAGAAGAATGGAATGAATAACAGAAGGTGGCAATTTACCACCTTCCATTTGTTCATTCAAAGCTATGTCGGTATTCTTTTCTATAGCATCTTCCGCCACTAATATCAGACTGTTTATATAGCTATCATCATCCTTAAATGAATCATCTATATTCAGATGCTTCTTTGCTTCTTCAAGTGTTACATACATAGCTTTTATACAGACTAAAATTACTTCAATACCTTCTTTACAAAAGATGCTGCTCTTTGTGGCTTAGCATCAAAATAAGCATTTACTACCAGTCTGATTTTACCGTTAGCTGCTTGTGTATAAGGATCTACGGTTAAATCAATTCCTCCCCATTGTCCGATTACCAAATCATTAAAGTTACCTAAAATAAGTCCTTTCTTAGCCATGCCGTTAGTAACTAACACTGGATAACCATCAACTTCACCGCTATCCATCAACATTCTAACATCTGATTTAGTACCACCAATAGCAGTAGTTTTCAAAGTAGCCTTAGCATAAGGGGATGCAATAAATGTAATATTACCACTAACATTAGCTTCCTCTAACTTCTGTTCCATGGCTACAATATCCTTATAAGTAATATCTGCTTCATCAGCTACAACTGCATTAAACAAACCAGCTGGCTTTGTAGTACTACCAGCCTCAGCACCTAAGATAGTAGCTTCAAGTTTGTTACTAATTGCATCTACAATATCTTTTCTAAGCAAAGCTTCTGCTGAAACAGAATCCTGAATAAGGAACTGCTTAGAAATATCTACATAAGCTGTTAATCTCTTTGGGCTAAGTTCTACTTCTCCAAAAGTACCAGCACCATCAGCAGCAGCATCAACTTCACCAGCCCAACCTACTGTAGAACCATCATAAGTAGGAATTGAAACGTTACCTACTAAACCAGTCATAAAGTTAGCACCAGCAGTACTAATTTATCTCTAAGTGGTGCTAAGATATTCAACTTATCTTCTGCTACAATCTCCTAGCCATGGTCTGCTACGGTTGCCTGCACATCTGCTCTTTCTTCTACTGGAAGGATAATCTAGCCACTATAACTTTGTCCTGATTTACGCATTTCAGCGATACCAGCATTTACTACCTATTGGCTTCTTTCGTCTAACTGTTGGTTATTAGCAATAGCTCTAACAGCCTTTAAAAGTGAAAAAGTTTCTTTCTTCATTGTTTCTTTTTTATTCAATTTCTGATTTAACTATCTAATTTCATTCTCTGTATCTGCTATCTGTTTACACAAATCATTGTATTCTCTTTCTTCATCTGTAGTTAGCTTTCTGGATTCATGCTTTCCCTGATTGATAATATTTTGTGCTTTTAACTACAGCTGTTCCTTCTTATCTATTAATTCTATTGAGTTCATTTTAGTTTTGCTTCAAGTTCCTGATAATATTCATCTATTTCCTTCTGTTCTTTCTGTTTCAATTCATCCAGCCCTCTTGTGTTTACTGTAGTAGAAGAATAAGCAGCCTTATATACTGGTGATACATCAAATAGCTCATTAATGCTATTTATGGTTCTAAGATAGCTTCCATCCTCCCTTTTCTACCATGAATCACTTTTTACAGTAAAAGCAAAAGAACTAGTAGAAATATCTCCTCTTCTAAGTCCTTCCAGCAGTTCGTCACCCAAAGCTGTATTAGGTGCTTCAAAGCTGTATTTCAAACCTCTATCATCAATAGATAAAGTTAAGCTACCTACACCTTTGTTACTCCTAGCTAATACACCCTTATCTTCATTGTGATTAAGTAAGCAAAGCACATCAGATTTTTCTATGATGCCATCTAAAGCACTTCTACTTATTATCTCATGGAATCCACCTAAATCATTAGATAAGCTATCAAATACAATAGCATATCCTTCTACTGTTCTTCCCTCTAAACTGGAAACATCACCCAAGTTTCTAATTTCCTTCATTTAGCTTTTCTTTGATTGTATTAGTATTGTCTGGATTATCAGAAGTAGCTTTCTTCAATGTCTGTATATTAACCTATACAAATGAATTGTCTCCATCTGGTAAAGCAGGTAAATCTAGCTCTTTTCTTATCTCGTTAGTTGTTATAGCACCAATCTAGAATAATGTGTTATAGTAGTTAGCCAAAGATTGCTTATCTACTCTTAACAAAGGTGCTGTAGAAAATCTAACATCTATGCTATCTCTTTCACTAGGCTTATATAGCTTTCTGACAAATTCACCTTCAAACTTTTCTAGTAAAGGCTGCAAAGTATCTGTTAAGAAGGCTATCTACATCTATTCTATAGTATTGTAGCTACTCTTTGATAAATCAAAAGCCTTTACTGGCGATACTCCAAAGAATCTACAAATATCAATCACATTAAACTATCTAGTTTCCAATAGCTATGCGTCAGATGGATTTACCGTTACAGCTTGAAAATCCAAATCTGCATCCAGCACAGCCACACCGTTAGGCGTACCAGTATTACCACTAAAAGCACTGTTCCAGCTTGATTTAAGTGTTTCCTTCTATTTAGAAGTTAGAGGTGAAGAACTTTTAAGAATACCAGCACAGTTAGCACCACCTTTAAAGAATCCCTCAGCGTTTTCTTCTGCATCCATGGCTAAACCTAATGTTTTTCTAGCATAGGCTAAAGTAGATATACCTTCATAGCCATCATTGGTAAAATTCAGGATATGAATCATATTGCAATCTTCTACAACATTCTTCATTCCAGTAATATTATAGCTAATAGTATCCCTAATAGTTTGTGGCTTTAGTATTGTAACCAGTTCTGTAGGTATATAATAAAGAGCTTTAGCGTTTCCTCTTTCATCCCTATCTATATAAGCATAAGCATTACCAGTAAGAAGCATACTTATCACCATAGTTTTCATAAAGGTGAACTTACTCATGTTCTGATTCGGTTCACGGTTTAAAAGATTGTAAGTAGGGTGCTCAGTGTATTTCATCTTATATCCTAGCTAATCTACCCTATAAGGTTCTAGTGGTAACTAAGCTATTGAATCAGATATAACTTCAACACATCTATAAACAGCAGATAACAGCATAGCCTTATTATTAGCATAACTACTAGCACTGTTATAAGATAAGAAATCACCAAATAAAGCCCTTTGCTCTGGTTTTTCCTTTTGCCAAAATTTCCATTTCATATTATAAATATTTCTTTTCCGTTATTTGGGTTTTGCAAGTAACATCCTAAAGCTGTTATCATTGCTATCACACCATCTATTTTCATCTGCTTCTATGTCTTAATTGGTTTGACATTCTCATTATGATCTTCTTTAATATGCACATTAGAGAAACACCATCTAGTTATTTCATTGTTATCTATAACTACCTTACCTGATAAAATCAATCTTTCAAGTTCCTTTGTAGGCTAGTTAAAGTTACCTATGCTCTAGCTATATTCTTCCAGTGGTAAACCTTCTTCTGTAGCCTAGATAGCCCACTAAGTAGCATTCCACTTATCATAGCCTACCTTCTGGATGCTAACAGTTTCAATCCATTTAAGCATATCCCTAGTTATATAATCATAGTCTGTAACATTACCACTAGTTATATTTAATTGATGCTGATTTCTCCATAGTCTATATTTCTCCCTATTGCTATTGTTTACTAAGCATGATTCAGGTAAATAATAGTAGTTCTTAAAGTAATAGATACCATCCTTAACCACTAAATAGCTTACAGCAGTTAAATCACTGGTAGCTGATAAATCCACACCTATATAACAAAGTTCATCCTAGAAACTAGCTAGATTTACATTCTTAGTGCTGTTCACAATATTACTATCAGATAACCAGACTTCAGAAGAATCACACCATAGATTAAGGGTTTTAGTCTTTACTCCAACTTCTTCAGATGGATTATTAAGTGCTGATTTTACCTATTCCTTAATATACTTCTTAGTTACAGTTACATCCATATTAGGGGTACATTTCACCCAGTTATCTTCATCTGTCCAATCATCATTATCATCCATAGAATAGATAGCTATAAACATACTATCATCTTCTTTCAGTTTATGAAGAATCTCTATAGCAGTACTTCTTAGCTAATAGCAGGGCAAAGTTTTATCAAATCCAGCAGTAGTTATAGTGCAAAGATGTGGATTCTGTCGCATACCCATAGAAGACTTAATTACATCCCTAACCTTACTATTCTTAGCTGCGTGATATTCGTCAATTAAGCCAAATGAAGCATTAAAGCCATCAAGCTTAGAAGCATCAGCAGCAAACACTTTTAACTAAGAAGCATTCACATTAAACTTAATTCCCTTTAAATGTGAAGTAAGATATTTGCCACTAGGGTCTAACTGTTTGGCAAACTCATAACAAAATTCAAAGGCTATCTTAGCCTATTCTCTAGAGTTTGCAGCTAAATCTACCTCAGCACCATCTTCACCATCAGCTATCAGGAAATATAGGCACAAAGCAGCAGCTAGGGCTGTCTTTCCATTCTTTCTTGAAACTTCAATATAACTACTGGAAAACCTTCTATCATTAGTACCCTTCCAGTAAAAGCCAACTATATTAGCTACTACAAACTGCTACCATGGTTCTAGTAAGAAGTTCTAACCAGATGCTTTTCCCTTAAAGTGTTTCATTGTACTTATAAAGCTAATAGCCCTATCTACTACTGATTCCCTAAACTCTAAATCATCCCTATTTAAATCTTCCTAGAATCTCTAGCAGGCTAACTAGATATTAGCTCCAGTAACAACATTGCCACTAAGTACATCATCCACATATTTATAGTATGGCTTCATAAATCATATACATATTTAATCTAATAACCATCAGCTTTCTTTATATTGGGATAATGCTCCTATAAGAATGCCCATTTTCTTGTTCCATGCCTATGCCACATAGTTATGGGATGCACTCTTTCACCAGTTTCCAATATGTAGAAATCAGACTTAATCTTATCTATTTGCCTATAGTTAGCAGCTTTATAAATAGTACCTTCATTTCCTACATCGCTACTATTATCTGAATAACTAATTAAATGCTTAATCTCTGGATGCACCTTCTTTAAATAATGATGCAGCAGGGATATAGTTATAGTTTCACTGAATTTAGGCATTTCATCACTTAGCCACATTCTATCAAACTCCCTAACTTCATCAGGATTATAGTTTCCCTTCTTTCTAGGATTAGTACCATAGCCAATTTGTAAAGCACCTGATACTTTGCCTTCATAATAAACTAAGAAAGATAAAAAGCTATTTCTAGTTACTTTGTGGCTGTAGTGATTAGCAATAATAATAGGGTCTGCATCTTTCTTTTTGCAAACTCTTATCTAGATGTTTTTGGCTTTGGCTTCATAGCCTATAATCTTACCATCATCATCTAATATAGCAGTCTTCTTTAGCTTTGTCATTATCTAACCTCCTTACTGTTCTTAACAAACTACTCCAGGGGTGATAGTTCCTTATCCCCACTATTTAATTTGGCTATCTTAGTTCTATCCTTAGCAGTTAAACCAAACTTTTCCATCACCTTCATAGCCTGAATCTAAGCATCTTTAGCTATCTTAATAGCTGGGTGTGGTGCTATGTTTCCTCTATCAGAAACTACTGTTAAACCATCTTTTTCTAATTGTTTGCTAGCTTTGATAAACATGCTGTAATTTCTTGCCAACATAGTTAAAGCAGCGTTATCTACATCCTTCATCAGTGAATTATCTTCAAGCATAAGAATCACATCTTTCATATAATCCTTAGCTTCTTTCTCAATGTCTGTAGGTATTTTAAAATTATTGTTCATTCTACTTAAATTTTAGTCTGTATAATTATCTGATTTTTTCTTTTTCTACTAATATCCAGTACTTTGTCACACAAATAAAAAATGTCTCACAATATTTTTGGATTCAAAATTTTATGTATATAATTAGGTATAACTTAATAATTAATCAAACCATGAAAATAACAAAGAAAGAAACTAGAGTATCTGTAAGAATCACACCTTATCAGGAAACACAACTGGATTTAATCAGTGAAAAGTTAGGCATAAAAAGAAGCACATTAGTTAGATACGCAATAGATAATTTAATCAGTAGTTATAATGATTTACAACTGGAGCAAATATAGAAGGAAACAGAATAATCTGGATAAATCTGAGTATAACTATATGGTTAATGAAGCTATCACCAAACATTATAGATACTTGCATAGTAGGCTAGTTAAAGTAGATGATGATGAAGCTACTTTTAATGATGCCTATTTAATGCTTACCAGAAAGTATAATCCAGAATAGGATTTCATAGATTAGTTTATCAAAGCCTTCAACTAGTTAAAAGGTGAATATCAAAGGGATGATAAATGTTATAACTATGCAGAAACAAAGGTGGAATATTATACAGATTATATAATGCCAATAGTAGAAAAGAAAGAAGCACCTATACAATAGATAAAACCTAATAACCTAATAGAATCCATTAAGAAATATGCCATATCTGAGAAAAAGCGCAAAGAACAAAATAAAGCAAGTAAAAAGAAAAGAAAGATAGGAAATCTATCAAAGTAAGAAATGGAAAATGCTAAGATTATCCTATTTAATGCAGCATCCACTTTGTGAAGTATGTCTTTCAAAGGGTATAGTAAAAGCTGCTATCGACGTACATCATAAAGATTCATTTCTTAACTATTTCGGGGATAAAAGAATAGAGGTAGCCTATAACTATGATAATCTGCTGGCTGTCTGTAAACAGTGCCATGCCGACATTCACAAAAACGGTACTTCACATGGCTAACCTACATTCCCTGCATCATGCAGGATAAAGAGATCCCCCAAAAGGGCTAATCCCGACTGAATTTTAAAAAAGTTTATTTTTTATTTTGAGTAGCCAAAAATTATATATATAATTGTCCAGAAAGCAAGAGGAAAAACACTGTCATGGATTTTTGTCGTAAATGATTAATTTTTAGAGGATTTGTTACTAGCAGGGAAATAGGGCTTGAAATATAGCCCTTTTCTTTAAGTCTCAATGTCTAAAAAAATAGGAATCTGAAATAATGAAGTTAGATGTATTTTTATATCAATTTCCCATTTCTTTCCGCTAGTTTATCCCATATCTTTCCTACACTTATCCCATTTCCTTCCGCTCTAATAATATAGTAATATAGATAATATAATAAGACTTTCAATTTTTCTAGCGAAAAATCAAAGTCAATATTTTAACAAAACATACATATATGATAATTTACAAGCCTTTAAACAAAATTTTTCGCAATCGCCTAGAACTGAAAGTAGCTATAGGACATGGCAATTTAAACAGATTAATTAAAAATTCATCAGATGATTTAATATACACAAATAATGAAGACTTATTAGCTAACTATGAGTACTTTTATTCAAATCCCATCAAACCTAATAAACCTAACATCAAGAAGTAAGTTTATAGAAATCTATTCCTACTTACTAATCAGAAGCCAAATTAAAGATAACAGTTACAAAGCATCCATTTCAGAAAAGGAACTGGCTCAACTAACAAATACATCAGATAGAACAATCAGAAACTATTTAGATAACCTTAAACCATTCTTTGAATATGTCACATTATACAAAGGAAATGGCAAATATCCATATAATGTGTATCAGTTTACTAAGTTAGAAAAAGATTTCTCTATAGTGTTGCCTGAATTAATTACTGATTCAGAACTTACAGCAGAAGAAAAAGGAATCCTGATAAAAATCAAACTCCAGTGCTGCAAAGGTACTAACTATATAAGATACAATTCTAAAGCAGACTTAACTTCAATCATTGGTATCAGCAAAAACTTAATAGCTAAAAAGTTAAAGCAATTAGAGGAAAAAGGGCATATCTGTTATATAGGTAATAGCCTACAGTTATCCACTAAATATTTTCCTTTAAGTCTAGTTAAAGGTGATTCTGTTGATGCTGTAAAAAACTTCTTATATGAAACAATCTATAAATACTGTATAGTTAATAAGACTATACCACCACTAAGAGATAACAAAGCACTTAACTATTTAATAGCTAAGTTCCCAAATACAGATGATTCATTTGCTGAAATATTAGCTAAGAAATGCCAAACTTTACCAGCAGACATTTCATTAGATTACTTTGTAAAGGCATTAACAAATAACAATATAGATAGAACAAAACAATCATGCACATTTATACTATGATTCAAGAATTAAATAGACTGTTCCCAACTGGCACAAGAATAAGCAACAAAGAACTAAAGATAAGACTACAGCAGCTATATAATAAGTATAGCATTGATGCAGTAGCTAAAGCTGTAGATATAACTAGATATGGGTATAAAGCTAAAGCTATTAAGATTCCTACAAATGAAGGTAGATTAAACGGATTAGAACTAACTATAATTAAATAACATGGAAAACAAAGAACTATACACTAAACTGGATAACTTAGAAGCTATGATATATGAGATTAAAAAGAATCAGCTACAGCTTCTATAGTTAATGATTCAGATAAATAGACATAAGTAATAGTCATAGCACTCAGATGATACCATTAATCAGATACAACAGTAACAAACTTTAAAAAGTAAAAATTATGATTTACAATCCAAACGCACAAGAATCAGAAAGAAAAGGTAGAAACATATTTCAAACATTAGCAGATTAGATAGGCTGGTAGATAGACTATACAGATACAGAATTTTGTGATATTGATTTACACATTAAATGCACTAGTAAAGATGGAAGGAATATCTAGGCTGCTGGTGAAATAAAGAATAGGGATGCTAGTGCTATCAAATACCCTACACACATCATAGAAATACATAAGATTAAGGCTTTACTAGCAGACAATAAAGATATAGCCATGTTCATTAACATCTTTGGGGATGATATATTTATATATAATGTGGTGAAACTAGCTAGGATGATTAAGCATGGTGATATAAAACCATATAATAAGTATCTACCAAATAACAACAGTTCAAATAGATAGTTTATACCTAGATTGATTATAGAGGTATCTAAAGATTTAGCAGCACATTTTTAGAAAGTTAACGGAATCTGGAAAAGAATAAAATGATATACATCTTATTTATATTTTATATAATGATAATCCTTCATCTATTAGTTAGAATGATGGTTAATGTCATAGATAATAAGCCTATTTTAGATGGCACAGAAATAGATATAGAGATAGCAGGTAAGGTCGCAATATTAGCTACAATCATCATACTTTTAGTTAGTCTGATTTAAGCGTAGCGGGTAGTGTAATTTAAACTGTGTCAAATAACTTTTATTGTAACTTGACACAGTTTAGTTTACACTCTCAACTATTCTTCTTCATCAGATTCTTCTTCATCCTCGTATTGGGATTTTCCTTCTGAATATCCTTCATCATAGCCACATTCATAACCTTCTTGGTACTTTGTTTCATAGTAATCATAGTAACTACTAGAATCATCATAGTTTGCACCGTGCCTATAGCCATTTCTACCATCATCCATACCTTGTTCATACCCATCATCATACCCTTCATCATAGGCATCATCTGGTTTTTTAGTACTACTATGTCTTACTGGTTCAATTTGTTGTACTGGGTCAAAAAATGTAGGTGTATAGTTAGATGGTGGGGTATAGGGTACGCTAGTCTGAGTAGCAGGAGTTGTGTTACTACTGCCACCAGAACTGTTTTGGGAATTATTCATAGCTATCCAAGCTACTGCACCAATAGCCATTAACAAAAAGTAGCAGCCACATCCATTATTATCATTCATTTTCTTTTTCTTCTTTACCTATTTTATTAGAATCCTCACTTGTAAAAATATATCTAAGACTGTTTTTAATTAGATATACACCACTTATAGCCATTAAACCTAAATAAATAGGAGCAGCAGACATTCCACCTCCACCATTTCCAGAATAGTCATTAGTCCAATTTGCAGACAAATCTGATAATCTTGCAAAATGGCTATTAGAATCAAATAGGCACAAAACAAATGCTATTACGCCTAATATAGGTGGAATCAGAAAGAATATTCCTAAAATACATTCCACTCTTTTCTCTTTTAAAATTGCTTCATTTTCCATACTTTTTAAACTATTTAAATTCTACTTAAAAACTCTATTTCACTAAGAATCTCTATATCTTGCCCTTTATCTAATAAGGCTTTGGCTTTCTCTTGTTTTTTACTCATTCCATCCTCTCCAACAACACGATAATCTTGCTGTCCAACTACTAACACTTCTGTCTTCTTAGTTACAGAATCAGAAGGAATACCACCAACATCTTTAATCTTCTGTAGCAGTTCCTTTCTAGTGCCATAGCTACAAGTTCCAGTAAAGCAAACATTCTTACCATAGAAGTAGTTACCTTCATCTGCTAATTCTGGATGCTCCTCCAAACTTTCTAACATTTCTGTTTTACTCTTCTTATTTATAGCTAAATGTGCTATGAAGGTATCAGGTGCAAATTTACCTCTATGAAAATGGTACTTTTCTTCCAGTTCCTCCAGAGTGCTACCATCCATATCTAAGCACTTCAATAACAATTTAGCGCAACCTGCTGAATCATTATCAGCTTTATGATGTCCATCAAACTCTATACCTAGATATTTCAGTACCACATCTAAAGAATAGCTATAGCAGCCTTTAACTATGTATCTAGCGATTCTCAAAGTACAAAAGTAATCAAATGTAGGATATTCTATCTGATAGTTATCTAAGGCATCACGCAAAGCATACATATCAAATGAAGTATTGTGTGCTACTACAATCTTATCCTTTAAATATGGATATACCTCTTTCCATACATCAGGAAATTCAGGGCTATTCTCGGTGTCTTCTGGTTTGATACCGTGAATATGTATATTGAAGGCATCATAGTCGTTTCCTTCTGGTTGTACGAGCCAACTTTTAGAAGGTTGTAAGATGCCATCTACTACTTCTGTTATACCAATTTGGCAGATGCTACTTCTATCTGCATTGGCGGTTTCAAAATCTATAGCAACAAAATTATTCATATTGCTTTGAATTGTTAGTTTGTAAATATGTCGCAAAAGTAACGAAAATATTGCTACTATAGAAATGCTAGCCAATTATTTAAACTTCTTTAAACCTTCCGCTCTGTTAATTTATACAAAAGCTCTATTGGTCTATCAAAATTAAGTAGTATCTTTGCAACGTGTTTGTGAACAAAAAGCGTGAACCAAGTTTAAAAGAGGTTGCAAAAATGCTTATAAATAAAGGAAATAACAAGTTTTTCGGCAAAGATACTCTTTTTTCTCGAAAAATTGTTGTATTTTTGCCATAAATTAATAAAATAAGTATTAAAAGCTATATATGAGCGACGAAATTAAAGATAAAAACGGTCTTGAAGAGGAAAAATCGCCAAATTTGGAAAATTCTTCTACAGAATCTGAACAGGATGCTGCAGAAGATGCCAACGAGGAGATTTCGACCGAAGAACATTCCGATTATAAGCCGGTGAACCGATTCGATGCTTCTGCTGTACATCACCTCAGCGGAATGTATCAGAACTGGTTCCTCGACTATGCATCGTATGTGATCCTCGAACGTGCCGTTCCTCATATTGAGGATGGTTTGAAACCGGTACAGCGACGCATCCTCCACTCTATGAAGCGCATGGACGACGGAAGATACAACAAGGTTGCCAATATCGTGGGACATACCATGCAGTTTCACCCTCATGGCGATGCGTCTATCGGAGATGCTTTGGTACAGATGGGACAGAAAGACCTGCTCATCGATACGCAGGGTAACTGGGGAAACATTCTTACGGGCGACCGTGCAGCTGCTCCCCGATATATCGAGGCACGCCTCTCTAAGTTTGCTCTCGACGTGGTTTTCAATCCAAAAACCACCGACTGGCAACTCTCTTATGATGGCAGAAACAAGGAGCCTATCACGCTCCCTGCCAAATTCCCGCTGCTCCTGGCACAAGGTGCCGAGGGTATTGCCGTGGGATTGAGCAGTAAGGTTTTGCCACATAATTTCAATGAGATTTGCGATGCTGCCGTCCACTATCTCAAGGGCGAGCCATTCCAACTCTATCCCGACTTCCCTACAGGCGGTGCCATCGATGTAAGTAAATACAATGATGGACAGCGAGGTGGTGCATTGAAGGTAAGAGCCAAGATAGACAAGCTCGACAACAAGACACTCGTTATCAGCGAGATACCATTCAGTAAGACTACAGGCAGCCTCATCGATTCTATCACCAAAGCGGTAGAAAAGGGTAAGATTAAGGCACGCAAGGTAGATGATGTTACTTCGGCAAATGTTGAGATTCTTGTGCATCTGGCACCAGGTACCTCATCAGATAAAACGATGGACGCACTCTACGCATTCAGCGATTGCGAAATCAACATCTCGCCCAACTGCTGTGTCATCGAAGACAACAAGCCTGTTTTCCTCACCATCAGCGATGTGTTGCGCCACAGCGTAGACCGCACAATGGGATTGCTGCGCAAGGAACTGATGATCAGAAAGGGAGAATTGGAGGAGCAGCTCTTCTTCTCTTCTCTCGAACGGATTTTCATCGAGGAGCGCATCTACAAGGAGCGAAAGTTTGAGCAGAGTAAGAGTCAGGATGAGGTTGTTGCCTTCATCGATTCTAAACTCGAACCATTCAAGGACAAACTCTTTACTGCCGAAGTAGACGGTAAGGGTATGGTAGAATATGCCTTCCATCGGGAAATTACCCGCGAGGACATCCTCAAACTCCTGGAAATCAAGATGCAGCGAATCCTTAAATATAATAAGGATAAGGCAGACGAACTGCTGATGAAGATTAAGGCTGAACTTGCTGAGATTGAGAACGACCTGGCTCACATGACCGATGTAACCATCAACTGGTTTGAATATCTCAAGGGCAAGTATGGAAAGAACCATCCTCGCAAAACAGAAATCAGAAACTTCGATACCATTGAGGTGACTAAGGTGGTAGAGGCTAACCAGAAACTCTATATCAACCGTCAGGAAGGTTTCGTTGGTACAGGGTTGAAGAAGGATGAATTCGTATGCAACTGCTCCGACCTCGATGACATCATCATCTTTTATAAAGATGGTAAGTTTAAAGTCACCAAGGTAGCAGACAAGATATTCGTCGGCAAGAATATCCTCCATGTTCAGGTATTCAAGAAGAACGACAAGCGCACCATCTACAACTGTGTTTACCGCGACGGCAAGCAAGGCGATTACTTCATCAAGCGATTCAACGTAACCGCCATGACCCGCGACAAGTTGTATGACATCACCCAGGGCACACCTGGCAGCCGCGTCATCTACTTCACCGCCAATCCGAATGGAGAGGCAGAAATCATCAAGTGTACGATGGAGCCCGACCTGACGAAGAAGCGCCAGAGCATCTTCCTGGAGAAGGATTTCTCAGACATTCTGATCAAGGGACGTGCAGCCAAAGGTAATCTCCTTACCAAGCGCACCATTCGCCGCATCGGTCTGAAGAGTCACGGCCACAGTACGTTAGGAGGCAGAAAGGTTTGGTTCGACCCAGACGTAAACCGCATCAACTACGATGAAAACGGCCGCTTCCTGGGCGAATTCAATGATGATGAATCTATCTTGGTAGTACTCGACAACGGTGAATTCTACATCACCAATTTCGATGTCAACAACCACTACGAGGACAACATCATCCGCTTAGAGAAATGGGATGAGCACAAGATCTGGACGGCTATCCTTTACGATGCCGACAATCAGGGATATCCATACATCAAGCGATTCACGATGGATGCCACCAAGCGCCATCAGAATTTCATGGGAGAGAACCCTAACTGCAAGCTCATCTTGCTTACCGATACGGTTTATCCACGCATCAAGGTTACTTATGGCGGTGTGGATGCCATCCGTCCTGCCGAAGAAATCGATGCCGAGCAGTTCATTGCGCAGAAGAGTTTCAAGGCAAAGGGTAAGCGCCTCACGACATGGAAGATTGAAAGTATCGAGGAACTGGAACCAACCCGATTCCCAGAACCTCCTTCTGAGGATAATGATGAGGAACCGGATGGTTCTGACTCAGAGAATGAAGGTGAAAACCTTGATCCAGATGCTGGCAAAAGCGAGCAACAGGTGATTGACGAACTGACTGGTCAGACCAACCTCTTCTCAAAAAAAGATTTCGAAGAAGACCAGAAGGATAAAGACTGGTTATCGAAGCAATAAAAAGCGCTAAGAAAGCGCAAGGAAAGCACAAAAGAAAGCGCAAGGAAAGCAGCAAGAAAAGCAGCAAGAAAAGCGCCCATCATAAAAAAAGGAGCTTAAGCCCAAAAAGCTTAAGCCCCCTTTTTTATTATCTAGCCATTTGCATTTCGCGTTTCAGCAAAAAAAGAAGCCAGTCCCCCTCCTGCCCCCGTTCCAGGCGATTCCATCGCCTGTCCCTCCAGCAGTCAGTAGCCTTCATTTTTACCTTTTATACCCCGCCAGCTTTTTCAGGCAGTATTCCTTAAAGTCATTCCAGTGGTAATAAGGTGCCACATCGCTCTTGATAGGCAAAGTAGCCTCATCTTCATTCAAAAGCACCTTCACCAGCACATCATTCGCCTTGTTTCTATAAAAAACAAACTGCAAATTCGTAGCCATCGGAGTAATCTTATAATCCCACCATTGAGAAGCAATCTTCTCCGGATCCTTAATCTCCTCGCCATACCCATTCAAATCCAGCAAACAGGTAAGCGGAGTAACCATTGTATCGTGTCCATATCTCAGGGTAGCACCCGGATGCGGAAGAGCGATGCAGCTATCTGCCTTCTGGATGATGTTTCTCAAGAGATTGCGCTGGGAGAACGGCTGCACATTGCCCGTATAAGGCGAGTTGCCGTAAGCCATCTGCCACGAGATGTTGGCATTCAGCCAGTTCTGATACAGTTCCTCCTCCGTAAAGAGGTCATAGAGCGAAACCTTGCCCCTCAGTTCCGTGCCTTGGATTGAGCTTGCCATCTTATAAAGTTTGCTGTTCAGGTCACTCTGGTTGATATTCTGCTTCACCCAGGCAGGGTCGTTGAACAGTTCCTGCATCACACGGCTATAGCTAACGTGCTTCTGTGCAAATTCCTGCAGTGCCACCTTGATACCCACGCTGTTCTTCAAGCTATCCAGGTATCTGTCGTCCTGGTTCATATAATACATATCATGCTCGCTGGCATCATGGAAGATATGAAGTTTCGGATTGATACGCAGCATCTGCTGCAAACCGTTCTCCATAGAGAGGATGCATCGGATTACCAAAGTACTTCGGGCCTCAATATTCGTATTACCGGCAAAAATCTCAGGGAATCGCTCCATCATTCTTCTGGTAATACCCTGATGCTGGAGAGCTCCGAGCGGAGTCAGTTCGCCATCGCGCCCCTTCGCCTCCTCACGAATCATCTTCACCTTAGCCAGCGTTTCCTCGCCCTTAGCTGTCAGTTTGCCCTCCTGCTTCGCTTTGAGCAGAGAGAAATAAGGTACATCATAAGCCTTCTTGCCTATCATATAGCGGGAACCATGCCGCCCATAATGGCTCAGATAAAAAGGTTTATAACCCTTAGGAGCCGCTGCCAGCGGTTTCTGCGGACCACGATAAGCTACATAGTTACTACCCGAAAGCGTGATATCCCGCTTGAAATCCTCTTGCGGAGTCTGTGCTGTCAGAGGCATCGCCAATGTAAGAGATGCCAACAATAATAGATTCTTTGTATTCATTGTTATCATATAATTTTGTTTTGAAAACATACAGTCTCATTTAATTCCAATTCATCAGTTTTCTCAGGAACGGAAGCAATTCTGCCGCCATCTTCCGATGCTGCAACATACTAGGATGCCAGCTGGCGCCATAACCTAAATCTCCTTTCTGGAAACTGAAATCGAAACGGTAAATGTTCTTATCAGTTTTATTGGCATCAGCACAGATTCTATCAAGCACTGTTCGCTGCTTGCTACTCTCCTTCTCGCCGAGCATCGGACCTGTCAACATCACAATCTTTGCATGAGGATACTTGCTACGTACCGTTTTAAGAAACATGCGATAATTCTTCTCGTAGAGTTGAATATCATAATTCTTGGTAGAAAGATCGTTCGTACCCAGATTGATGCAGACTAACTGAGGCTGATACTTGGCAAAATCCCATTTTTCATCATGCTGGTCAAATAAGGTATATTCATATTGCCAAGGCATGTTATCGGCATCACCCGTCTTCGGACCATTATAATTACGATATACCCCGATACCACTGCGGGAGATAGAAGTATGCTGGGCCTTCAGACTGTCACTTACGATATTGGCATAAGTAAACCAATGGTTCTCCGTTTCATCCTCAAAAGGATCAGACATGTTGATACTTTCTACACCATAACCGCAGGTGATTGAATTTCCGATAAATTCAATTTTCCGTACCGGAAGAGCCTGAGCCTCAACGAGCTGACATCCCTTATCAAGAACGAATCCCCTGAATTCCGGTTTACGGAACAAACCTTCTATCACATACATCACCTTAGCATGATGCACCCCCTTTGACAAAGCCGCAGCCAGGGTTACAACCGAATCGCGTTCGGCATTAAAGCCCACTTTGAAAGGTTCGCAACCATCAATCTGCGCCATGAAATATCCCGACTTCGGGCGACACAGCATTTTCAGAGAAGATCCTTGAAAACTAGCCTCAATCGTAGTTCCCGGATAATTGAAACTGGCTACATCAGGATTCTTAGCAAAGCTCACACGCCCAATATACTGAATCATCGGATGAGAAGCCTTTACGATCTCTCCCTCAATAGGAAGAGTAGTTGATTTCTTCACATTTCCAGCCATCATCGTGGAAGAAACCATCAATGTAGCCAGCATCATAACCCATACTTTTTTCATATTACTGTTATTTAGTTTTTATCTGTCCTTACTGTCCAGCCTTCGTTTTTTTGCAAAATAAAAATAGAACAGTATCTGTTTGCAAAATTACCATTATTTCTCGTAAAAAGCAAGTAAAACCATCATTTTTTTCATTTTTCTTCTTTTTATTCAAATTATTATTGTATCTTTGCACCCAAGAATGCGCTTGTGGCGAAATTGGTAGACGCGCTAGACTTAGGATCTAGTGGTTCAGGCCGTGTAGGTTCGAGTCCTATCAGGCGCACAGAAGGAAATCCTAACTGCTTGGTAATAAGCGGTTAGGATTTTTCTTTTACTATTTTTGGCAACATTTTGGCAACGTATTTCATTCCTAATTCATAGTGGTTGCCAAAAGGTATGCTGCATTTTACATTCTTTCACACGATTTCATGCAATTAAATCCGTGCATAGCTCCTTCGTAGACTTTATTGGCATCTATGGATTCTATCAATCTCTCATCCATCTTTGTCCATGTTTTCATCTTTATACACAACATTCAGTTTTTTATTGTACTTTTGCAAATAAGAAATTTGAATAACAATTTAATTTTTAAAAGATATGAAGAAAATTAGTATGATTTTATGCTCTGTAATAAGTGTTATTACACTATCTTCTTGTGGAGCCTTCAAGAACTATGTTGCAGACTACTCTATTGGATTGAAAACCGTAGAGAGTCCTGCTAATGCTAAACAGCAATTTGGAGAAACAAAAGTTGTAAACTTCCAAGATGGAACGACAAACAAGTACCGTTATGAAGATGACTACATCTATATTGTATGGTATGTTGGAGCCAAACAATTCAACTTTGACCTAACCAACAAGTCTGGACATACATTGAAAATCAACTGGGACGACATTAGTTATGTTGATTACAAAGGGCAGACTGGCAGAGTGATGCATTCTGGTGTAAAATACACGGAACGCAACAACAGCCAACCTGCTTCTACAGTTCCAAAGGGAGCAAATCTTTCAGATCTTCTCCTTCCAACAGAAAATGTTTATTACGTTTCTGGTCAATATGGTGGATGGAGAGAGAAATACTTGATTCCATGCGTATACAGCGATGCTGCGACAAGAGATGCACAAGCATCAGCATACATAGGAAAGACATTGACCATCATGATGCCTATCATGATTGAGAATGTCCAAAATGACTATACATTCACATTCAGTATTGATAAATTATTAAATGACACTAAGAAATAAGATGAAACATTTACATATACTATCTTCTATAGGAGTTCTTTTCCTATAGACATTTTTTCTACATTCATGCTCATCGTCATCCGATGAGCATGGGAACAATCAGAGTTCTAAGCCTTTGGCTTCCATTGACGATGTCTCTCTGAACTACAAGCCATCTTCAGAATCCGTTTCTCTATCAAGAGATGTCGAAGTGGAAGGTGCTGTCGTGAAACTAAAGAAAGGAGTTTCTTGGATAAATAATGTTCGTTTATCTGGTAACAAGATTCTTTTTGATGTTGAAGAAAACACAACCACACAAAAAGGGCATCGTTTTGACACAATATGTGTCGTCGCCAAAGGACAAATCATAGGAAAGGTATGTGTGAGCCAAGCCAGAAATCCTTTTAGTGGCAGTCGTTTAGCATGGGCTAATTCCAAAGCATTATATCAAGAAAAGGCTTTGAGCGATAAAGATTTGAGTGGCTTAGAAATGACCAAACTCGTTTATAATCTTGAAAAGACAACAGGTGGGAAGGATTCATACAAAAACTATCCTGCCATTGCTTTCTGCATAGAAATGAATCATGACCCTGAGCATCATATGGAATGGTATCTGCCATCTGAAAATGAAATACGTTCCTATGCACGTTCTCAATCATATAGTGGAACTCCAATAGCTCGCCATAATTATTGGTGGTCTTCATCAGAAAACCAATATAATGGAACTGCATTCAACGTTTATTCTGGAAGCATTGCATCACGTGGTTCCGTTTCAAAAGCCAGAGAATGGTGGGTTGTTGCATTTCGCAATGGTAAAATTGAAGAATAATTCACCGTGGAATAAAGTTAAAGCCGGCTGCATATACAGGCGGCTTTAACTTCTATAAAAATTTTAGGTTATAATCTCAACGATTTTTATCTCTCCGTTGGTTCTATAATTTCCGATATTAGACCCACGAATAACTTTTTCTGCTTCAAGAATGTTTCCTTTTTGGATTTTATAAACATAAAGGATATCCTTTTCTCGCAAACTACTATTTACTGAAGAAATGACATTAAGTACATTTCTTTCCTCTATTTCACAAACCTCAAAGGTCACAATTCGATCCAAATATTGAAGCTTAATTCTTGTACCAATTTCTAAAGCACTAATATATATAGTTTCATCCTTATACCCCCATTCGCTATTTAGCTTCTTTGCAATAGAATAGTCTTCCCAAGATTGATAACCAACATACAATGCTATCGTGTTTAGCGTAAATTCACTTGTCTTTCTTTCGTCATTGATGTAATTAAAAAGACGTTTAAGTGTCGTTACACCTATAGTACGTCCTGTTTCCTTAAATATATAAGTTGATAACAATCCAAAATCACCTGCCTTATCAAACAACAGTCCAGAATTTCTTTTGATGTCGTCAATTATCGCATTGTTCAATATCATATTTCTATTTTTATAAAAGAAAAATTGTCCGATACGTTAGAAGCCATAGAATCAAATTCCGCTTTCTTACTATCATCATAATTCAAAACTTGTATCATATCCAATTCTTTATGAAGTCCATCTGTACAAAGAACGAAGACATCCCCTTGCTCGATTTTTATCCTACGTATTGGAGCAACATCAACAGGTTCACTACCCATTATCGACTTTGTTACTATTGATGAATACTTTTCATAACTCGATGCCGCAAGAGTCTTAATCTTGGCTAATTCATTTATGATAGAATGGTCTTCTGTCCTATAGACTTCTACTCCATCTCTATACATATATATACGGCTATCACCCAACCAAGTCAAATATGCATATCCATTAGATATCAGAAGAACTGTTATGACACATCCCATTTTAGAAGTTCCAAGAGCAATACGCTTTAGCATAAGCGCATCGTTAGCAAACGGAATAGCTTTTCTCAACAGAATTGCAGGTTCAAACTTTGTATAGTTCATTTCAACATAGTCCAGCAATGCGTCACCAACAACTTTGGCAGCAACTGCACCTTCCGCATAACCACCCATGCCATCAGCCACAATGTAAACTCCTGAGTTGTTGGGAAGAGAACCATGAACAACATAGTCCTGATTCTCTTCTCTACAACCTTGATTTGTATATTCAAATACTTTCATTAATTATTTAACCGCTTGGATAGTATCGCCACCATGTTTTGTTACACGAGGACGTATACTTATCTTGATTGGACGTTGTGTAATGGCTTTGTCTGATGCCTTATTTGCCCACAGGTATGCTTCTCCTGAACCTAATGAAGCCATCTCCGTCGCCGTAAGAGTTTGGAGAGGCGTAATAGCTTTTTGGACATGTTTTACCCATGCTGGAGAGCTAAATCTATGCATGACAACAATAGAACTGAGTTCGATAATCTCAGTTGGCAGGCTCATAGGATCCTGACTGGCAATCATTATAGAGACACCTTTATGACGCATCTCACGAATTGCAGTTGTTATAGAGCCAACAAGTTCCTTGTTATTCATGTATTTATGAGCTTCATCAAATACTATGAATTTGTTAAACGCTCGGCCATCAACATTCATGACAGATGAGAAAATGTTTAGCATCACCACAAACAAACCTAAAGCTTCATCCTTTTCTATGAACTCATCACGTAAATCAACGATGATAAGTCTTCCTGGCTTCAAGTATTGCTGCAGTTTTTTTCCATCTGTGATATACTCCTCCGCAAATTCAAGTTTTTGCTCGGCAAGAGAACGTTGAGAAGCACTCATATGGACACTGTTAGCCACTCCATTACGAATGTTGGCAAGGCTTATGTCATAACGGCAAGCCTTCATTATCTGCTTCAACTCTTTTATATAAGTAGAGTCGTTACCCATAGCACCAAGCAAGAACATCCAATCCTTAACAGACAATTCTGCTGAATCAAATCCGATAGAAAGAACCTCGATGTCTGGATATTCAGCCTTTCTCGTTTCGACTTGGCTTTCAGGAGCGAGAAGAACCACATCTTTAATATTTCCAGGTTCTGCTCCATACTCTGCTTTCAGTTTTGCCAACTGACCTGCTTCATCGTTAGGATATACCATTGAGGTAAATTCTGGAGCATAATCCATACTGTCACTATAATGGAAAATGACACTTGCCATTGGCGCAGGCAATTTATTCACCTTGGAGAATTGACGAAGAACCATCTCAGTGATAGACCCAATTGTATAACTCTTTCCAGCACCTTGAACGCCAAACAAGCTGACCGTATTACATTCATTTAGATCAAGTCCAATAACACGTCCATTACTTATCATTTTTCCAAGTACACCATATTGTGGACTATCACCATTTTTACCAATGATAACATCGCAATGAGGTTCTTGATAATTAGAATCCTCTGGAACTTGCTCAGTTTCTGTCTTTAATTCTGTTGGCTCTATATCATCCTCAACTTTATTCGAGTCTATATCTTTGTGCGCAATTATATCTGGTGTCTCTGCATCATCACAGCCATCTACATCACCAGAGACTTTATCTTCCGATGGTGTAAATGAAACAGAAGGCTGCTCTTCTGGCTCATCTCCTGTTTTATCCATCATGTTATTTTCTGGTGACACTTTTACTACAGGCTTTTCTGCATGTTTAGAAGGAATGATAACTTCATATTCTGAATCCTGCTCTGGTTCCTTTGATACTTGAACAAATTGAACTGAAACATTGTTATCTACATGAGCTTTTACTGGAGCAAATGTTGGCTCAAAGTAATTCACAAACTCCTTGTCCATGGCTTCAAGCACCTGTGTATTAAGAGTTCCTTCTGTATTTAGTATTTCTCCTATAACAGGTTCACCCATCGTATATATAACAGCATCACCATAGAAATCTTTCTTTTGGCGTTCCATCTGAGTAAAGTCAAAAACAACTCCCAATTGTTTGAAACGAATAGTATATCCATCAGCTAATTTGCTTAAGAACACCATATATTCGTGAGCGAATTGAGGATCCAACTGTCCATAACGGATTGCACGACGAATATAGAATTCCAAGAACGACTTCAATTCAAGCACTTTTAATTCTCTGTCAAGTCGGTCATACCCATCAACAGCCATTTCAAAATGAGAGCGGAGCGCAAAGATAGTATTTTCCATCTGATTAACCATCTTCTCATGCAACTCATCTGCGTTATAGTGTGCATTACGGCATTTTATCTCAACTACAGTAAACAGAAGTTCTTTCTTGGCTGGATCCATTTTGACAACAAGATTATCTGCTCTTTCCTTGTTCTCATTATCCAAATCCACAAAGAGTTCCTTATGAAGATCAATAGGAATCAGGAAAGATTCTTTTGTTATTCCCTTCTTTTCCAAGAAACGTTTACACAGAGTTGTTCCAATAACCTCAAAACCCTTGCGTGAAGTGGCATTTACCTGCATGATAAGTGAACTACTTACTGAGCGAACATCTTCCAGTATTTGCTTAAAGTTGTCATACTTTTCCAGATTGATACCATATTCCTTAAAAAGTGGTATCATCAATGCGCCAATCTCACTTGTTGGTTTTGTAGTGAGATATGAAGACACACCTGTAGCTTCTTCGCCTGGTACATAGTCGAGGAGATAAGGGACATCATTTTCGCCGGCACAAGGAAGGTCGTAAAATTCAGGTCCCATATTCTTATCAAAAGTAATAACCCAGTCGCTGCTATCATGCACAAAGGAGAGAAGCATCATGTCATTTTCCTTCAAGCGAAGAGTTGTTGCTGGTACAGACTCTTCGAGTGTAGAAGAGAGCAACTTTCCTGTTGATTCTTGCAAACGAGCAAAGAGGCTTACCTCTAAGTTGGCTGACTCAGAAACAGGATTTGGCAATATCTTATTAGAGAAATAACGATTCCACACAAAAGACTTACCTTCCTTGGTTGCATTAACCACATTTCTGCATATAGTTCCATTCAGATAGAAAGAACGACTCAATTCATCTGGACGCACTAATTCCGTATTGACAGCAAATGGATTAACCAAGAACGAGAGGTGTGCTTGATACTTATCATGATTATCTATGAAATCACTTACTCTGTTCAACGAGAAACGGAGTTTTGGGAACAGACGGTTTGTGGAAGCCTGAGAGAACACCTCTGCTTCTGGTGCTCCTGCTGCATCAGGATCCAACAAATCCTTAAAAGCTTCTCCAGATTGAAGCATATTATTATCTGAGAACAAACGGATTTCATAAGTCAAATCAAGACCTAATCCTATCTTTTCCAATTCTATGAGCGCCTGGGCAAACACAGAAGCATCACCTGCATTGAACAAATTGATAACCAATTTGTCTGTATATGGATGCGAAAGACCATAGTTGAAGAGGTGGCGTACAACAAGTTCCTTGCTGACATCACTGTCAATACGCTTTTCTCTTGCCACATTCAACAACATAGCTGTATATGATTTCAATTGGCGATAGCCCGAAGCAAATGCCTCTTCTTTTCCAAAAGAAGGTTGTGCGTATGCTCCCCAACCAAAGGTAATTTCACCTATATACTGATATGCTTCCTTCAAAGAGTTCTCGCTAAGAACCAAAGGAGCAATCTCCATTGGCAAAAGTCCGAGGAACAATTTATCCAACTTTCTGTACCATGCCTTACGGTATTTTGGATTCTCCAAAGTCTTCTCTTCCCAGTCTTGATATAATTCATAGAGGTTTACCATCCATGCAAGACGCAATGGGTGAAGAGGTGCTATAAGTTTGACATTCTCATTGGAGCCATCAGGCATTTCGACAGTAAGGAGAACTGTATCAAGATTTTGAAGAGTAATAATCTGTGCTTCGTTCAACTCCTGCTCACTAAGATTTCTCAACCACAAGTCATATTCGGAAAGATAAGCCTTAACAAGGCCTATATTGCTCGCAAAATCAGTGGTACAAGTAAGACCTGTTTCATTATCAGCAGACTCACGCATAACACAGAATAACTCTTCACGTAATGAAGCCAGTTCTTCCGGAATTGTTATTCCCTTTGCTGCAATAAAAAGAGGGTATTGCTTTGCTGTATCAGTTGGATCCAACAATTTTGTATCTGTTGGGTTTCCACTTAACAAAGCCTCTACATGACCAAAGTTTGAACTGTTCACCAAGAAAGTTGTTTCAAGTTGAATCAGTTTCTTTGGCAATTGTATCTGATAAGCATATGCTGCACCAAAATCAAATTGATAGGTACTATTGAGCGTTCCTTCTATCCATGCACCTCTTTCTGCAGCATCATTAGGAAGGTCAAGTTCCTCTTCTTTTGCCAGATGAGTACTACGATAATGTATGGCAGCCTGAGTAAAGCTATTCACCTTGCCACGCTTATCCACAGTAGTACCGATATCCGTATTATCCTCAGTGATAGTAAAGCTCTCTGATTCGTTACAATATGCAACATGCTGTTCCAAACGATATTGTTCCATCAGAAGATTTTGGTTCTGTTCCTTAGCGTCAAGCCAAGCTGCCTGTATGCGTTCCTCTTTGAACACCTTTAGCGTATCGAGAACGATACCATTCTCATCAAGAGCACGGACACGAAGCATGTATTCACCCTCTTCAACAAAGCCATATGGTATGTTTAAAGAGAGTTTACGAGAAGCACGCTTGTTCGTACCAACTTTAGCTTTCTTTACAACTCCAATCTCTGTAAAATCCTCAATATTCACTAAAGCTATCTCAAAAGAGAATATATCAGGATAATCCTTTGGAGATGGATCTGTAGTGATTATGAATGAAATTTTGCCTTTCTTGTCTTTTGGAATGCCAAGAATCAAAGCTCCTGTTTCAAAATCACGCACCAATTCCTTTTTGGCATCTTTTCCTGATACAATCTCTACTGTAAGTTTCACAGGTCTATCTTCACCTTTATCAATCCAAGGTAGCCCTGCATAGTTAAACTCAGGATGGTTCTCATGAATGTTTTCAAATAGCGAAAGAGCATCCTCTATGTTCTCAGTTGTTGTAAAATATTTCATCAATTCCTTTTGCACGGTATTTCGCACAAGAGGAAGACTTGCTATTCTATCAGCAGCCGTCATGGAGAAATCAGCCATTACGGATGACACCTTTTCTTTATTGAGCATAAATCTTCTTCTGACAGAGCCTTCGTTTTTGACAAGGTCTCTATCAGGTAACATCCCGAACAAATACAACCCATTACCCCAAGCTTCATCTGAGAATTGCTGCATTTCAAGGTAAAGCAGATAATTTACGACAGAAGTTCTTGATGGCTTTATCTCCTCAAAAAGATCTGTCATTTGCTTCCAAAGAAACTCTTTTTCATTAGGCATCTCATCAATGAGTTTCCATATGAAAGAATCTTGCAATTCAGCTACAGAAAGGTTTTGGAAGGTTGCATCACCATAAGAATCTTCTGCCGATGTACGACTATTGGAAGGAACAAGTATCAATACTGCCTTATCAGGATTGTTTCTCAATTCAATAAGTTTTGTGGCATGAATGAATTCCTCACCTTTTTCCGTCTCAGAAAGAATATAAACTTCCATCTCGCTATTCAATGGTCGAAGCAAGGGAAGTAACACACGCAATTCTTTCAAAGCCAAGCCTGTAATCTTCATACAATGACCAGGCTTAGCAGCTTTCAACTTTGCCGAATAAGAATCAACAACATGTTGAATAAAACGTTCGTAATATAATGTTTTAATTTTTTCCATTAGTCTTCCAATTTATAACGTGGACGAATTTTTTGAAGGATGCAAGCGTCACTCATATCAGTATAGAATCCAATCTGGCGCAATTTATTTTTAAATGCATCCATATTGGTACGGAAAGCGGCATTTATTTCCACATCTGCATCAGTGAATCGCTCTTCCTCAATACCATTGATAATGAGACCATATCGTTCACGAATAGCATTTGCCAATTCGTCTATAGAAAGCGAACATGTCTCATATCCTCCACCCTTACTCTGGCGAAGAACCAACAACTGAACCAGTGTTTCCAGCAACTTTGAGCCAATAACACCTCTACGTGGGTGCATTTTAGACCTGCTATCTGCCAGTAACATTGAAGAAGAGTTCTTCATGGCAGCTGAATCAAGAAACGTAATGAGATATTTACGCTGACCACTACCAAGATTTGACTTTTCCAATACATGCAATAATCTCCCAAAGTAGTCTTGTTCATCGAAATACTGCAACATTTCCGCCATGTCTTCTTGATCAAATTCCTTCTCGTCTTTGACTGGAAGATTATTCTGGATGTTATTAAGAGTCATCTCGTAGTATTCACCATTAGCATTGTTCTCCTCCTTTAGATAGCGCAAAGCCTCATCGATGTCACAATGCTTTCTTTCTTGAACAAGATCTACCATATAGGTGCTTCTTATATATTGCCCATAACTATTTTCCATGCGCTCTATGTCCCTACATGCATATGGAGCTACCTGACTATCCAGACTGTCGGTCAAGTCCACAACCATCGACCAATCATCTACTATGTTACGAGTCCCCTTCACTATCATCTTTGGAAGTAAATAAATGACCTTCATCGTATAAAGTGCAAGGTGAAAACCACACAAAATGCGCAGATAGTCAATGAAAACTGTACGAGGAATTTTCTCCTTATACACTAACAAGCGTCGTATATCATCATTGAACAGAGCAGCTTGACTGGATAGAAATGGAGACGGAGTTGAGTCGACAGATGTATTAATACCCAATCTTTCCTTTAGTTGACTGGTCATATACAAGATTCCCATTGTATCCACGTCAAGATTTTCTGACGTTACGATACTTTTCGACTTTTTGTCCCATCCCTTATTGAGATATTTCTCTAAGCCTTTCATCACCTCGGGATTGCTATGCAGCATCAAGTACAATTGTTCCGAAGCATAATAGTCTCTACAATACTTGGCATTTTGCACACGAAAGCTCAGCATATGCAACGGTTTTAAAGTAGCAATATGCTCTTTCACTACGTTGCCACGATTCACGAGTTCTAGTAATGAACTACGTAACCATTCATCGATACCTTCCTCATTATCTGTGGCACCATTGATTAAGCCTTGCTGCTCTAATATGGATATATTCTTTGTCAATATGTCCATTGTATATTCTTTTCTGAACAGCAACGTCACGGGAACACCGTTGGCATATATCTTTTCAAATAGATTTGTAAGCACACGGTCAAGACTGATTTGCTTGAAGTTGACATACAGAATGTCCTTATTCATAAATGCTTTGACGCCTGTTCCTCTTTTTAATTTCAATATCATAGTCGTATTCTTTATGCGTTAAGAGGTTCAATCTTAATATGTTTATTGCAGTCCAATCGAATTACAGTGAACTTTCTGTTGTTCTTTGTTACAAGAATCTCGGAATATGTCTTAGCTTCCAAGAGGTTCTTGAAAATCTGCAACTCGATAAAACGACCTCGCAAGTCATTGACTGAAGGACTGAAACCTGCACGAATGTATTGCAACATCTCGTAGAGGTCAAGGCTGACTGTCAATTGGATAAACTTATCCTTCTTATGTCGGAAAGTAAGACTATCGCTCTCATACTCAATATACTTTGTCAAGTGGTCTGTCTTATTCACAAATAGTTCAAACTCTTCCAATGGGAAACGACGATAGCTTTTGGAGATAGGATCTACCACATTCGAACTTGCCAACAAAAGATAGCCTTCCGTCAACTGAGCATTGTCACATCCCTCACTTGCAGAAATAGCACGAGCCAAATCTTGCATAGTTTCGTTTAGAGCATTTTCATCTTCCATTCGAAGCTGCTCCTCAAACTTACTTACATAGCGATATGGCAAACGTCTGCGGAAATCTATTGTTCCCTCAAAGTATTGATGACGCACAAACGTCTTGTGACGACCTGTAGCCTGCATTCTGATGACATCAGACTTTACTTCATAGGCAGGAATAAAGTCATTATGCTCATTGAAATCATTCAGAAGGCTACGCTTTCTATCACTAAATATCAGATATTCTTCAGGTCTCTTGCTACGATAATACAAGTCACGATCAAAAGCAGGAAGCGCAACACCAGCAACATCTGTTTCACGAAGAAGTTTAACCAAACGGTCATTCGAGTCAAGAGATGGCAGCATACAATTATTCATTGGTCTTGCAGCTGGTGCCGTAACATTAAAGTAATAATATAGCCAATAGAACTCAGGAAGTTGCTCTGTCTGAACATACTCTATAAGTTGCTTCACTTCATCGCATGAATAGTCACGAGTAAGCATCCATGCTATCATAGAACGGAGGTCACGCATGGTAATGTGGAGTTCACGTCTATACACGATGGTTCGAACCAACCATTCAAGACGATTGATTACCTCATCCCCAGCACTACTATCTTGGAATGTATCTACATTATATTTGATATAGCAGCGATCTGCAATTGGGCATCCTTCGCATCTTGTCCACAACTCTGGACGTGTAAGTTTTTTAATCTGCTGAGCCAGCAAACTTGGAGTCTTACCATCTTTAGCTGTTACTGAACGTAAGTTCAAGTTGATGACCATCAAACCAGGAAGAAGCTCCGCATGACCTTCTTGATAAAAGTACTCCTCAATATTGTCCTGAAGCTTTCTAAACTCTGGTTTTGTAGAAAGGAAATCAACCAATCGACCTTCGTTGATAGCTATAACACGTCCTTCTCCAGCCTGCGTATAGTCTGTCAAATTACCAAAAGGAGCAAAAAAATCAGCCAACACTTCATCATTGGCCTTGTCATCTTCATCCTGCGAGCCATCATAATTTGATTCAAATCGTACTCCACCCAAGTTAAAACAAGAACCATTGTTTGATTCATATGCAACCTTGTCAGTTCCTTGATTTTCGATTCTATGAATAAAAGCGGTCTTACCATCACCAGCATTACCAGTAATGATGATCAACTTATACTTCAAGTCCTTGATGTCCTTGATAAGTTCCTTGTCAAGTTTAGTCTCAGAATAGGTAAGGTCATCAAAAGCATGGGTTTTCGAGCCTGCACGAGTACCGCTATTTCCATGACGACTTTGACTGTAGAGAGAATTGATGTAATCAACAGGATTGGCATTTACAGAAGGCGTGTCAAGAATAGAAGATGTATCTTTCAATATTCCATCGACACCAATATTCTGTAAAGCCTCTAACATTTCCTTGGCAGAGGTGAATCGCTTTGTTCTATCAGTCATAATAGACTTCATCACAAACTCTGCGATTCCATCTGTCAACTTATCGTTATATTTACGAATATCAGTAGGCTGCACATGGATATTTGGACGCATATTGCCTCCAGGCCATGGATAAGCATGAGCCAAGAGTTCATAGATGGTAACACCCAAGGCGAACGTATCTGCCGACTTGTCCCAATCAATTCTATTACCACTCACCACAAGGTCAGGAGCCATATATGGGAACGTACCGCCAAACGACTTGTCATCTGTGGTTGTTGAAATATTAAAGTCTATCAGCTTATAAAGCTGACGCTTATGCCACATGATGTTACTTGGCTTGATGTCTCTGTGATACACTGGAGGATTTTGCTCTTCCTGCATATATTTGAGAGCACCAAGTATCTGAGTACCCATTTTGTAGACTTCATCAACAGGCAAACGCAAGTCGCCTCTGGTGTAGTTCTGAAGGTTTTCACCATCAAGCAACTCCATCAGAGTATAGAACAATCCTTGTTGGGTTCTGTCATTATACTTGAACTCAACAATATTAGGATGGTGCAGAGTCTCCAATGCCTCAAATTCGTTGATGGCATTATCCACAGATGCATCACGCTCAAATATTTTGATGGCAAGATACTGTTTCTGCATGTCATGCCACACCTTGAAAACACGTCCAAATCCACCTCTACCAAGTATCTCATGCAGTGTCATGGAAGGAGTAACCTTAACACCAGGTTTCATATCTTTCAGATACCAAGTTTTCTCCTCTGGCTTTGCCCCTGTTGAAGTATGAACAGATTGAATTGACTTCTTTTGTTCTTCTTCCAACGAATCGTTGATGAACTCAATTAGTTCGTCAGCCTCTTGCCAACGTTCCTCAGGATCGCCAACAATGGTATGTTTCACCACCTCGTCCATCCATGCAGGCAAATCCTTTGATACCTTGCTTGGCATCAAGTCCTCTGTCAGTTTACCTCCTAAAGCAGTCATGAATGTAAAGCTACTATCAAATGGCAACTTGCCTACCATCAATTCATAGAAGATTACACCCAAGGAGAAGATGTCACTACCAGAGCATACATCATTTTCCATAAACTCAGGTGCAGAGTATGGAGACTTCATGTTTACATCATTTTTTACAGTAAAGCTAAAGTCAGAATGCTCAACAAACCATGCCATGCCAAAGTTGGCAAGCGCAGCTTTACCACCTTCATATACATAGATGTTTTCAGGACAAACATCACGATGATAGACTTGTTGTGCATGTGCAGCTTTTAACGCATGCGCCACATCAAGAATAATGCTGATTTTATCGGTCTGTTTGAATGTCTTCAGACGGAGCTTACTACGAAGCGAGCTCTCATCTTGATATCGGCTGATTTCGTAGTAATATGTTTGCTCCTCATTCATACGGCATTCTGTCTTGACGATATATGGAGATACACCTATTTTTTCTTGTGCAATACCTGCGTTCTGAACTTTCAGAGCAAGTTTATCCAATTCCTTTGGACTTTTACCAGCTACGTCAAGAGGATATTCACGTACCTTATAATGTGCTGTCGCAATGAGTTTAGGAACGCACAGATATTCGGTAAAATTCTCGGCTTCCTGAAGCACTTCTTCTATCTGATAGTTGAAAATTTCCTTGCGCTCCGTTTTACGACGCTCCACAGACTGTCCTGTCAGCAAATCGGTCAATTTGCTTTGCAAATCTAAAATTGCCCCAGGATTACGTCCAACAAGTTCAGGGTTAGTCAAGAACTCAACAAGGTCATTGCCCAACGTAAAAGTCTGCTTGTAGCAATCGCACGTTGGATCAAGTCCAAACTTAGACTGACGTGGGTTGCTCAGAGTCACAGCTGTCAGAATCTGCCCAAAGTGCCAATCTGGATGTTGATTCTTTATCTTACTTGCAAGAATACGACTCTTCAAGCCAGCGGTCTTATGAGGATTGGCAACCTCCTGACCACTACGGAACCATGCCCAGTCGTCGCCTTCGAGATTTCCGCCCCAATCCTTGTTCTCAATATGATAAACTGCATGTGGAGCTATCACAATACAGTCATATTCCCAATATTTCATTACTCGGTTTTGCCCAGTTATGGATATATTGAGATTAGGTATGACTATGTAATTGTTTGGTAACCTCACAATAAGAAAGTCTAGTAAACGCTGTTCGCCAGCATTTACAGGACCATCATCATGTATGGGGTTTCTTAGTTGTGCCATATCTTATGTCATTTATTTGTTTAACAGATTTGCCTATTCTATTTTCCATTCTATTTTCCAAAATGCAGTTATTCCGCATTTTTATGGAAAATAGAACGGAAGGCTTCTATTCCACAAGTACATATTTTCTCCATCTGTTTTGCCCAATAGACTTCACCTTTCCCTCTGATATGAGTACATTTAGCTGTTCCCATATTTTCTTGGGTGGTATTTCTTCACCAATACGAGATTGAATTTCTGACTTTGTCGCTTCCTTGTATATTTTCAAATCTTCAACTATCAATTCTTTTATTCGATACGTTTCAATTCGTTTCAGTGTAGTGCGTCCTTTATACTGGCTTTCTTTAAGCAGCATGGTATTCACTCGATATTCTTTTGCCTTTGTTTTGGCCTCAGTAGGCAACACTAATCCTTTATCTATAAGCGGATGAAGCCAAGGCCGTAAAGCGTCAGAATCTTTGAGATGGAGCAGCTGTACTAATTGCGAACCTGTCACACTCTCATGCAAGGTGATAAGTCCCAAACAAATCAATTGTTTTTGCTTGAGAGCATATTTCTGATCGGCAAACTGTATCACCTTTATCATTTCCTGATTGATCACCTTGCGCTGCACTTTAACTTTCACCCAATCATCACCTTCCGTAACCTGGGGTGTTGTCTTTCCATTGGCGAGGAGCGTTTCATACATCATATCATAGCCAGACCCTTCACGTTCCATAAGATGTAGCACATAGAAGAGGTTTGCCATGTGGTCATTACGCTTCTTTGTCGTATGCAAGATGTTCTCTACAGTTACACCTAATGGTAATCTGCCAGGATTAATCACTTCAAGATAATCGGGATGAATGTTTATAAACACGTCACCCTTTATTGTATATGGTCTGTGCACGAGCGCATTCGCAATCAACTCTCTAATGACCTTTTCTGGATATGCAGGAATGTTTCTTCTGAACATACCATCACTGATTTCTGTACTCTCTTTCCATTCTGGCACAATGTCCCATAAATCAGATATCATTTCAGAAGGATCCTTCGTATAGTCATCCCATAACCATTTGTTGACTTTCTCTCCATATTGGTCATATTTGATGCACTGTATTACTGGAGCATTCTGAATACGTCCCCTTTGTGGCTGCGTACCTATAAACAAGACACCGAGATTGGTGAGCTTATCGCTCTCAGGATCAGTCATATAAAAATAATCCAGCATTTCTTTTGTGTCCTTTTGCTTGACAAATGCAGATACTCTATCCGAAGCCTTAATCCGTTGTATCAAGTTGTGCAGCTTTTCAGAATCAGCATCTTGCCAATTATAAGTAGTCACTGTATCTTCCCAACTGATACAACCTTTGTCTTCTGCCAATCGTGCTATATCCTCAGGACCTACAGGTGCACTATTGTCGCCAATCCTTATGTATATTTTTCCCGACGAAGTTACACTTACAGCATTCGAACTACGCAGCACATTCAACCTTATATATTCTGCATTATTATCTGCTATACATACATCTGCGGCTACAGTAACTGCATTCGTCAGTCCACTTATCTTGTTCACTATAGTTGTGGTAAGTCCGTCTGGAACAGTTTGACCTTCAGGAGGCAGTGTATCCTTATCTTCAATGCCAATATCAATCACACCACCTTGAGCATTACTGAAAGCAACGCAGTCTTTTGCCAATTCATTAAAATCGGCAGTCTTACCCAACACTGTGCGAAGGGATTTACGATCGTATAAACTATTTTCTTTCATCGTAATACTTTCTTTAATGTTTGTTCCACTTCTCTATTTCTTGCTCAACCATAGAGATGGCTTTCTCTTCAGCATTAAACGCTCGGTATGTGCAATCCATATAACGTTGAATGATTGACGTTATTTCTTCAGACAAGTCTTTTGTTGGGGTAACTACAGGAATTGATTCTATATGAAATGGTTCTATACGCTCAATAACAGATCCATATTTCATTGATTGAATATAGTCATACACAAAGGGCATCTGTAAATATGTAAAAAGATACTCTTTTGTATACAATTCATCATCTGACGAAAGACGTATGATGTCCTGTGAACCTATAGCTTTCTTGTCTTCATATTCTTTGGTAATCATCTTAATATTTCCAACAGAACCTGCGCATGTAATGAGAATTTGTCCTTCTTTGAGAATCATCTCATCTATAAAAGGTGTCTTTGTACGTGATAAGTGGGCACATCTTCTAAAAGGATTATTAAGAAAAATCTCCGACCCTTTAATGTATGGAATGCCATTGGTTACATAGCTCCGCTTGAAAATACCAGGGCGACGAACCGTTGCCTTTATATTTGCGATATTCTCACTTTTCATGCGTGAAGTGACTTCTTTCATTGTGGTCACTCCATCATTCATCAGTGCAGGCGGATCAAGTCTATGTTGAAGAGAATTGCATATATCTTTAGATGAAACCCAACCTGTCTTATAGAATTTCTTGATGAAACTATAATTGACAAATCTACGCATTTTACCCTTTGCTTCCTCCATCGCATCCGCAGCCTCTTCTCTTAATCTTGCAGCTTCTTGTATCAAATCATCTACTTCATGCTGGAAAGATTCAGGAAACTTTGGAATTGCAATAGACCCAACAAACGCAGGCTCAATATGCTGAATAACAGCTCCAAATGTTCCTTGTGTCAACAATGAATGTCCATACTTGGAGGCAAGGTATGCATATACCAAGCCTCCTCTGAGGATGTTATTCGGCACAAGCCGAATAACATCCTCAGAAGCAAGCTTCTGAGCATGTTTCGCGTTAGCGAACGCACAATTTCCAATAGTACCAGAACGTGAAATAAGAGTCCATCCTTTCTTAAGACTCATTCTTTCAATTTCTGGCGTATATTTTTTTGATGCCAACTTCACATTGTCCAAGTCAGCTTTCAATATGTCAGAGCTGCTAAGAAAAGGTATACCATGCTTAATGTCTTTTACATATACACGTTTGGCACGATTACCTATAAAAATATCGCTTGCTACTTCTTTTACCTTTATTAAAGGATAAGGGGATGCAGCAATACTTCTCTGCACATTTTGTCCCTCACTCAGATGATAACTCGCATCTGTGCGATAATTTATGCTTCTTACGGCATTAATTTTTACTATTGCAGTTTTCATTTGTGCACCTTCTTAAATTCCTTATACGCCTTAGCCACCTTTGGTAAATCATCTGCCAAATGCTTGATGCGTTCTTTACGTTGTCTTACTATCTCACGACCATTATCTGCATATGCAAGCCATTTCTTGTAATGCTCAAACAGAATCTCGGCACCATCATCGTCCTTTTCGTAAACAGGCACACCACGACGATCTTTGCCTACTTGCTCTACGATAGCCATAAATACATCATAGTCCTCATCTTCAATAGGCACAAGCATTTCAGCATCGGTCTTTTTCTGCAAGAACAAGAGCGATGCCTGCACACCTACTTGTGGCAAGAAGGTCTCTACTGGCAAATCCACGCTGGCAAGTAGCTTGAAATGATGTAGAATCCACAAACGCACACTCTCCGTATTTGGATTGCCCAAAATGCCATCAGGCAACACGATTGCCATCTTGCCACCAGGTTTCAAGAAGTTATAGCAAGCCTCTATGAATAGTACCTCTGGAGCCTTACTGTTCAGCTCGTAGCGTGCAGCAATCTCTTGGTCAACCTCCACCTTTGTTCCAAACGGGGGATTGGTGAATACCATGTCAAACTTGCCCTGTGCATTGTTTTTTGGAGTCTCGAAATGGAAGTTTTTGTCTACACTATACTTAATACTCTCATTTACAGCCTCGGCAATGTGAGGCACATCTGGTTTACTGCCAAATGGATAGTCGAGTGAGTTGATGTTATAGATGTTTGAGTGACCATCACCAGCCATCACCATATTCATACGTGCTGCTTTTTTTAAGTCAGGGTCGAAATCAAAACCAAATATCATCTTCTCGGCATACTCACGCACTGCATCATCCACCTCAGCAGAGTTTAACTTAGCTTCAAGGTGCAAGTCGTCAAGTTCCGGGTAGAAATTGCGGACTATCTTATGGCGCACATGGTCGAGCACCATCACAAGGAATCCTCCCGATCCACACGCTGGATCCAGTACACGACAGTTCTGGTCGGGATCAAGCATCTCAACCATACATTTAATTATATTACGAGGTGTAAAGAACTGACCAGCCTCCTGTTTCAAGGTGTTGCTCACGATGGTTTCGTAGGCTGTGCCCTTTACGTCAACTGTAGCATCAAGGAACGAATATTTTGCCAACTCGCTTGCCACAAAGGCAAGACCACGGTCGGAAAGCATAATCTGCTCATTACCATCAAACACATCTTTGAAGATATTACTTTCCTTCAAATCTTCAAAAATGCCTTTGATACGCTCCGCTACAGCATGCTGACCTTCAGGTGTGTTCTGCTCTTTCACACCCACCCAGAAACGACGACGGTAGCTGATACCTTCCCTTGCATCAGAGAAGCGACGCTTCTCATCATAGAGCTTACAGAAAATCAAGTTAAGAAGTTCCCAAAAGGCAGTCTTCTTCATTCCCTCATTTCCATAAATGTAATCATGGCAACGCTTGAAAGTCTTTACAAGTGACTCATTAGCTGGTTTGCGAGGCACAGCACGCTCTCCCTGTGCCTCAAGGTCTTCAAGAGTTTGACCTTCAGCAGGGAAGTCGGATATAGCCTCACAGGTCACTTGTCCAAAGTCATCCTCAAAAGCATGCACATACTGCAAATCCTCACCATTAGTCCAGCAGGCAAACTCGCAATCCGTGGTACATAAGATGTTTTCTGTAGTAGCCTCTACGCCATTCTTCTTGTCGTTGGGTTTCACCTTCGCATCCTTGGCAACAACAATGAAACGAATGAGTTCATCAGCATCATGAGCATGACCAGCATTAAAGATTGCCAAGTCCACCTTTTGAGTCTTGGTCTTTCCGCTTTCCATATCCTCATACTTCACCTTATAGTCACGCTCCATGTCCTCAGGAGCGAAACCATACTCTTCCGTCATCATTGCAATCATCGACTGCAATGTCATTTCCTTATCTGTGGCTTTCACTACACGATTGGTGAGTGAACACACCATTTCATTCTCTCCCAAAACTATCTCGTTCTGAGAAGCAGTATTATTGTCCGAATTTGCCATAATGCAAAAGTATTCATTTTTGCCCACATAGCCATATCCATGTTAGTCCATCTTACATTATAACCTTGCATGGTTAAGATTTTGGAGCTAACTTTGTAATTTTGGCCAAATGGGAAATTATTTTCAATAAATTATATTCTCTTCCATGTTTGATACAAGCAGGTCTTTTACGTCCACTTCTAAGCATAATGCTATTTGGTATAACGTTTCCAAACCTGGTTGTGCTCGATTGGTACACCATTTCGACACTGTAGCAGGATCTTTGCTTAACCGCTCCGCCAGCCATTTATTCGTCCGTTGTTTTTCAGCCAACACGACTTTTAACCGATTCAAATTCTTCGTTTTCTCCATAACGTTATATCTTTAATATGCCACAAAGATAAGAAAAATCAATTAATTATTGCACAAAAATGCACTTTTTTGATACTTTAAGGTTAAATTTATTGTGTTTTGTGCATTTTTATGGGAAAATTCCGTATATTTGCAAGAAAAAGTAATTATGGAAGAACAGAAAAAGAATTGGATTAACGAAAATGGCAATCTTTGTTTCCTATGGGAAGGAGACGACTCAAAAAGCATAATGACATGTGCATTTGTCATTTTAGCATTACTCATAGCTTCTTTTACCATATCCTCTTTTTGGCACGAAAGCTTCATGTTTATTGGTTTAATTGGTTCAGCCATCGTTTTCTGTATTGACTACTATCAAATAACTAATAACGAGAAAAAGGAAGACAAGGTTCTTTTGGAGCAAGTCAAAACAAAACTCGACGCCCAAATCAACGCTTATATTTCCAAGCAAGATGACAATATTCAAGAGAAGAAGAGATGCGTATTTTATCATGCCCAAGGAACTTATGGAAGAATCAAAGGAACATATATTCTTGTTCTTTTTTCGGATGGAAGTGTAATAGAATATGAGTTAATGCCTCATACCCTTAATGAACATAGATATTATGAATTACAAAGTGTCCCAAACGCTTGTAAAGAAGAAGAGGCTTTAAAAGCTATTATACCATACTATTCCATAAAGAAGTTTGCAAATAAATTGACTTTATCTGTAAATACACAACTTAATCTTTTCATCATTGGGTCCATCCTAATTAGTTCTATTCTCGCAGTTTTAGTCTTTTGGACATTCATTCATTTTAATATAAAATATATATTTCTATGTGTAATAGGTTACAGTTGCTTTCATTTCACTTATTATAAGTTATTCGGAAATTGTATAAAAGTCAAAACTCTAACTTGGATTGTAGATATGCCTATTATCTTTTTGGGAGTTATAACAAAATTAGCCCAACCAGCAATGGTCATCTGGGGTGGTTTAATTCTTCCAATTTTCATGACAGCTGGAGTTTCTCTTATCATTATTCATATTATAAAATTCCTGACAAATAGCACTATCAGTTATCACACTCTATTGTTTTTTTTATTAACCATATCTGAAATCATATGCGTTCATGCCCCAAAGGTTACAAAACGAATCATAAAAAATTCACCACTCAGGAACTGGGGAAATCATAAATATGAAACTTATAATGAGGAGTTAGCTCTTTATATCAGGTCTCCTAAAAATTACAACTTTATCTTTAGCGCCCTTTACGTCATATTTCTGATTTTGACCGCTTTCAAACAAATAGAATATCATTCATATCTGTTTTCGGTAGACATAGACAACGCTATTTTGAAATCTTTTCTTGTTTTTATTGCATTCTCTACCATGAAGCAAAAATCTAAGGACGTAGAAATCAACAGTAAAGATTTGCTCAAAAAAATAATCGGTCTATATTCACATGGTGAACAAGATGCCCAATAACAGAATCAAGTCTGCACATTTCCGACAAAGGAATATGCAGACTTTTTCTTATCCCCATCCCTTACGATGTAAATACCAAACGAGCAATATGACAAACATCTCTGCTCCAAATCCACCTCCAAGAACAGTCCAGATGATTCCAGAATGCACAAATGCAGCATTAACCCATACAACCATGACCAAAATAATGATGACAAAAAACATTGTCACCAAATACACTAAGGCATAATCTATTGGAATTGAGACTCTTCTTGAAACTTTATCCACATCATCAAGAACAGCTCGCACCTTCTTGCCAAAAACATCAGCTACATCACCGCCTATCTTTGCAGCAACATTTTGAATGCTCGCCTTGATATTTTCATCCACACGAACAGTACTTGCTTGTTGTAATACTGGAAGTATCTTCTCCACTTTTGCAGTAGATGCATCAATTTGTCTTGAAATCTCTCGACAATGACTAACACTTTGCTCAACAATCCTTGCTGACTTTTGGAAATCACCTATGTCTTGATTGAACAATTCACGATCTTCATCTCTTTGTTGTTCGGGCGAAAAAGTCTCCAATTGCGCTCGAAGTTCATCTGTATCAAATTTCTTCATTTTTTATTATATTATAATGTTATCTTCGTCTTCCATATCTTGGTCGTTTACCCAATGTATGGATAGCAGCCTGGGCACAACGACGTGCCCACTCCATTTCATCCTCACGTGAGTCTCGTCCCCATTTGAGGTCGTTGCCATTACTACCTCCACCACCAGAAACGGAAACGTTGGGTGCAGCAAGCATAGCGAAGTATGCAGTAGCAAGATTAGTCAACTCTTTCCAATTGGCAACACTACGATAATCAAACTCATCATCGAAATAGCGAACAATCTCCTTAGGAATAAAGCGGTCATAGTGCTCACCTCCTAAATCAATGCCAACACGTGATGTCTCAGGAGTTCTTTCCTTATAGTCATCATAAATTACATGAGACGTATAGGCAGAGTTCTTTGAACCTATCGTTCTATTCTCTGTAGTATATGAACTCAACACGCTACTACCAACAGAAGCTCTACCAGATGTTTTTGGGTTAGGAGGCATCGAAATCGGAGTTGTCTTCATTTGCGGATGTAGCGATTTCCATGTATTCTCAATGTTCTTTGCTGTTAGTTTTCTACCATACCCTAACTCAGAAGCCTTGTACTTGGCATTGCCTTTCGCCAAGACATAACCACGAACAACCCCCTCTTTATCACGTCGCAATCGGACATCATATCCTCTGCTCTTCAGCAAGGAAGCATATTCGTTCCATGACCATTGTGGCATCAATCTCAAAATATCCATACAGTCATCGCTTACTTTCCTGAGATTATTGTCTCGAATCTCACAAGCCGTAGTCCAACCATATCTTCGAGCAATAACCTCAGCTGCTCGTTGAGCACGAAGATGAATGGCATGATCGTTATTGACACGCCCATTCTGGTCAACCCGACAAACAGCTGCATGAAGATGAGGTGTGGCACTTTTCGATTCCATATGAAGCCAAACAGTAGCCATACTATCAGACAAGTTCGTCTTACCAGAAACCAACTTGCCATTGGCATCATGGATTTCAAGATTGTCAAACTCATGCACAAACTCATTCCAAAGATTACGCCAATCAGACATGGAGAAGTCTTTGGTATGCTCCTTCGATGGACTTATCTCCAAACGAATCACATTGTTCTTCACATTGGGCTTTCTCATGGAAGCAAAATTCATCATCGTCCACATCCCCATTGCATCCATATCATCCGACAAGAATTGGTTGTAAACATGGTATATTTTCTCAGGATGTTTCTTATTCTCAGACTCACCACTCATATATCGTATGGCGTTGATGCCATGCGATATTGACTTTGCTTTTGCTATCATACTTCACTACTTTTTATGTTGTACTTGTAGGAAATTCATTCACTTTCTGCACTGAGCGAAGGTAATCCGCAACAGCTTTTGTTATGTCTGAAACCATCTCGTACCACTGCAGCATCATACGATGATTTCGGAAGAGCGCAAACTTTTCCTCGTTCGTCAAGCCCGATAAAGCATTTGCAAAATTGACCATATCAGTACGGCAATCTGCCAAATTTTTCAATCGTTTCAAGTCCTCTGGTGACAACTTATAAACCGGTTTATAATCCAAGCAACGAGCACGAACCAAGCTGCTAATACTCATTCCGCATCGCTTTGCCATCAAACAAATCTTGTCATATTCATACTTTGAAACCTTGGTAACAACAACACGATTACGCTTTTTCTCTAACGGAATTATATTTTTGTTCTGCTTCATATTTTCTTTTTCTATTCATAATAAAACCATCAAGTTGTGAGCCTGCGAACGACCTACTTCATATCCATCCACAAGATGGTATGCGAGAACGCAGAGGAGACCGAACGCAGTGAAGGTAATACCTCGGCATATCTCGCAACAGAAAAGTCGTTACCTCAGCTTGAACACTACTTTGTCTATCTTACTTATCCATGAATCTCCCAAGGCTTAGCCTTCAAATACTGATTCAGATAGAACTGACCTGAAGAGTTTGGGGTTTGTTCGATGTACACAGGAACGAAATCTATGGCACGCTTCTTTTCATCCTCGGTCAACGAGTCCCATACAATTTGGGATTCTCCACTATACGTACCGACTTTAGGGTAAACATTAACGATTTGCTGCAAAGCCATTGACTGAACAGTTGGAGATTCAACGACAGAAACGATTGGTTGCGATTCGCTCTTTTTCGTTGCAACTCGTTTCTTACCCGACTTACGCTGAGCATTTTGCGCATTTACTACACGTCGCTGCTCATAAGCATTGCGCTGTGCATCGATTTGTTCACGAAAAAGCGTAAAGAACGCCTTCAAGAGGGAATTGGAAAAAGAAGGTTCCTTCTCCTCTTCCACATAGCGAGCAATAGCTTTGGCTATCTGCCCTGCATCTTTGTCTTCCATTTGCACCAAGGCAAAATAAAGACTAGTTGGTAATGTAATTGTTTTCATTTTTCTTTATAATTATGTTTGATTTGAATATTGTTTTGTTTGCAAATCCAAAAGAATGTCCCAATATTGATATTTTGGTAATTTCGCTTCAAGAGATCGGTGAACATTTTATCCGTCTTCGACTCGTTATAATTCAAGTTTTGTTGGCTACATACATGAAAGAACTGTCTTCCATCCTCACCAATTGAGGCAAGCGAGCAGCCCACTTTCAGCCATTGATCATAACCTCGTGTTATATCAATGCCATACCATTGTATCTGTCTACAACATTCTGCAACTTCCGAAATAATGTCATTCTCCGCATTATCCCATACTCGAATAGTATTCTTCCTTCTTGGTGGTTCTACGTAAATTCCTTCATAAGGGATAGCTTGTTCATTAATCAAAGGACACGTATCATAGCTTATGCATCTCATTCTTGTGATGTCACTACAAGCTGCATCTATGATTATACCCATTCGCCAGAAATCAGATTGCAACTGACGAAAATGAAGCAAATGCTTATCCGGATAACACAATGGGATAATTGCAAAGAGTCCATTTGCGCTAACACTCAAAGAACAGTATGCTATTTGGGGTATCACGGCAAGTTTGTTCTTCAAATCATCCCAATCTGATATTTCCGGATTTTCCTTAGCATCAATGTCAATACATATCAGTCCAGAACTAGTTTGCAGATTCGGAATGGCCCTCGTTGGTTGAAACACTCCACCAATCGTAGCTTGTGGCAGTTTTCTCTTCCAACCATCACGTTCCTCTTTGTTTTCAAGATGTCGAAGCATCTGAATTTCATACTGATGCTCATGGGAAAAGAGAAAATCCCTAAGACACATAACCCTTCCTTTATTATCTGTCACACCATCATAAACAGACACATTTGTTGAAAATATGTTCATAACAACTTCATTTTTATTGGTTGCGGTTGCGGATGCATCTATATTACTGATTTTCATTATGATATTCCATATTTACACCGCAACTACGCAACTTAGACTTCTTATTCACTATTCGACTTACATATTGACGACTAACTTGCAGTGCATCAGCAAACCTTGTGATATTAATCCTATCAACCCCTATATGGGCTACAAGCTCACCAACCAATTGCTCCTGACTAAGTTTCTTTGGCAAATTATCACCTCTTATGAGATTCAATGCTTTGGTTCCACAATGCTCAAAGTAACGCATACATTCCACACTGTACTCCATTTCCTCTGCAGAAATTTCCTTGGAGCTCGGTAAAACAAAGTATTGTCCAGCACCTGCACTTTCCATGCAAGCCAAGATGTGAGTAACAGCGCACCACTTCAACACATAGATTCGTAACTTAGACAGCATTGACGACATATAGGAGTCGGAATCATCGGTACGTTTTATCGTCTCATTGTAATAAACTATGTAAACTTCTTTGGCACCTGGACTTAGCGTAAGTTCCACATCAGAAATATTCAATAGCTTGGAAAAGATTTCTTTCCACGCCATTTCATACTCAACTTTTAGCGTAGTCTCTGAGTATAGAGCCTTCTCTATTACATCGGGATAGGCGAACAACCACCTTTGTACAAATCCCACGCTTGCCATCTCTCTCTTGAAAGCGTCACCAAATACATCTGGTTGGATGCCACCCATAATACACAGAAAAGGATTCTCTATATAAATAGGTGGTTGAGTCTTGCGAGTGACGGAGAACGTTGTACCATCCCAAATGAATAGATAGTTACTTATCTCACCACTGTTATGATACCTCCCCATGTCATCAATGAAACCCTTGATTTCATCTCTGTATAAAAGAAGCCCTTCTTTAGATTCATCCTTACCATCAAAGATTTTATATAATCCTTCTGGTGTCACATCAGAAACCATCAGTTGAGCCAAAGTAGGTTCTTCTGCTTCTGGGTTACGCTTGAACTCCTTGTATTTCTCTCGGAACTCTTTATAACGCCTGCTTTCTTCTATATGCAATGGTTGCATCAATGCTTTGATTGGCGAACTTTTGTTGGAACCACTGGGAGCAACATGACAAATCCAAAGACTGGGATGATTGCGATACTTGCCATCAAAGATTGTCACATGCTTTCCACACATCGTACCAACGATACCAAACACCGCAGAAGTGATAAAATCCTGGGGACATTGAAACACTTCTGCATAGTGCTCAATTATCTTCTGCACCTCCCAACGAAGTGCATAGATTGGCAACTCTTTCGGTGGAGAATCCAACGAATGTTGATTGATATTGAGCATACACCTTATTTATTAAGATCAAACACTCGCTCAATATCCGACTGACGATAGAAAGACTTTCGCCCCATCTTGATAGGTTTGAGCAATCCTTCTTTATCCCAACGCCACAGCGTCACTTTTGATACACGATACTTACTTGCCACCTCATCTGGAGTCATCAGAGACTGTTGCTCCTTATTGCGCTTCAACTCACTTTCCTCTTTCCAATCAAGAAGAAGTTCTTTCAACTCCGCCGCATTCAGAACCACCTGGAAAGGATAGTTCTGATTTACCATTTCTGAAATTTTCATGTTCTATTATAATTTTAAATTAAACTTCAACGCTCTTCCACAACCTTCAAAACTGTAATTGAATATAAGGTCTTGAAATCAAATTGCGCTGCAAAATTACAATAGAATAATGAAAGGAAAAAGGGAAAAAGTGTTCCTGAAAATATTTCCTATAAATTAGGAACACTTCTTTTTACAGTAAACCATTATTTTTCAATTGATTTGCAAATATTTGCAAATCTTCATCCTTGATTTTACGTGGATTTCCGTCATCTCTTCTTAAATATCGTTGCACAGCCTTCACAAAGCTTTCTTTAGCTTTCGAATCCCCCACTTCAGTACCATCAGCATGTACTTCTTTCCACATAAGAGACATTATCTCTGTATTATATACAGCAGTACCTTTATCCTCCGCCACACGTGTCTTAATATCACTATTTTCATTCAAAAAATAAATAAATGCAGCAGTCCATTTTGGTCTATATTTATCATCTTTTTTTATAAATTCCAAACCAACATCTATGTATTTTTGTATGTAATCATTCTCTTTTAGAGAGTCACTGTCTAACTTTAGAAAATTTCTCAAATCATCTACTTTCACAAACGCCTGTTCTCGAAATTTAAATTTTGCTAGAGCATATTCTGCAGCAGCCATCTGTCCCAAATCAAAGCAATAACCAACGAAATCTTGTACAGAATTAGTTTCCTCATCTAGCTCAAAATCCAAAGATTGGATTCTATTACTATTGCGATATGCTTTTATCTGATTTTCTATAGCATTGACAGAAGTCATAAAACAAATTATGTCATAGAAAAAGTATTTATAAGCTTCTCTAAATCCATTGCAAAAAAATACGGAACAAAGCAGAGTTCTCCAAAGAGTTTTCTTTTACGTTAAAAGAAAAACGTAATTTAGCTGCATATCGCCATCTATCAGACTTACTAACTTGTTTTTTGTACATCGCAAAAATTTTCTGCAATTTCTGCCAAGTTTTATTCGTCATAACAACTGTGACTTTGTCCTTTTTAAAGGTACATACATGACTATAATATGTATCTACATTTGTATATATAGATACAAGTTTGTCTGGTCTCCGTCTTCTTTTCGATAAATTCAACATAACTATATTCGATTAATAATTTCTTTTAATATATCATCGTCTATCTGACGATAGCGATTGAATGCTCTACTTCCTTCCACATGCCCACTCATTCTACCAATAATGTTAGGATCATGCACTAGCTTATAAGTAGTACCAACAAAAGTACGACGAGCCATGTGAGAACTTGCAATATCACAAATGCGCTTCATCTCCGTTTCTCCAGTTGTTGAATTACGAACTTGAACTATTCTGGTTATACCACAAATCAACAATATAGCCTTGATGGCATCATTGTATTTTTGCGGACTGATGAAAGGGAACAAACGTACATTCTTATCAATACCCTCATACTTCTTTATCAATACTTTTACGCAAGGATGCAATGGAACACGAGGTTTTACTGGAGCATCCTCATCTGCCGTTTTACTTGGAACATACTCCAAGAAATCACCAGTTATATTCAACGAAGTCAATCGCATAAGGTCTCCCACACGGCAACCTACCAAACTTTGGAAAACAAATATATCACGTTGCGTTTCCAATGTTTTTAGAGGGAGCTTAGAACATATTTTCTTGTCCTCATCTTCCAACTTCTCGAACATTTCTGCAAGATTTGCTTCTGCAACGAAATCACGTTCTTCATTTGTCAAGTAAAATGGTGTACCATATTTTTCGGTTCCAATCTTGATACCATCGAAAGGACGATTGGTTGTTCTCTCCGTCTCATACAACCATTGCATGAAAGCCTTGAACTTTTTAGCGAGCTTTATTATAGTGTTATCACCACGGTCTTGTAGCTTAACCACCGTATGCACCACATTGATTTCAGCTGGATACTCTTCTAAAATACTTTCAAACTGCTTTGGATATTTCTCCGACAGAGTCTTCTCGTTACGAAGATATTCCTCAAAATCCTCTATGTCCTTGCGAGTTATCTTGTCTATATTCCAAGCAAATTTCTCCAGCATCACCTTCTTCTTGAAGGCTTCATATCTGGCTAAGTCACGAACCAACACACGAAAAGCTTTGGTATGGTCATAGGAAAAACGTTTCTTCTCCAGATACTCTTCTGCTAAATCATAGATAGATTTCGCTTTTCTTCCTCTCTTTCCTTTCGTTGCAGGTTGTCGGGTCGGATGATGAAAGCGATTAACCACTTTATCCAACCATACAGCATCAACATCATCTTTATGAGCTATCGCAAACGCATCCATGATTGCAGTCAGTAAACCATCAAGCACCTCCTTCTGCTGCTTAGAATTCTTAACCTCAGGTGTCATAATACGGTCAGCGACAACAATCTCTCCATAAGATTTCAACTCATATCCTCTCTTTTGCGCTTCCTCTTTTGTAACAGACAGCACCTTTTCTGGTACCACGATTCCTTTACTAAGAGTTTTATTGCGATTGATAAAATAGCGAAAGTGCTTAGGAGTTATAAACAAACCGCTCTTTATCCTAAGATTAGCCCCACGGAAAGGTACGAAGCGAATGAGTATTTCGCTTCGATGTGTCACCTTATTTTCCTTGCTTGATAAACTTAATTCTATACTAGCCATAACTGTCTTAATTTGGTGGTGCAAAGATACTATATTTTTGGCAACATTTTGGCAACATCTTTGAGATCTGATGTATTTTTAAGATACTTTATGAAAGAACAAAATCACAAATTTTACTGATTGTCAAGCACTTACAAATTTCAATATTTTCAACAACCATTCATTAAAATGTGCCTATCAGGCGCACAAAAAAAATGCTAAGTAGTTAATATATAACTATTTAGCATTTTCTTTTAATATAACTACCTGTCTTTTTACACCTTTTTGTCAGATCCTTCTCCTAAAACAGAGAGAGACCTACATCATCCCTTCCAGTTTTTCCTGTGCCTCGCGCATATCTTTTTCAAAATTCACATGGTCTAGAAGGAATTCCGTTCTGCCTTGCGAAAGAAGAAGATAGAGCTGCGGATTCATGCCCTCTACATACTGGGCGATGGCATACTCTATATCATCACGCTGCGTAGGATTGGTGGAAAATTCAAAAACCCTGAGCTTCTGATGAATAAAGCAATATGCCGACTCTATACAATCTCTGGTGATGCCCCCTGCCAAGAGAGCATCACCATTATTATTCTGATTCATTCTGAATATCCTTTTTATTTCACGCCCTTCATCGACAAGGCGATGCGCTTGCGCTTCAAATCTACTTCTGCCACTCTCACCATCACATGCTCATGAAGCTTTACCACCTCAGAAGGATCCTGAATGTAACGGTTTGACATCTGGGATACATGAACCAGACCATCGTTGTGGACACCTATATCTACAAAGGCACCAAACTTGGTAATGTTGGTAACAATGCCCGGCACAACCATGCCCACCTGCAAATCCTCTATCTCCTTGATGCTGGCATCAAACTCAAACTTCTCTACCTCACCACGAGGGTCCAAGCCCGGCTTGTCAAGCTCAGCCATGATATCGGTCAAAGTAGGCATACCCACCTCGGCACTCACATATTTTCTGATATCAATCTTCTTCTGCAGCGCCTTGTCTTCTACCAGCTGCTTCACCGTTACGCCCTGATCTTTCGCCATCTGCTCTACCAGCGCATAGCGCTCCGGATGAACGGCACTGTTATCCAAAGGATTCTTAGCGCCTGGAATGCGGAGGAAGCCGGCACACTGCTCAAAGGCCGAAGGACCCAGACGTGGCACCTTCTTCAACTGGGCACGGGAAGCAAAGGCTCCATTCTCGCGGCGATATTCCACGATATTCTTGGCAAGCGTAGGTCCCAAACCGCTCACATAGGTCAGCAGATGCTGCGATGCGGTATTCAGATTGACACCCACCGAGTTCACGCAACTCATCACCACTGTATCCAGACTCTTCTTCAACTGAGTCTGGTCCACATCATGCTGATACTGTCCCACACCGATGCTCTTCGGATCAATCTTCACCAATTCTGCAAGCGGATCCATCAGTCTTCGTCCGATGCTCACAGCACCACGCACGGTAACATCCTCATCCGGGAACTCATCTCTTGCAATCTTCGAAGCCGAATAGATAGAAGCGCCATCCTCGCTCACCACATAGATATCTACCGGATGAACGAAATCGATACTATGCAGCCAGTCGCTGGTTTCGCGGCTTGCCGTACCGTTACCTACAGCCATTGCCTCCACCTGATACATCTTAACCATACGCTGGATGGCAGCCGTTGCCTCGCTCTTCCTGTTGCGGGGAGGATGAGGATAAACAATTTCATGATGAATCAGATTGCCCTGCGCATCGAGACAGCAAGTCTTGCAACCATTGGCAAAACCCGGGTCAACCGCCATCACGCGTTTCTGTCCGAGAGGAGCCGCCAACAGAAGCTGGCGCAGGTTTTCGGCGAAGACCACAATAGCCTCCTCATCCGCCTTCTGCTTGCTGAGCGCAGCAAATTCGGTTTCAATGCTAGGCTTCAGCAGTCGCTTGAAGGCATCATCCACCGCTTCACCCACCAGCGTCTGGCACTCACCGAAACCATGTACATAGTGGCGCTTCAGTTTATCCTGACACTGCTCATCATCAGCCGAGATGCTGACACGCAAGAATCCTGCCGCCTCGCCTCTACGCATAGCCAGCAGTCGGTGCGAAGAACATTTCTTCAATGGTTCTGAGAAATCGAAATAGTCGGAGAAGCGCTGCGCCTCTTCCTCATCCTTCTTCTTGGCTACCACCTTAGAAGTGATGATGGCACCGCGTCTGAACTCACCGCGAATCTGATTGCGACTCTGCTCATTCTCGCTTACGGTTTCGGCGATGATGTCCTTGGCTCCCTGAAGTGCAGCCTCCACATCCTTCACCTTATCGCCCACAAACTTTCTGGCAGCCTGTTCCGGATTGCGCTCACGCTGGAAGAGGAGCAACTGTGCCAGAGGCTCCAAACCTGCCTCACGTGCTATCTGTGCACGGGTGCGGCGCTTAGGCTTATAAGGAAGATAGATATCTTCCAGTTCGGTGGCATCCCAGCACTGTTCGATGCGTTTTTTCAGTTCATCCGAGAGTTTTCCCTGTTCCTCGATGGTTTTGAGGATAGTCTCCTTTCTCTTCGCCATCTCAGAGAGTTTCTCGTTAGCCTGTGCGATGGCTTCAATGTTTACCTCGTCCATATTACCGGTTTTCTCCTTGCGGTATCGCGAGATAAACGGAATGGTGCAGCCCTCTTCGAGCAGCGCCAGAGTATTTTCTACAGCCTGCTCCTTCAGATTGAGCTGGGCTGCTATCAGCTTTGTAAATTGATTCATTTATGATATTAATAAAAAAAGATTCAAACTGTTTGTTCATGCAAAGATAGAGAAAAAAGTTGGTTTGCCCAAATATTCCCTCATATTATTTGGCGGTTTCACTAAAAAATCGTAGCTTTGCAGCAGAAATAGCTTTAGATACATTCAGCATGCCCGGTTTTCTTGATTTACATCAACAATACGGCTTGTTTTGCAAGAAAAACTGAGAAATAGTTTTGAGTTTTAAGTTATTTCCTATACCTTTGCCGCTGAATTAGAGAGTGCAGGGCATGTCTGGGATGTGCTTTGCTATCATAAATAAAGGGGCTGAAAAGCTACCTGATTAGAGTGATAAAAGAAAGTAATAATTAAAAGAAAAGATTGATTATGAAGAAGATTATGTTGAGCCTTGCTATGGCTCTCGTTTCAGTTTGCGCTAGCGCACAGGTTTACATCGGTGGTACAGCTGGTATTTCCAGCAACAAGATCGGTGATGGTGACAGCAAGACAGCTTACGCCCTGATGCCTGAAATCGGTTACGAATTCAACAACAAGTGGGAGGCTGGTCTCGAGATTGGTATCAAGAAGGGCGAAGTTTGCAAGCTTTCTCCTGTAGGTGAATCTACAACATTCACTGTAGCTCCTTACGTACGTTACACAGCCGTAGAAACCAAGTTGGTTAACCTCTTCGTAGAGGGTACAATCGGTTACAGCAGTTACAGCAAGGGCGGTGGCGATTATTACGAGGTAGGCATCAAGCCAGGTTTGGCTGTTAAGCTTTCAGACCACGTAAACTTCATCACAAAGGTAGGTTTCCTCGGTTACAAAGGTTATTCTCCTGACCATGGTGACAACTCATCAACATTCGGACTTAACGTAGATGCAAGCAACATTTCATTTGGTGCTATCTACAAGTTCTAATCTTAGGATGCTCATTTACTCATAAGCAATAATATCAGGGGCGCAAGCGATTCCTTTCATGGAAACAGCTTGCGCCCCATTTTTTATCTGCAAGCGAACACGCTTTTACTCTTCACTCTTCACCTTTTCTTCGGAAACCCCTGTGTTTATCGGCATTCCGAGGGGTGAAGAGTTTACAGCAACTCTTCACCCACTCTTCACCACTCTTCACCGATTCCAAAGACCAGCAGGCGTAAATTGCAGCGCAAGACCGCTAGGTGTCCCTGAGGAGGGTGTGTCATAAGTCTGGATGTTGGTGCATAACAGTTGACCATCGCATGCACATCACCTGTTGTGCATGCGCATATCAGCTGCTATGCAAGCGCACAACAGCTGTTGTGCGACCGAAGATACAGACTGTCTCAACAACATATCCTTACTCTTACAACAACATATCCTTACTCTTCCAACAACAAGAAGAGGATGAATCATAAACTTATGACACACTCTCCGCCGAACCAGCCAGGGTGAAGAGTGGTGAAGAGTGGGTGAAGAGTGCCCAAGAACTCTTCACCCCTCGAAACGCCCATAAACACTGGGGATTCCGAAGGAAAGGTGAAGAGTGAAGAGTATTTTCTTATCCCTTACTTACAACAATAATTCAGGCATTTACGCTGACTGTTGCAGTAGAACAGCCAACTGGCGAGTGTATGGCTAGTCAGCTGTCCTACATCCGCCTGTACACTATTTCTGGTTAACAGCCAACTTATTCCTCGGCAGAATACTCTTCCATAACTAGGCAATAAACGCAACATACTGATAAAAAACTCCGGCAGTTACTACGAAATAGGGAGCATAGCAAACTTTTTAGCAAAAATAAATAAGCAAAAAGCTTGGAGTTTTGAAAGGAAAAACATAAATATGCACCTTGGAAGGTGCATATTGCGTATAAGCATCTTAAGAAAGCACTATAATCAAATAAGGGGCGTGCTTAAATGAGCACGCCCCCAGACGAGAGATTTTATGTATTCTTTTCACAAAGAATCCTATTAAACATTATGTATATAATTTTATTTCATGATGAATGAACTCTAAAAAAGAGATTCTGGCATACTAGTTGTCAAGACAAACCAGTTGTTTGGATTACTCTCATCAGTCAACTTTATAGAAGAAGGCTGTTTCGTTGTACCTTCCAGCAACTCGATTTTATAAGTCTTGGCCACGCCGGCTGCATGACTTCCTTCATCGCCAGTCAGTGCATAAATCATATACATCTGGCCCCAACTATAGAAATACTGGCCATTCAAGCCAAACTTGCCAGGACAAGCAAATGAGATATGATCATCGTCAACGATAGTAGGAGTAATGTCTATGAACGAACCATAGCCTGCCACATTGAACAAGATTCCCCAATGTCCTGCATATCCATCAAACGTAGAAGTGGTAAAAGCAGCATAATTGCAAGGAGAATAATGCTTAGAGACCTCCTCATTACCAGCATTCCAATATGTCTGAGTATAGCTACCCATATTAGCTACAGAGAAGAACCAGTCTCCACTGATAACCTGCTCACTGATAGGAGGAACAACGCCCAACATCTTTACAGCGGCATCTGAGGATTCAAACTCATAGTTATCGCCTCCCTTGTAATTAAATCCCTTGATACTAATACCATTAAGAGTTATTGGCTTATAAAACTCAATACCCTTGTCTGTTACGATATAAGGTATCGTGGTTGAGCCATCCTCGGCATTAGAACTAGTGAAAGTAATGGTACGATAGCTTGTTGTTGCCACATACTTGACATCATTCACCTCACAAGTATATTTAGGGAACTGCATCTCCTGCTCCAAATCATCTATCTGATTTATGGTCTCAGTCCAATCGGCATCCTTCGCCATTGGAGTCATCACAATTTTTGTACCACGCTTCTTACCAAGCATGACAACAGAATCAGCAGTGGCGGTAAGCACCCTGAATTCCAAGTCACCTTCCATGCCCTTACCATTGTTGCCAATGCCTGCGGGATTGGCTGGATCAGAGAAGAAATGAATCACCTTATTGTACTCATCAAAAGACAGAACGATACTAGCACTCTGCTCCAATTTATAATGTGAGGTGGCTTTCGTATCTGCACCTAAAGCATCACTCATGGCAGTAACATTTCCATCTGTTCCAAATTTCAACAACAGATTATATCCACCATACTTGGTATTAGCCTTAGGATAATATTTCATCAGCCATCCATTCTCTGCAGAAGTAAGAACCGTCTTATACTCTGCAATTGCATCATTCACTCGCTCTGCAGAAGACTTGTCGAACACTTCATCTATGTCGTTGGAACAAGATGTGAAAGACAAGACCGCAATCAGCGCAAATAATATGTTATATATTTTTTTCATATCCGTCTTACTTTAATGTTTCTAAATCCATTGCCTTTACTTCTGCCGTACGACGCAAGATAACTTCACGAAGCTTGGTAATATCCATGCCCCAAGTGTTGGCAAAATATTCCTTGAGAATGTTAAATTTCTGAATAATAGCTTTATAGCCACTTGCATCCTTCACTATAGGATTGCCGTCTGCATCAAGCACATACTCGCCATTTTCATCTGTTTCGTATACAATACCTGCACGCAGTATTTTTTGCCATGCTGCTTCTGAATGGGTTACATATTGGGCAAAAATCTCAGCAAAGTCCTCATTATACTCACCGCTGGCATAACCGGATACAAATCCCATGGATGGAGCATCTTTATCCTCTACATTCACCCAACCTGAAGTCTGATACTTGCCGGCAGAAACTGTCTGGAACTCAGTAGAATAATTCTTTTTCTGAGTCAGAATATGACAGAACTCATGATTCATTGTATGGAAGAACCAGTAGTTCAGATCGTATGTACCTTTTTTCTTGTCAACGAAAGGATTTTCTGGATCTATGATCGGATTATCAACATCGATAATATTTACATTATACAAAGTTACTTTCAAGCCACCCTCAGCAGTACCCATCACAATAGAAGACTGGGAATCATAAGCTGCAGAACCAACCAACTGCATCACACGAGGAGAATAGGTCTTCATAAACTGATCGCCCATCACTTCCTTATAAGCATCCAGCCAAATATGCTTGACCATAATAGCCAATGCCTTAGACTTATTAAAATCGGCAGGTGCAAGATTATACCTGTTGTCCGTCTCCTTGTCACTATATCGATAGTTAAAGCGGATATTATAGGTATCCACATAGTTGGTCTTGAGCCACTTGTCAAAGTCATTCTGCTCTTCCTTATTCTGCGTATCGAAAATACTCTTAGAATCAAGACTATCGTCTGAGCAGGCAGCAAACAGAGAGACTGACGCTATCAGTATGAATAATTTTATATATTTCATAGTTTACTCATTTTTTATTTGTTAGACTCTTCTCTTGGATTTGCAGGTAATCCTGCCTCAATTACATCATCTGGCAATTGAATCGCACCTCGCAAGTCACCAGCCTTGAATACAATAGGAGACTCTTCGTCAACATCATGGCTGAACTCAATGCCATAGCGCTTGATGTCAAGGAAACGAAGACCTTGATACAGGGTCTCCAGTCGACGCATCTGTAAGATGAATTGCAAAATATCCTCTTGGGTACCAGCCTCAACCGTGAATCCCTGTGGATGGAATGTCTTACGAATGCTATGCTCCAAATTGGATTTTGGTGTTACAGGTGCATACGGCAAGCTTTCGATAAAAGTCTTGATACTTTCAACTGTCATTGTTGGGCGTTTTGCCGTACCATTCGCAGTCATAGTATGCGACACAATCCAAGTATTGATATCTTTCACCGCATTATCATAATCCTTCTTCATGGCATAAGCCTCGGCACGACAAAGAAGGGTTTCATCTGTAGTGAACACAGCATCTACAACATGAGTATATCCAGTTTGAGCCACCTTATCAGCAAATTCAAAATGTTCAAACATCTTTGGGAAGATAAGAATACGGCTATTGCCAAACAGCAAGGTTGACTGATAGAGAGTATTGTTTATGGATCCACTTCCCCATGGCATCTTAGCCCAAATTGTTTCATACAGACCTACATTTTGATTATGACAAAAACGCGCTTCATTACCACTGATATTTCTACCGATTTTACTACCTGCCGTCATCAACAAGAGGTTGGCGTTCTCTGATGAAGAAATATACAGATTCTCCATGTCCTCCGAATTAGACAAAGACACGAAAGGCACATAGTTGCGCAATCCAGAGGCTGGATTTGCTCCAAGCACCTTGTTTGCATATGTTATCACCTTGTCATAGTTCATATAGTACAGGTTGAAACGAGCAGCAAAAGCATACGCAGCCTTCTGATTGAAATGATACTTAGGCTGGGTATAGATATCATCGCTGACATCAGGCAAGGCAGCCTCAATGTCAGCATCAATCTGCTCATAAAGTTGCTTCAGTGTACCACGCTTATAGTCAGGACTTACAGTTGTCTCAGGCTTTGTTGGATATGGAAGTCCCATGTACTTCTCTGCATTATCTGGATTATAAGTCATACAGAAAGTTGTAGCAAGACGATACATGCTATAGGCACGACACAACAAAGCCTCAGCTCTCTGTCCCTTTAACGATGCAGGATTTCCCATCTCATCAATGGAAGCCAAAGCCTGGTTGGCTGCAGCAATCGCTGAATAATAACCATTCCACAAGTTCTTTGGACTATCATTGGTTTGAGCTGTAATTGGCTGAAAACGATATATCTGCTCTATTTCCTGATTGGTACTATACTGCTTTCCGTTGTCTGCATAATTATCTGAGCTCCATTCCAATATCTGATTGCTGCTTGCAGTTGGATAAGCAGATACGAGCAGAGAGGTCACCTTTTCCTCGGTATTCACCTCGGCACGATCATCTGGCAACTTATCCAGGAAGCTGTCGCATGATGTGACCAATGACAATGCCGCAAAAGCCACCGATGCTATATATAATTTGTTCTTTTTCATAATTATCTCTCTTTCTTTAAAGTCCTACTCTTAATGTCAATGTAAACTGACGTGGCATTGGGGTTGCCACACCACCAGTGTTGAAAAACTCAGGATCCTGTCCGTGCAACTTCTTGTCTGAATAAATCAAGAACAAGTTAGTAGCCTGAAGTTTCAAATTTACGCTGTTCAAGCGAAGGGCCTGAATCCACTTGCCAGGGAAATCATAAGCCAAAGAAATCTCCTTCATGCGAATGAAATCGCCCTTAGCTACGCGAGCCGTAGAATAGTTATATGCATTATAAAGATAACCAATATAATTGTCATTCTGCTTCATGCGCTGGTCTGCTATGACTGGCACATCCGTATAAGCTTCATCACCGGCTTGAGTCCAACGATTTATAAATTCCTTTGGCATGGCAGTCATGTCTGAGTATGAAGAACTGAAAGCTGGATCAAGACGTACTTTATTTCCTGCAGCGTATGTAATGAACACATTCAGTTTAAAACCCTTATAAGAGAAGGTGTTTCCGAAACTGCCGTTAATGGTTGGGTCTGTTGGACCTTCATACTTCAAGTAATCTGTTGTAGTTGACTGGAAGTAGAGATCGCCACCATAGCTTGTCTCCTCGCCATTCTGATTCACAACGATAGGCAGACCTTTTTTGTTCAATCCCTTGAAATCAATAGAGAACAAAGAGCGAACAGGATAGCCATTCATTGTGAAACCGGTACCTGTAATCATCTGCATGATGTTAGCACGTGAATCCAAGTCGGTTACAGTATTCTTTGAGTGAGAGAAAATGAAGTCGGTACTCCATTTAAAATCCTTGGTCTCAATGTTACGAGTGGAAATAGTCAACTCCTCACCATGTGAACGCATACTTGCCACATTGGCATATTTATAGATCTCACCACCAATACCCATGGTACGCTTAGGACCAATCAAATCGTAGTTGTTGCGGCGATACCAATCGAAAGTCACATTAATGCGGTTATTCAAAAAGCCCATATCCAAACCGAGGTTCAACTCATGCTTCTTTTCATAGGTCAAATCATCATTACCCAAGCGATAAATCTCAAGTCCAGTCTCCTTGTCACCGGCAAATGGACGCCAAGGGTTGTAACTCTGTATCACTACCAACGAATTGGAAACAGAAGCAGGACCACGATCGGCTGTCAATGAATATGATGCTTTTAATGTCAGATGAGAAAGAACAGGATTTAACTTAGAAAACCAACTCTCCTCATGAGCATTCCATGCTCCAGACACGTTCCAAGTAGGCAACCAACGTGCAGAACGACTCTTACCCAATTTATTGGAACCCTCATAGCGAACGGTACCATTAATTGTGTAGCGACCCTTATAAGAATAGGTGGCAGTACCGAAGAAAGAAGCTTCACGCTGATATGAATTATCCAAACTGTAATACTGACCATTTTCCTCCTCCAACTGCTTGAAGTAGTTATAGTTGAAAGCAGGGAGATAACCCATATCATACTGCATGCCAACGCCATTAAAATAAGAACGGCTTCGGTCAAGTGAATTGATTTCCAGACCACCGAATAAGTTCACGATATGGTCTTTGTTGTATACATCATTATAGCTAGCTGTGGCACGGAAGTCCCAGCTATTCATCTTATATTTGGTCTCACGATAGAAACCACCTTTTTCCAATACAGAGAATGGCAAAGAGTTTGCCTTGTCTGGATCGGTATACAGCCATGGGTTTGCATCACGCATCGTAGCATCATCCATCGCACGATAGGCCCAAGCCTGATTACTCTGGTCAGTAATGGTAGCGGCATTGGTCGTTGTAGAATACTTGTAAGCGCCCAATACTGCGAGTTCTACTTTAGAGATTGGCTTATATTTCAATTCGCCCTGGAATTTCATGTCAACCACATCCAAACTCAAATAGTTGTTTTCCAATTCACGGAAAATATTGAACGGAGCGTAGTTACGCACATAGAGTTCATTAGGATCCATGGTACGAGAAGTGTTCAACGCATAAGAATATGGGTTGATATCAAAATCACGAGACACCTCACCTGTCACATTATTTACAGACTGTGAAGTAGTACCAGGAGCGCGCTGCTTACGATAGGAAGCATTAGCTATGGCATTGAAAGACAATTTCTTCGAAATATTGTAAAGAGCATTTACATTGGCTGTATAACGCTGTACCTTGCTCTGCTTAGACCATCCTGGATCGTTCATCACACTGAAAGACGTATAATACTGAGCCTTATCGGTACCAGTAGACATGCTGACGGAATGATTCTGGGAGATACTATTATTGAAGAGTAAGTCAAACCAGTCGGTATTTTGGTATTCAGCCTTCTGGAGATAGCTATTCATCGCCTCCTCAGTATTAGGCAATCCAAAAGTTCCCGTCTTCGAATCATATGTATTCATCAGGTGATACATCTTGCCAAAGACACCACTGTTAGAAGCACGAAAACTCTTTTCAAAAGAGAAATAACCATCGTTGTACATCTCACGATATACACCCATCTGATCCTGAGAATTCATGATATTGAAATTGCGGTAGCTTGGCTTCAAACGCATGGTGAATTCACCAGTATAGTTGATACGGTTTGTACCAGCTTTACCTTTCTTGGTTGTAACAACGATGACACCAGCCATGGCACGTGCACCATAAATAGAGGTAGCAGAACCATCCTTCAAGATCTGGAAACTTTCAATATCATCAGCATTCAGACCTGCTATGGCTGAAGATATAAGGGTCTCAGCGTTACCTGAAGACAAATCATCAGCATCGACCTCAGTTACATCCTCCATGATAACACCATCTACCACCCAAAGAGGTTTTGAGCTACCATAAATAGAAGTAGCGCCACGCACACGAATCTTTGGAGCTGTACCGAAAGTACCTGAGACGTTCTGCACAGACACACCGGCCGCTTTACCTTCCAAGGCACGACTGATGTCTGCGACACCATCCAACTTTGTCTTGTCGCCAGAAATTTTTGTAGTAGCACCAGTAAACAAACGCTTATCCATCTTCTGCATACCCGTTACAACCACCTCGCCCAAGCTCTTGCTATCTGCCTTCAGGCGGATAGTCATCTTGGCGGCTGGAGTCAAGGTCTGGCTCTGCATACCGATGTAGCTAACTACAAGTTTTTTACCAGCAGGTACCTCCAAAGAGAAGTGACCGTCAATATCGGTGACGGTACCTGTACGTGCCGCTCCAGCGACTACGACAGATGCACCAATGACAGGTTCACCATCTTCCTGAGAAACTACGGTACCTGTTACTTTCGTTTGAGCCAATACCCCCCCCCACAAAAAGGAAGAGATTGACTAACAAGAAAAGCAATCTTTTTTCCATAAAATCTTCTCTAAATAATTAAACAACTCTTATATAACTTTAAATTATTATTTTCTCTCTTCTTACATTTTTTAAGCCTCTCTCGTTGCTTTACGGGTGCAAAGGTAAGAAAAAGTATTGAAATAATGCAAACTTCATCGATATTTTTATAGAAAAAAGTTAGTTTTTCTTGATTTTCATCAACATTTAGAAATATTATCTACACTTTTAATAGAAAAAAGTCAGAAATAATAGATTTAAGCAAAGTTTACGAAAAGGAAATAAAAATGTTCTAAAATACAAAAAAGGCAAGGTTTCTGTAAAACCCCATTCAGAAGTTTCCCAGAAGTCTTGCCTTTCTTTATACTTAAGTACCTATATCAGCCACTTGATTATTGATATTTGCCGCTTAGATATTTTATTCAAAAAACATTTTTATTTCTTAAGCGTAAATTCAAACTTCAAGCCGCCTTCCAGTTGATTACTTACACGGATGGTTCCGCCATGCAGGAGAACGGCATTCTTGACGATAGCAAGACCCAAACCAGTGCCACCCATCTTGCGGCTGCGTCCCTTATCTACCCGATAGAAACGCTCAAAAAGACGGGAGAGATGCTCGGCAGGAACACCCTGACCGTTATCACAGAAGATGAAATGCCACTTGTTGCCCTGCTCCTTGGCACTCAACGTTATCTTACGGCCTTCGCCGGCATAAGCTATGGCATTGTCGGTAAGATTGCGGAACACACTGTAGAGCAGACTGCGGTTACCCTTCACGATAATATGCTGGTCGGGAAGAATATTCTCGAAAGTCATCTTGTGCGACTCTCTTTCCAGCGCCGTCTCATGGGCTATTTCACTCACCATCTGCGTAATGTCTACCGCCTCGAAATCTATCATATCCGAACCGTCATCCAACCGGTTCAGGGTAGAGATGTCGCGGAGCAGAGAGGTGAGGCGTTCGCTCTGGGCATAACAGCGCTGCAAGAACTGCGACTTCATCTCTTCGTTGATATGCGGATTATCGAGTATCGTTTCCAGATAACCCTGGATACTTGCCACAGGAGTCTTCAGCTCGTGAGCGATATTCTGGGTAAGCTGCCGCTTCAGTACATCCTGTTCACGTCGGGTGGTCTGTATGCGCTTATACATCTTGATGATACGCTCGGCTATCTCGCCCAATTCATCATTCGGGAACTTGGCGAGATCTTCCACCTCCAGACTCTCGTTGTGGTCTGCCTTATAAGCAAAGATGCTCAGTTTGGAAACATTCTTACCCAGACGGTCCGTAAAACGGTAGAGCACGATGGTAAGCAGAATGACGGCTACGATGGCAAACCAGATAAAATGCTGGTCGGCCTGCAGCGATTTTGCCAAATCATTATTGTAAGGTAGTGCCGTACGGATGATGAGCTTGCTTTCCGGAAAATAAGAAGCCACATAGAAATAATCGTGCTTCAGGGTTTTAGACTGTCGCTCCACGCTTGAGCCTACCCTGTTTTTCAAGGCCTCTGCTATTTCCTCCCGCTTGGCATGGTTGGCAAAATGATCATAGTCGGAACTCATGTTGTCATAAATCACCTTACCGTTCGGGCGCACCAGCGTAACACGAAGATCCTTGCTTTCATGTTCGCGTACAAAAGCCTTCAACTTCTCCTGAGCCACAGTTAAATTCTTATCGTGAAGGCTATCCTGCAGAATAATTCCTTCACCAGGAGAGAGCGCCAGATCTTCTGCCAGCAGTTCATTATAATTTTCCAGTTTGATAGTAAGCGTACCTATTTTATACTGTTTCTCTCGTGCCTGCTGGAACACGATAAAACTGACAGCGAACACAAGGAACACCGCCAGCACACTGAAGTACAACTTTCTACCTACACTATTTAACTTAAACATTTAATTACGCATCAAAATAATAACCGAACCCCAGACGGGTAACGATGCACTTGGCAAACTTACCAATCTTCTTTCTCATACGGGTGATGTTGACATCCACCGTGCGGTCGAGTACCATCACATCCTTAGGCCACACCCTGTCGATAAGTTCCTGACGGGAGAACACCTTGCCACGTTCTTCGAGGAAAAGACGCAGGAGTTCGAACTCGGTCTTGGTGAAAGGGATAGCCTCACCATCGATGCTCACCGTCTTCTTGTCCAGATTCAGCTGCAGTCCCTGATAGTTGATGATCTTCGATTCATCAGCATCACCAGCCTGTTCAGCGGTACGGCGCAAGACGGCACGCACTCTGACCATCACCTCTCGGATAGAGAAAGGTTTCGAGATATAATCATCGGCACCGATATTGAATCCAGTAACCGTATCGTTTTCCGTATCTCGGGCTGTAAGGAAGATAATCGGAACATTGGCTGTCATCGGATTGTCCTTCAACTGCTTAGCCAGCTGGAAACCGCTCATTCCTCCCATCATGACGTCCAACAGCAGCAGGTCGAACGAAGCGATGTCCATCTCCAAAGCCTCTTCTGCAGAATTGGCAGTCTCTACCTCATATCCTTCTGTTTCGAGATTGAATTTCAGAATCTCACACAAGTCTTGCTCATCATCAACAACAAGTATTCTTTTCATATTCTCTTCCATATTTCATGTTATTTAAAATACCGCTGCAAAATTACGACTTTTCTTTCGTAATAAGCGTTACATTCGGTTACAATTTCGTGACATTTAGTTCTTTAGAGAAAAAAAATATAAAAAAGCGGGTATTTTGTTACACATTTTAACTTAGTGTTTCCAAATTCGCTACATGTTTCTTTGCTAGTTAGAAACAGAAATACTACTTTTGCACCCGATATAACTATAAGTGAGCATATAACACAACTGAAAGAGTATGAAAGATAAAGTAAATGCAATTCCCTTAATCGGTGAAATCATCAAAGAGGAATTAAACAAGCAAGGCAAGACCACAGTATGGCTTGCTGAACATTGATTTGTTTAAGGTTCATTCAGACGCTTTGCGTAAACGCAAGAAAAAGAATCAAGATTTAAACTAAAAATAACTAAAACAATAAGACCTGAGGTTAATCACCCCAGGTCTTATTGTTTTTATGCCAATCGCTTTTCCAGACGCTCGCGGATGGCAGCGATAAAGCCGGCAGAGTTTACAGCCTTAGCCTCAACACCTTCCATCAGGTTTACGAGATCCTTGGTAGCGATACCATCATTCAAAGTATCGAAACATGCAGCCTCCAGCTGGTCGCCAAAGTTCTGAAGTTCCTTGATGCCATCCAGTTCGCCACGCTTTCTCAACGCACCGCTCCATGCAAAGATGGTAGCCATTGGGTTGGTAGATGTATCTTCACCCTTCAGGTAGCGATAGTAGTGACGGGTCACGGTACCGTGGGCTGCCTCATACTCATACTTGCCGTCAGGAGAAACCAATACAGAAGTCATCATCGCCAGAGAACCGAAGGCTGTACTGAGCATATCGCTCATCACATCACCGTCATAGTTCTTGCAAGCCCAGATAAAGCCGCCCTTGCTGCGAATAACACGAGCCACAGCATCATCAATCAATGTATAGAAATACTCGATACCGAGTTCTGCAAACTTCTCTTTATAGTCGCTCTCATATACTTCCTCAAAGATTTTACGGAACTGGGCATCATAAGTCTTAGAGATGGTATCCTTGGTAGCAAACCAGAGATCCTGCTTGGTATCAATGGCAAACTTGAAGCAGCTGTGAGCAAAGCTGCGGATACTCTTATCAGTATTGTGCATGCCCTGGATAACGCCAGCACCATCGAAAGAATGAATCTCAATCTCCTGCTTCTTGCCGCTCTTACCCTCGAACACGAGTTTGGCTGTACCTGGCTCATCAGCACGAAGTTCCACGCTCTTGTACACATCGCCGTAAGCATGACGGGCGATGGTAATAGGCTTCTCCCAGTTCTTTACACAAGGGTGGATACTTGGGATGGTGATAGGAGCACGGAATACGGTACCGTCCATGATGCTACGGATAGTTCCATTAGGGCTCTTCCACATTTTGTGGAGTTTATACTCGTCCATACGCTGTGCATTAGGAGTGATAGTAGCACACTTCACAGCCACGCCATATTTCTTAGCCGCCTCGGCAGAGTCGATGGTTACCTGGTCGTTGGTCTGGTCGCGATAAGGCAGACCGAGATCATAATACTCAGACTTCAAATCAACGAAAGGAAGAATGAGTTCGTCCTTAATCATCTTCCAGAGAATTCTTGTCATCTCATCACCGTCCATCTCTACCAATGGAGTTGTCATCTTAATCTTTTCCATAACACAATATAATGTATAATTAATAATTTACAATGTACAATGTACAATGTACAATGATCAGGGCAGCCAAGTGGCCCCTTGATATTTTGCCTGCAAAATTAATAAAAATAATCAAGAAAAGAAAGGAAATTAAGAATAATTCTAGCAAAATGATAACAAAAAGCAATTTTTTACGTACTTAAAACATAAAACCTGTATATTTATACCTAAAAAGGCATCAATGAGCCCGAAAACTCATTGATGCCTCTACTTATTTACCTTTTTACTTTTTTACCCTTTTACCTTTTTACCTTTAAATAGCCTTTTTACTTCTCCTCTGGAGCCTTATCAATCAAGTCCATAAACTGGTCGAGCTTAGGAGTGATGATAATCTGAGTGCGGCGGTTGCGCTGCTTGCCTACCTCTGTATCGTTAGTTGTTACAGGGTTGTACTCACCACGGCCACCAGCAGTAAGGCGCTTAGGATTTACACCGAAGTGATCCTGCAAGTACTGAACAACAGAAGCTGCACGGAGAGCAGAGAGGTCCCAGTTGTTGCGGATATTCTTCATCTTGGCACTTGTAGTGCTTACTGGTACGTTATCGGTATTACCCTCTACGAGCACATCGTAATCCTTGTAGTCTGTGATGATCTTAGCAATCTTGCTCAATGTTTCCTGAGCACGGCTGTTCACCTCATAGCTACCACTCTGATAGAGCATATTGTCAGCCAGAGAGATGTAAACTACACCCTTCAGAACCTGAACATCAACCTCCTTCATCTCTTCCTTGCTCAAAGAGCGGGTCAGGTTGTTGGTAAGAACCATGTTGAGCGAATCGCTCTTGCTCTTTACCTCAACCAGGTGGCGGATATACTGGTTACTCTCGTTGATCTGGTCAACGAGTTTCTCAATGCTCACGTTGTTCTGGCTTGCATTGTTCAAACTCTTGTCAAGTGAGCTTTGCAACTTAGCGTAATCGCTCTTTGCAGTAGCGAGCTGCTCCTGGGCTGCTGCCAGACTAGCCTCTGTAGCTGCCAGTTTTTCCTTGGTAGCCTGATAGTTACTTGACAATTCCTTATTCTCATTCTGGCAATTCTGAAGATCTTTCTTACTTGCACAGCTTGTAGCCATCAGAGCTACAGCCATCATTGCCATTACCATTAACTTTGTCTGTTTCATATTCTTTCTAATTTAAATTTTCTTGTTATTATTAATTGATTATAGTATATTCTGCGTCGTTTACTACCTTTTTTATATTAGAGTTCTCCCGGCTTTTATCCGTTATCCGGAAGCTTCTACATCTTAGGGCATTCAGAAGCTGATTCACTTCTTTCTGCTGCAAAGTTACAGATAAGACTCGAATAAACACCATTTGTCAATTGCATTTAGATATTTTTAACCTCTAAATCTTTATTTATCACCTTTTTAACCAAAAAAGGCAACTGAAAGCACTTTTCTTACAGCAAAACTGTCAAATGTAGCCTCTAAAGGTAAGAATAGCCCAAATCTCAACAAAAAAAACATAAAAAACAGTGTTTTATTTTGTAGTGTCTTGAAATTGCACTATCTTTGCACTCGAAAAGAAATAAATACATTAATAATATAAAAGAAAGCAAGTATGATTCTTTTTTTTAGAACTCCATCTAAGAGTGTGATTGCGACCGAGATTGACCACAAACCATCTCAGGACGAAATCAATGAACTTTGTTGGCTTTATGGTGACGCGACTTTAGAGGACGCCCAGCAGTTGCAGGGCTTCTATGTCGGCCCACGCCGTGAAATGATTACTCCTTGGAGTACGAATGCCGTTGAGATTACTCAGAACATGAGTCTTAACGGCATTTCGCGTATCGAGGAGTACTTCCCTGTAGATAGCGAAGACGCTGAGCACGACCCTATGCTCCAGCGTATGTACAACGGTATCGGACAGGATGTGTTCACCGTGAATCACCAGCCAGAACCTATCAAGTACGTCGATGACCTCGAGAAGTATAACGAGGAAGAGGGTCTTGCCCTCAGCGAGGACGAAATGGCTTATCTCCACAAGCTGGAGAAAGAGAACGGACGCCCTCTCACCGACAGCGAAATCTTCGGTTTCGCACAGATCAACTCAGAGCACTGCCGCCACAAGATTTTCGGCGGCCAGTTTATCATCGACGGTAAGGAGATGGAGTCTTCTCTCTTCAACATGATCAAGAAGACCACCAACGAGAATCCTAACAAGATCCTCTCTGCTTACAAGGACAACGTGGCTTTCTCTCAGGGTCCTGTTATCGAGCAGTTTGCTCCAGCCGATCAGACTACCAGCGATTTCTTCCAGGTGAAGGATATCGAGAGTGTTATCTCTCTGAAGGCTGAGACCCACAACTTCCCTACTACCGTAGAGCCTTTCAATGGTGCTGCTACAGGTACGGGTGGTGAAATCCGCGACCGTATGGGTGGTGGTGTAGGTTCATGGCCTATCGCAGGTACTGCCTGCTACATGACTGCTTATCCTCGCCTGAAGGATGACAACGGCAAGAGCGATGTTGAGCGCGACTGGGAAGACATCATGCCAGTACGTAAGTGGCTCTATCAGACTCCTGAGCAGATTCTGATCAAGGCTTCTAACGGTGCATCAGACTTCGGTAACAAGTTCGGTCAGCCTCTCATCACTGGTTCTGTGCTTACATTCGAGCACGAGGAGAATGGTGAGAAGTATGCATACGATAAGGTAATCATGCTTGCTGGTGGTGTAGGCTACGGCAAGAAGCGTGACTACAAGAAGGGTGAGCCACAGAAGGGCAACAAGGTTGTCGTAGTAGGTGGTGATAACTATCGCATCGGTCTCGGTGGTGGTTCTGTTTCTTCTGTAGATACAGGCCGTTACAGCAATGGTATCGAGTTGAACGCTGTTCAGCGTGCCAACCCTGAGATGCAGAAACGTGCCTACAACCTGGTTCGTGCACTCGTTGAGAACGATGAGAACCCAGTAGTCAGCATCCACGACCACGGTTCAGCCGGTCACTTGAACTGTCTCTCTGAGTTGGTAGAAGAGTGCGGTGGCGAAATCGATATGTCTAAGTTGCCTATCGGCGACAAGACTTTGAGCGCCAAGGAAATCATCGCCAACGAGAGCCAGGAGCGCATGGGCTTGCTCATCGACGAGAAGTATATCAGCGAGGTTCAGAAGATTGCCGACCGTGAGCGTGCTCCAATGTACGTGGTTGGTGAGACTACTGGCGATGCTCACTTCAGCTTCAAGCAGGCTGATGGTGTGAAGCCATTCGACCTCGGTGTAGCTCAGATGTTCGGTCATACTCCTAAGACTGTAATGGTAGATGAGACCGTAGAGCGTAAATATGAAGATGTAACTTATTCTGCAGATAACCTCGACAAGTACTTGCAGCGTGTTCTCCAGATGGAGGCTGTGGCTTGTAAGGACTGGTTGACCAACAAGGTAGACCGTTCCGTAACAGGTAAGATTGCCCGTCAGCAGGGTCAGGGTCAGATTCAGTTGCCACTCTCAGACTGTGGTGTCGTAGCACTCGACTACCGTGGCGAGAAGGGTATCGTAACAGCAATGGGTCATGCCCCTCAGGCTGGTCTTGCCGATCCTAAGGCAGGTTCAGTACTCTCTGTAGCAGAGTCATTGACTAATATCGTATGGGCTCCATTGGCAGATGGCATGGACAGCATCAGCCTCTCAGCCAACTGGATGTGGCCTTGCCGCAGTCAGAAGGGTGAGGATGCCCGTCTGTACGAGGGTGTGAAGGCATTGTCAGACTTCTGCTGCGCCATCCACGTAAACGTACCAACAGGTAAGGACTCTCTCTCTTTGACCCAGCAGTATCCTAACGGCGAGAAGATCATCGCTCCGGGTACCGTTATCGTAAGTGCCGGTGGTGAGGTTTCAGATGTCAAGAAGGTGGTTAGCCCAGTTCTCGTTAACGACAAGAACTCTAGCCTCTACCATATCGACTTCAGTTTCGACGAGCAGCGTCTCGGTGGTTCTGCTTTCGCTCAGAGTCTGGGCAAGGTGGGCAGCGATGTTCCTACCGTCAAGAACCCAGAGTACTTCGTTGACTGCTTCAACGCCGTACAGGAACTCATCAACCGTGGTTGGGTAATGGCTGGTCACGATATCAGCGCCGGTGGTTTGATTACAACTCTCCTCGAAATGACATTCGCCAACGTAGAGGGTGGTATGAAGATCAACCTCCACGACATCGCAGATGCCGACATCATCAAGACTCTCTTCGCAGAGAACCCAGGTGTTGTCATCCAGGTAAGCGATGCTCACAAGGACGAATTGAAAGCATTCTTCGATGAGAACGGTATCGGTTATGCCAAGATTGGTTATCCAGCTCCAGAGCTCCGCAAGATTATCATCAAGAAGGAAGGCTTCGAGCACGAGTTCGATATCGATGCTTTGCGCGACGACTGGTATAAGACCTCTTACCTCCTCGACCGCAAGCAGAGCATGAATGGTATGGCCAAGAAGCGTTACACCAACTATAAGAAGCAGCCTATCGAGATGAACTTCGGTTACGGCTTCAAGGGAACTCTTGCTAGCTACAGCCTCGACGCAAACCGTCGCAAGCCATCTGGCATCAAGGCAGCTATCATCCGTGAGAAGGGTACCAATGGTGAGCGTGAGATGGCATACTCTATGTATCTCGCCGGCTTCGATGTAAAGGATGTGATGATGACCGACTTGATTTCTGGTCGTGAGACTCTGGAAGATGTGAACTTCATCGTATTCTGCGGTGGTTTCTCTAACTCCGATGTTCTCGGTTCTGCCAAGGGTTGGGCTGGTGCATTCCTCTACAATCCTAAGGCTAAGGAGGCACTTGATAAGTTCTATGCCCGTGAGGACACCCTTTCACTCGGTATCTGCAACGGTTGCCAGCTGATGGTTGAGTTGAACCTCATCAATCCTGAGCACAAGCATCGTTCACACCTCTGCCACAACACATCCAAGAAGTTCGAGAGCACATTCCTCGGTCTGACTATTCCTCAGAACGACAGTGTGATGTTCGGTAGCTTGAGCGGTGATAAGCTCGGTATCTGGGTAGCTCACGGCGAGGGTCGTTTCTACTTGCCAGAGCCAGAGGATCACTACAACATCATTGCGAAGTACAACTACGCTGAGTATCCAGGTAATCCTAACGGCAGTGACTACAATGTAGCAGGTATCTGCTCTGCAGATGGTCGCCACTTGGCTATGATGCCACACTTGGAGCGTGCCATCTTCCCATGGCAGAACGCCTGGTATCCAGCCGATCGCCGCAACGACGAGGTAACTCCTTGGATTGAGGCATTTGTCAATGCACGTCAGTGGATTGAAGAAAGAGCTTTGAAAAAGTAAAAAAATAAAAAGGTAAAAAATGAATAATAGCGTAAGTTATCTTACATTATTCAAAACATTTTTGAAGATTGGCATAGTCACCTTTGGTGGTGGCTATGCCATGATTCCTATTATAGAATCCGAAGTCGTCGACAAGCATCATTGGATGACGAAGGAGGAATTCTTGGATGCCATTGCTACTACCCAGGTTTGTCCGGGAGCCTTGGCCATCAACATGAGTTCCCTGCTCGGATATAAGTTGGCAAAGACACCGGGAGCCATCGTCTGCACCCTCGGCGCTTCGTTGCCATCGTTCCTTATTATCTTAGCGATAGCCATGTTTTTCCATCAGTTTGAAGACAACAAGGTTGTTGCTGCCATGTTTGCAGGCATCCGTCCTGCCGTCGTGGCATTGATAGCCGTACCTACATTCTCGCTTGCCAAGAGTGCCGGTATTTCGCTTGTAAGCTGCTGGATTCCTATTCTATCCGCCCTTCTGATCTGGCTTTTGGGCGTCAACCCAATCTGGGTGATTATCGCAGCTGCCGTAGGTGGCTACATCTATGGACAGTTTATCCAGCCAACGGAATAAAGGTAAAAGGGTAAAAAAGTAAATAGGTAAAAAAGTAAATAGCTTAAAACATAATGATGATATTTTTTCAGCTTTTCATCGTATTCATTCAGATAGGCATCTTCGGATTCGGAGGTGGCTATTCCATGATATCCCTGATTCAGGGACAGGTTGTTACGCAGTATCATTGGATGACGATGCAAGAGTTTACCGATGTGGTTGCCATTTCTCAGATGACACCGGGACCTATCGGTATCAACACCGCTACCTATTGTGGCTATACAGCTGTCCATAATGCCGGCATGAGTGGCATGATGGCTGTACTCGGAAGTGCCATGGCGACCTTTGCGCTGGTTCTCCCATCCTTGGTTTTGATGATTCTTATCAGCAAGATGCTGTACAAGTATATGAACACCTCAGCCGTCCAGAGCATCTTCATCGGTCTTCGTCCAGCCATCGTCGGCTTGGTGGGAGCCGCAGCCCTGCTCCTGATGAATGGCGAGAACTTCTCTACGCCAGCCAATCCCTGGCATTTCTACATCTCCATCGCCCTCTTCTTTGCCACCTTTATCGGCGTGAAGGTGATGAAGATCAATCCTATCCGCATGATACTCTACTCGGCTTTTGCCGGACTGGTATTACTATATTAAAACCGATTTTATTGACCAACAATAAACAAAAGGTGGATTTTCATCAGAAAATCCACCTTTTACACTATAATTCGCTTTTTGTCCACCTCTTCTTTGTGTTTTTTGTGTACTTTTGCAACTGTGTATTAATAGCGGCATGAATTCAGGCTTAGCTTGGTTTCATGCCAACCAACAAGTAAACAAACAAACCTAAGAATAAGAAATGAATAAGAAAAGACAGATTTTACTTTCAGCAGTGTTGGCCTCTGCTTTGACAGCCAACGCACAGGTTACCATCAATGTAGATGCCTCTAACCCAGGTATCAAGGTATCTCCTAACCTCTATGGTATCTTCTTCGAGGATATCAACCATGCTGCAGATGGCGGTCTCTATGCCGAACTCATCAGCAACCGTTCTTTCGAAGACGATGACAAGAATATTCCTACCTGGAAAACTGCCGCTCAGGAAGGTGCAAAAATCAATGCACAACTCATCAACAAGGGTTTGCTCAACAATGCACAGGGCAAGGCTCTCCAGCTTACCATCGCTGCCAAGCCTGCAGCTACAGCCTCTCTCATCAATGAGGGTTTCTGGGGAATCAACGCCGTGCAGGGCAGAACCTATAAACTCTCTTTCTGGGCGAAAGGTAGCTACAAGGGCGGATTGAAGGCTCGCCTCACCAACGCCAAGGGCGATAAGGTGTATGCAGAAACCGCACTCAATGCCAAGGTTGGCAAGAAGTGGACTAAATATACGGCTGAGTTGACTGCCAACGGAAACGATGCCAAGGCTCAGTTTGAACTCGTAGCCGACGGAAAGGGTACCATCGTTCTCGATGTAGTAAGCCTCTTCCCTCCTACTTTCAAGAATCGCGAGAATGGCTTGCGCCCTGACCTGGCTCAGCTTCTCTATAACATCCATCCTAAGTTCGTCCGCTTCCCTGGCGGTTGCTACGTAGAGGGTCAGGAATCTCCTGAGAATGCATTCCACTGGGAGAAGACTATCGGTCCTATCGAGGAACGTCCGGGCCATAAGAACGTAAACTGGCGCTACCGTACCAGCGATGGTATGGGATTCGATGAGTATCTGCAGCTTGCCGAGGATCTGAACGCCAAGCCTCTCTATGTTGTAAACGTAGGTTTGTGGCACGGCGGTATGACTCCTGTAGACAGCATCCAGCCTTGGATTGATGAGTGCATGAATGCCCTGGAGTATGCCAACGGTCCTGTTACCTCTAAATATGGTGCGCTCCGTGCTAAGAACGGTCATCCGGAACCATACAATATCGAGTATCTGGAGATTGGTAATGAGAACAACCAGCCGGATCCTGCGGCTCAGAGCGATCATTACTACGAGCGCTTCAAGAAGTTCAAGGATGCTGTATTGGCGAAATATCCTAAGATGCACCTCATCGGTAACGTGGTGGCTTGGGGCGATGACAATCCTAAGTGGGAAAGCAACGAAAGCGTAGAACTCCTCGACGAGCACTACTACAGAAATCCTGCCTGGTTTGCAGAAAACTTCAACAAGTATGATAACTACGACCGCAAGGGCAGCGAGATTTATGTAGGCGAATATGCCGTAACCCAGGGCTTCGGCAATATGGGTTCGCTCGATGCAGCACTCGGTGAGGCTGTCTATATGATGGGCATCGAGAACAACTCGGATATCGTGACCATGGCATCCTATGCTCCTATCTTCGCCAACCTCAACAACCGTATGTGGGCACCGGATATGATTCAGTATACCTCAGACAAGGTATTCGGAACTCCATCTTACTACGTTCAGAACGTGATGGCCAACAACATCGGTACCCGTGTACTGAAGGTGAACCAGGAGAATCCATACAAATATGAGCAGACTCAGGTGAAGCCAGCTATCTGCCGTGTAGGTATGGGAACATGGGGCACTCAGGTTTCTTTCGAGGACAAGGGATACAGCGATGAGAACGGAAAGGCGCTGCCGATGACCTTGCAGGAGTTGCCTACCGATATCCATGGACAGTGGAAGACAGAGGGCAGCCTCATCAAGCAGACCAGCAACGAGGAGAGCTGTATCCGTCTGAACCCAGGCGAAATTACCAGCAACGGGTATATATACAAGGTACGCGCGAAGAAGGATGCCGGAAACGAAGGTTTCCTCATCATCTTTAACTACGTGGATAAGAACAACTACTGCTGGTTGAACCTCGGTGGCTGGAACAATACCCAGCACGGTGTGGAGTCTATCGTGAATGGTGCCAAGAGTCAGATAGCTACTACCCCAGGCAGCATCGAAACCGGCAAGTGGTATGACATCGAGCTGAAAGTAGTAGGCGACAGCATCTTCGCCAAGTTGGATGGCAAGGAAATATTCTCTACCAAGTTGAAGGCAAACACCCTTCCTGGCATCTTCTCTACAGCCACACTTGATGAACAGACGGGCGAGGTAATCCTTAAGATTGCCAACACCAGCACCGAGCACACCACAGCGAAGATTAATCTTCAGGGCAAGGAAATCAAGAATGGCAAGCTCATCCGCCTTTCTGCCAAGAATGGTCTGGAGGAGAACACCATCGACAATCCTACCAACATCTATCCTGTAGAAAACTACGTAACTACAGAGAAGAATGGTGCTACGGTAGAGATTCCAGCCAGCTCGCTGAATATCATCCGTTTGAAGTAAACAAACTACATCCAGGGCAGGATGCCCTGGAATCCATATATAGGTAATAACATTTTGAATAGTTGATAAGAAAGTTAGTTAGAAAAGAGAAGGCGGCAACCTGCGTGATGCAGATTGCCGCCTCGTTTTTTATCTGTCATTTAATTAACCGAAAACATAATTGAAGAGCAGGAAGATGCTCAGGATATACAGCGTAGGATTCAGATCCTTGAACTTGCCCACCATCATCTTGATCAATACATAGCTCAGAATACCAAGGCAGATGCCATCGGCAATACTGTAGCAGAGTACCATCGTAATCATCGTGATAAAGGCAGGGAATGACTCGGAGATATCCTCCAACTCAATCTTCTTGAACGAATCAATCATCAATACACCCACCATTACCAGGGCACCACTGGTGGCTGCGCTCGGAATCAGCAGGAAGATAGGAGCCAGGAAAATGCTCAGGATAAACATCAAACCCACAAAGAAAGATGTCAGACCCGACTTACCACCCTCGGCAACGCCCGAAGCACTCTCCACATAAGTGGTGATGGTAGAGCTACCCAGCAATGCACCGGCTGTAGTACCGATGGCATCACTCATCATCGCCTCCTTCACACCCGGAATCTCGCCCTTCTCATTCTCCTTGATACCCAACTTGGAAACCAATCCCAGAACTGTTCCGATGGTATCGAAGATGTTGACAAGCAACAGGGAGAATACCACCATGAACATCTTAGGAGTAAAGAAGCCGGTGAAATCGAACTGGCAGAAGATAGGAGCGATGCTGTGAGGGGTAGATACCGGCATCCAGTTGTCTGAGAACTGGGTTACACCCATCGGAATACCAATCAAGGTAGAGATGATGATGGCGATAAACAGGGAGCCCTTCACTCTTCTCGCCATCAGACAGCCACAGAGCAGGATGCTGATGAGACCCAGGATGCTGACTGGTGTAAACTTGCCGAGCTGCACGAAAGTATCCGCATTGGCAGTAATGATGCCCGCATTCTTCAAACCGATAAAAGCGATAAACATACCGATACCTGCCGAAATGGCGAATCGGAGGTTCTTCGGAATACACTCCAATATCTTGTCACGGATATTGAGGAAGGTGATGGCAAGGAAGATGATACCCTCTACGAGCAATACCGCCAAAGCCTGCTGCCAGGTCAAGCCCATAGCCTGACAAAGGGTGAAGGCGAAGAAGGCATTCAGTCCCATACTAGGAGCCTGGGCAAAAGGCAACTTTGCCATGAAAGCCAGCAGGAAGGTGGCGATGGCTGAAGCGATGGCTGTGGCAGTAAAGAGAGCTCCCTTGTCCATACCCGTAGTGGCGAGAATGGTAGGGTTCACTGCCAGAATGTAACACATGGTCAGGAAGGTAGTCATACCAGCAACCAACTCAGTCTTGACCGTAGTAGTCTTTGGGTCGAAACCCAATAAAGCTTTTAATTTGTTCATTTCTTATATTTATATTTATCTCTATTTTCTCTTCCCCCTTTCCACAACCCAATCCCGTTGTTTTTTCGGGGCGAACAAAGATAAGAAAAAATAATGAGGAATGCCTTATTTTACATGTTTTTAACTCATCAGAGTGCCTTATTTTACAAGTTTCGGGGTATTCCGGATGCCTTATTTTACAAAGCATTTTATTTTTAACCATTATGCTTGGTTAATTCGGATTTTCTTCGTAACTTAGCAGCGCAAAACGTAAAGCATGTAGGAATATGGCAAAAATAGTAAATAAATATCCTGTAGGAATTCAGACTTTTGAAGAAATTCGCGAGAAAGGTTATCTCTATGTAGATAAGACCAAATACATCGTGGATTTCAGAGAAAAAGGTATGAAGTATATCTTTCTGAGCCGTCCAAGACGATTCGGAAAGTCGCTCTTTGCCTCTACCCTCCAAGCCTATTTCGAGGGAAGAAAGGAACTTTTCGAGGGATTGGCCATTGCTGAATACGAGAAGGAATGGGTGAAACACCCTGTATTCCATTTCGATTTAAGCGGTGCCAAGCATTTTGATGCAGATGCCTTGAACAGTTATCTGAATCTGCAGCTTTTGCCTTACGAGAAACTTTATGGTAAAGGAGAAGGGGAAATTTACCCTAACGAAAGGTTGGATGGTATCGTAAAGCGTGCTTATGAGCAGACGGGCGAAAAGGCTGTTGTCATCATCGACGAATACGATGCCCCATTGCTGGATGTGGTACATGAAAAGGAAAACCTGCAACCGCTCCGCCGCATTATGCAGAACTTCTACAGTCCTCTGAAAAAACTCGATCCTTACCTGGAGTTCACCTTCATCACGGGCATCACCAAGTTCTCGCAGCTCAGCATCTTCAGCGAACTCAACAACCTCGACAATATCAGTCTGTTCGACCAGTACTCAGCCATCTGCGGCATCAGCAAAACCGAGCTTACCACGCAGATGAAACCAGATATTGAGGCTATGGGCGAGGCACTGAACATGACGTATGAGGAGTGCCTGAAAGAGCTGACGCAATTCTACGACGGTTATCATTTCAGCGAGAAATCAGAAGATATTTTCAATCCGTTCAGTCTTGTAAAGGCAATGAATGCAGGCAAGATTGCTCCTTACTGGTTTGGTTCCGGCACTCCATCCTTCCTCTTGAAACTCTTGGATAAGTATCATGTCAATCTTTCTACTTTAGAGAGTCAAGAGACAGTATTGAGTTCCTTCGACCAATCAACAGAGGAAATGACAGAAGCCTTGCCATTGCTTTACCAGAGCGGCTATCTGACCATCAAGAAATATGAACCGATGTTTCAGGAATATACGCTGGGCATCCCAAACAAGGAGGTACGCGACGGACTGCTCAACTCATTGATTCCTCATTATGTGAACCCTCGCCGTTCTGACAACAATGCCTTCCTCTTGGGATTCTGCAAGGCGGTTTATAGAAATGACATCGAGGCGGCACTGGAGCACATGCGCACCTATATGGCTACGATACCATATGATTTGGAGAATCACAGCGAGAAGCATTATCAGACTATCTTCTATCTGATGTTCAGTTTCCTCAACATCTATATCCGCACAGAGGTGAAGAGTGCCATCGGCAGGGCTGATGCCGTGATGCACATGCCAGATACAATCTACGTCTTCGAACTGAAGGTAGATAAGAGTGCTGATGAGGCTTTGGCACAAATAGACGAAAAAGGCTATATGCTGCCATATCATACAGAGGGCAAGCGACTGATAAAAATCGGTATCAGTTTTGACAGCACCCAGCGCACTATCAGCGATTGGAAGATTAAGGAAGAATAAAGAAAAAATCCGAAACAGAAGCTTACCAAGTTATCTGTTTCGGATTTTTTGATGCTTATTTCGTTTGGATAAGCCAAGGGGTTCAAACCATCTTGAATTGTTAAAAAAAATAAGTCATAGTTTTCTCCCCCACAACTCATGGTTTCTTTCATCATAACTCATAGGTTTCTTCCCAGCATCTCATAGGTTTCGGCATCATATCCCAAGGTTTTCAAGCCAAAAAGGGCTAAAAAAAAACAAACGGACAAATTGAATTTGTCCGGACAAATTGCCCGCAGCTATATAAATCACTCATTTTTAACAACTTACAAGCTACCGGACAAAAGAGCCGGACAAATTCAATTTGTCCGTGTTTTTTTTTAACAGTAAAATAATCTACCAATTTGTTTTTAGAATCTTGTCAAATACCTTATGCATATATAGGAAATAGCGAAAGAAAATAGCGTTTATTTCGCTACGAAACCAATTTTTTGCTGTTCGTAGCGGAATAAACGCTATTTTAACTCAGTTTTAACATTTCAGCAGTATACTTCTTGAAAAGCTTACAAACGTAAGATTGAAGCAACATACCAAAAAGATATTTTACAAATGTTTTTTATTCCAGCGTCAGCCACCCATCTTCCGTCCAGTTGATTCGCTTCTGAACCAGAATGCTGGCGCCATTCTTGGCGATACTGTAACCATGGCAGAAGAAGAAATCACCATCAGGGAAGGAGTAGGCTGAACAATGGCCCATCGCCTCATATTCTTTCTTATCGCCTTCCAGAATCAGCGCACCACCGCCATTGCGCATGTCCCTACCCTCCTTATCCAGATAAGGACCGGCAACCTTCTTGCTTCTGCCCACGGCAACACGATAGTTGCTCTTGATGCCACGGCAGCAGTAATCCCAGCTCACGAAGAGATAGTAATAATCACCATGCTTCATGATGAAAGGAGCCTCGATGGCATTGGTGCCGGCAAACTTAGAAGTAGGATTCGGTTCTGCTGATGCATCGCCTACGGCATGACGACGGGCGATAGTCTGAGGCTTGGCGCCCTTCTTGACATGCATCGTCTTCTTATCCAGCTTGATCATCTGGATACCATCCCAGAAAGAGCCCCAGGTAAGCCAAGGATTCCCCTTCTCATCAACAATGAAATTCGGATCGATGGCATTCCAGTTGTCTCTATCACCCTTGGAGGCGACGAGGCAGCCCTCATCCTTCCATCCATCCTTATCAGATAAGGAAGTATTGCTCAGCAAGCCGATGGCAGAAGTATTCTTGCCAAAGGTGGAACAGGAATAAGCCAGATACCACTTGTTCTTGAATCGGATAACATCCGGAGCCCAGATATGCGTGGTAAACCCCGGCACACTATCATGCGTCCATACCGGAATCTCGCTGTTCTTGAGCACGCCCTGAGGAACGATGGTCCAATGCTTGCGGTCGGTAGAGGTCATCTGCGTGATGCCATGACCTGTGCAGTAGAGATAGTACTTGCCATTCTCATACGCCATTACGGGGTCGTGGACAAAAGGAGTATCTACCACAGGCTCTTGGGCAACGGGTGATTGGGCATGGGCGATGCTACTGCTTGCAGGCAACAATGCCAAAGCCATCAGCTGCAAGCCTAAATATTTTGTTATATTTGGTTTCATATCACATACCTTATTATATATAGTGATTTTACAAAAGGGGGAGTTAAGCTTCACAGCGCAACTCCCCCGAGATTTACGATAGGTTTTATATCCTAAAAACTAACTAAAGTCTTATTTTTTCTTACCCCAGTAGCTCTTGTTGCCACTCACACCTGAGTATACGATAGAAACCTTGCGAGGACTAGCCTCCCAGTCTACCTCTCGCTGTACCTTCAGTTCGATGGTACCAATCTTCAGTGTGTTGGTAGATGCATCAAAGCTCCAAGTTACATTGTTCCAAGCACCCGATGCCTTATGATCGCTGCTCAGTGTTACATTGGTGCTAGCCTTCTGTATGCCATACTGATAAGCCAGGTCGATGTTCTCCCATTCGCCTACCAGTTCGCTCTCGGTGATAGCCACCTGAGGCACTGCTCCATAACGCTCTGGCATCACAGTAGGCCAACCATTAGACATCCACTTGATGCTACGCACACCACCCATCATGATGGCATTGCTTGCATTGATACCAGCCACATTGGCAGGCATACGCTGCTGAGATACATAGTACCAGTTTCCATTGCCATCATCGAAGACAGCGCAGTGGCTGATACCTACCCAACCGCTACCAGCACTAAACTTATAAGGATGAGTCAACACTGTAGGATTCTCATTTGCTCCATTGGCAGCATCTTTTACCGTACCATTCATCGTCTCGTAAGGACCATCCACATTCTTAGAGCGGAGCACACGAGTATTGTAAGGTACATCCAGTGCATCGTAAGCTACGAAGAGATAATAGTAACCATCATGGTAAGCAATCTCTGGAGCCTCAGCACCCTGCCAACGATTGTTGAGTGTGCGAGTGAAGATCAGCTTGCCGTATGGAGCAATCTCCTCAGCTGTACCAAATGGCTTAGGCAATTCTACCTTGGTCTTACCCGTAGAAGCATCCAGCTCTACAGCAGCAAAACCACTGTGCCAAGAACCATAGATGAGCCAGTGCTTGCCCTCTGGAGTGATGATATAAGTAGGATCAATGGCATTGAACTTGAAGTAGCAGTTATTGTAATCTGTCTGACTTACCCTGAAGTTCAAGCCCTTGTCAGAAGCATTGGTGATGACAAAGCCCTTGTCTTCCCACTTATTGGATGCAGGATCAGAAGTCTCCATCAATCCGATGAATGCACGCTCGCTCCATGTACCATTACCATTGATAGTACCTGGGCAGGTGATGCAATAATACATACGATAGAGATTGTCATTCACCTTGCGTACACATGGTGCCCAATATCCGAAGTCCAAATCGTTGGCAAAATAGGTATCATCACGCTCTGGCACGCCCATCTGCTTGCGAATCTCATTGAGCTTAGGTTTGATCCATGAAGGAAGACCTACCATTGAGGCTCCTACAAACTCCCAGTCTACGAGATTCTTACTGCGGCGGCAGAAGAAGTGACCATGCTTATTGCTATTTCTTACATCGCTATTGTGAACATTGCCATAGCTGGCATCTGTCTGATACATATAGTAATATCCATCAGCAGCCTTTACTACCGAAGGGTCATGCACATTGGCAAGATTCCACTTACTGCGCTGAGTCCAAGCAGCTACTGAAGTATAATTGTCATTATATGTAGGACAAACATACTTAGCCAAATCCTCGCTAGTAGGATTGTTTGGAGTTTCTGGCTGGGAAGGAGTCTCTGGTTTGTTTGGTGTATCTGGTACATCAGGATCATCACTTCCACCACTACTACAACTTACTGCCAAAGTACATGCCAGCAAGAATGCCCATTTATTAAGATGTTTCATCATTATTTCCTTAAAAGTTTAGTTAGTTTTTATTCGATATTTTTGAAAAAAGGCAAGGCCTCAGAGGAGGATTCTTCCATCCTCCTCATAGGTCATGCCTTTTATCTAGTATTTCAAAGATTCTCTTATCTGCGACGAGCAGAGTACTTGCGAGCAGATGCTGCTGTATCAAACTTCAAGCAGCTGCTATCTACGGTGAAGTCTACAAAGAGGTCGTTTGCATCAACTCCATCAATACCATAGTAATACTGAGTATTTACCTTGCCATCAGTACCTGTTGTAATAGCTAAGACGTCAGCAGTACCATTATTATTGTTGGTTACGTAAACAACAACCTTAGCGCCATTCATACCTGCCAACCAAGTTGCCCAGTCAGCCGCACCAGTAGAACCAGCAGTACAATTCTTCCATCCATAAGGACCAGAGTTGTCGCCAGTCCAACCGTAGTTATCCGAACGAACTACAACATACTCAGCTAAAGCTGCATTGCGGAGTACTACTACGTAGTTGTTCCAGTTAGCTGCACCACCCAAGTTAGTGAAAGAGAATGCGCGAGTCTCGCCAGCAGGAACCTTCACGTCTGCATCGAGGTGAGCACCCCACCAACCAGTTGTACAATCCTCAGCACCCAAGATAGCTGGGCTAGGATTTACGAATGTTGCAGCATGCTTCTCTACTGTTACATCAAATGTTGTCTTCACACCATTCTTAGCAGTTACAGTAACAGCCTGCTTGCCTGCCTTCATTGGCACTGCAGAGATAACCAACTTATCGAGTGTGATATCACGAGTTACACCATTCAAATAAGTAGCCTGAACTGTCAAGCCCTTAGTATCTACTGGGAATACAGCAGAAGCAGGGTTAGTGATGCCTGCTGCCTCATAATACTTATAAGTGAGACGTGTAGGCGCACTTACTATATGGAGAGCTTTGATAGCTGGCACAACTTCGAATGTCTTCTGTGCAACGATAGGAGTAGAAGCATTCTCGCCCTTGAATGTCTTGTTATAGATGACGATGAGGTTCTTGGTGCCAGAAACATTCATGTCGTTGATGGCAGAGAAATAAAGTTCCTTGGCAGGAATTACCTTGGTTATACCTTCCTCGAAGGTTACGGTAGCAGATACATTCTCCATTGCCTTCTCTAGGGGTGTATTCTCGTCTACTTCGGCAGGAACATTGTTCAACACCATAGAAACCGGAGCCTTATCCTGGGCAGATGTATAACCGCCGATAGGTTCTACGTTGCTCTGCATGAAATCGATGTAAGAGCCCTCAGGTACCAGAAAGCAACGGATGTTGGTATTGCTCTCGTCTGCATTCAGATTAGCAATCTTAGATGGCTGAATGTAGGTCTTGGTAACAGTACCATTGGTAATCTTCACCATGAAAGTATCTACACGGGAACGGTCAACCGTCAATGTTACCTTACCACCCAATTTATCTACACCCTTGTCTTTATCAGTTTCAAAGGTGAGATTACTCTGCACGCAGCTTCTGTCGATATGGTCACCCCACTCAGAGTTACCGCTTGGCTGGTTATCAAAACGGATAGCACCATACTCGGTATAACCTGTTCCGCCACGATCCACATCATTGGTGATGACGAGGGCGAAGTTCTTATAGGTGTTAGTCGCAGAAGGATTGATGTTCAGATTGAACACGGCATTCCACTTCTGGTTGTCTTGAACCACATAATACTTTGAGAATGAAGTCCAAAAGCCTGAAGAGAAATCAGTATTACCTACAGTATAGACATCCTCATTCATACCTACGAGCACTTCCTCTGTAGATTGGTTAGCTTTTTCGATTGAATCAATCTTTTCAGAGAGCCAATCAGGAGAGTTGACGCTAAACATGTCACTTCCCTCACATCCTGTCATCGCTGTCAATGCCATGGCTGCCACGCAGAAGACGGCTGCTAATTTATTTAGACGTTTCATATTATATCCTATTATAAATATATAAATTGTTATTTTGGTTTCCCTATGGGGCTATCGTTAAGAAACCCCATAGGAATAGATATTATTAGTTGCCCAAGTTAACTACAGGATGAACAGTCCAACCTCTTCCGAAGAAATCAGATGAGTTATCCGTATTCGTATTAGCTGAGTTACCTGTCAGGTTAGGGTTATCATTCAACAAGCCCTGATAGATAGGCAGGAACTCATGACCTGGTACGTATGTATCGTAAGAGCTCTTCACCTCTGAATCAACACCTACCATAGAGTAGCTGACTGCTTCCTTAGCCTTGTATGGAGAACGACGGAAGGTTCCGTGCTCCTTCAACTGAGCCAAACGACCCTGATCATAGAAGAATCCCCAACGAATCAAATCGAAACCACGACCGTACTCGCAACCGAACTCCTTTGGACGCTCTACATTGGCAATCTGCTCGAAGAGCTTATCCTTGGTATCGAAGTCTGAGAGACTCAAATCCTTCAGGTTGGCACGCTCACGAACCTGGTTAATCCAGTCGATAGCCTGCTGTGTAGGACCGTTCACCTCGTTCTCGCACTCTGCAGCACGAAGCAAAACGTCTGAATAACGCATCATGCGGAGGTTGATACCGCAATGAAGACCGGTTGTCACCTTATCATAAAGGTTGGTACGGAAATTGGTCCACTTAGCGATAGGAAGACCACCATAGTTGTTGTTGGTTATGATGGTATCAGAAGCTGTCATCGCGCTCTTGTAAGCTACGTTACCATTCTCAAAACCAACCCAGTCTGTCTCGTATGTACCGATAGTCCAGTAGAGACGTGGATCCAACTTACCAGCTGTGGTACGCTCCTGCTTGAAGAGGTTGTACAACCAAGGAGAAGCAGAGAGGTCTGCCCATCCACCGAATCTACCTGGAGCGAAGTTAGACTCTACGGCATGACCCTGTGTAGCATTAGGACTGGTATTAACAGGAGTCCACTCATCATCTACACCCTGTGAACCGTAGTCGAGATACTGGATTTCGAAGAGGCTCTCGGCATTGTTCTCATAAGCAGAACCCTCACGGAAGTTGTCGCCATAGTTGGCCATCAGCTTGTAAGAGCCATACTTCTTGTTCATGATGTCCTTGAGTACGGTGAGCGCATCGCTATACTTATGGCGCTGCATCAGAGTACGGGCATAGTAACCGGCAGCGGCGCCGCAGGTAGCACGACCCTTTGCCCACTCGCCACCAGCATCACGGGAAGGAAGAAGTGTCATCGCCTCTGCGAAATCCTTCTCTACCTGATCAAGCACATCGTCGTAGGTACTGTTCTTGCCATAGAGACCATCCAGAGAAGAATAGTTGGCATAATCAGTAATCAGCGCAGGATTCTGGTAATATCCAGCCAATGTATAGTATGAATAACCGCGGAGGAAGAGAGCCTGTCCCTTGATTCGCTTCATGCTTTCGCTGAGCGAAGCATCATCACCTGTGGTACGTGAAAGAATGAAGTTACATACATTAATAGTATAGTAAGCCTCACGCCAAGGCCACATGGAGACTTCATATGTCACAGGGGCGTCCATGTCATCGAATGGCATGTACCATACCTGTGATGAGTTCCATACCTCATCGCCACGTGTCACATCGAGGGTATAACCCACACGTGCCGAAGAACCTTCCATACGAATATGGTTGTATGCTGCAATAACGCACTCCTCCAGATCATCAGCATTGAAACCGAAGGTACCGGTGGTCTGCTGGTTAGGATTGGTAACATCCAACTTGTCCTCGCAAGATGTGGTAGCCATAGCACCGAGGCCAAGGAAGAGAGCTAATGATAATTTATATAGTTTCATATCAAATGTCCTTTTAAATAATAATGAATCTTATTCTTGTCTATTCTCATTATTAGAATGTGAAATGGAGACCGCACATAAACGTTCTGGCACTTGGGAAAGAGCAGAAGTTGTAACCTGGGGTAAAGGTACCGCCAGCATAGTCTACATTATATCCATGATAGCCTGTGAAGGTGTAGAGGTTCTGTGCTGATACATAGAGACGTACACCACTTACATATCCACCAAACCACTTGTCTGGGAAGTTGTAGCCCAACTCTACGTTGGCTATCTTCCAGTAAGCAGCATTCTGAATCTTGCGAGAGCTGAAGAGGTCGTTCCATGCCAATGTTGCATTGTTGGCTGCGTAGGTACGTGGAACACTTGAAAGGTAGGTACCATCCTCTGACCAACGGTTGGCATCCAGCATTCCTACTTCCTTGTTGCCATAGCCGTAGCAAGAGTTCAAGCTATTATAGATATCATCTGATACGTGATAATTCAATACTCCGTATGTAGAAATGTTGAGGTCGAAACCCTTATACTCCAAGTGAGTGCTCAAACCGAAGTTTACCTTTGGAAGACCACTGCCCAATACGGTCTGGTCGTAAGCATCGATTACGCCATCAGGAGTTCCGTCAGGGCCTGAGATATCCTCATAGAGGCAGTCACCGACATTGGCACCCTGCTGAACAGCATTGTTGTCCAATTCTTCCTGAGTACGGGCGATTCCCTTGTAAACCCAACCGTAGAACTGACCAATCTCCTGACCTACGTAAGTAGCGTATGCACCAGAAATGTATGAATCCTTACCGATACCCAGAGAGGTTACCTTGTTCTTCAGGGTACTTACGTTGGCGCTGATATCATACTTGAGGGCATGATCGCGGTTGCGGTAGGTAGCGCTGAACTCGAAACCACTGTTCTCCATAGAGGCAGCGTTCATGGTTACAGAGGTGTTGGATACACCGGTCTGTGCTGGCACAGGAACTGAGTAAAGCAGGTCTTCTGACTTGTTCTTATACCACTCGGCAGTGAACTCCAAACGGTTGTTGAACATTGCCAGGTCGATACCCACGTTGGTGGTCTTCTTCTTCTCCCAAGCGATATCGTTGTTCACGAAGGTAGAAACAGCAGAACCGGTTACAGGACTGTTGCCGAAGCTGTAAGTCATGTTGTTACGGTTCATGCTAGCCATATACTGGTACTCACCGATGTTCTCGTTACCGAGCTCACCATAGCTGGCACGAATCTTGAACATGTTAACGATGTCGCGGCTGATAGGGAAGAACTTCTCCTTATCGAAACGCCAACCTAAAGATACAGATGGGAAGGTTGCCCAACGGATGTTCTTGCTCAAACGGGAGCTACCATCACGACGTACTACTGCAGAAAGCAGGTACTTCTCATCATAGTTGTAGTTCAAACGACCTACGTAAGAAGCCAGGCTATGCTTGAACTCGTATGACTCAGAGTAAGTGTTCTTGGCATTCTGAAGCTGGAGGAAGTATGGCTCAGTGAAATTGATACCCCAACCAGTAAGGAGGTTGGTATTTTCCTCCTCGTATGTCATACCGGCGAGCAGGTTGATGTTGTGCTTGCCAATCTTGCCATCGTATGTGATGGTATTCTCAACCAAGGCGTCGCTGTAGTTGCGTGAGCCCTTGGTAAGGCGCTCATTCTCCTTGGCAAGATATACACGGTTGCTCTGAATCCAGGAAGGAATCCAGGTCTTATCCTTTGCCTCTGTCTTGCTGTAAGAGAGGTTTACATTATAGTGAAGACCATGGTTCTTGCTCTTGATGCCTACCATACCCAACAGGTCAACATCAGCAGAAGCTGTACCTACGAAGCGGTCAACCAAGGTGTTGCGCTGCAAGAGGTTATTCACCAACAATGGGTTGGATGCAGAGATATCTCCATGTACGCCATCATAATATACACCATAACCGTAAGCATCGTAGCGATAACCGTTTGCAGCACCAACCTTGTCATCGAGAACCCATGTTGACTTATCGTAAGCCTTGATGGTAGGCTGCATCAGAAGTGTACCACGGAGCACGTTGGTTACATCACCGTAAAGACCCTGAACATACTCTGAGGCATTGGAAAGGCCCATGTTGTCCTGGTCAGAGTGAGAGTAAACCATGCTTGTACGGAACTTCACGAACTTGGTGTCCATGGTATTGTTCACACGGGCTGTGTAACGCTCGTAGTTAGGACCTGCACCTTCCAAGGTACCCTTCTGGTTATAGTAGTCGAGAGATACATTATAAGTACTGTGTGAACTACCACCGCTGAGGGCTACGTTGTGGTTCTGGCGGATACCGGTCTTGAACACTTCGTCAAACCAGTCTGTGTTGGTTGCATCCTGGAAGTGATACTTGCCATCCTCACCCATCTTATATCCACCAGGGATAGGAGTGTTGGAGTTTGTGCAAGCAGTACCAAGGTACTGGCTATACTGGTCAGCATCCATTACATCATATACATCGCTAGGGATGTAGTCTACTCCGAAGTAACCAGAGTAGTTCACCTTCAGAGGCTGGTCTTTCTTACCATTCTTGGTAGTGATAATAACGACACCATTCGCAGCACGGGAACCATAGATGGCACCCGCAGAAGCATCCTTCAGAATCTGGATGGTCTCAATATCATTAGGAGAGAAGTCACGGATAGTGGTACCCATTGGCACACCATCGATGACATAAAGAGGAGCTGTGCTACCGAAAGAACCGATACCACGAATTCTCACACTAGGATCTGCACCAGGCTGACCGTCTGATGTAATCTGCACACCGGCAACCTTACCTTCAAGCATAGTAGAGATGTTAGAGTTTGACACCTTCTTCATCTCCTCAGCATTTACGATAGATACAGAACCGGTAAGGTCTGCCTTTTTCTGTGTACCATAACCCACTACTACAACCTGGTCGAGCACCTGATTGTCGGCAGAGAGTTGGATAGATTCGATAATGGCACGACCGCGCACTGCAATCTCACGCTCCTTGTAGCCAAGATAGCTCACGAAAAGAGTCGCATTAGCCTTTACTCGAATTTCGAAATTACCATCTAAGTCGGTAACTGCACCAGTCTTGGCATCTTTAGTCTTAACTGTTGCACCAATCAGAGGTTCACCCTGATCATCTACAACATGTCCCTTGACCGTGATCACCTGATCTTGTGCAACTGCAGCCATTGCAGGCATTGGGGTAACAAAAGAAGCACCACCAACAGCACCTAGGCATAGCATCATAGAGAATAATTGTTTCCTCATTGCTTATCAATTTTTAGGTTTATACTTTGTTTATTCTATTTTTAATATTTTTGTTTCGTCCGTTCTCTTTTTAGGTTGCGGATGAAATGATAAATGTCAGCTAAACTAGACATCAACCATCAAATTTCAGTGGCAAAAGTACAATTAACCGGATTATATTGGGTGGACAATTGGGTTTTATAGGTGGACAAAACGCATAAACAGTGGATTTTTAAGGATATTACGTGCTTATCCACCAGTTGTGTACCCACACATACAAAACAAGGGGTTACTTGACTTATATCAAGTAGCCCCTCAGTTTTATTTTATTTACTTAACAAATTATCACATCCTGGAACATTATTTCTCCGAAGAATCCAAGGAGAACTATGCCATATCTGAACCCTGAGAATCCAACTGATCCTTATATGCAGTCGGCGAGATGCCAAACTGCCTGGTGAAGCAACGGGTGAAATACTTCGGATCGTTGAAGCCTACACGGTAGGCTATCTCCGCAATATTTCGGTTGGAAGTTTTATCTGCCATCATCTTGCGAGAGATGTCGAGACGGTAGTTGCGGATAAACTGGGCTGTTGGCAAGCCTGTCTCCTTGGAGAGATTCTTGCTCAGTACACTGCGGGATATACCCAAGGCATCTGCCAGTTCCTGTACACCAAACTCCGAATTATCGTAATTCTTCTCCATCACATCCATCACTTCTTCCATGAATGGACGCATAGTCTCCTCTACCATCTTCCTGTCAGCCTCAATGCTCTTTTTCTGACTGTCCTGATAACGCTTCTGGTTCTGCAGAATCATCTGGATGCGACTCTGCAGCTTTTCAGGTTCATCACTTTCCTTCATCGCAGCCTCGATAGGACGGTACAGAGCCTCTACTTCCTCTTCGCGCATCTTGTTGAGACGGCGCACATAAGCATATTGGAGCAAGGCGATGATACCTATTATAATAAGGGTAACAAACCACCAGCTCTTCCAGAAATAAGGAGTAATCTGAACTTCTACAGAGATCACCTGCTCCTTGTCGGAATTGATAGATGGGATATATTTCACCTCAAACTTATAGTCTCCAGCTGGCAGAGTGGAATAACGCACACTATGCTGACCAGCCTTGAGTTGAACCCACTCATTCTCGTATCCCTTCATGCGATAAAGGTACACGCCCTGTGTCTCGCAGCCATAATTGAGCGCTGAGAAAAAGAGGGTGAACGACTTATCACTCTCATGGATACGCAACTTTCTGGCAATAGAAATGTCTTCTTCCAGATAATCGCTGCCGGCAAAGACAGGCTGGTTATCTACCAGAAGTTCGGTAAAGCACAACTTACCCGTCTGATGCACAAAACGGTTTATGCCCTTTACAGCCATCATACCCGCATCGGTGCCCAGGAATATTTCGCCCTTGGCATTGCGGATGGCTCCATTGAAATAGAACTGCGAACTGATCAGACCATCTTCACGGGAGAAACTGCAGAAAGCCTCGGTCTTCGGATTGAAGATAGAGAGTCCGTTATCGGTAGCTATCCACAACATACCCTGGTTATCCTCTACAATACCCTTCACGATATTGTTGGCAAGTCCGTTATTGGTGGTATACGACTTCACCTGCGTCTTACCGTTTTTATCGCTGGTATAGCAGTACAGACCATAGCCATTACTGCCTATCCATATCTTTCCATCCTTAGCCTGACAGAAAGACAATATCTTATCGAAGACTCCACTCTTCGGATTGTCGAGTTTATACTGATGATACGTCACAGCGAAATCTCCCTTGCCATGAGGACGCGACTTGAGGTCAACCTCTACCATTCCCTGCACACACCCCATCAGAAGTTTGCCCTTCCGGGTTATCAGAGAACCGATGCAGCCACGCACATTCAGACATCCCCTGAAAGGTTCGATGAGTTGGCGGCGCTTCATATCATAGAAGAAGAGACCATCATTGGTTCCGAGCCACATACCATCGTTGATAGGATCGTAAGCCAAGGCACCGGCAAAGTTGAGTAAATGCTGATGCTTTGCATCGACCACAAGCGGAATGATTTTGCCCGGCTGACTGAGATTCATCACAGCGAAGCCCGTTCCCCAGGTACCAATCCAGAGTTGATTGCGGTTATCGGCAGCAAGAACCGAGACGGTATTATGCGGCAAACCGGAATTTGCCACCGTATAATGAACAAAGTTCATGCTGCCTGGAGTCAAGGCATTGAGACCTCCCTCTACTGTTCCTACCCACAGGGTTCCGTCGGCTGCCGCATACATGGCATTGACAGCATTAGGAGAGATACTGCCCGGGTTGGCGGGGTCGTGACGGTAGAATTCCAAATTCAACTGACGTGGAGCCAGCTTGGTAACACCACCTGTCTCGGAACCTACCCATATCTGTCCGTTCTTAGAGAAAAGACTGTTGATAAAGTTGCTGCTCAGCGGATTCACAGCCGTAGCCGTGTTCCAATGTTCTATCTCTCCGGTCTTATCATTGAAGATATCTACGCCACAGAGCGTTCCTACCAGAAGTTTGTCATCTGGAGAAACGGCAAGGCTCGTCACTACTTCGTGCTGGAGCGAATGGTCGGTAGCAGAGCAATGGAATTCCTGCTTTGCACTATTAAACAATCCGCGATTCGTACCCATCCATATCTTACCATGATAATAAATAAGCGCCCCCCCATACCGACCTTCGAGCGGAGAAAACAGGGATGAGATATTCTTTGCTACGAGCTGATTGTTCTTCACTGAGAACTCGCTCACCACTCCATTGTTACATAATACAACCGTTCCTCTGCGATAGACATCACAGATTCCGAGGTCGGGAGCATTATAAGGATAGGATGTGGACAAGACGCTGTTCACCTCGCCCTTTTCGTTAAAGCCGAAACGGGTAAGCTGGTTGAAAGAAAGCATCCATATATTGCCCTTTGCATCACAATATGTTCGGGTGCAAAGGTTCTTGAATACTTTGTTGAGTTGTGCCTCTACCTGGCTGTTCTCACAAGGTGGAACAACAGGCTGCATCGTTTTGAGGTCGAGCACCTGCGGACCTTCTTCGAAAGCCACCCAAAGGCGCTTGAAATGATCTTCGCAAGTATTGCGGCAGCTGTTGCTTCGCAGACTGATACCAGGAGCCCCCAAACCGAAGTTCATAAAATTGAAACCATCGTAGCGCACCAGTCCACCACCATGCGTACTGATCCATACGAAGCCGTAAGAGTCCTGAAAGATATCATCAGCAAAATTATTCGGCATACCTGCAGCCATATTGAGATAGCTTATATTATAGCGACTAGGCAGCCCACCTTGCGCCCAACTGCTCAAGGTTATGAAGAATGCTGCTATGATGGAAAAAATGTATCTAATCATTAACTATTCTTTTGCTCTTTTCTGTCTTCTATCTTAACGTAAATGAAAGAACCAACAGCAATCAAAGCCAGAAATATATACATTCCTAATAATCCGTAATCCATATTATTGCCTTTTCTGTTCTTTGCGATCATCAATTTTGGCATAAATAAATATTCCTGCTGCCAAAAGCAACAAAAAGCCATACATAATAAACAATCCAGTATCCATATTATTTTCCTTTCTTTTTGTTATTTTTATCTTTGTCCTTTCGTAAACAGTACAATCCTAAGGCAAACAGCAATGCCGCAACTAGAACTGCACCTATTACAACCCATGTTGAGTCTTCTTGACCAAACATTTTGGCTAAAACATAGCCCGTTATTAAATATTTAGATATATCTAATAGCCATTTTCCGATTTCTCCAAACATTTTTATTAAGTTTTTAAACTTCTGATTGCAAAAGTACGAAGAAAAAATGAAACGAAAGAATTTTTATCAAGAAAAAAACGTTCCTAGAAGTGTAAATTTACAACTCTAGGAACGTTCATATAGGAATATACTTGCGTTTTAGAACTCAAGAATCATGCTCTGGCGAGGACGGAGCTTCACGTTCTTGTTAATAAGAACGGTGCGACCGTTTGTAACATCCGTAGCCTTGTCATGAGAACCGATAATCTCTGCATAACGGGAAACATTCAGCTCGTTTGCTTCGTTCTTGCCGTTGATAACCGTCATCACATTCTTACCCTTATACTGGCGGGCAATTACGTAAACACCCTTCTGAGGACAGAACTGGGTCTGCTTGCCCTTGGTAATCACTTCATTGCCCTGACGCCAGTGCAACAGGTTGCTGAGCCAGTTGAACATCTGGTTTTCTGCCTGTGTTCTTCCTTCGGCAGTAAAGGCATTGTGCTTGTCACCAGCCCAACCGCCAGGGAAGTCCTTGCGTACATTGCCATCGGTTACACTCTTGGTACCGTTCATCAGCACCTCTGTACCATAATAGAGCTGAGGAGTGCGATTGATGGTAAGAAGCAATGACAGCGCCTGCTTCAGAGCCAGAGTATCCTTGCCTTCACCCAGAAAGCGGTCGGTATCATGATTCTCGATGAATGCCATTACGCTCTTTGGATTAGGATAGAGATAGTCGTAGCAGAACACGTTGTAGAGACGGTTCATGCCGTTCCACCAGTCATCGGTCTCTTCTTTCTTTGCACTATTGATGCGGTCGAAGAAAGCGAAATCCATAACGGTTGGCAGATAGCTGTTCTTCTCTGAAAGTTTGCTGTCCTTCTGCCAGGCTGCAGTATAGGCAGGTTCGGTTACCCAAGTCTCACCCACGGTATTGAAGTGAGGATACTCCTCGCCCAGCACCTTCATCCAGTGTGCCATCGCATCGCGGTCGGCATAAGGATAGGTATCCATACGGATGCCGTCGATACCAGCGCTCTCTATCCACCACTCACTGTTCTGAATCAGATACTTGATAACGTGTGGGTTGCGCTGGTTGAGGTCAGGCATGGTTGGAACAAACCAGCCATCTACGGTTTCTGTGAGATCAACCTTGCTGGCGTATGGATCGAGTACCGGAGTCAGCTTATAACTGGTCTGCAGATACTTATCGTTCACCTTAGCAGCGCCATCCACCGTACCGATGCTCTTCTGATGCTCGGCAGTCTGATTTTCAGGAGCCAGCCATTCTGGTTTATTAAACCAGTCCTTTGAAGGCATATCGGCAACCCAAGGATGCTCGAAGCCGCAATGGTTGAAAATCATATCCATCACAATCTTCAAACCTTTCTTGTGAGCCTCATCTATCAGCTGCTTATAATCGGCATTGGTTCCGAAACGTGGGTCTACACGATAATAATTGGTGGTAGCATAACCATGATAACTGCTGTTCTTGCCGTTACTTGGACTGTCGTTCTCCAAAACCGGGGTAAACCACAGAGCGGTTACACCCAACTGGTTAAAATAATCCAAGTGCTGGCGGATTCCCTCCAGGTCGCCACCATGTCGCAGACTAGGCTCTGCACGGTTGCAGGTCTTATCACGCATCGTCTTAAAGGCATCATTCTTCAGATTGCCGTTGGCGAAACGGTCTGGCATCAGCATATAGAGCACATCTTCATTAGAGAAACCGATGCGCTTATCGCCCGCCATCTCACGGTTTTTCAACACATACTTTACCTTCTTCGACTGTTTGCCCTGCTTGAAGTTGAGGGTCATCTCACCAGCCTTTGCCCCATCGAGGTTAAGATAAACCAGGAGATAATTAGGAGAATCAAGGCGGGCGATGCTGTCTACCTTCACACCCGGATAGTCTACCGTTACATCGGCATTCTTGATATCCTTGCCATACACCATCAGCTGGAGTGAAGCATCTTTCATGCCCACATACCAGTCGGTAGGTTCAATGCGGTTCACGTTGACCGCCGCATTCATACTTATTGCACTACTCATAAGCAATAATGAAGCTATTATCTTTTTCATATTACACCTTATTATATATATATAAACTATTTCTGATAAAGTATCAGGGCTGACTGAGGTGCAACCTCAACATCCTTTCCCGAAACAAAGCCTAAGCCTTCCTCATTGATTATACCATTGCAGCAAGCCACGGTATAATTACCCTCAGGAATCTGCATCTTCTTTGCCTCCTTATTGAAGTTATAGATCACGATGATGTTCTTCCAGGCATCAATGCCCTCCAGATTCTTGAGTTGGAAACCTACGAGGCAAGTCTCCTGAACAGGCAGAAACTTCAGATGCTGACGTACCTTATCGCCTGTTGAAAGACGGAAGGCTGGATGATTCTTGCGGAGCTGAATCAGACTCTTGTAATAAGCAAATGCCTGCGGATACTTCTGCAGATTGGTCCAGGTAAACTGGTTGATGCTGTCAGGAGAATTATAGCTGTTGTGTACTCCCTTCTTGTCGCGGAGCATCTCTTCGCCGGCAAGGATGAAAGGAACACCCTGGGAAGTGAAGACGCAGGTCTGCGCAAGCTTATCGATGCGGAGCAACTCGGCAGTACGTATTGCTTCAGGGATATTCTTGTCGGTAAGAGATGCGATGCTTGCCTTCAGACGATCTACCAGACACATATCGTCGTGGCAGCTTACATAACTGATCTGCTCGGTAGGATTGTTGGTCCAAGGCTTCTTGTCATAGTTCACCTTTGTCATATCCACCTGCGGATGAGCAATGCCACCCACGATACCAAACTTCAGACTCTCCTCCTGACCTGTAAGACCAGCCAGGAGCGCACCCTGATGGTCATCAGAGAAAGGACCTCGGAGCGCATCGCGCATATCATCGCTGAAAGCACCGATACCCTTGAGCTGCTGGGTATTCGCCTTCACCGCCAGTTTCTCGGTAGGATAAGCACAACTGCCTGCACTCCATCCCTCACCATAAATATAGATGCTAGGATCGATGCGGTTCACCATCTCACGGATAGCCTGCATGGTTTCGATGTCATGAACGCCCATCAGGTCGAAACGGAAACCGTCGATATGATATTCGTCTATCCAATATTTCACGCTCTCCAGCATAAACTGACGCATGAGAGGCTTCTCAGAAGCAGTCTCGTTGCCACAGCCTGAACCGTCAGAATACTTACCATCCTTGGTCTTGCGATAATAATAATCAGGATAGGTACGCTGGAAATTGCTGCCGTTGATATCGAAAGTATGGTTATATACGGCATCGAAAATCACTCGGATGCCAGCCTTATGCAGCGCCATCACCATCTCCTTGAATTCCTTGATGCGGGTTGCTGGAGAATAAGGATCGGTAGCGTAACTGCCTTCCGGCACATTATAGTTCTTCGGGTCATAACCCCAGTTGAACTGTGGTTTGTCGAGTCGGGTCTCATCTATAGAAGCGAAATCGAATACAGGTTGGAAGTGGATGGCGTTGATGCCCAGATTCTTGAGGTATTCGATAGCCTTTGGCTCGGTGAGGGCGAGATACTTGCCCTTATATTTCAAGCCGGATGTAGGAGAAATGGAGAAATCACGCACATGGAGCTCGTAAACAACGAGATCGGCTGGCGATTTCAGGGCAGGACGCACGTCCTGATCCCATCCAGATGGATCGGTATCATACAAATCTACAATGGCGCCACGGTTTCCGTTCACACCTACTGCTTTGGCAAATGTACCTGGTGTTTCACCCTTGCCTATATCAAAGGTATAGAACTTTCCCTTGAGATCGCCCTTTACTGTAGCCTCCCAGCGTTCATCACCCAACTTCTTCATTTTCAGCGTTTTACAAACCTTTCCTCCCTGACCTTGCTTATAAAGTCGGAGGGTTACAGAAGACTTTTGGGCTGTTGGAGCATTCAGGATAAACATGGTTTTCTCCTTGGAATACATCATCTCATTGAATGTCTGCTGGGCATTCAATGAAGCTGGTAAAACGGTTGCTGTCAATGCTGCAATTATTAGTTTTTGGACATTCATATTGTTAAGTTGTTGTTATACAGGACATTAAAGCGAACTGAGCGAAGAAAACTGTGACAGATTATCTACGCTCATTTTTAGCGTATTTCCGACCAACCGGACAGTTGGACGGAAATACGGAAATTATAGGCTTATTTAGCGAGCAATGAGATGGCGAAACCACCACCACGTGCTTCATTAATCTTCAAAACATCACCCTTCTTCACAGTCTTGTGGATGATCTGATAAGATTTAGGGTTCTTCTCGTAATCGGCATTCTTGCCGTCCTGATAGATAGCGCAAACATACTTCTTGCCCTTATCCAGGAAGTCGAGCTTTACTACCGCTGTGCGGGCTGCATCAGTCTTACCGCCTACAAACCAGTTATCGGTACCCTTAGCCTTGCGGGCTACGGTGATATACTTGGCTGGCTCAGCCTCCAGATACTTGGAGTCATCCCAGTCGCAAGCTACGTCGCGGATGAACTGGAAGGCATCATCATACTTCTCATAATGCTCTGGAAGATCGGCAGCCATCTGCAGCGGACTGTACATTACGAGATAGAGCGAAAGCTGACCACAAAGGGTGGTATGAACATAACTCTTATTGTTGCTCCACTCAGAAAGCTTGGTCTCAAAGATACCAGGAGTATAATCCATCGGACCACCCTGCAGACGGGTGAATGGCAACATGACGGTATGATAAGACTTGCTACCGCCAAATGCCTCATACTCTGTACCACGTGCACTCTCGTTACCCACCAGGTTAGGCCAGGTGCGGCAGATACCTGTAGGACGGGTTGCCTCGTGGGCATTTACCATGATATGATGCTTGGCAGCGGTCTCGATGACACGCTGGTAGTGATTGTTCATCAACTGGCTGTAGTGATACTCACCTCTTGGGATGATATCACCTACATAACCGGTCTTCACGGCATCATAACCATATTTGTTCATTAGGCTGAAGGCATCTTCCAGGTGGCGCTCGTAGTTGAGAGCTGCAGAAGATGTCTCGTGGTGCATCATCAGCTTCACGCCCTTAGAGTGAGCATATTCGTTGAGCATCTTGATATCGAAGTCAGGATATGGAGTCACGAAGTCGAAAACATCGAGCTTCTGATGACCGAACCAGTCTTCCCAACCTTCGTTCCAGCCTTCTACCAATACTTCCTGCAAACCGTTCTTGGCTGCAAAGTCGATGTAGCGCTTCACTTCCTCGTTGGTTGCACCATGAGTACCGTTAGGCTTGCACTTGCTGTAATCAGTAACGCCGAGACGCACAGATGGCAGGTCGTTAGTGTAGCTCCAGGTCTTGGTACCAACAATCATGTTCCACCATACACCGCAGTACTTGGTAGGATGAATCCATGAAGTATCCTTAATCTTGCAAGGCTCGTTGAGGTTCAATGTCAACTTGCATGAAAGCATATCACGGGCATCATCACTTACCATCACGGTACGCCAAGGGGTATTGAATGGTGTCTGGATGAATCCTTTTCTGCCTACAGCATCAGGAGTGAGCCAAGACTCGAAGGTCAATGTTTTCTCATCCAGATTGAGGTGCATGGTTGGATAATCCAGGCAGGCTGCCTCATGGATGTTGATGTAGAGTCCGTCCTTGGTCTTCATCTGGAGAGAGGTCTGAACACCAGTATCAGAGAAGACGGTGGTAGATGAATTACTCTTGTAAGCTTCACGGTTTTTCGCAATAATTGGGCGAATGCCTGTCAATGGAGTAATGTTGTAATCATACTCCTGTGTATCATAATCACCAGGAATCCAGTAAGCGGTATGATCGCCTGCCATGGCAAACTGGGTATGCTCCTCCTGGATGACGAAATAATTCAGACTTTCCTGTTGTGGGAACTCATAGCGCAAGCCCATACCATAATCATATACACGGAAACGGATGGTGATGTTACGCTTAGAAGCAGCCTGGTTCAGGTTTATCTCCATCTCGTTGTAATGGTTGCGGATGGTAGCGGTCTCGCCCCATACTGGTTTCCAGGTTTCATCGAAGGTCGATGTTTTGCTACCAGTCTCAGTAAAACCATCCATCAGATTTGTTTCCTCCATACCCTTAGAGGCATGTTTATCCTTAGCCAGCTCCAATCCTAAGTGGGATGGCTTACATACAGTCTTTCCCTTATAGCTCATCTCGTAGGTAGGCTGTCCCTTTTCGGTCAAAGAGAAAGTTACCGAGACGTTGCCGTTAGGCGACTTTATAGTCTGGGCTGCTGCCAACAAAGGGAGCAGAAGTCCCATCACTAATACATTCAGTTTTTTCATACTGTTCAGTTGTTGTTTATTCTTGTTTTTGAATCTTCGTTAGTTTATCTCAATCATTATCTGTTTATTCTTAAGATAGTGCAAAGATACAAAAAACAAAAATACCCTCCACGTTTTGGGAGGGTATTTTTCTGCAAATGAGTGTGCAAACGTTTGCACTGTATATATAATCATGTTAGTTAGACTCTTCCAGACTGCGAAATCATTTCGGTGATACTCTGCACGAAACGCTTGTCAGCAGCCAGATCCTCTATGTTGAGGTGCATACGGTAACGCCAGTAATGCTTAGGGTTAGCCGGGATATTGATACGCTCAGCATCAGCATCAGGCAGACGGAGAGCCTCATCGGTAGCCAACCAGTCCTGGATGCTCAATATGCAGAGCATGGATGGAGAGGTAAGATGGCGGCTGATGATGTCACTAGCCAACCAGCCTGGGAGTGGATGAGGTGCTGGTCCCTGACGGTAGAGCATCGTATTGTAATACTCCTGGGTACGCTGGACATTCTCATCCCACCACATGCGCAGAGTAGGCATATCGTGGCTCGAAATGGTACATACCGAACGGTATGGGTTACGGCTCAGATGTCCGAACTTAACCGATGGATCCTTTGGCATGCTCTGGAGTTCCAGACTCAATATCTTCAACTCGTCCATTACCCAAGGCACACAGTCTGGCACCATACCGAGGTCTTCGGCACAAACCAGCATGCGGGTAGCCTGAACCAGTTTAGGCAACTTTTTCATCGCCTCCTGATACCAGAACTGGTTGTTGCGGCGATAGAAATAGTCGTTGTAAAGGCGGTTGAACGCAGCCTTGTCATTATCATAGAGCGACTCGTAGATAAAGTCGAGCTGGGCTGAGATACGTGGATGGAAGACGCTAGGGTTGGTATGATCACGTACAAAGAGTACATCGCTGATCAGGGCATACAAGCCATCACGCAGCCAGAGTTCCTTCTCATCTGTTGCATCAGCAAATAGAGCCTCTACCTTGCGCTGGGTATCTACCTCAGGTTTCATCTGATAACGCTCGTCATCCAGACGGTCGAGATACTTCTCCTTTACCTCGCCGGCACGCTCATGGAACATACGGTCCAATACCCAATCGGTAATGAACGGACGGGTAAAACGGTCTTCCTGGAAGTGCAAGCCATAGCTTTCTATCTCTTCACGGCTCATGGCAAGCGCCGGTGCAAACTGTCCGAGCAATCCATGTACGCTATGTACCGGAATCTCCCAGATACGGAAGAAGCCCAATACGTGGTCGATGCGGTAAGCATCAAAGTATCTTGCCATGTTCTTGAAACGGCGGTTCCACCACTGGCAGCCATCCTTCAGCATCTCAAACCAGTTATAGGTAGGGAATCCCCAGTTCTGACCATTGGCAGAGAAGTCATCAGGTGGAGCACCCGCCTGACCATTGAGGTTGAAGTATTTAGGTTCCGTCCATACATCGCAACCATTGCGGTTTACGCCGATTGGAATATCACCCTTCAAAATAACGCCCTTAGCCTTGGCATGCTCGTGAGCCTCCTGCATCTGTCGGTCCAGTACGAACTGTACGAAATAGAAGAACGCCACGTTCTTGTAAGCAGCAGTCTTAGGGTCGGCAAGCGCCTTGCGCTCAGCCTCATCCCATACCTGATGATCTGGCCACTGGTTGAAATCAGCCGTACCATTCTTATCACGCAGGTATGAATACTGCGCGTAAGGAACCAGCCACAGTTCAGTATCCTGGAAGAAAGCCTTGTATTCGGCTGTCTTCATCATCTTTTCACCTTCCTGATTGAAGATTTGGCGCAAGTAATTTATCTTGAAATCATTTACTTTCTCGTAATCTATCTTATCCAGTGCATTCAACTCAGCACGTGTCTTCTCAGCCTCAGCACGAGCCTTGGCATCCTTCAGCTCTGGGAGAGCATGGAGGTCGGCATACTGCGGATGAATAGCGAAGACGCTGATGCAGCTGTATGGATAACTGTCGGTCCATGTATGAGTGATGGTGGTATCATTGATAGGAAGGAGCTGGAGCACCTTCTGACCGGTAGAAGCCACAAAATCAATCATGGTCTTCAGATCACCGAAATCACCGATACCGGCACTCTTACGGGTACGCAATGAGAATACTGGCACCTGCGTTCCGGCAAGTTTGCGGTTATACAGAGCAAAGAAAGCCTGGTCGAGTTCATAAGATACCAACTCACCTGCCTTCATCTCCGGCAAATCCACGGTTCTGTTCATGCTGGTTTCCCAGAGAAGCTCGTTCTTCGCATTTCTGAAAGCCACGAACTTAAACTCCAGATGACTGCCCTCAAGATGAGTCGCATCAATATCAGCCACCCATTCATTATAGGTATGCTGAGTCATCGGAAGAATCTTCTGCACATCCCAGGCACCCAAAGCTTTATCTGCACCCAATACACCCAGACGCTCACCATCGCGAAGCTGAGGAGCACGGACTATCAGACGCACAATCTTGCTGCCCGTTTCCGGCTTCATCTCCTGTGGAGCCTGATGATTGATGCAATCGGTAAAGGCACTGCTGTAGAGGTAAGCATCCTCCGGCATAGCCTTCCAATGATCGTAAAGGGTATAAACCTTTGCCTTTCTGGCATTTACATCGAGCTGATGCTTGATTATAAGCCGTTCGGTCTTGACTGCTCTTCCTTCACGTTCTACACTATAATAATAGGTATACGATTTTTCTGGTGATTCAACACACCAGTCGCATGCCCATCTTTGACCATCTGTTGTCTCGAGAGGAAGTTTCAGTTCACCTTCCTCCGTCTGAATGTTTACGACGATCTGTTCGCCGAACATTGCTTTATACTCAATATTAAACTGTACTGTCATAAGACTCTTAAAGGCTCTTGAAAATGTTATAATTTATATTTGCTGCTACAAAGGTAAGAAAAACGTATGAAAAACGTATCAGAAATTTGCATTTTTTCTCACACAAACCTTGCAAACGTTTGCACATTTTCCACTCCGTAGAAACAATCAATTAATCGTTCACTCTGTTACTTACACCTATTTCTTATCCTTGATGATGCTCACAGACAGCGCACCCGCAATCAGCAGGATACCTGCCACAATCATCATATCGCTCTGATGAGAACCCACCAGACTCAGGACAGTTCCACCGCAGATGGCAGCCACAATCTGAGGGATACAGATGGTTCCGTTAAACAGACCGAGATAAGCACCCATGTGACCATATCCCTGCAAAGCATTGGTAACAAAGGTGAAAGGCATCGCTAGCATGGCTGCCCAACCGGCACCAATCATCAGGAATGGAACAAACTGCAGATACTGGTCATGCAGGAAAGGTATCAGGGCAAAACCCACACCACCGACAACCAGACTGACAGCGTATGCCACCTTCGTATTCTTAAACTGAGGGAGAATCACAGCCCAGACTACACTACCTACCGCCTGAACTGCAAAGAGAATGCCCACCCAGTTGCCTGCCTCCTGGAATGCTTCAGAAGCAGGATCGGTCGTATTCCATACGGTTTCAGCGATGGCTCCCGTAGAATAATTCCAGAGATAAAGGAAACCAGCCCAGCAGAAGAACTGAACCAGTCCCACCTTCCAGAAGGTAGATGGCGCCTTGCGCAGCAAAGTAATCCAACCGGCCTTGTCTTCAGAAGCCTCAGCATTAGGATTCTTCACTCTTTCCTCTTCCCTCTTCGCTTCATTATACTCCGCATACTGCTGTGGATTCCACTCCTTCACCTTCATCGAGGTGTAGATAACACAGAGAATCAGGATAGCCGCACCGATATAGAACGACCAGATGACAGAATCAGGAACCACACCCTTCTCAGCATAATTCTTGATACCGAGGAAAGTAAAGAGGAACGGGAAGATATATCCGGCTACAGAACCGGCATTGCAGAGGAAACTCTGGATAGAGTAAGCCTTTGCCTTCTGTTTTTCATTTACCATATCGCCTACCAGCATCTTGAAAGGCTGCATCGCCATGTTGATACTCGTATCGAGGAACATCAGCGCTATCAGTCCGAAGAGCATCGCACCGCTTACGGTCAGTCCGAGCGAACCGGCATTAGGCAACAGGCACATCACCAGGACGGCAATCGTAGCACCCACAAAGAGATAAGGGATGCGGCGGCCGAAGCGGCACCACGTCTTATCGCTCAACGTGCCCACGATAGGCTGAACCAGGATTCCCATCAATGGAGGGAGAATCCAGAAATAACTCAAGTTGTGTGGGTCAGCACCCAACGTTGCAAAGATTCGGGAGATGTTGGCGCTCTGTAGGGCGTAGGCAATCTGCACTCCGAAAAATCCGAAGCTCAAGTTCCAGAGCTTCCAGAAACTTAAATCAGGTTTTTGTTTCATATTGTTATGTTCTTATTTATATTCATTCAGAAATTAAGGCATCCCCTCTAAAAGGCGCCAGCAAGAATGTCAATTCAACATTCAACATTCAACATTTAACATTCAACATTCAACATCCAGCATTATCTAGTAGTTCCTCTCACCACGAGTCGTGTTCTCACCACTCGCTTCTCCACCTCATCTCTTGGGATGGAGCCTTCCACCTGACCAATCAGGATATTGGCAGCTTCCTCGCCTACGGCTACACCTCGCTGCTCTACCGTAGTAAGCATCGGGTCGCACGCCTTGGCACGGTCACCATTGGTGAATCCGCAGATGCTGATTTCTTCAGGCACCTTGAATCCCATGCGTTTGGCAGTATAGAGGATGCCGATTGCCGTATCATCATTGATGGCAAAGAAAGCATCCGGACGATCTTCCTCTATCAGAATATCCGGCGTTATTGCTTCGGCATTGGCACGGTCATCGCAAATCTTCACCCAGTCAGGGTTCTCCGTCAAACCATGCTTTACCAGCGCATCATGATAACCGTTATATCGGTTCTTTGAGATTTCCAGATTCATCGGCGAGCCGTAGAAGGCAATCTTCTTGCAGCCCGTATCAATCATGTGGGTAACGGCAGTAAAGGCACCCATATAGTCATCTACTACCACTCGCGAGCAGTTCACGCCCGTACATATTCTATCATAGAAGATGAGCGGCACCCCATTCTGCAGCAGTTTTTCGAAATGGTCATACTGCTTGGTATCCTTCGCCTGCGAAACGATGATGCCACAAACCTTGTTCTGATAGAAGTCTTCACAGATGGCCACCTCCTTATCGTAACGCTCGTTACTCTGCGCCACCATCACACGGTAACCTCTGGCTCTAGCCTCTTCCTCTATACCCGAAAGCACCGACATGAAGTAATAGTGTACCACCTGAGGCACAATAACTCCAATCACCTTCATCGGCTTCACCTTATTATGTCTTAAAGCTTCACCTAGGAAATTAGGAAAGAAGTTATGTTCACGCGCGTATTTCTGAATACGCTCCTTTTGGGCAGTACTGATACGAGAACTGTCCTTCAATGCCCGGCTCACTGTGGCAACACTTACGCCCAGATCGCGAGCAATATCTTTCATTGTTATTGTTTCTTTATCACCCATTGCTATTAGTTGTGCTGCAAAATTACGAAATATCCTCAATATTGGTCAGAATTCATTGACATAAATCAAGTAAATTTTGTGCAAACGTTTGCACAAAATAAATAACGGAATTAACACAAAAATAGTACAACATTAGAGAAAAGAACTTAATTTTGCACACAGAAACGACAAGTTTATGGGCAAGCGCCCCATTCCTACCTTATATAATATAAGTAATAAGATGCCAGAAAGACCCCGAAAAGAGCCAGAACGGCATTTTGAGTAGGAACGACAACAACTTAAGCCAAGAAGAAAAAGTAAATAATTAATATAATACATTAACTTAAAAATCGAGCAAATGATGAAGCAGGTAAAAATTAAATTGCCTCTCAGAGCGTTGACCCTAGCAAGCGGTCTGCTTCTGACGGTGAGTTCCTTTGCGCAGAGTAATGCAATTAAGGGACATGTGAAGGATGCTTCTGGTGAACCTATCATGGGTGCTACCATTACAGTTAACGGTAAGGCAGTGGGCATTACCGACATGGATGGTAACTTCTCAGTTGATGCAGCGCCAGGTGCCAATCTTACTTTCACCTATCTTGGAATGACACCAAAAACAATCAAAGCAACATCTAACATGATGATTACCTTGGTTGACGACCAGAAGTCTTTGAACGAGGTCGTTGTCATCGGTTATGGTCGTGCTAAGAAGAACGACTTGACTGGTTCTGTTACAGCTATCAAGCCAGATGAGATGTCAAAGGGTATCACAAGCAGTGCCTCTGATATGTTGGTAGGTAAGATTGCCGGTGTAGATGTACAGACTGGTGGCGGTCAACCTGGTACCGGTGCACAGATTCGTATCCGTGGTGGTGCCTCTCTGAATGCTTCTAATGACCCTCTCTACGTAATCGATGGTTTGGCTATTGACAACAATACCAACAAGGGTATGAGTAACGTCTTGGCTATGATTAACCCTAACGATATCGAGAGCTTCACCGTATTGAAAGATGCTTCTGCTACAGCTATTTACGGTTCCCGTGCTTCTAATGGTGTCATCATCATTACAACCAAGAAGGGACGTTCTGGCCAGAAACCATCTGTTACCTATAATGGCGATGTAACATTGTCTACCATCCAGAAGAAATATGAGGTAATGAATGCCAGCGAATACAAGCAGGCTCTTACCAATCTGGGTATTGACACTAACGGTTTGGGAACTGCCGATACCGACTGGCAGGATGAGATTTTCCGCACAGCTATCTCTACCAATCACAACGTCAGCATTCAGGGCGGTCTGAAGAACATGCCTTATCGTGTCAGCTTAGGTTTCGAAGATAACAACGGTATCGTTAAGACCACTTGGATGAAGCGTTTCAACACATCTATCAACGTAGCTCCTACCTTCCTCGACAAGCACTTGAACGTTAACTTCACAGCGAAGTATATGTTCGAGAAGGACCGTTATGCAAAGGTTGGTGATGCCATCGGTGGCGCACTTACGATGGATCCTACACAGCCTGTTCGCGTAGATGATGCTGCATATGAATGCGTCGGTGGATATTTCCAGTACTTGCAGGCTAAGGACGACAAAGTTACCGATCCTAGCTGGACAAGTATTGCAAAGGCTCAAATGCCACAGAACCCTGTGGCAGTTCTTGACAACTACAAGTGTATCGCCAAGTCTAATGATATTTCAGGAAACCTTGAGGTAGACTACAAGATTCATGGTTTCGAAGACTTGCATTTGCATGCTGCCATCGGTGCCCAGTATACAGATGGTAAGCAGGATGAAACTAGTTCCAAGTATTCTTACTCCAACAACTATTTTGGTTATTATGGCTATGACCACGCCTATAAATATAGCATCGAAGGTAAAGCTTTTGCAGAATATGCACACAAGTTTGGTGTTCATGACATCGACATCATGGCAGGTGCAGAGCAGAGCCACTATCACAGAACTGGCTATAACTACGGAGCAGGTATCGATGAGTACTTGAGAGACAACAATCCTCTGTATGAAACAACAGAAGGCAAGTGGAATTACGAGCATGACCCAGTAAGCAAAGATGACGAAATGTGGAGAACCCACAACTCTCTGGTATCTTACTTCGGACGTCTTAACTACAACTTGCTCGATCGCTATTTGTTTACAGCTACATTCCGTGCCGATGGTTCTTCTCGTTTCAGAAAGGGTAAGAAGTGGGGTTACTTCCCAGCAGCAGCCTTTGCATGGAAGATCAACAACGAGCCTTTCCTGAAGGATGCAAAATGGCTCGATGAATTGAAACTCCGTTTGGGCTGGGGTAAGACCGGTCAGCAGAATGGTATTGATGACTTCTACTATTCTACTCTGTACAGGGTCAGCAATGGTTATGCACAGTATCCATTCGGTGATAATTATTACCAGACTTTACGCCCAACAGCAAGCAACCAAGACTTGACATGGGAAAAGACAACAACTTATAATGCAGGTCTCGACTTTACTGCTCTCAATGGTCGTTTCGGTGTGAATGTAGATGGTTACTATCGTAAGACAACCGACCTTTTGGCAAGCGTTGCCATTGCCGGTGGTACAAACTTTGGTGACCAACTTCTGAAGAACATCGGTTCTTTGGAGAACTACGGTATTGAGTTGGCATTCAACGTTAAGCCTATCGTTACAAAGGACTTCATTTGGGACGTTACTTATAACGTAGGATGGAACCACAACGAAATCACAGAATTGGAAGCAGGTTTGCAAGACTGGGTATGGACAGGCGACAAAGTATCTCGTGGTAACAACACCAAGATTCAGGTAAACAAGGTTGGTCAGCCAATCAATTCATACTATGTTTACCAGCAGGTTTACGATGAGAACGGCAAGCCTATCGAGGGTGCTTATGTTGACCGTAACGGAAATGGTACAATTGATGATGACGACCGTTATTGCTACAAGAGCCCAGCTCCTGATGTCATCATGGGTCTCACTACCAAGTTCATCTACAAGAACTGGGACTTCAGTGCAGCCTTCCATGCATCAATCGGCAACTATGTATACTACGACTTCTTGAATAGCAAAGCAGTTCTGAACGAAATCAACGCAAGTGGTGCCTTCAGAAATACGACAACAGAAGCTGTTAATCTTGGTTTCACGGGTACAGCAACAAACCCAACCAATACCAGCGACTATTTCGTACGCAATGCTTCATACTTGAAGTGTAGCAACATGACATTGGGCTACAGCTTCCCAGCCTTGATCAAGGTAGGTGCAGAGAAGATTTGCAGTGGACGCATCTTCTTCACAGTCCAGAATCCATTCATCATTACCAAGTATAAGGGAATCGACCCAGAGGTAAGCAACGGTATCGACAGCAATCCTTACCCACGTCCAATAAGCTTCCAGCTTGGTTTGAATCTTAACTTCTAAAATATTTAAAGGAGACTATTATGAAAAAAATATTGATTAAGACTGCAATGGCAGGTATGTTGTGCATGGGCTTTGTCTCTTGCGCAGACGAACTGAACATCAAGTCTATTGACCCACATAATTACCCAACATACACAGTAGAGGGACTCTTGGCTAAGCAGTATGCTACTCTTGGTCTTACAGGTCAGAAAGGTCCTGCAGGTATAGCAGACTTAAGTGGCGATGAAGGTGAAAGCGGATTTATCCGTACAGTTTTCAACTTACAAGAGTTGATGACAGACGAAACTCTGTGGGCATACCAGGACAATGAAGCCATAGCTCCTATTACCCACATGAACTGGACCAAGGATAATGCTCGTGTAAACTGGACATACCAGCGTCTGATTTTCAACATCACCTTGTACAACCAGTTTATCACAGAGCAGACTGGCAAACTGGAAGAAGACAAAGTTGCAGAGGTTCGCTTCCTCCGTGCCTTGAACTACTATTATTTCCTTGACCTTTATCGCAAGGCTCCATTCAAGGATACTTTCGACGACAAGCTCCCTACCGAGAAGAGCGGCAAGGATCTCTACGAGTGGTTGGATAATGAGTTGACCACCATTGAGCCTCTGATGGCTGAGGTGGGCGCTTATGATAATAGTGAGAATTTCGGACGTGCTGACCGTGGTGCAGCATACGCACTTCATGCCCGTTTGGCTCTTAACTCTGCCGTTTATACCAATGGTCAGGTGAAGGATTACCAGAAGGCTATCGATTATTGCGACAAGATTATCGATAGCAAGAAATATGATCTTTGCCGTGAAGCAAAGAATGGCTACAGCGGTTACCAGCAGTTGTTCATGGGCGATAATGACAAAAACCCAGAAGCAATGAAGGAAATCATCTTCCCTATCCGTCAGGATGGTGTTAAGACTCGTGCTTATGCAGGTACTTCTTACCTTGTAAATGCTACCAGCATAGCAGGCATGCCTTACGTAAGTACAAGTGATGCTTGGAAATGTCTGTTTGCACGTGTAGACTTGGTAAAGAAGTTCTTCCCTAACGAGGAGGATATTCCAAAGGCTGAGAAAGAAGATCTCATAAATAATCCTACCAAAGAGCAGGTTATTGCTAAGGATAACGAGAAGCATATCAGCACTGCAGATGTTATCGCAAAGGCTAAAGACGATCGCGCCCTGTTCTATATGGGTATAGGTGGCTGCGATGGCAAAGTACGTTCTCTGACACCAGGCGATGCTATTACAGGTCCTCTGAATGGTGCATCAATCGTTAAGTGGAGCAACTTCCACGCAGATGGTGAAGCACAGCACCACCAGAACTATTCAGATACCGACTTCCCAATGTTCCGCTTGGCAGAAATCTATCTGACCCGTGCTGAAGCTAAGTACCGCCTCAATGGTAGCCAGGACGGTTTGGAAGACATCAAGAAGGTTCAGGATCGTGCCCATCGTACTGCATTGGCAACAACTGTAGATGATCAGACTCTTATCGACGAATGGTGCCGTGAGTTCTACTTGGAAGGTCGTCGCCGTTCAGACTTGGTTCGCTTTGGATTGTTCACAGGTTCTAAGTATCTCTGGAATTTCAAGGGCGGCGTATCTAACGGATCTGGTATTGAGTCATACTACGACATCTATCCTATCCCAGGCAATGAGACAAAGAATAACCCTAACATGACGCAGAATCCAAAATACTAATTGTTAGGAAACCAGATTTAAAATAAAAGAAATCAATTATGAAAAAGATATATAAATTCATGTTGCTGCCAGCAATGGTTCTTCCTTTGCTCTTTACATCATGCGATGATGATAGAGACAGCAACCCAACATTGGACTTGAGTCATGTTGATGAGGAATTTGTGTTGAACACTCCTGCTATTGCAGAAAACAATACTTACGACCTCGTCAGTGCAAAAACTCTGAACTTGACATGTTCTCAGCCAAACTATGGTGGAGCACCCTACGGAGTAGAATACTATGTACAGGTCTCTATCGATCCAAAATTCAAGAACGACTCAACTGTTACTCACACCCAGTTGAAGACATTCTACAAAAGAGCAAATATGGATGTCGACGCATCTGAAGTAAACAGTGCTGTGGTTGCACTTTTCCAGGATGCCCATCCTGACACAAGCGTTCCTGAGGAAATGCCTGTTTACATCCGTCTTCGTGCGGTTATTGGTGGTACTACAGACCCTAATTATGGTCAGACATTCTCAAATGTAATTACTTTGCCTTCTGTAAAGGCGACCTACAAGGCTCCTGACGCTGAGTTCACAGATAACCTCTACTTGATAGGAAGTTCTATCCAGGAAGGCTGGAAGAGCTGGAAACCTATTCCTGAGGTACAAGGTGTAGCTGGACAATACTATGGAGTTGTCTACCTGCCAGCAGGTGGTGAATTCAAATGGGGTACAAAGAACAATGACTACCGTGGTTTCAACCGTATTACAATCAACGATGAAGCCGAAGCAGGTGTCACTGAAGGTGATAATCAAAACATCAAGGTTGCTAACGCAGGCTGGTACACCCTCTATTTCAAGGGTAAGATTACAGAAGATAAGAAGAACATTGACTGGACAATGACTGTTTACAAGACTCAGGTTTGCCTGATTGGTGCTTGTATGGGTCAAAGTAATTGGGGTTTTGCAGACGACGTAGCTCTAACTCCTCCAGCCGACCAGAATGGCGAATGGGTTTCTCCTGCATTCACTGCCAGCGCAGAGCTTCGTGTATCTGTCAAGGTGGGTGATATTGACTGGTATCGTACAGAGTTCACCATTTATAAAGGTAACATCTTCTGGCGAAATAAAGATATGCCAAACAACTGGGCAGAGACCTTTGGCGCTGATTACAGTGTATCAACCGCCGCAGGTAAGAAGTTGTATGTCAACTTCGATACTAATAAAGCAGAAGTTAAATAATTAAGACCAAAGCACAATGAAAAAAACATTATTATATAGCTTAGCAGTCTTGGCAAGTGTTACACTTGCCAGCTGCAACGGCGACTACGATGATTGGGCAAACCCACAGGCCAATGAGCAGGAAGCCTCAGCTGCAAAATACGGAATCACCTTTGCAGCGGGTCCTGAAGCAGAGAGTAGTATGCCAGACGCAGATGGAGTCATCAATCTCGTCACTGTCAATACAACAGATGCAAATGTAACCGGCTACACGCTTAAAAGTCTGAAAGTGAATGGTGAAGCCATCAATGGTGAAATCAATGGCAACAACATTCAGGTAAACGCAGCAGAATTAGAGAAGATTCTTTGCAATCAGAATAATTCACGCGCCAGCGTTGCACGTGATATGAAAGTTGAGTCAAAGGTATCTGTCAACTTGGCATCAGGCGATGCCGTTGCCATTAATTCTGTAGGTGAAACTACAGGTAAACTCACTCCAACAGCAACACCTCAACTTGATGAGAAGGGCTACTATATGCTAGGACATTTAAATGGCAAAGCAGAGTGGGACAATACAGATCCTATATGGATGAACAAAATTGCAGAAGGCGTATATCAGGTAAAAGTAACTACAGAGAAAGACGAGAACTGGTTTAAGTTCTTTGCAGGTAGCAACTTCATAAGCGGCAGCTGGGATGACATCAATAAAGGTGCCTTAGGATGTAAAGAGAATGGTTGCAAAGATGGTTCTGGTTACATCTATTATAACGGCGACAGCTGGGGTGAATTGCAGACCATGGTTATTCCAGGTGCTGGTACATGGATTGTAACACTCGACATGAACAACCTGAGATACAGTTTTGCAAAGCCTGTACTTTATATGGCAGGCGATGCTAATGGATGGAGTCATATTGACTACCTCTCAAGTGAGGATGGTGTAAACTACACTGGTTTCATGTATCTGAACCAGAATGGTTTCAAGTTCTGTTCTCAGCCAAACTGGGATGGTACTAACTATGGCGGCGCATTCTTTGGTCAGGAAAGTGACAACATCATCATGGACGAAACAGAAGGTTACTATAAGGTAGATGTTGATTTGTCTACAAAGAAGTACACTCTGACTCCTATCACCACAATTGGTATCATTGGTAGCGCAGCCCCTAATGGTTGGGATTCTGACGAAGACTTGACTTATGTTCCATACAACAAGGATACCAAGAAAGGCGGCTACTGGGAAGCGAAGGACATTAAGCTGAAAGCTGGTGAATGCAAGTTCCGTGCTAACGATGCTTGGGATATGCAGTGGGGATTTGATGGCGAGAAATTTGTATTCTCTAACAATGCTCCACAGAAACAGTTCGTGCCAGAAGAAGGTACATACGACATCAAACTTTATGCATGGGCTAACGGCTATGCTAAGTGTGAGTTCACAAAGAAGTAAGCATTTGCTTCATCAAATAAACTAAATATCAATAGGCGGCTCTCAATTCCGGGAGCCGCCTATTTTTTTTCGTTCTCCTCCCCCTTTTCAAGTATTTTTTCCCTAAAACCTTGGAAGTTACGAGGAAAAGTCGTATCTTTGCAGAAGAAAAGCTGCACTCGGCAAATTGAAAGCAAGCTTTCTTTGCGCTCGTTTGCATTTTCTTTGCACCGAATAAGTACAACATTTATATTTTTATGATTATGAGAACAGGCGACAAAGTATTAATATCTCCAGACTTGACACATGCCAAAGACTGGACACAGGGCGAAGTGATTGAAGTTGAGAACAATCCTTTCGTAGGAATTGTCATCTCCGCAAAAACCGCAGATGGGAACATATTCTTTGGATATAAGGACTTATTTGAGCCAGCAAAGGAGGCAGTATGTACGCACTAGCATTTGATATGGTAATTTCTGATTTACAGAAATACTATGGCGAACCTTACAACAAGGCTTACTACGAAATAAAAGAGCTTCTAAAGAAGAATGGTTTCGAGTGGGTGCAAGGCAGTACATACATGACGATGAATGATGATTTGACTGCACTTGTAAAAACAGTTATGGAGCTTTCTAAAATAGAGTGGTTTAAGAAATCAGTCAGAGATCTAAGAGGATTCAAAGTTGAAAGTTGGTCGAACTTTACTGATTTGGTTAAAAACTCATAGAATAGGCGACTCTCCTCCAATCCGGGAGTCGCCTATTTTTTCTTTATCCCCCTCTCTACATTTTTTCCCTAAAACCTTGGAAGTTACGAGGAAAAGTCGTAACTTTGCCAACGAATAGCTTAAAAAAAAGAAATTATGGGACATCAAGAAGATATTGCAAAAACAGAAAGTAAAATCATTGTCATCAGGGATACGCAAGTTATCCTTGACAGAGATGTTGCTGAATTGTATGGAGTAGAAACCAGAGAAATCAACCAAGCACTAAGAAACAACCCTAAAAAGTTTCCTCCAGGTTATGTTATTGAGTTGAATAACAGCGAGAAAGATGAACTGATCAAAAATTTTGATCGGTTCAATAAACTCAAGCATTCCACTGTTGCACCTCATGCTTTTACCGAGCAAGGACTTTACATGCTTGCCACTATCCTGAAGGGTGATTTAGCCATCAGCACTACCATTGCCATCATTGATACTTTCACTCAACTTCGCAAATTGGCAAGAACTATAGATAAGGTGAATGAAGATGCAAAGGAGCATGGTATTTTACCAGACAAAGCAACAGAAGGTAAGATACAAGCTGCCATGAACGAAGTCTTCGCAGATAAACTGCCATTAAAAATGCGCAAATTGACTTTTGGAGTTAATTTAGGGGTTCTGAAATTTTCTATAGAAACCACAAGAGAATCTAAAGAATAAAACAACATAAAAAGGAGGGAAGAATATGAAGACTATAACAGATTACTTGGGGGCACAACTAAAAGGAGAACTTGACAGACTTTGGGCGGACGGAACACTCAATGAAGAAAAAGTAGAGAGTTTCCGAACACTCCATGAAAGGACTCCATATCATAAGAAAGTATTTACTAAACTCTTTGAGGAGGCGGAGATTGCGAAGTTCACCCCAACAGAATTGAAAGAATATGAGGATAGTTTGAAGGCGTATCGTGATGTCAAGAACTCCATAGATACGGCTTTGGAAAAGGGCCGTGAGGAAGGTATGGCGAAAGGTATGGAAAAAGAAAAGCTAGCCACAGCTCGCCGCCTTTTGTCAATGGGTCTTTCTGATGAGCAAGTAGCAACAGCCACCGAACTTCCGCTGGAGGAAATCCAGAAATTGAAGGAACAAGCCTGAACCGGGCTGAAGGTCCAGAAGCCCCTAGCCCTGGGTAATTACGAATACAAAACTGTCGCCCTGTAAGTACAAAAGCTTCAAAGTATCAGGTTGGGGTAAGCCTGAATTAATAGATAAATACGAGTTACAAGAGGTAGAGCTACGATTACCTATTCCTAGTGAAACCGGTGGTCAAACTGGTGGTCAAACTGGTGGTCAAACTGGTGGTCAAACTGGATCACCAAAAACAATTGAAAAAGTTTTTGAATTGATAAAAGACAATCCGTATATAATCCATCGTCTCATCATCGAAACAACAATATCCAATAGGCGGCTCTCAATTCCGGGAGCCGCCTATTTTTTCCTTTCTCCTCCCCCTTTTCAAGTATTTTTTCCCTAAAACCTTGGAAGTTACGAGGAAAAGTCGTATCTTTGTCCCCGAATAGCAATATTGCGTCCACGACCTTATAAAGCGTAAGCAAATGGCAAATAACATAGAACATCAAGACAAAGACGAACTGGTCACAAATTGTGACCAGTTCAAAATGGATGTCACAAAATATGATGACCATAAACTTGCAACTAACATAGAACCTCTAATAAAAGTAATTAGAGGACAACAGGTTATGCTTGATAAAGATTTAGCCACCTTATATGGTGTAGAGACAAAAGTCCTTAATCAAACCATTAAGCGTAACATAGAGCGATTTCCCAACGATTTTCGTTTTGAATTGAGTAAAGAAGAATGTTTGAGGTCACAAATTGTGACCTCAAACGGCAGAGGCGGTAACCGATACTCAACTTATGCCTTTACAGAACAAGGCGTGGCAATGCTTAGTAGTGTCCTTCGTTCGAAAACAGCCATAGAGGTAAACATTCAGATTATGCGAGCATTTGTTTCCATGCGTCACTTCATGGTAAATAATGCTTCTGTTTTTAGTCGTTTAGAAACAATGGAGTATCACCAGTTGGAAATTCTGCAACATCAACAAGATACCGATAAGCACATTGAGGCAACCAATAAGCGTATTGACGAAGTGTTCCGCAGATTGGACGAGGGCAATGCGAAACCGAAGCAGGGAGTATTCTATAATGGACAAATTTATGATGCCTATACTTTCGTTTCCGATTTGATTAAGAGTGCAAAGAAGCAGATTATTCTTATCGACAACTATGTAGATGAAACAGTACTTACATTACTCGACAAAAGAGAAAATGGTGTGTCTGCAGTTATCTACACGCAGCAGATAAGCCGTCAGTTCCAGCTTGACATTGATCGTCATAACGCTCAATATGCTCCGATAGCTGTTGAAACATTCCGTTTATCACATGACCGCTTTCTTTGCATAGATGATGATGTATATCATATAGGTGCTTCTATCAAGGATTTGGGCAAGAAATGGTTTGGCTTCTCTAAGATGGAAATACTTACACCTAATGAGTTGGTGGAAAGAATAAATAGAGGTTAATAGGCTGCTTCCGAGAATGTTATCTATAATTTACTTGGTTACATCATTTTTATTGATTGTTGGATTTATATAGTGAAGAATATGAACATGTTTGAACAGATGCCATTCAGCGAGAAGTATCCAGTCTTCCGCAAGTTGGCAGAAATAGGCGACCTCCGCAAGCTCTCCCGAGAGGAACTAGAGCTGTATGACGAGGACATCAAGAATATGCGTGATATATATGCCACCAGAAAGTTTGATGAAAAGAAAGGGATGGAAATAGGTATGGGAAAAGGTATGGAAAAAGAAAAGCTAGCCACAGCTCGCCGCCTCCTATCAATGGGCCTTTCTGATGAGCAAGTATCAACAGCCACCGAACTCCCACTGGAGGAAATTCTGAAATTAAAGGAATAAGCCTGAAACTGGCTGAACTTTCAGGAACTCAAATGTAGGATATGAGACGTTTTTATTAGGCATATGATATGCTTAACTATAATTCGGCGGTTGCAACCGCCGAATTACAAAACAATAAAAATCATATACAGAACTTTCGCATGTGGTTTAAGTTCGGGCTGAAGGCCCAAAAGCTCCTAGCCCGGGCTAGGAGCTTCTGCCCCTTCGGGGCGTGTGGAGCCAACTTGCGAAATTTCTGTTTAATAATTCACAAAGGAACTTTTAGTTGAAATCAGCTTCTTATATGAGTATATAAACTACAACAAGCAACCGATAAATAAGGACGAACTGATCAAAGATTTTGATCGGTTCAATAACTCAAACATTCTATAATTGCGCAACCGCTGGTTGCGCAATTACATCAGTAAACTTATCTTCTCCTCCCCCTTTTCAAGTATTTTTTCCCTAAAACCTTGGAAGTTACGAGGAAAAGTCGTATCTTTGCCAACGAATAGCTTAAAAAAAAGAAATTATGGGACATCAAGAAGATATTGTAAAAACAGAAAGTAAAATCATTGTCATCAGGGATACGCAAGTCATCCTTGACAGAGATGTTGCTGAATTGTATGGCGTAACAACCAAGGTGGTTAACCAAGCCATAAGAAACAATCCAGATAAGTTTCCTTCTGGATATGTTATCGAACTGACTAACAGCGAGAAAGAGCATGTGGTCAAAAATTTTGACCACCTCGAAACATTGAAGTTTTCTCATGCAACTGTAAAGGGATTTACAGAGCAAGGACTTTATATGCTTGCCACAATATTAAAATCACCAATGGCAACAGCCACCGCCATTGCCATCATTGATACTTTCACTCAACTTCGCAAGTTGGCAAGAACTATAGATAAGGTGAATGAAGATGCAAAGGAGCATGGTATTTTACCAGACAAAGCAACAGAAGGTAAGATACAAGCTGCCATGAACGAAGTCTTCGCAGATAAGCTGCCATTAAAAATGCGCAGATTGACTTTTGGGGTAAATTTAGGAGTGCTGAAATTTTCTATAGAAACCACAAGAGAATCTAAAGAATAAAACAACATAAAAAGGAGGGAAGAATATGAACATGTTTGAACAGATGCCATTCAGCGAGAAGTATCCAGTCTTCCGCAAGTTGGCAGAAATAGGCGACCTCCGCAAGCTCTCCCGAGAGGAACTAGAGCTGTATGACGAGGACATCAAGAATATGCGTGATATATATGCCACCAGAAAGTTTGATGAAAAGAAAGGAATGGAAAAAGGTATGGAAAAAGAAAAGCTAGCCACAGCTCGCCGCCTTCTGTCAATGGGCCTTTCTGATGAGCAAGTATCAACAGCCACAGAGCTTCCACTGGAGGAAATTCTGAAAATGAAGGAATAAGAAGAGATTACCAGGCGGCTCTCGAACATATCGGGAGCCGCCTTTTTTGTATGCCTTTACGTTATGCAAATCTATGAAAATCGTATTAAGCCTTCTGCACGTTTTCAAGATTTTTATGATCATATTCTTTAACAGACAATGGGATGGATTTTTGCACTTGCTTGTTGAATTCGCATTCTTTGTCTTCTATGAAAGATGATGCATATATATATAATAATGTGATAACTTGTATCTTTTGGTGTAAAATATTAGGTTTATTTATACTTTGATATATGTCATGTGATTATACGACATTTGTCATCCGACCGTACGACAAGTGTCGTATAAACGCATGACAAATGTCACGCAATCGCAAGAAAGGCTTCCTTGCATCGTTATAACTGATTCCTTACATCGTATAAGTTGCGGCATTGTTATCATCCATCTCACCATAGCCAAGCATCGGGACGTAATTTTCATTTCCTCAGTTGGCTATGATTCCTCCTCTCACCAGCCATTTCGCAAAGAAGCGGTCACTAACCAGATAGCCAGTCGGAGTCTTGCTTACCAGCTGCTTATCTACCAATGCCTTTAATGCCGTTCTCACGCTGCTCGTAGCTGGAAGATGGTGGGTACAGATAAACTGCTGGCTCAACGGCGAAGATACCAAACACTCACGAGCTATCGCCCACAAAAGGATTGTTCAATCTTGCCATATCTTGTTATCATTCATTACACAAACGTTCATTGCGCTTTTTACGCAACGCAAATTACGCAATAAAAAACGAGACCGCCAAATGTTTTCTAGTTTTTTAATCATAATTATCTCCTAAAGCTACATATACCTTAATTATATAACAGAAGAAAAGCACACCGGAATGCAAACGTTTGCACAATTTATTCGCTTGATTTGCATCAATTTTTGAACAAGCTAATGAAATAAATCGTAACTTTGCCATCGTATAACAATACAACTTGCAATTAAACATAAAATAATAATCACAAAATACAATGATAATTATGAAGAAGATATACTTTACACTTATCGCTTTACTGACAAGCATCAATATGTTTGCACAAGGCTGGCCTGCTAACTATAGTGGCGTCATGCTGCAAGGATTCTCATGGGATTCTTACGACTACTCCCAATGGAGCGTCCTAGAGAAGCAAGCCGATGATATGAAAGGTTTCATCGACCTAGTATGGCTCCCACAAAGCGGTAAATGCATCGAAACCACAAAGGTGATGGGCTATATGCCATATTATTATTTCAACCAGAACTCCTCATTCGGAACTGAGGCTGAACTCAGAAGTCTGATTGCCAAGTTCAAAGCCAACGGCATAGGCGCAATAGCTGATGTTGTGGTCAACCATCGCAATACAGACGGCTGGTATACCTTCCCTGCAGAAACCTACAAGGGAGTGACCTATAAGATGCTGTCTACCGATATCTGCAAGAATGATGATGGCGGAAGTACGGCAACACAGGCAAAAAAAGACGGGGTTAGCCTCAGCAATAACTATGATGAGGGAACCGACTTTGGAGGATGCCGTGATATTGACCATAAGAGCGCAAACGTGCAGAAGATTATCAAGGCATATCTGAAATTTCTGAAGGAGGATATTGGATATACCGGTTTCCGCTACGACATGGTAAAGGGTTTCAGCGGTACCCACGTGGCTGACTACAATGATGCTACCGGTGTAGAATTCTCTGTAGGTGAATATTGGGATGGAAACCCATCTATCATCAACTGGATTAACAAGACCAACAAGAAGAGTGCTGCCTTCGACTTCCAGTTCCGTTATAATGTTCGTGACGCAGTAGGCGTAAAAGACAATAAGATTGTTTCATCGCCAAACTGGTCGAAGCTGAAGAGCGATAATAATCTGATGCATGACCCAACATACCGTCAGTATGCCATCACATTCGTAGAGAATCACGACATGCAATACCGCTCTAAAGATGAGCAGCAGGATCCTCTTAAGCGGGATACGCTTGCAGCCAATGCCTATATGCTCGCCATGCCGGGAACTCCTTGCGTGTTCCAGCCACACTGGAGAGCCTACAAACAGGAAATCAAGAGCATGATTGAAGCCCGCAAACTTGCAGGCATCACCAACATGAGCAATTATACCACCAAGATGGCGCAGACCACATGCTTTGCCAATGAAACTACCGGCAACAAGGCTAAGCTCATCGTAGTTGTTGGAAATAACACCAAGGCATATACTCCAAGTGCTGATTATGCACAGATTCTCGAAGGATACCACTACCGTTATTATCTTTCTAAATCAGCAGAAACCGCATGGTGCAATATACCATCGGGCGAATACGAGGCAGGATTCAAGGCTAAGCTTACGGCTGTGAGCCAGAACAGCAATGCCAAACTGGTATACACAACTGACGGCACAGACCCTACAGCCAAGAGCAAGCAGGTGGCTACAGGTAACACCATCAACATAGATGAGACCTGCACCTTGAAGGTTGGCTTGCTCAGCAACGGAACCGTAACAGGTATCCGTACCTACAATTATACCGTCAAGGCATTCGAGCCATATACCATCACCATATATGCCAATGCCGACCAGGTAACCAACTGGGGTTCTACCATGTGTTTCTACGCATGGAATTCCAGCGAAAAGCTCACTGGAGAATGGCCAGGTACTGCTGTCACAGCAACCAAGGCTCTGAATGGAAAGAAGTGGTACTATATGGACTTCAAGATCAAGAGCAAGGATGCTATCGTAAATATCATCTTCAATCAGGGAAAAGGAACAGGCAAGAAGCAGACTGTAGACTTGAATGCCGGCAACAGCACCAAGTATTATGAGATTACCACTACAATGAGTAAAGGTCAATACACCTGCAAGGATGTTACCGCCATCTGGGCACCAACAGGCATCACAGGAACTCCAACCATAAGCAATACCATAACAGACAATGCATGGTATACACTTAGCGGTATGAAATTGGGTAAGAAACCTGCAGAGAGCGGTGTTTACATCCACCAGGGAAAGAAAGTGATTATCAGATAAGAATACAACAAATAAGTTCAAAGAATAGTTTCAGTTTTTTTTTGTTTAAGTTTTTCAGTTTTAAGTTTTTAGGTTTATTAAGGTTTATGTTTTTAGGTTTAGGTTTGTTTTAAAGGTAGTTTTAGTACATACAAGGTTACTAGTTAGTTGTTTTAGGTAAGAAAAAAGAGGTATACCCAAGATTCGTCTTCGGGATATACCTCTTTTCTTATTTTAATTATCTTTCTTATTCTAATTATCTTTCGCGCTGGTCAGCCCCCCACATCAGTTTCTCTCTCAGGGTAGAGAAATAACGCTGGTTGCGCTGCTTCACAATCTTAATGCTATGAGGAGCCTTTCGGATGATGAGGCGGGTTTCCTCCGTCATACGCTCACTACGTCCATCGATGGCTACCAGATAGTTGTGGCTGCGACTCTCGATATCGAGCGTGATGACTGCCGTATCATTGATGACGATAGGACGGATGTTCAGACTGTGAGGAGCCACCGGAGTAAGACAGATGCTGCCACTCTGCGGAATGATGATAGGTCCGCCATTCGAAAGATTGTATGCCGTAGAACCGGTTGGCGTGGTAACAATCAGACCATCTGCCTGATAGGTAACGAGGAATTCGCCATCTACCTGCGTACGGATGGAAATCATCGAAGCATCATCACGCTTCAGTACGGCGATATCGTTGAGGGCGAACGGATTGCCGGCAAGTATACCACCTTCTGCCTCCACCTGAATCACCGCATGCTCCTCTATCAGACATTCACCGGCATAAAGACTGTCCAGCGCTGACTCTATCTCGCTTGGCAGCACATCGGCAAGGAAGCCCAATCTGCCCATATTCACACCGATGATAGGCGTACCCTTGGCTCCCACACGGCTCGCTGCCTTCAGGAAGGTACCGTCACCCCCCATAGAGATGACGTAATCCACATCGAAGTTGTAATCCTCGAACACCCCAGCCGCCTTCACATCGAGATGCTGGTCGCGGGTAAGAAACTCGTAATAAGCATTCTCCACATAAACTTCAGCCTCCTTCTTTTCGAGATAAAGAAGGATTTTCTCTATCGAAGCCGACTTCTTAGCCTGGTATTCATTACCAAATATTGCGAATTTTAAATGTTGCTGTGCCATTTATTTTGTTATTTCAATAATTATTCTTACTTTTGCAAAGGTAATCATATTATTTGAATAACAAGACAAAAAACAAATAAATTATGGCTAAGGTATATGAATTTCTTGCCAATGGCTTCGAGGAAATCGAAGGATTGGCTCCGGTAGACATCCTCCGCAGAGGTGGTGTAGACATCAAGACTGTAAGTGTAACGGGTACTGAATGGGTAGAAACATCGCATGGTGTTACCATCAAGGCTGACCTGAAGTTTGAGGATATTACCAGCTTTGAAGATGCTGACATGCTGATGATTCCGGGCGGAATGCCAGGCAGTACAAACCTGAACGAGCACGAAGGTGTGCGCCAGGCGCTCATCGCACAGCACAAGGCTGGCAAGCGAATCGGTGCCATCTGCGCAGCCCCAATGGTTCTGGCAAGCACAGGCATCCTCGAAGGAAAGAAGGCTACCTGTTATCCTGGTTTCGAGCAGTATTTCGGCGAGAACACCGAATATACCGCCACCCTCTTCCAGGAAGACGGCAACGTGATTACAGGCGAAGGGCCTGCAGCAACCCTCCCATACGCCTATAAGATATTGAGCTATTTCGTAAGCAAGGAAACCGTAGCTGCCCTGCAGGATGGCATGATGTATGATCATCTCATGCAAAGCAAGTAAGCCCTATAAACTATAAATTATAAACTATTAATTAGTAACAAAGTGGATTACGTAATCATAGTAGCCGGAGGCAAGGGCCTCCGCATGGGAAGTGAGATTCCAAAACAGTTCTTGCCGGTAGCGGGCAAGCCTATCCTGATGCGCACCATAGAGCGTTTTCATGAATATGACCCTGCATTGAACATCATCCTGGTTCTGCCGGAGAGTCAGCAGGCATACTGGCACCAGCTCTGCGAGGAGCATCATTTCAGCATCAAGCACCAGATAGCTAATGGTGGCGACACCCGTTTCCAGTCATCCAAAAACGGACTGGCACTCATTCCTGATGATGAAGATGGCGTAGTGGGTATTCACGACGGCGTGCGCCCATTCGTATCTAAAGAAGTCATCGAGGAATGTTTCGAGACGGCTCGCGAAGAATATGCAGCCATCCCTGTATATGCCGTAACCGACACCCTGCGCTATATCGACCAGCACGGAGGCGGAAAGAACGTGCTGCGCAGCGATTACCGCGTGGTGCAGACTCCCCAGACCTTCGACATCGGTCTGGCAAAGCAGGCTTTCAACCAGGAATACAAGGAACAGTTTACCGATGATGCTTCGGTGGTAGAAAGTCTTGGCTGTCAGGTTGCAATGGTAGAGGGTAACCGTGAGAACATCAAGATTACCACTCCATTCGACATCAAGGTAGCGGAAGCTTTGCTGGGCTGATAATCTGCATGTCATCCCTGTTAGACAGGATGACGAAGACTGAGCCATAAGCTGGCAAGTTCAAGTTCACTATCTGGCGGATTCTGGAAGTACCGGTACGGAAGGTTGCCGTAATCTGGCGTTCCTTATTCTCCTGATTAATCAGGAAATAGATATCCTTCCTGCCCGTTGCCTCCAGAACCAGACGGTGGGCATAATCCATATTCTCAGGCAGTATGACATCCGGATCGATGCCATACTTCGAGAAGTTCTTCGCCTGATAAGGCTTGTCGATGATAACGATGCCTTCCTCACGCAATTCCTCCAGTTTCGCTTTTATCTCAGCAGAGAGAGAGCTATCCGGCTGCGAAACCACGAGAATGCGATAATCCTGATTTCCAGGCAGTTTACCTTTCGGACTGTATTCGAAATTCCATTTCAGCAAGGCATCCTTGTTGATCAAATCGTATTTGTAACCACGAGGGGCACGATAGCTGTTCTTCTGTTCGGGGTTTTCCGAAGGATGAAACACAGCGATATCAACCACCGGTCTGCCCTGCTGCAGATAATGCTGACACATGGTGATGTAATCCATGAAACCTCGAGCCTCTGGATGCCGGACAATATCATGCTGGAAAATGAACCTGTTGATGCCAAGCGCCAGATGGCGGTCTATCAAAGGTTTGAGCAAGGCGGGCGTTCCGTTCTGTACGCCACAGTTTCCTGTACAAGCCACAGCCTGAACCGGATTTTCATTATAGATATGGGCTCTGCTTACGGCACGGAACATATCGTCAGGATGATCGGTACGCGGGATAGGCTCACAAGAAACCTCAACATACTGTTCTTCTGCCAGACGGGTGAAGGTCTGGAAGAACTTTTCCTTTACCAGTTCCTCGATGGTGAGACGGATATCATTCTGTACCTGTTCGTATCGGGAAGCCGACTCCAGCGGAACACCTGCCATGACAGGAAGATAGGGGATGAGATCATAGCCGCGGCGCACTTTGAATTCTTCGGCAAACTGACAGCCCCAGTTCTGGCTGCCCCACTCTCTCGGGTCGATATACAGATACGACACCACATCGCCATGCGGACGGTTCAGTAACGGCGCATACCAGGAATCGAAAAGCTTCTTTACAGCTGCCGGTGAGAACCTGTCCACCTCAAGTCCCATACCTTTCCCATCCGTTGCATGAGTCTGTCCCGTTGAGGTATGTCCCATCCGCAACAGGCACCAGGAGCCCTTAGGCAACTTATTCTGCAAGATACCATTCACCATGACACCCATCACCATTCCCCCTTCCATCTTCAAGGGGAGCACATCAGTCATCGGCACCGCCTCGCTCCGGGCAGCCGAATCGGTTGCGTTGCGCCAGGCAGGCCCCGTTTTCCCTTTAAAGCGGATGGCAAAAGCAGCAATATCCTGATAATATCCACCTTCGTTTCCGGCAGACTGCATCTTTCCGTCCTTATAACTCTCGGGCTGCCACATCTGCAAGCCTTCAATCTTCTTTCCGCCCTTCACGATGGTATCGGTCCAGACAACCTTCTGCATCGATTCAGCAGGGAGAACAAGCGGATTGCCAGGCAAGACATGGATGCCCATATCAAAATCGAGAGAGTCGGCTAGCTGGAAGGAATAATCCATCATCTTCCAGAACTCAGGCGACAGCTGTGCCACCCCGTCCTGAAATTCCAGACGCTCGCCGGCTTCACGTACCGGCATCAGCCAGATACCACCCATACCTACATTCTTCATACCCGTCAGATCGGCATGAATACCCGGTCTGGAAACGGAGCCATACTTCCAGTTCCAGAAGGTCCAAGGCTTAGCCTCGTCATTATATGCCATTGCCGACACAACCAGAAGCGCCAGCAAAGCTATCACCATATATCTTTTTTTACTATTCATGAAAGTTTTAATCTTATTCGGTGCGAAGGTACGAAGAAAAATCAATATAAACAAATAAAAAAGCCACAATTGCGGAAAAAAAGAGTTAAACATTTTGGCTGTTTTGCCATAATGTTGTACTTTTGCATCATTATGAATAGTATTTTAGACCAAGACATCATGTTCCTGCCAGGGGTAGGACCCAAGAAGAAAGAGATACTGAGCAAGGAGCTCGGCATCAACTCTTATAGTGACCTGCTGGAATACTATCCATATAAATATGTAGACCGCTCCAAGGTTTTCCACATCAGCGAACTCAATGCCGACATGCCCTTTGTACAACTCAAAGGCAAGATTCTCAGCTACGATGAGATTGATACCGGTAAGCGCAACAAGCTGCTGGTAGCCCATTTCTCAGACGGCTACGGTGTGGCTGACCTCATCTGGTATCGCGGTGCCCAATACATCATGAAGACCTATAAGGTGGGAACCGAATATCTCGTTTTCGGAAAGCCAACCGTCTTCAACGGCAGATTCCAGTTTACCCATCCCGATATGGACGATGCCACCAATCTCCAGATTTCAGAGATGGGCATGCAGCCCTACTACTCGCTTACCGAGAACCTGAGAAAGCGTGGCTACACCTCACGTTCCATAGAGAAGATGACCAAGCAGTTGGTCACCATCCTTCCTCCTCTTCCCGAAACGCTGCCAAGCCATATCGTAGACCGTCTGCATCTGGTTTCGCGCGATGCAGCCATCCGCATGATTCATTATCCGCATTCCCATCAGGAGATGCAGAAAGCACAGGTACGCCTTAAATTTGAGGAACTCTTCTATGTGCAGCTTAATATAATAAGGTATGCCACCGACCAGCGCCGCAAGTTCAGGGGCTATGTCTTCAACCGCATCGCTGACATCTTCAACGGGTTCTATGCCCATCATCTGCCTTTCGAACTGACAGGAGCACAGAAACTGGTGATGCATGAAATCAGAGCCGATATGTGCAGCGGCAGACAGATGAACCGTCTTCTGCAGGGTGATGTAGGTTCGGGCAAGACGCTCGTGGCTCTCATGACCATGCTCATTGCGCTGGATAACGGTTATCAGGCATGTATGATGGCACCTACCGAAATTCTTGCCGAGCAGCATCTGCAAACTATCTGCGACTTCCTGCAGGGAATGGACATCCGGGTAGAACTGCTCACAGGCATCGTAAAGGGAAAGAAGAGAGAAAAGATTCTTGCCGACCTGGCTACGGGCGACATCCAGATTCTGGTAGGCACCCATGCCATCCTCGAAGACCCGGTGGTTTTCAGAAGATTAGGCGTAGCCGTTATCGATGAGCAGCATCGCTTCGGTGTGGCGCAGAGAGCCAAGTTGTGGAACAAGAGCGAGAATCCGCCTCATATCCTCGTGATGACCGCCACTCCTATCCCCCGCACCCTCGCCATGACCATTTATGGTGACCTGGACGTGAGCGTGATTGATGAACTGCCACCGGGCAGAAAACCGATACAGACGCTACATAAGTTTGATACCCAACTCACCAGCCTCTATCAGAGCATCCGCCGCCAGATTAATCTCGGCAGACAGGTATATATCGTCTTTCCGCTGATCAAGGAAAGCGAGAAGAGCGACCTGAAGAATCTGGAAGAAGGTTACGAAACGCTGAAACAGGCATTCCCGGAGTTCAGACTGAGCAAGATACACGGAAAGATGAAATCTGCCGAAAAGGAGGTAGAGATGGAGCAGTTTGTGAAGGGCGAAACACAGATTCTCGTTGCCACCACCGTGATAGAAGTTGGTGTAAATGTGCCCAATGCTTCTGTGATGGTCATCCTGGACGCACAGCGCTTCGGTCTCTCCCAGTTGCACCAGCTGAGAGGCCGTGTAGGAAGAGGCTGCGACCAGAGCTACTGTATTCTGGTAACCAACTATAAGCTTTCAGAAGAAACCCGCAAACGCATTGATATCATGTGCGATACGAACGACGGTTTCCGTATCGCCGAGGCCGACTTGAAACTCCGTGGTCCCGGCGACCTGGAGGGAACGCAGCAGAGCGGCATGGCTTTCGACCTGAAGATAGCGAATATTGCCAGAGACGGGCAGCTGGTACAACTGGCACGCACAGAAGCACAGGAAATCATCGACAACGATCCCGAATGCAATGCTCCTCACAACGCCCTGCTCTGGAACCGCCTCAGGGAATTGAAGAAAACCCATATCAACTGGGCAGCCATCAGCTAAAGCAGCAAGCAAAAGCAGTTCCTGCTATCAGAAAGCAAGCAAGAGCAGTTCCTGCTATCAGAAAGCAAGCAAAAGCAGTTCCTCTATCAGAAAGCAAGCAAAAGCAGTTCCTGTTATCAGAAAGCAAGGCTAAAAGGTGGCTTCAGCTATCAAGCAGCCTCACCCCCGTTCCAGGCGATTCCATCGCCTGTCCCAAAAGTAAAAAGTATAATTATGGATAAAAGAAGAAAGCCGGCTATCAGGGAGCCGCGACCAGAAATAACCCTGGAAGAAATGAGATCCATTCTCGAAAACATTACAGAAATAGAAAGCGCAACAGGCATCAGATACGTCAAACTGCATGTCACGGCAAAGATGATTATCGGTATCAGAGAGTCATCGGGTAAGGAATTTACCATCAATCTCAACGACCTCTACCGCGCTTATCAGGAATGCCTCCGATTCACCAGTCCGGAGGTAAAAAAGTATATTTTCATGGGGCATTCTCCTGCCGTGGCTCTGTTGAGAATGCTACAAAAGCATGAAACGTACTAAAAGTCAACTCCTTGCATCTCATTTTCCTAATGTAAGTTAAAAAAAAGGCTAGGGCGTTAAATATCGCCCTTTTGGCTTTAACAACTTTGGTTTTTTGAAGTTTTTTTGTTATATTTGCAACGTCTATATAACAAAACCGCTACATGAAGGCATTTGCCTTAGTGGTTTTTGCAGAATTTCTTGTATGATTCTGCGCTGTTGACACGAACCTAAAAAAGAAAATAGAAAAAGTAGTATGAGTTTTAAAAAGAGTATAAAGAAAATTTCGGTCGTTGCATTGTTGGCGCTAACAGCTTCTCCCGTTTGCGGACAAGACCTGTTGGCAAGACAGGCACCTGTAGACCACAGAATGAAATCGCTCGACACACTCGCTGTGTCGCATTATCGAATGATTGAAGATAGAGAGAACCCTGCAGCCGAGCTGTATGAGGATTTCTCTAACAAGTACGCTCACAGGGCTACAACCTTGCCTGAGCACTTCCGTATCGATCTCCGTCATTTCTGCATGCCAACTCCTAGTCGCGTTGTCACAAGTAACTTCGGTTACCGTGCTAGCTTTGGCCGCCAACATAAAGGTATGGACATCAAGGTTTATATTGGCGACTCAATCCGCTCAGCCTTTTCAGGCAGAGTTCGCATCGTAAGATATGAAGGTGGTGGTTACGGTAAGTACATCGTGATTCGTCACAACAACGGTTTGGAGACTATCTATGGTCACCTCTCTAAGCAGCTCGTTACTGAGGGCGAAGAGGTAAGAGCCGGCGATGTGATTGGCTTGGGTGGTAATACGGGTAGAAGTACCGGTTCGCATCTCCACTTTGAGACCCGTCTCTGTGGTGTGGCTCTGAACCCGGCACTCTTCTTCGATTTCCGCAACCAGGACGTTACAGGCGACTTCTACAGCTTTAACCGTAATACCTACGAAAGCGAATCAGCTGATGCCAATGCTGCCCGCGGCAAGGTTGGCAACGGTGGTTACACCAGAGAGCAGGTTAACGGCGGCGAAGTGGGAAGATACTACGAACTGCCTGCTGGCCACGAGAAGCTCTACCACAAGGTGAAGCCAGGCGAAACGCTTAGTTCTATCGCTGAAAAGCGCGGCGTATCTGTAGAGCAGATCTGCAGACTCAACGGCTACCGCAAAGACAAGAAGGTTAGTGTAGGACAGATTATCAGATACGTATAATACGTATAAAAGAATAAACTCAAAAAAAGAGGGTGTGTCATAAATTAATGACACACCCTCTTTTTTTAGACCTTTATTTTCGCGATTCCCCGGCATTATAAGATGCCGAAGAGTCGCAATACATCGTTCAGGTTGGCAACGACAAGCAGAAGAATCAGTATGCCGAAACCAATATACTCAGCACGCTCCATGAACTTATCGCCCGGTTTGCGACCTGTGATAATCTCATAGAGAAGGAAGAACACATGTCCACCATCAAGAGCAGGGATAGGAAGAATATTCATGAAGGCAAGAATGATGCTCAGGAACGCTGTCATAAGCCAGAATGCATGCCAATCCCATACAGATGGGAAGAGACTGCCCAGCGCACCGAAACCACCCAGACTCTTGGCACCTTCCTTAGAGAAGACATACTTCATATCGCCCACATAACCGGCCAAGACATTCCAGCCGTATTTGATGCCGGCAGGGAAACTCTCGAAGAAGCCATAGTTGACATGAGTAATCTTATAATCGAGCATGACAGGATGATTGTAGAAACCAAACTTCACACCCTCTTCGGTAGACTGCAGGAGAACATTTGACTTGACGGTATCGCCAGAAGCCTTGAGATAAGTAACCTGAGCTGTAAGTGCTCTGGCACTGTCCTGCGGCGTCTCAGCCGAAGCAAGCACATCCTCTACTCTGCCCAATTCAATCTGAAATTCGTTGAAAGAGACTACCTTTTTATTATTAATAGCAAGAATCTTATCACCCTTTGTCAAACCGAGTTTGCTGGCAGGTGAATCCTTCATCACACTATCAATCTGCAGCGGTACATACACATCTACGAAGCGAGGACTGCTCTTAATCATACTGAGCATGTCGAGATCGCCAGGCAGATTAAGCGTCATCGGTTTGCCCTGACGGATGATATTGACCTGCTTAGCCTCAGAGAGATTACGATACAGATCGCCATCAAAGGTCTTGAACGCACCCAGATCGGTGCTTACCAGAATATCCTTGTCCTGGAAACCCAATGCCTTTGCCTCGGTATTGAACTTCATACCATAACTCATATCGCGGGTAGCCACATAATTGTCGCCCCAATGGAACAGAATCATGGAATAGATGAAGAGAGCCAGCACGAAGTTGACCAGCACGCCACCTATCATGATGAGCAGGCGCTGCCATGCCGGTTTGCTGCGAAACTCGTATGGCTGTTCCGGCTGTTTCATCTGTTCGGTATCGAAACTTTCATCTATCATACCCGAAATCTTACAATATCCTCCGAGCGGCAACCATCCCAAACCATAGGTAGTATCCGAATTCTTTGGCTTGAACTCGAAGAGATGGAACCAAGGGTCGAAGAACAGATAGAACTTCTCCACTCTTACACCAAAGAGTTTGGAGAAGAAGAAGTGTCCGCCCTCATGGAGCAACACTAAGATGGAAAGCGACAGCATCAGCTGCAACGCTTTGATCAAAAATACTTCCATTTATTTACTTTGAACTTTGAACTTATTTACTTGGAACTTTGAACTTGGAACTTTGAACTTTATGATGAGCCCTATATCCTACGTTCATTTTAATTATTAACTATAAACTATTAACTATTACTTGAGCATCAGCTCTGTAGCTATGCGGCGAGCCTCAGCATCGGTCTGCAGATAGACATCGAGGTCGGGATTACTGTCGAAAGTAGCCTTCGCCATCGTCTCTTCGATGATATCAGCCATCTGAAGGAAGCCACATTCACCTTTGCGGAAGCCGGCATTCACTATCTCGTTGGCTGCATTCACGATACATGACATATTACCACCCTTTCTGATGGCATCGAAAGCCAGTTGCAGGCACTTGAACTTCTGATAGTCAGGCTTGAAGAACTGCAAATCCTGCGTCTTGAAGAGGTCGAGACGATCACCATTCAGATGCAGACGCTGAGGGAAAGAGAAGGCATACTGGATAGGCAGACGCATGTCTGGCACACCCAACTGAGCCTTGACAGCACCATCAACAAACTGAACGGCACTATGCACAACACTCTGCGGATGGATAAGCACCTCTATCTTATCAGCCGGAACACCGAAGAGCCATTTAGCTTCTGTCACCTCGAAGCCCTTGTTCATGAGCGAAGCCGAATCGATGGTTATCTTGGTGCCCATATCCCAGGTAGGATGCTTCAGCGCATCGGCAGCAGTCACCTTCTCCAACTGCTCGTGGGTATAATTGCGGAAAGGACCACCCGAACAGGTCAGAAGAATCTTCTCTACCTCATTGTCGCCCTCACCCACCAGACTCTGGAAGATGGCACTATGCTCGCTGTCAACAGGGAGGATAGGCACATGATATTCCTGTGCAAGATTGCAGATCAGCTCACCCGCTACCACCAGCGTTTCCTTGTTGGCAAGACATATCTTCTTACGCGCCTTGATGGCATGGATGGTTGGTTCCAGACCCGAGAAGCCTACCATGGAAGCCAGCACCATATCGATAGGCTCAGCCTGTACGATATCGCAAAGCGCCTGAGCACCGGCATAAACCTTGATATCAGGCTCATCACCGAGCATATCCTTCAGCTCCTCGTAGCGAGCCTCATTGGCTATGACCACAGCAGCCGGATGGAACTTGCGAGCCTGCTCGGCAAGTTCCTGCACTCGGTTGTTGGCGGTGAGGCAATACACCTCGTAAAGGTCACTATGCTGCTCGATGACATCAAGCGCCTGTGTACCGATACTTCCCGTAGAACCGAGAATACATATCTGTTGTTTCTTCATATTTCTTCACTTTATAAGTTGAGCAATCCTTCCGGAATCGCCATTCTGATTTCTTTCTTTTCAGCGCTCACCTCTTCGATGAGGTCGTTGCTGGCAGGGATGAGGATTTCATCACCTGCATCGGTTGTTACCTCGAAAAGAAGGTTGAGGGTAGAATCGTCTACATGTTCTATGGTACCTACCACCTTGCCGCTTACGGCATCTACCAGATGGAAACCGATGATTTCTGCCCAACTCATGTTCTCTTCATCACTGTCAGAGAGATGACGTGGGAAGAAAACCTCGCAACCGGTATAGTTGCGTGCCTGCTCCTGGGTATCGATATCCTCAAACTTCACGAGCACATTCTCATCGTTTTTAAAACGATATTCCTCTAAATAGAAAGGCACGAGGATGCCATCGATGTCGAGTACCAGGTACTCGGCATCTACACGGTCGAAAACATCATCTGTAATGGCGAAAGTAATCTCGCCCTTCACGCCATGAGGTTTTCCCAACTTGCCTATCTTATATACTTCATCGCGTCTAATCATTCAACATTCAACATTTAACATTTAACATTGATTAATCACTGACACGGGTAATCTTGGCACCCAGCGCATTAAGGCGATGCTCGATATCCTCATAACCACGGTCTATCTGGGCGATATTGGCAATGCGGCTGGTACCGTTGGCACTCATGGCAGCAATCAGCAGGGCAATACCGGCACGGATATCAGGACTGGTCATTCTGCCAGCACGCAGTTTGATCTTATGGTCATGACCAACCACCACAGCACGGTGAGGATCACAGAGAATGATCTGCGCACCCATATCAATCAGTTTATCCACGAAGAAGAGGCGGCTCTCGAACATCTTCTGATGGAAGAGGACGCTGCCACGAGCCTGGGTAGCCACTACGAGGAGCACGGAAAGAAGGTCAGGAGTGAGTCCTGGCCAAGGGGCATCGGCAAGCGTCATGATGGTGCCGTCAATAAACGAATCGATGACATAATGTTTCTGCTCTGGAATCACAAGGTCATCGTCCTCTATCTTTATCTTCACTCCCAGGCGGCGGAATGCATCAGGAATAATACCTAAATCCTTGACAGACACATTCTTGATGCGCACACCTTCGCCACACATTGCCGCCATGCCGATGAACGAACCTACCTCAATCATATCAGGCAAGATGCGATGCTCGGCACCATGCAGTTTATCAACACCCACGATGGTGAGCAGGTTGCTGGCGATGCCGCTGATCTGAGCACCCATCGCATTGAGCAGATGGCAGAGCTGCTGGATATATGGCTCGCAAGCTGCATTATAAATGGTGGTAGTGCCCTTTGCCAATACAGATGCCATGATGATATTGGCGGTACCGGTAACCGAAGCCTCATCGAGCAACATATAGCAGCCCTTCAGCTTCTTAGCCTGTATCTGGTAAACATTACGCTCATCATCGTGAACGAAGTTGGCGCCCAGATACTTGAAGCCCAGGAAGTGGGTATCCAGACGGCGACGACCTATCTTATCGCCACCCGGCTGAGCTATGGTAGCCTTGCCACATCTACCGAGCAGCGGACCTATCATGAGCACACTACCACGAAGAGAAGAACATTTCTTCACAAACTCCAGACTGTCGAGATAATCGAGTTTCAACTCATCACTTTGGAATGTATAGTCGTGACGACTGTGCTTGGTTACCTTGACACCTATCTCCTGGAGCAACTTAATCAGGTTGTTCACATCCAGGATGTCCGGCACGTTAGTGATGCGCACAGGCTCGTCGGTAAGGATTGTGGTACAGATAACCTGCAGGGCCTCGTTCTTGGCGCCCTGAGGTGTGATAGTACCTTTGAGCGGATGACCGCCCTCTATAATGAAAGACTCCATAAGCTTGTCTACTATATATAATAATGTGGATTACTTTTTCTTCTTATTATTATTTACATTCTTAGGCTGCGCCTCAATCTTCTCGAAAACGAAGGTATCGAGATCGAGCTGGATATTGCCATCGGTAAAACGTGCCAGATCGGAAGCTACCTTGGCTACATCACTGGAGCCATGGCTCCAGGTTACCAGGTCGCGATGCATCTGGTTGGCAGTAAGCTCCACGAGTTTATCGCGCTCCTCACTTGGTTCCATCGTCTTCAGCTTTTCGAAAATCTCGAAGAGCATAGCTCCATAATGGCGCACCGGGATGTGCTGCATAGGATATGGCAAAGGCTCCGGCTTGGTTGCTATCTTCACAGCATCCGATACATCATAAGGGAAATCGATGTCGAGCTGGAAATTGCTCATGATGGCAAGCTGGTCCCAGAGTTTCTGCTCATGGTCCTCTACCCCTCTGTTCTCAGGGAACATACGGTCCATGACTGCAATAATGGTCTCTGCACAGCGCTGGCGCTCTTCACGGTCGGTAAGCGTCAGACAATGGTCTACCATCTGCTGAATCTCACGGCCATACTCAGGCAGAATGAGCTTAGCTCTCTGGGTATTATAGTCTAATCCTTCAATATTCATTCTTACATATTTTATATAATCAATAATTCTAGAGCAGTTTCTTTGGCATCTTAGCCACGAAATCCTTGAGATAGAAAGGCACGAAATATGCCACATCTTCGAACTTGCCCTCTACAAAACGCTTCTCTGCCAGCGGAGCCATATTCTTAGCCAAAGGCTCAATGCCCTCTACGAGGTGAGCATTCGGATGGTTGATGGTCTCCATACACTTGGCAGCGCCATTTCCGAAGAAGTACACATGATGCTGGTCCAGATATTCCTTGTAGGTATCAGCATCCACAATATCAGCCTGAATAGGGCGAACCACCTTCAGGGCGCGGTCGAGCACTTCGGCATATACCTCCATGCGGCGGGCGTCGAGCATAGGTACGATGAGAGCGTCTTCCTCCTCAGGATGTTCGCCAAGCAATACAGGCACTGCCATCAGTTCGAGTGTTGGAACAGCGATGAGTTTCACACCGCGACCATAACAGATGCCCTTCGCCATACTCACACCGATACGCAATCCGGTATAGGAACCCGGACCACAACTTACCGCCACAGCCTCCAGCGGAAGACCATGAGAATCGAGGAAATCAAGAGCCTCATCCACAAACACACCCAACTTAACAGCATGGTTCGGACCTGTGTGATCTTCCTGGTTGAAAATCACCTGTCCACTATCACTAATTGCCACTGAGCACACGTCCGTACTCGTCTCAATATTCAAAATACACGACATAATTAAAAAATATATTCTTAAATAAGGTGCAAATATACTCATTTTCTCGCTTTTTTTTGTACTTTTGCAGAAATTTAACGCGAAAGATTATATGATACAGTCAATGACAGGCTTCGGAAAAGCTACCGCGGCCTTTAAAACAAAGAAGATTAATGTAGAGATAAAGTCATTAAATAGCAAGACGCTTGACCTCTCTACTCGTATTGCTCCGCTCTATAGAGAGAAGGAGATGGAAATCCGTCAGTATATCTCTAAAAATCTAGAAAGAGGCAAGGTTGACTTCGCCATCTGGATTGATAAGGATGCTACTACAGATGCCACTCCTATCAACGCGGCGCTTGTACAGAATTATTACCAGCAAATCAAGAAGATTTCGGCTGAAACAGGCATTCCTGAGCCAACCGACTGGTACAGCACTCTGTTGCGTCTTCCTGATGTAACAACGAAGACGGATGTGGAAGAATTGAGCGATGAGGAGTGGGAAGTGGCAAAAAATGCAATTTGCGAGGCTGTGAACCATCTCGTAGCCTTCCGCAAGCAGGAAGGAGCCGCTCTCCAGAAGAAATTTACTGAGAAGGTGGATAACATCCAGACTCTCCTTGCCAGCATCGAGCCATACGAGAAGGCTCGCGTGGAGAAGATCAGACAGAACATCGTTAACGGTCTGCAGCAGATTCCGAATGTGGATTACGACAAGAACCGCCTGGAGCAGGAACTCATCTACTACATCGAGAAGCTCGACATCAGCGAGGAGAAGCAGCGCCTTGCCAACCACCTGAAGTATTTCCGCGAGACCATGAATGAGGAAGGTCATGGTGTAGGAAAGAAACTCGGTTTCATCGCACAGGAAATGGGACGCGAAATCAACACCACCGGCTCTAAGAGCAACCAGGCTGAGATGCAGAACATCGTGGTGAAGATGAAGGACGAACTGGAGCAGATCAAGGAGCAGGTGCTGAATGCTCTCTAAACAAGAGACAGTCCCCCCTCTCCCCCTCTCGCCCCCGTTCCAGGCGATTCCATCGCCTGTCCCCCCTAACCAGTCCCAAGCCCCCTATCAAACAGCAAATAAAGAAAAGAAGAATAAAAAATGAAGAACGGATTGTTAATTTTCAGCGCCCCATCGGGCAGCGGTAAGAGCACAATAGTAAACTGGCTGATGAAAGAGCACCCGGAATTGAAGCTGGCTTTCTCTATCAGCTGCACCTCTCGTGCTCCGCGCGGTACAGAACAGAATGGTGTAGAGTATTTCTTCCTCTCTCCAGAGGAATTCAAGGCTAAGATTGAGGCTGACGAATTCCTGGAGTACGAGGAGGTTTACCAGGACAGATTCTACGGCACCCTGAAGTCACAGGTAGAAAACCAGCTTGCCAAGGGCGAGTCGGTGATTTTCGATGTTGACGTGAAGGGTGGTGTAAACATCAAGAAGTTTTATGGCGAGCGTGCCTTGAGCATCTTTGTCCAGCCACCTTCGGTAGAGGAATTGCGCCGCCGTCTGGTTGGCCGCAATACTGATGCGCCTGAGGTGATTGAGCAGCGCCTTGCCAAGGCAAGCTATGAGTTGACCTTCGCCCCTCAGTTTGACCACGTGGTCGTAAACGATGACTTGGAGAAGGCTCAGCAGGAGGTTTATCAGCTCGTCAAGGCCTTTCTAGATGCAGAGTAAGAAATGAAGAAGGTAGGAATCTTTGGCGGTAGCTTCAACCCCATCCATACGGGCCATATCGCATTGGCGAAAAGCCTTTGCGAGAAGGCCTGCCTGGATGAGGTGTGGTTCATGGTTTCGCCCATGAACCCATTCAAGAAGACCGCTACCGACTTGCTCGACGACCAGCTGCGCCTGGAAATGGTAGAAAAAGCGCTGGAGCACGAGCCACAACTGAAGGCATGCGACTACGAGTTCCGCCTGCCTAAGCCATCTTATACCTGGCACACGCTGCAAGCCATCAGCAAGGATTACCCCGAAAACGAGTTCACCCTGCTGATTGGTGGCGACAACTGGGCTGCTTTTGACAAGTGGTACCACCACGATGACATCCTAGCCCACTATCCCATCGTGGTTTATCCGCGTCAGGGAGCCAGCATAGGCAATGTGCCTGACGGCGTTACCATCGTAGAAACTCCACTGCTCAACATCAGCAGCACGGAAATCAGAAAGCGTATCAAAGAGGAGGAAAGCATCAGGGGAATGGTGCCGGAATGCATCGAGCAACTGGCTGTCAGAAACTACAAGCAGATCTAAGCATCCCTCTCTCCGAAAACGCTTAAAATCATATTTAAACAACAAACAGCAAAAAATGAGTTGGAAAGAAATCATTAAGAAGTGTCTGAACGTGGCTTCTGCGCCGATTCGCAGAAATGCCAACTTCTTTGTGTTCATGTACCTGCTGGGCATGATCAGTTCTATCGTGACTACACCAGCCAAGGGGACTTTATACGACAACCTGTTCCTGGAACTCTTTGTCGACCTCTATGTTGTGTGTGCCGTTGTCGCCATCTTCCCCAAGAAGGTGCGCTGGGGTCTGCGTGCCGTACTATACCTTATATTATATAGTACAGCTGCCGCCGACACCTATTGCTACGTGAATTTCGGCTCTACGCTCAACCCTTCTATGCTGATGCTGGTGGGCGAGACCAACAGTTCGGAGGCTAGCAGTTTCCTCTCAGCCCTCATCTCTGCCGAAGTTCTATTCAGTAGTGTGGGCTGGATCCTGCTTCTGGCTCTCATCCAGATTCTCATCGCCATCTTCCGCAAGCAACTCATCAAGCTATACGTTTTCATCATTACCGTTCTGGAATTGGCTTCTGTCAAGAAACGGCTGATGGCTATCCCCCGCATGACTGCAGCCATGCCTGCCAGCTTCGGAATCCTATGCCTCATCATCTTCATCATAGGATGCTGCACCTCCTGGCACAACAAGATGGCTTACCATAAACTCATGAATGGTAAAACGATAGGCGAAGTAGAGCATATCCTGACAGAAAAGGATCATGCTGTTCTCTATCTGCCTGTCTACCGACTCCAATTCAGTATCTATGCCAACCAGCTGGCTGCGCATCAGATTACCCAACTCATTCATGCTGCCCACGAGGTAAAGGTTGACAGTTGCAGCTACCGCTCGCCAAACATCGTGCTGATTATCGGCGAAAGCTTCGGCCGCCATCATTCCCAGCAGTACGGCTATTTTATGGATACCACTCCACAGCAGGTAGCCTTGGAGAAATCGCGCAAACTCACCAAGTTTACCGATGTGGTAACCTGCTGGAACCTGACCAGTTTCGTTTTCAAGAACATGCTCTCTACCCATGTGGTAGGCGAGAAAGGCGAATGGTGCGACTATCCGCTCTTCCCTGAAGTGTTCCGAAAGGCAGGCTACAACGTAACCTTCATCACCAACGAATTCCTGCCACAGGCAAAGGAGGCGGTTTACGACTTCAGCGGCGGTTTCTTCCTGAACAACCCGGAACTGAGCAAACTCCAGTTCGACCATCGCAACACCCAGCTCCACGATCTGGACGACGGACTGCTGAAAGATTATGATGACAGTCTGAAGAACTTCCAGAAGGAGCACAACCTCACCATCTTCCACCTGATGGGCCAGCATGTAAACTATAAGCAGCGCTACCGCACCAAGCAAGCCCGGTTCTGGGCAAGCAGTTATGAAGACAAGCGCCCTGAACTGACCAATGCCCAGCGCAAGATGCTGAGTCATTACGATAACGCTACCCTCTACAACGACTCTATCGTAGCCCAGATTGTGAAGCGTTTCCAGAAGCAGGATGCCATCGTCATCTACGTGCCCGACCATGGCGAGGAATGCTACGAAGAGAACCGAGGCTTCATCTGCCGTAACCATTCTGCAGAAATCGACTGGCCGCTGGCGCACTATGAGTTTGAAATTCCGTTCTGGATATACTGTTCGCCAAAATATATCAGGAACCACCGCGACATTTACCGTCAGATACGCAAGGCTAAGGACAAGCGTTTCATGACCGATGCCCTGCCTCATCTTCTGTTGTATCTGGCTGGCATTGAGACACCTACCTATAAGGAGGAATATAACATCTTGAGTCCGAAATATGACGAGATGCGACCACGTATCCTCAAAAACTCTGCCGATTACGACAAACTTCGTGATGCGCATCTGGAAAAGATAAAAAAGGAAGAAAGTAAAAAGGTAAAAAAGAAAGAAAGGAGAAACTGATTATGAATAGTGCTATTCTATCACGCCCGGCATGCAATGCCCTGAGAGGACTCGCCATCATCGGCATCTTCTTGCATAACTACTGCCATTGGCTGGGACCTATTGTCAAGGAGAACGAGTATCAATACTTCCAGCACAATGTTGACTGGCTGAACCAGGTAATGGTCAGCATGGACCTCAACCTGCCTGTGCACCTGCTCTCGTTCTTCGGCCATTACGGTGTGCCCGTATTCCTCTTTCTGAGTGCTTACGGACTAGTGATGAAATACGAGGCTAAACCTCATCTCTCTACCGAACAGCAGACCAGAATGTACAACATCTCGGGCAAGAAACTTACAGGAAGCATCAACTGGCGCGAACCGCTCCACTTTATCCGCTATCACTATCTGAAACTCTTCAAGATGATGATAGTAGGTTTCGTGGCATTCACGATGCTCGACCTTATCACGCCTGGCTCTCACCACTATGCAGCGCTCGACATCGTTGCGATGCTGGGCATGTTCAATAATGTATTGCCAAATCCGGATAACATCATCTGGCCGGGTCCGTACTGGTTCTTCGGTCTGATGCTGCAACTTTACATCGTCTATCGACTGCTGCTCTATCGCCGCCATTGGGGATGGACCGTAGGATTGATGGCCATCTGCATCGTCATCCAGCTCATCCTGGGCTTTGACAATCCGGAGAGTGAAGTGATGAACCGCTACCGCTACAACTTTATGGGCGGCATGCTGCCATTCGGTTTGGGCATACTCTATGCCAGATATGGCGAAAAGATACTCATGACGTTCCATTCGCCTATCACCAACTTCTTTGGCTGCATCTTCTGTCTGTCGCTTATCTACAGTCTGAGCGGCAGCATGGTAGGCTGGATCTTCGTGCCTTTCTTCTTCTGTCTGCTGAGCGTATTGGTAGCCGACCTGCTCCAGGACATCAGCTGGTTATCAGGTATTTATAAAGTATTAGAGTGGATGGGCAGCATATCAGCCGCCCTCTTCGTATGCCACCCTATCACCCGCAAGATATTCATCCCTATCAGCCGTCAGGGCGACATTTATGCCGGTCTGCTCCTCTACATCATATCGAGCATCTGCCTGGCATGGCTCTTCACCCAACTGATGAAGAAGATTCCAAACCCGAAATATTAAAAGAAAATCATGAAGATAAAAGATATAGAACTGGCGAATATCAGCCGGTTTCGCGGCGAGTTGATGGGAGCAGCCATGCTGTTCATCATCCTCTTTCATGTGGCATTGCCTAGAGAAGATGCCTTTTTCGGGCTTCGCAGAATGGGCAATGTCGGTGTAGACATGTTCCTCTTTCTCAGCGGAATAGGTCTCTGGTTCTCGTGGATGAAGAATCCTTCTGCCAAGCATTTCTTCATCCGTCGTTATCTGCGCATCTACCCTACCTGGCTCATCATAGCCTGCCTCTTCTATATCCCTTCTTTCCAGGGCGGAAGCACCTGGAACTGGATCTATCTCTTTGGCGAGATAACCATCAACTGGGGGTTCTGGCTGCATGATGAGCTCAACTTCTGGTACATCCCAGCTACGATGATGCTCTATCTCTTTGCCCCAGCCTACATGGAACTCATCAAGCGCCATCCTATCTACCGCTGGCTGCCGGTGGTGATGATCATGTGGTGCATCCTGGTACAATATGTTACCCCGATACATCAGGCTGTAGGACACCTGGAGATTTTCTGGAGCCGCGTGCCTATCTTCTTCATCGGCATCAACATGGGTGAGATGGTAAGACAGAAACAGACGCTCGACGGCGCTTCGATATGGATGATATGGCTCATGTTCCTGATGACGCTGCTGGCGAGCATCTTCCTGGAACAGGAGAAGCACGGCATGTTTCCGCTCTTCCTGGAACGCATGCTCTATATCCCGCTCACCATCACGAGTATCCTGCTGCTGAACCGCATCTTCCGCCGCACCCCGAGCTGGTTTAACAAGGGGTTCATGTTTGTGGGAGCGCTGAGCCTGGAGTGTTATCTGCTCCATATCCACTTCGTGCTGAAATACCTAGAACCGCATCACTTGGGCTATTGGCCTACCTTCTTCATCTGCATAGGCATCACCCTGCCTGCAGCATGGATTCTGAGCAAGATAGCCGGATGGATTTCTAAAGAGTTAGCTAAGTTTATCAAGTAAAAAGGAGTTTATTTATTAAGAAAAATAGGAGTTTTATGAACGAGAATAAATTGGAAGACAGTAAAGGTTTTGCTGCGCTGCTGCGACTGGTTCGCCCGAAGCAATGGATCAAGAATGGCTTTATCTTCTTACCGCTGTTCTTTGGCGGCGCCCTGTTGCATACAGATGCCCTGCTGGCGGGTCTGATTACTTTCTTCGCCTACAGTTTTGCCGCATCGAGCATCTATTGTTTCAACGATATCTATGATGTGGAGGCCGACCGCCGCCACCCGGTCAAGTGCCATCGTCCGATAGCATCGGGAGCGGTCAGCATCAAGCAGGCATACGGACTGATGTTCCTGATGTTTGCCCTCTCTATGGGTGTATGCAGCCTGCTCGGCTCATGGGAGACGATGGGAATCATCATCTTCTATTGGCTTCTGAATCTCGGCTACTGCGCCAAATTCAAGCAATATGCCATCATCGATGTGTGTATCGTGGCCTTCGGTTTCGTACTCCGTCTGCTGGCAGGTGGTGTAGCTACGGGCATCGTACTCAGTAAGTGGATTGTGCTGATGACCTTCCTCATCACCCTCTTCATGAGTTTTGCCAAGCGCCGCGATGATGTGCTGCGCATGGAGAAGACGGGCGAGGCTCCACGCAAGAATACCATCCGCTACAACCTCACCTTCATCAATCAGGCTATCACGATTACGGCTTCCGTAACCCTGGTATGTTACATCATGTATACGGTGAGTCCGGAGGTCATCGAGAATTTCCATACCGAGAATCTCTATCTTACGAGTGTCTTTGTGCTGGTTGGTTTGCTGAGATACATCCAGATTGCTGTGGTAGACCAGAAGAGTGGTGACCCTACGAAGATTATCCTGCGCGACCGCATCACCCAGTTTATCGTGCTCGCCTGGTTGCTCTCCTTCCTGATCCTTATTTATATCGTATAAGAAAATGAAGAAAAAATTATATTGTTTCGATTTCGACGGAACGCTGACAACAAGCGATACCCTGCTGGAATTCATCAGATATGCCAAGGGTACCGGTCGTTTTCTGATGGTTTTCCTGATGTACAGTCCGCTCCTGGTACTGATGAAGTTGCATCTCTTTCCCAACTGGAAGGCGAAGCAACTCATCTTTGCCCATCTTTTTGCAGGCATGCGTATAGAGAAGTTTGATGCGCTCTGCCGCGATTTTGCCGAAGAATACCAGCATCTGTTGCGCCCCAAGGGTGTTACGCTGGTACACGAAGCTCTGGTTGCAGGTGCTCAGGTTTTCATCGTGAGTGCCAGCATCGATAATTGGGTCCGCCCGTTCTTTAAAGTTCGCGGCCTGGATGGAGTCAGGGTTTTAGGCACCCAGATAGAAGTGATTGACGGCAGACTTACCGGCAAGTTCAAGAGCAACAACTGTTATGGCAAGGAAAAGGTGCATCGCATCTGCGAGGCACTGATCACCACTGCCGCCAATGCCTATGGTACCCCCTCATTATCTTTCGACCGCACGCAATACGAGATAGAAGCATTTGGCGACAGCCGAGGCGACAAGGAGATGCTCGCCTATGCCGATAAAGGTCATTACAAGCCCTTCAGAATTTAGAAACGCATAACGGAAGACAGGAAAGCCTAACGGAGTCGCGAACCATCTTGCCAAGTACCCATGTACGGCGAAACGCCGTATCAAGTATACCAACTTACTGACTTACAATACATTAACTTGTTATGAAACAAAGGAATACAGACATCGACTGGATAAGAGCCATACTCATTATTCTCATGATATTGATTCATATCGTGAGCTTCGGCAACGCATACCCCCAGCTCAAGGCAGGCATCCTGTCATTCATGATGCCTACCTTCCTCATCATCACGGGCTATCTCGTGAATATCGAGAAAAGCCCAAAGGAGATGGGAAGATACCTGATGAGTCTCGCTTTGCCTTACGTCATCATGGTGACCGGTTTCTCTGTCCTCTCCTATTTCATGCCGGTGAGAGATGGCATCACGGAACTGGCACTCTCTCAGATTTGTGAGAAGATATTCGTTACTTCCATCGGTCCCTATTGGTTCATCCAGACCATGATTATCTGCGGCATTCTCTATTACGTCAGTTTCAAAGGAGCAACCTGGGGAACCCTCAGACAGGGAAAAACGACGATGAGCACCACCACAAGCCTCTTTATCTTCGCCACCCTACTCCTGCTCCTGTCCAAGACACCCGCTCTTTCGCCCAGTGCCGCCACCTATTATTTCATCGGAGCGGTACTCAGACAATGCCACATCGGCTTTGACAGAATTTTCCGTCCTTCACCGGTTGCCCTGCTGCTCTGGATTAACTTGCTAGGCTTGGAAGAATGGTACGACTGGGGCACGCTCGCCATCGTCTTCTCCTGCTGGTGCTGCATTTCATCCCTGATGTGGATACACAGCCTCATCAAACGCCTACAGGATAATGCCAGCGTCCGAAAGACAGAAGACACCTTATTATATATAGGCCGCAACACGCTGCCCATCTACCTCTTCCACCCTATCTTTACGATGGCAGCCAAGTTTTATCATCCCCTCTTTAGCTGGGACAGGAGCGAGATTATCTTCGCCCTCGTTACCATCTTCATCGCTATAGCCGGAAGCATCGGCATCGCCAAGATGATGGAGAAGACCCATCTGGCTTATCTCTTCGGAAAAGGAAAGATGCTGAGATAAATAATACCACGATATATTTGGTAATTTGGAGATTTTGAAGTACTTTTGCAACATGAATATCAGGAACAAGATAAATAATATGGATGATGCCAGACGGGAGAAGCTGGGCGAAGTCATCAGATTCGGAATCGTAGGCGGACTGGCTACGGTGCTGCAATACGTCATCTACCTGGCTATGATGCCGGCACTGACCCATTTCATCCCCAACATGGGCGACCACAGTCTGGCTACCACAGCCAACACCATCGCCTACATCGTGAGTTTCATCTTCAATTTCATCGCCAGTACCCGCTATACATTTAAGGTAAAGGCGAATGCCAAGCGCGGAGCAGGATTCACCCTCTCCCACGTCGTCAATTACTCGATGCAGACCCTCTGCCTCAACCTCTTCGTAGGCTTGGGTCTAGCCAAACAGCTGGCTATGATACCCACCCTCTGCATCTGCATCCCGGTAAACTTCCTCCTGGTAAGGTTCTTCCTGAAAAAATAAGGGGATTCCCAAAACACGATAAAAGAAAGATATGAAAAAGATATTCGATATTTTTAAAATCAAGAAAGAGGAAAGAGTTTCAGCACTCGTCGCACTCATCATAGCATGTGCCCTCAATGCCCTGACTGTCATCAAATACCACAGCCAGTTCTCGCAGATTACAGATAATTATCACAAACTCTTTGTCAAGACCTTCCATGTGGCAGGTTTCGACCCGCTTACCTATAGCATCGTATCTCACTGGGACACAGAATATAATGTATACCGCCACCCGCTGCTGGCGTTCTTCATGTATATCCCGAATCAGATCAATCAAGGATTGATGATGCTTACCGGCATCAATGGTGTTCAGTTTGTCGTGGGAGCCATTCTGGTGTTCTGCGCCTTCTATTCCTTCATCTTCCTTTACCGGATATTCAGAGAAGTGATTGGTACAGAGCGCTTTGATGCAAATCTGCTCTCTGCCTTCTATTTCTCTTTCGCCTATGTGATGGTTTCAGCGATGGTACCCGACCATTTCATCATGTCGATGATCATACTCCTCTGCACCCTGTATATCACAGGCGTATGCATGAAGAAAGGCAGACAGCTTACCATCTGGCAGACTATCCTGCTCTTTGTATTTACAGCGGGCGTATCGCTCAACAATGGTCTGAAGACCTATCTTGCCGCCCTTTTCACCAATGGCAGAAAGTTCTTCAGTATCAAATACTTCCTGATAGGAGTCATCCTTCCTGCCGCACTCATGTGGGCTTTCGCCAGATGGGAATACCGCACCTTCGTATGGCCTAAGGAGATGGCAAGACACGAGGCTAAGATGAAGAAAAACAAGGAAGCCACAGCCAAGATTTACCAGCAATACCGCGACAGCACTGGCGTGAAAGACTCGGCAAAGGTAGAAGCTGCCGTCAGGAAAATCATCAAGGATAAAGCGCATACCAAATATGTTCGTGACCATAAACAGATATGGAACAAGAACACGGGCAAGCCTATCGCCAAGGGCGAATTCATGAACTGGACCGACAAGACGACCTCCCGCTCGCAAACTCTGGTCGAGAATTTCTTTGGTGAAAGCATCATGCTGCACCAGCAGAACCTTCTGGGCGATGTATTGCGCAACCGTCCGGTTATCGTGAAATACCAGTCTGCGGTCAATTATGTGGTAGAGGCATTCATCGTTGTGCTTTTCTTACTTGGCATCCTTGCCGGAAGAAAATCAAAGTTCCTCTGGCTCACCCTGACATTCTTCCTGATGGATGCTGCCCTCCATATCGGTTTGGGCTTCGGTATCAACGAGGTATATATCATGACTGCCCACTATATGTATGCCCTTCCTATCGCCATCGCCTTCCTGGCACTCAAGGCTAAAGGAAAGAGCCTGAAATGGGCCTTCAGAGGATTGATGCTCGCTATCACCCTCTATCTGTGGATAAGCAACGGATATCTGCTGGTAGGCTACATGCTAGGATAAATATTAGCAAGAAGACTTGATCCAACGGATGATATCCTCATGCTTCATATCAAACTTACGGGCAAAGAGGCGGTTGCTTTGTTCCAGCTCCTCTTTGTCTGCCAAAGTCCAAACGTATGGATTGCCCCGTTTCCAGTCGATGAGTCGCATACAGCCCTCATATTCATCTTTTTCAGAATACAGGGCGGCCCGGAAGTCGGGGTGATTCCATACCAGGGTCTGCAGGAAGAACTCATCAGGGCAGAAGGTATAATTGAATCTTTTCAATACAAACGGCTTCTGGCTCACCACATACTCCACGCATGCCTGCGTGATGCTCACCCAGTTGGCACCCTTGGCAAAATCCATCTTCTGGCGATGCAGGAACGGCATGAGCAGCATCGAAAGATATTTGTTCAGTCGCCTGGTAATGGCATTCAAAGCCCCATACTTCGAGCGGGTAAGACTGGTAAAGAGCCAATAACGCATCATCTTCCGGCGGCAATCCCATTCAAATTCCTCACCATGATTGATGCCCACAAACTCTTTACCCTGATGCTCCTCAAAGAACTGATGGATGTAATCCTGCGATTTGATAGGTAAATCCTGACCACTCAGCAGATGGTAGTAGGCATAAGGTCCATGCTTCAAAGCCTCCTCGAAAAGCACATACTCCGCCTTAATCTGGCTCAGATTTCCCCAACGCACATCCACCCTCTGTTCCAATAAAAAGAGGCGTGCCTTAGAAAGAACCAGCGGTTCAGCACCATCCAGCATATCCGATTTCCGGTCGATATGCAGAAATATATCATTGCGCTCATCATCGAGCATCGACAGCAATACCCTCAGAAGCGGTAAACTGCCATGAGCCATTATCAAAAAAGCATGTTTCATTGTCATTATTTATCTTTATTATCCAACTGTCCGTCCTGATGACTTTTTCACCATCATTGCGACAAAGATACACCAAATAAAAGAGAATACAAAATAAAACTCCGTTTTTATCAGAAAAAAGACACAAAATAGAGCCTTTCTTTTTGAATATTCAGAAAAAACAATTACTTTTGCAGCGCTAAGAAGGAGATGCGGCATGCATCAGCCCAGCAAAAAAATAATCAGAGAATGAACAATATATTTAGAATTAAAAAAGAAGAAAGGCTCTTTGCCTTGATTACACTCATCGTTATCATCGCCTTTAATGTGCTGATGATAACCTATCATTTTGATGATTTCGGCAAACCGAAAGCAGGATTCTGGACGCTCTTCACCAAAAACTTTCAGATTTCAGGTTTCGACCCCTACACCTACCTTACCCTCTCGAAGTGGAAGGTGTATTACACGGAGTATCGCCATCCCATGCTCCCTTTCTTCCTCTATCCTTTCTCGCTACTGAACGGTTGGCTGATAGAACTCACCTCAAGAAACTGGGCAACTACCATCGTGGCGGTGATGATGACATTTTTCTCCACCTACTCCACCCTCTTCTTCAGAAGAATCTTCAGAGAGGTGATGCAGCTGAAGGCTATAGACAGCAATGTGCTCACAGCGATGCTTTTTTCCTTTGCCTACGTGCTGCTCGTCACCTTTGTAGATGACCATTTCGGCATGTCGCTTTTCTTCCTGTCGATGACACTTTATCTGGCAGGCAAACAGCAGCAGGAACACCGCAGCATGCCTTGGTGGCAAACAGCCCTGCTCTTTTTCTTCACGGCAGGCATCACGCTGAGCAATGGCGCCAAGATCTTCCTTGCCGCCCTCTTTACCAATGGCAAAAAACTCTTCCGTCTGAAATATCTGGCATTGGGCATCATCTTGCCTACCCTCCTGATAGGTGCTGCAGGCATTTATCAGAACAAGGCATTCATTATTCCGAACCGTCTGGAAGGAGAACGGCTCGTGGCTCAGAAAGCTGCTAAAGACAGTACTTTTAGGGCAAAGATGGAACAGAAGCAGAAGCACGATAAGGCTATCGCTGGCAAGAATATCCAGAAACGGGGCATGCTCTCATGGGCAGATATGTCTATCTCCCGTTCAGAATCACTGGTAGAAAACGTTTTTGGAGAATCGCTTATCCTGCACAGGGAGCATCTGCTGGAAGATATTCACAGTCACCGTCCGATATTCGTGAAATACCAGACACCCGTTCCTTATATCATAGAGGGTATCATCGTGATTCTGCTGTGTATGGGCTTTTGGATGGGAAGAAGATCGGCCTTTCTCTGGCTCACTGCCTCATGGGTGGCATGCGATGCCTTCATTCATCTGGTCATGGGATTCGGACTGAACGAGGTTTATATCATGGCTGCCCATTGGGCGTTCATCATTCCGATCTGTATCGGATATATCATCAGAAACTGTAAGGAGAAATATCTGCCTTATCTTCGTGGAACACTCGCAGTTATCACCATCTTCCTGTTCTTCTATAACAGCACGCTGATATTCCAGTATCTCACAAGATAAAAAAAGAGAACCCGACAAGATAAAAAAGTATCTTAGATTAAAACCATCATGCTGAAAATAAGTATCTTAACCCCTATCTATGGAGTAGAAAAATATATCGAACAGTGCGCCCGTTCACTGTTCGAGCAGTCGTATGCGTCTATCGAATACATCTTTGTAGATGACTGTACCCCCGATAAAAGCATCGGCGTTCTGCAATCGCTTCTGAAAGAATATCCGGAAAGAGCACAACAGGTACGCATCATCCACCACGATAGAAACCGGGGCGTGGGAGCTGCAAGACAGACGGCACTGATGACGGCTACAGGCGATTATCTTTTATTTGCCGATAGCGATGACATGCTACCGAAAGATGCAGTTGAGAAGCTGGCAGGAAAAGCAGATAGTAGCCATGCCGACCTGATTGATGGCGGCTACCGGGAATGGTGCGATGAAAAGGCAGGCAGACTCCAGAAACCTTTTGATGTTTCTGATGAGAAGCTGCTCAAACTGCTTGTCTGTCAGAACATCATCACCAACCGGCTGTGGGGCAGAATCTATAAGCGTTCGCTCATCATGGAGCACAGGATATTCTTTGAAGAGGGCATCAACTATGCGGAAGATCTTTTCTGGAATGCCCAGTTCATGTTCTACGGCAAAAAGGTGAACATCGATGATACGGTATATTACTATCGTACCGACAATGAGAATTCCTACAATCACAATATCTCTGAAAAGAATCTCCTGTCATACTTCAAATCAACCCGCCGACTCATCGATTTTTTCGAGCAGAACGATAAGAAGCATCAGTACCTCAGGGCCACAGAGATAGGCATCGTCAATGCCTACCGCTGGGCGGCAAACGCTCATGTAGCCTTCGAAAAGGTGGATCAGGCACTCGACTACAAGCCTAAGAGCTGCCTCATCCGACTCATCATCAAGTTCATCAAAAAGGGGGTACCTGTCAAGAGGGTGAATCTTATCTACCTCGCTTACAGAAGGCTATACACTCTTCTAATATCTGCACCTTCAGCAGTTTCATGATACAGAAGTAGATGGTGGCTGAAACCAGCAGACGAACCAGCAGCAGGAGATAGATGTTCTGCAGGCTGCGGGTCATGAAATAGGTAACTACCATCGTGGCTGCCGCACAGAGCATGAATGGCAGTATATCCTTTGCCACATCCAGGAACCGCAATCCGGCAACACGCTTCATCATCCACTGCCAGACCAGAAGCCAGGCGATGATAAACACGGTATAGGCTATCACCATGGTCTGGATACCATATTGATGACAGAACAATACCAAGGCGAGCAAACCCACTACCTGACCGATGTTGCACCACATATACACATCAGAACGCCCCTTGCTGATAGCCAGATTCTGATAAAGCGTATAAATCGGCATAAAGGCACCGCTCACACAGAGAATCTGCAACAGCGGCACACTGGCTATCCATTTCTCATGAATCGTAATCAGAATGAATTCACGTGATACAAGGGTCAAGCCAAACATCAATGGAAAAGAAAGGAATGCCGTGAAACGGAGCATCTTTCTGAACACCAGCAACTCGCGGTTCTTATCGTCCTGGATAGAAGCCAAGACGGGCTGAGCTATCTGTCCCACCGTATTGGCAACAAACGAATTAGCCTTGGTGTCCCAGTTGTATGCCTGACTATAGTTACCCACATCATTAATCGGATAGAACCTGCCGAAGACAAAGGTCAATACATTGTTGCTCACCGTATTGATGATGTTGGTAACCAGGAGTTTCACGCTGAATCCAAACATCTTCCTCACGGGTCCGAAATCGATATGAAAATTCGGGCGCCATCCCGTATAATAATATCTTCCTATATTCAGCACGAGGATAAAGATAACCTGCTGCCAGGCAAGACTCCAGTAAGCCATGCCGTTGAATGCCAGTACCAGTCCCACGACATTCGAACTGATCAGAGCCATGAAATTAACGATGGTAATCTCCTTGTTCATCATGTTCTTCATCATATATCCGTTCTGGGCGATGCCAAACGAAGAGATGAAGAAACTCAGGAACACGAAGCGCGACAGGGAGGTGAGACAAGGCTGATGGAAGAAATCTGCTATCAGCGGCGCACAGAAAAAGAGCACTACATACATGGTAAGACTCACCAGGACATTAAACCAGAACACCGAGTTATAATCATTGTCGGTGGGTTTCCTGATATTCACCAGTGCCTGGGTAAAACCGCTACTCTGCAGATTGCCCGCTATCAGGGTGAATATGGTGAGGATGCCGATGATACCATAATCGGCTGGCGACAACAAACGCGCCAAGAAGATGCCAAAGAGGATATTGAGTACCTGGGTAGAGCCACTGTTCATCGCTCCCCAGAACAATCCCTTGGCGGTTTTTTCCTTTAATGATTCTGCCATCGTTTCTATCTGATAAATATGGAATATTACTTGTTTTTACTTTTTAGAATGCAAAAGTAGCATAAATAGTTTGAAGTTCAAAACTTTTTGCTTACTTTTGCAGCCGTAAAACAGAAAAAAGTATGGATATTAAGAACATCAAGAAGGAATGGAACGCCACAATACTCGATATATTGAAGGCTTTCATCGAAATCTGCAACAAGTATCACCTCAGATATTACTGTTGTGCCGGCACCGCCATCGGAGCCGCCCGTCACCACGGAATGATTCCCTGGGACGATGACATCGACGTACTGATGCCACGCCCCGACTACGACCGTCTGCTCGAAATCGCCAAGCATGAAGACTTTGGCAAATACGAGGTAGTAACTCCCTACAACAACGAGTCATACCCTCTGTATTTCTCCAAACTCGTGAATCGCGAAACTACCCTTATCGAGGAGAAGGAGCGTCCCTGCATCATCGGTCTTTACGTAGATATCTTCCCTCTTGATGCCACCGACGATGACCTGGAAACGGCAAAGGCGCTGTATCGCAAATACTCTAAGACCATCAACCGTCTGAATGCCGTAACCACCCACAATACTTTCTTTGAGTACATTTCCCTGCTCCTGCACAAGGAAACCTGGGGCCGCTTTGCCATCAAGACGATCGCCTTCTTCTGCCGCAGCAAGATGCGCCACCGCCTCATCCAGCAGATGGACGAGATGAGTCACCGGTATGACTTCGATAAGGCGAAGAACGTACTGGTGAATACAGGTTCCTACCACTATAAGGAGATTTTCCCGAAGGAATGGCTCGGCAAGGGCAAGGAATTCCCGTTCGAGGATACCACCGTCTTGCTGCCGGAGCAGGCTGATACCTATCTGCGCCACTTCTTTGGCGACTATATGAAGTTTCCACCCGTAGAACAGAGAGTAGAGAAACACCTTCGCTACTATCTGAACATGGAAAAGCGGGAAACATGGGATGAGATTAAAAGAAAGCTTTAGTCTTCCCTCACTTCCTGCAAGGTATGCCCGAAACCTTCTTCTACATCAAAGAGCGGGTTCCAGCCTAGAGCCTTGAGCTTATCCGTACTGAAGGTTGCCTTGGTGATAGGCGTGGTATTGCCCTGCTGCGCATCCGCCTCAGGAATATCAAACACCACCTTCCTGTCCGCTTTCCGCGCTATCAGTTCTGCCAATTCCCGAATGGAGATATTCGATTCTGAATGAGCCACATTATAGGCATTCCCCTTCTCTCCATCCAGCAGAAGGCGCAAGATGGCGTGGGCGGCATCTACCACATAGAGCCAGGAGCGGAAAGCCTCACCCTTGCTCTTCAGGACGATATCCTCACCCCTGAGAACATTGCGGATAAACTGGGCATACACCCTATTGTCACTCTCCGTAAAGCCCGGCCCATAGGTATGACTCAGTCTGGCTATCACCACATCGGCATCATACTCTGCTCCGTATGCCATGCAGAGCGTTTCGGCAGCACGTTTGGAAGATGGATAGCAGGCACGCACCGATGCACAATCCACATAGCCGCTGCTCTTCTCGGTAAATTCAGAGCCATCGCCCTCGCCATAGATTTCACCCGAAGAGATATAAACCATGCGCTGCATGCGGTGACTCAATCCATATTCCAGCAGGTTGGATACGCCGTTGATGTTTGCCTTCATCACCTCTACAGGGTTCTGCTTAAAGAAGTTAGGACTCGCATTGCTGGCTGCATCGATGATGTAATCAGCGCCCTCAGCCAACTCATTATAGACTGGTACCTCTATCATCCTGTCCATGCTCTTGATGACAGGCTGGGTAACGTCTATCTCTGCAAAGAAGAAAGATTCATCCTCCCAATAGGCAGCAAACTTCTGTCGGGCACGTTCCTTGTTTCTTCCGGCTGCTATCACCTTGTAGCACCGGGCAGGATTCTGCATCAGCACATCAACCACACAGCCTCCTACCAATCCTGTAGCACCAGCCACAAAAATGGTTTTGCCATGCAGACGCTCCAATTCCAAACCTTCCCGGAAAAGGCGCGCAATATCTTCCTTATATGGTGAATTTCCTATCATAACATATTTATTTTAACCAAGCCTCAGGCTGAACCTTCATCAGTGCCTTCAGTATCTCCAGATCCTCAACGGTGGTTATCTTGATGTTCTTCTCTGAACCAGGCACGATATGCATCTGTCTGCCTCCCAGTTCTGCCATCAGCGTACAGGATGCCACCGAATTGGTGATGCCCTTCTCCTTAGCCTCTTCGTGGGCTGCTATCAGATTGCCCAAACGGAAGGTCTGGGGAGTCTGCGTACGGATCAGTTTGTCGCGCGGAATACTGGTGTTGGTCGTAAAACCATCTTCGCTCTCCAGGATAGCCTCTCTACATTTGATACCCGTAATGGCATAGCCATACTTCTGGCAGATGGCGATATTGGATGAGATGATGTCTTGCGACAAGAGTGGGCGCACGGCATCATGTACCAGCACCAGGTCGTCATCACCGCATCCCGCCTCTTTCAAGCCATAGATACCATTGTGGATAGACTCCTGACCATTGCTTCCGCCAGGGAATATCCACTTCAACTTGGTAATGCAGAACTGGTTGGCATACGACTGCAGTACCGTTTCCCAACCTGCCAGACATACCACAGCAATACCCTGAATATCAGGATGCTTCTGAAAAGCCATCATCGTATGGATGATGATAGGACAGTTGTCTACATGCATAAACTGCTTTGGGATGTCCTGTCCCATTCTGTTGCCAGAACCTCCGGCTATGATCAATGCATAGTTCATATTCTCTATCTTTAAATTGATTATTTCTGAATGATTCTCCCCGGATTCCCTACCACGGTAGCCCCGTCGGGAATATCCTGGAATACCACGGCACCGGCGCCTATCGTCACGTGGTTGCCGATATGGATGCCGCCGAAGACCGTGGCACCGGTATAAATCTTCACGTCATTTCCTATGGTAGGCCTGCCGCCCTTGCCGTTGCCCAGCGTCACCATCTGCAGACAGTAGAAGTCATCACCTATACTTTCTGCGTTGAGATAGGTGGCATAGCTGTGCTCCAGATGCGCTCCCTTCCCGATATGCGGGCACCAGATGGTCATCGTACGCTCGGGTGGCAACAGCCAGCTGATGAAAACCGAACGGTATTCGCCCATGCGGTAATAAAACAGATTGCGGAAACTCCTTTCGCGGGTGCATGCCTTAATCAGGTTGAGCACCGTAGGCTTCCTGTCCTGCACCTTCAGCAGGTCGGCATCTATCTCCTTCTTATGGAGCAGATACAGAGCGATATGCGGCAACATGCGCACCGCCGAAGCTGACAATATGATGGTTTGTACTATCGGATTCATGACTCTAAATCTTGTTATAACATGGATGCAAAGATACAAAAAATAAAGCAACTAGCATGCTTTTATCCGAAAACAATTGTTCTTTTCACTAAAAATAAGATAATAGAACAGGGTTTGTAGAATTTTAGTCGGTTTTATTGCTAAATAATGTGAATTAAATAGCTTTCCATATAACTTTTCCGTACCTTTGCACAAAGTTATATATAACGATATTTCAGAAGAGGATAAAACAGAACATCATGAAGAGGATATTGATTGTTGAAGACGATTTGGCATTCGGAACCATGATACAGACTTGGCTCAAAAAGAAAGGATTCGATGTGGAAAGGGTAACATCCGTAGGCGCTGCCATCAAGGCGATGGCGGCAGAAGATGCATTCCATCTGGTTCTTTCCGACCTGCGCCTGCCCGACCACGACGGACTGGTATTGCTCCAGCATATCAGAAAGTCCGATGCCCACCTGCCTTTTATCGTAATGACTAGCTATGCAGAGGTTCAGAATGCCGTATGTGCCATGAAATCGGGTGCTACCGATTACGTGGCCAAACCTTTCCATCCCGAAATCCTCTTAGAGAAAATCCGTGAGGCTATCCAGTCGGCTGCTTCAGCGGTTTCTGCCCCTCAGCCTGCGGAATCTTCCGCCATGCAGGATGCGCCCCAAGAAGAGCAGCAGGGTGCTACGAAGGTGCCTAGATATATAAAAGGTGAAAGCGAGGCTTCAAAACAGCTCTATGAGTTCGTTTCGCTCGTTGCCCCTACCCCGATGTCAGTGCTCATTCTCGGAGCCAGCGGCACCGGAAAGGAATATGTGGCGCGCAGCATCCACGAACAGAGTCTGCGCAAGGACAAGCCTTTCTATGCCATCGACTGCGGTGCCATCCCTAAGGAGGTGGCTGCATCAGAATTCTTCGGATATAAGAAGGGTGCCTTTACCGGAGCCGAACAGGATAAGAAGGGCGCCTTCGAGATTGCTAACGGCGGAACGGTTTTCCTCGATGAGATGGGAAACCTCAACTACGAAGTACAGGTGCAGCTCCTCAGAGCCTTGCAGGAGAGGAAAATCCGTCCGCTGGGCAGCACGCAGGAGATTGATGTGGATATCCGACTCATCTGTGCCACCAACGAGAATCTGGCGCAGGCGGTAGCCGAAGGCAAGTTCAGAGAGGACCTCTATCACCGCATCAACGAGTTTACCATCTACATGCCTGCCCTCAAGGACAGAGGTGCCGACATCTTCCTCTTTGCCAACCTCTTTATCAAGCACGCCAACCAGGAACTGGGCAAGAATGTGCTCGGAATGGATGCCAAAGCCTCAGAAATCATTGCCTCATACGACTGGCCGGGCAACCTGCGCGAACTGAACAATGTGATGAAGCGCGCCACCCTGCTCACCCGTGGCAAGTATATCGGTGCCCAGGAACTGGAGAAGACGATGGCACAGACCTCCACAGCCCGACCAATCAATATGCAGCTGCACAGCGAACAGTCGGAACAGGAAAGCATCGCCGCTGCCCTGAGAGCCACCCACGGCAACAAGAGCAAGGCTGCCCAACTGCTTGCCATCGACCGCAAGACTCTCTACAACAAAATGAAGAAATACGGCATGGAGTAAAACATGCCACACCCCGATTCCCCAATATATTCCACACTATATTGGGGAATTTTTCTACACCTTTTCCCCACTTTCCCCACCTCCCATTTCTGGCACAAAGCATCATCTATATTGATTATCAGATACTTAACCAAATCCATCATTTTCTGGCACGCCTATTGTGATATTATTTAGCGAACTCGCAAATGAGTTTCAGCAAGAGAATTAATAAACAATAATATTCACAATTAAAAAACAAAAGAATTATGAAAAAGTTAGTATTTGCAGTTATCGCAGCAGTAGCAATGGTATCAGTTAGCAATGTATTTGCAGGTAACAGAATGGTAAGCGTTGCAGGTTCAGAACCAGTAGACACAGTAGCTCCAGCCGACACAACAGCAACACCTGTTGAGGCACCAGCAGCAACAGTGGATTCAACCGTAGCAGAGTAAATTCACCTTCAGAAAATAGTAATTACGCGTCGCTTTCAATGAAACAGGAGATAGATGACCAGATTTTGGCATTTATCTCCTGTTTTCGTTGGTTTATATCGCATTTTTGATTAACTTTGCACGCAAATAGCAAAAAGACTCAAAACATTAAAAGATAAGAAGATGCAGCAAACAAACGTTCCTTTCAAGGTAGCCCTGGGTTACATCATCGTCGCCATCGTACTGATTCTGGCGATAGGGCTGGTATATCGCAACACCACAACCGTGCTCGCTATCAACCAGGCAACCCGCGACTATATCGAAAAACGACAGGCAGCCGACAGTACCATGTCCAACCTGCTCAAGGAGGAACAGACCAATCTGCAGCAGCTTACCCGCGCCATGCAGGGCAAGTCATCCCACAACTATCTGCACGAGAAGATGAACAGCCTCAACAGTGGCGAAGATTCCGTTGTCGTGCATTCCAAGGCACCCAAGACCCATGTGGCAAAGAACACCACCGTAGAGGTGATGAAAACCCGCAAGGGCTTCTTCCGCCGCCTTGCCGATGCCTTCAAGAAGGAACATGCCGAAACGCTCAGCATCAGACGCGACAGCAACCAGGCTGTCACCGATACCCTCTCTACCCCGGTCAACTTAGCCGGAAACGTAGCCGATATCCTGGAACAGATTGACCGCAAGGAGAAGCAGTCTACACACGATAACCATGATGCCATCAACCGCGAGGTGAGAGACCTGCAGATAACCAATGCCCGCCTCGCCCTGCGCTCCTCCCAGCAGCTCAACGATATCCACCAGCGCGAACGTCAGGCGATGCAGCAGGCTATCAACCAGGCGATGCAGGCTCGCCAGAATCTGCTCTGGCAGATAGGTCTGCTTGCCATCGTAGCCATCACAGCCGCCGTCATCCTCGTCTATTACATCTACCGCGATACGCAGAAGGAACGCATCTACCGCGAGAATCTCGAAGAGGCTAACGAGGAAATCAGGCGCATCATGAACCAGCGCGAGCGCCTGCTCCTCACCATCACCCACGACATCAAGGCTCCGGCTGCCAGCATCTCGGGCTTCATCGACCTGATGAAGGATTATGTCGACAACCCGCAGGGCATCTCCTGTCTCAACAGCATCAAGGGTTCTGCCACCCATCTCTCCCGTCTCGTTGCCGCCCTGCTCGATTATCACCAGTTGGAAAACGGACTGATGAAGCTGAACCCTGTAGATTTCTCGCCTGCCGACATGTTCCGCCAGTGTGCCGGAGAGATGCAGATTCTGAGCCGTGAGAAGGGATTGGAACTGCATCTGGAGCTCGATGGCATCAGCAGTCCGCAGACCTACTACCGTGCCGATGCCTTCCGCATCCGTCAGATACTCAACAACCTGGTGAGCAATGCCATCAAGTATACTGATAAGGGCAGCGTCACCATCCAGGCAGCCATCAGTCCCCAGCACCTCCTCACCTTCTCGGTAAGGGATACCGGCAAGGGCATGACCACCGAAGAGCGCCAGAAGGTATTCCAGGCGTTCACCCGTCTGAAGAGTGCCCAGGGCATCGAGGGCACCGGTCTCGGACTGAACATCACCCAGGAACTGGTCAATCTGCTCCAGGGCACCCTGCGTCTGGAATCCGTCAAGGACAAGGGCAGCACCTTCACCGTCACCATTCCGCTTGCCTTAGGCACCGCTCCTGCAGTAGAAGAGGCAGAAGAGCAGAAGCCGCTCGCCCCAGTCAAGCCCCATTTCGAAAACCATAAGATACTGCTGCTCGATGACGACCCGTTGCAGCTCCGTCTGCTTCAGGAGATGCTGAAGAAGCTGGTAGGCGACAGTTGGCAAGTCTTTGCCTGTCTGCATGTAGCCGAGGCGCTCACCATGCTCCACAACGAGCATCCTGCGCTGATGATGATGGATATCGAAATGCCCGAGATGAACGGCATCAGGATGATTCAGCACATCAACCACAGCCACATGAAGGTAGTAGCGATGACTGCCCACGATGCCAGCATCATCAGAGAGTTGAAAGAAGCCGGTTTCGACGATTGCCTCTTCAAGCCGTTCAGCACAGAGAAGCTGAAAGAAATCCTCGGATTGGAGGATGCAGCATCAGAAGCAGAGGATATGGCAGAGAAAACAAGGGATACAGCATCAGCAGCAGAGGATATAGCAGAGAAAACCAATAAGAAATCCCGCTTTGCACCCCTCCTGGCCTTTGCAGAAGGCGATCCGGAGGCAGAAGCCGAGATACTCAGCACCGTCAAGCAAGAGTTGTCATCCCATCTCCAGAACCTCCAGCAGGCAACAGATGGCGAGTTATCAATAGAAGCCATCGGCAAGGCAGCCCACAAGCTCCTCCCTATCGCCACGATGATAGAGATGGAGACCCGCCAGCACATCGCCGCCCTCGCTCCCGAGCATATCAGCAATCTGTCTGCATCTCAGATAAGAGCCTACACCCAGGCCGTCATCACCGACCTGCAGGCTCTTCTCTAGCCTATCAGCTGTTGTATCTCATCCATCGGCAGTCCTGTTATTTCCAAGACTGTCGATGCATCCATCCCGTTTGCCGTCTGCCGTATCGCTGGTATTGATAACCATCTGTTTTAAAATTCTATAGCGCAAAGTTACGACATTATTTCCATTCGCACAAGAGTTTTAGACATTTTTTCTGGCAAAATGAGCTGAAATGTTGATAAAAAAAATCTTTTTCCTCCCGTATTACGTATAGTGTAATTGATGTAAATGTATATATATAATATACTTGGTATAGTATAGAAAAGAAAATTCTCGTCTAACTATCTGATATTCAAATATGTATTTTCGTGATTTGCTCTGGTAGTCATTCGGGCATATCAGAAAACACATAATTGGCCCTGATGGTACCTATTATTGGCCCTCATGGTACCCTCTGAAAGACTAAATTGCCCTGATAGTCATTGCCCACCCAAATGAGGTAAACAAACGATATACTTCCGTTTACCAACTGAAGCGGCTGCGTCGGGTTAAGGATATGGCTGAACTGGGTTACGCAGACGGCTGTACTCGCTTACGCAGACGGCTGGACTCGCTGATTGAGCCACTTGAGTAATCTGATTGAGCCACTTGATTAAGCTGATTGAGCCACTTGATTAAGCTGATAGAGCCACTTGAGTAAGCTAACTGAACTATTTGAATATCCTGCTGCATGCGCTTGCGTGCAAAAGAACAGTTAATAAAGAGGACTTTTCTACAATGTAAAGCTCTGAGTTTGTTTAACAAATTAGAGGGTGTGTCATAAATCAACAATACAAGCTAGCGAGTCCGCTAGGCGTATCTCCCCCTAACGCCTAACGGACTTGCAAACCTGTATTACGGACTTATGACACAGCACCTTTATTTTTGTCTTTATTTTTCACGTTTAGAAAGCAAGCAAGACGTAAGAAAAATATCACATTCTCTATAGCCGTTAGAAAAAGCCAGAACGCCAAACGGAATTTTCGTCAATCTATCTCTTTACAGCCCCTCTTATCACGAACCAGGCATGAACTGCAAGGGTGGGAAGAAGGCCGTAATGGGTGCGCATCACCTGAAAACGCTCCTTTAGGGAGGCTTGATGGTTCTGCGTGGTCATGCCGCCATCCAGAAAATGGGTGAGGACGGCATGGACGTTGCGCAACGGCAACTTGCGGCGAGATGACTCCCGCATGATGCGGATGCACCAGTCTACATCTGCCGAATAACGATAGTGCAGATCGTAATGAATCTCACGGGCTATGTCTGTGCGGGCATAGAATGACTGGTGGCATACCAGCATGCCCCAGATGAACGAACGCCACGTGAGCTTCTTGGGTGGGGCTAGACGGCGATGACGCAGGAAATGGCCCATCTCGTCCACGATATCGGTATCGCCGTAAAGTACGCCGGGCAGTAATTCGCCTTCGCCTACACAGCCTTCTACGTACTCCAGCGTATCGGCTGTAGGAAAGGTGTCGCCGGCATTCATGAACACCAGGTAATCGCCCGTAGCTCGGTCGATGCTCTTGTTCATGGCATCATAAAGTCCCTTGTCGGGCTCTGATATGACCACGATTTCGTGCGAGCTCTCGCCTACTGCATTGCGATGCTGATATGCCTTCACCAGCTGGAGGGTGCGGTCACGGGAACCGCCATCCATGATGATGTGCTCAATGTTGCAGTAGGTCTGGCGCTGCACGCTGTCGAGGGTACGCTGCAACTCCTTCTCGGCATTGTACGTACAGGTTACGACGGTGAACTTAATCATAACTTATAGTTTTTGTAGGCCATCGCCTCGTTATAAACTTCAATATATTTCAATGCTACGGCATGCTGCGAATAGTTCTGTGCTACCTTCTGCAGACATGCCTGCTTCAGCGCCGCCCTGTCGGCCTCTTCGAGTACCCAGTGGATGCCACTCGCCAGGTCTTCGGTATCGCGGTAGTTGGCCACGTAGCCGTTCTGCTGATGGTCTATCATCTCCGGTATACCTCCTACCCTGAACCCGATGCTCGGCACGCCGCACGCCATCGACTCCATGATGGTGTTAGGGAGGTTATCTTCGAGCGATGGCAGCACGAAGGCATCGGCTGAATTGTAGATTGCCACAATCTGCTTCTCATCGCTGACATAGCCGAGCGAATAGGACGGCAGGGTGAGGTTTACTTCCTCTGAATGGCCGCCCAGGATAGCGATGGCGGTATTCTCCTTCATCTCAGGATAGCGCGCTACCAGCCGGTCGATGGCTTCGATGAAATAACGCATGCCCTTGCGCTCGTCGGTTACGCGCTGGGATACGAAGAGGATGATATGCTTGTCGGCTGGCAGACCGGCACGCAGACGCGCCTCTGCCTGATCCTGCGGACAGAACACATGGGTATCTATCGGATTCGGGATGTTGGTGATGCGCTGGCCTACGAAGAGACCGCTACCCTTTGCCTGCCGTTCGAGCCAACGGCTACAGGTGACGAAGGAGATGGCGCCGCGATGGTAGAGTTCCTTCTTGCGGCGGAATATCTTTGCTGAGAGGTCGTTCTTGCTGCCTTTATTGGGGAGAAGCGGACAGTTGCCGCAGGCGGAGGCATAGCGGTTGCAGCCGCGGGCATAATGGCAGATGCCGGTAGCTGGCCAGAGATCGTGCATGGTCCATACCACCGGTTTGCCGCTGCGGATAATCTTGCGGATGTTCTTGAGTGAGAGCATGCCCTGGTTGATCCAGGAGAGATGGATGACATCTGCCTCCTGAAACTCGCGGAGCCTGGTGATATCGGTGCCCGATGTTGCCATGTCTACCTCCCAGAGGCGCTGGCGGGAGAAATGGAGATGCCAGAATATGCACCAGCGCTCCCACAGGAAGTTCCACTGCAACCTGAGCGAACGGGGCAGACTGACTACGGTGATGTCTTCTGTCTCCTTGTCGCGTACCAACATCTTTGCCTTAACGCCATTGTTGTTAAGGGCATCCATCAGGCGGTTGGCTGCTACTGCCGCTCCGCCTGTCTTTTCACTTGTATTTACTATGAGTACTCTCATCTGCGTATATTTTTGATACCGCAAAAAGCTGCGTATATTGATTGATACTGCAAAGATAGCACAAATCGGAGACAAAACAAAATAAAAAGGCATGTTTTTTTCGAGGAAATCGGAAAAGAGGAAACGGAAGGGGGAGAAAGGGGCATAAAAAAAACATACCACAACTCTCAACGAGCTGTGGCATGCAATATGTTTAACTTAAAAAGTCTAATCAAAATAGTCTCACGACTGTCTCAATTATCGGTTAAACAATCTACCTTAAAACCTAATAACTAAAAACCTAAATCTATTACTACTAACCTAAACAATCTATTAACCTTTTGACGCTGCAAAATTACTACTATTTCGGCTATTCACCAAATATTCAGCCAAGAAAGTGTGACGTTTTTGCATTTTTTTGATATATATCAAGCAAAAATGAACAAAAGAAACGGAAATTAACAACTTTCTGACACTTATTCTACATTTTGCTGAATATAAAGCTTTTGCCCTTTAAGGGCGTGCTGCTTGCGTTCTATCCTTTCTGGATAAGAACGGTGGCATAGGCGGAGATGCCCTCCATTCTGCCCGTGAATCCGAGTTTCTCGGTGGTTGTTGCCTTGATGGATATCTGGTCTTCGTCTACCCCCATCACCTCTGCCAGACAGGCTTTCATGGCTGGCACATGCGGGTTGAGTTTAGGGCGTTCGGCACAGACTGTGGCATCGATATTGCCCAGTGTATAGCCCTTGGTAGCTATCAGTTCCATCGTTTTGCGGAGCAGAATTTTAGAATCCACATTCAGTGTCTCTGCTGCCGTATCCGGGAAATGATATCCGATATCACGCATATTGGCGGCACCCAGCAGGGCATCGCAAATGGCATGTATCAGCACATCGGCATCGCTGTGGCCCAGCAATCCCAGTTCATAATCTATCTTGATTCCTCCCAGCCACAAGTCGCGGTTCTCCACCAGCTTGTGGACATCATATCCAAATCCTACACGTATATTCATAACTTTAAATTAATTGAATGTTGAATGTTGAATGTTGAATGTTGAATTTTTGCCTAACGGACTCAAGGGCGCTAGCCTAATTCAACATTCAACATTCAACATTCAACACTATTCATTCAACATTCAACATTCAACATTCAACACTATCTTTTAAAGAGGTCCTTCAGTCCATCCATATCAAACGACAGGGTGAAGCGGAGGGTCTGGTCGAGCGGGTTGCTCTTGGCGGTAGCCACCACATAAGCAGCATCGAGCGAAAAGACATTCATCTTGAAACCGGCACCTACGGTGAAGTACTTGCGGTTACCCTTGCTCTGACTCTCGTGATGATAACCGGCACGGAGCGCAAACTTATCATTGTATACATACTCGGCACCCAGACCGTAGTTGATTTCCTCCAACTCTTCCTTGAAACCGCCAGGGGCATCGCTGAAACTCTTGAAGATACCGCTGATGCCCGAAATATCATCATACTCACGATGCACACGGTCTTCGTATTCAGAATTGTCCTCACCCTCTTCCTGCTTCGGAACGGTAGGCACCAGATACTTGCTGGCATCGGCTGCCAGGGTTACGCGGTTGTACTCGTCGATAGGAATCATCAGCGAAGCACCCAGACGCATGTTGGCTGGCAGGAACTCGCCATACTCCTTGCCACTGAAGGTAATCTTACTACCGATGTTGGAAATATTCAAACCCAAACCCAACTGGCATTCACGCTGACCGATGACCACATAGTTCTGATAATAGGCGGCAATATCGGCGGCAAAAGCGGAGGCAGGCGAATTATCTTCGGTATAATCGAAGCGCATATCGGAATAGATCCAGCGGATGGCGGCAGCAAGAGAGAACTTCTCGCTGAGCATCAGAGAATAAGCCACATCGACCGACATCTCGTAAGGATTGATGGTCATACCCGTGCCTGTCTCGGCACCCTCTTGACTGGTGTACACTTCTCCCATATTGAAATAGCGGAGCGATGCCGATACGGCACTATAATCGCCAATGCGGTAATAACCAGAGAGATAGGCAAGATTCATATCATTGACCAGCGAGCGCAGCCAAGGAGTGAAACTGAGCGAAACACCGGCACGCGAAATGGTGAAAGGATATTTTGCCGGATTCCAGTACTGGGAGTTGACATCAGGGTCGGTAGCCGCACCGATGTCTCCCAAACCGCCACCACGGGCATCAGGAGCTATGGTTTGCGAAATGACTGCATAGTTCACAGGATTGAAGAGATCCTTCTTATCCTGCGCCTTCACTTCTGATGCCATCAGAGCGAGACATCCCAAGACGAATATCTTATAGATTCTTTTCATTGCCATTGTAAATATATATTGTTATTTAATTATGATGAGTTTCTTGACTTTTGAGGTGTAGCTGCTGCCATCGCTCGCCACCTTGACGCGATAGAGATATACGCCGGTGCCCAGAGGGGTGCCGCTATCGGAGGTGAGGTCCCAGCTGACGGTATAGCTGCCCGAGGTAGGTACACCGCTTTCGGAATGGCGCCAGTGCTGTCTGCCCGATGAATCGAACACTTCTACCACCACGTCCATATCGCTCTCTGTGCGGTCGTGACTGATGATGAAGGTAGTGGAGGTCTTGGCCGGATTGGCGGTTACGCCCACATCGAAGAGCGCAGGACTCAGTGCCTTCACCACATTGAAGCGGAGCTTCACCGTAGAACTGTTGTTCTGGATATCCCAGGCTCGGAAGGTGAGTTCGTGCTTGCCCGGTTCCAGTTGCGGTATGCTGTAATAGGTAGAACCGCTGGTATAGGTTCCGAAATCGTAGGTGAAATTGCTGTTCAGCACGTAGGTCTTCGACATATCGCCATCTATCACCAGCTGCAGGTCGTGGCCGATACCGCTTCCGGCAGCATTGATTCCGTCCTTATCGGTTATCTTTGCCACAAAGAACGGAGTGGTGTTGACATTGCCGCCATCTACAAAGGAAGGCGAATTGAGATAACAGTAGATGGAAGGACCGATGGAATCGTTCTTCTGCTCCTCGCTCTCGCCTACCGTAAACTGCTCGCTGGAGCCGTGGGCGGAGAGAGTCTTGGAGGTATTCACCGCATAGAGGTTGACCAGACCGCTCTGGTTGGAATAATTGATATCCAGCGGAACGGCAAAGGAGAAGGCAAACTTGCCGCCTCTTACGCTATCGGTGCCCTGATACAGGGTCTTGGTTCTGTCTTTGTATTCGAAAGCCTTCTCGGCGCCATCCTTGCCGGTATCGTTCAGGCGACAGGTAATCGTCTCCTTGGAATCTCTTACGGTAGCGGTGATGACGCCCCGGAAGTCGTCTGCTCCCTCGATATGACCTGCCATGCGGGCGATAGAGCCTGCCTTGAGCATCGGCAGGGTTGCGGCTCCGGCAACAGGGATGCCGTTGATGGAATCTACTACTATCTGACGCTTAGGCAGATTGAGCGCAAGCGCCGGGTCGCCCAAGAGGGAATAGTTGAGATGGTTCACCGTGACATCGGAGCCGGAAGTTGGTCCGTTGCCGCTCACCAGGTCGTTCTGCGCCAACCGGTGCGCCTCGCCTATCGTGACTGGCTTGCCATCTACCAGACTGAGCACTCTGTGGATGAAGGCACGGTTGATATGTCTGTTATACTGGGCGTAAACGGTACGGGTGGTGCCATAGAAGGCTACTGCGCCACCTTTATCATTGAGCAGCGCTGATTCGCCGATATTGGCTTCGAGTCCGTCGAACGGCATGATATCGCAGGAGGCAGTTACCCAGAGCGACAGGTTGGTATTGCGGAAATTGGTAAAATCGGTGAGTTTCAGAACCGATTCGCTCGACATCTGGGTAGGATCGCCATGTCCGGCATAATCCATGATGAGGGCTCCCGCCGCCTGCTGCTGTTTGATGATTTTAGCAGCCTCAGGATAGGTATTGCCCGAAGAGGAGGTTTCGCGGGTATAGGCATCCCACATCACCTTCTTGACGAGATAGGCGGGATAGGTGGTGAGCACATCATTTGCCACCTCATCGGCATCCTTCATGTGGATGTTTTCGTTTCCGTCATCGCCCATAAACATCAGGGTGTTCTGCCAGGCGCCTACATTGGCATTCTGAGCATAACTGATGGTCTTGTCTACCAGCACCTGGGCTTCTTCTGCATAAGTTACCGGGAAGCGGCCTACGGCTACATCCTGCAGCTCACGGTTAGGATACAGTCCGGCTCCCTCGCCGAGCATACCGAACCAGCTGTCGCTGACGAAGCAGGATACGGCGCTGAAGGAGTTTTCACTCTCAAAGCACAGCAGATAATCGTCAGGATTCAGGATTCTGCAACCGGAGGTAAGCATGCGGTTATCCCATACGCAGTCGCCGAAGAGCAGGAGATATTTCGGCATATCTGCCTCGCTCTGCGCTTTATCGGAAAGCATGCGCAGGTAGCGGCGGTAGGCGTTGGCATCGGGGGTACCGCTAGAAAATTCGTTATAGAGTTCATCGGCAGGCACAATGGTAATGCGCAGTCCGTCGTGCTGTTCATGAAATTCTTTCAGTCGCTGAGCCTGTTTCAGCAGTTTCTGTGAGGTCGGGATGATGATGACCATATCGGCTGCTCCATCGGCATGATGATCCTGGTTGGTGATGCCGTAGACATACTGGGCAGCCGGAATCTTTCCACCGGCGGCAAGGTTGGCTGCGGTAAAGGCACAGCTTCGAGGCTTTTCCCACGTTACGGAGATATAATCGAGGCGGATGGAAGCGCCCGACAAGACCTTGATGGAGATGGTATCCTTATCCTGGAAATCGGAATCGGGATAGGTGACAACCCGCTCTGTAGCCTTGAGGTAAGCAGTTTCCTCCGTAGGATTGTCATTCATGAGAGAAAGGGTGATTTCGCCCAAAGCCTTGCCATTCTTCAGTATCTGAGCCTTGCTGTTTGTGGCGGTAGTCAGGGCTACGGAGAGTTTGCCTATCGCAGAACCGGTGGTATTCGTGATTACCACTTTCTTCTCATCGCCCACCTTCAGTTCTTCTGCATCGAAAAGGTTTCTGCCGCCATGATAGTAGCTGTAACCATCTGACTCATAGAGGGAATGGTAATCGTATGACTGCGGATAATGGGAAGAGACAAAGGTGGCAGAATCCTGCACCAGTGGCTCTCCATCGGTCTGGGTAATAAAATAGTAGCCGTAATCGGAATAAGGATTACGGATGCGCTGGAGGGCGGTTTCTGACTTCCAGGATACCGGACCCTGGGCATAGAAATAATGCTTGCCGCCAACGATGCACTGAGGAACTTCCTGCAAATCGTCGGTAGCCTGCAGTTCGCTCGCCAGAAGGGCTTCGTTCTGCAGATTGCCGCCATAGCCGTAAATCTTCACCTTGCTGATATCGGAGAAGCCTGCCTGGCGCACTACCTGTTCGGTAAGCTGATGGAAACCGGTTTCGCTGACTCTGATCTTCGCCCATCTGCCTGAGGCTAGGACGGAATGGGAGGCATAGAGGGAAGAGGCTGAGCGCAAAGCATCAGAAGAAGTGAAGGCTGATACTTTGCCCTTAGCCAACAGAGAACCTCGACTGGAACGCTCGGAGCGATTCAGAGGACGGGCATCTACCTGGAGCATGAAGCTGACCAGCAGCTGATGGCGGTTATTGCGGAATACGACAGGACAGAAATCTATCTGGAGTACGCCCTGCTTGCGGCATTCGGTAACCCGCTGCTGTGGAAATACCTGCTCAGGAGGAACTGCACCCGACAGGCGGTTGTAATTGGCGATGTCGGAGGCAGTCATATCGATATACTCGCCATATTTCAGGCTGACGGTATATACAGAATCACGATATGCACCGGTCAAAGGAATGGAATACACGAAACGGGGCAACACGGAATCTACTCTGACTTCAGAAGAGGTCAGATTGAAGAATCGCTGTGCCTGAGCAGGAACCACCAGCATGAGCAGGCATGCCAGCAGCATGTATTTCCAAACCTTCGTTGTGTTCATATCGATATATTACTTGCAATATTGTTTATTTACAGTGAAAATCGAGCACCTTCCTGTCTTCGAGATAGCCTACGAGATGGTCGTCGATGTTGACAGGACCGCAGCCTGTAGGACATCCGGTATAGAGCAGGTCGCCCGTCTTGAGCGTGAAGTACTGGCTGATATAGGAGATGATTTCATCTACCTTGTAGAGCATATCGCTCGTGCAGCCTTCCTGTACGGTCTTGTCATTGAGGTCGAGGCGGAAGTGCAGTGCCTGGATATCACGGAACTTCTGGATGTCGACCCATTCGCCAATAACCGCAGAACCGTCGAATCCTTTGGCGAGTTCCCAAGGCTGGCCAGCCTCACGCAGCTTCTTCTGCATCTCGCGTGCCGTAAAATCGATACCTACGGTTACTGCATCGTAATAGCGGTGAGCGAAACGCTGCGGAATGGTCTTTCCCAACTTGGATATTCTGACCACTACTTCGGTTTCATACTCTATTCTTCCCAGATGATCAGGGATGAAGAAAGGCTTGCCGTTATTGAGCAAAGCAGAATCTGCCTTGGTAAAGATGACAGGACGCTCTGGTTTAGATAACGTGCCATGCAGCGATTTATTGTGTTCGGTATAGTTCATACCGATGGCAAATATCTTCATAACATCAAATTTTTATATAAAAAAGAAATGGGAGTTAGAAGCAAAGCGAGGCTTAACTTCATAACTCCCGGTATTCTAATTTAACTATAAGTCAAATTAACGCTTGCTTTTGAGTAATGATTACTCAGCAGCAAGAGTAAAGCGCTGGTAAGCAACGATCTTAAGATCCTTGCTCTGAGAAGCGAGGTACTGAGCAACAGTCTGCTTGTCACCGTCACCGAACTGGAACTCCTGGTCAACGAGGCAGTTCTCCTTGAAGAACTTAGCCAGACGACCATTAGCAATGTTCTGGATCATAGTAGGGTTCAAAGTAGCAGCCTTCTCCTCACCAACAGTCTTCTTGATGTTGCGAGCCTCTTCAGCCTGCTCAGGTGTCAACCAACCCTTCTTGGTGTTGCTCTCGATGTGCTCCTCAGAGTCAACGTGAGCTGGGTTGATGCCAGCCTTCTTCAAAGCTGCGTTAACAGCCTTCTCTACGAGCTCTTCCTTAGTCTTGGCAACAGCAACCTCGAGCTCAGTCTTCTTAGTCTCCTCAGAAACAGAAGACTCGTCGAGCGCTACAGGGCGCATAGCAGCAACCTGCATAGCTACCTTGTGACCAGCCTCCTCGTTGTTCTCGTTGAGCTGAACCATAGTACACAAAGTGTGCTTGTTCATGTGGTCGTAAACCTCGATGTTGTCACCCTCGAGAACACAGTAGCCGTCGAGCTCCATCTTCTCGCCAGTGATACCAGAGCGCTGTGTAACAGCAGCCTGAGCATCAGCATCGCCAACCTTCAAAGTCTTCACCTCGTCGAGAGTGTGAGCCTTGGCAGCGATAGCAGCGTCGAGGATGTCTGATGTCAACTTGATGAAGTCAGCACCATTAGCTACGAAGTCAGTCTCGCACTTGAGAGCGATGATAGCAGCGAAATCGTTAACCTTCTTAACGAGAACGCAACCATTAGAAGTCTCACGGTCAGAACGCTTAGCAGCGATAGCGAGACCACGCTCACGGAGCAACTCCTTTGCCTTATCGAAATCACCTTCAGCCTCTGTGAGTGCCTTCTTAACGTCAGCAAGACCAGCACCAGTCATAGCGCGAAGTTTCTTGATATCTTCAATTGAAACAGCCATAATAATATTTTTATATTAAAAAGTTAATAATAATCTTTGCTTAAAAGCTACTAAAGCCATCGAATCATAAACAGAATCAATGGCTTCAGTATATATTTCTTTGCCTAATTACTCAGCCTCGTCCTTGCGGGCAGCCTTCTTCTTAGGCTGGTCCTTCTGCTCAGCAGCAGCCTTGTCGTCAGCCTTCTCAGCCTTGCGCTCCTCGAGAGCCTCAGCGATAGCACCGCAAACTGCAGTAAGGATAGCATCTACAGAATCCTTAGCATCGTCGTTAGCTGGAATAACGTAATCAACATTCTTAGGATCAGAGTTGGTATCTACGATACCGAACACTGGAATACCAAGACGGTTAGCCTCCTTAACAGCGATGTGCTCCTTCATTACGTCAACAACGAAGAGGGCTACTGGGAGACGGGCCATATCTGCGATAGAACCGAGGTTCTTCTCCAACTTAGCACGCTGGCGGCTTACCTGAAGCAACTCGCGCTTAGAGAGGTTAGAGAATGTACCATCGTTCAACAGACGATCGATGTTTGTCATTTTCTTAACTGCCTTACGGATTGTAGGGAAGTTGGTGAGCATACCACCAGCCCAACGCTCGTTTACGTATGGCATATTGATAGAAGCTGCCTTCTCAGCAACTACGTCCTTAGCTTGTTTTTTAGTAGCGACAAACAGGATCTTTCTACCTGTCTTGGCAATTGTCTTGAGAGCCTCAGCAGCCTCGTCGATCTTAGCGACAGTCTTGTTGAGGTCGATAATATGAATACCGTTACGCTCCATGAAGATGTAAGGAGCCATTGCTGGATTCCACTTGCGACGGAGGTGTCCGAAGTGGCAACCTGCCTGAAGTAACTGGTCAAAATTTGTTCTTGACATTGTTTTTTCTTTTTTAATTGTGTTTACTTTCTTTTTGAATCTAATGTTAGATCAGTCGATGAGTAGTCCCCGATTAATGGAATCTCACCGATTTAGATACTAAACTTTTTAGCTCAGCTATATATAATCTGTATATATATAATAAAATATGTATAAGATTAACGCTTGCTGAACTGGAAGCGACGACGAGCCTTTGGCTGACCTGGCTTCTTACGCTCAACAGCACGTGAGTCACGTGTCATGAAGCCTGCATCCTTCAAAGCCTTCTTATCGTTAGCGTCGATCTTAACGAGCGCACGAGCGATAGCGAGGCGGAGAGCCTGGCTCTGACCGGTGAAACCACCACCGTCGAGGTTTGCCTTAATATCATACTTACCCTCAGCTTCGAGCAACTGCAATGGCTGCTTTACTACATAGCGAAGGATTGCTGATGGGAAATATGTCTCAATATCTTTCTTGTTGATTGTGATCTTACCGGTACCCTCTGTGAGGTATACACGAGCTACAGCGCTCTTACGGCGACCAATTGCATTAATTACTTCCATTCTACCTTAATTATTTATACTGGTTAATATCAATAGCCTTTGGCTGCTGTGCCTCGTGCTTGTGCTCTGTGCCATCGTAAATGAAGAGGTTGTCCATCAAAGAACGACCGAGAGGGCCCTTTGGCAACATACCCTTGATAGCGTGACGGAGGATCTTGTCCATTCCATCAGGACGCTTGCGCAACTCTGCTGGAGTGTTGAAGCGCTGACCACCTGGATAACCAGTGTAACGAGTGTAAACCTTATCAGTTTCCTTCTTACCAGTGAAAACTACCTTAGCGGCATTGATAATGATTACGTTGTCACCACAATCTACGTGTGGAGTGAAAGTTGGCTTGTACTTTCCGCGGAGCAATTTAGCAACCTTAGAGCAGAGGCGACCTACAACCTGGTCGGTAGCGTCGATTACGACCCACTCTTTCTTAGCTGTTTCCTTGTTTACGGAAATAGTCTTGTAACTTAATGTGTCCATTTTAAAATTTAAATTTACTACTAAAAAACGTTTTTAATCTTTTTTACTCACTATTCAGACAGGTGATTCACTAACCACATACCCCGGCCACAGGGCATGCTATTAACACACCATATCTTGGGGACTCTAAGCGTATCCCCGAAATAATCGGACTGCAAAATTACACATTTTTATTTGATTATGTGTAGGTTACGAGTTTTAACCCCAAACTTTTATGAATATTTAACTTAGTTTGCACTTTTCTGCTCAGGATAAGCAAAAAAGAGTGCATTGTTAACGGCAATGCACTCTTTTTTATTATATCAATTCCTTATCCAGGAAATATTATCTGATGAACAGCAGTTCACGATACTTTGGCAATGTCCAAAGTTCATCGGCTACGAGAAGCTCGAGCTTGTCTATCTGATAACGGATTTCCTCCATCTTTGGAGCTACCGTGTCGTGATATGCTACTGCCTTCTCGCGCTCACTCTCTATCTTGTTGGCTACCTTGCGGGCATCTACCAATGCCTCTACACCACGCTCTATTGCCTCGGTGCGCTCGGCTATCTCACGGATAATCTTCACGTTGCGGGCGGTCAGTTTCTTGCCTTCCTCGCCACCGAAGATGTGAATCATACCCTCTACGTTCTTTGCCAGACGGCTCTGATAGTGGGTTGCCACAGGGATGATGTGGTTCATGGTCAGGTCGCCCATCACACGAGCCTCTATCTGAATCTTCTTGGTATAAGTCTCCCACTTCACCTCATTACGCGCCTTCAACTCGCTCTCGCTCATCACGTTGGTCTTGGCAAACATCTCGATGCTCTCCTTGTCCAGATAACGGTCGAAGACTACCGGGCAGGATGCCTCGCAGTCCAAGCCACGCTTCTGGGCCTCTTCCTTCCACTCATCAGAATAGCCGTTGCCATCGAAGCGGATAGGCTTGCAGGTCTTAATGTCCTCGCGTACAATATCTATAATAGCCGATGTCTGGTCCTCGCCCTTTGCTATCAAGGCATCTACACGAGTCTTGAAATTTTCGAGAGCCTCAGCTACGGCAGCATTCAGTACGATGAGAGATGACGCACAGTTGGCCTCTGAACCTACGGCACGGAACTCGAAACGGTTTCCGGTGAAGGCGAATGGAGAGGTACGGTTGCGGTCGGTATTATCAATCATCAGCTCCGGAATCTCAGGTATATCCAGCTCCATACCCTTCTTGCCAGCCAGGGCGAAGAGTTCTTCCTTATCTGCCTTCTCGATATGGTCGAGCAGGTCGGTGAGCTGCTTGCCGAGGAATGAAGAGATGATGGCTGGTGGTGCCTCGTTGGCTCCCAGACGGTGCGCATTGGTAGCACTCATGATAGAAGCCTTCAGCAGTCCATTGTGCTTGTAAACGCCCATCAGGGTCTCTACGATGAAGACTACGAAGCGGAGATTGTCCTCCGGTGTCTTGCCTGCTGCATGGAGCAGTACGCCGGTATCGGTGCAGAGACTCCAGTTGTTGTGCTTGCCCGAACCATTCACACCAGCGAATGGCTTCTCGTGAAGGAGCACACGGAAACCGTGCTTGTGAGCCACACGCTTCATCAGACTCATCAGGAGCATATTATGGTCTACGGCAAGATTGCACTCCTCATAGATAGGTGCCAGCTCAAACTGGTTTGGTGCCACCTCGTTATGACGGGTCTTGCAAGGGATGCCGAGTTCGAGCGCCTGGATTTCAAGATCCTTCATGAAAGCCTGCACACGCTCAGGGATTGTTCCGAAATAGTGGTCGTCCATCTGCTGGTTCTTCGCAGAGTCGTGTCCCATCAGGGTGCGGCCTGTGAGCATCAGGTCAGGGCGAGCCGAATAGAGACTCTCATCTACCAGGAAGTACTCCTGCTCCCATCCGAGATTGGTCTGCACCTTCTTCACCTGAGGGTAAAAATAGTGGCACACCTCGGTAGCCGCCTCACTCAGAGTATGGAGCGAGCGGAGCAATGGAGCCTTGTAGTCCAAAGCCTCACCGGTATAAGATATAAAGATGGTAGGGATACAGAGGGTATCGTCGATGATGAACACAGGCGATGTAGGATCCCATGCAGAATAGCCACGAGCCTCGAAGGTGTTGCGGATACCGCCGTTAGGGAATGAGCTGGCATCAGGTTCCTGCTGGACAAGCAATTTGCCAGAGAATTCCTCAATCATACCACCCTTTCCGTCATGCTCCACGAAGGCATCATGCTTCTCGGCAGTACCTTCTGTCAATGGCTGGAACCAGTGAGTATAATGTGTTACCCCGTTTTCCTCAGCCCAGAGCTTCATGCCGGCAGCCACGGCATCAGCGATGGAACGGTCCAGACGAGTACCGTTATCTATCACATCGATGAGTTTCTCATACACATCAGATGGCAGATACTTGTACATCTTCTGGCGGTTGAATACATACTTGGCGAAGTACTCCGAAGGGCGCACCTTAGGAGCCTCTACCTCTACAGGTCTTTTCTTAAAGGCCTCGGCTACAACCTCAAATCTCAAATTAGCCATTCTTTCTTTTATTATTAATTATAAGTTTGCGGGTGCAAAGTTACGAAAAAATGAGCAAATTGCTAGCGTTTGAGCGTATTTTTTATGCAAAATTCAAACTTTTCTTATACATAAAGTGCCTTTTTCCTACATGGCGACGTAATCTTTCCTACGTCCTGACACTGAAACTCCTGCGTCGCCATGTAATTTCAAGGGCATTAGAAGAGAAAAAATCCCTTGCAACCACTAGAGTCGCAAGGGATTCACATTATCCACTTATCTATTTGTACCTTAAGGATTTATTGAAGATTGGAGGTCGGCAATTAGAAACGGTATACAACAAAGCTGTTTGGCTTCATCTTCACGTTCAACACATTGCCCTGAACCTGTGCATCTGATACTACAGGAACAACCACATTTTTATTGTCTATCTTGTTTTCTGCCTGAATATCGTCGGCATGGAGAACGGTTACCCTACCTGGGTTCAACTTCTTGATACCATTAAAGGTTACGTTGATTTCCTTTGCCTCGTTAGAGGTGTTGGCAATCTTTACGATGTAGCTCTTGGAAGCCTTGTCGAAACAAGCGGTGGCATAGAGACCGTTCTCGCCTGCTACAGACTTGCCGTTCTCGGTAAGTTTCAACACATTGGTACCCTTGTTCTCGCCGTAGAGCTGCTGAACATAGTAGTTGGCAGAACGGACAGAGCTGAGGTTATCGAACCAGATGAGGTCCGGACGCCACTGCCATCCCTCTACATGAGCGAAGAGAGGTGCATAGGTAGCCTGATAAACCACATCAGCATTACGCTCCAAACCGGTCATGAAAGCTGCCTCAGAAAGGGCTGCCTCCCAAGAGTTTGGATTATTCTCGGCATGAGCAGCATACTCACCGGCAAAGACCTTAGGACCCTTGCGGTCGTACTTGTCGTAACGGCTGGCATTGCTGCGGAACCATTCCGGACTCTTGTAGTAGTGCTCATCCACCATGTCTACGCCCAACTTGCGCATCTGCTTCCAACCATAGTCGAAATCCTTTCCATCAGCAGATGGACCAGATGAACCGCAGATCTTGATCTTTGGATACTTGGTATGAATCTGCTCCATGAACTTCTGCAGACGCTCAGGATACATAGGACCCCACTGCTCGTTACCGATACCAATCTGCTTCAGATTGAATGGAGCTGGATGACCCATATCGGCACGGAGCTTACCCCACTTAGAAGTGACAGGACCATTGGCAAACTCGATGAGGTCGAGTGCATCATCGATATAGCTCTGGAGATCCTTGACTGCTACATGTGCATTAGGATCCTTATCATCGTTCTGATACTGGCAAGCCAGACCTACAGAGAGAATAGGCAATGGCTCAGCACCAATCTTCTCTGAAAGGAGGAAATACTCATAGAAGCCCAAGCCCAATGACTGATAATAGTTAGGGAAAAGACGATGTGGGAAGGTATCTCTCCAGCGGTTCTCGTTCAGAGGACGGTTCTCAGGAGCACCCACGGAGTTCTTCCACTCATAACGGGTATCGAGGTCGGTTCCCTCTACGATACATCCGCCAGGGAAACGGAAGATGCCTGGCTTCAAATCAGCCAAATCCTGTACGAGGTCGGCACGGAGACCATTCCAGTTGTCCTCAGGGAAGAGAGAGATATGGTCGAGATCTACGCTCTCAGAACCCTTCTCCAGATAAACACGCATCAAACCCTTGGCATCGGTCTGAGGAGAAGTAAGGGTAGCAGTAAGCTTCTGCCATTTATTATTGGTGATGTTGATGACCTGCTTGGCAATCACATCATTCTTTGAATTGACGAGTTCTACGCGAATCTTGCCCTGCTTGCCATCGATGAGATGAAGACGGCCATATACGGTGAAATCGTACTTCATATCCTTCTTCAAGCCCATGCCGAAGAAGCCACGGTTCTCAAGACCAGTCTGTTTCTCACGTGCACCTGCGCTCTCAAGTGTTACATAATGAGGATTGCGGTCGAAGGCAGGTTTTACGTCGCTGAGGGTTACATTTCCAAATGTATTCCATCCCATCAGGCGCTGTGGGAATTCGAAGGAACGGTTCTCTACCATCTCTGCATAGAGTCCACCATCGGCACCGAAGTTGATATCCTCGAAAAAGATACCATACATGGTAGGCTGGATTTCTGCTCCAGGCTTGTTAGCCTGAACAGTAAACTGATGCTGTGCGAAAGCTCCGAGTGAAGACATCGCCAGCAATGCTGCTGCGAAAAATTTTGCTTTTCTCATATTGTTCGTTATTTTTATTTTTTAGGTCTGTACTTACACCTTGTTAAATATAGGTGGTGCAGTAATTTGCTGCAAAGATTACACAAACGAGCGCAATGAAAGCTTGCTTTCAAATTGCCGAGTGCAGTAAATCTTCTGCAAAGATAAAAAAATCCACCCCGAATGAGGTGGATTTTCTGTTTAAATATATTGGATTTTCGTATAAATCCCTGCTTTTCTACTATTTATCTAATGGAATGAGCACGAAAGTAAAGTTCTTATCGCCATAATGGAGGCGATATTTCTCCAAAGGCCATGCACCCCAAGAGTTCTCACCAGCCACCCCAGAATGCTCTGCATCGAGGAAGAGATTGGTGAATTTTGACTTCTTCAGGTTGAAACTGTGGCGCTGATCCTTGTCATCACCATCATCCAGTTCTTCTGTGTCGAAGTGGATGGCGGAAGCATAGAATGGCTTGCAGCTCTTCACCTTGAATCCGAAGCCGGAAACATCGGTCTGGTTCCACCAGCGCATATCGCCCTTGGTTCCACTCTCCTGTGGACGGATGTATGGGAAGTACTGGTTGTCGGCATCATCGCTGTAGATTCCGATGCGCATGCAGTCCTCACGGTCAGAATAGTTCTCGATAGGACCACGGCCGTAATACTGGCTCTTGTCCATATCGTATGGCAACTGCATCAACATACCGAAACGGAACAGATCGCTGACCTTGGCATCATCAGAAGCATCAAACTCCTGGGTTACCTTCATAGCACCGGTGTTAGGCATGATGAGATAATCGATTTCTAGCTCACCCTTCACCTCTGGCATCTCATAGGTTGCACAGATGCTGATGGTGTTTGCCTTCTTATCCTTTTCAACAGCTACACCCTTCAGGTTCATGACAGGGTTCTTCCAAACCTGGAACTTCTTCTGCAGGCCGGCACCGAAATCATTATCGGTAGGAGCACGCCAGAAGTTTGGCTTCAGGGTACCGCCCTCGCCGAGGAGCGACTTGCCACGATAGGTATATTCAGAGATGAGACCGGTTGTGCGGTTCACTCTCACAGTCAGATCAGGAGTAGTGACGGTGATATCCTGCTCGCCCTTCTTGTCGATGAGCTTAGCCTTCACCTTCTTGCCATTCTGAGCCTTAGCCATGTTGTCTGCACAATGACCGCAGCACTTCTTCTCCTTCACTGCCAGCTGGGCATAAGCCACAATCTGACCAGCCTCCATCAGAGGTTCAGCCTTCTTCAGACGGAAGTCGATGCTGAGGAATACCTCCTTGCCCTTTACCTTAGAAAGGTCGTAAGGGATGGTGAAGTTCCTAGTCTGCTGGGCAGCCACTTCGATATCAGCAATAGTACCGTTCTGAGTCTCCACACCATCCTCTATGAGGCTCCATGCCAAGGCATAGTTGCTCAAATCGCGGAAGAAGTTCTCATTGTATACACTTACTTCGCCCTTCTCTGCATTCACCATCTTAGCCCAGATGTTCTGATACTGGTAGGCTACCTCGTAGGCATGAGGATTGAGCTGACGGTCAGGACCGATGATACCATTGCAGTTGAAGTTGTTGTCGCTAGGGTCGTAATTGTTATAATCACCACCGTAGCAATATTCTATCTTGCGGAGCTCTTCATTGCTCATCTTCTCAGGATTCTTGATGGTCATCGGCTTCAATACCTTGCGGTGCAAGCCCTGGTCAACGAAATCCCAGTCAAAACCACCCTGGAGGATAGGATACTTGCGAATCAGATTCCAGTAATCGCTCAGGTTACCGCCAGAGTTACCCATGGTGTGGTTGTACTCACACTGGATGAGTGGCATCGGACTGTTAGGATCCTTGGCATACTTCTCGGAAGCAGCTACAGGATAGTACATAGGGCAGAAGATATCTGTGCCCTCGCCACGATGAGCCTGCTCATACTGAACAGGGCGGGTCTTGTCCTGCTCCTTGATCCACTTGTAAGCCTTGAGGAAGTTGTCGCCCATCACGGTCTCGTTACCCATGCTCCATGTTACGACACTAGGATGATTGAAGTACATGGAAACATTGTGCTGGTTGCGCTCCATAATCTGCTTGGCAAACATCGGTTTCTTGGCAGCAGCATCATCGCCATACAGGAAACCGTGACTCTCCTGGTTAGCCTCGGCAACCACATAGATACCATACTCATCGCAGAGTTCGTACCAGCGTGGATCATCAGGATAGTGGCAGGTGCGGACTGCGTTGATATTCAGGCGCTTCATAATCTTGATGTCCTGAATCATGCGCTCCATGCTCAATACGTAACCTCCGTCTGGGTCAATCTCATGACGGTTGGCACCCTTGATAAGCACAGGCTGACCATTGACAAGGAACTGCTTGTTCTTGATTTCCACCTTGCGGAAACCTACCTTGACAGGAGTCATGCTATCCGCATTCATAGCGTCCTTCTTCTGAGCACCCATCAGGGAAACCTGCAGGGTATATAAATAAGGTGTCTCAGCACTCCACTTGTGTGGATTCTCTACGTTCATCGTAATGTTGGCTGTTCCATTCTTTGCCAATCCTGTAGCTGTAGCCACCTGCTTGCCCTCTTTGTCGAAGAGGATGAAGTTCAGCTTGCCTGTTCCCTTTACCTTAGCAGAGATATTAAGCACACCATTCTTGTAGTTGTTTACAAGGTCAGGAGTAACACGGATATCCTCCAAATGCAACTTGGCATCGCGGGCAAAGAGATAGCTTTCACGAGCCACACCACTCAAGCGCCAGAAGTCCTGATCCTCATCCCAGGAACCATCGCACCAGCGGAAGGTCTGGAAGGCAATCAGATTCTTGCCCTTCTTCAGATAAGGAGTGATGTCAAACTCGGCAGCTACCTTGCTATCCTCTGCATATCCGGCAAACTTGCCGTTTACATAAAGATAGATGTTGGAAGTAACGCTACCGAAATGGGCTACAACCTGCTTGCCATCCCAGTTGGCAGGGATGTCGATGATGCGACGGTAAGAACCAACATGGTTATCCTTGGTAGGAACTGCTGGTGGCTGCTGGTCGAAATGGCCGCGCCAGCCGAAGCCTACGTTCACATACTCCGGATCACCGAATCCGTTCATCTCCCAGTTGCCTGGAACATTCATGGTCTTCCATTTGGAGTCATCCAGATCTTCCTTGTAGAAATCGGTAGGACGCTGGTCGGCATTAGCCACCCAGTTGAACTTCCAGGTTCCGTCGAGCGAAAGGAAATACTTGCTCTCCGTCTTGTTCATGTGCAGGATATCCTTGCTCACGATTTTACCATCCTTCTCCGAAACCCAGTCATCTGCCGGATAGGTGAAGAAATTGGTGTGCAACGGAAAACGATTGATGGCATTCACCTGAAGGTCGTGCCATTCTGTGTAAGTTGGCTGCTGGATGGTCGTCTTATTCAACGACTTAATGGCAGCCTTCGGTTTGGTTGCACCAAAGGTTGCCATTGCTAATCCTGCCAAACTTAATGTAACGAACAGTCTTTGTTTCATGTTTGTCAGTTGTTATTAATACTATTTTAAATTGATATATACCTTAAATATATAGGGTTCACCTACACCTTATTATATATAGGCATCTTACTTGATGGCAAGATACTTATCATATTCGCAGGCTGTAAGAAGCACAGCGCCTACACCGAAGTTAGCCTGAGAGTTGGCATCTACGGTCTGACCAGGGATGGCTCTTTCACCGATAGGCTGAACATAACCCACCTTGCCATCTGCCTGAACGGCAGTCTCTGTAAGATAAGTCCAGGCACGGTCGATGACCTTCTTGTACTCCTTCTTGTTGAGATAACCATTGTTGACACCCCAAAGCATACCGTAGGTGAAGAAGGCAGTACCGCTGGTCTCAGGACCTGGAGCATGTTCTGGGTCCATCATCGAACGGGTCCAGTAACCTTCAGGCTGCTGGATTTCAGCCACAGCCTTAGCCAACTTCTGGAACTTATCTACGAAGAACTGATAGTGCTTGTAGTCCTTTGGCATATCCTGGAGCACCTTAGCCAAACCTGCGAGAACCCAGCCATCACCACGAGCCCAGAAGTCTTTCTTTCCGTTGGCACTCTTGTGCTTTGGATAAACGTACTTGCCGTCACGGAAATAGAGATTGGTCTCCTTGTCGAGCATAATCTCATCGGTTGTGAGGAGATTATCGTAGAGTTTGTCGAGATACTTGATATCACCGGTCAACTTATACATTTTGGTCATCACAGGCATCACCATATAGAGGGCATCGCTCCACCACCAGTAGTCTGTTGGCTGGGAGTAAGCCTCATAATGCATTACTTCCTTGGCACGCTTCACCATATATTCAGATGCAGCGGCATTGCCCTTGGCTGCCTCGATGTTGTAGAGGTCGATGTAAGTCTGGAAGCAGATCTGCCAGTCACCGAAGAGAACATGATCTTTTCCCTCGCCGTATGGTTTGTACTTCCACTTGGCTGGATTAGCCTCTGTAGCACCGGTCCAGTCGTTGTGTTCTGCCCAACGGATAGAATAGTCGAGCATCTTCTGGTCCTTGAGCATCTTATATACCTCCATATTGCCGGTATGATAAGCGGCATTATCCCAGAAGGCACGAACCTCAGGTTTGTTGTTAGCCTGCCAGTAGTTATTCACCTTGGTGATGAGTACCACCACCTGCTCGTGGTCCCATTTTTTGGAAGCCTTCACTTCCTTCTTATTCTGTTTCTTGACCTTAGCGGTCTTCTTGGCTGGCTGTGCTGCATTCAAAGGCAAAGCCAAGGCTGCAGCCGCCAACATCATCAATATCCTATTCATTGTGTTGAGTGTTGAATGTTGAGTGTTGAATTTTTAGTGTTCAAAACATACGATTACCACTTGTCCTTGGTAACAATATCGTCCTTCCAGTGATGATCCTTAGGGAACTGCTGGTTGTTCCATGCCTTCACCTGAGTCCAAGGCTGTGCTGCGTCGGTCCAGAAAGGATGGTCGGCAGGCAAACCGAGAGGCATGAAGGCGAGGGTTGTCATATAGAGCGAACCGTTGTTGGTATACCAGTCGGCAACGTCCTTCTGACTGTTTCCGCAGAAACCGATAGAGAGATAACCCTTCTCATTGAAATTGTTCTGCTGGTCGAACATACGATGGAGCACCTTGGTAAGCGCTGCGCGAACCTGACCGTTGCTCAAATCCTTAGGCAGCGTCTGGTACCATGCCATCAGGGCAAGCGGCTGCATGGTAGCCATGCGGTAAGGAATACTTCTTCCGAAAGCTGGGAAGGTTCCCTCAGGAGAGATGAATCTTTCGAGAATGATGCTGTACTTCTGGCAGCGCTTCAACTCTCTGTTATAGTACTTCTGATAGTCGAGACGGGAATTGACCTTGGCATCTACCATCGCCTGGAGAGTTTCCAGATACATAGGATGGAACACGTAGCTGCTGTAGTAATCGAATGCGAACGAAGGACCGTCAGCATACCAGCCATCACCTACATACCACTCCTCTACCTTGCGGCAGGCAGAATTGACGCGATATTCATCAAAATCGCCACCAGCCTTTGCCATGAAACTCTCGATGGTTGAAGAGAAGAGCAACCAGTTGGTATAAGGAGGGTCGATGTGGCGAAGCTTGGCAAACTCCTTCAGGTATCGCTGCTTGATCACCTCGTCGAGAGGCTTCCAGAGCGTATCGTAAGCACGGAGGAAACTCTCAGCTATATAAGCTGCATCTACCAGATTCTGACCACCGATGCCCCAGCAGAGATAGTCAGGACTCTGAGGATCTACGGCATTCTTGTAGGAAGCCAACGCCCATTCACGCAACTGCTTGCGCTGCTTGCCCTCAGCAGTAGCATCATCAGGAAGGGTGAGCCAGGGAGCCACACCTGCCATCAATCTACCGAAACACTCCATATAGAGCACCTTCTTGTTGCGGTTGTCAAAGCTAGGACTGAACTCAGTCTGCATATTCTTCTGTAACTCACCTTTAGCCATGTTTTCCAAAACAGGCTGTGCCATCTTGTAGGCAAGCGAGCACCAATATTGGCGGTCGCTCTGCTGAACAGTCTTCTTGGCAGAAATTCCCATAAAAGGAACCAACGCCAAGACGAGAGTCATCATGATACTTTTAAATATATAATTCATAGATAGTCGTAAATTTGTTTGCTGTTATTGATAATTGTAAGTTGAGAGTTGCCGGTAGCCTCAGCTAAGCAACTGCAAATATATGAAAATTAAGTTAGAAACAAGCAGAACGACCGTATATTTTATAATTTTTTCAACACTGGAGCACCATTTTCCCAAGAAATAGGTACCCACAAGTATCTGCTGTCACTCAAATGTTTTGGATTCCACATGTCTGCCATGAACACATAGTCGGCACCATGGAACATCTTCTTCTGTGCTGCAGTTTCCACCTTATATATATAGGTACCCTGTGCACCGAAGGTCTTGTCAGCACCCTCGCCACGGCAAAGATTAGGCAACTGCTCCCAAGGACCATAAATATTCTTTGCCTTGAACATGCGGGCTGCATTAGGTGCCCAACCAGTACATCCGCTGGTAATCATCCAGTAGATGCCATCTTGCTTGAAGATGGTAGGAGCCTCGTTCTGTCCACCTGCTGCCACACGAACATAGCTGCCGTTGTGCTGCATGTAGTCATCCGTCAACTGTGCGATTTGGAGCGTTAAGTTATCCTCGGAAGAATAGATATGATAAGCCTTGCCATCATCATCGATGAAGATGGTCATATCTCTTGACATCTGTCCTCCTGCAAAGTCTCTCATCCAGAACATACCGCGCTCTATCTGCTTGCGCCATTCTGGAGTCCACCAGCTCTTCAGTTCAGGGAAGAGAAGCTGATGCTTGAGATCAGTGGTATCTGGCTTGGCGAATCCTACAGGGTAGATGCCCGGATTCACTCTTCCTGAGCGAACGAACTTGAAAGGTCCGAAAGGAGTATCGCTGGTAGCCACGCCATAGCGGGCAGCACCATATCCTCTGCCTTTCAATTCGAGATGGAACCACATGACGAACTTCTTGGTCTTCTGGTTATAGAGAACCTTTGGGCGTTCGATGATGCAACCACCCTCAATATCGCTACCAGGTTCATCAGATACTGGGAGCACCAATCCATGGTTGGTCCATTTCTTGAGATCCTTCGAAGTAAAGCAGCTTACGCCGAGAGAGCTGTAAGGCTTGCCATCCTCCGAGCGGCTTTCGCCATACCAATAATAGGTACCTTTGTAGTTGAAGATGTTGCCACCATGAGCATTGATATGCTTGCCGGTATTGTCCTTCCATACACCTCCGTCCATCGGAGCCTGTGCCAGGGTCGGAAGACAAGACATCATCCACAACACAATAAATGTGAATAGTTTATTCATTTTGCTGACGTTATTATTAAGTTAGTGAATACGCTAATTGTTTATTTCGGTTGCAAAATTAAAGAAAAAGTCTCTCTTAGGGGGCTAATATTCGGTATAAAAGGGATACAAATCAGGAAATTCCATTATTAGTCGTGGAAATCCATTGTTTTTTCACACATTTCCACGACTAACAACTCATTTCCCATCACTATTCTGCGCGAAATGACTTTTTTACCCCATTTCGCGCAAAATAGCGATTCATTATTTTGCGCGAAACGATATTTTTAGTATCTTTGCAGCCGAGATAATCTTGTTTTCGTGTAAATTTCACAAAACAATAATCTTGTTTTCGTGTAAAAAAGTCGGCAAAAATAGTGTTTCAGGTACTCTGTACACCTTATTATATATATAGCCACTCATACAAACAAAGAATAGAATATCATATAAAACTTTTTCAATGTGCAGGAAAAGAAAATGACAAAAAAGTTTGGTATTTTCAAAAAAATGCATTACCTTTGCCATCATAAAATAAACAACGAAACGACATAAAAATTATGATGACAATCGAAGAATACAGAGCAGCCATCTTGCAGGCTTTGCTCGATGCTAAGAACGAGGACGGCACTCCAGCCATTACTCCAAGGGAAGCACAGGAAGCACTCAACGGATTTACCGACGACGAGTTGCAAGACGGAATCCTATGGAATTCGCCCGAAGACGTGGCATCAATTATCCTTGAGGGATAAATCACGGAAGTTATATTCAGCTACCAACAATAAGAATAGGAGCAAAGACCCTTTTTGCGGGGTCTTTGCTCCTATTCCCATTTATACTTCCTGTTCTTTCTTCCCTTTAAAGACTGTTTTCAACAGCTCCGCAAGACTTCATTTCTGTTGCAAAAGCAATAAAAAACTAAAGAATGCGACAAAAAACAAAAGAATGTGCAATTTTTCTTTCGCAATTCAATTATTATTTGTAAATTTGCAGCCGCATAAACGGAAAGGGAACTTGCAAATCCCTCTTCAATCAGTTTAAAAAGATAATTTTACCGGTAAAAAAGATATATTAAATAATGAAGATAGAAAACGAAATCATCAGCTCGGTCATCGCTGCGGTGAAGGAGCTTTATGGTCAGGACGTACCTGAGAAGATGGTAGCCCTGCAGAAGACCAAGAGTAATTTCGAAGGTAACCTTACCCTCGTCGTATTCCCATTCCTCAAAATGTCGAAGAAAAAGCCTGAGGATACCGCACAGGAAATCGGCGAATACCTGAAGAAAAACTGCGCTAATGTCATCGCAGACTTCAACGTGGTAAAGGGTTTCCTCAACCTTTCTATCGCTCCTGCCGCTTGGGTAGGACTCTTGAACACCATCAACGCTGATCCTAAGTTTGGTGAGAAGCCTGTTACTGAGAATAGCCCACTCGTCATGATTGAGTACTCTTCTCCTAACACCAACAAGCCTCTCCACCTCGGTCACGTACGCAACAACCTGCTCGGTTGGTCTCTAGCTCAGATTATGGAGGCTAACGGCAACAAGGTAATCAAGACAAACATCGTGAACGACCGTGGTATCCACATCTGTAAGTCAATGCTCGCCTGGCTCAAGTGGGGCAATGGCGAAACTCCTGAGACTTCCGGCAAGAAGGGCGACCACCTCATCGGCGACTACTATGTAGCCTTCGACAAGCACTATCGTGAGGAAATCGCAGAACTCAAGGCTCAGTATATGAAGGATGGCATGGACGAGGAAGCTGCCACAGAGAAAGCTAAGGTAGAGGCTCCGCTGATCAAGGAGGCTCACGAGATGCTCGTAAAGTGGGAGAACAACGACCCTGAGGTTCGTGCACTCTGGCAGAAGATGAACAACTGGGTTTACGCTGGCTTCGATGAGACTTACAAGATGATGGGTGTAAGTTTCGACAAGATATATTATGAGTCAAATACTTACCTCGAAGGTAAGAAGAAGGTAGAAGAAGGATTAGAGAAGGGTCTCTTCTTCCGCAAGGATGATAACTCAGTTTGGGCTGACCTCACCAACGAGGGTCTCGACCAGAAACTCCTGCTCCGTTCAGACGGCACTTCTGTCTATATGACTCAGGACATCGGTACTGCCGACCTCCGTTTCAAGGACTTCCCTATCGACAAGATGATCTATGTAGTAGGTAATGAGCAGAACTACCACTTCCAGGTACTCTCTATCCTGCTCGACCGTCTCGGTTTCAAGTGGGGTAAGGACTTGGTTCACTTCTCTTACGGTATGGTAGAGTTGCCTAACGGTAAGATGAAGAGCCGCGAGGGAACCGTAGTAGATGCTGATGACCTGATGGCAGAGATGATCAAGGACGCTCGCCAGACAAGCGATGAGCTCGGCAAGTTCAAGGACATGAGCGAGGAAGAGCGCCAGGAGATTTCACGCATCGTGGGTCTCGGAGCGTTGAAGTACTTCATCCTCAAGGTAGATGCCCGCAAGAACATGCTCTTCAACCCAGAAGAGAGTATCGACTTCAATGGTAATACAGGTCCTTTCATCCAGTATACCTATGCTCGTATCCGCAGCATCATGCGCAAGGCTGCAGCCGAGGGCATCGAGATTCCTGCTGAGTTGGGCGCAGATGCTCCTATCAACGAGAAGGAGATTGACCTCATCCAGAAGATGAACGACTTTGCAGCAGCCGTAGCCGATGCAGGCAACAACTACAACCCTGGTGGTATCGCTAACTACTGCTACGAGTTGACCAAGGAGTTCAACCAGTTCTATCACGACTACAGCATCCTGAATGCTGAGAGCGAGGCAGAGAAGATTACTCGTCTGGTTCTTGCAGCCAACGTGGCAAAGATCCTGAAGAACGGTATGTCTCTGCTCGGCATCGAGGTTCCAGAAAGAATGTAATATATACATAAGATATAATAACCTACAATTTAAAAATAAAAAAAATATTGACTATTTGACATAATGAGCATGGCCCTGGAGCTCGACTCCAAGGTGCATGCTCATTTCAGTTTTAGCCAATCCTTTTTGTTTTCCAACCCCAAAAAGAAAAAAGATGAATAAAATGCCCGTAAATCCTCCTTCATGGAGAAACGATACCGTTTTGCCTCTGCCCAACGAGGTAAGAGCCAACGCCTGGGCTGTGGATGCCGCCTGTTCCGGCAATCCCGGTCCGATGGAATACCAATGCATCGACCTTCAGACCGGTGCCCAGGTTTTCCATTATGGTCCTATCCACGGCACCAACAACATCGGCGAGTTTCTCGCCATCGTCCACGCCCTCGCCCTGATGCAGCAGAAGGGCATTACCGACAAGATAATTTATAGCGACAGCGTGAATGCCCAGCTCTGGGTAAGCAAGAAACAATGCAAGACCAAACTGGAGCGCACTCCCCAGACCGAACAGCTCTATCAGGTCATCGCCCGAGCCGAGAACTGGCTCCGTACCCACCCCATCAACATACCTATTATAAAATGGGAAACGAAGAAATGGGGCGAGATTCCAGCCGATTTCGGAAGAAAGGGATAAAAAGGACATTTTTATGTGCCTTTCCCGAAATAATGCCCGCAAAAGCTTGCAATTTCAGATATTTTGTTTAATTTTGCAGCTATTCGTATTAAACATACATAATCGTAAGAATGGAAATAGAAAAAGAAACAATATTATTAATGTCGAAAGGAGACAAGAAAGCATACGAAACGATGTTCCGCAGGTTCTATCCTAAGGTACATCGTTTTGTAGCCATGCTCTTGAAAAACGAAGATGATGCTGATGACGTCAGCCAGCTCATCTTCTTAAAGGTATGGAACAAACGCGAGAAGTTTGCCGATATCCAGAACTTCGATTCCTACCTTTTTATTTTGGCAAAATATACTGTCATCAACTATATTTCCTCCAAGCACATCATCCCAATAGATATTGACAGTCTGCCAGACAGATATGCCAACGAATCTTCGCCACATGACGATGTGGTGGCAAAGGATACCCAGCTGCTCATCGACATGGTGGTAGAAAGCATGCCGCAACAACGCCAGATGATTTATCGCATGAGCCGCGAACAGCATCTCAAGAACGAAGAGATAGCCCAGCGCCTGGGTATTCAGAAGAAAACGGTAGAAAATCATCTTAACCTAGCTCTTAAAGAAATTAAAAAAGCCTTATATTTGATGATTTTGTTACCTTGGCATTGGGTGTAACACCATTGAAACATGTCTTAAAAATAAATGAAGTTTTTATTATGGCAACAAAGATAAGGGATATCATAGATTATTATAGCGGGCACAATGTGCCGGATGAAATAAAAGAAAGGGTATTAGATAGGATTTCCAATACACAAGACGATAAAGAGGCGAACGAAGCATTTAGAGAATTATGGGACAAGGCTGATTCAGCCTATATGGAAGAAGAAGAAATTTCTGCTGCATACAACCGCCTCTTCGAAACAGAAGAAACAAGAGAAATAGAAAAGAAAAAATCGCTTCGAATCTTCAACTTTGCCAAACTGGCTGCCGTCTTCGTACCGCTGCTGATGCTGATTGTATTCGGCAAGCTCTACGTCCAGATGAACAACCAACTCAAGGATATAAAACTGGCAACCATGCTCCAGGAACATACCATCAACGAAGAGAGCAAAGTCATCGCCTTGGCAGACGGAACGAAAGTAAGACTCAGCCAGAGTTCCGTACTTCTCTATCCTTCCTCTTTCAAGGGAGCAGAAGAACGCAAGGTTTTCCTGTCGGGAGAGGCATTCTTCGACATCAGACATGATGATGCCCAGCCGTTCCACGTCAGCACTCCTCATTTCGAGATTACCGACTTGGGCACCTCTTTCACGGTTTCATCTTATTCAAATACAGACGAAGTATCTGCCACGCTCAAAACCGGAAAGATAGAACTCCGCATCATTGGCCAGGAAGACAAGGTTTACAGCATGAAGCCTAACGACCAGTTAGTATATAATGTAAAGACCAAGGCAGTAAATCTCCGCAAGGTTTCGGCCGAAGAAGATGGTACAAGCTGGTGCAACAAGGAGATTGACCTGAACGATGTAACGTTGGCAGAAGCTGGTAAGATTCTGGGTAATGCATACGGAGTGAAATTCACCTTCCGTTCAAAGATTCACCAAAAGACGAAGGTTACAGTTCATTTCAACCGTGGCGAAACCCTCTCGGGAGCCATGTTTGTCTTGAAGAACCTGGTTCCTGGTCTGGAATATGAAGTGAAGAAAGATGAAGTAATCATCAGGTAGGCATATATTATAATAGGTAAACTAAAGGCGCATTATGTAAAAATGATGCGCCTTTTTTCATAAAAGAGTATCTCTGCACGGGATATGAAAACAGAAATAATAACATAAACTGGAAATATCATGATAAAGAATTTGATTTTTGATTTTGGAAAAGTACTCGTAGATTACGAATACTTTGAAACGCTTGACCAGATATTCAAGACCCACGAACAGGCTGAAGAATTCTATCATCTCCTGATAGACGGCAAATGGAATGAGAATATGGATCGCGGAGATTCTTTCGAAGAAACCTTCTGCAAGATGCAGCAGATCATGCCGCAATATAAGGAAGAAATAGCAACCGTAGCCCAGCGCTTTAACGATTTTGTAAGGGGCGAAAAAGAAGGTATGCGCACCTTGCTGACCCAGTTGAAGGCAGAAGACTACCACCTTTACGGACTTTCCAACTGGTGCACCAAGGTTCACGAAACGATGGCCCAATATCCCATTTTCCAACTTCTGGAAGGACAGGTGATTTCTTCAGAAGAGAAAATCATCAAACCCGATAGGGCTATTTATGAAAGAATCTGCCAGAAATACAATCTGAAACCGGAAGAATGCCTTTTTGCTGACGACAGAATAGAGAATGTAGAAGCCGCCCAGCGTTTCGGAATGCAGGCCATCTGCTTTGAGGATGCTGCGCAGTACGAGCGGGAATTGAGAAAAATCGTTATAAATAGTTAATAACCTTCCCAAAAGTTTCCATATATAGATTCTTTTGCTTATATTTGCACATGTTTTAAATATAAGACAGATAATGAAAGAAAGATTTAAAGTTCTGTTTTCAAAAGACGCTGACGACTTTTTGGAAAGTCTTTCACAAAAAGCAAAGGATAAGATATTGTCAAATATCCGAAAGGCTAAATATGTCTTAAATCCTAAACTCTTTAAAAAACTGGAAGGAACTGATATATGGGAATTCCGTACAAAATATGATGGAATCCAATATCGTTTGCTTGCTTTTTGGGACACTTCAACTAATTCATTAGTCGTAGCTACCCATGGGTTTATCAAGAAGGTGCAAAAAACGCCAAAGCAACAGATAAAGCGAGCAGAAGAAATCAGAGCATTATATTTTAAAATGAAAAGAAAGTGACTATGGAAGAAATGAAATTTTATAGTGAAGAAGAAATGCTAGATAAGCATGTTGGAAAGATTGGAACTCCTCATCGTGATCAATTTGAGGATGAAATCAACACATTCTTAATTGGTGAAGCTATTAAGGAGGCTCGTAAAAACAAAAAACTTACGCAAGAACAGTTAGGCAATCTTATCGGAGTAAAGAAGGGACAGATATCTAAGATTGAGAATGGCAAGAACCTTACACTCAATACTATTTCCCGAGTACTTCATGCTATGGGATTACAGGCTCATCTAAATATTCCGACAGTAGGACAATATGCAATTTAAATCCTACATTTAAGATACTAATTCGAAAGAAGACAAGGGCAGAAACTCCCAGTTCAGGAAATCATACAGAACTGGGAGTTTCTGCCCTTGTCTTCTTTCGGCAACCATTAGTTCTGGATATGTGATGCTTTGCAAGAAAAAAGTCAATCATATATTATAGGTGAGAAAATAAAAAAGAAAAACACAGTTGTTTGCGAACACAAGATATTTTTTTCAGAAAAACTTCATTTTAACAGTTTTGTAATTGGGTGTAACTCTCTTTCCCGTTGTCTTCAAGACGTAACAAGCAAATTATTATTAACTTAAAAAGATAAAGTATGAATCTTAAAAGAATCTCTGCGTCATGCTTCTGTTTGCTCCTGGCAGGCCAGATGACCCTTTCGGCTCAGAACGTCAGCTTCAGCTCAAACAAGGTAACGCTTAAGTCAGCTTTTGAGAAGATTGAAAAGGAATCTAAGTACAAGATTGCCTACAACTCCTCACAGCTGGATGCTAACCGTTCGGTTACATTAACCAAGAAAAGTGATGATGTCTTTGGTATGTTGAACCAATTGCTCAAAGGTACCAATTTTACCTATGAGATGGAAGGCAACTACATCGTCATCAAGCCTCAGCAAAAAGCTAAATCTCAGGCTCATGGCAAGAAAATCAAGGTACGTGGTGTAGTGAAAGACGAAACTGGCGAGCCAGTTATCGGCGCTACCGTCATGGAAAAGGGTACCACCAACAATGGTGTTGTAACCGATCTTGACGGCAACTATACCATCGAGATTCCTGCCGACGGTATGTTGGCAGTATCATACATTGGCTGCAAGGACCAGGACATCAAGGTAAATGGTCGCGAAGTAATCAATGTTAACCTGGCAGATGATAATAAGGTATTGGAAGAAGTTGTGGTTGTAGGTTATGGCGTGCAGAAGAAGCGCGATGTATCTACTGCTGTGTCTTCTGTCAAGGCAGAGGCTCTTGCCAACAATCCTTCTACCGACTTCCGTCAGGCACTGGCTGGTAAGATGCCTGGTGTACAGGTAACAGTACCTAGCGGAGACCCAGAGGGTAGCGTAAGCATTCGCGTTCGTGGTGTAAGTACCGTCAACGCCGGTAGCGACCCTCTCTATGTAGTAGATGGTGTTCCTATGGAGCGTGGTTTTGCCAACCTGAACACTAACGATATTGAGTCTGTTGAAGTTTTGAAGGATGCTTCTGCAGCAGCTATCTATGGTAGCCGCGGTTCTAATGGTGTAGTTCTCGTTACAACCAAGAAGGGAACCTCTGACAAGCTCTCTGTTTCTTACGATGGTTACGTAGGTGTACAGAACGTATCAAAGAAACTCGATATGATGAACGCTTACGAATTTGCAGAATTCGTAAAGGATGCACGTAACAACGCATATCTTTCTAAAGTTCCTGGTGCATCTGCAAGTGACCCTAACAGCGTACGCCCTAAAGGTTACATGCAGATTGCAACCGATTTGTTCCCATATCTGGAGGGTGTTAAGGGCTTGACAGATACAGACTGGCAGGATGCTATCTTCCGCACAGCGATGACTACCGGACACAACATTTCACTTTCTGGTAAGTCTAACAGCGTCAACTATTTCGTATCAGGCAACTATATGAAGAAGGAAGGTACCATTATCGGTTCAGACTTCGAGAAGTTTGGTGCCCGCATGAATCTCTCAGGTCAGCACAAGCGCTTGAAGTTTGGTGTTAACTTCGCTCCTTCTTATTCTGTTTCTAATTCTGTAGATGCATCTGGTGCAGGTGGTATCGTTCAATCTGCTTTGATGATGCCTCCAACCTTCCCTGTATACAACGCAGACGGTTCATATAACTTCCAGGGTAATGGATATTGGCGAATTGGTACAGACTATGAGCACAACGAGGTGATGAACCCTGTTGCGATGGCTCGCTTGCAGTCTAATGTTACCGACCGCATGTCTATTACGGGTAAGGCTTATGCAGAATTGGAACTGATGAAGGGACTTTCCTATAAGTTGTCTTTGGGTGGTGACTATTATGGTGCTCATAATGATAAATATCGCCAGTCTGGTCTGCCTTTGAAGGGAAAAGATTACTATAATTCTCCTTCAAACCCAACAGGTTACAGCTCTTCCAGTTTCTTCTTCAATTGGTTGGTAGAAAACCAGTTGACTTACACAACAACTATCAACAAGAAGCACAATATTACAGCCATTCTTGTACAGTCTGCTCAGAAAGAAACCAAGAAGACCGACAACGTAACAGCAACCGATTACCCTAATGATTACATCCAGACCGTAAATGGCGGTACGGTAACCAAGGGTGGTTCTGACAAGACACAATGGTCTATCGCTTCTTACCTGGCTCGTGTTCAGTACAACTACGAAGGACGCTACATGCTTTCTGCAGCCATCCGTACTGACGGATCTTCACGTTTCGGTAAGAACAACCGTTGGGGTTACTTCCCATCAGCCTCAGCAGCTTGGCGTATCAGCGACGAAAAGTTCTTCAAGAACATAAAGGAGTTGTCTTTCGTTAATGATATGAAGATTCGTGCCAGCTATGGTGTAACCGGTAACTTTGAGATTGGTAACTACGACCATTTGGCAACCATGTCAACAGACAATTACATCTTAGGTACCAATGGAGGTTTGTTGCATTATGGTTATAAACCAGACAACATCAAGCGCGACGACCTGAGCTGGGAGAAGAACCAGATGATCAACGCCGGTATCGACCTTCAGATGTTTGACGGCTACATTGGATTCTCTGTAGACTATTACAATACCAACACTTCAAACATGTTGCTTTATGTACCAGTACCTCTGTTGACAGGTTACAGCACCTCACTTCAGAATCTGGGTAAGGTAAACAACCGCGGTTGGGAATTAGCTTTGACATCACAGCATACATTTACTAATGGCTTCGGCTATTCATTTAATGCCAACTATGCCAAGAACACCAATGAGGTGAAAGAGTTAGGTCCTGGAAATGCGCCTATCATTTCTTCGGGTAGTGTAGGACACGCATATTATATTACAGAGGTAGGAAAGCCTATCGGTAACTATTACCTCTTGGTACAGGACGGCATCTTTGCTACAGAAGAAGACTTAAAAAAGTATCCTCACTTCGACAATACAGAAGTAGGTGACTTCAGATTCGTTGATGTTGACGGAGACGGCAAGTTGGATTTGGATAAAGACCGTACAATCTGCGGCAACTACATGCCTAAGTTCACATACGGCTTCGGCGGTAAGCTCTGGTATGCAGGTTTCGACATGGACTTCAACTTCCAGGGTGTATATGGCAACAAGATTCTGAACTTGAACAAGCGCTACCTCGACAATATGGAGGGTAACACCAATGGTACCAAGATAGCTCTCGACCGTTGGAAGAGTCCTGAGAATCCAGGCAGCGGTTCGGTAAATAAGGCAAACCGTAAGCAGACAGGTTACAACAGCCGTACTTCTACCTGGCACTTGGAGAGCGGTTCATACCTCCGTCTCCAGAACCTGTCATTAGGTTATACTTTGCCTCGTGCACTTACTCAGAAGTTTAAGGTTGAGAAGATGAGAGTTTATGTTTCAGGACAGAACCTCTTCACTATTACCAACTACAGCGGCTACAACCCAGAGGTAAATGCCCGTCCTTCCAAGAACCTGACTCCAGGTGAGGACTATGGTACTTATCCTTTGGCAAGAACATATATGTTTGGTTTGAATCTCACATTATAAAGAATATAGTAACATGAAAAAGATATTAGTATTAGCATCATTGGCAACCCTGCTCATGACCTCTTGCGGAGACAGCTTCTTCGATTTGGAGCCAGCAAGCAGCGTAACCATTGACAAAGTATATAAGACTGCGAGCGATTATAATGTAGCAGTTATCGGCTGCTACGCAAAATTGCAGTCACAGGTGAATTTCTATACAGAATGCTGCGAGTATCGTAGTGACAATCTTTCTTTGGGCGCCCCAACAGCAGGTACCCAGGACCGTTACGATATCGACCATTTCACAGAGAAACCATCTAATGGAATCCTCAGTTCTTACTGGGCGAACTTCAACAACAACGTTTATCGTTGTAATCTCTTGCTCGACCAGATTGATGGTGCAAACTTTGCAGAAAACCTGAAGAAGCAGTACAAGGGCGAAGCGATGTTTATCAGAGCTTTGAACTATTTTAACATGTACCGCATTTGGGGTGGCGTTCCTGCTACCAAGCATGTAGTAAGTGCTGCGGAGGCTCTGAAAGTTGCGAGATATTCTGATGAGCAGATGTTCGATTTGATTGCCGGAGATTTGAAGGAGATTGTTGACAACAACTATCTTCCAGAAACTTACTCTTCTGCAGATATGGGTAGAGCTACCTCTGGTGCTGCCAAGGCTTTGCTCGGTAAGGTATATCTTACTTTCCACAAATGGACTGAGGCTAAAGACATTCTTTCTCAGTTAATCGGAAAATATCAGTTGGTAAGCCCTATCGCCCAAGTCTTCGATGTGGATAACAAGAATAATAATGAGATTATCTTCGCCGTACATTTCAACAAGGAAATAGAGGGAGAGGGACATAGTTACTGGTACAATCTCACCAACGCATCTGATGATACCAACCAGACAAGTTCTCTGCTCAACACATTCCCTACAGGTGATGCTCGCAAAGACCTCATAACATACGTACAGGTTGAGAAAAACGTTCGTTTGATGAATAAATTCTATGATACAAAGAGCCCTACCTTCAAGACTGTAGGTAATGATCAGATCCTTCTTCGCTACGCAGATGTTCTTCTGATGTATGCAGAAGCGCTCAACGAGATTCAGTATGACGCATCTGAGGGTTCACTTGCCCTGAAGTATCTCAACGCCGTAAGACAGAGAGCTGGCATTTCTAATCTGACTGTAAAACAGTTGCCTACACAGGAGAAATTCCGCAAGGGCATCTTGGTTGAACGCCAGAGAGAATTCCCTTATGAGGGGCAGCGCTGGTTCGACTTGGTAAGAATGGGATTTGCAAAGAGCGTGATGGCAGAGAATGGTGTTGAAATCAAGGATTATCAATTACTCTTCCCTATTCCTCAGCAGGAGATTGAAAAGGTAGGCGACAAGTCTATCCTCTGGCAGAACCCTGGATATGACAACAATTAATAAACGGTTAAGACATGAAAAAGATTATATATTTGCTGTCTTTAGTGACAGTTTTTATTCTCGGTTCTTGTAGCGATGATCTTCCAAAAGCAAGTTGGGACATTTGCCAGGTAGGTACTTTGAACGCTACGGCACAAAATGAGAAGGTATTGTTGGAATGGGCTCCTATGCAGGGAGCCAACCCAACAGGTTATTTGGTCAATTGGACACCGGAAGTTGCTACATACGAAGGTGGTTCTGCAGAGTTGGACGCAAAGACTACCTCATATACTATAACAGGTTTGGTTAACAAGGTTACTTATACCATCACCATCCAGGCCATCTATGGCAACCAGCGTTCTATGATTTCTACAACAAAGGCAAGACCTGTTTCTGATACAGAGCCTTTCAAGGTTTGGTCTACAGATATGCCTAACGGTGGTATGGTGAAGACTGCAAATGCAGTATTCTCTTTAGACGGAAATACATTCTACTTGCCTTCTGCAAGTGCTACGGGTGATGTTACTGCTTTTGATGCGATGACTGGTACTGTGAAATGGACCGCTTCCATCCCTAAGACTACTTATGGTGGTGGTGTAGCAGTAGGCAAAGACGGTACTTTGTATCAGGGTGCTCGCAACGCGACCTTGTATGCTATCAATAGCGATGGAACACAGAAGTGGACATACGCCACAGGAGCTGCCAACAAGAATCTGGACTGTTTCCCTGCTGTAACTGCTGACGGACAGACAGTTTATATCCTTGATGGCGACAACGTTCTCCATTCTATCAATACAGCTACTGGTGTTAAGAACTGGTCTGTTAAACTGGCTGGTACAAAGAACAAGGCTGGAGCTGTAGCTATAGACAAGACAGGCAATATTTATGTAGGTACACGTACTACTATTTATGGTTTCAAGGCCGATGGCACTCAACTTTGGAAGGTAGCCGGTAAGGTAACTGAAATCGGTTCTTTCGCTTTGGATGGCGAAACTCTTTATGCTGCCCAGATTGGTGGTGCAGGTTTGCTGGCTTTGAACACAGCAGATGGTTCTACCAAGTGGAACGTTGAAGCTGCGGGTGATATCTATGCTCCTATTGTTGACAAGAGCGGCAATATCTACTTTACAGACAAGGGTGACAAGGCTCTCTACTCTGTAGATAAGGCTGGACAGTTGAAGTGGAAGTTTACTATTGATGCAGCTCCTACTTATTGCTTCCCTGTTCTCGACGATAAGGGAACTGTTTATTTCGGTAGCGGCGCCGGTCGCATCTACGCAGTAAACAGCGCAAATGGCGAGGAACTTTGGCACATGGACTCAGAAGGTACAGATAATAACGCCAAGATTATGTCTGGTATGACTATCGGCGAGAACCAGATGCTCTATGTTTCTTATATCGGCGGTAATGTTGCTGCTATTAAGATCTTTGCCGGCCCAGAGAAATCTACATGGAGCTGCAGAGGTGGTAATATTCATGGTACAAACCAATATTAATATTTGAATCAGTATGAAAAAGATATATTTATTCATCGCATTATTCGCTTGCGCCCTCTGCTCTTGTGGAAGTGACGAAGACGGAATGACTTATGCGCAGCCTGTCGAAATAGGTGAAACTACCGACATGAAGACTGCAAAAGAGGTGGCTGAAGCTTTGTGGGCTACTACTCCATTACAGCAGCAACCTCTCAATGCGGAAAGATCTGAAGTTCTAAAGAAGATACAGAAGATGGCAGACGACTGCACTTCTGATTTCTTTGAAAGCTATCTTGCTTCTTTGGACCAGTCTGCTGAAATGAGAGAAAAGTACGACCCTATGCTGGCGTTCTATCGTTTGTCTCTGGATCATGTAATTAATGCCATCAAGACGACTACCGTTGAGAATGGTACTACATGCATCTGGCAGCTCTACAATATGGGTTACATCGTAAAGACTCCTACCACTTGCTTTGGTATTGACATCAACCATCGCTGGGCAGAGAAACTGGAGCCTTACCTGGATTTTCTCTGTGTTACTCACAAACACCAAGATCACTACAACACAGCTCTCATCAACGCGATGCTGAATGCAGGAAAGCCTGTTTATTCTAACTGGATAAAGGGTGGCTATACTTCTAAGAAAAATACCGATTACCAGTTTAATAACATCAAGATTCATGTGTCTATTACAGACCATAACAACTCTGGCTTATCAAACTTCGTTTCTGTATTTACTTTTGAATGTGGCGATGATAGTGGCAACTTCACAATGCTCCATACTGGCGACTCAAACTTCAAGGCTGCTCAGTATACCAACATTCTGCCACACGTTAATGTTTTGATTCCTCGCTACGCACCTAATGCGCTTACCGAGAACAACATTATCGGTACTAGTGCCGGTCAGACAAAACCTGACTATGTATTGCTCTCACACATTCTGGAACTTTCTCACGAAAGCGAGGAAGAATCTAGATGGAGTTTGAATTCTGCCTTAGAAAGAGCCAGCAAGCTTAACTGCGAGAACTCAGTTGTTCCTTTCTGGGGAGAAAAATTAGTTTGGAAAGACGGTAAATTGAATTAAAATGAAGAAGATTTATATTTTATCTTTGTTGTGCATGCTCACTTCGGTGAGCTTTGCACAAAGCAATCTGAAAGAGATTCTTAAGAATTTCAATAAGCCTGCAAAAGAAAATGTTATGGTAGTTTCTCATCGTGGAGACTGGCGTAATGCTCCTGAAAACTCTATTCAGGCATTCCAGAACTGTATCGACATGGGTGTTGATATGGTTGAGTTGGACTTGAAGAAGACAAAGGATGGCGTTCTGGTTCTGATGCACGATAAGAAGATTGACCGAACCATGAATGGTAAGGGATTCCCAGAGAATTATACTCTTGATTCTTTGAAGATGCTCCGTCTGAAGAATGGTGTAGGCTGCAAGACCCGCCATCAGATTCCAACATTCCGTGAGGTAATGGAACTCTGCAAGGGCAAAATCATGGTGAATGTTGACAAGGGCTACGACTACTTCGACGATGCCATGAAGGTTTTGAAGGAGACTGGTACTGTTGACCAATGCATCATCAAGGCTGAACTTCCTTACGAAGTGGTAAAGGCTGAGCATGGTGATGTTCTCGACAAGATGATTTTCATGCCTGTAGTTAACCTCGGCAAGCCTGGTGCAGAAGAGGTAATCGACGGTTACATCAAGAACATGAAACCAAAGGCTTACGAATTGGTATTCAAGACTGATGATGCCAACACTCGCCGCCTGATTAAGAAAGTACGTGATAGTGGAGCAAGAGTTTTCATCAACACGCTTTGGCCAGAGCTTTGCGGTGGACATGATGATGATCGCGCCGTAGAACTCAAACAGCCAGAAGAGAGTTGGGGATGGATTGTCGGCCAAGGCGCTAAACTGATTCAGACTGACCGTCCTGCTTTGCTTCTTGATTACTTGAGAGCTAAGAAACTTCATAAGTAAAATTCAATAGGTTTCGCATATATGTTCAAAAGGTTAACAAGTTTAGGTTTGTTGTGCATGCTTGCTATTGCAAGTTATGCACAGCACCTAAATGAAATCCTCTCAGAATTATCTGCTCCTGCCAAGCAATCAGTCTTGGTGGTTTCGCATCGTGGCGATTGGCGTAATGCTCCAGAAAACTCACTTCAGGCATTTCAGAACTGCATAGACATGGGAGTAGACATGGTTGAACTGGACTTGAAGAAATCCAAGGATGGAGAACTTATCCTGATGCACGACAATACGCTGAACCGCACAACCAATGGTACAGGAAAACCAGAAGACTATACGCTGGCAGAACTGAAAGAACTCAGGTTAAAGAACGGCGCAGGCTGCCTTACCCGTCATAAGATTCCTACACTTAGAGAAACCATGCTGCTCTGTAAGGGAAAAATTCTGGTGAATGTTGACAAGGGCTACGAATACTTTGAAGATGTTCAAAAGATTCTTGAAGAAACCGGTACGGCAAACCAATGTGTTGTCAAGGAAAAGATACCTTATCAAACGATTAAGGAACAGCATGGCGATATTCTAGACAAAGTAATTTTCATGCCTAAGGCAGACTTATGCAAGCCTGAGGCAGAAAGCATTATCGACAGTTACTTGCAGAATGAGAAACCTCTAGCGTTTGAGGTTAGATTTTCTCAAGTAAACGATAAGGTATTTGAACTGATTAAAAAGCTAAACGACAACGGCATCAAAGTATTTGTCAACGCCTTATGGCCTGCACAAAATGCTGAGCACGACGATGATAGGGCTGTTGAACTGAAACAACCTGATGAAAGTTGGGGATGGCTTATCCAACAGGGATTCAAACTGATTCAGACCGATCGCCCTGCCCTGCTTCTCGATTATTTGAGAGCAAAGAAACTTCATAAATAACAACTAAGGATTATATGTTTAAGAAAATAATAGACTTCTATAAGGTTTCGGAACCGATTCCGGCTAAAGCCTCAACACCTGAGGAAAACGAAAGAAAACTGAAACGTCTGCAATGGGCTACTTTCCTTTCTGCTACCATAGGATATGGTACATATTATGTGTGCCGACTCAGCCTGAACGTAATCAAAAAACCGATTGTAGATAATGGCGTATTCTCAGAAACTGAGCTCGGTATCATAGGCTCTGTCTTGTTCTTCACTTACGCAATCGGTAAGTTTACCAACGGTTTCCTTGCTGACCGAAGCAACATCAAGCGACTGATGTCTACCGGTCTGCTCGTTACAGCCTTGGTGAATCTGGCTTTGGGCTTTACCAATTCCTTCATCCTCTTTGCAGTTTTGTGGGGATTGAGCGGATGGTTCCAGTCGATGGGAGCTGCCTCTTGCGTGGTAGGTCTCTCCCGCTGGTTTAACGATAAGAACCGAGGAACGTTCTACGGATTCTGGAGTGCGAGCCATAATATAGGTGAGGCGATGACCTTCATCTTTGTGGCTTCCATCGTGAGTGCCTTCGGATGGCAATATGGTTTTATCGGAGCTGCGATAGTAGGTTTGGCGGGAGTTGTCCTGCTCCTTACTTTCTTCCACGATACACCTGCCAGCAAGGGTGTTACTCTGCCGGGTATCAAGGTAGAGGAAAAGAAACAGGATACGGAATCTTACAACAAGGCACAGAGTGCGGTTTTGAAGAATCCGCTCATCTGGATTCTGGCCTTGAGTAGTGCTTTCATGTATATCAGCCGCTATGCTGTTAACAGCTGGGGTATCTTCTATCTTGAGAACGAGAAGGGATATACTACGATTGATGCCAGCTTCATCATCTCTATCAACTCTATCCTGGGTATTGTGGGAACCGTATCATCCGGACTGGTATCTGATAAGATTTTCAAGGGCAACCGTTATTTGCCAGCCGTTATCTTCGGCTTACTGAATGCGTTGGCGCTCTGTCTGTTCCTGCTGATTCCGGGCCATCATCTCTGGGTTGATGCTACGGCGATGGTACTGTTCGGTTTGAGCATCGGCGTGTTGCTTTGCTTCCTCGGTGGTTTGATGGCGGTAGATATTGCGCCTAAGAATGCATCGGGTGCTGCTCTTGGCGTTGTCGGCGTAGCGAGTTATGTGGGTGCCGGCATCCAGGACATCATGAGCGGTCTGCTCATTGAGGGCAACAAGCATCTGGTAAATGGCGTAGAAACTTACGACTTTACCTACATCAATTATTTCTGGATTGGAGCAGCCCTGATGTCTGTCTTAATGACTTGCATCGTCTGGAAGGCGAAACCAAAGACTGTTTAAGAAATAAACGAAGCTATCATCAAAATACTCTTCACTCTTCACCTTTCGGCCGGAAACCCCTGTGTTTATCGGCATTCCGAGGGGTGAAGAGTTGTTTTTATCTCTTCACCCACTCTTCACCACTCTTCACCTTCAGAAACGGGAACAGAGGCGAAAGACTGATAGGTGGATTGCAAATCAGCCAGAACTGAAGGGTGAAGAGTGGTGAAGAGTAGGTGAAGAGTGCCCGAATACTCTTCACCCCTCGGAATGCCGATAAACACAGGGGATTCGGGGCTTTTGGTGAAGAGTGAAGAGTATTTGGCAGGAAGCCTATACGAAAATAAAATAAAGGAGGTTTCGATAACTGTTCCAGTAAAACAGCCGACTAGCGCAAGAGTCGCTAGTCGGCTGTTTGCAGTTTGCCAGTTGGCTGTTTATATTTTGCCAGTTGGCTATTTCCGGTTCTCGCATCAATCATCGCAAGTACCTGCATCAATCATCGTAAATACTTGCATCTATCATCGTAAGTACTTGCATCTGCCATCGTAAGCACTTGCATCTATCATCGTAAGTACCTGCATCAATCATCGTAAACAATTATTTAAACAAATCATCCATTGTAACGACACTTTGTACCCGACCGGCATATTCGTTGAACTTAAGCCCATAAGTAGTAACCAATGTAAGATGCAAGGAACTCCTGCATTTCGTTTCTTCAGCAAACGTACTCAGTTTATGGCGCAGATTCTTGTCATAAGCAGCATTAATGGAGAAATCATCCTCACAGAATTTCATTTCACAAACATTGATGATACGGTCGGCTCTGTCAATAATCATATCTATCTGCGCACCATCTTTCTCTTTTCTGCTTTTCCAGGGACTCGCCTCTGTCTGCACTCCACTAATACCGAGTGCCTGCTTGATTTGTGGCAGATGATAATAGCAAAGCGATTCAAAGGTAAAACCTCGCCATGCTGTCAGCTCAGGTGTCAGCAGGTTGTCTTGCCAGAAATGCGGATTGGTCGTCTTTCTGCCATCAATAAATGACAAATAGAATTTGCTGTAGAAATCTGTCAGACGGAAATATACCTCACGCTTGGGATAATCATACTTAACATACGATGTTATGAAATCACTCACTTCGAGTGATTTTAATGTAGCAGAAAGCCCCCCGCCATTAGGTATTTTTGTAAGCGAAACGATTTCTTTTCGCGTATATCCCTGTCTTTTTTGAGCCAGAAGACGCACGATAGTCATGCAATCCTCCGCATTAGTAAAGAGAGAAGAATAGAGGCGGTCGAACTCTAAACCGAGTTTGGCTGCAGGTTCGAAGAAAAGCCTGTCCATATTCTGAGCCAGACTTTTGCCTTTCTGCAGCATGGAAATATAATAAGGAATGCCACCTGTAGCCATATAACATTGTATCTGGTCGAACTTAGACATCACGATGTTGTTAGCCTGATAGTATTCTTCGCATTCGCCCAACGTAAACGGGCGCAACTTGATTTCATCAGTTGTGCGATCAAACAAACCGCCTTTGTTGTTTAATAGCTTGTCTGAAATCCATGACGTGGCAGAGCCGCAGACGATAAGCATGATATTCTGCTTTCCTGCAGCCCATCCATTCCAAAAATGCTCTAATGCTGTAACAAATCCCGAGCGGGGAGTGTCAAGCCATGGCAATTCATCTATGAATATCACCTGACGCTTGTCTGCATCTTGCTCTTCCAAGAGATTGATGAGTGCATCAAAAGCTTCGAGCCAAGAGGATGGCACCTTCTTACCCTTGCTGCCATAGCGAACAAGACTGGAGTAAAAGCTAGTCAACTGTTGCTCCATTATTTTTTGACCACTCAACTCGTAAGGAGATAAACCCGTATGGTAAAAGCTCATTTTATCCTGAAACAATTCTCTTACGAGAAAGGTTTTTCCGACCCTTCTTCTACCATATATTACTGCAAAAACAGGTTTATTTTCCTTGTAAAGATCCAGGAGTTCCTTAATCTCCTGCTTTCTTCCGATAATTTTCTGTGCCATAATCCTTTCGTTTATTTTGCTGCAAATATACAAAAAATATCGTTTCGAGCAAAATAAACGCACGCTATTTTGCTCGAAATGGGGTAAAAATACCATTTCGAGCAGAATTTACTTAGCATTTACGAACCGATACTTCACTTTCGCCATGGGACAAATATAGCTAAATTGATATTAGAGAACCAACAAATGGTAAAAGAATTGAGTTTCATTAGACGCAATGTCGAATTTGAACCTCATTCATGCTACGTATTGGTAGGTCTTCGCCGGGCAGGTAAGTCATATATGCTATATCAACGCATACATGACCTATTACAGCAAGGCCATTCCATTGAAGAAATTCTCTACTTCAACTTTGAAGATGACCGTTTAGCAGACATCCAACTCAGCGACCTCGACCTCATCAAACAAGCATACGAAGAATTATTTGCCCATAAGCCAATCTTCATGCTTGACGAGATTCAATTAGTGGATGGTTGGGAAAAATTTGCACGCCGACTTGCAGACCATAAATACCTTGTTTATATTACTGGAAGCAATGCAAAGATGTTGAGCAAAGAAATTTCCACAACTCTTGACGGACGTTATATAGTTCAAAATGTATTTCCATTTTCCTTCATGGAATTCCTCCAATCCAAGAACATCCAATTAGAAAAGCAGTGGGAATACCTTGACAACGCTCCTATCAAACGAACTTTCAATGAATATTTCCACTTTGGAGGATTACCAGAGTTAGTCATCCGAGAAGAATCATTCAAGCGTCAATGGTTAGGCAATCTATACAATAAGATATATTTTGGCGACTTAATCAGTAGATACAATATACGTAACACTACAGGATTAAAAGTATTAGTCAGGAAATTAGCTGAGAGCATCAAACAGCCACAAAGCTACAATCGTCTTGCAAATATCGTATCTACAGTAGCAGGAAAGGTCAAGCAAGAAACTATCGTAGATTACCTTGAATACATCAAGGAAACTTGCATGATTTTTTCTATAGAAAACATTGAAGCAAAATTGCAAGACAAGATTTCTAACAAGAAATACTATTTCATCGATAATGGAATTCTGAACCTCTTCCTGCTTGATCCTGAAACATCCCTATTGGAAAATATGGTTGCCATTTATCTCTATGAGACGTATGGTGAAGACCTATATTATTACAATGACAATATAGAAGTTGACTTTTGTCTATTTGAGCATGGTAAAGCCATCCAAGTATCCTATAGCATACAGGATGATAAGACTTATGAGCGAGAAACAAAAGCCCTCCTGGCTTACGCCAAACGCTTCGATTGCAAGGAGTTATTTATCATCACGATGGATGAAGAAAAAGAGATTAACCTCGATGGCAATATCATCCAAATTATACCACTTTGGAAGATGCTATTGAAAGGGGTATAAGGTATCCTCGTAAGCAGAATTTGAGCTTACGAGGATTTTTTATATAGAAAAGGCTTCTTTACTTGAAGTTGATATTACGCATCTCAATATAGTATTTATCCTCAAAAGGAATCTTGATATAGCTGAAGCCTGTAACATTAGCAGGAACATTCTGTATTGTAAAGGTTGCTTTTACTGGAATCTCAGGTTGAAGAGTTCGTGCTGCCAATTTCACTTCTGGAGTATAAGAATTTCCTTCCGCATCATAAGCTATATGGTTTCCGTATTCTATGTCTAGTCCTTTAGCTGAACTTGATAGATTTTTAAAAGCCATATTAACCGTTACGGTATTACCTATCCGAGTACAATTATTGTATTGAACATACAATGTAGGAAGCGAACAGTAAATGTTGCTAAGATTCGTATTCTGTGCAAAAGTAACAGGAAGATTTCTCACTTCCAATCTGAGCGACTTATTAATATCTGAAGAACCTTGACCATGTTCATCATTGCACGTAAACTTTAAAGACTGGATTGATGTATATTTCTTATCATAATCCTTAACCAACACATAGCCCTTAACAGGAATGCCTACAGGCAGACTCTTCACGAAATCAGCATTTTCACCATTAATATAACCCTCTATCTCGTGATTTTTTCCGTCAGGACTATAAGCTACACGATAGCTTTCCATATGTGGTCCAGTAGAACCAATGCCAAACTTCACATCAGAAGAAGTATTGTTAGTCAACAACAATCTTACGACAACATCATCTCCCCAATGTTCACAGCCTGTTACCTTCAAGTCAACTCCATAAACAGTAAAGCTAGCACCTATACCCGTCTTGTTACCAAGAGAATTATTAGATGAAGAACCAGATAAACTACTAGAGCTGCTATTCGTTGAACTATTACTTGTGTCAGTTGTCAACACTTTCTCTGCTACCTTTCCTAATGTTTTCCAAAAGCTCTGAGCAGCAACATCTTGAACACTCACAAGAGCCAAAACCATAGTTATGGCTACCACATTTTTCTTATTCATATTTTATTTTTTATTGATTAAACAATTTAAAATAGAGGCAGGTTTACTTCTTCTCCAGCATACCCTTAGTAACATAAGCCGTAAAGATGGTACCACCTCATTTACTACTTTTGCAAAGGCAAGAACATGGACTCCATATTTCTGTTTTTAATATCGCCCTTGCCACCAAGTGCAAGATTTTCCTTCTCCTCATTTTGCTCTGCATTCTGAACCACTCTATCAGCAAAAAGGGTATCTGCCACTTGCACACTGTCATTTGTAGCCAGTCCATCCACCTTATTACCAGTTTCCTTGCAAGCTACAACTGACATGAATGCAACAAAAATTATCAAACAATATAACTTTCTCATAATTACAAATTATTAATTTAAACTATTACCATACTACGATTTTCTTTCCTAAGATAATATACAAACCTGGGGCAATTGGAACTTTCTGCTCACCAGCATCCACCAAAACCTCTTTCATCTTTTGACCACCCAAATTATAAATGGTCATTTTTCTTTCTCGATCAGAAATAATTTTCAAACATCCTTTTCCTCCTAACACTTGAAAGTTTTCACTATGTGGCATCGAAATCATCGTAGAAGTTCCACCTACATACACAGGCAATTCATTACCAGACATACGATAAGCTAAAGAACTCCCCACAACATAAAGCTTATATTTCTCAACATCAGAACTTAATTTAACCCCTGCCACAGAACTAATGGTGATAGCTCCTATTATAAAACGACTGCCAACTTCATCAGGACTAACCTCTACTGTACAATTTTCTGTAGAATTAGCCTCCATCCATATTGTCTTTTCTACCTGTTTGCAACGATTATTTGGCTTACCCGTCATTGACACAACATATTTAAAACGAGCCTTAGAACCCTTATTTTTGAGAACAAAGTTAAACACAGCCTTATTATCTTGTGCTAAAGGAGCCTTAACTAACCCTTTACCTTCAACATAGCAAGCATGCTCTACATCATAAGCTCCCGGGGTCGCATTACTATAAGCATCTATTAAAACAATCGAAGGATTTTCATAAGCAACTGTTGGGATACATTTACCACACACAAGTTCTTCTCCTTCCTCATCTACCAACCAAAAATATACATTTTCAGAATTTGTCCTCAATTTAAACGCTCTCGTAATATCCCCTAACGCTGGCACAGACAGATTAAAATGTTCCTTTGGTGAATCAGGTTTTACATCGTTATCACTAACATACATATCAATCTTACCCATGTATTCCTCAAACATTTTGTTATGAAGTGAGAATTGAAAAACATTCTCATCTCCTTGGATAACTTCATCATTGGCAACAATATCTGCTGTCAAATCAAGACATTTCGAAACTCGAATATTCTGCTCTGTGGCTTTTACGTAAACTACTCCTCTACGCCACAAATCACTCATATGAAACACACCCTCATTCCATTTTCGACCATCATAACTATAAAAAACTGACAATTTAGAAACGCCAACAGGGAAAGCATACTCAAATGGAAGTTCAAAATCCCAACCTGAATAGCTAGAAGGCTTCCTTTTATTCAAATGAAGTTTCTTTTTATCCGAAACAATTATAACATTCCCATTACCTTGAGTAACTCCGACTGCCACATATCCATCAAAGTCTTTGTCTGATAAGTTACCAAATTCAAATGTCATCGTACCTTTGAAATTATCAGAACTACTCGTGCGAGTATCTTTTTGCCAAATTACTTTTGATGTTATCATTAAATTAATATGAGAAGTTGCATGTTCAAAAAGAGGACTATCTTTTACACCATTGTCAGGAGCAATTCCAATCAATATTCCTAAATCTTTTGTATAACCATCTTTTGAAGATACAGAGGCTGCGCCTTCATAATCTGGATTTAAGACCATCAGGTCAAAATAGCCGTTACGAGAACCATTCCATCCCCAATTTATATGATACAAACCAGATTCATCGACACCATCACAGACAAATTCATGCCCACCTGTTGAATCAAATCCACTAAAAATAATAGGACGTTCTGCTTGTAATTCTCTATTAATAAGCTCTACCCATTGAGATAATGTTACTTCACTACGATATACTTTATTCAGTAAGTCTGCATCATAACCAAAAAACTTAGCCAACTGGGATGGTTCTAAATTACCACCTGACAAAGGACCATATTGAACCTGAATAGCTGCCCCACAATGAAATAATAATTTTGCCACGGCATCTGCATTTGTATCCGTATAAGACACGTTATAATAAGTAGGCAGAATGTTAGCCCAATCATAAGCCTCTCCCTTTGATATAGAAGAAGTCATCTGACCCTTTCTGTAATCATAGCCAGGAATATCTGCCTGAAGTGTTTTTGGATACCTATAATACGCCATCACTTGCGCCATTGCCACAGGAACACATCCAGTAACAGCATGTAAAGAACCTCCATCATAAAGGGGGCACATCTTATTATAAGGATTATCCTGACCAAAAGCTATGTTTCCTAAAAGTGGTTCCACCTTTATCGCATTCAAACTTGAACGAATATTTTTTTCTACCTCCAAATTACGAATAGTCGTTTCATCATTCCCTAACACTTTATCTACAGTCGCTTGGTATGATTTCATAAAATACGTGAGGCCATCAGGAAGTTCATTTTCATTAAAAGTTCCCTCATCAGAATATCCTATAATTTCTGGAAATCTGTCATCTCCAGAAACGATAACAAATCCTTTGTCTTCACTATTAGCAAAAACATAGCAACTAACCGTCTGTGAATTTGTCTCGCCCCCAAAACTCTTAGCCTTGCAGGCTGGAGAACTATTTTCATCAATTTGTATTCCCAACTTAGCCGCTTGCTTTTCCGCAATAGCCTTTGCTTGAGCATAACTTCTTGGCCCTGCCAAGGAACTTATACACACAAAAGAGGAAAGCAATATAAGCAATATACTTTTGTTAATTCGAGTATAATTCTTCATAATTACATTTTTAATAATAAGAAATTATCCTATTTAAAACATTTATTAAACCAACATTACCAATTACCTTTCAGCTTCCAGGAATTTTGGCGCATCTAATGCCTTTACGATTTTAATTCTTGTAACCTTATCCATCTTTTTACAAAACTCTATATTCTTTTGAGTAGCACCATCTGGGTCTTTTAGTACACTTATTGGGGTTTTATAAGGGACAGCTATTTCCACATAACAAGACTGAAATCCAAAATTAGGCAACAAAACACATTCTTTACCATACAGACATTTACCATTTGCATCAAAAAACAAAATCCAAGGCATAAATTCTTTCTCATTTGCTCGCCCAAGATGAATAGTAAATTTAAAAGTTATATTAAAGAAAACATCAGCACCTATTATTGACACACGCTGGTTTTCTATAGGAAGTCCCAAGTCATTAATAATATGAAATCTCTTAATATCTGACATTTTCTGGATTTCCTTTACCCAACTTTCAAGATTATCCTTACCATAAGTTTCAACAATTTCCTCTGAAATAGAGTTAAGATAATCATTAAACTCTTGTCCTTTCACCACCTCTTCCTTATCTTTCGGATCATCAGAAGCTAACTTTGGATATTTCTCATTCATTTTATCCATTGCAGGTTTTACAATACTGGACATTCGCGCGGACATTTGTGGCAAAGCACCAAACACTCCTTCTCCATTAAAATCTGTCTCAGAATAAGTTGTACCCTTCTCTCCACATGAACAGAATGTCAACACAAACATCACCAACAAAAAAATATACTTTCTCATGAATCAAAATTTTATTATACAACAACATTTGAAAGTTACTCATGCAAGCAAAGGATAACACTCTCCAGCACAGCATTTGGTAGCACATCTTTAGGACTCAAATCAAGATATTCAAAACAACCATAAAGTTCTTCTATACGCTCTAAAGCTTCTCGTTTCAAGGTTTCTTCATCTGCAGGATATCCACCATATAGACCAAAATGAATAAATGGACCTATTTCTTCTGGAGTCCACGAAGCCTTAAAATCATCGCCAAATGTCTGAGCAACTTCGACCAACTTCATACCAGCCCTCAATGTCTTACCATTATCAAATTTCACATTTATCTTTGGAGAGCAAACAAATATTTTATAAATTTCCGCAGAACTTAAATCTGACTCAACATGCACAACAGTATCGGTTCCATTAAAGAATGTAAAATTCTTCGTATGAGAGAGTTTATCTATATTCCATCTATAATGAGTATAGAACCCCTTACATTTCGAAGGAAATTGATTTACCTTTTTCCCTAATACAATAGGTTCGCAACCTTTTTCAGAGAATTCTACTTTTGACAAATCATTGTCTTTCGCCTCCTCGTTTAAAGCCTTTTCTTCAGCCTCTCGCATTTTCGCTTGTGTTTTTTCAAAAGTCTCTTCATCCATTGCTACAATCTTAACAAAACGGTCTAAAATATGATTTCTTTGGAGCATTTCTTTGTAATTCTTATCATATTTTAAAGGATAAGAATAAGCACCAACAATACTCCCAAGATGCAACCAAAAACGACCAAGCGACTCATGGAAATTAAGAATATTACCATCCTTATCTACAGGCACACAAGCTTCTATACCTTTTTCACTCCATCCTGCATCATATCCAGCTGGTCCTTCAATACGTATTTTCATACAAGGCAGATAACCTCCCACAGATTTAACAACCTTGAATTTAAATCCTTTAATTTCTTCTATCTTACCACCTGTACTAATCTCAAAAGGCACTTCCTTACCATCAAGTTCTTCTGCGATTTTTTCAATATCAAATTCATTTTCTTTCGCAAAGTTCCTCTTTTCTAACACCCCCGCACCATTCAGATTTCGTTCTAAATTAGCTCGCTCCGAATCATAGTGAGCCATCATATAAGGAAAATTGCCCAAAAGACCATTACCAGTAAACTCTACTCCATCTATTTCTTGTGGAGTAGTTTGGGAATTGTCGCAAGATACCAACAACATTGTCACTGCTGCCAATATCACAAAAAAATAGTTTTTAATCATATAGAATTAAGTTTAATGATTGTTTATAGCGCAATAACTTTTAAAGGGCAATTGCATCTGAAAGATGTAAATCTATTGCCCTTAATTATTATTTTGCAGGATAATAAGTAATGGTTCTTGTCTCTACCCAAGAAGAGCCATTAGTTCTTCTGGCAAGTCTTTTTGTCCAATTACCTTTAGCATCCTTAGCTTGAACAGTATAAGAAACCTTTACCGTAGAAGTCTTCTCCGTATTATAGTCCTCTATCTTAGAAATCGTCGAACTTACATTACCATCAGTCCCATAAGCAAACGTTGTCACAATCGACATTCCAGCATCCTCATAAGTATGTTTTGTCAACTTATCTTTAGCGTTGTAAGTAAATGTATCTTCACCACTACCAGGATTATAATAAGCCGTGTAAAGTTCGCCACTTGTAATACGTCCCTTAGCATCCCTTGAACATTCGGAATAAAGAGCATCACCACCCATTTTGACAAAGGTTCCTCCATTCCACTTCAAACAACGACCGTTCTGAGCAAAAAGAAGCACTTCTTTATTGGCATCTTTCGAAAAGCCCTTATAAATGCAACCAGCCTTGTGGTTCACCCAGGTACACTGCTTTACTTTTCCTTTCAAATCAAAGGCTGCCAAATCTCCTTGCGCCTTCACCAAACTTGGCATCAACATAAAAATCAATGCCAACATTACATAAACAATACGTTTCATAAAACTAACTATTTAAAATGTTTATCAGAAAGCCCCCACGCCAATAGACGTAGGGGAACTATATTATTTTCTAAATTTAATTGTCTGAGACGAAGACTTCAGAACAAAGACACCAGAAGGCAATGTAGATAACAAATTACTCCATAAATCTGGCGAAGCTGCTAAAGTCCTAACAAGAATACCATTCATATCATATACCCTTACAGTCTCACCTTGTTTGAAGATGGAGCTGAAAGTTGAGATTTTGGCTATGCTTGTCGTACCATCATTAACCAATTCAAATTCAGCTATAGACTTATCTGAATTCAAAACATAAGAATATTCATTCCTACTCCAACCCCAATTATGATTAGCATAAAGGACACAAACACTATACTTGGAATTATCCGTAAGTTGAGGAGTTAGAGTATATGAGCATATCAATTTATTTGCAATAATCACATTAGTAACAGAATCCACAACAACTTCCTTAGATTTCTTATCAAAAAACAAAGCTTTGACAACAGCATATTTTGTTATAACAGCTCCCTTATCATAACTATCTAAAGAAATTCTTAAACCCAATTGTACCGAGGTGGTAAATTGACCAGTTCCTGCCATACGTTCTGACGCGGTACTAGTCTTTTTACTCCAAGAAACCAATTCGCAAGGATAAGAAACACCTTCTACATTATTTTCTATGTTATAATTATGATAAGGCTCCCGCTCATAATTTTCCGTTGGCATGAGGCTTGCACGTTCACCATCAGGAGTCAAATATTTGCACTTAAATTCGTAATTACCACTTAAAGGATAAGGCATTAATCCCAAAGGTCTTGTTTGTCCAGGAGTCCAATCCTTTAGAGAAGCCACTAAACGTTCCGCTCCATTATCCCTATTAATCATATAAACATTCACCGTTACAGGTTCCTTTACTTTATTAGCATACTGGAACTCCGGACGGACAGTTTCCAAGCATTCTGTATTCTCTAATGGGCTATAACCTAACGAGTACGTTTCGTCAGGATTATATCCAAAAAAATGACACCATGCCAAATCTATTCCATCCAAAATCGGATAACTTGGTTTTTCCTTCACGTCAATGTAGAAATCTTTGGCAAGAGAAATTCTTGTTTCTTCTTCAGGCAACATAACCAAATATCTACCTGCTGGCATCGTAAAACTATTCTCCACATTGATAGGAGAAAGCCCAACAGCTTTAACTGATGTATAATTATCATAGAGATGTTTAAATGAGAAAGAGCTCGTATTTGAAGTGCCATACACCTTACCTGTTTCTACATTTTTAAACTGCAAATACGAGTTGTTAGTAGATCCTTTAGCCTTGAGATAAAGATAGAACTTCGTACCAGCAAAAATTTCACTTGCAGGTTGAATATCCTCAATTGTCAGAGTTTTCACCAAGTCTTCACCTTCCAAACCATGAATAATCATACCAGTTCCTTTATTGACAATTTCCATGGTAGGAATAATCTGTTTTGGAGCAGGACATAATTGAATTCTGCCGTCAGCATCTTTGTAAGCCGTACGTATCTCATACACTCCATCCGCCACCTCTGTTGGTACTTTATTAAATCCTTGCGACAAGTTCCAACGATTGATACTTGGCCATCCGTTAAGCGTCTCGTTATAGTAACCACCAGGCAAATTCTTGACGATTTTACCATCCTTAGCTAAAACCGTCGTAAATTCAAACTTTTTATTTTCGTATGTACTACTAATCAACTGGAAAATCATTTTTTCCTTAGATGTAACAATACTCGAAACAGACCGTGTAGAAATACTTGATTTTTGCTTACTCTTTACAGCATCACCCCTTCCTGTCTGCCAGTCACATACAACAAAAGGTTGGCAAACTTCATCCGAATAGTAAGCGGTAGCACGAGGTTTGATGCCAATAATCATACTATGGTCACAACGATAACCTTGCTCATAATTAAAATTACCGCCTGGATTAAGAACTGCTACATCATAATAACCGTCAGCAATGCCCGTCCATCCCCAATTGACATGAACATAATTTTGAGAATCAATGCCATCTATCACAAAACAATGATTTGCAGCAGGCTTAACATACATACCAGAGCCACCAGGTAAATCGCTAGCGGAATAGATAATAGGACGACCTGCAGTCAACTCCTCCTGAATCATACTCATCCACTTATCCGTAGAAATATGGTAATCGCTTGAATATCCCCAACCTATAGAATAATGGCTTTCACGAGCTACATACATACACTCGTAGTTATAATATTTATTGAGGGCAACAAACGGCATATTGGCACTAGTTGAGGTATAGTCAAAATCAGCTTTACATGCAATACCACACTCCAACATCAATTTTCCTACTGCATCTTTCTGAGTCTGTGTAATATCAGGTTTGATATATGAATTAAGCATATTCTTCCAATCATAAGTAGTAGAAGAATAATCTATCTCATATTCTGTTTCAGAATCTACATGCGCATACTTTAGGCTACCTCCTCCTTTTTGATTTTGATGATAGTAGTTCAATACTTGTGCCAAAGCTACTGGTACACAACCAACTATAGCCGTTTGCTTTCCATCAGAAGGACATTTACAGTTATAAGGAGCACTCTGGCCCCATTGCGTTTTTATCAATGGAGCTACAGGAGTTACCGACGGTCCTTCCCAACCAGGCTCTTTTGTTGCCAAAGAACTTGAAGCCATGACTGCCTGATAACCAGTTAGCCAAGTTTTCATTGCCTCAGGCACATTGTCCACATCAAGACTCCCCGAGTCTGAATATCCTGCAACGGCAGTGTTTCCATTTCCTGTGCAAACCAAGGCAAAACCACCACCTTGCACATTAAAGGCGTAGACCTCACCAGTACTTTTCGTACTAGAACTTCCAACACTTTTTGCATTCGCTGAAGTTGTCCCTACATCAAGTTTCGATGAAGACAATTCCAACTTGGCATTTCCTTTCTTCTGCTTTAAGAAATCTAAAGCCGCATTTTTAGCATCTTCTTCCGTTTGCGCTATCGCTGGAAGAGAAGCAAGGAACATTCCCAACAAAAAAGTTAATTTAATTTTTCCCATAAGATTACAATTTATTTTGATTTTCATTAATATTCCAAACAAGAGCAAAACTGTCATTTATATTTTTTTCAACATACACTTAGGAATATAGGCTGTAAAGATGGTACCCACCCCATTTACAACTATGCCAATTCTTGACTGTCCTTTGATTCGGCATACATAACCTTCTAAGCCTGCAAACTTACCATCCACGATCTTTACGACATCGTTCTTGGCAAACTTTATTTTATCATCGGCAACAAAAAGTTTATTATCATCACTAATCTCATTCCACCTGATAAAACTTTCCATCTGACACGTTGGAATAACCAAGGGTTTTATGCCGTTCTTGCCTAAAGGCCGCCCTCTGTCATCCTTATGTGGAACATAATAATGATGGAAGAAATCAAGTTCTCCTTTCCCGATATACTGCTTCATCTCTTCCTCACTACTCTTCACAAACAAGAAATTGGGAATCAATGACACTTGGCGATGTTTCTTCTTACCTTTATATATATAGGTTTGTGTCTGCAAAGGCAAGAATGTTTTAATCCCTTTAGCCTCCAAAAAGTCTTTCGCTTTCTTTTCTTTCCCATAAGCAGCACGCATTAAAAACCAAACCGCCTCTTCCACATTTGCTGTAGAAGAGGCGGTTGGATTATTTTTATTAAGAATAGAATCTGTAGAGTTATCAGCACATGACTTAGATACATAGTCGGGGGACACTCCATTTTGTACACTACGGAGAGACATAATGTTTTTCAAAACACTACTGGAAGGAGAAGATTCTCCTGGACTTTGTCCTTTACTCAAAGAGACAGATTCGTTTTTATTAAGCATGAAGCACTCATGTTGTTAGACTATAAAAAAGAAAAAGCGGGGATCATGCCCGTCACCCGTTCCACAAACTGAGGCCCTGAGATTGCCCTTCCCCGTTGAACGAGCAACCACAGACCCCACGCCGATATGATTAATATACTAAATGATATTATCATACAACGTGGCATCTACCAGTTGCCATGTTCTTGACAGGGAATTGAAATTTCTCAGGTTTCAGTTTGTCATGAACAAGCGCTTAGCAAACGCCATTCCCAATTTACAGAATGTCCCACTTCCCTACTCGCCACAATCAGCACATTAGAATGCCTCTTACAGCCATCGGCATGGGATACATTTGCAAAAATATAATAAATTATCGGAACCACAAAATTTTTCATGTTATTTTTCTAAAAAACTTCATAATTCTTCTTATTATCAAGAAAAAGTACTAACTTTGCAAGCAGCTATATATAATAAGGAGAAAAAGTCAACAACATATTGCCCAAATTGTAGCTATCCGTTTGGGCACTCGTTGACCATCACGTGAGCAACGGTTGCCCGTCTCTTGTTCACCAGTTCCCCATCACGTGATCCCCGAGGGACCGCTTGAAGAGCATAGCTGGTATTGTAGTTTTCCTATATTTAGTTGACTACATACTGATTTCAGTAGACACTTTTTTACTTTATAAACTAAAAAGGTAGACACTATCAATTTCATAAAACTGAAATAGTAGACACTCTGACTTTTCCTGACAATTGATTGGAGCGAAGTAGAATAAACATAATATTTCCCTTATAAAGGAAAGATTTTATATAAAAGTTTCCTTTATAGAGGAAACTTTTTGGTATTTTTTCCCCTTATAAAGGAAATTTTGTATATTTGCACCCATATTTCAGACAGCAGATGAATATCAATTTCTAATCATAAATTATTTATCCAACACACTTAAATTCTGATAGAACCAGACGTTCATCTGATTGGCTCCACGATGATTCCAAGCATAGTAAGGAATCAGAGTCAACACATTGTTCTTGACAGACACGCCATTGGCACCCTCTTCCAGAATCTGGGCATCAGCCTTGATGGCCTTGACAGAGAAGGCTGGAGCACCCTTGGTCTCGGTGTTCTGAATGCTGTAGTTATCCACCACAGAGAAGGCAGGTTTCTTGGCCATGACGGCACGGAGCACTGGCTCGTTCTGATTATCCACAGCCTCAGCGCAATATACCAATGGTCCACGCTCTACGGCCACCTTGCCCTTATCATCAGCCACCTTACCGTTAGCTACAACTGTACGGATAGGCATATCAAAATGGATGCGGATTACATCGCCCTTCTTGATATTCTTGACAGGGAGATAACCCTTGTTGGCATCGAGATCAGCCTCTACAGCCTTGCCGTTTACGGTTACTGTGTAAGCAGGCTTCTCTGCATCGCTATACTTGTAAAGGTCGCTAGGTACTACCTGGTTGCGAACCCATCCAGGTATACGGACCAGGAGGTTGGCATTCTTCACACCGCTCTTCTTCACAGCAATCTTGATGTCGCCGTTCCAAGGATACTCGGTAGTCTCCTCCAGAACCACATCCTTGCCATTCACCTTGATGGTAGATGTATTACCGGCAAAGAGGTTTACATAGATGTTGTTATCCTTCACACCATAGAGATAACCCGGCACAGAAGGGATGAAGCGGCTCAGGTTACTTGGGCAGCAGGCACATCCGAACCAAGGCTGGCGGGTGGTGTTGCCATCGGCATTGAAGGCATACTTGCCGTCGCTTGACAATGGGTTAGGATAGAAGAAACGACCGCCATCCATGCTCATACCCGAGATGACACCATTATATAAGGTACGCTCCATACAGTCGATATACTTGCTCTCGCCGTGAAGGAGGAACATGCGTTCAAAGAGGTAAACCATAGAGATGGCTGCACAGGTTTCATTATAGGCAGTCATGTTTGGCAACTCATAGTTCTCGCCGAAAGCTTCACCTGCATGACGGGCACCTACACCACCTGTAAGGTAATACTTCTTGCCAACGATGTTCTCGAAAATACGGTCGATGACCTTCATATAGGCAGAATCCTTGGTCAGGGCAGCCACATCGGCAATACCGGCATACATATAGCCGGCACGAACCGCATGACCTACCGCCTCTTTCTGCTCCAGGATAGGAGCCTGACTCTGAGAATAAGGGTTGCGAATATGAGTCTTGCCACGATAGTCGAGCAGATACTTAGCCTCATCCAGATACTTCTTCTCACCGGTCAAGGTATAGAGACGAGCCAAAGCCATCTCTGCAATCTGATGTCCCGGAACGATGGTAGCCTGTCCTGGTTTAGGTCCCACCTCCTTTACCACGCAATCAGCATAACGCTTGGCGATATTCAGGAACTTGGTGCTACCCGTAGCCTGATAGTGAGCGCAGGCTGCATCTACCATGTGACCGAGGTTGTAAAGCTCGTGGCTCGCCTCCTCGTCCTTGACCCAACGCTTATTTCCCGACCACTGGTGTGGATGCTTTGGATTGATGGTACGGGCGGTATAGAGATAGCCATCTGGCTCCTGTGCCGCAGCTACCACATCGAGCACGCTGTCGATGTAAGCCTTCAACTTCTTGTTCGGATAAGTCTGGAGGATGTAGCTGGCACCTTCGATGGTCTTATAAACATCGGTATCATCGAAAGAGAATCCCATGAACTTGCTCACATCCCACTCCTTGGTATCCAAGCCCGGGTGGTTAGGATGCTGCAGGGTATAGGCAGCCATATCGAAATTCTTGTAACGGTGCTCGCTCTCGCACTTGCTGAAAGCCAATGGCACGGTTACTTCTCGGGCAGCCTTCAGTCGGGCACCCCAGAAAGTATTCTGTGAAATTTTCACACTGGTGAATGGTACTTGAGTAAATGGATAACCATTGCCCAATGTCTTTGCATTCTTCGCCATGGTTGGCACAACTACGGCTGCCGAAAGCAATACTGCTGAAATTAATCTCTTCATTTTCAAATAGGTTTTATTAATTTTATATTATTGTTTGTTATTTCGGTTGCAAAGATAAGAAAACTTTCCGACTATAGTGTATAATAAACAATAAAAAGCAGGTAATTATCAGTCAAACACCTATATTTATATCATATTTAACTCTTTTTTTTGTTACAATCGTTTTTTTATCTTACCTTTGCAGTCAAATTAGAAATACAATAATATATCAAATATGAATCATCTTCCATACCGTGCCATCGCCCTTGATCTGGATGGCACCCTGACCAACCACGACAAGGTGGTTACCCCGAAAACCCGCGAAGCGCTGCTCCAGGCAGAAGCCGAGGGTGTTGTTATCATCCTTGCTTCAGGCAGACCGACCTACGGCATCGAACCGGTGGCGGAATGTCTGGAACTGGATAAGCGAGGCGGATACATCCTATCTTATAATGGCGGCAACATCGTGAATGCCAAGACTGGCGAAAAACTCTTCGCCCAGTTCCTGCCTGATGAAGTGATACCTATATTATATAGGTACGCGAAGGAGAAGAATCATGCCCTGCTGGGATATGCCGGCAACGAGATTATCACCGAGATGCCCGACGACCAGTATGTGAAGGAAGAATCGCGTATCAACAAGATGAACATCCGAAAGGTAGAAAACCTGTTCGAAGCCCTGGAGCCTCACCCTACCAAGCTCCTCATGACAGGCGACCCGGCAGATATGCTCAAGGCAGAAAACGAGCTTTCAGAGATTCTGGGCGACAGGATGGACATCTTCCGCTCAGCCCCATTCTTCCTGGAACTGGTTCCTAAAGGCATCGACAAGGCTAAGTCCCTGCTCCGCCTTCTGTCGAAAATCAATCTCACCCCAGCCGATATGATTGCTTTCGGAGATGGTTACAACGACCTGAGCATGCTGAAACTGTCAGGCATGGGTGTAGCCATGCAGAATGCAGCACCAGAGGTTAGAGCCGAAGCCGACTACATCACGCTTTCCAACGAAGAAGATGGCGTAGCTGCTGCTTTGGAACATTTCTGTAAAAAGGATTTTTAAAAGTAAAAAGGTAAAAAAGTAAAAAGGTAAAAAGGCTTTTTAAAAGTAAAAAGGTAAAAAAGTAAAAAGGTAAAAAGAAACTAGGGAGATTATACCCCGCTAGGCTTTTTTTACCTTTTTACTTTTTTACCCTTTTACTTTTCAACAATCAGTCCACCCTTAGGCTGCATGACTACCTTCAGGTTTCCCTTCTTATCCACCTTTACGGTCTTCATCTGAGAAACAGGCCAGAGAGCCTTCTTGTCCTTGCTGGCAGTTTCATGATAATAGGTAACGCTCTTGCCGGCAAGCATTGGCAGATTCAGGGTGAGCTTCATCACCTGGTCGGTTCCGTTCAAACCAGCCACATACCATTTATCACCATGGCGACGGGCAACAACGGCATATTTTCCAGGATAACCGGCGATGAACTTGGTCTCATCCCAGGTAGTAGGAACGCTCTTCAGGAAATCAATCTCGTGCTGAGGAAGCTCAGAGAGATTGTTCGGATAGATGGCGATGCACTGGATAGCCGCCTGGTTCATGATAGCCGAAGCCATCTCGAAAACATCGGTGGTATAACGGCGATGACGACTCTTGTTATCCTTAGAGAGATACTTGTTCATGATGGTACCACCCCAATCCATCGCAGCCACGGCGTTGCGGCAGAATGGATGCATGGTCAGTTCGAAAGCCTCCTGCTTGGCATGATACTCAGAGAAGAATACATTCTCCGAAGCCAGTACAGCCTCGCTCGATACATAGTTAGGATACATGCGCTCCCAACCTCTTGGCAGGGTGCAACCATGGAAGATAACCTGAATGCCATAATCGTTGGCATCGCTCAGGATGTCTTCATACTGCTGCATGGTATGCTGCTTGTCGCCACCAAAGAAATCTACCTTGATACCCTTGATGCCGATGCTCTTCATCCAGGCCATCTCCTTCTTGCGGGCCACGATGTTATCCATGATGCCACGAGGACCCTGAGGTGCATCGTTGGCCACACCATTGGAATTATACCAGAGCATCAGACTCACATTCTTGCTCTGCGCATACTTGCTCAACTCTGCTATCTTGTTTCTACCAATCTGGGTATCCCAGAGCGCATCAACCAGCACATATTCATATCCCATGGTAGCAGCCAGGTCGATGAACTGCTTCTGGTCGTTATAGTTGCAGGATTCATCCTGCCAGATGAGCCAGCTCCAGGTATACTTGCCTGTTCCGTATTTCTGGGAAGCCTCGAATCTTGGCTCCACTACATCGTATGGAATGGTGGTCTCTACCAGAGGCTTCAAATCAGAACCCACGGTGATGGTGCGCCAAGGAGTGGAACCCGGAAGAATGAAAGCTGCCGATGTAGAACCGATGCCATCAGCCTCCTTCTCCATAGGGAAGGCTACCTGATAACCCTTTGCAGCATCATAATCGCTGATGTGACAACCCGGATAGTTGCCGTGAGTACCGGTCTCGCTGACCAAAACCCAGCCATCGCCGCCTACCTTGAAGAGGCATGGGAAGGTATAGCCATGACCATAACCCGACTTGGCTGTAAGAGGCTGATCCACCTTATAATCTTCTTCATAACTTGGTTTGGTTCGGGCAAAACCGATGAGCGGATCCGACTGTGGACAAAGGTAAGTGGTGGTTACCTTAGGAAGATTGAAGGCAGTCTTCTCCTCGTTTACGATGAGATGCTGAGCCTTCAGTTGATCAAAAGTATAACGGAAAGCCACATCGTTGTTGCTTACATTGAAAGTAACCGTCATTGGCTGCTTCTTACCGTTGATGTATGTCACGTTGAGCTGGTTGGCATGATAATCTACATGCGAAAACTTGGCGGTGCGGAGGTCATAGCTCTTCTCCACCTTTATCTCATTCTTGCCCTGATAGGTCAAGCCCTGACTGAAATCGCCTACATTGGCAAGGAGTCCGAGCTGTGATTCCTCCATCATTCGCTTGCCAGCATAGTCGATGGAATAATAGAGTTTGCCACCGCGGTCTTCTACCACGACATTCAACTTACCATCAGGAGAACTGACAGTATTCTTCTCTGCATATGCACCGATGCTTGCCATCAATGCCAGCGCTACTGCTAAAACATTTTTCTTCATTTCCAGATAAAAGTAATTAGTTTATTTGTTACTATGTTTTTATGCTTAATTCCACCGGCAAAATTACAAAAAAAAGAGAAGAATGACTGCATCTCTTTGTGATAATTTGTTCACGAATCATGAAAATGGAACAAAAGCCAAAGAAAATGTAACACAAAACAAAGAAATATTGCCCCCTAAAAGGTAGAAAATATATTATTATATGTTGCATTTAAAGGTTTTCGAATACGATTTATAGAAAATCGAATGCCAGGAAACGATAAAAAACTTATCTTTGCGGCGAAAAGTATTTAATACAGCGTTTTGCATCAAGTAGAAGATGATATCCCCATAATATGATACGGGGAGATTAGATGATATTAGGCAATCCATTTCATATGCGGAAGCCACTGAACTTACTTGGCGGGACTAGGTTTCATGAAAATGAATCTACTGGTAGTCACTCGGTGAAACACCGAACTGCTTCTTGAAAGCAACAGAGAAATGAGCTGCAGTACTGAAACCAGTCAACACAGCTACCTCTGAAATGCTATACTGACCATCATGCAGCATCTGAGCTGCCTTGTTGAGTTTGTATTTACGGAAGAAGATGCCAGGTGTCTCGCCAGTAAGTTCTTTAATCTTATAATTAAACTTCGACGGACTGATGAACATGTCGCGGCACATGCTGTTCACATTCAGGTCTTGCTGAGCCAAGAGCTTCTCCATCATTTCATATACCTCATCCATAAACTTTCTATCCTGCGGAGAAAGCGTATCAGCTACGTTTTCTGCCAACGAATCAGTCTTCGTACTCTCGCCGAGACGCTGACGGAGCGTCTGCATGTTCTGCAACTGCGACTTGACGAGCGCTTTCAGATAAGCCGGATCAAAAGGTTTGGTGATATAAGCCACAGCCCCCAGTTTCAAGCCATCAATCTGGTTGTGCATGCTCGCCATTGCTGTAATCAGGATTACCGGGATATGACTGAACGAAAGATTCCCCTTCAGCACCTTACAGAATTCAAATCCCGACATTTTTCCCATGATAATATCGCTCAGGATGATATCTGGCTTCACCTCTTCCAAATCAGCCAAAGCCTCTTCGGCAGAATAGCGGTTCACCACTTCGTAATCAGGTGCGAAGAGATGGTGGAGGTAATCAGCTACATCCACATCATCATCTACAATCAGGATTCTAGGCAGATTCTTACCGGAAGGAGAAGGATTTCCAGCAGAATCATCCTTTCCAGCAAGAGAATTCTTCACTCTTCCCTCTTCACTCTTCACTTCAAGAGCTCTTCCCTCTTCGTTATTCACTTCCAATGGAATCAGCATCACACGCTTCTCCTGAGCAACAATCTCCACCTTATTATATATAGACTTATCGGTAGGAAGACTGAAACAGAACTCCACACCATTCCTTAGCGAAGCCTCAGAAGAAGTCTCGCTGACCGCAGCAATATTTTTCACATAAATCTCTCCATGATGAAGTTCTACCAGGCGCTTCACATAATAGAGACCGATTCCGGTACCCCAGCCATACTGATGGGAATTCTGAGAATCAGACAGCTGGTAATAGCGCTTGAAAACATTCTGCATCTTATCTTCTTCCATCGGCTGCCCACTATTGAAGACCGAAACCTCCAACCTCTCTTCATCTGCCGAAGCCTGGATGCAGATGATGCCACCCGGAGCCGTATACTTGAGGGCATTGGTGAAAAGATTGCTCATGATTTTTTCCAGTTTGTCACAATCCAGCCATACATGGTAGTTGCCATTCTTTATAGTCAGTTCCAGTTTGATGCCTTTCACTCTGGCAGATTCTTTAAAAGAAGCCACCTGCTGGCGCAACTCTTCAGCAGCATCCACTTCCGAAACTCTCAGGCGCAGTTCATCGGTCTCCAGCTGGTTGAAGTCGAGCATCTGGTCTATCAGCCTCAACATTCTGTTCACACTCATACAAACATGAGTCAGGATGCGGTGTACCGACTCTGGCAATGCCTTATCAGCATTCAGCGACATCAGCGGTCCGGCTATGATGGTAAGCGGATTGCGGAATTCGTGAGCTATGTTGGCGAAGAATCGCATATTCATCTCCTTAGCCTGCTTTTCGCGTTCCAGTTCGCGCTGCTCCTGCAAAAGCAGAAGATGATTGGTGCGAGCCCTGAGATAGAACGTGTTGAGATAAAAGAGAATACCAAGAACGATGCTGAAATAGAGCAGCCATGCTGCTGATGACCACCAGGGAGCGTGCATAATCCTAATCTCTACCTTGCGCTCAGCCAAAGCCGGCTTGTCGGGAGATGATATGAGGCGCAGACGGAATGTATACGTTCCAGCCGGAAGATGGGCATAACGGGCCTCGCGACCATATGTAGGAACCTGCCAGTCTCTATCATAACCTTCCAACTTGTACTGGCACATCAATGCCGAGCGACGGCTGAAGTTGGGATAATAGAAATTGAACTTCAGATCGTTCTCATCGTGAGCAAAAGTATAGCTGTGCAGATGAGCCACCTCATCGGTAACGGCAAGCACCTTGCCATTATTCTTCGTCACTTCTACACCATAAACCGACAGCATCTCGCTGGCATGAATACCGGCTTGAGTGCGCAGAAAGTTGGTCTGCATAGCCTCAGGCGGCATGAACTTGCAACCATCAGAACTGCCCAGTACTACATCGCCCGAAGGTGAAATACAGGCAGAGTTGCTGAAATACTGCCAGTCGTCCTGATCCTGGCTGGCTGACAGGAGACTGTTCATCAGAAACTGTTTGCTCTCAAAGTTTTCAAAGAACACATCACGTATCGTAGTCACCCAAACCTGGCGCTTTGTATCTTCAACCAGAGCCTGAATATGTACATCATTCAGGATATTGACACGGTGCATGCGCGTTTTTTCCTTATTCATTAAATAAAGACCATCCCGTTGGGTTCCCAACCAGACATTTCCATACGAATCCTGTTTCGCAAAAGCCGGATCCAGACTGCCCTCCCGAGGCCTATCTGTTACTTTCATCTCTCGTATCTTTCCGGTATCAGGAGATAGAACCGCCAGATGCATGCCCCTCATAAAGAGCAGAATATTCCCATCGTTCAGTTTTGCCAGTTTGGTTTCATGATCAAAATATGGTCTTGGAATACGGATGAGTTCCGGTTGCGGTTTGCCAAATTCGAAACGCAAAAGGCATCCCTTCCCACTACTCACATACAGATGATTTTCCACCTTCAATCCCAGTCCCAAGCCCGACTTGAACAAAGGTGATTTTGCGAGCACTTCGATACGTTCGTTGTTAATACGGCAAGACAACACCTGCTGTTCACTCACCAGCCAGAGATGTTCATCATCATAGCCCACCATATTATTCAGGTTGATCTGACGGGGCTTTGGCAAAGAATCGAATAAATCCCTAAACAACGTCTGTTCCAACCGGCTATTCTTCTCATCATAAGCAAAAACACGAAGGGCTGTACCAGCCAGCACATGTCTGCCCACAGTAGCCATCGTGAGAATAGAGATGCCCTTGGTTTTATCAGATAAGGCATTGGCATTTGCTTTTTTATAAGCGATACGGTTTTGCGAAATAATCTGTACACCGGCGTTGCGGTAACCTACCCACAGATTGCCGCCCAAATCGCAGAATGTAGCCGTTACCACTTCCGCCGGTTTACGAAGGATGGAAAGATCGGCAGGCAGAGGAGCCTGCAGATTGTTGGGCTGGATAGAATGAGAGGAAGGCGTTATCTTTTCATCACCGCCGATGCGGTAAGTCTGATTGCCATCGCTCACCAATATCGCCAGGGAATCGTGTTTCTCAGGAGAATCTTCTATGGCGATGATGTTGTCATGATGAGCGGGAAGAGCTACACGATGAAAGCGGTAAGCCCCAACATACCGGGCAAGTCCGTTCTGCGTTCCTACCCACATTCTGCCCTTGCGGTCAAGATGAAGCACGTTGATATAATCATCGGGCAAGGCGGCAGTATCTTTCACATCATAACCAAACTGTATATAACTTTTCCCATCATATACATTAAGTCCTGCCGATGTACCGATCCACATCAGTTCCCGTCTGTCAGTGGCGATAGACGTAACGCTCTGCGAAGAGAGCATCATGTCTCTCACAGTCTGCTTACCTTTTTCCTGCAGCACCTTGAGGGTGGTTCTTCTGCCAGGGTTCAAGCAATAAATGGCAGCCAACAGGCAGAACATCGCTGCGAGTATGGTAATGACGGCTTTCTTCATGATGGGTTCTTTTGTTGATTTATATAAAGTTCATATTGCCCTTCATCAGACCAATATGTCGCAAAGATAATGCAAATGAGCGCAATGAAAGCTTGCTTTCAAATTGCCGAGTGCAGCTTATCTTATGCAAAGATAATGCAAATGAGCGCAATGAAAGCTTGCTTTCAAATTGCCGAGTGCAGCTTATCTTATGCAAAGATAAGCAATATTATCGAATAAACAAAAATTAAACCGAATTATTTTGTATTTTCTTCAAATAATCGTAACTTTGCACGAAATAAACTATACACATATCAGCAGTTATGTTACAACTTGACAATTTCTATAAGGCTCGCTTCGTGCTGAGCAAGGTAATAAGAAAGACTGAGCTGGTTCACACGCCAAGAATCAACCCAGAGAGTGATGTTTATTTGAAACCAGAGTGCCTGCAGAAGACCGGTTCGTTCAAGATTCGCGGTGCTTACTATAAGATTTCACAACTCACCGATGAAGAAAAGGCGAAGGGTGTGATAGCCTGTTCTGCGGGCAACCATGCACAGGGTGTAGCGCTGGGAGCTACAGCCATGGGCGTCAAGAGCCTCATCTGTCTGCCAGAAGGTGCTCCTATCTCTAAGGTAGAAGCAACCAAGCGACTGGGTGCTGAAGTCTGTCTGGTACCTGGCGTTTACGATGATGCCTACCAGAAGGCGCTGGAACTGAGAGATGAGCATGGCTACACCTTCGTTCATCCTTTCGATGATGAGAATGTCATCGCCGGGCAGGGCACCATCGGTCTGGAGATTCTCGACCAGTTGCCAGATGTAGAAGCTGTCGTCGTTCCTGTAGGTGGCGGCGGACTTATCTCTGGTGTAGCCTTTGCCATCAAGTCGCTGAATCCTAACGTCAAGGTATATGGCGTTCAGGCAGAAGGAGCAGCAAGTATGGTACAGAGTCTGCACGATCATAAACAGGAGAAGTTGCCTTCTGTAGCGACCGTAGCCGATGGTATTGCCGTAAAGGAACCGGGCAAGATTACCTTTGAGACTTGCTCCAACTATGTAGACGAAATCGTAACCGTGAGCGAGGATGAGATCTGTGCAGCCATCCTGAAACTCATAGAGAGTGAGAAGATGGTAGCCGAAGGTGCCGGTGCGGCCAGCGTGGCAGCAGTAATGTACAACAAGGTTCCGGTGAAGGGCAAGAAAACCATCTGCGTGGTAAGCGGCGGTAACATCGACGTAACCATTCTGAACCGCGTCATCACCCGTGGTCTTGCCAAGAGCGGCCGTCTCTGCACCATCGAGATGGAACTGGATGACAAACCGGGCGAATTGGTAGAGGTCTGCTCTGTCATCGCCGGATTGGGGGGCAACATCACCGGTGTTCACCACGACCGTTCTGCCAACCGCAACAAGGTGAATGCCTGCGTGCTCCGCCTCACCATGGAGACTCGCGACGAGGAACACGTAAAAGAAATCAAGGAGGCTTTGGAATCAAAGGGATTCCATCTCTGGATAGTATAATATTTAATGTTGAATGGTTAGTGTTCAATGTTTAGTATTAAGTGTTAAGTGTTAAATTATAAATTGTAAATTATAAATTGAAGATTATGAACGCAATTCACACAGACAATGCGCCTGCAGCTATCGGTCCATATAGCCAGGCTATCGAAGTAAATGGTTTTGTTTTTGCATCAGGTCAGATTCCTATCGACCCTGCAACAGGCAATTTCGTAGAAGGCGGCATCAAGGAGCAGACTCGCCAGAGCCTCACCAACGCCCAGAACATCCTGAAGGCAGCCGGAACAGACCTTTCTCATGTAGTTAAGACTACAGTTTATCTGAACAGCATGGACGATTTCGCAGCCATGAACGAGGTTTATGCCGAGTTCTTCAGCCAGCCATATCCAGCCCGTTCTGCCGTAGCTGTAGAGAAGTTGCCAAAGGGCGCCCTCGTAGAGGTTGAGGTTTTGGCAGCCAAGTAATTCTTCCTTTTTTCTATCAGGAAGTAAAGTTTCTAGGTGAAAATATTCTTTAGATGGTATCAAGCATTACATTAAAGAATCTGATTATAGGCTATCGTTTGAAGCACCAGCTCCGGGCGATAGCCTCACCTGTTCATGCCTCGCTCCAAGCCGGTGAACTGACCTGTCTCATCGGAGCCAACGGAGTGGGCAAATCTACCTTACTCAGAACTTTAGCCGGATTTCAGCCAGCACTTGATGGCGAAATCCTGATTCAGGACAAATCTCTTTCCGATTTCTCTGCCCAGGAACTCGCCAGAGAAATCAGCATCGTTCTCACATCGAAGACAGACCATGCCCAGCTCTCAGCAGAAGAGATTGTTGGCATAGGCCGTTCTCCCTATACCGGTTTCTGGGGCACATTATCTGCTGCCGACAAGCAGATTGTTGCTTCTGCTCTTCAGGAAACGGGCATTCAGCATCTTGCCCAGAGAAACATCAGCGAACTGAGCGATGGTGAGCGTCAGAAGGTAATGATAGCCAAAGCCTTGGCGCAGCAAACCCGCATCATCATCCTGGACGAGCCAACCGCCTTCCTAGATTTCCCCAGCAAGATAGAAACCCTACAGATGCTCCGCCGTCTGGCGCACGAACAGCATAAATCCATATTACTGTCAACCCATGATGTAGAGTTGGCGCTCCAGCTCTCCGACCGTCTCTGGCTGATGGAAGAAAGCCGTTTCTCTATCGGCACTTCTAAAGAGTTGGCTGCCGATGGTTCCTTATCCAGATTCATCAATCGTGACGGCATCCGATTCAACCAGGATTCCCTCCGCATCGAAATCAAATGAGTTTTCGTAATTGATTTTTTCTATGGTCGCACGCAAGCACATGAAGAAAAATTCTCAAGTGGCTCAGTTTGCTAACTCAAGTAGCTCAGTTTGCTAACTCAAGTAGCTCAATCTGCTAACTCAAGTAGTTCAGTCAGCGAGTTCAGACGTCTCAGTTAGTTGATGCAGACGTCTCGGTAAGCCTACGGATACGGCTCCGTTAGCCAACGCAGCCATATTCGTAACCCAACGCAGCCATATTCGTAACCCAACGCAGCCATATTCGTAACCCAACGCAGCCATATTCGTAACCCAACGCAGCCATATTCGTGAATAAGTTTTAGATAATTATCTATCATCCATCACGCTATACAGAAGAGATAATTACCTCATTATCAAACGTTTAAAGATTTAAAAAGAGAAAACGTGAGGGATGTGAGAGATAAAAAGAGGAAAAAACTATTTCCGTTTTTGCTGTTCTCTTATTATCCTAACCGTCAAATCGGCAAACTTTTTTATTGCTGCCTGAACCTGTCCTCGTCCGAAAGCCCAGAAGATGAGGGCGGCAGAGGCTGGTGCAGCATGTGTTCCTACATACTGGCGCATTTTAAGAACCGTGCAGTTTTCAATACCAAGTTCTTTCATGGCAGCGAATACTTGGGCAGCTGGTACTTCAAAATCGGCCTTAGTGCGCTGATCTCTAAGTACCAATGCGGTCTTGTTTACCTTAACTACCTTGTATTCCTTATTGGCGTTACTGCGATATGTCTTGATAGTCTTAATCTTTTGAATAAAGTTATCGAATGTCAATATATTAATATCTTCCGTCATAACTAATGGGGTTTAAATGTTGTGGTAATAAGCAAATCATTCCACCTCTTATTATAATTCTCCTCTATTATTATGCAAAAGTAAGCTTTTTCCGTGGATAAACCAAGAAAAAATGCATTTTTCTAGAGCATGTACAATATATTTTTTTTCAGGTATCTATTTACATCTTTTTAATTGCCAAAAACTTGCATGATTCAAAAATTAAGCGTATCTTTGCGGCTAAAGATAGGAATAGGAGAAATTGTTATGGCAAACAATGCATGCAGAAAGCTGCCGGTAGGCATACAGTCTTTCAATGTCATCAGAGAGGAAGGATACCTCTATGTTGACAAGACTGACATCATCTGGAATTTGGCGAACAACGGCAGGCAGTATAATTTTTTAATCCGCCCTCGCCGATTCGGAAAATCTGTGTTCGTGGATACGCTACAAAGTTACTTCGAGGGCAAGAAAGAACTCTTCGAAGGACTGAAAAATAATGGTGGTAAGAAGGCTGCCATCCAGCAGATACTGGATAACAAATACCTGGAGCCTTTCCAAGCAGACAATCGAAAGGTGATAGGCCTCGGCATAGAACTGGACGAGGAAGGAAAAGGGCTATTGGATTGGGGAATTACTGAAGAATAAAAACATAGAAGAAGAAGAGGGCGTGCAAAGACTATATCTTGCACACCCTCTTTTTTCCCCTATTCCTACAATATCTCCAACTGATCCTTTACCGCCTTATAACAGCGGCGGGAAACCGTGATTTCCTCATGGTCGAAAGGAGGAGAAAAGATGCAGCGGAGCGTATAATTCTCGATGCAGAGAAGATAATCGAGATTGATGATGCAATCCTGACGAACCTGAGCCAGAGAAGGCGACATGGAAAGGATGGTCTTTGCCGTGGCCTGCCTCTTCAATTTATAAACCTGCCCATTCGACAACTTCAACTGCCAAAGATGAGTAGCCTCATCAAAAGTGCAACTGAACACATCATCGGGCTTCAACATCAATAAACCCGAAATGGTCTGAATGGCAAGACGCTTGGCTGCTGTTCCCAGCATCCCATTCATTCCCGAAAAATCCTGAGCCTTCTGAGAAGCCAAGACTGATTCAGAAGAACAGGAAGAGGACTCTGGAACGGAAGAAGCATCTTCATCCACATCATCTCCATCTTTCATTTTCTGCCGGATTCGGTCTACCACCAGTTCAAACTCATCCTGCTGATAAGGTTTCAACAGGAAATCGAAGGCAGAGGCTCTGAGCGCATCAATCATATACTTATCGAAGGCGCTGTAAAATACTACGATAAGTTCCATCGGAATTTCATCTCTCAGAGATTGCAACACCTCAAAACCCGTCTGTCCAGGCATTTCAACATCGATGAACAGCACATCGGGCTGTATGCTCATCACCAGATTCTTTGCCGATACCGCCGAAGAGGATGTGGCAATCACCTCAAAATCTTCCAGAGTTGCCAAATCATCCTGCAACCTGTGGATGCTCTGTGGTTCATCGTCCACAATCACAACCTTAATTCTATCTTGCATGTTATTTCGTTTTAAATCCTTATGAAAAGTTTCTTACTTAAAGACATTATAATCGTAATTACATGGAACTCCGATACTTACACATATTCCTCTATTCCTGGTACCACCCTCCTCTTCTGATGCTCCTCTGTTGCTCTGCATCTTGAAAAACATCTTGCGTTCGTTGCTTGCATTAAGCATTTCGATGGTACTGTTCAGAATTCTCAATCCGGTTCCCGTACTGGCAGCACAATTTTTCTTTTTCTTGCCAACGGTACCCGAAACTCCACATCCGTTGTCTGTAACATCTATGCGGAGCATATCGTCCTCAACCCAGATGTTTACATCCAGCAAAGGCTTATCTTCCGTCTCTTTCATTCCCACAAAAGCATGTTTCAAAGCATTCTCTACAGGAATCTGGATAATCATAGACGGCAGCATGAGCTTCATATTCACATCCTTGGCAACATGGAACTGAGGCATCGGAAGGAACGGATTGGTTTCATGGCGAAGAGTAGAATAGCTCGTCACCATCTGCAGTTCCTCTTCCAAACTTACCGCCATCTTATCGCAAGAAAGCAAGTAGGCACGCAGTACCTGTATCAGGAGCTGAAGCGGTTTGACATTAACCCCCTTCGGAAGATTAGATACGAAGATATTGAGCACATTAAATACAAAATGAGGCGAGAAACGATTGCGCACATTCTCCATCTTCAGGGCCATCATCCGGTTCATCTCCTCATGATGCTGATGCTTGTTGCGCAACCATTTGTAACGGAGGAAAACGATGAGAGCCAACGCGCTCATTACCAGCAAGCCAATAATCAGGAGCAGGATGACTCTAAAGGATCTTACCTCTGCTTGCGTGGTGCTAAGGGATAAATCACGGCGAACGATGGCCGTATCCTGCTTGAATCTCAATTCATTCTCCTGAACATTCGAAACCATCGTAGCGTTACGGAGCGAATCGTCGTACTGATTCATCAGTTTCTGATATTGCAGAGCCTTGGCATATTGTCCCTTGCGCTCACAAAGAGCCGCCAGTCCCTTATGATAAAGGTAAAGATAATTAGGCGACATCTTGGAGAGATCGTATGGCTTGTTCAAAATCTCAGTAGCCTTCGCCAGACTATCCTGCTTCAGAGCCAGAGATGCATTCAACCCATCCACATAGAATTGTACATCGCTCTGCATGGAGGGCTGGGCAAAGAAGAATTTCGTGGTAAGAGTCAGATATTTCTGTGCAGAATCCAACCGGTTGAGCTCCAGATAAGTCTGTCCGAGATTAGCATCAACAATAGCCGTCGCCAGGGGCTGTTCCATCTGCCGTGTAGCCTTTTGAGCCTTCAGGAAGCATTTCAGAGCCTCAGCCGGTTTTTCCTGACTGCTGTACACATTTCCCCAACTGTTGTAAAAGAAATGAACATCTTTCGGATTCTTTGGCGGATACAGGCGTTCAGCCTTCTGGAAATAATGATGCGCCAGCTGATAGTTCTGCAAATCATTATAAACCTGTCCCAGTCCTGAGAGAATACTGTTCTGGGCTTCATGCTGATTCAGAGAATCTGCCAGGAAATAGGCACGGCGATACCAGGAAGAAGCATCCGCCAGCTTACCCATCTGTCTGGACGCATCGGCAATATTGATACATACATCAATCGCCTCGCCGCAACTGTCAAGGTTCATGATTTCATGATAAGCTTTCTCATAATAAATTAAAGCCTCCTTCCTCTTGCCGGAAACCAGCAAAAGTATGCCTTGCAGATTATCAGCATAAGAAAGAATTCTGTTGTCAGGAGTTTGTTTGCAATAAGCGTTAACCGAATCTATCAACGACTGGCATTGGGCATCAGCCCCCTTCATATAATAACATTTAGCTATTAATAATTTTTTCCATTGATCGCTTTTATCGGGATTACCTTCACATTTGAAATTTCTTATCAGCATGATCATCGAATCAGGATGACTCTGCATGAGAGATTGGTGACCGGACACAAATTCATCGATATCTTTATGCCACAACTCATCATCCTTCTGCCGATGAGAACAAGCGGCAAGCAACAGCATCAGAACGAATAGCCACAGAAGGCACAGTCCGTTCTTAATCTGCATCATCATTATCTTTCTATATACACTTACCATGATAGACTATTTAAATGAATTTATGTTTCAGTTGCGAAAGTACAACAAAAAATCCAAATAGACAAAAAAATAACTGAAAAACTCATTTTTTATATAAAATATGAACTAAAACGCGTTTAAATGTGTATCTTTGTAGCATGGAAATGCATTTATTCAAAAATATAGAACTAAATAATATACCTGAAAGGATGAACAATCCATTCAGCTACGAACCTCATCCGCTCTGCATCGAAGCATGCAGAGAGTTGCAGAATGAACTCTCACAGCGAAACGACTGGCGGGAGGAAATAGACCATGGAAAGATGTTCGGCGTACTTATCGTAGAAGCTGGGAATGGCAAGATTGGCTATCTGAGAGCTTATAGCGGACAGATTGGCGGCAGAAGCGACTGGGAAGGTTTTGTGCCAGCCGTTTTCGATTATCTTCAACCCGACGGATATTTCAAGGTACATGAGGCTGAGATTTCGGAAATGAACCAGCAAATCAGACAGTTTGAAGCCAACGAAACCCTGATAAAGGCGAAAAACCTGATTGATGATTTGCAGCAAAAGCGCCAGGAAGTTATCGCAAACTATCAGACAAAGATAAAAGAAGCAAAGGAAAAGCGAGATGCAAGGCGCCAGGAAGCCCTTTCGGCTGGAAAATCTCTGAGCCAGGAAGAGGAAGAGGCGATGAAAAAAGAGAGCCAGTTTATGAAGGCAGAACTGAAGAGGCTGAAAAAGTCGATAAACGAAAAGACGGCGTACGAAACGCTATATGAAAACTACGAAAAGGATTTGAAAAGTGCGAAACAGCTCCGCAAACAGTTATCTGAAGAACTTCAGCAATGGCTGTTTTCGAAATTCCAGATGCTGAATGCAGAAGGAGAAAGCAAGGATCTGCTGGAGATTTTCAAGGACGAGGCGGTTAAGATTCCACCTGCCGGAAGTGGAGAATGCTGCGAGCCGAAACTCCTGCAATACGCTTACCAGCATGGCTACAAGCCTCTGCAGATGGCGATGTTCTGGTGGGGAGAGAGTCCGAAAGAAGAAATCAGACATCATCTTCAGTTTTATCCTGCCTGCAACGGAAAATGCAAACCGATACTACATTGGATGCTGCCTAAAACAGTCTTTGAAACCCAACAGACCGAAACTACTATATATAATAAGGTGGAAACGCTCTACGAAGACCGTGAACTGGCAGTCATCTATAAGCCCGAAGGTTTACTCTCGGTTCCGGGGAAAGATGCAGCCCAGCCTTCCGTCTACGCTCTGATGCGCAGGAAATATCAGGAAGCTACCGGTCCGCTCATCGTCCATCGTCTGGACATGGCAACAAGCGGACTGATGATTATTGCCAAGACCGAGTTTGCCTATCATTGCCTGCAGAAGGAGTTTCTGAATCATCGGGTTCAGAAGAAGTACGTAGCCATCGTTTGCGGAAAAGACAAGGAATCGTGCAACCGGATTCTGAAAGAAGCTGAAGGCGGAAGAGGTTACATCTCGCTTCCTCTGATGGCAGATTTTCTAGACCGTCCACGACAGATGGTAAACCGCGAACAGGGCAAGGAAGCCATTACAGAATACGAGGTTCTAGAGCGTATTGACGATACCCATCTTCGCCTGGCGCTCTATCCTAAAACGGGCAGAACGCACCAGCTGAGAGTGCATTGTGCTCATCAGGAAGGTCTGAATGCCCCTATCATCGGCGATCCGCTCTACGGCAACGAGCCGGCAACAAGACTGCATCTTCATGCAGAGGAAATCACATTTGAGCACCCGATGACGGAAAAGAAGATGACTATAACAAGAAAGGCTGATTTCTAAAGTTTATACAAAGAACATCACGATAACCTGAGCTATCACCACTCTGATAAACATGCCGAGCGGATAAACCGTAGCATAACTGATACTTGGCGTATCGCCATCCAGCGTCTCGTTGGCGTAAGTAAGCGCCATCGGATTCGCCATACTTCCACAGAGGATTCCGCAGATACTGCCGAAGTCATACTTCTTGGTCTTCAGGATGATGAGACCTACGATAACCACAGGCACAACCGTGATAAGGAAACCGATGCCTACCCACATCAAACCTTCCGGACGGACTACCGTCTCGAAGAACTGTCCACCAGCCGCCAATCCCAGGCAACCGAGATAGAGGGCAAGACCCAGTTCTCGCAGCATCAGACCCGCACTTCGCGTCATGTAAGAGATGAAATGCACACGAGGCCCCAGCGCACCAATCAGAATACCCATCACGATAGGACCACCGGCAATACCCAGACGCACAGGAGCCGTCATTCCAGGAATATCCAGAGGAACGGTTCCTACGGCTAGACCGAGAATGATTCCGAGGAAGATAGCGCCGAGGTTCGGCTCGTTCAGGGTCTTTACGGCATTACCCAGAAACTGCTCTACATGGTCGATACTCGTAGGGTCGCCAACTACCGTCAGTCGGTCGCCGTACTGCAGACGGAGGTCATCTGTAGCAAGCAGACGGATATCACCACGAAGCACTCGGCTCACATTCACGCCATAGGAATTTCGCATCTGCAGACTGCCCAGGCGCTTGCCGTTCAGTCCCGGGCGGGTAACAACGATAATGCGGCTTTCTACCTTCGCATCAATCGCATTCCAGTCTACCTTATCATTATTCCACTCCTTATCCACCTTCTTTCCGAAGAGAATCTGCATCGCCGAGACCTCGTCCTTATTGGTAACCACGAGCACATTATCATTCGTATGAAGAACCGTATCAGCCTGAGGAACTATCACCTGTTCGCCTCTCCACACACGGGAGATGATGAACTTGCGATGGGTCATCATCGTAATCTCTGCGATGGTATTGCCATTCAGGGCAGGATTCACGATTACGTATTGTCCGATAGACGTATGGTCGTCATCATCATTATTGCGAATCTCCAGATCTTCCGGTTTCACAAAGAGTTTGCGCAAGAGCATCATCGCCAGGATAACGCCCACAACACCCAAAGGATAAGTAACGGCACAGCCCAGAGCCGCACCTTCGCTAGGCAAGCCCAACTGCTGCAACGCCTGCTGGGCAGCACCAAGGGCAGGCGTATTGGTTGTGGCGCCACACAGGATGCCCATCATATCAGGCAGACTGATTGGCAAAATCCAGCACAAGCCGAGCGAGAACAAGGTTCCCACCAGGATGACTGCCAGACTCCAGAGATTGAGCGAAATGCCTTCGTGACGCATCGAACCGAAGAAGTTAGGACCCACATAAAGACCCAGCACATACACAAACATGGTAAGGCCGAAGCTTTCTGCAAACTCCAGCATATTCTGGTCAATAGAGATCCCTAGATGACCCGCTATAATACCCACGAAGAATACGAAGGCTATGCCAAGGGAGATTCCTTTGACATGAATCTTGCCGAGGGCAAGACCCAAAGTACAAATCAAAGACAGGATGACGATACCTTGCACCGCCGAATGCACGTTGATTAAATTATCAAACCACATAATGTTTCTTTATATCTATTCTAGATAATATTAAAAAAATTGCTTTTTCTCGATGCAAAGGTACATTAAAATGCGAACAAAACAAAATAATTCCCATTTTTTTTTGTATTATTCTCGATTTGCAGTACCTTTGCATCCGCAAAATGTAATAAAAATGAAAGATATTTGTTGTATTGGGCACGTAACAAAGGATAAAATCGTGACCCCGAGCAGTACGGTTTACATGGCTGGTGGCACCTCTTTTTATTTTGCCTACGCCATCAACCAATTGCCAAAGGATGTAAGTTTCTCGCTCATTACGGCGATGGATCCTACCGAGAAGGAACCGGTTGAAAAGATGCTCAAGGCAGGAATAGACGTCACCTTGAACCCATCGCGCAATACGGTTTTCTTCGAGAATATTTATGGCGATAATCCTAACGACCGTAAGCAGCGTGTGCTTGCCAAGGCAGATCCTTTCACCATCCAGCAGCTGGAGCATGTAGAGGCGAAGGTCTTCCACCTGGGCAGTCTGCTGAGCGATGATTTCTCGCCAGAAGTGGTTGCCTTTCTTGCCAAGAAGGGAAAAGTTTCCATCGATGTGCAGGGATATCTGCGCGAGGTGAGAGACGAGAAAGTTTACGCCATCGACTGGAAGGACAAGCTCGATGTGCTCAAGAACACCTATTATCTGAAGGTGAATGAGACCGAAATGGAGACCATTACCGGACTGAAGGACCCGAAGGAAGCCGCCAAGCTGATTCATGCCTGGGGCGTAGCCGAGGTTATCATCACCCTGGGTAGTGAGGGTTCTCTGGTTTATGTAGATGATACGTTCTACGACATTCCAGCCTATCCTCCTCATGAAGTAGTAGATGCTACCGGATGCGGCGATACCTATTCGGCAGGCTATCTCTACAAGCGCCTGCAGGGAGCCAATCCGGTAGAAGCCGGCAAGTTTGCGGCAGCCATGTGTACCATCAAACTGGAGCACAACGGACCATTCAACCGCACCATCGAAGATGTAGAACGCGTCATGAAATAAATTTTAGATAATTTATCCTATTATCTTCTTATTTTTGCCTGAATTGGTGTAACTTTGCATCCAATTATGGAACAGATTTCACCAATTCAGGCATTATTGCAGCAACGCACCCTGCTCCAGCTGGAGTATTATACCGAGAAAGAAGCCTTCCGCAAGCTTACCGAACAGATGGGAATGCAGCGGAAGGTGAAACGAGGTGATGCCTGGTTCCCGCTACAGGTGGGAAAGAGCTTTTATAATTCGCTGAACCAGACAGCCATAGAGGTTTTCCGAACCTCTGACCAGGATATCGAGCACAATTTTGAGTTCGGTCGCCCCGTCATGTTCTTTATGGTCAAGAAGATGGGCAAGAATGAGAACCAGGGCAACACAGCCCTTCAGCAGCCAGAAAACGCTTCAGACGCTAATCATAAAGTTCAAAATTCAAATCTCAAAGGTCAAAGTATTAAATATTTCTCCTTCACCGGAACCGTGAGTTATGTGGATGGCGACAGAATGGTGGTTACCGTACCCGATTCTGCCCCTCTGCTCGAACTTCAGCAGTCAACCGATCCTATCGGCGTACAGCTATCCTTTGACGAAACCAGCTACAAACTGATGTTCGAGGCCTTAGACCGCGTGATGAAGGCGAAGAACAACCGTCTGGCTTATCTCCGCGATTTATTCTATTCCCATCAGAAGGCAGGAAGATTCTCCTTCGAACCGATGAAGTTCCCTTGGCTCAATCCTACCCAGGAAAGGGCTGTAAACGAGGTGCTTTGGGCGAAGGATGTGGCCATCGTTCACGGACCTCCGGGAACCGGAAAGACCACAACCCTGGTGGAAGCCATCAACGAAACCCTGATGCGTGAGAGCCAGGTTCTGGTGTGTGCACAGAGCAATATGGCGGTAGACTGGATTTCAGAAAAACTGGTGGATAGAGGCATCAACGTGCTCCGTATCGGAAACCCGACCCGCGTGAACGACAAGATGCTGGGCTTCACCTACGAGCGTCGTTTCGAGAGTCATGCTGATTACCCTCAACTTTGGGCGATTCGCAAGGCAATCAGGGAATTAAGAAAGAACAGGAAGAAGGGTAGCGAAAACTATCATCAGAAGATGGACAGGCTGAAGAGCCGTGCTGCCGAGATAGAACTCCGCATCAACGCAGAACTCTTTGGCGAGGCGCGTGTCATCGCCTGTACCCTCGTAGGCTCAGCCCATCATCTGCTGGAAGGCATGAAGTTCGGTACCCTCTTTATCGACGAGGCTGCGCAGGCTTTGGAAGCTGCCTGCTGGATTCCGATGAAGAGAGCCAGCCGGGTGATTCTGGCAGGCGACCATTGTCAGCTGCCGCCTACCGTAAAGAGTATTGCGGCATTAAGAGCCGGACTGGGCAAGACCCTGATGGAACGCATCGCCGAAAACAAGCCGGAAGTAGTAACCCTGCTGAAGATTCAGTACCGCATGAACGATGAAATCATGCGATTCTCCAGCGACTGGTTCTACGGGGGCAAGGTGGAGAGTGCGCCTCAGATTAAATACCGGAGCGTATTGGATTATGACCATCCGATAACGTGGATTGACACTTCGAACGAGGAGAATCAGATAACGATAGAAGGAGAAGATGCTCCTGAGGATTCTGCTTCCACATCATCTTCTGTATCTGCAGCCAATCAGAATTCTGATTTGAACTTCAAGGAACAGTTTGTGGGTGAGAGTTTCGGGCGTATCAACAAGGCAGAAGCCGAACTTACCCTGCTCACCCTGGCGGAATACTTCACCAAGATAGGCAAGCAGCGCGTTTTGGAGGAAAGAATCGATGTAGGCATCATTTCGCCTTACCGTGCCCAGGTACAATATCTCAAGAAGCTCATCAAGAAGTATGAGTTCTTCAAGCCTTACCGCCGTCTGATCAGCGTGAATACGGTGGATGGTTTCCAGGGGCAGGAAAGAGACGTGATCCTCATCTCCCTGGTACGCTCCAACGACGAGGGACAGATCGGATTCCTGAAAGACCTCCGCCGCATGAACGTGGCGATGACGAGAGCCCGAATGAAGCTCATCATCCTGAGCAACAAGGACACGATGACGAAACATCCTTTCTACAAGAAACTGTGGGAGTATGTGGAAGCAATCAATAATTATGAATAAGCTGTTGTCATGAACGTAATACGAGGAAAGTTCGTGTAAAAAAGTGTATGCATACGATGAAAGTTCGTGTAAAAAAGTGTTGTAAACATTTGGGAGATCGTGTAAAAAAGTGTATCTTTGCAACCGACAGAGCTGTTTAAACATCATAACAGCAAGTTATTAACATCATTAACAACTTCAAAATGTATGTAAGGATGAAAAGAACGATCATAGAACAATTAAAAGCATGGAAAGAGAGCCTTTACAGAAAGCCCTTAATCTTATCAGGAGCAAGACAAGTAGGCAAGACTTATATCCTCCAGGAGTTTGGGAAACAGGAATATGACCACGTTGCCTACATCAACTGTGATGGAAACTCTGAGATTGCCAACATATTTGCAGAAGATTATGATATGAAGCGAGTCCTAATGGTTATCGGAGCCATTAGCAAACAGCCTATAATCCCTGGCAAAACGCTTATTATTCTGGATGAAATACAAGAACTTCACAAGGGACTTTCCTCGCTGAAGTATTTCTGTGAAAACGCACCAGAATACCATGTGGCTGTAGCAGGTTCACTTTTAGGCGTTGCCATGCACCAAGGAGAATCCGCCCCAGTGGGAAAGGTTGATATCATTCGACTCTACCCTATGTCTTTCGAAGAGTTTCTTATGGCAAAAGACGAAGAACAGTTGCTGAACATATTGAAAAGTAAAGACTGGAAGACCATCACATTACTTCATGATAAACTCATCAAGATATTAAGAGAATATTATTTTGTAGGGGGAATGCCTGAGGCTGTGAAAACTTATCTTGCAACTAACGATGCAAATCTCGTCAGACAGGTTCAGAACAACATTCTCACCATTTATCGTAGTGACATGTCGAAGCATGTCAGCCCAAATGAAGCCACTCGCATCAGCATGGTTTGGCAATCCATCCCTTCCCAGCTTGCTAAGGAAAACAAGAAGTTCATCTATGGAGCGGTGAGAAGCGGAGCACGAGCCAAGGATTTTGAGATGGCAATACAATGGCTGGTGGATGCAGGTCTCACCTATCGCATTTCCCGAGTAAGAGAAGTTGGAATGCCTTTGAAGTTTTACGAAGACCTCAATGCCTTCAAGCTGTTTCTCCTGGATGTCGGCCTCCTGGGTGCGCTGAGCGAGATGGAACCTGCCCAAATGCTCATCTCCAACAAAGCCATGACGGAGAGCAAGGGGGCGTTCACGGAAAACTACGTCCTTACCCAGCTATTATGTCAACAGGACATTTACACCTATTATTATAGTAGGGAAGACGCTCGCTTGGAGATAGACTTCCTTGCCCAGCGCCAAGGGGTGATAACTCCGATAGAGGTAAAAGCGGAAGAGAACCTGCGTTCCAAGTCACTTCGCGCCTTCTTTGACGCCCATCCCGACTTGCGAGCCATCCGCTTCTCCATGTCGCCATACAAGGAGCAAGAGTGGATGAAGAATGTTCCATTGTACGGGGTAGAGGAGAGTTTCTAGGAACTCTTCTCACAATACTCCCTGAACTTTGCCTTAGTCATGGCAATACCAATGAGTCTATTAGATAACGCAACAATAACAACAAAATAAAAAAATATGCTACAACGTGACTACATACAGCGACTGATTCGCGAGTTTATGGCGGCACTCGAAAGAATGCTCGAAAAGAAAGAGGTGGAAGTGAGACGTGAGAAAATCAAGGAGCTCTACAATCAATACGTAGGCCCTTACGCCTTCTACAGCATCGCCACCATCGAGGACGTGATGAAGGCAATGGCAGGAATCGACGACGAGGAGAAGCGACTCTCCAAGATGGATATGCTTGCCGAACTCTACTATCACGAGGCAGATACCGTGGGGCAGCCTACAAGAGATGAACTCCTGAACAAGGCGTTCATGCTCTTCGATTATGTGGAAGCCCACGGAGATACGTTCTCTATCGAGCGCCGCAATAAAATGGCACAAATCAAACAGAAAGTGGGAAATGAACTCTACTAACGACATGACTGTAGGTTCGCCTTTGCGAGCCATCATCAAATTTGCGATTCCACTAATCCTGGGTTACATCCTTCAGCAGATGTATCTCATTATCGATGCCGCCATCGTGGGAAGATGGATTGGCGTGGGAGCTCTTGCGGCAGTTGGCGCATCCAGCTCCATCATGTTTCTCATCATGGGCTTCTGCAACGGCTCCTGTGCCGGTTTTGCCATCCCTGTCGCCCAGGCTTTCGGCGCCAGGGATTACGCCAAGATGCGGACTTACGTAAGCAACAGCATCCGCATCGCCGTGGTGTTTGCCGTGGTCATCACCTTCCTTTCCTGCATCTTCTGCGGAAAGATTCTGCACCTGGTGAATACGCCGAAGGAGGTGTTCGATGATGCCTACATCTTCCTGATGCTGCAGTTTGCGGCGATTCCTTTCACTATCGCCTACAATCTGCTCTCCGGTCAGATCCGTGCTCTGGGCAACTCGAAACAGCCTTTCTATTTCCTCATCACAGCTTCCGTTATCAACATTATTCTAGATGGCATTCTGATTCTCGGTATGGGGTTAGGTGTAGAGGGAGCAGGTATTGCCACTTGGCTTTCACAGGGAATTTCCGTGCTGCTCTGTATCTGGTTTATCAAGAAGAAGATGCAGATTCTGATTCCGAAGGGTGAGGAAAGGAAATTTGATAATAAAAAGGTAAGCATTCTGCTGAACAACGGCGTTCCGATGGGTCTGCAGTTCTCCATTACTGCCATCGGTCTCATCATGCTGCAGAGTGCCAACAACGCTCTGGGAACGGTTTATGTGGCTGCATTTACTGCCTCTATGCGCATCAAATATCTCTTTACCTGCGTTTTCGAGAACATCGGAGTGGCGATGGCTACCTATTGCGGTCAGAACCTGGGAGCCAGGAAGTTGGATAGAATCGGTCAGGGCGTAAGAGCTGCCATCAGGATGATGCTGGTTTATTTCGTCTTTACCTTCCTGCTCATCTATCCGTTTGCCGATGAGATGATGATGCTCTTCGTGGATAAGGGCGAGGCTGAGGTGGTGACTTATGCTGCCCAGTTTATGCGCATAGCCAACTATTTCTATCCTTGTCTGGGCTTGCTCACCATCCTGCGCTACAGCATCCAGGGCTTGGGCTACAGCAATCTCTCGATGCTGAGTGGCGTAATGGAAATGATAGCGAGATGCGGTGTGAGTCTCTGGCTGGTGCCTGCCATGGCGTGGACGGGAGTCTGCTTCGGCGACCCTGTAGCGTGGGTCATGGCAGATCTTTTCCTCATTCCCGCCTTCCTGTGGCTTTATAAGCATCTGAAGAAAGAGCAAGTCCATACACCTTGAAAATCTATTCATTGCAGCAGCATACCCTGAAAATCAATTCATTGCAGCAGCACGCCCTGAAAGGGCAGAAGCTCCTAGCCCAGGGCAACGCCCTGGGTTGTTAGGGTCGCAAAACTGTCGCCCTGTAAGGGCAAAAGCTTTAAAATTTGCATTAAAAAATATTCTGCTAAGGGTTAGGAAAATGAAAATTCGATTGTAATATAGGCAAAAGAAAAGAAATAAAGTAATGCAAATAAACAAAGAAACGATAGAACAGCTCTTCCGGCAGCATTATCTGAGGATGTACCAATTGGCCAGGGTACTTCTGAAGGATGATGCAGCCAGCAAAGATGTGGTAAGCGAAGTCTTTGCCGATGTGCTCGACGGAAAGACCCAACTGGGTCTTGATAACGAGACAATAGCCAGCAATTCGTCCCTGCCTTCCGCCAACGCCGGGAGCTACCTTCTGGTGTGTGTGCGCCATAAATGCCTCAACCTGTTGAGCCGACAGAAGATGA
>NZ_VZBE01000078.1:0-56250 GCF_009494835.1 Segatella copri
CACCATATAATCAAGGGTCTATACGCCACCTGTTCATCGTGGCATATAGACCCTTGCCAACCAAGTTAATTGCAGATTTACTATATTATTCGGGCTTTGTATCAAAGAAACCGATAAACTCATCAAAATCTCGAAGAATGTCATTCAACTTAGGATTACTCTTTTGAACTATAATGGCTATGTAATTGTCAACTTCTTCATCCCTAAGAATAGAAACCTTGACACAAAAACGATCTCGTTTATCGAATTCGTTAAACCATCTGGTAAAAAGGCGAGCTCGCATAGCCTGTCTGCTATCACCCGTTTCACATTGATATAGAAGTATATCGGGATTCGTAAGAAAGAATTCCTCTATAATACATTGTATAGTTGCTTTAACTTTAGAATCGTTAGGAGAATTCTTCTTGTTTTCATTGAGAATGCCGAATTCATACGCTTTTTCATCCTCCCAAATATTATTGTTTTCTACAAATTCTATTCGATACTGAACACCATAATCTGTTAAGAACTTATATGATCCATTATCTATCCAGACCTTATAAGGAGAATGAAAATTGAGGCGAGTTAAGTTAAAGGCATGCATAACAGTCTGCAGCCTCCTCTCGTGCTTTAGCAAAGTCTATTTGAGCCTTTGCTTCCATTTCTTTTTTACGTCTAACCATATCTCGTAATACAGCAATTGCTTCTTCACGAGTTTTAATTTTTAAAGCCATACTTATTCATTTTAAAGTTCTACTTCTTGTTGGTTGCAAAGATAAGCTTTTATTTTGAAAGTGCAAAGAAAACGGGAGAAAAGTTTCGGGAAAAGTTTGGATTTCAAAACCACTGCCCACACAGCCATATCATCCACCCAACAGGTATCAAGACACGATGAAGGGTCTATACGCCCACCTCTCATCGTGGCATATAGACCCTTGTTGTTTTCCGTGAGGTGCGGGTGAATATATGTTGCTGAGCAACTTATACTCCTTGCCCAGCTTAGGAGTTAAACTTGATAGTACTGCCCTTTATTTCCAACTCCTTACTGACCTAAATTGATAGCCGAGGAATATACTATCATCACTGTCAAAGCTGTCAACGTATTTTACACCTGAAGGCTTCCAAATATACTGATTGCTATTCTTGTCAAATTTACCATTCATAATTTCTTGATTTTCAGGCAAATACAAATCTATATATGGACTCGAATAGTTAATACCATCAAAAATACCATCTTCAGAATTTGCTTCTCCTCGTACATCGGTAAGTGTTCCCAATATAACTTTTTTAAGATGTATGCATCCGTAAAATGCTTGTTGATATATAGTTGTAACTTTTGGAGCATTTACTGTTTCTAAATTTATACAGAAATACAAAGCCTTTTTACCTAACGTTGTCACATCTGGTAAAAAAATAGACTTTAAAGGCTCTAATTCTCCTGCTTCATTGTTCAAACCATTTGCAGGAATTTCCTTGCATCCTATCAAGGAAAGGTCAATGCTACCATCTGTTCCACCATTCAAGGCTTCACGAATAGCATCAAAAACTTCTTTGCCTGCATTAGGTGCAAGAATGAGCTTAATGTCAGTTTTTCCTTCTGTCAATTCTTTCTTAATAACGTTTTCTATTTCTGTAGCAGTCATGTTATTGGCATCAATAGCATAGGCATTCAGCGCATAGCTTATGCCATCTTTGGTTCCTGGGTAAAACTCATAATCCACTAAAGAGTACTCTCCAGATTTTACAGAAACAGTTGAGTAGTAAGTGAAAAGACCATATAAATACACATTCCCTTTAGCATCAGGCGTAAGGGTATAGGTGCAGTTTATATTGTCTAATATGTTAGCTGGAGCAAAGTCCTTTACTGTCACAGTAATTGGCTTTCCTTGATTCATAGCAGGATTCGTTGCAATGCGCAAGCGGGAATAGTTGCGTGTTGCTCCGGAAAAATTTACGGTTATACTCTGACCATTATGGGTTATTTGTGCTGTTCCCTCAATATATTCATCTGTTCCAGCAACCTTGCCTTCTTTCAAAACTAATTTGCCTGCTTCCCATTTGTAATTAGGGGCATAATATACATGAGGAAAGGTTGGCACTTCGTCTTCTTTATAAGACAGCTCGCCACTTGCCAATTCCCAATTACTGCCATTATATGTAAAAGCAGCATACTTAGTCCCGAAAGTCTTACTGGTCATCTCCAGAAGCAACTCATCTCCTTCAGCCCATGAAGTCTTGCCTTCATCAGGTGTACCTATAGCACGAGTCTGCGAATCTCCGAATGCCGGAAATTCACCAACAACCAACTGTACGTTGCTCTTGCCTGTTGTTGCGGTTGGTTCTTCTATATCACTTGTGCATGACGCCATTACTATAGTAACGACTGCCAGCATGATGTATTGAAATATCTTTTTCATATTCTTTCCTCCAATTATTTGAGTTCATCTTCGTTTGTCCAACCAGTCATATCATCTATGCTGATTCGGGTTAGTTCCACTTTGTCTTTTCCTACATCGAGTTTGTAGGTGTAGCGATGGCCCTCTTGAAACTCCGTATTTGACCTCATTTTTGCATGGAAGTTTTGGTCGCCTATCTTGAATTTCACGAAAATCTCGCCAACTTTGTAGGAACCAGGGATAACGATTGCAGAAAACATACCATCGTCATGCTTACAGGCTTGTACCCAATCAGGATTACCTGAAGGTGTACCCATTACTAATTGCCCATGGTCTGGGGCTCCAAAAAATCTAACACTGTTGTTTTTTGAATACACTTGTGGTTCACTAATATCCATATCAGGATAATCCGCAGTTCCAACATGATATACTATCGTGACCAGCGACATGCGATGCTTCATAGGAATATCTACATAATCTTTAGGGACATCGTACCAACATCCGGTTATTAAATCTGCAGCTTTCAACTGAGTCTCATCACTTTGGTCTGTATGCAAATTATAGATAGGAAAATTGGCCATATCAGAAGGATACCAAGCAATCAATTCGCATCTTCCCACTTTTTCCCAGCGAAGTCTTCTGATAGGTTCCCAACGGTATAACCCATTTTCTTCCACATATTTATATTCACCAGTTCTAGTATCTTCATCACCGAAAATTTGCAGTACACTTATTAGGTCCTCATTCTCCCAATTGTTACCGTGTCCCAATGTATTGACACGAGTCTGCATGCCTCCAACAGAGAAAGTGGCATTGATTTCCTGCCCTTTCAGCGTAGGAGCCATATCTTCATTTTGCGTACATGCTGTAAAGCCCATAGCCATAAGGCCCATTACCGCATAGGAAATTCTTTGTTTTATCGTCTTCATAATCTTCAGTTTTTTATTGTTAGTGAGTTAGTGAGCTGCCAAGCTCACTAACCCTGTATTCCCTATTTTCAGTACCTTATTTATCATTACAAAGCTATATCTGCGTCTAAATCACTTGAATCACCATTTTCCCAAGGAACTATATTAGCTTTTTCTATAGTAATCCCAGTATTTTTAACAGTTATGTTGTATGTATATTTTTTGCCACCTTCAAATTGTCCATTGGTGGATGGTGTTATAGGGGTTGTGTATTTTACTTCGCTATCATTCAACAACAAGTAAATCTCTATATCCATTTTATTGCTTTCAAGGCTTTGCGGCAACATGATATAAGCAAAACTTTCTTCGCTTTCAAAAGGTACATCATTAAAAACACGAGTAAGAGTAGCTCTGTCACCAGCAGTTTCAACCGAACCTGTTCTTGTGTCAAATTTACCGCTTGTAAATATTCCTTTCATATCCAAGCTATTGAATTTATAATTGTTATATTTGACACCCTGCCCTGGCTTAATTTTGAATTCAACCAAACTCATACAATGCTTAAAGCGATGTTCTGCATCTGTAAAATTCACAGTTGGAGATGCTTTACTTGCAGTAGCTCCTGAGGCAAAAAGTACATCAGCCTTACAAGGTTGGTTTGCTTCTACCTCAGCTATATTCCAATTCATTTTACCATCAGTTAAGAATTCGCTATAAGGATAGTATGCACTAAATGTTGTCTCTTTGTTGTCCTTGAAATAGATGATGTTGTTATTGTCAGCAGCTTCAAAAGTACCATCCCCATTTGTTGTTACATACTTTTTGTTGTCTCCTGTTGTATTGCCAGAAGATGTGGCATATACGCCAATGGCATCATTCTTAGACCATGTATCGTCAGTGGTGGCACGTGTGATGTTTTTAACAATGTCCGCCTGTACGGTAGCAGCAACAGGACCATTGTTGCCGATACCGTCTTCTTCGTTAGCGCAAGCTGCAAACAGCAATGCTGCGGCAGCGATGTATAAGAATCTAAATTTCTTCATAAACGTTATATTTTAAGTGTTGTTATTGTGCTATATGTTCATTATCGTCTCCAGCCTTTATCCAAGGCTCAATGTTTCCAGAAATATCTACGGCAGAACGACTCAATTTTACTACTGTATAGTGGTATCTGTTGCCACCCTCAAGTTTTGCAGGCATTGTCCATACGAAAGGAGCGTCGTAACCATTGTTGAGGTCAAACTCTATCACTCGGCTTGCTTCTTCTGTAGGGAGCAGGATTGCCTCATACAGCTTGCCAGCTTGGGTAGTTTTCATCTTGATGTCCGTAGGATTTCCTTCACCAGAGATGGTCCCATCCGCAAGATTGAAAGTGGCTTTAGTATTCTGACCTTTCACTGTCACAGTCATTTTCTTAAGGTCTTCTTGCGTGAGACCGTTACCTGGTTGAACATCCAAAACAAGATTGCTTAACTTATGGTAGAACTTCAAGAATACCTGTGGCGTAGCTTTGTTGCAGCCTTCTGTCTTGGCATACATGAAGTCGATAGCTTCTTGTTTCCCTTGGTCTGTTACATCAAGTGCTACCTTGTAATCATTGACAGTGGTCTGTGGATAGTAAGAATAGAAGTCCACATCTCCATCTATCGGGAAGAAAACAGTCTTACCTCCAGAAACAGGTGAAAAGCCTATACTTCCACTTGTCTGATAGCAAATATTGTCAACACCCTCTTGGATAGCATCTGCCGAGAGAGGCTGTTTGGTACCTGTCATGAAGATACCGATCATGTCACCTTCAGCCCAAGCTAAACCGGCAGCACGGGTGTTTACGCTGATACCACCAGTAAACTGCACGGCTACCTTATCGTTCTGGGTAGAAGGTGCGGTGTCTTCTGTACTGCATGAAACCATTGCACCAGCCAAGAGTGCAAGGGCGAAGAACTTAGTCATCTTTTTCATCTTATCAATATTTTAAATGTTATTATTATTATTTGATTTCTACTTCATTGTTGAGGTTCGTCCAACCGTTGATGGTAGCTTCCAGATTCATCTTTGGCTGCATTTGGTTGTAGTTGAGTCGCAACTCATACTTTCCTCCAACCTTCATCGCAGGGGCGGTGATGTCATACTCTTGCAAGGTCCCGTTAGGAAGCAAGAGGCGGAGATAAACATGAGAGGCGGAACTTCCCTGTATGGTCGGCATCAGTCGGATGACTTCCGATTTCAGGGTTGATTCCGTAGCCAAGATAGTAGGGAGTTCCACTTCCGTTGGCTCTATGCTCGGCAAACCGTATTCTCCATCACTGTTCTTCTGTGTAGGGAACAGACACCAGGCTGCATCTAATGCCTTGCCACTCATCTCTGTACCTTTCGGCACATTCTCAATGATGACGGTCAGTTCCGGAAGCACGCTCTTCATAGGGTTTTGCACCACATAGCTGCCTTCCTTGTTATCTATCTTCACATCGGCAACTCCGAAATAGGCATTGTTCCTTACATCCTTAGGATTGGTCAAACCTATCTGGATATTGTTCCAGTTGGTCAAAGCCCTGGTCTGGTCAGTGGTGAAGAATGGCTCTATAAGATTGGTAATAGCCAATATCTGATAATGCCCTTCAGGAAGAGCGAAGCGTTGGCTTGCCAACTCCTGTGCACTACCACCATGTTTTTCCTCTACTAATGAACCGTCATCGGCATTGAATATCCAGAGCTTCACGTCATTCACATCCGTACCTTGGTCGGCTTCATCCGCCCAAGTGAGCGATACCGACAAGCCACCCTCATCCTCACCATCATGAACATCATGGTCGCAGCTTGCCAACAGGCATGGGACGCATAACAGCACCCATAACCAAATATTAAATCTTCTTTTTGCTTTCATTCTCTATCTTGTTTTATGGGTTACTGATGATGATGGGTAAAAGGCAAGTTGATTCCTAATCTTATGCCACTTTCCCACAAGAAGTTGTTTTTATGCAGATGCTCAGGCATTCCGTCCATACGTTCGCCAGTAAGACGAGTCAGACCGGAATAGATACCCAATTTCAGGCATGAGGTCAGTTGATAACCCACCTGCAAGTCTGCACCATAACCCAAATGCCAGTTGGTAGAACCTTTCATCACCTTGGCATCATCGGCTATAGTCTGAATATCAGCCTTGGTCGTTACTGCATATATATGAGGTGAAACAGCCAAATCCCATCGGCTGTTAGCTGTCTTATGGAACAACCCAAGGAGGTTAACGTTCACTCTTGCCCCATATCTGCCCATTCTGACATGGCTTTTCAGATTGGCATATTCCCAACAGTCCATGCCCAGAACACCTGCGTTGTAAAGCACACCGTCGCTACCCAACCAATAGTTACGTTCTACGCAGCAGTCTTGTGCAGACAAGTTCATTTCTCCATACTTGGCAGATAACTCAGCCGAGAAGATGGAGTTGAAACGATAGCCCCCATATAAGCCAGCAGCCCAACCGAGGTGCGTCTTGTCATGTCCGAAGCCTGAGAAGGTAGAGAAACCGAAAGGCATTCCACCCTCTACTCCGACGTACCAGCCTTGCTGCCCCGTCTTTCCATCTTCTTTTACTTCTGCTTTCGCAAAAGAAAAAGGAAGAATAAAAGCAAGCAATGCGACCAGCAATCTTTCTTTTCCAGTTAAGTAATTTCTCATATTGATCTTTTTTTTATAGAAAATATACTGTCTTTTTCCAAAGAGCAACATACTTTTTTCTTAGTTAAAACTTCATTCATATCTATCATGTTTTGATTATAATTTACAATATTTTAAATCCTTCATGATACAGATTGTAAAAATCCTGGTGCAAAGTTAAGGGTTTTATATGAAAGTGGGGGGGGTAATATTTGTTTTTTCAGGTATGATTTTTTGGTTTTAGGTGTCTCATTCGTGAGCAATGCGACACCTTGTTAGTATTCTTTAACGTTTCCAGACTCTATTCAAGCCCAGAATCTGTGTAAATCTTTAGCCGGCACCAGCGCGTAACGGAATTGAAAATCGCTGGCCGAAGGGTAAAGCAAAGGTAAAGGGCATAGGGGGATCATTCTTTCGGCCAAATTGTTTTGTACATTGGCCAAACATCCATTTGTGGAACAGGAGTCAATTTTGCAAATTGATTCTTTTCATAGAAACCTACTGCGCTATAATTAGAGGTATGCCAAGCTCTTACTGTCAAGAAAACGCAACCAGCATATCTTTGGTTTCTAGCCATCGAAGCTATTTCTTCAATTAAGGCTGAACCTAGATGTAAGCTTTGAAATTTTTTATCAATAGCTAAGTAGGCAATTTCTAAAGCGGGATAAGTATATTTTTGTTCGAATTGTTCTCGGAAAGTTTCTTTTACCGCAGGTAAATCGGTTCCTGCTGCACCTATACGCATATCATCAAAATCATCTGAATCTATGTCAACGGAGTCGAATGCTAAGGCGAAAATAGCAACAATCGTGTTATTCGCTTTTAAGCGTACACATTTTGTATTCTTCTAAATTCATTCTATATTCCACTCAAATTTATATGGATAATTTGATGTCTTTGTGGCATCATCTTTCTTTGCTTTTGCACCGATGGATGCAAGAGCGGCTTTACGAACGGCTTGTGCGTATTTGCCTTTAGCTAAAACTTTTGGTGCATTTATTCCTAACATAATTATATCATTTAAATGTTTGTGATGCAAACGAGCGCAATGAAAGCTTGCTTTCAAATTGCCGAGGGCAGCTTTTCTTTTGCAAAATTAAGCAATATTTCTGTAACTTCCAAATATTTAGCAGGTTATTTTGTTCTTTTTAGTATTAAAACGCATATTAAAAGCTTTTGGGCCTTCAGCCCGTACTTAAACCACATGCGAAAGTTCTGTCTATATTTGTCGGAATCTCCAAATGTTTTCTAAGAAATCTGCTTATCAAGCATGGAATTTAATCCAAAAAGTTCTAATTGCCATAAATTTCTCATTATGAATCAACGGAAGAACCGCTTTATACCCCATCTTCTTCCTCTTCTTCATCTTCAGCAGAAGCGTTGGTATCCAACTTCTCATCCTTTGATATAGAGATACTACCCATTCGGGAAATCTTAAGTACCAGAGGTACATATTCATCGCTGGTAACATCAGGCGACCCAACACTTGCTGCGAAGTAAAGATAATCACCTTCTGCTTTCACATACACAATACCAAGCAAAGCACCCATGTCCTGTGTATGTTTGTCAATATAGGATGTGAAATCTTTCTTTGTGAAAGTACGGCTAAAGAATTCTGAGCCATCACTTCTCAATACCTTAACCGAAATTCTGTTATCATAATACTTGGTGTTTTCGTCCAACTGGAGAACCGGAAGTTCCTTGTCAGAACTACGCTTCACCACCACTTTATAATGGGAACCAACCCAGTCAGCCTCCCTGGTCTGCTCATAATCACTCATTTTCTGAGTAGCTTTGTTCACAACCTTAGCCACCGGTTTAGGAGCAATAATGATATTACTCTTCTTCTTTTCTGTACAAGCCGTCAAGCTAGAAATAGCCAAAAGACCTATTAATATATAATCAATTCGTTTCATTCCGTTATTTTTTCTTACTGCAAAAGTACATTTTTCTTTTGAAATAGCCAAAGAAAAGAACCGAAATCTACATTCTTACACAAAATCAGACGCAAAAAGGCGCCTACTTTCACAAGCAGACGCCTTAACATACCTAAATACTAACTAATAAATTTCCTATTGAATCTTACACGATATAATAAAAGTTCAGTTTATGAATTCTAATCGTAACTTTGACGAAAAGAAAATGAAAAGGTTTAATCAAGATATAAAAAAAAGTGCTTTTTCTGCTTTTTTTTTCATTTCTTAGCAAAAGAACATCAAAAAAAACGATTTTGTTTTGTTTTTCGAACAATTTGCCGTACCTTTGCAGCATAATAAAGACATTAAGTATGAAAAAGAGGTTAATATTTATCATTTCTGTATTTTTTGCCTTCATTTCATGTTCGCATCAGCAAACAGAAAAGAAGGAGCAAGTCATCGACACAATACCTGTGATGGTGATGCAGATACAGAAATGCAATCGCTTATATACAGCAGAAGCTCATGTTCATAAGATTATAACACATGATGACCAGCTTAATCTGAAGGGCTCACTGTTCAAGAAAGACTTTAATATTCATGTTCCCGGCTCAAACCGCAAGGTGGCCATTCCGATGGATGCGACATTAAAAGCTTATGTAGACTTTTCAGAATTCTCTGCTAAGAACATTAACCGACAAGGCGACAAGATAGAAATCATCTTACCAGACCCAAAAGTGATGCTCACCAGCAGTAAAATCAATCACGAAGGTGTAAGACAATTCGTTTCACTCACCAGAAAGAACTACAGTGATGCAGAACTGTCACAATTCGAACAACAAGGCAGGGAAAGTATCATTCGCGATATACCGAACCTAGATATTCTTGAACAGGCACGCCAAAGTGCAGCAAACACCCTGATTCCGATGCTACAGGACATGGGATTCGCAGAAGAGAATATCAAAATCAGTTTCAGGAAGAAATTCACTTTCAACGATCTGAAGACTCTTCTGGATAAGACAACTATCGAAAAGAATCACTAAGCGAGGAGAACAATGATATGAAAAGAATACAAATCATCGTACTATTAGCACTGATCCTTATTCTGGGTGGAGCCTTCTATTGGCTCACCAAAGACAACGAGGTCAGCGTGGTACAGGAAGATAAGACAACCCTCTCACCCACTCAGGTAGAAAGCATCGAGAATATCGGTCAATGGGAATTTCTATCTGTAAGTGATGAAGAACTGATAGATACTATACGCCGTGGCTTTTGGGGCGACGACCAACTGGTACGTATCTATTACGGAACGTTGCGCTTGGGTATCGATATGAAGGATGTAAAAAAAGGATGGCTACAAACCAGCCAGGACAGCATCGTATGCACTTTACCTCCTATCAAACTGCTGGACCATAACTTCATAGACGAAGCGAAGACCAAGAGTTTCTTTGAAGAAGGCAAATGGACAGGCAGCGACAGACAGGCTATGTATGAGCGTGCTTATCAAGCCATGAAGAAACGTTGCTTAAACCGCACCAACATCTATACTGCACAGGCGAATGCCAAAACTCAGTTTAGAGAGATGCTGAAAGCAATGGGATTCAAAAACGTAAAGATAGAATTTGAGAAATAACAAGGTTATAATACATAAGTAACTGCGTTATCAGGTATAAAAAATATAGATATAAGATAAACATAAAATTTTTAAGAGATGGATGCAATAAACGATTTTTTCACCGCATTTAGTTCATTCCTGTGGGGATGGCCTATGATTATCCTGCTGTTGGGAACCCACATCTTTCTGACCATCCGCTTGCGCTTTCCACAACGCAAGATTTTCAAGGCAATCAAACTGTCTGTAAAGAAAGACAAGAATGCCACAGGAGATGTTTCACAGTTCAGAGCACTGGCAACAGCATTGGCAGCTACAATTGGTACCGGTAACATCATCGGTGTGGCTACAGCTATCGCTCTTGGCGGACCAGGAGCCGTACTCTGGTGCTGGTTAACCGGTGTCTTTGGTATTTCTACCAAATATGCCGAAGGATTACTCGCCGTAAAATATCGCGTAAAGACCAAGCGAGGCACGATGTTGGGTGGTCCTATGTATGCCCTGGAAAAAGGATTGGGCTGGAAATGGCTTGCAGTTCTGTTTGCCCTCTTTGCCGCATTGGCATCATTTGGAATCGGCAGCACGGTACAGGCAAATGCCATCTCTACCCTGGTAGAAAACCAATACGGCATTTCTCCATACATTACTGGTGCCATCGTTACGGCTTTAGGAGCAGCTGTGATTCTTGGAGGCGTGAAAAGTATCTCCAAGGTTTGTGGCATGCTGGTACCTTTCATGGCACTCTTTTATGTATTAGGCTGCATCTACATTCTCTGTGTAAATCATGCTTATTTATTGCCTGCCATCCACGTAATCTTTGACTCTGCATTCACAACAAAGGCTGCAGGTGGCGGCTTCGCTGGAAGTACCATGATGATTGCAGCCCGCTATGGTATAGCCCGCGGATTGTTCTCTAACGAAAGTGGTCTGGGTTCGGCACCCATCGTTGCTGCAGCAGCCCAAACCCGTAACCCAGTGCGCCAGGCATTGGTTTCATCTACCGGTACCTTTTGGGATACTGTCATCATCTGTGCCCTTACAGGTCTCGTCATCACCTCAAGTATCATAGCATATCCAGACATTGACTACCATAACGGAGCAGCACTCACCAAGGCTGCCTTCAGTAAGATTCCATATATCGGAGCTCCGATATTGACCATCGGACTGGCAACATTTGCATTCAGTACTACATTGGGATGGAGTTATTATGGAGAACGGTGTGTAGAATATCTGAAAGGCAAAAAGTGGATGCTCTGTTTCCGCATAGTCTATATTGCTACTATCTTCCTGGGTAGTGTCATCAGTCTGGGACTGGTTTGGAACATTGCCGACTGCATGAATGCTTTAATGGCCATACCAAACCTTATCTCCCTGCTCTGCCTGAGTGGTATCATAGTGCATGAAACCAGAAAGTATCTGTGGAGAGACCAGCTAGATAAAGACATGGACGAAAAAGAAATAGAGGAATTAGAATAAAGACACAGAAAGGAAATACCCAGAATGGGAGTAAAAATACAAAAGCTCGGTATTGCATCACTGCAGACCGAGCTTTTATTATTAAATCAACAAAAACTAATAAAATATCTTTTCTAAAAACCAAAAAACCTATTCGTTATGAACTTATGGTGCAAAGATACTACCATTTGCGCAATAAACAGCACATTTTCTGTTGATTTCTATACTTTTTATTGGGCAAACGTTTGCACAGTTTGCCCTATCAGATTACAATTTATACTGAAGATGTTTCATTGCATGACCACCCCAAGTGGTATCATTGACATATTGGAAACCAACCTTCGTATAGAGACGCTCCGCTTTCGGATTGCCTTTATCACAAAGCAAACCTACAGCAGGAAGTCCTAATTCTCTTGCGCGAGAGATAGCAGCATCCAACAGTTTAGATGCAATACCTTTTCCACGGTATTGGTTAGAAACTGCCAAACTATCCAAATAGAACTCACCTTCCTCTGTTTCAAGCTCCATAGCCGAATAGTCTATTCCAAAAGCCACGATCGCAGCCTCAATAAAGCGCTTACGTAATCTTTTGACGTCAGCACCATCGTATGCAACCAAGATGCCAACAAGAATGCCATCAGTAGACATAGCAACCAATGTATTCTTATAACTATACTGACTGTCCTCCATCTCTACAAGTTTAGTCATCATACGGTGAAAATCAACCAATGTATGCTGAGGACCAGCAAAATTTTGGCAACACTGCGCATTCATCGCCTCCATGATAAGCGATGCGATATGCGAAGCCTTGTCAGGCGTAGCCTGTTCTATTTGAATTTTCATTATATTGTTTTTATTTTATTGTTTTATTATTGTTATTTCTTTCATGTTCCAGCATCGTGAGGAAATTCTACAATTACTTTTTTCATGATTGCTGATTGGCTTTGATGCCTTATCGTTTACAAAGTTACGTATATTTTTTGATAAGAGCAAGTTTTTTATATTTTTTATTCGAAAAAGTTTTTTTATTCGAAAAAAAGATGTATCTTTGCCGCAGGTTTTGAAGCTAAATTTCTATTACTAGTATAATAGAGATACCCAAATCCCTTGGGTCCCAATGCTTCAAAACCTTTTTCGTTTTTAAGAGCGAAAAAAGAGGGTGTGTCATAAATCAGGATAATAGTAGGTGTATAACAGTTGACTACCGCATGCACAACAGGTGTTGTGCATGCGCATATCAGCTGTTATGCAAGCGCACAACAGCTGTTGTGCGACCGAAGATACTGACTGTCTCAACAACATATCCTATCTCTTTCAACAACTTATTCTATCTCTTTCAACAACATATCCTATCTCTTTCAGCAACATATCCTATCTCTTCCAGCAACATAACCCATATTTACCAACGACAAGAAGAGGGTGAATCATAAACTTATGACACATCCTCTTCTTCGCAATATAAATCCTTAATGTTTTGTTTTTCAGAATATTACTATAATCACAAAGCTACAGAAGCATCCTTTAAGTCTACTGCCTGAGCCTTGAGGGTTCCCTTTCCTTTTATCACAACGACACATTTTCCGAAGAATGCCTTGCGATGTGAATCGGTGAAACGCTCCAAAGAAGTCTGACATCCATTATCTGTTCCCAGAATCTTTGGCGTTTTCTTGTTGTCTTGGTCACTTGCCTCCTGTTCTCCTGAAACAGAGAAGAAAATCTGGTTATCTGCGTTTGGACAGAGATTGCCGTCTTTATCTACCACATTCACCTCGACAAAGGTGGTCGGATCTGAAGTGCCAAAAGCCTGACAGCCCTGATAAGTCTTCTTCAACACAAGATGATGAGGAGCTCCTGCTGTTTTTATGACCTGCTCTCTAAGAACTTTACCATTCTTTCTGGCTACAACCTTTACTTCTCCCGGTTCAAAGTTTACGCGCCACATCACATGATATTCAGTACTCTTTCTGAAAGCATCGCCTTCGTTCTTTGCACCGTAGACTGTCTTCTTACGGATGCCCTGACTCTTGCCATTGATAAAGAGTTCTACCTCATCGGCATGATTATAATAACACCACATGTCGATGGTCTGTCCCGGCAGCCAGTTCCAATGAGGGAAGAGATGAAGCACATCTTTCTGAGTCCACTCACTCTGATACATATAATAGCTGTCTTTTGGAAGACCCGCCAAATCGATAATGCCAAAATAACTGCTACGGGCAGGATAAGCATAAGGAGTAGGTTCACCGATATAGTCGAAACCGGTCCAGATAAACTGTCCGCCCACAAAGTCGTTGTGCTTCACCACATCCCAGGTTTCTTCGTGGGTACTACTCCATGAGGCGTGGAAATTATCATAAGCCGAACACATAAACGATGGATCGGTATAAGGCAACCACCATTCCTTTGGCGCAGTATAAATGCTGTCGCTAGGCATCATATAGTAGCCACGAGTCTGCAAGGCAGAAACACTCTCCGACAGAATGAAAGGCTTGCCAGGGAAATTCTTCGGCACATCCTTCACCCACTGATGGTGATAATTGAAACCTATAACATCAATAGCCCCACTCTTAAAGAGGTGATTCTTCGGATCAGGCTCATTACAGCCAGCAGTAACAGGGCGTGTGCCCCAAGGATCGTACTCTTTCACAATTTTGGCAAGATGCTGGGTAAGAAGTGAATTGACACTCAGTTCATCGCTATGTGCCAAGGTAGAAGCATCATGACCGGCATTCAGAATCAGGTTAGCCTGCTCTAAGCTGAGCGTATCAGCAGCCGCATCCGACCATTGTTCGAGTACCTCATTACCGATACTCCACATGATGATGCTTGGATGATTTCTATCTCGCTTGATGAGATCAGAAAGGTCTTTCTTATGCCATTCATCGAAGAAACGGGCATAGTCGCCATTAGATTTCTTGCGGCGCCACATGTCGAAACTCTCATCCATCACGAGGATACCCATCGAATCGCACATGTTCAGGAGTTCAGGTACCGGAGGATTATGGCTGCTTCGGATAGCGTTCACGCCCATATCGCGAAGGATGGTAAGCTTACGGTGCATTGCATCTTCATTGACAGCAGCACCCAGGCAACCGAAATCATGATGCTCACAGACGCCATTGATCTTGATATTCTTGCCATTCAGGAAGAAACCCTTCTTTGCATCAAACTTTACATCACGGAAACCGGCAGTAGTCGTAGCTACATCCACTACCTTCCCGTTTACTACCAGCTCACTCTTCACGGTATAGAGATATCCCTTTCCGATGTCCCAGAGATGCGGATTCTTCACCCGGAGTTTCTGTTCCTGAACACCCTGACTCTTGGCTACGAGCTTTCCGGCAGCATCATAGATTGTATTACGGACAGAGAGTTTCATCTTATTACCGGAAGCAGCGAAATCCACCTTCACCCTGACATCACCCTGTGGAGAAGTTGCTACATACTGCCCCCATTGGGGAATATAAGCAGATTTCATGGTTTTGGTGAGCCAAACATGACGGTAAATACCGCAACCGGAATACCAGCGGCTGTTAGGCTGGTCGCTGTTGTCTACCTTCACCGCAATGACATTATCACCCTTCTTATTAATATAAGGTGTAAGATCATACTCGAATGTACTGTATCCATAAGGGCGGGTTCCGAGTTTATGACCATTGATATACACGGTAGAGTTCATATATACGCCATCAAAGGTGATGGTAAAGCGGTCATACTTTTCCTTCGGATTTACCGAGAAATGCTTACGGTACCACCCGATGCCGCCCGGCAGTGCACCACCACCGGCTCCCGAAGGATTCGAAGGAGAGAAATCGCCCTCTATCGCCCAATCGTGAGGAAGATTCAAACGGCGCCAATGTCCGTCAGCATACTCCGATTTCTGCATACCGGCACTATCGGCTAAAACGAAAAGCCAGTCTTTATCAAAAGACTGATGTTCGCGGGCGTTCAACTGATGAGCTAAAAGCCCACTCATCAAAACTACGCCCAATAATGTTTTCTTGTTCATTCCTATCATATAAGAAATCCCACAGATAGCACAGAGTTACACAGATTAATCTTTTCTGAGAATATAAAAAAAATCTGTGAAATCTGTGTCATCTGTGGGAGATTAGACTACTTCAGTTTTACAGTAACTGCCTTACCAGCATACTTCACCATCTTGCCCTTAGGCGCCTTGGCGAGGCTGATACCCTGCTGGTTGTTATCACTAACAAGTACGATATTGAAGCGACGCTTCTGGAGCATACCATCAAAAGCACCCTTACGGGCAGCGATAGTAATGGTCTTCTGAGCATCATTATACTTGAAGTCGATCATAGCATACTTACCCTTCTCGTAGTTGTAGTTGGTTCCCTCATCCTCATAGAGTGTATAAGAACCGTCCTTGCCTGCATAGACATAGAGATCGATGAGTTCAGCCTTCTTCTGATCGCTCCACTCCATCTCTGGACCCACAGGAAGAATAGAACCCTCTGGAACAAAGACTGGAATCTTATCGAAAGGCGCATCGGCTACGATAGTCTGTCCACCGGCATAGTGCTTACCTGTATAGAAATCATACCAGCCCTTCTGCTTAGGAAGATAAACATTGCGGCTGTACTTCTGATACTCACCTACAGGACAAGCCATCAAGGCAGAACCGAACATCCACTGGTCTTTGATGTCGTAAACATTGTCATCGCCGTTGAAGTCCATTACCAATCCACGCATCATGGTATAATCCTTGAAGTGAACCATACCCGCCATACTGTAGAGGTAAGGCATCAGACGGTAACGGAGTTTATCGTATGCAACAATGGTCTTATAAGCCGGATGATCTGCCGGAGCAATGTTCCAGACCTCACGGGTAGGCCACTGGCCATGAGTACGATAAAGAGGTACGAAGCAACCGAACTGGTTCCAACGCGCCTGCAACTCGCGCCATTCCTTCAAGTCTGCATTCTCCTTACCGGTCTTATCAAATTCCTGCTGGGCAGCAACATAACGGTTTTCTACACAGAAACCGCCCTGGTCCATTCCCCAGAAAGGAAGACCTGCCATAGAATAGTTCAAGCCGGCTGTCATCTGGGCACGCATATCTTCCCAACGGGTAGCGATGTCGCCCGACCAGGTAGCTGTACTGTAGCGCTGCTCACCGGCAAAACCGGAACGGGTCAGGAGGAAGACACGTTGGTTAGGGTTCACGCTGCGCTGTCCGTTATAGATAGCATCAGCATTCACGATGCTGTAAGCATTGAAATATTCGGTAGATGTACCCAGAGCTGTAGGACCTGAAAGTGCCTTGCGGTACCACATCGGAGTACAGTCGCGAACGTTTGGCTCAGATGCATCCATCCACCAGGCATCGATTCCGAACTTATACTTGGTATAAAGATTCTCGTCCATCTGGCGCCAGAACATCTTGCGGGCACCATCTGAATAAGCATCATAGAATGAACCGCGGAAGCCGAGCCAGTCGTGAATATCATCCTTGATAGCCTGATGATACATCCAGCCCTTGCTGTCGAGTTCCTTATAGTTCTTGACAGTATCATAGAACTTAGGCCATACTGAAATCATGAATCTTCCGTTCATCGCGTGTACGCTGTCGAGCATCGCCTGTGGATTAGGATAACGTGCCGCCTCAAACTCATGGCTTCCCCATGAATCGAGCTTCCAGTAGTTCCAGTCCTGAACGATATTGTCTACAGGAATCTTCAGATCGCGGAACTTCTTCAGGTTCTCTTCGATGTCCTTGCTGCTCTGATAGCGCTCACGACTCTGCCAGAAACCGAGTGTCCACTTAGGATAGAGCGAAGCCTTACCTGTCAAAGTACGGTAGCCTGAGATTACCTCATCGAGATTCTGACCTGCGATGAAGTAATAGTCCATATCCGGTGACATCTCACTCCAGATGCTCAACTGGTTCTTCTCTGCCTCAGAACGAGGAGCTGCTACGCGAAGACCGCAGTAAGAAACATCACCATCAGGCTGCCACTCGATACGGATAGGAGTCTTTACGCCCTTCGTGATAGGAGTTTCAAACTTATAAGAGTTCGGATTCCAGGCTGTACGCCAGCGCTCAGGCACTACCAGTTTGCCGTCGATATAAATCTTCATGTAGCCGGCATAATAGAGGATAAACTGATAGAAGCTGTTGGTTGGAGCTTCCACATAACCCTCGTACACCACCTTGGAGCCATTCAGGGCGAAACCCTTTGGCAGGTTCTGAATACCACCCTTGTCGGTCTGGTTGCAAACCTCAGAAGCCTCAGGCATTGCATACTCAAAGTAAATGCTATCTTCGCCTCGAACAATCTTCTGACCGTTCTTATCCACATAAGTACCTGTCAACTGACCTTCCTTACCATCTTTATCATAGAGTTTGAAGGCACGGTTCAGCTGGAGATAATCTTCCGGATTACCCCAACGGCAATAAGAATAAGAATCCCAGAGGATACCATAGTTTTTATTAGAGATGACGAAAGGCACACTCACCTTGGTATTATACTGGAAGAGGTCTTCGTTCTTACCCTTCATGTTGAGTTCCTCACTCTGATGCTGACCGAGACCATAGAACGCCTCGTTATCAGGAGAGTTGAAGAGCGCACGCCATGACCATCCATGCTTCTGTGCTTCAGGAACCTTGGCAATGTCTACACCGATTTCACGGTCAGGCACAGTGAAAGGCTTGAAAGTCTTTCCGCCCTGAGCCACCTCATTGAGAAGGACATTGTCTTTCAAGTCATAGAAAGTAATCTGACCCGTAGCCTCGTTCATGACAGCACGCATGGCTGCAGTGGTAATGATGAGATTGTCTCCCTGCTCTTCCACCTTATAGTTTGCCTTGCTGTTTTGAGGCACAATAATCAGACTCTGTTTGTTACGGAAACTCTGTTCGGCTGTAGCCTGAACACGGATAATCTTATCGCTCACCACCTGGAGGCGAATCTGACTAGGACCAAAATTCTGGTGTTGCTTCAACTGAACAGTGAGATAATTACCATTCTGGTTGAAACCTGCTGCCTGCATGCCTGTGGCACTCATCAGCAGCACTGCTGAAATCAATAATGTTTTAGTTAGTCTCATTTTATACGTTTAAAGGAAAGTTTAAAAATCTGCGGCAAAGATACGAGAAAATTCCCGTATCTTTGTGCGCAAATGTTTTATGTATGTGTATAAAATGTTAATCAGATGCGTAAATTACTCTGATTCTGATAGATTCTTACGATATTGAGACGGCGTAACGCCATACGCGTCTTGGAAGTATTTAGTGAAATAACGTGGATTATTGAATCCCACCTTATAGGCTATTTCACTGATGTTCAAGTCGCCCGAGCGCAGCAGATGCTCTGCAAATTTGATACGCTTGGTTCTGAGATACTCAGAAGGTGTAATACCCGTCAGCGAAATCATGCGCTTATATAATTGTACGCGTGAAATGCAAAGATGAGTACTGAGCGATTCTACCGATGTTTCAGGATTGCTCATATGATCGCGGATATAAGCATTCACCTCATCTATAAATTTGCGGTCGGCCTCTGTTATTACATATTCTGTGCTCACATTCTTGCGTTTCTTCAAGAGGTTCAGAATACAGAGATTCAACATATCAATATCGAATGGTTTGGCAATATACTCGTCAGCACCACACTTCAGACTTTCCTTGCGCTGCTCATCTCCCATACGGGCTGAGAGCATGATGAAAGGTATGGCTGTTGTTTCGTCATTGTCCTTACACATCCGGCAGAGTTCGTTACCATCCATCACAGGCATCATCACATCGCTCAGGATGATATCAGGACGACGGTCGATGATCTTGTTCCAAGCATCCTGACCATTGACAGCCTCAACAACCGTATAGTCTGTCAATACTTCGTTCATAAACTCACGGAAGTCCTCACTGTCGTCAACGAGGAGCACTACCGGCTTCTTGATCATCGATTCTCCAGGCTGATGCGCATGTTTACTCATTCCGTAGAGAACGTTCTTACCTGCATCCGGATCCTCATCAGTAGCCTGATGCACCGTTGTTATGATAGGTGCTGCACGCAGCGAACCGAGATGTGCCGTAGAATTAGAGGTGGTACTGCTCTCTATCGGAAGGTCAACCATAAAGATGGTTTCTCCGCTTGGATTATCAGTAACATCTACTTTACCGCCATGCAGTTCGGCAAACTTCTTTACCAGGTTCAAACCGATTCCGCTACCACCCTGTGGTTGCATTTCAGTACCATTGACCTGATAGAAACGCTCAAACACATGTTCCTTCTCCTTATCGCTGATGCCCTTGCCAGTATCAGATACTGAGATGCGGAGCATATCCGAATCCTTGTCTCCTACACGCTGGCGGAGTGCAACACTCAGAGAAACGGTGATAAATCCGCCATCTGGCGTAAACTTGTAGGCATTGCTCAAGAGGTTATTCACGATTTTTCCTACCTTATCAGCATCAAACGACATCTGCAGACTAGGCACCGTAGAATCGAAGGCAAGCGTTACTTTGCTGTTTGCCAAAGTACGGAACGAAGTACAGATATTGTCAACGAAGCTCACGATGTCGATATGCGACAGGGTAAGTTTTTCCTTATTCTGGTCTATCTTGCGGAAGTCGAGAATCTGGTTTACCAGATTGAGCAAACGGGTAGCATTGCGATGAATCATCTCCAGCTTTCTGCGTTTACTTTCATCTCTTTCTTCTCTAATCATATTGACCAGCGGCGAGATAATCAAGGTGAGCGGAGTACGGAGTTCGTGGCTCACATTGGTGAAGAAGTTGAGTTTGAGTTCATTCAACTCCTTAGTCTTCTTGATACTGTCTTCCTTGCTCTGGAGTTCGAATTTTACACGTTGCTTTTCGAGCATACGTTTACGGTAGAGATAGAAAGCTACACCTATTAATATAATATATACGATAATCGCCCATATAGAGAGATAGAAAGGTGGCTGAATATGAATCTTCAGCGTGCTCACCTCTTCGCTCACACTACCATCAGCATTCACCACCTTTGCCTCCAGGACATAGCTGCCTGAAGAGAGATTGGTAAAGGTAGCCTCCGGACGTCCCTCAGGAGTCAGCATCCATTTGTCATCAAGTCCCTTCATGCGATAGAGGAAACGGCAACGGGCAGGAATACTTACCTGGTCGGAAGCAAACTGTATGGTAAACGCCTTGTCCTTATAACTGAGATCCAGTTCAGGATGAGTATCGAGCGATTTTTCCAGAGGCACTCTTCCCTCAAACTCCTCACCTGCCTTCAGCGGATGATCGAAGAGTACGAAACCGCTGAACAAGACATGTGCATGTTTCTGGGCAGGAAGAATCTTGGCAGGATTGATGATATTAATACCATCCTGTCCACCGATGGCGATGGCTCCATTTCTCATCAGACAGGCAGAACGTTGGTTAAACTGGCGGCTCTGCAAGCCATCGAGCGAATTGAAGCTGATCATCGTAATGTCCCATTTGCCCTGATTGTTCTTGGTCAGCGTAACACGGGTAACGATAAATTCAGAAACCAGCCAGATGTTATGCTGCTTATCTTCGAGCACCATACAGCCTACCGTGCCCTGCGTACCATTGAGGTCATTGATTGACTCCAACTGTCCTGAAGCCTCATCATACATGGTGACACCCGCAGGCGAAGCCATCCACAAGATGCCTCGACTATCCTTCATCATGTAATTCAGGGAAGGACTCGGGAAAGGCTGTCCGTCCTTGGTTGTATTCACATTGGTTACCTTTCGGGTTCCGAAATTAAAGATAGAATAGTTCTGCGAATGACCTATCAGGATTTCATCTTTATCCGGCAGGAAGAGCGAGTTGATAAAATCGCTGGTAATACCTGAATTCTGAACATTGTAGGTTGTAAACTTACCACTTTCAGGATTATAAATCTGGAAGCCTGAGCCCAAGGTTCCGATAATCAGGCGATGATACGGATCTTCGGCAAGACACCAGACGCTGTTATTGGCAAGTCCGCCAGGAGCTGCCTGAAAACTCTTCCATCTGCCGTTTTTATATTGGGCAAGTCCACCATTGAAGGTTCCGAAATACATCGTACCATCAGCCATGGTTACGCTGCTGACGATAATATCCGAAGCCAGACCGGTTTCAGTCTGTCCGAATCGCCAGCTCTGTCCAGTCAGCGGACTGTAGCATACAATACCGCTATCATTGGTTCCGCACCAGAGATTACCATTCAGATCCTGTGTAATAGTACAGATATCACCAAGTGGAATGGTAGTGAATTTCTGAGCAGCAGGCGAATAATAAGCCACGCCGTTCTTGTAACTACCTACCCAGATAGCTCCCTCATCGTCCACATAAACCTTCTGCAGGGAATTGTCAACAATACTTCCCTTTGCCTCGGTATGAAGATACTGACGGCAGATTTTGCGTTTGAAATCAACAAAGAAAAGACCGTTATGGTCGGAAGCCACCCAAAGATTGCCTGCCTTATCGCGAGCAATATCACGCATCAGAATACGGTTTGGAGAAGGAATAGCAATGCCCATGTTGGTAAGATAAGAACGGGCATCGGTCCATTTTCCGGTCTTAGACTGATACACATAATTGGCATTGCTTACTGAAACCCAGAAACCTCCTATACCATCATAGAAAGTATAGGCGCCATTATCACCGGCAGCCTTATGGGTAGCAAGGAAGGAATTGTACCAGAGAACCTTCTGCTTCTGTCCGTTGACACGGCAGATTGTACCATCATCATAGGTAATGAGCGCATCGCCATCAACCTCGGTAATTTTACTGATGTTTCCCTCTTTCAGACAACCAAGCTGAGCCTTTTTGGTAAATTTAAAAAGGTAGGTATTTTTTGTTTTGGCATTATGATAGTAGAGTCCCTGTCCGTAGACAGCTATCCACATGTTCTTATCCTTATCAATCAGGAGTTTATAAGGAGATCCCTGCACATGGATGTTTTTGAGCCATTCTTCCGGTTTACGGTCAAACTGCTCCTCATCGTATTTGTAAATGCTGTAGCCCACAGAGGTGTGCACCCAGATATTTCCATCATAGTCTTGCTGGAGTTCGTCTACCGTATTGTTAGGCAGCGACTTATCATCAGTATTGCTATAATAGAAAGTTTTCATACGGAAGCCGTCAAAGCGGCACAGTCCTGACTGGGTACCGAACCAGATGTAGCCTCTGGTGTCCTTGAGGATAGCCCGCACCTGACTGTTCGTAAGTCCATCGTGATTGGTGAGGCTGCTGAATTCTACGTTTTCATAGGCAGCCCACGCCCTACCCGGCTGCATGAGCAGCAAGAGCAGAAACAGCACGATGGCATGTTTGAAGTAGTTTTGTTTTTTATTCATCATAATTGTAGGTTTATTATGTATTATCTAAAAAGATTTTTTTCAGTAAATAGGAATTATTTCACGTCGTTCTTCTCAGAGCTTTCACGTATTTTCAGAATCATCGGAACCACTTTCTTATAGATTTTCTCATCACCATTGATACTTCTCATGAGAAGATCGCAGGCTGTGGTTCCCTGTTCGTGCGCCTTGTCCATGATAGCCGAGAGTTTCGGCGTAACGAAGGCAGCAGTATCACCATCGGTAAAACCGATGATAGCAACATCCTCTGGTATGCGGAGCCCTTTTTCCTTGATAGCATCGAAGGCGGCATAGGTGATTATGTCGTTAAAGGCGAGGATGGCATCAGGTCTGTCCTCCTTTTCGAGGAGACGGAGGGTAGCGTTTCGGGCCACATCGAAATCGATTCTGTCGCAGACAACGAGGTCGCGGTCGATAGGGATGCGGTTCTCTCTCAGCGCCTCCAGATAACCGTGTTTTCTGCGGCGCACCATATCAAGATGGTTTGGACCGCCGATGAAGGCGATGCGGCGCGAACCGGTATCTATCATATGCTGGGTAGCCTCCTGGGCAGCAACATCACCATTGCCTACTACCTGGGAGAACTTATCTTCTAAGCAACAACGGGCAAAGAACACCAGTGGAACTCCCATCTTATGCAACTGCTCGAAGTGAGAATAGTCGACCGTATCCTGTGCCAGGCAGGCGATGATGCCTTCTACATGCATATTCAGGAAGTTTTCTACCGCTCTCTTCTCGTGTTCTGTATTCTCGTGGCTATTGGCGCTGATCACCGAATAACCATTCCTTACGGCATAATCTTCTATACCATCCAGCACGGCAGCATAATAATGGGTCACCAAGTTTGGCACAATCACGCCAATCACCCTTGGTGCTTCTTTTCTGAGGCTCTGCGCAAAGGGGTTTGGGCGATAATTGAGCTCCTTGGCAAGGCTTTTCACCTTTTGAGTCATCTCCTCTCCCACTTCATGGCTGTTGCGCAAGGCTCTTGATACGGTTGCGATGCTGACGCCAAGTCGGTCGGCGAGGTCTTTCAAAGATGTTCTTCGTTGTTTCATTTGTTAGTTTACGCTTTATAGACATACATTTTTGTATCCACAAATTCTGCATATTTTGTCTTTCCGACTGCAAAGTTAGTGAATTCTTTGCAAAGATAACAATTTCTTTCGAAAACGCAAACGTTTACGTTATTATTTTTCTGAAAAAATTTATTTTATAAGAAAAAAACTCGTATTTTTGCAAACTGAAAAGTAATGAATAGTTGATAATAAGTTAGTTAGAAACAAGCGTGGGTTTGGAATGTCGGGAGACAATCCAAACTCTTTTTTTTATGTCCCGATGCCAACAGATTACCTGCCAGGATACAAAAACAGGATACAAAAAAAGATGAGGGCAAATACTGAATACTGCCCCCATCTGATATGGTTATTTCTGCTTAAAAACAAATTTCTTCTGCCCCGGATAGTTTACGAATATCGCTACCAGCAGAGACACAATACTCTTCGGAATCATGTAATGCAACTGAATATGCTCGTGCGCATTCAGAAATTCGGTCAGAGCAATGGTGCCGCCTGAATTGAGCATCCAGCTGATGCCCCAGATGATAAAATAGCGCCAGGCTACACTCTTTTTCTTGCTCTTGGAATCGCCGAACACATAGCGGTAATTCAGAATGCAGTTGGTAATGCCGCCACTTATCACTCCCAGCGCATTGGCAAGTCCATAATAAATGCCAATGATATCTGAGAGGAAGAATGCCAGTCCGAAGTCTATCACAGAGGCGCAGGAGGCAGTCAGTTCTGCCTTGCCGAAGGTTACGAGTTCTTCTTTAATCTTGCCCATATTCTCTTGGATTCCATTAGCAGTACGCCTACTATCGTAGTAAGAATACCCAACATGACATCGATGATATAATGATGACCGGAATAGACTGCCGTCCACCAGATTCCCAGACAGATGCAGGCGAAGAGCACCACCGTATACCAGCGTTTACGGCTCATCACTGCATAAATCGTGGTGAGGAACATATAGGCAGCATGCAGACTAGGCACGGCAGCAAAGACATTGGCATTCTTGCCATAGAGTCCGTGGAACACGTGCAGTCCGGTCATTTCGTCCCATCTGCCCAGGCCAGCCACATTGCCCGGTGTATTGAGCACAGCCTTGAAGCCATAGTTCATCGCATACCAGGGCGGAGCAGCCGGATAGATGTAGTAGCCGATAAAGCCGATGATATTCACCAGCAGGAAAGCCCAGGAGAAACGTCTGAACCATTTAAGCTGTTTCGTAAGATACAGATAAAGGGCAAAGGCGATAGGCACCGGAACCCAGCAGAGATAGAAGATGCCTGCCCAGAAATCGGCAAAACCGCAATGGTGAACCTTGAAGTATTCGCCCGGAATCATCAGCTGGCTATGGTCGGCTACGGCTTGCAGTTCTGCGCTGGATGAAGCAGCAATGCCGAAGAGCGACTTTTCTGCATGATAGAGATTCGCCACGTCAATATCGTTCACCATATAGTTAGGATAAAGGCGCATCGAATCGTAGATGATTCCAAAGAGGAACCAAGGCAGAAAATAGAAGGCAAAACGGCGTGTCTTCTTCCAGGCTGCGAGTACCGCCAGGAGGATAATCAGATAGATACTAAACACTTTTTTCTACTTTTTATTGATAGAACTTGAGTTTATTATTTATGAGCGTTCATCACAACATAACAATGCCAGATGCGCCAGAAAGCGGTGATGTTTGCCAGAACGGCAATCAGAATCATGCCGCCAGCCAGCCACCAGATATTGCCTGTAAAGCCGGTAATCATCGCAGTAACGGCAGTAACGACAACGCGCTCAGGACGCTGCATGAAACCTACCTTGCACTCAATATCCAAGCCCTCAGCACGGGCACGGACATAACTTACCATCACAGAACCGATCATCGCTGCAAAGGTGACTACGCCCATCCAGAACCAGGTCATATCGCCCTGCATACGTACGAAGATGAGGCAGATGCCAAAGAGACTTACCAGTTCGCTGTAGCGGTCGAGTGTAGAATCCCAGAGTGCACCGAAGAGACTGCTCTTGCCGCTCATACGTGCCAATCGGCCATCCATCATATCGAAGAGACCGGCTGCCAGGATGATGAATCCACCCCATCCTACAGTAACCATGCAAGATGCATAGTCAGCCTGCTCAGTTCCGAGCTTCCATGCAGCATCGAGGAAGAAACCGGCTGCCACAATATTGCCCAGGAATCCTACGAAGGTAACAATGTTAGGAGTAATACCTACTGCTATCATCCCCTTGATAAGTGGATTGATGATGGCATAGATAACTTTTTGTAAGAAATCTCTATAATTCATATTTTTATCTATTTTTTATTGTCTGTTTAAGAAATGTATGCTTAAGAAAACGCTTGCTTAAGAATTTGTCTGCTTTAAGAAATGCCAGACTAGATGATTCCAGCCGAAACCAGTATGATTTTGATGATGATTAAAGAAACGGCAGCATAGAAGCCGCCCAGCAGATCATCTGCCATCACATAGAAGGCGCCCTGCCTGTTATCCAGTTTCTTAATGCCCAGCGGTTTCACCATATCAAAGAAGCGGAAGAGGACAAGTGCCACCAATGCCCACCACCAGGCATCTTTCACTTCGCCCTGTGCCGTAAGCGGGGTCAGCAACGACAGGGGAATCCACACGCCAGCCATCTCGTCGATGACCACACGGCTGGGATCCTCGCCCCAGTAAGGCTGCAACTGCGCTGTTGCCCAAGTGCCCAGAATAGTAGAAACAATGACGAGAAAGAAGGTGATACTCTGCAGACTCTCGCCCGTAATACCGAGTCCGTAAGCCAGGGCTGCCCAGATGAGGGTTGCCAATACAGAGCCAGCCGTTCCCGGTCCCCAAGGCCAGAAGCCACTGCCGAAACCGGTGCCTATGATGACGGGCAGCAGTGGAGGCCGCTCGTCAGTAAGATTTCCCTTGTTATTCATTCTCTTAATGTTTAATAAGCCCGCAGAAGGGCGTTTCTTCTTTAAATTTCAGTGTGCAAAATTACGCTAAAAAATTAAATTAACCAAATAGTTTTCTTATATTTTTCGGAATTTCATCATATATTGACAGATAAACAGGTGAAATAGAGCAATATGAAGGGGTTTTATACCACTCAGGCTCGCACGGCGAAGAGCAAGAACAGGCAGCAGAAGGAACTGCATGGAAGCCTTTTTCTGAAAATCTCATAAAAAACTGAAATAATGAATAGGTTTTTGCGTCTATTTACGAATAATGTTATAACTTTGCATCCTGAAAGATTAAATCATGGGCTTGAAGCCCCTATATATAATAAGGTATAAAAAATGAAAGGTATTAAAAAGTTGTATTTTACAGTCATCCTTCTGATGATTTCTACACTTCAGATGATGGCTCAGCAGAAGATAACAGGCCGTGTCATCGATGACGACGGTTTTGCCGTACCGTATGCAAGCGTGCAATACAAAGGACATAAAATCGCGGTTTCCAGCAACGGAGAAGGTAAGTTTACCATTGATAAGAAGCCGGGACTCATGCTCACCGTAAGCGCACTGAGCTACAAGAGTACATCGGTGAAGGTTGACGAAAAGACCAACTTCCTGGAAATCAAACTGAAAGACGATACGCACAAACTTACCGAAGTGGTGGTAAAATCGAAAAAAGGCCGCTACAAGCGTAAGGATAATCCTGCCGTAGAACTGATGCGCCGCGTGATTGCAGCCAAGAAAAAGAGCGATCTGAGCAACCACGACTATGTGCAATATGATAAGTATCAGAAGATTACACTCGCGCTCAACGACCTGAAGAAGGAACAGCTCGAAAGCAAGTTCTTCCAGCGCCGCCAGTATCTCCTCGACCAGGTAGAAACCTCTCCATACAACGGAAAGCTCACCCTGCCTGTCAGCATCGACGAAACTGTTTCACAGCATATTTACCGCAAAGATCCGAAGACCGAAAAGGACATCATCAAGGGTCAGCAGAGCAATGGAATCGGACAGGTAATCCAGACCGGAGAGATTCTCAACACCGCCCTGAAAGAGGTGTTCACCGATGTAGACATCTACGATGATTACGTGCGCCTGCTGCAGTATCCATTCCCATCTCCTATCGGCAGAACTGCCATCAGCTTCTACCATTATTACATCGAAGATACGGTGTATGTAGAAAGAGACCTCTGCTACCATCTGCAGTTTATCCCAGCCAACAGCCAGGACTTCGGATTCCGAGGCGAGCTCTATGTGCTTGCCGACAGCAGCCTGCACGTGAAGAAATGTAACCTCTACATGCCTCACAACAGCGATGTAAACTGGGTTACTGACATGAAGATTGAACAGGAGTACACCAAGCTCGACAACGGCGAGTGGGTGCTCTCTAAAGACGATATGATAGCCGAACTGCACGTCAACAAGCTCCTTCAGGACCTGCTGGTGGTGCGAAACACGCGAATCACCGATTATGCCTTCGATGCCTTGCCGAAGCAGCTCTTCAAGGGCAAGGCGAAGATCAGGCACGATATGGATGCGATGAACCGCGATGAGGCTTACTGGAACAAATACCGACAAGTGGACCTCACGAAGAGCGAATCTTCGATGGACAGCTTTATCCACCGCATGGAGAACTCCAAGGGATTCAAATACATCATCTTCGGTGTGAGAGCCCTGATGGAGAACTATGTGGAAGTGGCTCATACCAAGGGCAAAAAGGTAACGGTGAAAGACAGTCTGGGTGTTGAAAGAGACAGCATCATCAACGACCGCCGCAGCCTCTTCGACCTCGGACCTATCAACACGTTCCTCTCCAACAACTACGTAGACGGCGTGCGCCTGCGTCTGGCGGGCAGAACGATGGCAGCCCTCAACCCTCACTTCTTCTGGGATGGTTACGGCGCCTACGGTCTGAAGAGCAACAAGTGGTATTACGGCCATGTGCTCACCTATTCGTTCAACAAGAAGAAGAACAGTCCGTTCGAGTTCCCGATGCGCAAGCTTACCTTCGAGCTGGGGCATGATATTACATCTCCATCCGATGATAACCTGCTGCACAACAAGGACAACTTCTTCATGACCCTCCGTGCCACCACGCAGGACCAGATGTATCAGTATCACCGCCAGAAGGTGACTTTCACCTACGAAACCGACTGGGGTTTCCGCTTCGACACCAGCCTCCGCTGGCAGAGCAACCGCACCGTGGGCAATCTCCACTACTACAGGGTGAGCGACGGCGAGGAAATACGCAAGATACGCACCACTGAGGCGAGTGTAGGCTTAGATTACAACCCGGGTGTCACCTATGTCAACACCAAGCAGCAGCGCCTGCCTATCAACCTCGACAGTCCTGAAATCTCGCTTCGCCACACCATGGGCTTAGACGGATTCATGGGCGGCCAGTATCAGAGCAACCTCACCACGCTGGGCATTTACAAGCGCCAGTGGCTGGGAAGTTTCGGCTATATGGATTTCAACATCGTGGGCAAGGCGCAGTGGAGCAAAGTGCCTTTCACCATGCTCATCCAGCCACCGGTCAACCTCTCTCTCTTCGAGCAGGAGGCAACCATCAGCATGATGAAGGACTGGGAGTTCCTGAGCGACCGCCAGCTGTTCTGGTCAGTAGCCTGGGATATGAACGGCAAGCTGCTCAACCGCATTCCGCTCATCAAGAAGCTGAAGTGGCGTGAATATGTAGCCATCAAGGGAGTTTGGGGCGATTTGACCAGCAAGAACGACCCGAGCAAGAACATCAATGATGAGAAGCTCTTCAAGTTCCCTACCAACTCCTATACCTTTGGCAAGACGCCATACTGGGAGTTTGTAGCCGGCGTGCACAACATCTTCAAGTTCTTCGGAATAGATTATGTTCGCCGCCTCAACTATTATGACCATGCAAACATTTCAAAATGGGGCATCCGTATGGGTTTCCTCATGTCATTCTAATAAGAAAAAAGATGCCTTGATGCAGTATTTTACTGCATCAAGGCATCTGCGTACATATATAAACAACATATAAGAGAGTAAACACAATGAAGATTCTATTAGCAGACAAACAGGACATCACAAGAGCCGGATTGAGCTATGTGATCAGTAAGATAGAGGGTTTGGAAACCCGGACCATCGAAGACAAGGCAGACCTGATGCTTGCCTTAAAGGAGAATGAGGATACGGTCGTTATACTCGATTATACCCTTTTCGACATCAATGATGCTGCCGAGTTACTTATTTTAAACCAGCGTTTCCCCTATACGCGCTGGCTACTGTTCAGTGAGGATCTGAGCGCCGATTTCGTGAAGATTCTCATCGCCAGCAGTACGCAGTTCAGCGTATTGCTGAAGGAGTGTTCGCTAATGGAAATCAAGGAGGCGATCCGTTTCTGTGTGGCAAGCAACCGTTTTGTCTGCCAGCGCATGATGGAGGTACTTCTGGCTCCGAAACAGGAGGAGCAGGAGAAAATCAACCTCACCAAGACTGAGACAGAGATTCTGAAAGACATTGCGCTGGGAATGACGACGAAAGAAATAGCCGAGAAGCGCTTTTCCAGCTTCCATACGGTCAATACCCACCGCAAGAACATCTTCCGCAAGTTGGGCGTAAACAACGTTCACGAGGCTACGAAATATGCGCTGAGAGCCGGTTTGGTTGATTCGGCAGAATATTATATTTAACTATCAACTTTTCATTGGGGGGTTAACAGGGTTAACAGTTAACAGCTGTTTTTTGCATGGTCCCCCTCGCGTACCTTATTATATAATAATATATATATACTTATTTTTATATAAGTGTGTGGATGGAAGTATGCATTTTTGGGGTGTTAACTGTTAACCTGTTAACCCCCATCTTAATTTTCTCTTTCCAGAGCGCATCTTTTTTCTTGGCAAGCGTCTTATATTAAGACGGAGAAGTGCCTTATATTAAGACAGATAAGAGGCTTAAATGATGACCAGCGGGAGGCTTCAATGATGCTTCACGAGGGGGCAATTAATGCGTCGCGACGGAAGAATTGGTGCGTCGCGATGAAAAAAATATTGCGTCACGACGCAAAAAATAATGCATCGCGATGGAAAAAAACAGCCATTTTACAGCCATTTTTCATCCTATTGCGATGCATTCTTAATTATCTCAACCGGAAAGCTATGAGTTGCTAACCGGAAAGCTATGAGTTGAGAACCACAATACTATGAGTTAGTTTTTTTAACTTTTTAGCCCATTTTCTATCTTATTTACCACTAAACGGCTCAAAACAGAGACTTTTAAATCTTCTTCTTATAGCAGCGATGACGGCGATGCTGTTCGCTCTCCAGATACTGCCACTGGCTCTGAACACCGGTATTGGTCTCCATCTGCGGCATTGCCTCAGCCCATTTAAAGCCATAACGGCGATACTGCTTTATCAGATCGGCAAAAATAAGCGCGTTGGCTCCCTTCTTGCGATATTCCGGAAGAACACCAATCAAGAGCAAATCTACCGTATCCGTCTTGTGCCACTTCAGAACCTTCAGCACCTTCAGCCAACCCGTAGGGAAAAGCTTTCCATCGCCTATCTCGCGCAGCGCATCGGTAAACGAAGGGAAGGAAACACCAAAGGCAACCAGCTTGTTGCCAGCGTTGCCATCTACCACACCCGTTACCAGGTTCAAGTCAGCCTTCTTGATATAAGTATTTACATATTCATCTATCTGCTTCTCCGTAAGCTGCTGGAAATCATAGAGATTTTTGTAAGTCTCGTTCACGATTTCGAACACCTTCCTGCCCATTCCTCCCGAGGTCAGTTCCCGGCGGGTGAACTTATGAACATGCAGATTATATCGGCTCTCTATCATCTGGGCAGTCTTGGCAAACTTAGCCGGCGTCACTTCCGGAATCCTGATGCGGTACTCCAGCCAGTCGTTATCCTTCTCATAGAGCGGATAACTCTCCAGATGCGTCTTGTAATAAGGATAATTGTAATTGATATACATCGTAGACTTCCGGTCGAAGCCCTCGATGAGCAAGCCTTCACGGTCCATATCCGTAAATCCGAGCGGACCTACGCATTCGTTCATTCCCTTGCTCTTGCCCCAGTTTTCTACCGCGCGCAACAAGGCACAGGAAACCGCAACATTATCCACGAAATCGAACCAGCCGAAGCGAACCTGCTTCTTGTTCCACTCTTCGTTGGCACGATGGTTGATAATGGCAGCAATTCTACCTACGATACGAGCCTCGCTGTCAACCGCCAGGAAGTATTGAGCCTCGCAGAATTCGAAGGCAGGATTCTTCTTTGGGTCCAGCGTATTCATCTCGTCGAAACGCAAAAAAGGAATGGCAAACTTATGGCCTCTGTAGAGATCATAATGAAACTGAATGAAGGTTTTCAGCCCTTTTTTAGTCGTTATCGGTATGATTCTTATCTCATCATTCATTAGTCTATTGTTTTATGTATATATATTCAATTGCGGTGCAAAAATACAATAATTTTATGAATAATGCAACTCTTTTCTTATAAATTTATAAAAGTTTGTTCATAATTGTCCAACTTTGTGGATATTTATGTACCTTTGCAGGTTGAAATGCCCCAAAAGAGCATCATAAAGTTATGAAGAAAGAGAAAAGAGACAACTATACGTTCCTCACTCATGCCCCTGTGCATCATGTGATTTTTACGATGGCCATACCAACGATTATCAGTATGCTGTCGACGAGCATGTACAACCTCGCCGACACCTATTTCGTGGGCAGCATCAACACGCAGAGTGTGGCAGCGGTAGGCGTTTCCTTTGCAGCAATGGCTGTTATCCAGGCGATTGGTTTCTTCTTCGGTCACGGAGCGGGCAATTATGTTTCGCGACAGTTGGGCGCCAAGCATACGGAAGAGGCACAGAAGATGGCAACCACGGGCTTTGTGCTGAGTTTTCTTACCGGTCTCCTCATCGCCATTCTGGGTCATCTTTTCCTCACACCGCTCTGTCTTCTGATGGGTTCTACGCCCACCATTCTTCCTTATACAGAGCGCTATCTGGGCATTATCCTGCTGGGTGCTCCCTTTATGACCACCTCGCTTACGCTGAATAATCTGATGCGATTTCAGGGCAATACGATGTATGCGATGAAGGGCATCATGTCGGGTGTGCTGCTCAATCTGATTCTGGCTCCTCTGCTCATCATCTACTTTCAGTTGGGCATTACCGGAGCCGCCGTAGCCACCCTCACCAGCCAGTGTTTCGGCTGCGCCATGCTGTTCTGGATGACGCATAAAGGCGAGAACATCCGCATCCGTCTCAGCAATTTCACCCCTACCCGCGCCTTTGCCAAGGAGATTATCTTCGGCGGAACCCCTTCGCTGTCAAGACAGGGACTGGGAAGTATCGCTACGCTGATGCTCAATGTGGCAGCAGGTGCGTTTGGCGATGCAGCCATTGCGGGCATGAGCATCGTTACCCGCATCTCCTTCTTCACCTATGCGATGGTCATCGGTCTGGGACAGGGATTCCAGCCGCTCTGCGGATTCTGCTACGGCGCCAAACTCTATGGGCGCGTAAAGGAAGCCTTCTTTTTCTGCATCAAATGCGGCACGGTTTTCCTCAGCGTCTGTGCCCTTCTCGGCTTCATCTTCTCAACTTCCATCATCAGCATTTTCCGCGATGATGCAGCGGTTGTAGCCGTAGGTTCGGTGGCTTTGCGATGGCAGGTGCTCAGTTTTCCGCTCGTAGCCAGCATCGTACTCACCAACATGCTGATGCAGACCATCCGTAAACCGGTGAGAGCCAACATCGTAGCGGCAGCACGAAGCGGACTTTTCTTCATTCCGCTCATCTTCATCCTCCCCTATTTCTTCGGACTGCTGGGCGTGGAGATGTGTCAGATGTGGGCAGATTGCTGCTCGTTTGCCGTTGCGGTTCCGATAGCCTGGAGCGCTTTCAGGGATATGAGAAGAGAGCAGATGGAACTTGGGAAAAGCCACTAGAAGATAAGAAGATACTAGAAGATAAGAGAAATACTTGAGATAAGAGAAATGGAGAAGACATATTACATAGGATTGGACGTTGGCTCTACGACAGCCAAAATAGCCGTTATCGACAGCGATAACCGGGTAATTTACTCAAAATACGAACGCCACAACGCTCGTGTCAACGAACTTGTGTCGCAATATTTCGATGAGATTTTAGCCCTTACCGGCGATGCAGAGGCAAGAATCTGCGTAACGGGAAGCGTAGGAATGGCTACTGCCGAACAGCTCCAGGCGGAGTTTGTACAGGAGGTGGTGGCTGCATCGGTCTATGCCCGTACGGCCCATCCTGAAGCGAAGGCGCTCATTGATATCGGCGGCGAGGACGCGAAGGTTATCTTCTTCAAGGAAAACGGAAATATGGAACTGCGCATGAACGGCAACTGTGCCGGCGGAACGGGCGCTTTCATCGACCAGATGAGTGTGCTGATGGGCGTAGAGAACCAGAAGATGAGCGAGTTGGCGATGAAGGCAGAGCACGTTTATCCGATGGCTGCCCGCTGCGGCGTGTTTGCCAAGACCGACATCCAGAACCTGATGGCGCGCAATCTGCCCGAAGCCGATATTGCTGCCAGCATCTTCCATTCCATCGCCGTACAGACGGTGGTAACGCTTTCTCACGGCATCAGTTTCGAGGCTCCTATCCTGCTCTGCGGCGGTCCGCTTACCTTTCTTCCGGCTCTCCGCAAGGCTTTCTGCGATTATCTCCATCTCTCTCCAAACGACTTCATCGTATCCGGAAACAGCAATCTCATTCCGGCTCTGGGCTGTGCTTACCGGGCTAAAACGGCAGATTCTGCAGCCTCAGTTTCTGTTCTCAGAAGCCGGATGAAAAAAGAAATACAAACGGAATGGACCAGCAGTCTGCTGCCTCTGTTCAAGAACGAAAAAGAGCACCAGGAATGGCTCAAATCTAAGGCGAAATTCGCTACCGAAACCCAACCGCTGAATAAAGGAAAACAGCAGGTTGTGATTGGTATTGACTCAGGCTCTACTACGACGAAGATTGTTGCGGTAAGGGTGAATGCGGAGACGCCTACGGGAGATATTGTCTTTACCAATTACCGCCTGAATCTGGGAAATCCGATCAAGGCAGTAGCGGATGGACTGAACGCCCTGAAGCAGGAAGCTGCATTGCGAGGCGCTGAACTGGAAATCGTAGGCTCCTGCTCTACAGGTTACGGCGAAGAACTCATCAAGGCGGCTTTCGGCCTCGACAGCGGCATTATCGAAACAATGGCGCACGAAAGAGCGGCTGCCTCACTCATGCCCGACGTGAGTTTTATCCTGGACATCGGCGGACAGGACATGAAGGCAATCTTCGTGGAGAAAGGGGCTGTGGTGCGCATGGAACTCAACGAGGCGTGCAGTTCGGGCTGCGGAACATTTATCCAGACCTTTGCCAACAACATGGGTTATTCTGTAGGCGATTTTGCCCAACTCGCCTGCCAGTCGAAGGCTCCCTGCGACCTGGGAACCCGCTGCACAGTCTTCATGAACTCGAAGGTGAAGCAGGTGCTCAGAGAGGGCGCATCTGTAGCTGATATTTCTGCCGGAATCTCTTATTCGGTCATCAAGAACTGTCTTTATAAGGTATTGAAACTCCATGGTAATGAGAACCTTGGAGGCAAAATCGTTGTACAGGGTGGTACGATGAGAAACGATGCGGTGGTAAGAGCATTTGAGTTGCTCACCCATACCGAAGTGGCACGAAGCAACATGCCGGAACTGATGGGCGCCTACGGCTGTGCCCTTCATGCGGCGGCAGATTACAAGCATCGCACATCTGCAGAAGACGAGCGCCCTGCCCTATCAAGATCCATCGATGATCTCCAGAATCTGGCTCATTATGAAACCAAACAGCTGCAATGCAAAGGCTGCGAAAACCATTGTTATGTTTCCCGCTACACCTTTGCCGGCGGCAACCGATTCTACTCCGGAAACAAGTGTGAGCGTGTGTTCAACAACAAGGGAGCAAACGGGATAAAAGGCAAAAATATTTACGAATATAAATACAGTTTACTGTTTGATAGAGAGACAGTTAACCCACCTGCTACCGCGTTTCGAGGTAGATGGGTAGGCATTCCTCGTATCCTCAACATGTACGAGGAATATCCGTTCTGGAATGCGTTGCTCCGGGCAGCCGGATTGGACGTGATTCTCTCTTCCGATTCCACTTTCAGCCAGTATGAAGGAGCCTTGAATACGGTGATGAGCGACAATATCTGCTTCCCGGCTAAACTGGCTCACAGCCATCTGAAGGAACTCAACGAGAACCCGAAGGTTGACCGCATCCTCATGCCATACGTGGTTTATGAACATAATGACGACCCGAAGAATACGCTGAACAGTTTCAACTGTCCGGTCGTTTCGGGCTACAGCGATGTCATCAAGTCGGTCATCAATCTGAAGAAACCAATCGATACGCCCGTCATCAACTTTGCCCAGCCTAAGGCGCTGGAAAAGCAGATTACCGATTATCTCAAGCAACTGGGAGTAAGCAAGAAGACTGCCCATAAAGCGCTGAGAGAGGCCCTCTATGCTCAGGCAGTATATGCAGCTGAGATTAAGAAACAGGGCTGGGAGATTCTGAAAAATGAAGAAACAGAGGCTCAGAAAACGAACGAAGACAAGATTCTAAAGCCAAACAAGGGACTTACGATTCTGCTGGCTGGCCGTCCTTATCATACTGACCCGCTGATTCAGCACAAGCTGAGCGAGATGATAGCCAATCTGGGAGTCAACGTCATCAGCGAAGATATCGCCCGGGGTAATCTCTTTGCAGATTTCAAAGAATTCAATCTGGAGAACCTGGCGGCAGAAAGAAATGAGGCAGCATTAGCCAGCCAAGACAACAACGAAGCATACAACTGTCAGCCAGAGACTTATCTCGTGAAGCAATGGGCGTATATGAACCGCATTCTGAAGGCAGCGCAATGGGCAGCCGAACAGGGCGATGAGGTTCATTTCGTCCAGATGACCAGCTTCGGCTGCGGTCCTGACAGTTTTATCCAGGACGAGATCCGCGACATCATGAAGCGCCACAACAAGCCGTTCACGCTGCTGAAGATAGATGATGTGAGCAATATCGGCTCCCTGAAGCTCCGTGTCCGCTCGCTGATAGAAAGCCTGAAGGGAGTAAAGGAAGTGAAGAGTGAAGAACGAAGAGTGAAAAATTCAACAGCAGAAGAAATTCAACATTCAACACTCAACATTCAACATTTACAGCAGACCAAGGTATTCACCAAGCAGGATATTCATCGCAAGATTCTCGCTCCTTTCATGACCGAATACCTCACCCCTATCATTCCGCCTATCCTGAAACTGATAGGCTATGATGTAGAGGTACTTCCAATGAGCAATGAGGTAAGCGCTGAACTCGGCTTGAAGTTTGCCAACAACGAAGTCTGTTATCCGGCAACCCTCATCGTCGGCGACATCATCAAAGCCTTGAAATCAGGCAGATACGACCTGAACAATACGGCAGTAGTGATGAGTCAGACGGGCGGCCAGTGTCGCGCAACCAACTACGCCGGTCTCATCAAGCGTGCGATGATTTCCAATGGATTCCAGGACATTCCGCTGCTCACGCTCGGTGTAACAGCCTCAACAGGCGAAGCATCAGGCTCAACAGACGACAAGCAAGACTACAACGAGCAGGACGGCTTCAATGTGCCTTGGCTGAAATACAGTCAGATTATCGTTACCGCCATTTTCTATGGCGATGCAATCAACGAGATGTACAACGCCTGCATCGTAAGAGAGCGTAAACCGGGCATTGCCAGAGAGTTGCGCGATAAATACATGCAGCTGATAGACGGACCTATCGCCCAGAATTCAGCCAAAGGACTCATCCGACTCCTGGAACAGGCAGCCGAAGAATTCAACCAGATGACCCTCGACAGAGAACTGCCGAAGGTAGGAATCGTAGGCGAAATCTTCCTGAAGTTCAATCCTTTCGCCCACCAGTTCCTGGAGCAGAACATCATCTCGCGCGGCATAGAGGTAGTTCCGCCTCTGCTTGCCCCTTTCTTCCTGCAGGAATTTGTGAACGTGGAGATACAGAAACACATGCGGCTGAGTTGCACCAAAGTGCCCGATTTCATCATCAAGGGCGCTTATCAGGCGCTGATAGGCAGAAGATTGCGCCAGGTAAACAAGGCAGCCGGCAAGTTCCGCTACTTCCGTCCGTTCACCAATATCTATGATGATGCGAAGGACGTACAGGGACTGGTTTCGCTCGCAGCCCAATTTGGCGAAGGCTGGCTTCTGCCTGCCGACATCGTAGGTTACATCCGTGATGGCGTGAACAACATCATCTCGCTCCAGCCTTTCGGTTGCATCGCTAACCACGTGATTTCCAAGGGCATCGAGAAACGTCTTCACGACCGGTTCCCAATGCTCAACCTCGTATCGCTCGACTTCGATTCCGGAGTTTCAGAGGTAAATGTCACCAACCGACTGCTCCTCTTCCTGGACAGTATCGCAAAATAAGACACGCCAGACCCATGTACGGTAAAACACCGTACATGGGTCTCTCCGTCTTTCATCCCTCAAAGAATCACTAAAAAAAATACAAAAAACCGTGGCTATTTCTTTGTCATTCAAGAAAATAATCGTATCTTTGCACTCAAATTTTATTGAGACATTAAGAAAATGAGTAAAGATACATTAACTCATCAGCTGACAGAGACCATCGAGGAGCTTTCGAGCGCTGAATCTTTGAAGGGGCTCTTCCATCAGCATCGAGACGGGAATCCACTTCCTTCGGGCAAGGCGCTCGAAGAAATCATCAGTTTGTCCCGTTCTATCCTCTTTCCGGGATATTTCGGCAATTCTTCGGTAAATATCTCAACCATCAAATATCATATTGGAGTAAGAGTAGAGAAACTCTATGAGATGCTATCAGAGCAGATTCTCGCCGGTCTCTGCTTCGCCAACGACTGCGAAACGGAAACCCAGGCTGAACTGCAGCACCAGCGTGCCAAGGCAGGCGTGATTGCAGCCAAGGCAATCATGGAATTTCCGAGACTGCGCAAGATTCTGGCTACCGATGTAGAGGCTGCCTACGAGGGCGACCCGGCTGCCATGAGCCACGGAGAAATCATCTCCTGCTACCCGGTCATCAAGGCGATTACCAACTACCGCATCGCTCACGTGCTGCACGAACTGGGAGTGCCGCTCATTCCGAGAATGATGACTGAGCTGGCGCATTCGGAAACCGGTATTGATATTAACCCGGAGGCTACCATCGGCAAGCACTTCACCATCGACCACGGTACGGGTGTGGTGATTGGAGCAACCTGCATCATCGGCGACAATGTGAAACTCTACCAGGGTGTAACCCTCGGAGCCAAGAGTTTCCCTCTCGATAAGGACGGCAACCCTATCAAGGGAATCCCTCGCCACCCTATCCTCGAGAATGATGTCATCGTCTACGCCAATGCCACCATCCTCGGTCGCATCACCATCGGAGAAGGCTGCGTAGTGGGAGCCAATGTATGGGTTACCAAGGATATGAAACCGAAAACAAAGAAATATAAAAAAGAAAAACAAAGTTTATTAGATATAGAATTCAATAATGGAACAGGAATTTGAACTCATTGCCAAGACCTTCATGGGCCTCGAGCCTGTCTTGGCTGAAGAGCTCACCCAGTTGGGTGCCAATAATGTACAGATCGGTCGCCGCATGGTGTCTTTCACAGGCGACAAGGAAATGATGTATCGTGCTAACTTCCAGTTGCACACAGCCATCCGTATCTTAAAGCCTATCAAGCACTTCAAGGCTAGAAGCGCTGAAGAGGTGTATGATCAGATACAGAAGATCAAGTGGGATGACATCTTAGACGTGAAGAAGACTTTCTCTGTTGACTCAGTAGTCTACTCAGAGGAGTTCCGCAACTCACGCTTTGTAACCTACAAGGTAAAGGATGCGATTGTTGACTGGTTCCGCGAGAAGCAGGGTACACGTCCAAATATCAGCGTATCTAACCCGGATATCCGCCTCAACATCCACATTGCAGAAGACAATGCCACCTTGAGTCTCGATTCGAGTGGTGAGAGTCTGCACCGCCGTGGCTACCGCCAGGAGCAGGTAGAGGCTCCTCTGAACGAGGTTCTCGCTGCAGGTATGATTCTGATGACTGGCTGGAAGGGCGAATGCGATTTCATCGACCCGATGTGTGGTTCAGGTACCATCGCCATCGAAGCTGCCCTCATCGCCCGCAACATCTCTCCAGGTGTATTCCGCAAGGAGTTTGCCTTCGAGAAGTGGAACGATTTCGACCAGGATCTCTTCGATGCGATTTATAACGACGACTCTCAGGAGCGCGAGTTCGAGCACCATATCTATGGTTACGATGTTGACATGAAGGCTGTCAACACAGCTAATCTCAACGTTCGTGCTGCCGGACTGAGCAAGGATATCACCATCGCCCAGCAGGACTTCAAGGACTTCACCCAGCCTGCCGAGAAGAGCATCATCGTGATGAACCCTCCATACGGTGAGCGCATCTCTACCCCTAACCTCCTGAACACCTACAAGATGATAGGCGAGCGCTTCAAGAAGGCTTTTGCCGGCAACGAGGCTTGGGTATTGAGCTACCGCGAGGAGTGCTTCGAGCAGATTGGTCTGAAACCATCTATCAAGATTCCTGTATTCAACGGAAGCTTGGAGTGCGAATTCCGCAAGTACGTGATGTTCGACGGCAAGATGAAGGACTTCCGTTCTGAAGGCGGTATTGTGAAGACTGAGCGTGAGAAGAGCGAGATGGCTCAGAAGCACCGTTTCAAGAAGGAGCGTGAATTCAAGAAGCGTGTAAGCGAGGAGACTGAAAACGAGGAGGACGATATCCGTTCTTTCAAGTTCCATACTCACCGTCTGGAAGATTTCGAGAAGAAGCGTGCTGAGTTCCATAAGGGCGGCCGTTCACGTATCGGTGGCGGTCGACGCAATGATGACGACGATGACAAGCGTGGCAGCCGTAGCTTCAAGGGCGACCGCAAGGGTGACCGTGACTTCGGTGGCAAGCGCGACTTCGGTGGCAAGCGCGACGGAAAGCGTTTCGAGAAAGGCGACAAGCGTGGTGGCTTCAAGGGCGACAAGCGTGGTGGCCGTGATTTCGGAGGCAAGCGCGGAGGCAAGAAGAACTTCAGCGTTGACTTCGACGACGAGGATTAAAGAGACATACTACCCATACGTCGTGTTTCACGACGCATGGGTGGTAAACCCGATAAAGTAAAGTAAAGAATATAATGAATCTGAAGAATTCAATTTATAAATTATCTTTTGCTGCTATGATTATGATGGCTATGAATGCAACCGACTTACAGGCTCAGGGCGTGGTTCCTGCCCAGAAAGGCAAGAAAACCTTTACGCTGGAAGACCTGAACTTCGGCGGCAACAACTATCGTAACATGGTGGCTAAGAACCGCTGGTGCACCTGGTGGGGCAATGAGCTCGTTCGCCAGGATGTGGATGCCTGCTATCTCGTCAACAAGACGACAGGCAAGGAGACCAAGCTCTTCGGCATCAACGACATCAACCAGTGGATTGCTCCTACCAAGGACATCAAGGTAAGAGCCCTATACAATGCTCTCTTCCCTTTTGCAGGCAAGAGTATCGTGATGGTAAGCAACGGCAGCAAGACTTATACCGTAGACTTCAAGAAGCATAAGCTGCTGAGCGAGATGGATTTTGCTGACGGCGAGAACCTCCTGGAGGCCAACGCCCAGCAGAACGCCTTCGCCTATCTGAAGGGCAGCAACCTCTATGTGCGTACCTTCGATGTAACCAGCAACGCCCTGACAAAAGAGAAGAAATCTCACGATTTCCAACTCTCAAAGGACGGAAGCCGCGAAATTGTTTATGGACAGAGTGTTCACCGCGATGAGTTCGGCATCAGCAAGGGAACCTTCTGGAGTCCTAACGGCGAACTGCTCGCCTTCTATCGCATGGACCAGAGTATGGTAACCGACTATCCGCAGGTCGACATCCCGGAAATCGGTTTCAATCATCCTGAAACACAGAGTTGCATTGCTACTCCTGCACCAGACAAGTATCCGATGACTGGCGAGACATCACACAAGGTAACCGTAGGCGTGTTCGACTGCATGACCGGCAAGACCGTCTATCTGAAGGCTGGCGATCCAACCGACCGCTACTTCACCAACATCGCATGGAGTCCGGACAGCAAGACCATCTATATGTTCGAACTGAACCGCGACCAGAACGACTGCCGTCTGACTGCCTACAATGCAGAAACTGGCGAGAAGACAGGCGAACTCTATCGCGAGACCGATGAGAAATATGTAGAACCATGTCATCCTATCCAGTTCCTGCCTTGGGACAGCAACAGCTTTATCATGCAGAGCCGCAAGGATGGCTACAACCACCTCTATCTCTGCACCCTGGGCAAGCACGGAAGTCGCATGGCCAGCAACACGGAATCGCTCGAAATCAAGCAGTTGACTTCCGGCAAATGGAAAGTGATGGAAGTACTCGGCTTCAACACCAAGCGCAAGAGTATCATCATCGCATCCAACGAGAAATCGCCTATCCAGAGAAACATCTTTGCCGTAGACACAAAAACCGGCAAACGTACGCTGGTAGATGATTGCGGCAAGGGATGGCACAGCGCCACTTTGAGCGAGAACGGACAGTATGTCTTCGACAACTACTCTACTCCTACCGTGCCTCGCAAGATTGCCCTCGTGAATACCGAGAACGGCAAGCGCACCGCTTACTTCACTGCCGAGAACCCTTGGAAGGGCTACAATGTGCCTGAGTACAGCTGCGGTACCATCAAGGCTGCCGATGGCGAAACAGACCTCTACTGGAGAATGGTGAAGCCGGTAAACTTCGATCCAAACAAGAAGTATCCTACCATTATATATGTATATGGTGGACCTCATGCCCACAACGTAGATGCCCGCTGGAACTACTCTAGCCGTGGTTGGGAAACCTACATGGCAGAAAAGGGCTATCTGCTCTTCATCCTCGACAACCGTGGAAGCGAGAACCGTGGCAAGGCTTTCGAGCAGGCTACCTTCCGCCAGCTCGGACAGATTGAGATGCAAGACCAGATGAAGGGCGTAGAATATCTGAAGACGCTTCCTTACGTAGATGCTGACAAGATTGGCGTTCACGGCTGGAGCTTCGGCGGATTCATGACCATCTCGCTGATGACCAACCACCCAGATGTGTTCAAGGTAGGCGTAGCAGGCGGTCCGGTTATCGACTGGCACTGGTACGAGGTGATGTATGGCGAGCGCTATATGGACACCCCACAGACCAACCCAGAGGGTTACAAGAAGACCTCCCTGCTCTATCAGGCAAAGAACCTGAAGGGCAAGCTGCAGATTATCCAGGGCTTGAACGATGTGACTGTAGTGCCACAGCACTGCCTCACCTTCCTCAAGGCTTGCATCGCAGCAGGCACCCAGCCAGACTTCTTCGTCTATCCTGGCGAGCCTCACAACATGAGAGGTCATCAGAGCACTCATCTGCATGAGCGCATCAGCAATTATTTCTTCGATTATCTCAAGTAAATATCTAGGAGCAAACATCCCCCGGAAAAGGGGAGTTTACTTCTACATCAAATAACAAACAATAACTTACAGCAAATGAAAATTTTATTGTTAGGAGGCGGTGGCCGCGAGCACGCCTTAGCATGGAAAATCGCTCAGAGCGAAAAGTGTGAGAAACTCTTCATCGCTCCTGGTAATGCCGGTACTCAGAATGTCGGCGAGAACGTAGATATCAAGGCAGACGACTTTGAGGCGCTCAAGAACTTCACAGTTGAAAATGGCGTTGATATGGTGGTAGTAGGTCCGGAAGACCCATTGGTAAAGGGTGTTTACGATGACTTCAAGAACGATCCTCGCACCCAGAACATTCCTGTCATCGGTCCATCAAAGGCTGGCGCCGTACTGGAAGGCAGCAAGGACTTCGCCAAGAAGTTCATGAAGCGCCACAACATCCCTACTGCCCAGTATGAGACTTTCGACGGCGAGCACGTAGAGGAAGGCTTGAAATTCCTGGAGACACTGAAGGCTCCTTATGTATTGAAGGCTGACGGTTTGTGCGCCGGTAAGGGCGTTCTCATCCTCCCTACCCTGGAAGAGGCTAAGAAAGAGTTCAAGGAGATGCTCGGCGGTATGTTCGGCAACGCTTCTGCACGCGTAGTGATTGAGGAGTTCCTGAGCGGCATCGAGTGCTCTGTATTCGTATTGACCGACGGCAAGAACTACAAGATTCTGCCTGAGGCGAAGGATTACAAGCGCATCGGCGAGCACGATACCGGTCTGAATACCGGCGGTATGGGTAGCGTTACCCCTGTACCATTCGCTACCAAGGAGTGGATGCAGAAGGTAGATGAGCGCATCATCCGTCCTACCGTAGAGGGACTTGCTGAGGAGAATATCGACTATAAGGGATTCATCTTCTTCGGTCTGATCAACGTTGAAGGCGAGCCTATGGTCATCGAGTACAACTGCCGTATGGGTGACCCTGAGACAGAGAGCGTGATGCTCCGTCTGAAGAGCGACATCGTGGATCTCTTTGAGGGTGTAGCAGCAGGCGACTTGGACAAGCGCAGCATCGAGTTTGATGAGCGTGCAGCAGTCTGCGTGATGCTCGTAAGCGGCGGTTATCCTGAGGCTTACAAGAAGGGTTATCCTATCCATGGCATCGATGACGTGGAAGGCTCTGTAGTATTCCACTCCGGTACAGCCATGAAGGATGGTCAGGTAGTAACCAACGGTGGTCGTGTCATCTGCGTAAGCAGCTACGGCAAGGACAAGGAAGAAGCCCTGAAGAAGAGCTTTGCCGAGGCACAGAAGATCCAGTTCACCGACAAGTACTTCCGTTCTGATATCGGACAGGACCTTTAGTTTTTTAATGTTGAATGTTGAATGTTGAATGTTGAATTGCCTAACGGACTCAAGGGCGCTAGCCTAATTCAACATTCAACACTTAACATTCAACATTGTTTTAAGCATTCAACATTGAATTAGATGTTAAGAAAGAAAACTTTTCAAAATAAAGTAGCGGCTAGCCGCTACTCTTTACCTATTACTGCAACCCTTGCCACGCTGGTTTGGGTTGCAGTAGGTTTATTGGTATCCAATATCTGGGTAGAATTTACTTTCACAGCCATGTCTACCCTGCTGATGGTGGAACTGAACAACCGTAATGCCCTCATGCGTACCTACAGCCGAATGGTATCCTGCAGTTTTCTGGCATTACTGACGATGACAGGACTCCCCCACCTCTCTTTAAAAAGCAGTATTGTGACGATGTGTTTCATCGCCTTTTATCTCATTATCTGGAATTGCTATCAGGATAAACGCTCAACAGGCTGGACTTTCTACGCCTTTGCCTGCATCGGTCTGGCATCGATGATTTTCGTGCAGATAGGCTATTTCATGCCTATACTGTGGATTATGATGATGGTGTTTACCCTCTCGTTTAGCGTAAAGACATTCTTTGCATCCCTGGTAGGTCTCATCGTGCCCTACTGGTTTGCAGCCGGTTATTTCTTCTATACCGACAACATACAGGGTCTGGCTGACCACTTCTGCGAATTCATCAACTACAGCGAACTCTTTGATTATTCGCAGGTTACCGACCATCAGGTTCTGAACCTGAGTTTCGTTACCCTGCTCACCATCATCGGTTCCATCCACTTCATACGCACCAGCTACGGCGATAAGATACGCACCCGCATGATCTACGAAACGTTTATCATGATATCGGTTGCCTGCATCATCTTCATCGTCCTCCAGCCTCAACATATACAGGAACTGGGCGGCATCCTGATTGTGAATACAGCACCGCTTATCGCCCATTTCATCACATTCACCAGAGGTAAGTTTACCAACATCTCCTTCATCCTGCTGCTCATCATGCTGGTACTTATCATGGCTTACAACATACTCGTACCAGAGAGCATATTACTATGAGCTGGATAATAGATTTCTTAATGAGCTGGGGCTACTGGGGCATGCTGGTATCAGCCTTCCTTGCCGGCAGTTTCTTTCCCTTCAGCAGCGAGGTGGTCATGTCGGGCTTACAGGCTGCCGGACTGGAACCTATCCAGCTCGTACTGTATGGAAGCATCGGCAATGTGCTCGGTTCTATGTTCAACTATGGCGTAGGACGGATGGGCAAGCTGGAATGGATAGAGAAATATCTGCATGTAAAGAAAGAGAGTCTTGACAAGGCTCAGCATTTCATGGCCGACAGAGGAGCCTGGATGGGATTCTTCGCCTTCCTGCCCCTGTTGGGAAGTGCCATCACCATCGTTTTGGGACTGACCAGAGCCAACATCGTGATTTCTGTCATCAGCATCACCATCGGAAAGGTGTTGAGATATGTACTGCTGGTTTACGGACTCAGTTTCATCTTTTAAACCAGCATCAGAAGAAAGAAAACAAAGAATTGATTCATATAGATTGACTGCTTATGAGAAAGTATTTATACCTTATTATATTATGTGTGGTTTTCGCGGGCTGTAAAGGCAGCCAGCAGAAAGGTAACACCGCAGAAAGTAACGGAAAGGAATCTGTCGCCAACAGCGATGGCAAACCTGCTGTTACCGTAACCATCCCTCCCTACAAGTTTTTCGTGGATAAGATTGCCGAAAACAAGGTGGATGTCAACGTGATGGTATCCAACGGCAACAATCCTGAAACTTACGAGCCTTATGCCCAGCAGATGATGGAACTCTCCAGGAGTGCCCTCTATCTGAAAGTGGGAAGCATCGGTTTCGAACAGACCTGGATGAAGAAGCTGCAGGACAATGCTCCGGATATGAAGGTAATAGATACATCCGCAGGTATCAAGCCTGCCAAGACTCCGGGTGGCAACATCGACCCGCATGTGTGGATGAGTTGCAGCAACGCCCGCATCATAGCCAGCAACATTCTCAAGGCGCTCTACAATCTGGAACCGAAGAACAAGCCGTTCTTTGAGAAGAACTATCTGTCGCTGCTGAAGATCATCGACAAGCGAGACAGCACCATCAGAGAGGGTTTCAAGAATCATCCCGAGATGGTACGCAAGTTTGTGATCTATCACCCTATCCTCACCTACTTTGCCCGTGATTACCAGCTGGAGCAGCTTGCCATTGAGGAAGAAGGCAGGGAGCCGAGTGCTGCCCAGCTGAAAAGCCTCATCGAGAGAGCCAGAAAAGAGAAGATCAAATATTGCCTCATACAAGCAGAGTTTGCCAACCGCAACACCAATACATTCATCAAGGAAAGCCAGACCAAGGCAATGAATATCAACCCATTGCAGGGAGACTGGAACTGGGCGATGCAGGAAGCGGCAGCAGCGGTACAAGGCAAGAAAATCGTTGTTGGGAAGTAAAAACTAAAATAATATGACTCCAATCATAAAAATCGAGCATCTTTCTGCTGGCTATGACGGCAAGCAGGTGCTCAATGACATCAATCTCACCGTCTGCAAAGACGATTATCTTGGCATCATCGGTCCCAACGGTGGTGGCAAGACAACTCTCATGCGCCTCATCCTGGGACTGATGAAACCCACAGACGGCAGCATCCGCTTTTATAAAGACGGGGAGGAAGTAAGGGAAATCAGTATGGGATATCTGCCCCAATACAATCATCTCGACAAACAGTTCCCTATCTCCGTCTATGAAGTGGTACTCTCAGGACTCAGTAAGGCCAAAAGTCTCTTTTCGAGATACACCCAGGCACAGCACCAGCAGGTTCTCGACTGTCTGGAACAGATGCAGCTCACGGAGTTGAAAGACCGCCATATCGCAGCCTTGAGCGGCGGACAACTGCAGCGAGTACTCCTCGCCCGCGCCATTGTTTCCAAACCCGATGTAGTGATACTGGATGAGCCCAACACCTACATCGACCGCCGTTTCCAGAAGCAGATGTACGAGATGCTGGAACAGATCAACCGGGAGTGCGCCATTATCATCGTAAGCCATGATGTAGCCGAAGTGCTCAATAACGTAAAGCACATTGCCTGCGTAAATCATCATCTCCACTACCACGATACGGCAGATATGCCGAGAGAGAAACTGGAAGAGCATTTCTTAAATGTATAGGCTTATTATATAATAATGCCTAAAAAACAGGTGCAAAAATCCATATTATCTCATCTTTTTATTATCTTTGCAACTGGAATGTGCCTTTTTGAAAGGCACGGAGAAAGCACTCAGAAACAGAGAAAGCATTCAGAAAGAAATATAATACATTAAAGTTTAAACAATAATGAAACAGTACAGATTAGTGGACAATATCTTCGGATGGGTCGCATTCATCATTGCGGCGTTCACTTATTGTTCCACAATTGAACCGACAGCCAGTTTCTGGGACTGTCCTGAGTTTATTACGACTGCTTACAAGCAGGAGATCGGTCACCCACCTGGGGCACCATTCTTCATGCTTTTAGGCAATTTCTTCACACATTTCGCCAGCGACACTACCCAGGTAGCCAAGATGGTAAATACGATGAGCGCCCTGCTGAGCGCCGTCTGTATCATGTTCCTCTTCTGGACCATCACCCACCTGGCTCGCCGACTCGTCATCAGCGACTGGAAAGAACTGACCACCAGTAAGCTGATTGCCATCGAGGCATCCGGTATGGTGGGCGCACTCATCTACACCTTCAGCGATACCTTCTGGTTCTCTGCTGTCGAGGGTGAGGTTTATGCGTTCTCTTCTGCCTTTACCGCTGTGGTATTCTGGCTGATATTGAAGTGGGAAGACCATGCTGACGAGCCTCATAGCGACCGTTGGCTTGTGCTCATTGCCTATATGACCGGTTTGAGTATCGGTGTCCACCTGCTCAACCTGCTCTGTATCCCAGCCATCGTATTGGTTTATTACTACAAGAAGGTGCCACATGCCAACCTCAAGGGCTCGCTCCTGGCGCTGTTCCTTTCATTTCTCGTAGTGGTAGCCGTACTGTATGGTGTGGTTCCAGGTATCATCACCGTAGGCGGCTGGTTCGAGCTGTTCTTTGTCAACACCCTCGGCTGTCCGTTCAATACCGGTGAAATCGTATACATCATCTGTCTTGTAGCCTCTGTCATTTGGGGCATCTACGAGACCTGTAATGCATCAGAGAAGAACGAGAAGAAGCAGAATATCGCCTTCGTTCTCGGTTTCGGCATGCTCGGCATCCCATTCTACGGATATGGCTGGACTGCTGCCATTACCGGCATCATCGTGCTGGTTATCCTCTGGTTCGTACTCGGCTACAAGCGCAAGCAGGAAGTAGTAACAGGCGTTGACGAATCTACTGGCATCGCCAAAAAGAAGATGCAGCTCCTGCCTCTCATCTCAGCACGCGTCAAGAACACAGCTTTGCTCTGCATGCTGATGCTGATGATTGGTTATTCCAGCTACGCACTCATCGTGATCCGTTCTTCTGCCAACCCTCCTATGGACCAGAACTCTCCTGAGGACATCTTTACCCTGGGAAGTTATCTGAGCCGCGACCAGTATGGCGACCGCCCTCTGTTCTATGGCCAGGCTTATACATCACAGGTAGCCCTCGAAGTAGACGGCAACATGTGCAAACCTGTCATGAAGGAAGGCGCACCGGTTTACCAGCGCAAGGAGAAAGCTTCGGCTGATGAGAAGGACTCTTACTTCGTAGTAAGTCACAAGAATAAGTATATCTATGCCCAGAACATGCTCTTCCCTCGTATGTACAGTTCGGCTCATGCCCAGGCATACGAAGACTGGATGGGCGGTGTAGAAGGCACAGAGATTCCTTACGACCGCTGCGGAGAGAGTATGATGGTGAAGATGCCGTCACAGTTTGACAACATCCGCTTCTTCCTCTCTTACCAGTGCAACTTCATGTACTGGCGCTACTTCATGTGGAACTTTGCCGGCCGTCAGAACGACATCCAGGGCAATGGTGAGCCAGAGCACGGAAACTGGATTACCGGTTTCTCATTCATTGATAATTCACTCTATGGCGACCAGAGCAAATTGCCAGACGACCTGAAGGAGAACAAGGGACACAATGTATTCTACTGCATGCCGCTGATTCTCGGTCTCATCGGACTTTTCTGGCAGGCTTGGTATACCCGCAAGAAGAAGGTAATGAAGAACGGCAAGGAAGAGGAAGTACTCCTCCCTATCGGAATCCAGCAGTTCTGGATTGTATTCTTCCTGTTCTTCATGACAGGTCTTGCCATCGTCATCTACCTGAATCAGACACCGATGCAGCCACGTGAGCGTGACTATGCTTATGCCGGTTCATTCTATGCATACGCTATCTGGTGCGGTCTCGGCGTTCTCGCCATCATCGACATTCTGAAGCGCAAGATGAAGCTCAGCGGTACTGCTGTAACAGCTATCGTAGCTGTCATCACACTTCTCGTACCTATCCAGATGGCATCACAGACCTGGGATGATCACGACCGCTCAAACCGTTACACCTGCCGTGACTTCGGTCAGAACTACCTGATGTCACTCCAGGAGAAGGGCAACCCTATCATCTTTACCAATGGTGATAACGATACCTTCCCACTCTGGTACAATCAGGAGGTAGAAGGCGTAGGAACAGATGCCCGCGTATGTAACCTGAGCTACCTGCAGACCGACTGGTATATCGACCAGATGATGCGTCCTGCATACAACTCACCATCTGTGCCAATCACCTGGCCACGTCTCGACTTCTGTTCAGGTACCAACGAATATGTATCTGTTGAGCCTGAAGCAAAGAAGCAGATTCTCGACTTCTACAAGCAGAATCCAGAGAATGCCAAGAAGCAGTTTGGTGCCGAACCGTTCGAGCTCAAGAACATCCTGAAGAACTGGGTACGCAGCAAGAACCCTGACATGCACTTCATCCCTACGGATACCCTCTATGTCACCATCGACAAGGAGGCTGTAAAGAAGAGCGGCATGATGATGGCATCAGATTCTATTCCAGACAAGATGGTCATCTCTCTTGCCGGCAAGAGCGCACTCTACAAGGGCGACCTCATGATGCTCGAAATGCTGGCACAGTGTAACTGGACCCGTCCACTCTACGTAGCACTCACCGTAGGCGAAGAGAACTATATGAACCTCGGTGACAACTTCGTACAGGAGGGACTTGTGAACCGTATCACTCCGTTCACCACCAACAAGCCAGGTGCCAAGAACTTCGATACAGAGAAGGCTTATCACAACATCATGACCCGATTCAAGTTCGGCAACCTGAAGCAGAAGGGACTCTACATCGACGAGACAACCATGCGTATGTGTTATACACACCGTCGCCTGCTCGCTCAGACAGCCCTCCAGCTCATCGCCGAAGGCAAGAAACAGAAGGCTATCAACATCCTGAAGAAGGCTGATACCGAGATTCCTGCCTACAATGTTACGCTCGACTACATGAGCGGTGGCTTGGATATGGCTCGCGGCTGGCTGATGACCGGTCAGAAAGCCAAGGGTAAGGAATATATAGAAGCAGTATGGAAGAATGCCTCACAATACCTCAACTACTATCTCTCGCTGCCAAACGACCGTTTCCTCCAGTCAGAGCACGACTGCATCCGTCAGATCATGATCATGCAGAGCATCTGCGAGGCTGCCGGAATGGTGAGTCCACAGTTGGAGCAGAAGTATGAGAAGCAGCTCAACAACCTCTACCGTCTCTATCATGGCAGAGGTGGCAGAATGCCGGAAGGCAATCAGTAAAAAATAGAAAAAAGTTTGGTGTCGCGAAACACGACACCAAACTTTTCATTATTCATATAAACCTGTTTTATCCATGTTCATAGAGCAACCAGCCAAATGGCTCAGATGGTTATATCCAAAGGCCATCTGGAGAATGGACAAGAAAGACCATTCTGTCTATCTTACATTTGATGACGGTCCGATTCCAGAGTCAACTCCATTCATCTTAGAGACCCTGAGAAAGTACAATATCAAGGCTACTTTCTTTATGGTAGGCGAGAATGTATTGCGCCATCATGACCTCTACAACCAGATTGTGGCAGAGGGTCATCAGGTAGGCAACCATACATTCAATCATATCGGTGCCTTCAAGCACCGCGTCATCTCCTACGTGCTCAACACCAATAAGGCGAACGACATCATCCATGCCCATCTTTTCCGTCCACCTCACGGCTGGATGCGACCAAGTGAGTATTGGTGGCTGCACCGCACTTACAAGGTCATCATGTGGGACGTGGTGACGCGCGACTATTCCAAATGGATGACGGCAGAAGATGTGGTGAACAATGTCAAGCGGTATGCCCGCAATGGCAGCATCATCACCTTCCACGACTCGCTGAAGAGCATTGAAAAGCTGAAGACAGCGCTCCCTCAGGCCATAGAATGGCTCATGGAACAGGGTTATGAATTTAAGACTTTTGAATGAAGCTGTTATTCCCAAACAGGAACAGCCCAATAAACACAGACAAGAAATGAGCAAAAGAATCAACAGTTATCAGGCAGTAGCTGCATTTGTAAGAGGTTTCTTCGAAGCTTACGCACGTGGCATTATCGATGCTACCATCGAAGGCAATGACTTCAGCAAGAAGAACGACCCGAAACAGATCAAGCAGATGATGCTGGAGCACTACGGCGAGGTAAACCAATACTTCTTCGACATCATGTTCTCTACCCTCGTACGCCTCAACTACAAGACAGCCGAGGAAGCCAACGAGCGCATGAAGAAGAACTTCGACAGCATGAAACAGGCTGACCCGACCTTTGAGCCAACCATGCTCGACTACCTGCGCATAGCCTGCAAATCGAACCAGCTTTACAAGGCGATGGAATCAGAATACAAGCGCAACTTCACCTGGCTTCTGCAAGGCAAGTTTACGACTCTTGAAGAGCATGTACGCGATTACACCCACGGCATTCTCATCAGTCTCGCCGACGAGCCGATGGCCATCCATCTCCTGGTCCGCATCATCGTAAAGGCATACGCCGCAGGCTTGAAGTGTGGCAGCAAGGAGGGCGAGCAGCACCAGCTCCACATGCCTACCCTTCACGGCATGTTACTGAACAATGTCAACATCCTGCTCAACGAGACTCCGCTCAAGAGCAGCACCGAAGATCCAGTTGCCCTCTTCAAGGAGGCATGCAAGAATGAAGAAGAAAACATCAACGTTCTTTTCAACACATTAAACGATGCGATGAAAGAACTGGCAGAAGAATAAGAGAAAAGCATCATTGATGACGAGCACAGCACCAGATTCGAGAACCTTATCTATCGTGCCCTGCCAAGTGGTTTGATTACAGAATCCAAAGTTGCCGTCTTACTCAACAAAACGACAGAGGAAGTATTACATAATTTCGTTCTTGCCTAATTGAAATAGTAATCAGTGATACCAATATATTCAGATAGAAAAACTCATCAGCATAGCCCATTGATTGGGCTATGCCAATAAGTATATTTTAGTTCAGCCAATTCTTTGGATATAAGCAGACTTCACGTCTGCCCCATCTGTGTTAATCTGAGAGATCTGTGGGCCAAAAAAGAGTTAAGAAGAATTCTAAAGATTACCTCTTGTTTTTTATCTTATATAACCCAACAAGTCAAGATACATCATCCTTGACTCTAAGTGTTCATCATCAGGAATATGATTTGCTTCTTTCTCTAATTCTTCTGTTGAGTACAAGAATTTGAAGCCATTCTTTCCATAAAAACGTAATACATTTTCCTTGTTATAGGCATCAACCACAATAAAACGGCAACCAGTCTTATTATCAGGTAACAAAAACCAAGATATGATATAGTCAATTGCTTGTGAGCCAATACCATCATTAGTACCTTGAAAATTCTTCGCAACTCCAAGTCTTCCTATCAATACTGCAGGATAACTTCTTGTTCTTTTGGAATTAGGAATTTTTCTCTGTATTTTGTTTCTTGAAGCATTCGGAATCAAAGCAGCCTTGATACTATCATTTGCCAATGTAAAGGCACAAACGATTTCATCCTTACCACTTTTTTCCGTGGCAAAGAAATATGTTTTTCCCAATAATTGCCCATAATAAAGACAAGCCTCCTGGTGAAAGAAATCATCAAGATCTTCATCACCACAGCTAAAAGAGTCAAGCTCTTCTTTTGTCGTAACCCGATAAAGAGAGCAATTACTTTGCAAAAGGACTCTTTCCTCCATGTGCTTTCAAATTAGCGGTTGAACGAACCAATATTTTCTCCACATCAGCAAATGACATTCGCAATGCCTTTCTTTGTGGATTGCGTTCATTCTCCTCTGCCTCACGAACAAATCGTTCAGCAGTCTCACCTGTCAAAACAGGAATACTTCTTATCTCTAAAGCCATAACCTTTCATTTTAAACGTTTAATAATGTCGCAAAATTACACATATTCTTCGAAACCACCAAGAAAATCAGAATAAATCTGCAAATTATCAGCCAATTACCCAAAAATCAACTATACAGCCAGATTATGAAATAGACAATGAGCATCGTACTGTTGGGGGAACCATCTATGGAAAAATGATCGATGAGAAATATACCAATCTTTTAAAAGCAAATAACTCTTTGTCACTGAAATTTAGACAACAAAGGACTGTCATGGAAATAGTTCTGTCATTGTTTCTAATTTTGCACAAAAATATAAAATTTAAATTGTCTATGAGAAAAACCAGAAACTTTTTATGCTTTTTTATATGTTCTTTCCATCTTAATTATCCGACTACGGAGGAACAAATCACCGACAGGCAAGTTCTTTTGGGAGTACCCCAAAAGGATGCCAACCGTAATCGGCGTTCTCCTTCGTGTGACAGAACAACACCGTGCCAATACCCATCCATACCTTCAGGCGAACCTCCTCGCTAGCATAATGGGTGAAAATCCAATTGGTAAAACGAACAAACTCGGAGAGCAACACTTCTCATCGACAGAAAGAAGTTTTTTTTCATCGTCCCCTTTTTTAAAAGATTTATTATTTATTTTTTTTAATTTTTACTACAATGTGGTAAATTCCGATTTCCTATATCGCCGTTTTGTCGTAACTTTGCCGACACTTACCGATTGGTGAACAGCGGGGTGAACACTTGCCCCAAGCATTCACCTTTTCGGCTCCGGGGTGAACCCTAATAAAAAGAACTTTGTATATACAGCGCATGCTAGAAATATAAGAGTCTCTATTATAATGGGTTATATAGTTTTTTAACACATTATTAACGCTAAAGGTTGGCATCTGGGTTCACCCTTCACCGATTTCATCGCCAAGGGCAGAGGACGACTATTCGCAGCAGGATACCGCCCCCGACCTGCCCTTCTAGGGGTGGGTAGGGTAAGTAAGGGGAGGGTACTTTCTAAGAGTTTCCTTATGTAAAGGTTCGTTTACTATAGGAAAGATATAGTATATATATAGGCTCCCAGAAAAATCGATTTCCTACTCACCCTAGTTACCCCCCGGCCGTAAACAAGATAGTTACGACCGCTAAGTATCATGGTTACGATGCCTAAGTATCATGGTTACGGATAGTATTTAAGTCGCACACGGATCTCACGGATCTTCTTCGTTGCAAGCAACGGTACTCACTAAGACTCACAGCCAAAACTCCGAAGGAGCCAAAATCCGTGAGATCCGTGTGCAAAACTAAACATTAACCCTTTAAAATTCAATGAATCCAATGAAGAATCAAAGAAAAATCGGCCCGCCACTCAGTAAATCAATCCTCGCTGAGGAGTTTCTTGATTTCCTCATCGGTCTTGGTGAGTTTGTCTTTACAGAGTTTCACCAAGGTTTTGGCACGTTTCAACTGCTCAGAGAGCTGATCAATATCGAGTTCATCATTCTCCATTCTGTCAACGATTTCTTCAAGCTCTCTTACGGCTTGTTCGTATTTCATTTCTTCTTTTTCCATATTTTTTATTTTTGTTTTGGAGTAACAGTGGATATTTTAAAGCTTTTGCCCTTACAGGGTGACAAGATTGCGTCCTTTATTACCCAGGGCGATGCCCTGGGAGGGCACTGAAAAAGGTACCCAATTTTAAGTTGCATAGCTTGTTTT
>NZ_VZBE01000072.1:0-55708 GCF_009494835.1 Segatella copri
TGAAGATGATATTAAAAAGAGGTTGAAAGATTTCGAGTATTGTCCGATAATTAGCAATACACTGGAGACTTCTGATGTGACTGATGGTGGAGCAGAACTTGTCCTCTATCAGACAGGCTATCTCACGATTAAGGATTATATGATGGGAATCTATATTCTAGGATTCCCTAATTCAGAGGTAAAAAAATCACTTTATGAGACGATATTGCCAGCACTTACTTCAGAAACTGAGCAATAATGGTGGTGTGGATGCAGCCACAGAGCAGATGAAAGCCAAACAGTATGCCGAACCTTTCAAGGCTGATAAGCGCAAGGTGATTGCCCTTGCCATAGAACTGGATGATATGGGAAAGGGACTGGTTGATTGGAAGGAAGTATAATAGTGCAAAAAGGGGCTATACGCCACCTTTTCATCGTGGCATATAGACCCTTGTCCTGTTACATAAAAAACGCAATCTCTCACTTTTTCCGTAACTTTTCCCAGAAATCCCTTGCAGATATGAAAATAAAGTCGTAACTTTGCGCTTGAGAATTTTAAAACAGATGGTTATGAAGTACTTAGATCCTAAGGCAGACCTCACGTTCAAGAAGATATTCGGCAATCACCCTAAAAGACTGATCAGCCTTCTGAACGCACTCCTGCCACTCAGCGAAGAAGAGCAGATACACGAAATCAAGTATCTGCCTACAGAACTAGTGCCCCAGCTCGAAGGGGGCAAGAACACCATAGTGGATGTACTCTGCACAGATGTCAGAGGCAGGAAGTTCTGCGTGGAAATGCAGATGGAATGGTCTGACGCATTCCAGCAGCGAGTACTGTTCAATGCATCCAAACTCTATGTGAGTCAGGCAAAAAAGGGAGGCAAATACAGCGAACTGCAACCAGTGTATTCTCTCAATCTGATAAATGATATCTTTGCGCATGATACTCCAGATTTCATCCACAACTACCGCATCGTGCACGATAAGGACAGCAATAAGGTCATCGAAGGCTTGCATTTCACCTTCATTGAACTCCCTAAGTTCACTCCTCATTCCATTGCCGACAAGCGCATGATGGTATTATGGCTCCGTTTCCTCACGGAAATTAATTCCAATACGAAGGATATTCCTTCCGACCTGCTCAATGATCCAGAGATAGGAAAAGCCGTAGAAGAACTGGAGATTTCCGGTTTCTCGGATGCCGAACTCAGAGCCTACGATAAGTTTTGGGATTCCGTAAGCGTTGAAAGAACCCTCATAGATGACAGCTACCAGAAAGGTAAGGAAAAAGGTAAGGAAGAAGGAATTGCTGAAGGTATGGAAATGGGCATAAAGCAAGGCATGGAAAAGGGTATGGCTGAAGGCAAACATGAGGCCAACACAGAAACAGCACAACGATTGCTGGCAATGGGACTTTCTGCCGAACAGGTTGCCAAGGCTACCCAGCTGCCTTTAGATATCATTAAAAATCTGGGCAATTCATAAAAAACAGAAAGCGGAGATGTAGATTACGAATATCACCATATAATCAAGGGTCTATACGCCACCTTTTCATCGTGGCATATAGACCCTTGTCGTTTAATGTTCGTTGCGGGCGGAACTTTTCCGCCCGCAACGGCTTACTGTTTCCTCAAGGTAGGCAATGCTCCTTTAAGTTCGTAACGCCACTCTGAGCCTGCGTTCTGCAAGGCGCGGTTCATGGCATCAACGGCTTTCTGCCAGGTAACGTAAGTGCCGTCTACCTTCATAGATTCGGGGGCGGTGTTATAGCCTCGTTCCTGATTGTTCTTCCAGTAGCAGGCGGTCACGGTGGTGTAGTTATCTCCCAACAAGCCGAAGATATGTACATTGCCAGTGCTACTACCCGTACTGGTTACGTTGCCCGTGGCATAGCAGGCAAGAACGCCGTTTCCTCCGTTGAATCCCACCAGACCGCCGCCAGAAAGATCCCTTTGGGAGTCTATTTCTAAGGTCACGTCGCCTGTGGCATAGCAAGCGATCATGGTGCCCTGTTTTTCTCCTGCCACGCCGCCGACATAGCGCGTTCCCTTCACTGTGGCCGAGGAGCTGCATCCGATGATGGAACCAGCCTTTTGTCCACCCACCACACCGCCGACACAATTCGTGCCGCTGACGCTGCCCGACACCGAGCAGTTTTCAATGGTGCCCCAGCTAGATCCTACCACGCCGCCAGTATTGCCTGACATTAACACGTGATTGCTTGTTATCTGTATGTCTTCCATCACCACGTTCTTCACCGTACCAGCTCTATCGAGATAGCCGAACAGACCCACAAATTGGTCATTTGTCGTAACGGTCAGCCCCTTGATGGTATGGCCGCGGCCGTCGAAGGTACCCTTGTATCGGTTTTCGTAGTTTGTGCCTATCGGCGTCCAGCCTTTGCCCGTTAGGTCAATGTCTTTGTCGAGGGTAATGTTAATGTCGGTCTTACCTCCGTTCACTAATTCGGCTACATTTATCAGGCCATCGGCGGAGGTAACGGTGTAGGTGCCGTCGCTCTCTATGGTATAGCCCAGGTCTTTTGCCGCAGCGAGGGACACGGTGTAGGTATATTCACCGCCAGCCTGCCAGTCGGCAGCATTCTTCATCTTATAAACTAAGGTCTTGCCGTTAGTGAAGGTGCAGGTAACGAAGGCCGTGCCAGCTGCCACACTTTGCGGGGCTACGAGGGTGGTGTAGGTGTTGCTGCCCTTGTCATACGGGACGATTATATCCGGGTTGTCGCCTTCGGTGGAGAGACCCGTCAGCTGCACGGATGCCAGCCCCTCGGTGTAGTCCGTCAGAACGATGGTCACTCGCGCTGTGCGGTGGGTGAAGCGAAGCGTGGGGCTACCGTAAGTCACCGTCTGTCCGTCGGCTACGATGAGGTCGCTGCCCTCAAAGTCTTTCTGGGTACTTTGGTTGGCTTTTACCTTTACCGCAGGTGGGGTTGTCTCGCCAGCGGTGTAGGGCCACCACGCTGTGACGGTGATGTCGTTGTGGTTGGTCCAGTAGTACGGGTCAGTGGAGGTCAGCGTGGCGCTGGTGTTGTCGACGGTGGAGGGCGTCACGTCGTATGCCTTCACCGTGCCGTCCATCAGGACTGCCACGCTCTGCACACTCTCCCAATTGCCGTCTGCTGGGGCACGGGTGCCGACGGTGGCTGTCGCGACGGGATTCAGCCCAGTGGCGGTGAAGACGATGGATGTGCCTTCCGCCCCTTCTGGTAGGAAGCCCGCTTCGTCCTGTGTGCAGGCGCCCAATAAGAGGGCGAGCGCTGCAAGTGCAAAAAATCTTATCCTCATAATATCTGTTATTTTATTACTCTGGTTCTTTCCGTTGCGGGCGTAACTTTTCCGCCCGACGGTTTACTGCTTCCTCAAGGTAGGCAATGCTCCTTTAAGTTCGTAACGCCACTCTGAGCCTGCGGTCTGCAAGGCGGTGTTCATGGCATCAACGGCGTCCTGCCAGGTAACGCCAGTGCCGTCCACCTTCGTGGCTTCGGTGCTTTCCCTATTGTAGCCGATGCCTTGTTCATGATTGTTCTTCCAATAGCAGGCGGTCACGGTGGTGTAGTTATTTCCCAAAAAGCCACCGATATCAATTCTGTAAATGCTACTACCCGTACTGGTTACGTTGCCCGTGGCATAGCAGGCAAGGAGGCTGCTTCCTGCGTTCATTCCCACCAGACCGCCGCCAGCGATATTCTTTTTGGGGGCTATTTCTAAGGTCACGTTGCCCGTGGCATAGCAAGCGGTCAGGGTGGCACTCGAATTCGTCTGACCTGCCACGCCGCCGACATCGACCATACCCTTCACTGTGGCAGAGGAACTGCATCCGGTGATGGAACCGCCTATTTGAACACCCACCACACCGCCGACATACACCGTGCCGCTGATGCTGCCCGACACCGAGCAGTTTTCAATGGTGCCACAGCTAGATCCTACCACGCCGCCAATACTGCCGCCATATATTTGATTGCTTGTTATCTGTACGCCCTCCATCACCACGTTCTTCACCGTTCCAGCTCTATTGAGATAGCCGAACAGACCCGCATATTCGTCATTTGTCGTAAAGATCAGCCCCGTGATGGTATGGCCGCCACCGTCGAAGGTGCCGGTGTATGTGTTGCTGTAGCCTGTGCCTATCGGCGTCCATTCTTTGCCCGTCAGGTCAATGTCTTTGTCGAGGGTAATGTTAATGTCGGTCTTACCTCCGTTCACTAATTCGGCTACATTCATCAGGCCGTTGGCGTTATAGACCGTGTAGGTATTGGTGTTGCTGTCGTAGATGTAGCCCAAATCCTCGGCCGCGCCGCTCTCGCCACCGCCGTCAGTCCAGCTACCGATGGTGCAGCCCTCTAACGTCAGACCGGTGGCGTTCACCTTTACGGTGTAGGTATAGCGGTTGCCCGCTGCCAGCACGACGTTGTTCTGCGGGCGGAAGTAGAAGGTGCCGCCGCCGAGTTCCACCCGGATGAACGGCTTGCCTGCCACAACGGTCTGCGGGGCAGTCAGTGCCTCGTAGGTGTTGCCGCTTGCGTTGTAGGTCTTGATGGCGGTCGGGTTGCCGTTATCGGCAGACAGGCTCACGAGGCGCACCGTGGCACCGGCGACGCTCGTGAATCCCTTGCCGGGCTTCAGTTCGATTGCTACGCGTGCCGTGCGGTGGGTAAATCCAAGTGTCGGGTCGTCAAATTTCACCGTCTGGTTTTCGGCGGAGATGAAGTCGCTTTTCTGGAAGTCAGCCAATTTGCTCTGGTCTTCGGCAACCTTCACGACAGGCATCTGTGTGATGTCTGTATTATCCAAGGGCCACCATGCCGATACGGTAATCGGGTTGCGGCTGATCCAGTAGTACGGGTCGTTCTCGCGTGAGAGCGTGGCGCTCTTGTATCCGTCGGCATCCGTAGCCGTAACGGTGTATTCCTTTACCGCATCGCCAATCTTGAGTGCCACGGAAGTGACGCCCTGCCAGTCGCCGTCCACGGAGGCACGGGTTGATGGGGCTGCCTGCGGCGTTGCCTCCACGGGCAGTCCGGTGGCACGGATGACAACGGGATATTCACCTTTGGACAGACGGTTATCGCCAGCCAGTTCATCCTGCGTGCAGGCGGCGAGGGCGAACAGCAGTGCGGTGGCTGCGGGGATAAATAATCTATGTCTCATAATCCTTCATTCTAATCAATTAATTATTAATATCTTATAGGTCAGCATCCACTTCTCCACCGTCTATATCGTTCCACTTTGCAATGGTGGCTTCGCTGACTTCAAGGACTTTGTTGCTCACCTTGACAGTATAGGTGTAGTTGTTGCCCGCCAGCAGTGCGCCGTCGGGCATGGTGAGTGTGGCAGGATATTCCTGACCTTTGTAATTCACAACCAACGGCAGGGATGCAACTGTCTGCGGGAAGAGGATGATCGATGACGTGAGAACGCCGTCTGCCAGATTCATGGTCAGTTCTCCGGTCTGTAGTCCGTTGTCTGCGGTGGCAATACCGTCGGCCGTGTTGAACGTACCGGTGAGTAACAATCCGTCCAGCGTGTAACGTTCAGGCTTGACCACGTTGAAATCCACACCATCGCCCGCCTCGAAGGTAAGGGTTATCCGGCTCATGCGGTGGTGGAAGGAGTTGTCTTCACCGCCTTTGTAGGTTTTGTCGGTAAAGCTCACCACCGGGCTGCTTTTGTCTCCCGTGGCTCCTGAAGCAAAGAGAAAGTCGATGGCAGGCTGGTTCTGCTGCGCCGTGGCATCGGTCGTGGCTGTGAGGATGCCTCCCGCCGCGTTGTACGGATAGTAGGCGCGGAAAGTATGGGTCTTTGCATCTTCGATATAGATGACCTTTCCTTCTGCCTCAAATTTCCCGTTCTTCAGGATGAAAGGCACGTTGCCGTACTGGGTATCGTTGCCGATGTCGGTGATGCCGATACGGTCACCGTTGTCCCAAGTGGTTCCGCTGGCACGGGTGTTTACGCTGATACCACCAGTAAACTGCACGGCTACCTTACCATTTGCTGTTGTAGGAGCAGTATCTTCTGTACTGCATGAAACCATTGCACCTGCTAAGAGTGCAAGGGCGAAAAACTTCGTCATCTTTTTCATATTATCCATATTTTAAAAGTTATTATTATTATTTGGTTTCTACTTCATTGTTGAGGTTCGTCCAACCGTTGATGGTAGCATCCAGATTCATCTTCGGCTGCATTTCTTCGTACTTGAACCTTAGCTCATACTTTCCTCCTACATTCATCTTAGGAGCAGTGATGTCAAACTCTTGCAAGGTCCCGTTAGGCAGCAAGAGGCGGAGATAAACATGAGAGGCGGAACTTCCCTGTATGGTCGGCATCAGCCGAATGACTTCCGATTTCAGGGTTGATTCCGTAGCCAGGAGGGTAGGGAGTTCCACTTCCGTTGGCTCTATGCTCGGCAAACCATATTCTCCATCACTGTTCTTCTGTGTTGGGAACAGGCACCCGGCACAATCCAACACCTTGCCACTCATCTCTGTGCCTTTCGGTATGTTCTCGATGATGATGGTCAGTTCGGCAAGCACGCTCTTTATAGGGGTTTGCACCACATAGCTGCCTTCCTTGTTATCTATCTTCACATCGGCAACTCCGAAATAGGCATTATGCTTCACATCTTTAGGATTGGTCAAACCTATCAGAATATTGTTCCAATTGGTCAAAGACCGGGTCTGGTCAGTGGTGAAGAATGGCTCTGTTAGGTTTGTGGTAGTCAGGATGCGATAGGTTCCTTCCGGGAGTTGGAAGCGTTGGCTTGCCACCTCCTGTGCACCGCCATATTGTTTTTCCTTTACAAGCGAGCCGTCAGAGGCATTGAATATCCAGAGTTTCACATCCTTCACTTCCGTGCCTTGGTCGGCTTCATCAGCCCAAGTGAGCGATACCGACAAGCCGCTTTCTTCCTTGTCATCATGAACATCATGGTCGCAACTTGTCAACAGGCATGGGACGCATAACAGCACCCATAACCAAATATTAAATCTTCTTTTTGCTTTCATTCTCTATCTTGTTTTAGGAGTTACGGATGAGGATTGGTAAAAGGCAAGTTGATTCCTAATCTTATGCCACTTTCCCACAAGAAGTTGTTCTTATGCTGATATTCCGGCATTCCATCCATACGTTTGCCAGTAAGACGAGTCAAACCGGAATAGATACCCAATTTCAGGCATGAGGTCAGTTGATAACCAACCTGCAAGTCTGCGCCATAGCCCAAATGCCAGTTGGTAGAACCTTTTATCACTTTGGTATCATCGGCTATAGTCTGAATATCAGCCTTGGTCGTTACAGCATAAATATGAGGTGATACTGCCAAATCCCATCGGCTGTCAGCTGTTTGAGGGAACAACCCGAGGAGATGAACGTTCACTCTTGCCCCATATTGTCCCATACAGACATGGCTTTTCAGATTGGTATATTCCCAACTGTCCATGCCTAAGACACCTGCGTTGTAAAGCACACCGTCGCTACCCAACCAATAGTTACGTTCTACACAACAGTCTTGTGCCGACAAGTTCATTTCTCCATACTTGGCAGATAACTCAGCCGAGAAGATGGAGTTAAAACGATAGCCGCCATATAAGCCAGCAGCCCAACCGAGATGAGTCTTGTCGTGTCCGAAACTTGAGAAGGTAGAGAAGCCGAAAGGCATTCCACCCTCTACTCCTACATACCAGCCTTGCTGACCTGTCTTTCCATCTTCTCTTGCTTCTGCTTTCGCGAAAGAAAATGGAAGAATAAATGCAAGTGCTGCGACCAGTAATCGTTCTTTTCCAGTTAAATAATTTCTCATATTAATCTATTATGTTTTGATTATAATTTACAATATTTTAAATCCTTCATGATACAGATTGTAAAAATCCTGGTGCAAAGATAAGGTTTTTATTTGAAAGTGGGGGGTAATATTTGTTTTTTCAGGTATGATTTTTTGGTTTTGGGTGTCTCATTCGTGGGCAATGCGACACCTTGTTTGTATTTTTTAACGTTTTCAGACTCTATTGTCTTAACTCCTTAACTTCCTTAACTCATTTAACTCCTGATATGCGAAAGTTCAGTTATTAGCCAATAATGATGTTAATTTCATTCAAATATTTGGCGTTATCAAGATTTTGCAGTATATTTGCATCCAAAAGAATTTAAAACTACTTTAGCAACCAGATCTTATTCCAACAAAGATTAAGGATATTGTTAAATTTAAAATAATTAAGGATTATGAGTGAAAGTGAGATTGAGGGCTTTATCAACAAAGTTGAATCAGGTTTAGTTGAAGCTCAGCATGATATGTTGGTAGAAAAGGCTTTATACAATCGTCCTGTGGTCATTAGTAACGGAAATGGCGGGGTAGTAGAAGTTTCTGCCAAGCAATTATTAAATTAGAAAAGGTTTTATCATTCTTTTAACTAGAGTCGCCCTTTGCGGCATGGATTTTTAAAACAGATGATTATGAAGCAGGTAGAAGAAAGATACATCAGCTTGCTGACCGACTTCGGTTTCAAGCGAATTTTTGGAACAGCAATGAACAAGGATTTGCTCATTTGCTTCCTCAACAGCTTGTTTAATGGCAGACAGGTTGTGAAGGACGTGTCGTATCTGAACCCGGAGCATGTGGGAGATGTCTATACCGACCGCAGAGCCATCTTTGATGTATATTGCGAGGGCGAAAACGGCGAGAAGTTCATCGTAGAAATGCAGAATGCCTACCAGACGTATTTCAAGGATCGTGCCCTTTTCTACTCAACCTTCCCTATCCGTGAACAGGCACCAAAGGGGAGTGAATGGGATTTCAGACTCAATCATGTCTATACCGTTGCCCTGCTCAACTTCAGCATGAACGAGGATGCATTCGACAAGGAGAAAATCCGCCATCATGTGCAGTTGTGCGACACAGCTACCCACAAAGTATTTTACGACAAACTCGAATATATTTATGTAGAGATTTCCAAGTTCAACAAATCCCTGGAAGAACTGGATACGCTCTACGAGAAGTGGCTCTATGCACTGAAGAATCTCTATAAGCTTACCCAGCGCCCGAAAGAGCTGTGCGACAAGGTTTTCGACCGCCTCTTCGAGGAAGCCGAGATAGCCAAGTTTACTCCTCAGGAAATGAGGGAGTACGAGACCAGCAAGATGGCATATCGCGACATCAAGAATTCCGTAGACACCGCCAAGCGTGAAGGTCTTGCGGAGGGTATTGAAATCGGTATGAATCAGAAAGCTCAGGATATAGCAAAGAATATGCTGGCAATGGGACTTTCTGCCGAACAGGTTGCCAAAGCTACCCAGCTACCTTTGGAAATCATTAAGAATCTGAGCAATTCATAAAAAATATAATAGCGGAGATGTAGATTACGAATATCACCATATAATCAAGGGTCTATACACCACCTTTTCATCGTGGCACATAGACCCTTGTCGTTTCCCGTGAATTGCGGGGAATTATACTGAAGAAAAATCCCCCATCCCGCTTGAGGAAGCAGGATGGGGGATAGTTTCTTATTTCTTCTTGAGCCCCTTGTATGCAAGGAAAGCTACAATAACAACGGCAAGAGCCAAGATGATGTAACCGAGCTCATGACTATACTTTAATGCCTGCTGATATACATCTTGAGTTGTTTTATAGTCTGTATATTGGTAAATACCCCAACCGATGGTTGCTAAAACAGTATTCCAAATGCCAGCACCGATTGTGGTATAGAGCAAGAATTTGCCTACATGCATACCTGCCAAACCGGCTGGAATGCTGATTAACTGGCGAACAGCTGGTACCAGGCGCCCAAAAATAGTGGATGCGGCTCCATGCTTGCGGAAAAACTCTTCTGCAACTTCTACCTTTTGGCGGTCTATCAGGCACATATGTCCGATGCGGCTGTCGGCAAAACGGTAGATGATTGGGCGGCCTACCCATTTAGCTAAATAATAGTTGATAAGTGCACCGATATTGGCACCAATGGTGGCAAATACGATGACTAGGATAAACGACATTCCGCTATCAGGATCCATGGCTTTCCATGCTGCAGGTGGAACAACCACCTCTGATGGGAATGGGACGAATGAACTCTCGATAGCCATGAAAAGGGCTACTACCCAGTAATTTAAATTGTCGAGTATCCAAAGAAAAAGCTCTGCTGTATTCATTTGTTATCTTGAATATAAATAATATCTGTCTCAGCTGTTGAAACTGAGACAGATATAGGTGATTTATTTATTCTGTTTTGCCCATGTATCCTTCAAGCCAACGGTTTTGTTGAATACTGGTTTTTCTGCAGTAGAATCAAGATCGGCCATGAAATAACCGATACGCTGGAACTGGAGATATTCACCTGGCTTCTTGCTGGCTGCATATTCCTCAACATAGCAGTTAGGATAGTCGTGGAAACTGTCTGGGTTGAGCAACTCGTGGAAATCACGTTCATCAGCAGATGGATTTTCTACCATAAAGAGACGGTCGTATTCGCGCACCTCTGCCTTTACGCAGTGATCTGCTGATACCCAATGCAATGTACCCTTAACCTTACGGTTGGCACCTTCCATGCCGCTCTTGCTGATAGGATCGTATTCTGCCTGAATCTCAGTGATAATGCCATTTTCGTCCTTTGTACATCCAGTGCACTTAACGATGTAAGCATTCTTCAGACGAACTTCTTTACCCGGAGTCATACGGAAGAATTTTTTAGGAGCATCTTCCATAAAGTCAGCACGCTCTATCCAGAGATTCTTAGAGAATGTGATGGTGTGTGTGCCATCAGCTTCATTTTCTGGATTATTGATTGCTTCCATTTCCTCTGTTTCACCTTCCGGATAGTTGGTAATTACGAGTTTTACTGGATCAAGTACTGCACTCACACGACATGCTTTCTTGTTCAAGTCTTCTCTAACAGATGCTTCGAGTAAGGCCATATCATTGAGAGCATCGAACTTAGTATAACCGATACTGTCGATAAACATACGAATACTCTCAGGAGAGTAACCGCGACGGCGCATTCCGCAAAGAGTAGGCATACGTGGGTCGTCCCATCCGATAACCAGTTTCTCATCAACCAGCTGGTGAAGCTTACGCTTGCTCATTACTGTATAAGTGAGGTTCAATCGGTTGAACTCAATCTGACGTGGACGATTGTCGTTTAATACATCTGCAGTTCCGTCCTTCTCCTTCAAGAAGTCGATGAACTTATCGTAAAGCGGACGGTGAGGTACAAATTCCAATGTACAGATAGAGTGGGTTACCCCCTCAAAGTAGTCACTCTGTCCGTGAGCGAAATCATACATAGGATATGCATGCCATTTTGTTCCTGTACGGTGATGAGGAGTTTGGATGATACGATACATGATAGGATCGCGGAAATGCATGTTTGGATTCGCCATATCGAGTTTTGCGCGAAGAACCATGCTGCCTTCCACGGCCTCAGGAGTATTCATCTTCTCAAACAAAGCAAGGTTTTCTTCGATTGGGCGATCACGATATGGGCTAGCAGTACCTGGTGTGGTAGGGGTACCCTTCTGCTGTGCAATTTCTTCAGCAGTTTGTTCATCTATATATGCATTGCCCTTCTTGATCATCCAGACAGCAAAATCCCAAAGCTTCTCAAAGTAGTCAGAAGCATAGTAGATATTGCCCCACTTGAATCCGAGCCACTGGATGTCTTGAAGAATATTCTCTACATATTCATTGTTTTCCTTGCTAGGGTTAGTGTCATCAAAACGAAGATTGCAAACACCATTATATTTCTCTGCAACACCAAAGTCCATGCAGATAGCTTTGGCATGGCCGATATGCAGATAACCATTAGGCTCTGGCGGAAAACGCGTCTGGATTCGTCCTCCGTTTTTGCCTTCTTTGAGGTCTTCCTCAACTAACTGTTCTACGAAAGAGATACTTTTCTTCTCTTCCAAATTGTTTTCTTCATTAATTGCCATAATTCAATAAAAAGAATAATTTTTAAATTTATGGTGCAAAGATACAAATTTAATTGTAAGTACCGAAATTATCTGGCAGATAATTTTGTTTTGGGAGCAATAATTCACAAAATATGTTTTTAAACATATAAAAAGATTCGTTTGTTTCGAAAAATATGTCTACCTTTGCATCGTTATCCTGAATACAATCTTTTTACCTTAAATGAAACTAATACCAAAAGGAACGCCTTCGCTGTGAAGCGAGGGCGTTTTGCTTTTATACCAGGTTCATATTCTATTACTTTTTGCGGAAAGTTTCGTTCTTAATAATGATAGAACCTTCTTCTGTATCGAGTGTTGCCTGCTCCTGAACATCGGCATCGAGACCCTTGCGGCTCAGGATAATCACAGCTGCTTTACCTTCTGGCTTAGCTGGCAATTCCCACTTGTAAAATTCCTTGTTAAGGCCTTTTACTTTAACAGAGAAATCACTGTTCAAAGTAACACTACGCTCTCCATCTGCGCTCTTATATTCACCGGCTGCGGCAGCCTGAAACGCGGAATCGGTTACAACAGTCTGTTCTGCCTGAGCTGGTGCTGGTGCCTTTTTCTCAGAACATGCTGTGAAAGCTATCAGACCCATAGCAAATGCAAGAATTGATAATTTCTTCATAATCTTTAAATTTTATATGTTAATAATAATGTATAATCTAAACCGTTTTTATAAGCTAACTCTTTTTTTATAAGCTAACTCTTTTTATACATTTGTTTATCTCAGTGGTATGCTATAGAAAGATAGTATTCCACTGGTACAAATGATTACCCAAATAGAAACGAGCCCCGTAATGATAGGGACGCTTGCAAATCTGATGTCGTGGTTGGGCTTAAAACGTTCGGTATGCTTCCTTAAAAAATACTGGAATATATAATAATATAAGGTGGCATAGAGAAAACCAATGAGGGTACCAATCATGAGGTCGCCAAAATAGTGTACACCGAGATACATTCGGGAATAACTGGTTATCAATGCCCACAGGCATAAGAATATCGTGAGTTTGCTCCGGCGAACCAGATATTGTGCAAAGAAGGCCATGCTCCATGCATTGGCTGCATGAGAAGATGGGAAACCATATCTGCCACCCCGATATCCTTGAACAACATGTACCATCGGACTGATAGGATTATCAGGATTGCTGGGACGCATTCTTGCTACCAATGGCTTCAGAATTCCTGATGCAGTCTGGTCTGAAAACAAGATAATCAGAGTGATGACAACTATAGTGCTCATCACAACCTTGACAGGAAAATTCTTCAGCAGTACAAAGATAAAACTGGCATAGAACGGAACCCATACAAAACGGTCTGAGAAAATCATCATGAAGTAATCCCAATACTCGTTGTGAAAACCATTGAAAAACAGAAAAATCTGCGTATCAATCTGTTCTATTTGATGAAGTAATTCTATCATAGTCTTTCTTTATGAAATTCTGTAATGTTCGCTTTCTTGTTTCTGATAATCTGTTGCCCTGTCGTTTGGGCTATTTTGCATTCAAGTCATCGTACAACTTCTGAAGATAAGCCATGCCTCGCTTCAGGTTATAACCTTTTTTGCCTTTATCATAAACAACCTTTTTGGATTTGTTGTCGTAGATGATAGAGTTCTCCTCTGATACCATGCCGAAAGCATCGGGTACATCAAAGAATGCAAATTTAGGAGTAGCATCACTCAACATATTCTTGCTGAACAAGAAGTCTTTGTGAGGAATGCCTAATTGTCCGAGCAGTGTAGCTGCTATATCATGCTGGCTTCCTATGAGCTTAACATTCATTGGGCGAGCTATTGCTCCACCGGTCATGATAAGTGGAATCTGATAGCGGCTGCGGTCAAAGTTGTCAAGATGTTCTTTGTATGCGCCAACATGATCGGCAACGAGTAATACCAAAGTATTTTTCCATCTAGGCAATTTGCTGTATTCACGCAGAAGATGACCTATGACACTATCAGTGTAAGCAAATGCATTTAAACGCTTGTCTTTCAGTCTGCTATATGGTACATCGAATGGCTCATGACTGCTTGATGTCTGGAATACTCTCAGCATAGGCTGTTTGGCATTCTGTTCTTTCCTGAGGTCTGCAAGCAGCCGGTTGGCTACGATATGATCGTGTACTCCCCATTTGCTCAATTTGTCTTCTATAGGGAAATCACTATCTGAAATGATTCTCTCATAGCCCTGGGAAACCAGCCAAGAGCGTTGGTTGGCAAAATCAACATCACCACCATAATAATATGCATTGCCGTAATGCTTTGCTTTAGCCAATGAGCGTGCCAATGATGGTAATTGTGCAGATTTTGCCGGGTAGCGCATGATGCTGGTTGTAGGTTGTGCAGGATAACCGCTCAAAACAGCAACCAGACCACGATCCGTGCGGAAAGTGTTGGAATAGAATCTTGGGAAGAAAATTCCCTTTCTGGCTATTGAGTCCAAGCAGACAGCTACGTCTTTATGTGTTCCGACGGAAGGCATGATGTCGTTGGCAAAGCTTTCCATAATAATAATAAGTATATCCGGCTTTCCGTTTTTCCGAGCTTCTTCATTCAGGAGCGGGTAGGTGTTCCGGTCGCTTGAACTTACCATTTGAGCAAAGAGCTTGTTAGCTTCTTCTTCTGACATGTATCGGTATTGCGATGCAAAATCTTCCTGATGGGTAAGTGATTCAAACAGGCTGAACATCGGATTGACGGCAGCATGATTCAAAAACGCATTTTGGCTGAAATATGCCTTTCCTGTATTTGTTGTAGATACAGTAAATCCTCCTCTGATAGGGATGAAGAGAAGGGCAGTAAGCAGCAACAGAATAAGAGAATGGCGCATACGATGATGCTCTATGTCAGAGTAGCGTGTTCTGCGACCACTGCCGAAATCTCCAAAACCATAGTTGCTGTATCTGCTGGAATAGCGCTTCTGGGTATGAGGCATGCGGAGTGCGAACCAGACGGCTATGGTAAGCAGCACAGTGATAAGGAAAGCCAAAAAGATGTAAAGCCCTCCAACACTTGCAAGTGCATCCTTTGGCGAAGTAAAGAAATAATATAAAGGAGTGCTATCTAGCGGGAAGTTCCAATATGGATATAATCCTGCATTCAGTACGAATGTAATGGAAACCAGGAAAGATGCCAGTATATAATAAGCATTCAGAATGGGACGTATAATCTCCTTACGAAACCAAATCATTGCGATGAGCAACAAACCCGGTAGTGCGGTGAGGTAACCAGCCATAGAGAGGTCGAGTGATAAACCATACCACATCACTGTAGGCATTTCGCTCCAGATATTATCGATAGGTTGTGTAGCAGAAGCCTTTTCCAATATCATGAAAAATGGTTTCTGAATACTGAACAAAATGACAAACGTAAAATACGTTTTTATAAACCACAATATTTGCTTCATATCTATGCTTCTTGTCTAATAATTATGATATTCTCGGCTTTGAGCTTGAAAATTAATGCAAAAATAACCATTTTATTTCATATAAACGACTTTTTTGTGTTTATTTTTCAAAAAAGTGAGAAAAAATTTGGTCGTTCTAAATAAAAGTCGTACCTTTGTTGTAATAAATTTTATAACATAACTATGGCTAAGTACAATATTCAACCTAAAAAAGAAAAAATAGCAAGATATCAATCTATGCTGAGTGAAGAAACTAAGGACCGCCTTCGCGACGAGATAATCCGTGTTCTTGTGACTGAAAGAAAGTACAAGGACCCAGACTATAGTTCCAAGAAACTTGCAGAGGATTTGAATACTAACTCTCGCTATATTTCTGCTGTATGCGCAACTCGATTCCATAAGAATTATGCCGAGTTGGTGAATGATTATCGAGTAAACGATGCTATGTCTTTACTTACCGATAAGCGTTATGCAAGAATGACTGTAGAAGGTATCAGCGAAATGGCTGGTTTCAATACTCGTCAGAGTTTCTATGCTAATTTCTTCAAGCGAATAGGCGTTACTCCCCGTCAATATCGTGCTAATCATTTAAAGGGATTGGAGTAAGTTTAATTGTTAATAACTAGAACATGAAACAAAAAGGAGGGCGTATCATAAGTTAATGATTCACCCTCCTTTTTGTTTTTACAAACTATTGCGAGTTACCTCTTGAAGTAGTTTCTCAATGCCTGGTGGCGGATACTCCTGTTCAATCTGCGTATGGTCAGATTTCGTATCTGGCGAACCCGCTCGCGTTTGAGCCCCATATCTTCAGCAATTTCAGCCATCGTTTCTTTAGGAACACCTATACCATAGAATTTGGTGATGATTTCTTTCTCTCGTGGCAATAAATCTGCAATGCTTTCTGCCATTTTTTTCTTCATCATTTCTATATTCAGGGTATCATCTGCAATCTTTACATCCGGATCGTTTAATATGTCTAATAGGGTATACGGATTGTTTGCGCTTAGTGGCGCATCTACAGATACAGCCTTGTCTGCGTTTCTTGGGGCAAATTTCTTCTGGTCTTTCGGTAAACGATAAAGTCCTGATTGTTTATCGATGGCCTGTGATATAGCCTTGTGAACGAATGGACCGGCATAAGCCACAAAATCGGTGCCCCGGTCGGCTTGGAACTTTCTGGCTGCCATAAGCATTGCCAGAGTTCCTTCGCTAACCAAGTCATCAAACTCAACGCCTTTACCTTTATACTGGTTGGCTACTGATTTTACATAGTTTAAGTTCTCACTAACTATCTTGTTTATTTCTTTTTCTGTCATACTCAATAATTCTTTTTGCAAATATACATAGAATAATTCAAAAAAGCAAGTATTTTGCTCATTTTAACCAATCATTTTGGTTTCCACATATTATATATGTTTCTATGATTTGCATAAAGCTGCGTATGGACAGTATTCGCAACGATGCTTATCATCTGTAGGTCGGAATGGCTGGTCCTTGTCAAATATGTTGGCGATGAGAACTTTCAGTTGTTTCATAAACTCTTCTTCGTATACATCTATGCTACTGATGAGTTCCTTGCCCATTTTTAATGTCGGATCATAATCTTCTGCTCCCGCATTTTGTATAAACAGCAAGCCTGGAGATACGGGCTCTTGAGCCGGATTCAGATTCCTGTTGTGGCTTACAATAATCGAGTAGAGCATAGATTGTAAATAATAATCTGTATGCTTGTTGAGCATGGATGGATCAAACACTTCGCTCAGTTCTCTTGGACGTGTTGTTGAAATACGTCCTGTTTTATAGTCTATTACGCGGATTCGTTCTGCAAGATTATTGCCATTTGCATGACCGTTAGCTGCAACAGCGTCCAGTCGGTCGATAAAACCTCCTATTGACAGAGATAAATTGCCGATACTTGTTTCTACTTCGACGTCAGTTTTTACAACCAACTCTAATCCGAGTATGGTGAATGGAGCCTGTCGCATATCTATCGTGACAAGTTGCCGGATATACCTTGCTATTACTTCTTTGTTGATAAGTTGCAGACCATTATATTTTGGACGATATCCTGCAGCGCTAACTTTAAAGAGTTCTTCTCTGAACGCCTGATCTACCAGGCGATAAACAAGCGATTCATCTTTTAAGGCTTGCTCTAATTGCTCTTTTGATACAACGATAGGACGAGTCAGTTTGAGTTCTCCTTTACCGTCGGTTGTCAGAGCATCGCTGCTTGCTAATCCTAGATAGAACAGTTCTGCTGCACGATGGAATATATTTCCAAATACTTTGTTGTCTACTTCGTCCTCATCAATTTCATCTGGTTCAATCAGTCCTTCTACATATTTATAGTAGAATTGCTTTTCACATCTCAAATAGGTATTCAAAAATGTTGGCGTAAGCATTTTCAAATTCTTGAGCTGGCTGAGCGCATGCTGTTTTTTCTCTATTGGTTCATAAGTAGGACGCAGTGTGTTTTGTCCTGCGACCAAAGAAAAGCGCTTGATGTCATGATGGCTTTCTACCAGGAGTTGTAGCATAAAACGGCTCATCTCACCCGATTGGCCATCTTCTGTTGCGTTATTGTAACATAAAGTGATGTCGTGTGAGCGTTGGAGCAGACTGTGAAAATAATAGGCGTATATGGCTACTTTGTTATCTACCGTAGTCAAGCCATATGCCTTTCTCAGTGAATAGGGAATAAATGAAGCATCGTTTACTCCTTTCGGCAGTTTCCCTTCGTTGCATGAGAGTACTAAGATATGCTCGAAATCCAGATTTCGAGTTTCCAATACACCCATTACCTGTATTCCTTCTGCAGGTTCACCATGGAAAGGAATACTTGTTGACTGGATGAGCTGTTGGATGAGCCGTTCCAGAGTGATGCAGTCTACTGCTAAGTCTCCTGTCTGGATGAGTTCTTGCAGACGGTTCAACAATGTATAGGTCCTGAAGAGCGATTCCTGGAATAAAGGATCGTCCTGTTCTTTACTATTCACACCTATTGTCTTCAAAATATCCAGCAGATACTGGATGAGTCTCAAGTTGTATTCATTTTCTGTTGCAGTCTCACCCAAATCTTTGAAAAGCAGTGACAAACCTTCATCACCATCCATGCTTAGGAATTGGCGGGTAGGATAGAACTGCTTCTGCTCGTCAAGAGCGCTCAAGAGTTTGCTATAATTTTGAGAAATATAGCGTGTGTATGGATGACGGAGCGCCATGAGCACATTATGTAAGCGATAGTTGTTACTATGCTTGGGGTGACCTACGCCCTGCAACTTGATGAGCTGTTGCAGCAAACTGTAGAATGGTGTCTGTTGAAGCGGATAACCCAATGTTATGTTATATGATAACTGGTCGTTCTCAGAATAATCTGGCAACGACTTGATGTCTTCGTTTGTAGGAAGACTATGTATAACACTTTGTAATAATCCTTCATCGGCTAATACTATAGCCACTTTTTTCCCATATTTATAGCGTTTCTTTTCTTTAAGCCATTGGTTTACATAGCGGGCCTGAATGTTTTCAGTTGATGCCGAAATGTATGTAATGTCTTTATTGTTATCAAAGTTATGATAAATTTCACGAAGATCGCGAGAAGGCATATCATTCAATTCGTTAGGATAATATTTGAGATATTCACGAATGTAGTGACCTGCCTCATGATTGTTTTGCATATAATAGTCATCGAAGTCCCAATAGAAATGTGCTTTACCCTCTTTCATCAAGCGGTCGCAGAGTTTCCGTTCTACTACTTGCATCATATTAAAACCGACAAAGAGATATTTCTTGTGTTGGAATTTGATATTTTCATCATTTACAACTTTCCGATACAGAGCCCCCTCATAAGCCAATCCTTGTTCTTCAAGACGCATGTTGAACTGCTTATAGATATCAAGAAAATGGCTCCATAATTGTAGAAATCTCTTTTTGAGTTCTGAGTTGTGGTCATCGTTGAAATTGCTGAAAAATTTCTTAATCAGCGTTTTCTGTTCTTCTGTAAGATATGAGATGTCATCAAGTTCATGTATATTGCTAAGATTGGCAAAGAGTTTTTCTGCTTCTGCCATGTTTTTATCAATATCGTCAAAATCTGTGATAAGAAGTTGTCCCCATCCATAAAAATGGTCTAGGGTCTCATCAATACCAGTGCAGGCTACGAATGTTTTATGTAAATCGCAAACAAGTTTGATTGGGTCTCCAACTTTCAATGTGCTATGTTTGCGAAAAAGGTCGCTGATTGTTATGTAAGATGGCGACCAGATAGGGTGATCAGTCAAACGTGCCAGACTCTCGTTGAGGAAAAGAGCGGCGCGTTTATTTGGAAACACGACGGCAATGTCGCTGAGATTGTTTCCGTATTTCTCGAGTATATCTCTTGCTACATATTTTAAAAATGCTTTCATATCTTAATGGACTTTTCAATGTTTGCAACTGTTCTTTATGTTGCCCTACTTTTGGGAAAGGGGCAATAGAACCATATTATTTTATTACTTCGACTATTCTGTTAGGGTATACATACCATAGATAACCTTTTACTCGGTGATGTCCCATACTTTTTAACAAGCTGATGTATTTTCTAACCTGTTCATGGTGTTCTACTTTCTGTTTACCGAATTTGAAGTCTACCACGATGGTTTCATTTTTTGAGTTTTGCATCACGCGGTCTGGACGGTATTCTGCCACTTTTCCATTTTCAACTGTCAGGATAGAACATTCATTTAGTATGGTCAGTTCCTTGTCAAACCATTTTGCGACCTTTGGTGATTCAAGTCTTTTCCTGATCATCTCCTTTATTTTCTCTGGTGTGAGGTCTTGGTCGTATAAAAGTCCGTCTAACTCCAACTGTTTCAGGGCTCCATCAATATCATCAACCGTGCGGATTGTAGAAAAGAGGTTGTGCAAAATGGTACCCATTTTGATATAAAACTTCTGTTGCTCTTCCGTTTCATCACGCTTTATAAAGTCACGGCTCTGGTTACTTTGTCTGAATTCTGGCATTTCAGGCGTAACATTTATTTTAATTTCTAAAGGTTGAGAATAGGCTGAGAGCACGTTTGTATCCTTCTTCTCGTTTGATTTCTTGGAAGAATCAGGTACATATATTTCATTATAGCAGAAAGATATGTCATCTGTTTTGGCATCAGAACCTATTCCTGTTAACTCCATCTTTACATCATTAGCTTCAAGTCGGCTGGCTACCTTGTCGAGTACGGATTCGATAATGGCAGAACGATATGCACTATTAGCTCGTTTGCCAATTACAATCAGGTTATGACTGGCACGCGTGAAGGCTACATAAAGCAGATTCAAATTGTCGACTATGTTTTGCAGATGTTCATGATTATAATCTGCTTCATATATACTTTGCTTCATCAGTTTAGCACTGAAATCTATAGGTACCAGTGGAAGCTCGTTGTATGGAGCTTCTTGCGGTGTGCACCAGATAGTGTTGGCTTTTTCTAGTTGCCAGTCACAGTAAGGCATGATAACATGATCGTATTCCAGTCCCTTACTCTTATGTATAGTAAGGAATCTGATACCTCCATCGCCATCGCTATGAATGCTTTTTTCGTGAATACGGTTATCCCACTCTTTCAGAAATCCAGTGATATCACTACTGTTATCTGTGAGATATTTACTTAAGCAATCATAAAAAGTACAGATGTAGGCAGTTTGCTTGATCATGTCTTTTATTTCGCCAAGTTTAAGTTCTGCAAGAAGGCGTTCTGTGAGATCGAACAGTGGCATTTCCAGATACTCAGAACGATTGGTCAAAAGTTGTTCCGGCATATTTCCAGCTACAGAATACGTGTCACAAAACTTGTTGAGAGTTGCTAATGCAATATTGTCATTTGGGTGTACCAGTATGTAGAGAGCGTTAACCAATGTGCATACTGCTTGGGAGGCATCCAGCCTGAATGCCTCATCTGAAACCAACGGATAGTCGGAATGGTTCATAAAATACTCAGCAATGTCCTGTATGTTACGGTTGCTTCTTACCAGGATTGCTATTTTGTTGCAAGGAACACCTCTTTCAACCAACTTGTCTACAGTGTCCAGTGTTGTTTGCATCATTCTGTCTTCAATATTTTCACCGCCCAGGAGCTGAATACTGATAGAACCATTAGGAACAGAATGGTGGTCTGGTACTCGCTGGCAGACATCGCTATATGCGCTTTCCAGCTGTTTACATTCCTCAGGACATTTATCTTTCAGGCCTTCAATCTCCAATTTTACTGCTTCTGTGAAAAAAGCATTGTTAAACTCTATGATGTTTCTATCAGAGCGGTAGTTGGTACCCAAAGTTTCTATGCTTACTTTTATCGTGCTTTTATTAAATTCTTTATCAATATTATTGAGCAGTCTCCAATCGCCGGATCGCCATCTGTAAATACTTTGTTTTACGTCACCAACAATGAGGTTACCTGCATCTTCTCTACTCATGGTTTCTTCGAGCAGCACTTTAAAGTTCTTCCATTGGATGGTGCTAGTATCTTGGAACTCGTCAATCATTATATGGTCGAGTTGAGTGCCAATCTTTTCAAAGATGAATGGCGAATCGCTATCCTTTATCAGTGAATTGAGCAGGGTCTGAGTATCGCTCAAAAGGAAACGGTTTGCCTCTCTGTTCATCTCCCTGACTTTTTTATCTATGCTTCCCAAAAGGCGGAGCTGATTAAGATGCTTTATGGTCAGATCGGTACTTTTGAAGATTCGGGTGAGTCTTGGACGATTATCTTCTGCAAACAGCAGAATAGGGTAGAGCACCGATTCTACATAATTGAAGATATCAGTACAATTTTTTACATCAGATTTTTTGACCCATGCTTCCGGACTTTCCCGACATTTACAGAAAGTATCATTATGTAGATCATCATCACTGTATTTGCCATTTTTCAGCTTGTTGAAATAGCTCCAAATACCTCTCGTTTTTCCAGCTAAGTCGTCTGCCGTAAAGCCTTCTTCTTCAAGGGAATCGAAAAAAGTAGCAGCAATTTCTTTAAGCTGCTCTTTTGCCTTATCGCGCATTTTCTTCATTCGGTCGGTAAAATCCTTGAAGAAATCTTCTTGTTCCATCAATTCTGTCAACTTGTCGGAATGAGCTTTGTAATAATCCTTGAATATGTTCTCACCGAATTTCTTGATCTGTCCTATGACATTCCAACTCTTATCATCATCAATATTTTCTTTGATATAATCCATAATCCAGAAAAGTAGACGATCGGTATCTTCAAGACTTTCTATAAGTTCATCAACGGCATGCTGTTCTATTTGATAGTCATTGAGTTCTATCCGTAAATTGGCAGTCAGATCAAGTTCACGTGCTAGATTTCTCAATACACTCTGAAAGAACGTATCGATGGTCATAACCCGGAAATAGTTATAATTATGTATGAGCAAATGCAGGGCAGATTCTGCATTTTTCTGAATTTGTTTGGATGAAAGATACGGTAAAGCCTGCTGTATTTGATTTACATAATCGTTTGCTTCTGGTAGTCCGTGTGCAATTTCGTATAATTTTCCTAAGATACGCATTTTCATTTCTTCAGTAGCTTTGTTGGTGAAGGTTACTGCAAGAATGGTTCTATAGGAAGCAGGATTAGCTATCACGAGTGTCATATACTCGCGAGCCAAAGTAAATGTTTTACCTGATCCTGCACTTGCTTTATAAACAGTTAGTTGTGAACTCATATTTTGATTTTTTTATGATGTTATTGATATTGTGCCCTAGAAATCATGTTTTATCCATGCTTTTATGAATATTACCAATCTCTAAATAGTTCAAAACCGAAGCGACAGCCAATGCCATTATACTTCGTGTTTTTGAAGGCTGCAAAGAATCCTAATGTAATAGCTCTTGTTGTTACTCCATATCCCCATTCTGTATATGGGTGTAAATGGTTTACAACAAGACTGCTTACATACAGACGCTCTGCTTCTATATATTTCCCAATCAGGGGGAGCCATGCAGTTGCAATCATGGGAGCTTCATAAGTGAAATTTCCGCGAACGTAATAATCACTGGCATTATACCATTGGGATGGCAGTAATTCGAATTCTCCACTCCAGCTATCATTCCAGCCTCCAGGAATATTGTCGTCATGGAAATTGGTATAGTCAACGAAGTCCCAATGATCACCTTTGCGGGTATAAAAGCCAGCTCCTAACCTTATAGAATATGATTGACGGCGTGATGCTTGAAAAATAGTTTGTGCATCTGCTTCTACCCGTTCGTAGTCTATGTTTGAACCTAGTAGGTTTTTCCATCCCTTTTCATAGTCTATTTTAAAGATGGAGCCTTTCTTACCCCATGGTAACAGTTCTAAAGCTACAGCTGGTGCTACTGACACATATTTGCTTGGATAATTAAACAGTTTATAGAAACTTTCTACTACAGCTTTTCGTTGATGTGAAACCAAGCCAATCTCAAAACCGACATAGTCGTTGAAGCTCCAGTGGTTAGTAAGACGAAGGTAATCATCTTTAAACTCTGTCAGTTTCCTGTTATTTGCCTCAATATCTGTTGAGATTTCCGGTAATGACAATCCTGGATATTCTGAGAATAGTGGATATAGAAAATCGTTATCTTCAGGTTTGCTGATGCCTAACATCTTTCGTGCAACACGATTATTCGATATTCTATTACCGTTACCGATTTCTAACTTCAGATATCCATTGTGCTTCGGGTTATAGTTGAATGTCAATGGTATATTGAAATAAAATCTGTGTTGTTTCATACTGTAACCTCCTTTAAAGCGAAGCCCCAATTCCAGATTTTCTGTAAACCTGTAGCCTCCCTTCAGGTCGAACTTGTATACAATTCCTTTTCGCTCGGAGTATCCCATATAGAGTGGGTTGAGAATAGGACTGATACGGAAGTAGCCCTGATTTTGCTTTCCGAATCCTTGAGAAATCCTGTTTAATACATTGTCACCTATAACATCCCAAAGTATGTCTTTTGCAAAGTTTTTCTCTGGTATGATGTTATTCAAGGAATCTGTTATTTGTTTCCTTTTTTCGTAGAATTTTCTGTATATGTCAGCCTCATCTTGGTTTAACTCAATAGGGCGCACTTTTGCCATTAATGCTGTGTCGGCAACATTATTGAGTGAATCACTTAATATTTTCGGCAGTCCGTATACTGTTGTATACATGCCCGTTATCTTGTTACCCATAAAGTTGAAGTTGGCTCTCATGCTGCACCTTGCAGGAGAAAGTGAACCAAATCCATCTTTACCCATAATAATAGAGATATAGAAACGGGTCATATCATATTCGCCCTCAAAGTCTACCATGCTTATCTTTCCGCTTTGGGAATCAACAATGGCACGTGCTTCAATAACTTGGGTGTTTTTGAGACGTGGATATACGTAGACTTGTGCTTTGCCGAATGGTAATTGGGTGACGGCATATTTATAATATCTGCGATTCTTATAGTGGAAAGGAGAAAGAATATTAGTTTCGAAAAGTGTTTCTCCATATACCGTTGGAGTCATGTATTTCAAAACTGATGACAATGTGTTGCTTCTATGCGGAATGGTGCTTATGTTCAGCAAACGCTTGGCAACTGGTCTGCCATTTGCGTCTAGCGTCATTTGGTTATAAAACTCGCTGATGAATCTTCTGCCACCGCCATGAGCCACCGCATACATTGTCGGTACTAGCATGAGCGTTGCATTACGTTTGTTTGTTTTGATTTGAAATTTAGTGTAGGCATAACTCTTGTGCTCAGCTCTACCTGTTGTGTCAACAGATTGTGAATATTTAAATACCAAACACATCACCGAGTCACTAAAGGTGTCTCTCGGTGACATTCTTCTTGCATGTGCTGCAAAAGCCATCATGCAGAAGATAATCATCAAAATGATGTGTGTTTGATATTTCTTCATTTATTATGAGTTAAGATGTTACTTGGCAGAAAAACTATGCCAAATATTTTGGACAGCAGCTTTCCTAACCAAGATATTTCATAAGGATTCCTATCTTCCCGGATTCTCTCAGTTTGGTGATGCTTTTTTCTCTTATTTGGCGAACTCGCTCACGGGTGAGCCCCATTTTATCACCAATTTCTTCGAGCCCCTTTTCGGTTTCCCCAATTCCGTAGCATGCGCAGATAATTTTCAGTTCGCGATCCTTGAGGCAAACTTTTAAAACCTGTCTTAGGTCTTGTGCCATACTTTCATGGTCAACCTGCTTGTCTGTTCTGGCATCGTCTCCGCTTGCCATTACATCTGCCATAGAGTTGTCATCGTCATCACTGAATGGAGCATCGATGCTTACATGATGACCACTGGCAGCCATGCTCTGAGAAATCTTGTCCTCGTCAACACCCGTTCTGGCAGCAAGTTCTTCAACGCTTGGACGGCGTTGGTTTTCCTGCTCAAACTTATTAATTTCCTGGTTTACCTTATTGAGTGATCCTACCTGGTTGAGAGGAAGTCGAACAATTCGGCTTTGCTCTGCTATTGCCTGTAAAATACTCTGACGAATCCACCATACAGCGTATGAGATAAATTTGAACCCTCGTGTTTCGTCGAAGCGTTCTGCAGCCTTGATGAGTCCGATGTTTCCTTCGTCAATCAAGTCTGTCAAGGTGAGTCCCTGGTGCTGATATTGTTTTGCTACCGACACCACAAAACGTAAGTTGGCTTCAATCAACTTATTTTTTGCTCTTTCGCCAGCTCTACCTCCCTTGCGGATAGCTTGAGCCAATTCTATTTCTTCATCAATAGAAACCATAGGGGCTCTACCTATCTCTACAAGATATTTGTCGAGGGCTTCACTATTACGATTGGTTATACTCTTTTGTATCTTAAGCTGTCTCATTATCTTTCCTCTTAGTTACACATTGCACAATTGGCGCAAAGATAGTAAAAATATTGATACACGACTAGAATTATAACTTACTTTAACGTAATTAACCTAACTTACTCATTTAAAGGTTATTTTACGGTCTTGTTCTTAACAAAACTTTGAAAAGCGTCATCGTATCCGTTAAACACGTTGATGTCTACCTCTCCATGTATTCCTGCAACTCTTCCGTCGGGGCAGAGTTGCCAATATACCAATCGGATGTCTGGTTTATACTCTCCATATCGTGCAATCCAAACCTGGTAGTTATGTTTCAGATCGGGAGCCTTTGGCAGATAGCGATTTACGAAAGTTTGGCTGATGTAAAGAATAGGCTTAACACCTGTTGCTCTCTCTACTATTCTAAGCCAAGTTCTAATGCGTGCAAACAAGACTCCAGACCCTCCCATTTTCTTGATTTGACTAGGAAGCGGTTCTACATCAAGAACTGCAGGAAAATCGCCTTTCCTAATGATACTGTGTCTCAGAAAGTGTCGTGCCTGTTCGGCAGCAGGTGTTATGGTGGTAAAGAAGTGGTAGGTTCCAACCTTGTAACCATGTGCTTTTGCATCACGATAATCTTTTCTATAATAAGGATTTAACAGCGATTTACCTTCTGTACTCTTGATATAGATGAAGCGAATAGGGAAGTTTACTGTTCCTGACACTGTCTTTTTGCTGAGACGTCCAAGATGTGTAATGCGTAAACGGTTCCAGTTGATAGCATATTTTTTTCTTCCTTTTCCATGCTGGTATTTGCTCAGATCAATGCCATAAATACGTTCCGATGTATATACGAGCCTTTCGCCTTTATAGCGGTCATTTTTCCATTCGCCTATTCGTAATGGCTTCTTGGGAGCAATGCTGAATCCGAATCCTTCCCGTTTCCCGTTTTTCCAGTAACCTTCATAATAGGTTCCATCGTATCCTTGCCAGCATCCATGACCGTTTGGTTGATAGATACTGTCGGTTGTACCCCGATAATATCCTAGAGAATCAGGTAAGAGGGTGTAATCAATAGAGCGTCGAAGTGTGGCTCCATGAGCTGTTGCTAAAGATGCTGCAAGTTGAGGTGAAATAGCTTTAACCCCTTCAGGAGTTGTTTCTGAGGAAAGTTGGAATGTGTGGCTTTCTTGTGCAGTTTCTCCATTCATTGCTTTGATGAGTTTGCATGCCTGACTCTTCCATTTTCCGTTCTCGTCTCTATAATAGGCTTGATATGAAATGGAGCGTTTCAACTTGAAATGTCCCTTTTTCTGTACATGTTTCAGGGAATCAATCAGTTTCTTGGCAGAATCGCGTAGTTCCAGTTCGTGTTGGGTATAAGCGCAAATAGAGTTGTAGCCTGCATCCATGACAGAATGAGAGTGAATATAATAGTTCAGTTCTCCAACTTTCCATTTGGAGTCTCTATACAAACTGTCTAAAGAATCAACTTTCTCTTTAAAGATGCTATCCGCATCTTTGCCAAGATAGTGATTCCGGCTGATGCTGTTGTTGTAGCAGGCGGCAAGTCTTCCTTCACATGAAGGAATCAACGCCCAACGGTTCATAAAGTTGGCAGCCAGTGTCGTAGTGTCTTCGTCGAACCGGAGTATTGTTTTTCCATTTTGAATTAATTCGTAGTGACTGTATACTTTTATGTTTGCTTTTGCCTTGTTCACTCTATCACTTGATGGGTTCAGACAATAATAGCTCCATGTGCTGGCGGCAGCCAACAGAATGAGAACTAAACTTGTGATATATAATATTTTCTTTTTCATTTGATGATGACCTCCAATATTTTCTTGGTGGTTTCGGTAATCTTTGTTTTTTCAGACGTACGTTCGCCGATAAGCCAGATGATTTCACCTTTACTATCAGTTAATACATGCTGTGTCTTCTTTTGTATATAGTCAAATTTCCTATCGGTCATATAGTCACTCAACAGTTTGCTACCCTTCATGCCGAAAGGTTGAAATCTATCGCCTTCTTTTACCAGTCGGTAGGTGAGGGGAAAACTGACTTTTTCAGCATCCAAAGTGATACATTGCGATTCTTTGCTTGGCATGAAGTCACCCATATGCGAGAAGATTCTTATCTTGATTTGGGTTCCTTCGTCCATGTTGTAAATGCCTTCTTCTGGCAGTCGGAACGCTCTTTGCTCCTGAATGTTATTCAAGTCTTTTATGTTAGAGATCAACAGCTGTTCTCTGTCGATGACTATCATATAGTCTTCGTTTTTCCAGATTTTACCGACACCACGATCCTGACTGAAGAGGCTTTCACAGATGTCATCAATGACATTGCCATGAAAACCATATCTGCCTAATTCTTTATGGAGTATGAATTCCGGACTTGGAGCATTCATGACAGATACTTTAGGGATATATATAACTTTCCTATTAGAGTCGGTTGTACTGATGCTATCCATGCTCTCAAGTATACTTTTCGCTTGGCGTATGTATTTGGCAGAGAGAGCGATATTTTCACTTGCTGCCGGGTTGATACTTTCCAAAAGAGGTACTACATGATGGCGAATTTTATTTCTTAAAGCATCGTCTTCCAAATTTGTTGAATCTGTGACAAAATCTTGCTTTCTTTCTTTTAGGTATTGCAATATATCCTGTCGGCTGATGCAGAGAAGAGGGCGCAGAATATTTCCGTTTTTGGGGGCGATGGCTGCTAATCCGTCTACTCCAGATCCTCTTAACAGATTCAGAAGTAAAGTTTCTACATTGTCATCGCGATGATGGGCCACACAAATGCCTCCTGCATGCAAGTCTTTTACTAATTGGGCAAAATAGCTGTAGCGCAAGTTGCGTGCAGCCATTTCGATACTTACCTTGTGCAAATGGGCATAAGCATAAGTATCAAAATGGATTCGAGACAAACTGATTCCCTGTTGTTTGCACAGATTTACACAAAATTGCTCGTCTCTGTCACTCTCTTCGCCGCGAAGGTGAAAGTTACAGTGCGCAGCAGAAATATCCAGTCCTATATTTTTCAAGATAAGCAATAGGGCAACGCTATCGGCTCCTCCGGACAAGGCAACGATATATGGTGTTTGCCACTTGAACATACCATGGTGAATAATATATTTTTTGACGATATTTTCAATTTTGTTCATTCTGCGATACTTTAAAAGTATATGATGTTTCTTATTACTTTCTGTTTTTCAAAAAGTCTTCTGCCCGCTGCAAATCTTCTGGCGTGTCGATGCCTACAGTTTCTACATCTGTAGTACCAACTTTTATCTTGTAGCCATTCTGCAGCCATCGAAGTTGTTCCAGACTCTCAGCTATTTCTAGTGAGCTTTGTGGCAGTTTGGTTACCTCTTTTAAAACTTCTTTGCGGTAAGCATAGATGCCCAAATGTTTCAGATAAGGAAAACTCTTGAGCCATTCTTTCTCTTCCTTTCCTCTTACGTATGGAATGATGCTGCGAGAGAAATACATAGCAAAGCCTTGATTGTCTACAACAATCTTTGGACTATTAGGATTTTTTACAGCTTCCATACTGGTAAAAGCTTTTCCTAAAGTGGCAATTTGGGTTGTTGGGTCATCAAAACACTGGCAGATGGTTTCCAGTTGACTCTTGTCAACAAAAGGTTCATCTCCTTGAACATTGACAATGACATCCCAGTCTCCACCAATTTTTTCGATAGCTTCTTCTATGCGGTCAGTACCGCTCTTATGATCCTTGCGCGTCATAACAGCTTTACCGCCAAATGCTTCTACAGCATTGAAAATTCGCTCATCGTCTGTTGCAACATAGGCTGCTTCTAGACAACTTGCTACTTTCTCATAAACATGCTGTATCACTGGTTTGCCATCTAACATGGCAAGTGGCTTTCCCGGGAAACGTGTTGATGCGTATCTTGCTGGAATAATTCCTATAAATTTCATAATCTTCTATGTTTAAACCTGTTTACTATTCAATTCATGCGATTCGTTTAACTTCAAATAAAAAAAGTTGCACTTCCGCAGACGCAAAAGTACAACTTTATTTTGTATTCACCAAAAAACTTTTTGTTTTTTTTGAAAAACCTCAGAGAATATTTAATGTTCTCCCCATTTTTTTTATTCGTATCTGATAGCCTCGATAGGGTCGAGCCTTGCTGCCTTCTTTGCAGGATACCATCCAAAGAAAACGCCAGTAAATGTACAGACTGCAAAACTCATAATAATGCTCCAAGGCTCTATTTGGGTGGCTATATGGAAGAAAGAGTTCAGACTGAGCGATAAACTAACTCCCAATATCACTCCTATAATACCGCCAGTTACAGAAAGTAAGATAGCTTCTATCAGAAACTGGTTCAAAATATCAATACCTCGTGCGCCCACACTCATTCGAAGACCTATTTCGCGGGTGCGCTCTGTTACAGATACATACATGATGTTCATGATTCCGATGCCGCCTACCAGCAGCGAGATTCCTGCCACGGATCCGAGCAGGATGGTGATTGTAGACATGGTAGAATTCATCATGCTTGAAATTTCCTCTTGAGAGCGGATATTGAAGTCATCTTCATCTGCTTCAGTAGTATCTGTTGCGTCTTTCAATTTGTGGTTGCGTCGCAATATTTCTGTAATCTGATCTTGGGCAGGTTGAGAAGCCTCTTCGGTGATAGCTGAGCAGACGATGCCTCCTAAATAGGTTTGTGCCATAATTCGCTTCATTACTGTTGTATAGGGGGCAAGTACCAAATCATCCTGGTCCATACCCATACTGTTGTAACCTTTCTTCTTCAAGACACCGATTACTCTGAATGGAATGCTGTTAAATCGCACAACCTTACCGATAGGATCACTGCCATCAGGGAAAAGATAGTCAACTACTGTCTGTCCCAAAATACAAACTTTAGATGCAGCCTTAATGTCAGTATCAGTAAACATTTCTCCATCTGCCACTTTCAGTTGTCGGATGGAAAGATAGTCTTGGTTTACACCATAAATGGAACTTTGGGTGTTGTTGTTTCCGTAGATCCACTGTCCGGAACTGTTTACAGTAGGAGAAATAGCTGAGATATAATTACATTCGTCTTTGATGCTCTGATAGTCGGCTTGCTTCAGCGTCTCCATTGACGAAGCATCCTGTCTCACACCGCCACGCATGTCTGCACCTGGTGAAATCATAATCATGTTTGATCCCATCTCTGCGATGTTTGCCTTGATGCTGGCTTTACTTCCTTGTCCGATGGCAAGCATGGTAATAACCGCAGCAATACCGATGATGATGCCCAATGCGGTAAGGAAAGAGCGCATTTTGTTGGCAGCAATGGCGCGGATGGCTATTTTGAAAAGATTCTGATAATTCATTTTACTTGTTGTAATGTTAAATGGTAAATGTTAAGTGTTAAGTGAAAACTTCGTTTGCTATTGGATGCTAAGTAATTTAACATTCAACACTTAACATTGAAAGCTTATTCGTCCGTGTTGGCCGGCAAGGCTGCCAGACCTTCGGCTGCCGAAAGAATATGTTCGTTATAGGTGTCGCTGATGATGTGACCATCACGCAGTTCGATATTACGACTCGAATAATTTGCAATGTCTGGGTTGTGGGTAACGAAGATGATGGTTCTTCCTTCTGCATAAAGTTTTTGGAAGAGTACCAGAATCTCGAAACTGGTTCTGGTGTCGAGATTACCCGTTGCTTCATCAGCAAGTATCACAGCGGGGTTGTTGACCAACGCACGAGCTATGGCTACTCGCTGCATCTGTCCTCCAGACATCTGATTACTCTTATGATAGAGACGTTCTCCTAAACCAACAGCTTTCAGCGATTCGATAGCACGTTGCTTTCGTTCTTCTGCGCTTACGTTCGGGTTGTACATCAGTGGAAGTTCTACATTTTCTACACTTGTAGTCTTCGGTAGAAGATTGTAGTTCTGGAAGATGAATCCAATCTTTCGGTTTCTAAGAATGGCGCGATCATTACGTGACATCTTTCGTACGCTTACTCCATCCAGATAGTATTCGCCACTGGATGGGGTATCGAGACAACCTAGCTGGTTCAGCAGGGTAGATTTACCTGAACCTGATTTACCCATGATGGTAACAAACTCACCTTCGTATATTTTAAAGCTTACACCTTTTAGGGCGTGGACAGTTTCCTCACCCACAAGAAAGTCGCGACGAACATTGTCGAGTTCTATCACAACTTTCTTTTCGCTGTTTGCTTGAATATTGTCGTTTGCCATACTCTTATTTTTTATTTTTTCTTTCCTCTAGGTCCAGGACCGCTAATCAAACCTTGACTTTGTTGAGGCTCCTCATTCTCTTCAGGGGTATTAACTATGATTTCAGTTACAATCTTCTGTCCCTTCTTCAAACCCTTGATAATTTCAGTATGTATACCGTCGCTCTGACCGATGGTTACAGAATGAGCTGTAAGGGTATTGTTAGCAAGAGTCCAAACTTTGTTTTTTCCTTTGCAGTCAACAATTTTGATATTCTTTCCCACAGTTTCCTTGGTTGGAGTAAAGCGGAGTGCTTTGTTGGCAACGGCAAGAATACCAGCACGTTCTTGTGTAAAGATGGTTACATTTGCTGTCAAACCTGGTTTTAATTTGAGATCTGCGTTGGGTGCAGAGATGACAACCTCGTAAGTGACTACATTGTTTGTTGTAGTAGCTTCCAGACGAACCTGTTTTACTGTTCCCTGGAATACATCATCAGGATAAGCATCTACTGTAAAATTAACGCGGTCGCCTTCTTTTACACCGCCTATATCAGCCTCGTCAACATTTGCAATCACCTGCATGTTGGTCAGGTCTTTAGCGATAGTAAAGAGCTCTGGTGTGTTGAAGCTTGCTGCTACGGTCTGTCCTTCCTCTACGCTTTTTGATATGACAGTTCCATCTATTGGTGATGTAATTGTAGCATAGCTCAGGTTGGTTTGGGCTTTCTGTACATTTTCCTTGGCCGAAGCAACTTGCTCTTTCGCCTGGCGATAGGTGAGAAGCGCATTTTCATAATCGTCAGCACTTACCAAACCTTTCTTATAGAGGGTCTGGTAGCGGCTCATGTTTGCACTCTGATAGTTCAAACTGCTTTGCGCACTTGCCAGGTTAGCTTTGGCAGTATTCAACTCGCTCATCAGGTTGGTTTTGTCGAGCTCAGCTATGACTTCACCTTTTTTTACCTGCGAATTGTAATCAACATAAAGTTTGTTTACAATACCACTCACCTGTGTACCAACCGTTACACAAGTTACCGCTTCAATAGTACCGGTTGCAGTTACACTATTCTGCAATGTTTGTGTGGTTACAGCTTCCTGCTTGAAGTCTATTTGCTCTTCGTTTTTACTTCCAGAGAACAGCCATGCTGCCACAGCTACGATGATTACCACAATCATGGCAATCCAGATTTTGCTGATTCTAAGTTTTTTCATAAAAATGTATGTATACCTATTAATGATTTGCAATATGTTTTCGGATGTTAATACCAATCTTTCTCTTTAGATTCTGCCGTTTTGGTAGAATTTCAACATGTTGATATTCAGAATGGTAAGATACTTTGCCTGAAGTTCGTTCTGCTTAGCCTTCAGAAGATTATCTTTGCCAGTTCTCAATTCTACGATGTTCTTTAATCCCAGTTTAAACTGCTCACTTAACAGATCGTAGCTTGTTTGGGCACTCTCGCTGCTCACCTTGGCAGCCTTAAACTGGCTTTGGTTTGTATTAGCCTGCAACCAATAGTTTTCGATAGTAGAGTAGAGCTTAGTTTGCTCATTCTTTATATCGAGCAAGATGCTTTCACGCTGAATGAGTGCTTTATTGACAGAAGTCTTGGTCTGTCGGTTATCAAAGAGAGGAATACTGACACCGATTCCACCACCCATGCTGAAGTTGGTTTTCATCTGACTGCCCCAACCGTTTTTGTTCATGGATGTGGTGCTGGTCGTAGCTCCTGCATTTGCGCTGATGGTTGGCAACTTTCCTGCCTTTGCAATCTTGATGTTCAGATCGTTCTGGTCGAGTTTGTTTTGATAGCTCAAAAACTCAGGACGATTCTGAAGCGCAGCTGTATAGACACTGTTCATTCCTGGGATAGAGGCCAGAGCCATCTGGTCAGTTGTGCTTGGAATAGCGATGTCGAAAGCTTCTTCACTGGTAATCTGCAGGAGTTCCTTCAACTGTCGTTTATAGTTTTTAACGTTACTTTCAGCCTGCACGATGTTAAACTCATCTTGTGCTCTCTGTGCTGTAAGTTGTGCTAAGTCTGCTTGGCTCATCTTGCCAATTTTTACCATTTCCTTACCACGCTCTTCGTTTTGAACACTCGACTGATAACTTTCTTTGTTTACGTTGATAGCCTCTGAAGAGTAGAGTATCTGTACGTAAAGTTGAGCTATCTGTTCTTGCAGGTTGAGGGCTTGTGCTGTCGAATCGAGTTGTGCCGCTTCCTTTGCCAGCTTGTTCAGTTTCACCTGATTTCTGTTTTTGTTTCCGTTCCAAATCGTGTAATTGCCCATCACGCTATAGCTGCCATTGTAATATACCTTGTCGATGGAAGCTTTGCTGAAACCTTCTCCACTGATTCCATTAGAAACCCAAGGCGTATAGTTTATACTTTGATTGGTGCTGGCAGAGAGCGATGGCAGAAGCGCTGACTTTGATTGCAGATAGTCCTCCTGAGCTGAAGCTTTTGTGAGTTGAGTCTTCTGCAGTTGAATGTTGTTAGCCAGTGCGTAACTGATACAATCCTGCAGTGACCATTGCTTAGCTTGTACAGCGATAGGAGCCGACATGATGAACAGCGCTACCGCCATGTTTTTAAAACTTGCGTTCATACTCTTTTTACTTTTTGTTTTCATCTTAACAGATCTCTTTGCATCTGTTCTGATTAAATGTGGATTAATGTTCTTACTTTCCATAATTGCAAATCTTAATAGGATACATCATTTTTAGCTTTGACGTAAGCGTTGCCTATAAAGTTGCAACTGATATGTGTTTTTGATTAAAAACGTGATGATAGGTTTAATATTCTCATTTATCTTTAACAATCCTTTTCATAGTGAAAGATTTCTTTTGCTTTTCCACATTAATTTATTTATATTTCTCAAAAAAATGTTTCTTCTTTCGTTATCTTCGCTGAAATTGTGTAACTTTGCAGAAAAATTTTAAGAAAGGAATAAAATAAATGCCGTTAAGATTACCAGATAAGCTTCCAGCTATCGAACTGCTGAAGCATGAGAATATATTCGTGATGGACGAAAGTCGTGCGCATAAACAGGAGATTCGTCCGTTGAAAATCTGTGTGCTCAATTTGATGCCCCTCAAGATTACGACAGAGACAGATCTCGTTCGTCTTCTGTCGAATACTCCTCTTCAGTTAGAGGTTTATTTTATGAAGTTGAAAAGTCACACGCCAAAGAATACTCCAATAGAGCACATGATGATGTTCTACAAGGATTTTCAGGAACTTTCCAAACAGAAGTTTGACGGAATGATAGTTACCGGTGCTCCTATCGAAACGATGGCTTATGAGGAGGTAGAATATTGGCCTGAAATCAAAGAGATTTTTGATTGGGCCCGTACCCATGTTACTTCAACACTCTATATCTGCTGGGGTGCCCAGGCTGGTCTTTATCATTTCTATGGTGTTCCTAAGTATCCTTTAGAGAAGAAGATGTTTGGTATTTTTAAGCAGAAGCCTCTCGATTTGTCTCAGCCAATCTTCCGCGGTTTCGATGATGTCTTTTGCATGCCTCATAGTCGCCATACGGAGGTAAGACGTGAGGATATTGAAAAAGTGCCAGGACTTGACATTATTGCCGAATCGCCTGAAAGCGGTGTCAGCATTGTGATGGCCAGAAACGGCCGCGAATTCTTTGTGACGGGTCATCTTGAGTATGCGCCAAACACGCTGGATAAGGAATATAAGCGTGATATGGGCAAGCGTGATGATGTAGAACTGCCAAAAAATTATTATTATCATGACGATCCGAACGAAGAACCTCTGGTGACATGGCGTGCTCATGCCAACCTCTTCTATAGTAATTGGATCAACTATTATGTTTATCAGGAGACTCCTTACAATATTGACGAAATCAGTTAATTTGTGAAGGAGTTGGATGATTTCGAGATTGATTTCTTATGCAAACATTAGAATTATTGGCGCCTGCCAAGAACTTGGAATGTGGTATTGCTGCCATTGATCATGGTGCAGATGCCGTATATATTGGTGCTCCTCGTTTTGGTGCACGAGCAGCAGCAGGCAATTCGCTGGAAGATATCAGACAGTTGTGTGATTATGCTCATCAGTTTGGAGCAAAGGTTCATGTTACAGTGAATACTATCATCTATCAGGATGAGATGTTGGATACGCTTAAGATGATCCAGCAACTTGATGAGATTGGTGTTGATGCACTTTTGCTGCAGGATATGGGTGTGCTTACTGAGGTGAGAGCGCAGAATTTGTGGAGCAGAGAATTGCATTCCAGTACCCAGTGTGATGTAAGAACTCCAGAAAAGGCGTATTGGCTTACCACGTTAGGTTTCAAACGTGTTGTTCTGGCTCGTGAGCTTTCGCTCGATGAAATCAAGGCGATCCATCAGGCGATTCCTGATAGAGAAATAGAGGTCTTTGTACATGGAGCGCTCTGCGTAAGCTATTCAGGTGTATGTTATGCTTCTGAGAAGTGTTTCGGGCGCTCTGCCAATCGTGGAGAATGTGCACAGTTCTGTCGTATGAAGTTTGATCTGCTCGATTCCAATGGTCAGGAGATTGAACATCAGCGTTATCTGTTGTCGCTCAAGGATCTTTGTCAGCTTGATCATCTCAAGGATCTTGCTGATGCTGGAGCTACTTCGCTCAAGATAGAAGGAAGATTAAAAGATATCAACTACGTCAAGAATGTGGTGGCTGCCTATAGCAGTCAACTCGATGCAATCGTAAAAGCTGAACCGCGTAAGTATCGCCGTGCATCGGTGGGACATGTTCAATATAATTTTACACCTAATCTGAAGAAGACTTTCAATCGTGGCTTTACCCATTATTTCCTGAATGGGCGACAGCCGGATATTGCTTCTTTCGATACACCGAAAGCTATTGGTGAGTTTGTGGGTAAGGTTAAGGAAATACGTGGCAACATTTCTTTCAACGTAGCCACAGTAGCCAGCTTTAAAAATGGCGATGGACTGTGTTTTATCAATGATGACCGTGAGTTGGAAGGCTTTCGTGTGAACAGAGTAGAGGGCAATCGCCTCTATCCGTTTGGAATGCCTGAACATTTGCGTCCGGGCATGGCTCTTTATCGTAATAACGATCGGGCTTTCGAGGCTTTGCTGGCCCGTAAGTCTGCTGAACGTAAAATCTATATTGTCATAGCAATGGAGCCTGTGATGGGTAACGAGTTCAGGGAAGAGCCACAGGGGGTAAAGGCTGTTGTCAACATCATGAAGACGAAAGAGGTTGATGGTGGCTTGATTTATCAGGTGGCTGAGGTGTTTAAAGAGTTGAAACTCGAAAAGGCGAAACGCCCGCAGGGCGAAAATATAAAGGCTCAGATGAGCAAACTGGGCGATACGATTTACGAAGCTTACCAGGTAGAACTTCTGAAGGGAATGGAGACATACTTCGTTCCGAACAGTATTCTCACTGCTATCCGTCGCGAATTGATAGATGAACTTACAAATGTAAACCAGAAACAGCTTGATAAGTCGTTGTGGGGTGGATGGGATAGAACCTTGTTCAACAATGGTTTTGGATTCAGTCAGCCTGGTGAACACCGACTTACGAAAGAGGAATTGACTTGGCAGCCGGAATACGGAAAATGGGGATACCTCTATAATATAGCTAACTATGATGCAAGAGATTTTTATCAGATTCATGGCCTGTCGCAAGTAGTTCCGGCATTTGAGTTGGGTAAGAATATTCCTTCTGCATGGGATGCTAAGACCCAGGAAGAATATGATGAGAATATAGAAAAAGACAAGGCAAACCGAAGTATGCAACCTAAGTTTACCAACGAAAAGGGAGAATCGCTCCTGATGCAGTGCCGCCATTGTATCCGCTATTCGTTGGGCTACTGTGTGAAGCGTGGAGGCAAGAAACCATCCTGGAGAGAGCCTCTCTTCCTGCAGTTGGGCGACGGTCGCCGCTTCCGTCTGGAGTTTGCGTGCAACGAATGTCAGATGAACTTATATAGTGAGAAATAAATGAAAAAGAAATGGACGATACAGATTCTTTGTATGCTGGGCATCCTCTTGATGTTCAGCAGTTGTTATCATCGCCGTGCTCATCACCAGATGCATGCAGCTATGGTAGAGTACAGCAATAAACAACTCGATTCCATTTCGTTTTCTACTACCCATCATTATACCAACAAATTCAATTTTCTGGTATTCAAGGATTCCCTGGAATTGATAGCGCAACAGCCTGAAGAATTTTTAAGCAATTTGCCTATCGACTCCTTTGCCGTCCGAAAGAACTGCCTGCTGGTGGTTACGGATATCCGTATGGTTCCTCAGGATTCCATAGATTCAGTTTGGGTGCAGTTGGCTACTGAAGATAATCAGTTTGGCTGGACCCGTGAGTCCCGTCTGTTGCCGAAGGTTGTTCCCGATGATCCTATTTCGGAATTCATCATGACCTTCAGCAATACTCACTTGCTCATCTTCATGGTTATCATTATTCTCATAGCCGTAGCCTATACAGTTCGTAAGATTTTCCATAGCAATGGTAAACTGGTTCATTTTAATGATATTGATTCACCATATCCTACAGCCTTGGTGCTTATTGTTTCGATATCAGCAACCTTCTATGCAACCATTCAGTTGTTTTTGCCAGAAGTATGGCGTCATTTTTATTTTCATCCTACGCTCAATCCTTTTGCCGTACCGCCGATATTGGGCTTTTTCCTGGCTACGGTCTGGGCGATACTGATAGTAGGATTGGCTTGTGTTGATGAGGTGAAACACCGTTTGCCGGCAGGTGATGCAGTTCTGTATCTGGGTGGTTTAGTGGGTGTTTGCGCCATTGATTACATCATTTTCAGTGTTACTACCTTATATTATATAGGTTATTTGTTGCTCGTAGCCTATATATGGTTTGCCATACGGATTTATCTGTTTCCTCATAAATAAGGATAGGGGGTGCAGGAAAAAATATGTACCTTTGCACCCGTTATGAAAAGAATAGTATTTAATAGTAAAAAGTGCGTATGCATTGGTTTGGCAGCAGTAGCGTTGCAGGCTTATGCAGTGGATAATGAAAGGGCTATTTGCTCTGACCTGTCATTGGGTACGAGTGAAAAGTTAGCAGACGCTAACGGCTTGCTGGCTGATAGCAGCCGAGTTTATGACATTGATGAAGTTGTGGTTGTTTCGCAGCCTAAGGAGAATTTCCGTCTTCGTCAACAGCCTCTCAGCAGCACTTCCTTTTGTTCTTATCAGATGCAGCGATTGGGGTCTCGCGATTTGCGCGAACTTTCCTGCTATGTTCCTAACTTCGTAATGCCCAACTATGGCTCGCGTTTTACCAACGCCATGTATGTGCGCGGTATTGGAAGTCGTATCAACAGTCCGGCTGTAGGAATTTATCTTGACGGAATTCCGGTGTTGAGCAAGGCTGCTTTCAATCTTCACCATTATCAGACCAGCCGTATAGATATTCTCCGTGGTCCACAGGGAACACTTTATGGTCAGAATTCTGAAGGTGGTTTGGTGCGCATCTATTCACGCGATGCTTATGATAGCAAGGGCACCTACGTTAATTTGGGATTGGGCTCTCATTTCTATCGTAATGTAGAAGCGGCTCATTATATGAAGCTTTCACCTCGTGTCGCATTAGGGGTAGCTGCTTTTTATGATGGACAGAAGGGATTCTTCCATCGTGCAGGAACCAGCGATTATGCCGACAATTATGATGAGGCAGGCGGTAAGTTTAATCTTAAGTTCCGTTTTGATAGAGGATGGAGCATGGATTTGCTAGCCAATTACCAATTTGTCTATCAGCATGCATTTCCTTATGGTCAGTTGGATTTAAACAGTGGCAAGGCTGCATTACCAAATACTACATTCCCTGGGCTTTATCGCCGCAACATGCTGCTTTCGGGTGTCAATCTTCGTCATGAAGGAGCGAAATGGGATTTTGCTTCTACTACCAGCTATCAGTTCCTGGATGACAATATGAAGATGGATCAGGATTATCTTCCTGGAGATTATTTGAGTTTGCAGCAAGACCAGTTGCAGAATTCTATCACTCAGGAGTTCACATTTAAGAGTCGTCAGCCTTTCTTCGGTTTCTGGCATCTTACCCAGGGTGCATTCTTCTCCCATGTGTGGTTGAAGACAAATGGTCCTGTAAAATTCGGTTCTGCATTGACGAAGCCTATCGGTAATGTTATCCAGAGTCAGATGCAGCATGCAATGCCTCCGGCAATGGCTAATGGAGTTTCTGTCAATGTAGATATGGGAGCTCCGGGTTTGTTCCATACTCCTCAGAGCAATTTGGGTCTCTATCACGAGAGTACGTTTGATCTTTCTTCCCGTCTGAAAGCAACGCTTGGTTTGCGTTACGATTTCATGCATACAAGTATTCATTACGATACTTATGCTTATATGGCGATGACAGCTAAGGTGATGGGCAGGGAGGCTACTTATACTTTGCGTTCAATGCTCGACCGCAAAACGGGTGATGATTACAACCAGCTCTTGCCAAAATTTGGCTTAAGTTACCAGCTTGATGAACAGGGTAGCAATGTTTATGCCACGGTGAGCAAGGGCTATCGTGCAGGCGGTTATAATATCCAGATGTTCAGTGACATCTTGCAGACCGAACTGAATGCTCACCGTCAGGATGCGATGCGAGGCGATTATGATGTTTCTCATACCGATGAAGATTATGATAGAGTGAACCAGACTATTGCCTTTAAGCCGGAAACCTCATGGAATTATGAGGTTGGAACGCATCTCAATCTTTTTGATCATCGTCTTCATTTCGATTTGAGTGCCTTCTATATGCAGGTTCGCAATCAGCAACTCTCTGTGATGGCAGGAACCTATGGCTTTGGCCGAATGATGGTTAATGCAGGTAAGAGTCACAGTTGTGGTATTGAAGCCGCGCTCAAGGGTCAGGCTTTCGATGGTGCTTTTGATTGGGGTGTAAACTATGGTTTTACACGCGCCGTATTTGATGAATATACTGATGGCGAGGGTGATAAGGCTGTGAATTATAAGGACAAGAAGGTTCCTTATGTTCCCCAGCATACGATAGCAGCCATGGCTGACTATCATTTAGGACAGTTTACCTTCGGATTGAACATGAATGCGCAGGGCAAGACTTATTGGGATAATGCCAATACCTACAGTCAGAAGATGTATTTCGTGATGGGTGCGCATTGTGATATTGATTTCAGCAAGATGAGCATCAGTATCTGGGGTAGGAACCTCACAGATACTAATTACAATACCTTTGCTGTTGATAATGCAGCAACAGGAAAGAAACTGTATTTTGCCCAGCGTGGCAATCCTTTCCAATGTGGGGTTGATCTGAAATTCCACTTTTAGGATTAAATAGAAAAAGGAGTTCCGGCATTCTGAAATGCTAGAACTCCTTTTCTTTTTAATCTCATTTATCTCCTTCCTTTATTTTAATTCGCCATATCCTACCAGCCGGTCGGTGCGGTCGCTCTGAGCCCGATAGTAAACCAGTACATTGTATTTGTTCTGGGTCTGGTAGAAATTTCCTTCTGATGGGAGCAGCCTGATGCTTCCGTCCTCCATCTTCATGAGATACTGATAACTGTAATAACCTTGCTTCATGAAGAGACGTGCGTGATAGGTTTTCGTCATTTCATCATATTCCATCCGATATTCGGGGAGGAAACGGCCGTAGGTCCAATCTGCGTTCAGATAAACATCGCCTGGCAGTTTTGGAGCTTTCAGGGTAAAGTGAATCTGTGCATATTCGCAGGTGTTGTTGTTTTCTAAGTTGTCGCTGTTGCGGATATAAAACGAACCTTTGGCAGCTTCATCGTAAACGTAATTGGGGCGAGGGCTGTCAGTCATTACCTTTACCTGATAGTCGCTTCCATCCCAATCTATAGCTTCTATTCCCATGGTTGGATGGTCGGTGTCCAGAAACTCAAACTTTCTGTATTCATTGCCCGCATCGAAAATCAGAGCTCTCACATGCTGCCAACTCATTTTGCCCGCACTCAGGTAGTCGGGTTTAGGGTTGATGACAGCATTGTCCCATCTTCCGTTCTGAAGCACTACGATGTTCAGCTGGTTGGGATGAGTGATTCTCAGCTGGCTGTGATCCAGTTCCATTTTCAGTTGCTGATGGTCCTTCTGGATATCTATATCTGTTGTAGAAGTAGTTTCTAACTTCAGTTTAACCAATGGCTGAGGCTCTGTAATCATCCAGCAGGCTGTAAACATTTTGCCTTCTTCCTCGTTTTCCGCATTGTCGTCATAAACCGTCAGTCTGTAGTTGCCGCTCATGGTAAGTTGGCAGTCGGCATTGGGAATTGCCAGATGATAATGGGTATAAGGATGATTGGTGTTGATGGATTGCTCTACATCTTCAATCATCTGATTGCCGTTGAAGCCTCTCATATAGTCGCTTTCAAAGAGCGAAGAAGATACGTTCCAGTTTGCATCACAATGTTCAATCTTGTAGCTGTACCGATGATAATTGTGCGTCATGTCGTCAAAATCGATATGGATAGGTTCTCCGCCCAGTGACGATACTGGGAGCGATAACCAGTTCGTTCCGCCTACAACCTGTAGGGTTTTGATGCGCTGGTTGAATATCTCGTGCTGCTGCGCACAGGCAGGATAGGTAAACAGAAAGAGAAGGGAGATGATAGTGTATAATTGTTTCATATGGCTTCGTACGTATATATAAAAAAATAACTTGCAGTAGCCTTTTGACAAAGAACTAAATGCAAGCTTAAACAATCTAAATTAATACATGAAAACACTTTTGTAGTCGATAGGGGAATCGAACCCCTATGCCAAGATTGAGAATCTTGTATCCTAACCATTAGATGAATCGACCATTCAAAAAAATCTCTATTGGTCTCCCGACTTATAGAGACTTATTAATCTAATACCATGAAAAACACATGTAGTCGATAGGGGAATCGAACCCCTATGCCAAGATTGAGAATCTTGTATCCTAACCATTAGATGAATCGACCAACGGTACATTTTTCGGACGATAGCTTGCGGAAGGTGGGGGATTCGAACCCCCGGTACGGTAACCCGCACGGCAGTTTAGCAAACTGCTGGTTTCAGCCACTCACCCAACCTTCCAGTCGGATTCTTAACCGAATCAACCAAGCATCGTTCTCAAATGCGAGTGCAAAGGTACTACTTTTTTCTGATTCTACCAAATCTTTTTGCAACTTTTTTTCGATAAAAATGCATTTTCTTTGTAACTCCCACATTATCAGGGGTTGTTTTCTTTCAGTATGATGAATGCTTTCATTCCTAAAACGAGCAGAGGCGGACTTCTTTCTCAGAAATCCGCCTCTTGTAAAAGAAAGGGCCGCTCGATGATGTGATGAAACTCCGAATGTATAAACATTTGAGAGTCCTCCGCCTTTGTAATCCACCGGCTTTTCAGCTTACCTGCCTGCTGCAGTTTATGTGGCCCGCCATGAGCAAGAGAATGTCCTCTCGGTTTCAATAGTGTAATTTGATGAGTATCCCGATCGAACCGAAACGACCCTTATTCCTTCTGGCACCCATGCATCATCACGATGCAACGGTGCAAACATCTTAGTCATTATTTGATAATGCAAAGATAATGCAATATTTTGAAACTACCAAATGTTTTAGCTGTTTTCTTCGAATATTTTTTCGAAATATTTTCTCAACTCTGTTTTGTCCTCTATGATATTGCGCAGTTCGTTGAGCGCTTTCTCGTTAGGGGAGTTGGGAATCCATAACCTGATGTATCCGTTTCTTGAATATTTTTCGTCCATGTGCTGGCTGAACCGCTCCCATTGCTGCTCCTTGTCATCATCTGGATTATTTTCTTTGCCATACTGTATGGCGCGCAGAAATATCTCGTGAACATCAATATCGCGATCGGCTTCTGCCACAATCTTGCCATAGATGCTGCGAGGCTGACGGCTGGATGAAGCCCGATGGTCCTCAACGGCTTCTTTCATGATTTTGATCTGTTCTTTATTGAACCAGCGCTTCAGTCTTGCATCTGCCTGCAGAATCTTACCGCTGGTGATGTGGTGAATGGCACGCGGACCGCTCATCCCCAGGTCGTGGTAAGCAGCTATCACATACACCATATCGATGTCGGCTCCGGTTACCGGAACCAGTTTCAGAGAGTTTCTGATGACTCGGGTAACATGTCTGAGTCCATGACTTTCGCCAAAAGCATTATATTTGGGGAGAATCTGTTTCTCCACAAAGTCCATGATTTCGAGATTTACCTGTTGCTTCATAGATATTCCTCCACTTTATTTATATAATAAGGTACGCGCGTACATTATTATAAGTTTATTATTGTTCAATTCGCCATTCCGATGATGATCAGGGATGATACAATGCCGAAACAGAAGATGTTCAGAGCTGTTTTGCCCAGAATTCTGTTCAGTTCTCTGCCTTCGCCTATCTTTTTCATCTCCATATAGGTTCTGTTGTGCAGAACGATATAGAGTGCTGCAAGCGGCAGGAAGATGCTGCTGGCTTCATGCTGAAATACTTCGTAGGTGGTTACACCTATTATGGTAATGATGCCCAGATTGCCCAATGCGCAGTATAACCGCTCGGCATTCTTCTTTCCTATGTGAACCACAAGAGTCTTCTTGCCGGCTCTCAGGTCGTTGTCATGATCGCGGTAATTGTTCAGAATGAGCAGCGTATCAACTACCAGTCCGCAGGCTACAGATACGAGAACCGCTTCTATGCTTACTCCCTGCATGGTTTCGGGCATTACGAGATAGTATGTGCAGCATACGGGTACAATGCCGAAGAAGAGCAGTACCAGAAGGTCGCCCATGCCCAGATAGCTGAGACAGGTAGTATAGAGGAAACAGAAGACTACGCAACAGATGCCTACGATAACCATTTCCCAACCTCCGAATAGAACCAGCGGAAGCCCTATGGCGCAGCCCAGAAGAGTAGTGAGGATGATTCCCCATTTCATGGCTCCCAATGTTATCCAGCCTTCAGCGCAGGCACGTTTCGGTCCCAGTCGGGTTTCGTCGTCATTACCATGTTTGAAGTCGAAATAATCATTCACCAGATTGCTGTCTATCTGCATCACCCATGCAAAGAGCAGGCAGAGTAGGGCTGGCAATGTCTGTATCTGCTGAGCGTCTTTATAAGCCAGCGCAATACCCAATAAAACAGGAACAGCCGCCGCCGTCAAAGTCTTCGGGCGAGCGGCTAGATACCATGCTTTTATAGAATTTGTTTCTATCATATTCTGAAAAGATTAAAATTGAATCTCCTGAAATTCTTAAGGAAATCAGGAAGATTAATTGAAGAAGTTCCAGCTTACTCCAATACGGAACACTCTCTCGTTCATCGGATAATGAGGAGCGAAGAAGTAGTTCTTGTCGCCCTGTCCTGCATTGATGTGGCTCATCATTACGAAGAAACGGGTGTGCTTGATGTGAACGTTGGCGTAAACATTGACGATAGGATAGTTGCCTATCTTTACGTTGTTCTCGCCGTTGCCCTGTACCGTATACTGTCCCATATAAGGTGAATAGTCGGGAGCTTCATAGCTTGTAAAGTAGCGCATGTCAGCACCCAGGTCTACGTTCAGCACCTTTACTACCTTGAACTTGATGTAGAGGTTGGTGTAGGCATTGAAGGCTGGTACTGGCAGAACACTCTCCTTGCTTGAGTGCTGGTAGGTAAACTGGTTTTCCCAGTTCAGAATGCCCAGTCTGAAGTTCTGTTCCAATTGTGCTGTCAGCAGGTTGATTCCTCCGCTTTCCTGCATTGGTGTAACCATGACTCCTGTTCGCAAACCTTCTTTTGTAATGTCATAGCTCTGCGAGAAGTAGGTGTAGTTCTTGATTTCATCTACAGCCACTCTCAGCTTGGTGCGTGTCTTAGGGAAGGAGAGCGTACCCATGATGCGGGTATGGATGGTCTTGTCGAGATCATTCTCCCACCACAGATGACGGGCGTGATAGTTGCGGTAATAGAACGATGGGGTTTCTCTATGGAAGAAAGCATCGCCTCTTACCTGAAGCGTGTCGCCCAGAAATGGGATGTTCACGTCTACATTACCATCTATGGCAAGGGTTCCGGCGTCAACACCCGTCAGTCCTATTTCTGCTACGGCATTGTAGTGGAGTGTCTTGCCTTCCTGCTTGCTCAGCTGTCCGCCTACGCTCAGCACATGCTCGTTGTATTTTTCGAAACCGCCTTCCATGGTTGGCAGTTCATAATGACGGAGGTCGTAGCTGGCGAATGCCTTCAAGCCTGCCTTTGCCCATTTGTTGAAACCTTCAAGCATGGCAATGGCGAAGGTATTCTTCATGTGCCAGTGCTTGGTCTGGTCGTAGATGGAGTCGCCAGTCAGCCTGCCTGCATCGTAATATTCTTGCAGATAATAGTCGGCTGGGGTCTGATAAGCTTCGTAAATACGGCGATAGTTGTCAAACTTTACCGTATGGATGAAGCTCGTTACCGGAACATATTCGCTCTTGTAGAAAAGCGAGTCTTCGGCATTTTTCTTCTGGACGGCCAGCAGACTGTCGGCAGCAGCTTTTCCGTTTACTGCGATGCGGGTGCTATCGGTCTTTATATCCTTTGCGGCTGAGCCTTTTGCCGGTTCATCGCCTGCAATCTTGGCTCCGTCAGGACGGCCGGTGAATTTAGCTCCCTGCTGTTTGTCGTAGGCTTTCTCATCAAATTTCTTGCCTTGTTCCTTGGCTTTCTTTCTGGCTTCTTCCTTCGCTTCCTCTTCAGCATTTTCCTTTTTCGAAGCCATGGCAAATTTCTTTGCCTTGATTTCTTCTTCGGTCATCTTTACCTTTCGGCTGAAACCTACGTTGTAGCGGTGGGTAAAGAAGATGTGCTGGTTGTCCAGTCGGTTCCAGTTCTGTTCCAGAACGGTAGGAATTTCATTGGTGGCAAACGATTCGGTGTAGATTTCCGGATGTTTGATGTAATCATCGTTGGTAATACCGCCGTTCTCGGTCATCTTCTCATGATTGGTACTGAAGAGGAAGTGTGCCTGATAGCGGTCGCCCAGGTAAGATGCCCACATGGTGTACTTAAAGTGGCTGGTACTCTGTGCGTTATAATATCCTCTGCCATACTTGTAGTCGAATCTGAAACCGGCGCCTAGCCTTTTGTTGGCATTTACGGCAAACATGGCCTTGAAGTCGTCTTCTCCAGTCACCTTGTCGCCGCAGCTGTTCAGCGTTATGTTCGTGATAGGTGAGTAGGTGTTGGTGAAGTGGAAGTCGCTTACCGGATTTACGATATAATCGTAGGGCTCTGTAAAGATGAAGTTGCCCTGCGTGTTGCGGCGGTCGATGAAGATTCGGTTCAGTCGGGCAGTACCCATATTTCCGAGGGTATTGTATTCGCCTCTCAGTCCTTCCGTGAAGGTTGAGTTCATGTACATGTGCTGCAAGGTGTCTACTACCGCAGCCTTTGTGTCGCCGAAGCGTTCGTCTACGGTCCATACCCTGATGCCTTTCGGAATCTCCTTGTCTGAGCCCAGTGAATCGGTGTTCACCTTGCGGTTGGTTTGAGGACGGAACTGCGAATCTTCGTTATAGTTAAAATCGTTTTGTGCCGCAACCGGGAGGGTTGCAGCACAAAATAGGAGTGATGAGAATATAATTTTCTTCTTCTTCATTATTTCTTAAATAGTCGGATACATACTTCGGCAATCTTGAGCACTACACCCACGATGAGTACGATGTAGGCGATATTGCGGCTTTCTTCCAGCTGGGTCCAGAGTATTACCCCCACGATGGCGAGCAGCATGAAGGCGATGTTGAGATAGTTGCGCACCTTCAGCATGTTGTTCTGGTCGCTGTAGGCCAATGGGCGAAGCCGGCGGTGCTGAGGTCTTACGGCGTAGCTGGTAGGCTGCTTCTGTTCAGTCTGTTCTGCTCCCTGCTCAGCTGTAGGCTGGGCTGTAGCGTTTGCAGGCTGCTGTGCCTCGTTCTGTTGTATCTTGTTGTCTGTATTCTGATTATCCATTTTTCTTCAACTTATTGTTTTACTAATGCAGCTAACTCTGCGAATATCTGGTCTTTGCGGTCGATGGTGCACTTGCGGAACTTTCCGAAGATCTTAGCCAGGTCGTTCTGCTTCTTGTTGAGCGCAATCTTGTCGCTGATTACCTCTTCGGCAGGTTCCTTGAAACCGGTGCTTCTTCCTTCCTCGTAGTTATAGATGATGCGGCAGAGCGAGAGATTCAGATGATTGTCTGAAATCCTGGCTATCAGCTGGTATTTGAATTCCGTGCGGTCAAGCGAGATGAATGACTGGCTGAAGACGAGCCATTCGTCCATCGTGTTGGCGATGACGTGTTCTGCATCGTTTACCAGTGCTACCCGGCTTGCTATGTTCTGCTCGTTCTGTGTCAGTTCACTCATGTATTTTAATACGATGTCGTAAATCTGCTTGGCAGTTTTTCCGTTAGCATCCGTATCGAGTGTGAATTCTATCTTGTTTTCATCATTATATGTGATGGCGCCTGCCAGATATTTCATGTCCACTTTGGCTGTTGTGCCATTTGCCAGCTTGTTGGCAGGCTTGGCAGCCTCCTTTGGCTTAGCGGCTACGGCAACAGGAATCGCCCATCCCGTGGTTGATGTGGTTGGCTCCTTTACAACAACTGGTTCTGGCTCAGTAGCATGGGCCTTCTTTGCTTCCGCCTTGGCGCTTGCAGCGTTGATGCTGTCGGCCTGAGCCTTCAGTTTGGCAGCCTGTGCTTTAATTTTAGCCACTTCCAGTGCCTTCTTGGCAGCTTCCAGCTGTTTCTGTGCCTGTTCCAGCTGCTGCTCTTCAGTCAGCACGGTTTGGGCCTGTGCAGTCATCAGCGGGAGGAGCATAAATATGGGGATGATGATTTTTTTCATGTCGAGTTGTTTTATGAAACTATAAAATGACGGTTCCTGTAGGGGAACTTAGCGGAAGATGAGGGATTCAAACCCCCGATACCCGGAAGAGGGTATACCGGATTTCGAGTCCAGCGCATTCGGTCACTCTGCCAATCTTCCTTTTTATTTTATCAGATGCAAAAGTAATACATTTTTTGCATCTGACAAAATATTGCTGTTATTTTTTAACTATATTAACCCCGCTTTATAGGATTTTATACTATAGTTTTTACTGTTGCTGCAGGAATCTGTCGGCTTCGATGGCTGCCTTGGCTCCCGAGCCTGCGGCAACAACACCCTGGCGGTAGATTGGGTCGGCTACATCGCCTGCTGCGAAAACACCCGGAATGTTGGTGGTGGCAGTACCTGGCACTACTTTGATGAAGCCCTGCTCGTCGAGATCTATCTGCCCCTTGAAGAGGTCGGTGTTAGGCTTATGTCCGATAGCCAGGAAGAATCCGTCGATGCTGATGTCAAACTTCTCTTCGTTGGCTTCGCCCTTGTGGCGCACGAGATGAGCACCTTCTACACCGTTCTCGCCGAAGAGCCCCAGCGTGTTGGTTTCGAACAGAATCTCAATGTTCTCCTTGTTCTTTACACGCTGCTGCATGATTTCTGAAGCACGGAGATACGGCTTGCGCACAATCATGTAAACCTTCTTGGCAAGTCCGGATAGATACATAGCCTCTTCGCAGGCAGTATCGCCACCGCCCACTACGGCTACGGTGCGCTTGCGGTAGAAGAATCCGTCACAGGTAGCGCAGGCTGAAACGCCCTGTCCGCGATATTTCTCTTCATCGGCAAGACCCAGATATTTGGCTGATGCACCTGTGGCGATGATCACGGTTTCTGCCTCAATCTCGTTGTCGCGCTCATCTGTAAGATGAAATGGGCGTGAGCTGAAATCTGCCTTCACGATGCTTCCGTCTCTCATTTCGGCTCCGAATCGGGCTGCCTGTTCCTTCATGTCCATCATCATCTGTGTTCCGTCTACGCCGTTAGGATAGCCCGGAAAGTTTTCTACCTCTGTGGTGATGGTGAGCTGTCCGCCCGGCTGCATACCTGAATAGAGTACTGGCTGCAGGTTGGCTCTGCCGGCATAAATGGCAGCAGTATATCCTGCAGGACCGCTACCTATAATTAATGTCTTTATCTTTTCCATTTTTTATCTTATAGTTATATTTTTGTTTCTGATGGCTAGAAATGAGCCATTTTCTTTGCAAAGGTACATCAAAACAATGAGAAATCAAAATAAAAATACAATATTTTTCTTTTCTTGCATAAATTATTGCTTTCGTTTGAAGAATTATTGTTATCTTTGCACCCGAAAATAAGATGCTCCGGAAAGAACATCTATTAGAAAAAACGAAAAATATTTACTTGAAATATGAATCAGATTAAGAAGATTGTACTGACGGGTGGACCTTGTGCGGGCAAGACTACCGCTATGGTTAAGGTGATTGAACATTTCTCCAGTCTCGGCTATAAGGTCTTTACCATTCCCGAGGTTCCAACCATGTTCACCCAGGCGGGCATGAATTATCTCACCTCCAACAAGGATTTTTTCTTCGAGGGCGAGAAGGCTACTTTCCAGACTCAGATCAACCTGGAAGACAGTTTCCTGCGCATGGCTGAAACATTGCAGCAGCCGGTCATCATCGTCTGCGATCGTGGTACGATGGATATTTCTACCTATCTCACTCCCGATTTCTGGCACCGCATCATCTCTGAAGAGGGTTATACAGATGCCCAGCTTCGCGACCGCTATGATGCTGTACTGCATCTGGTGAGTGCTGCTGATGGTGCCGAGCAGTTTTATACTACAGCCAACAACGCGCAGCGCCTGGAGAAGGCGGATGAAGAAGGACTGAAGATAGCGCGAGAGTTGGACAAGAAGATTGTTTCTGCATGGAAGGGTCATCCTCATCTCAGGGTAATCAATAACCACGAAGATTTCAACAACAAGCTGAACCGTGTGCTCAAGGAGATAAGCAATGTGCTTGCCATTCCGCAGCCGATAGAGGAGGAGCGAAAATATATCGTGAAGCTGACGGGCGAGGTTCCTAATGCGATAGACAGCGATATTGTTCAGACTTATCTTACGGGTGAGCCGGGCAGTGAGATTCGTCTTCGCCGTCGCGGTTTCGAGGGAGGCAAGTATGTGTACGTTCACACTACCAAGAAGCGTCTTTCAGACAATGAGCAGATTGAGACCGAGCGACAGATTAATGCCAATCTTTACGAGAATATGCTTCAGCAGGCTGATCCTTACCGCCAGCGCATTCATAAGCATCGCAAGAGCTTTATCTGGAAGGGCCAGTATTTCGAGCTCGACGAGTTTCTTGAGCCGGTTTTCGACCTGATGATTCTTGAAACCCGCGGCATTTCTGCCAACGAGAGTGTGAAGTTTCCTCCTTTCATCCAGGTGCTGGAGGATATTACGGGCAACAGCAAATATTATAATTATAACATAGCGCTGAAGCGGTAAAATCAGCCGAAAATGTAAAAAGTTACGGAGATAATTCATATTCTCCGTAACTTTTTACATAAACCACTCACTGTAGCTCTCTTTTGAGTCCAAAATTATTTCAACTCATAAAACTCCATAATATCCAGCATCTTGAACAATGTACCATCAATAGAAGAATGCCAGCTTTGATGAAAATGTCCGTAACACCAATGAGTGACATGCTGCTGATGTTCTTTCAGAGTTTCATACAGACTATTCATAACTTCACGTTCCTGCTGTATGTCTGATATCAGAGTTTTGTCGTTGCAAGTCCATTTGCTTATCCCTTCCTTGCTTAATAATTCGCAGAAGGATGGAGACGTATGTGTTATTACAATGTCAACCTTCTGCTCAGACAAAATCGACATTAGTGCTTCTTTATTATAAGTCGGCGATTCGCTCTGCCAATAGTATGATGGAGAAAAATCGTCAACGACTTCCGTGTTACCAAAACGTAGCCGCTTTTGTTGTTTCTTACTCCATGCTTCAAGCCTATACGTACGGTCAATTGATATGGCTCCTCCTACACAGAGAATCGAATGGTTGCAAGCGTTGATTACAGAATAGTCTGGAATGGCAATGAAACGTTTGTGCTTAAAGCTTTTCCCATCAAAATACGCTGGGTTGTCATGATTGCCTCTAATGAATACAATCCAATTATTGGCATCATTCATACGTTTGGCGTTTCTTTTCACCATATTATCATAATAGCCTCTCTTGTCAAAACCAAATCCACAATCGCCTGCTACAATAACTAACGTGTTCCGCATTTGATATTGCACACAAATTTTGTTCACGAGGAGATTAAAGTCACCGTGAATATCTCCAGAAACAACTATGTCCTTACATTCTGGAAACTGATATATATTGTATTTTCTGCTATTCATCTTTCATGTTCTCCCAAAACGGAAGAAGTCTTTGCTGTAAGAACGCTATCACTTCAGTAAAAGGCAAGATGTCAGTGGACGTTATTTTACGTATGAAAGCAGTCCATCTGACCTGCATTTGCTGATTGCTGCCAAACTCTTTTCTGAAAAACATCGTGTTCCCATTATAAGGTGTGTGGCGATTTTCAAATGTATGTTTGATAGCTTCCTGTAATATTATAGGATTATACTTTTCATTCTGCAAGATTTTGTAGAGATCATAATAATCCTTCATTCGACTACATTGGTCTGCAAGATCCACAATTGCGTGCATCTTTTCAGCAATAACTGTTTCAAGCGAGTAGGCCAGTATATTGGCACTCGGCAGATGTTCTAGCAATACTGGATAATCAAGATCTATTGGGGAAGGTGTTACCACGTCACCAAAACCAATATCCATTGTTAAAACCTGGGCAATAGTGTCCATCTTGACTGGAATGCTGAGCTTAATCCCATGATAGTCTTTGAACTCTGTTATATTTTGTGCAGTAATGTTCTCCGTGTCAAATATTACGCCATCTTCCTCGTAGGGCACAGAACATATTTCTCTGAATGCTGCAATTATAGAAGAACCTTCGTTGCTGATATTATTGCCAAGGAAATCTATATCCAATGTAGGACGAGCCGCAAATTTTTCGTATGCATACATGAGTGCGCCTCCCTTCAGATAAAAATTTCCTCTGTAATGAGTCTGCGATATTCTGTAGAGAAGTCTCTCTTGAAAATACCGAGTCAGGATAGTCTGATTAAAGACGTTTTCCTTTCTTGCAACGTTCAGCAATTTTGTACGTATTGACTTCCCGTAGTTTTTATTTTGTTCTTTACTCATAGCTTCACTTGTAGATAATTTTCTAGGATATTACCAACACGCAATTGTCTGGCATAATCCATTAGTTTACTGATATTTCTTTCTGGTCTGGAAAGATAGGTATCGATGATTTCAGAACAGACATCAATGCCCACCTTATTGCGGAACTTTACTGCATCGCATACGCATCGTTCTACATCATATACCTTTACCTTAAATCCATCTATGACTTTCTCAATTACGCCGATTTCAAGAATGTTGGAAGTATAGTGATGGAGCTCTATCTTTGGGAATGAAGGTACCTTAACTTTTCTATCCCTTTTGATAGCGACATGATAAGCCTGCGGCATGGATGTCGTAAGTTGATGGATATTCCAGGCAGACCAAAGGCAGAGGATTCCGTTGGGAACAATAGACTCAATATCAACCATACATGCTGACAATTGGTCTATGTTAGCATATACGCCACGGCAAACCTGAATCAGTTCACCTTGGCGAACGGCTTCCAGCATCTTGTAGTAAGCTGTTCGTCCTTGTACTTTGACGCTTGCTGATGATATGAATGAATTCTTTGTTTCCATAATTGTTCTCCTAATTTTGGTACAAAAATACCACAAATATTTTTAATTGTGGTACTTTTGTACGGGAAACTTTTAAAATCAACCTAATTTTTAATAGCTTTCAACAGTTTTATATCTATTTTAGTACAAAAGTACCACAAATATTGCTGATTGTGGTACTTTTGTACGGGATGATAGAATGGACAATGCATGGTTATTTGCCTCTTGATTTCTTTCTCATCATTCTATTTTTCTCCTTTAGCCGTTGTACTTAAATACTTTAACCATATCCTTGTCGCCACCCACGAGTTGGCTACATTTATTCAACATACCAGTATCGACGAAACCGCATTTCTCCATGACTTTTCCTGATGCAGGATTGCCTGTGAAATGGTCTGCCCAGATGTTTTCGAAATGCTTCTCGTTGATGCAGTAGTCAAGCATCAGCTTCAAGGCTTCGGTGCAGATTCCTTGGTTCCAATAAGGTTTTCCTACCCAGTAGCCCACCTCACAGTCGTTTTCTCCGATAGGGATGTTGCTGGTTTCATGGGTGTAGTAGCCGATGCAGCCGATAGCCTCGCCAGTCTCTTTCAACACAATCGCCCATGTCGTTTCATTATGGAAGAATGTCCGGATTATCTCCCGACTTTCTTCTACAGACTTATGCGCCGGCCATCCAGCACGTGGTCCTACGTCAGGGTCGGAGGCGTACTTGAAGAGCGCCTCTGCATCTGATTCCTGCCAATATCGAAGTAAAATTCTTTCTGTTTCCATCAGATTATTTCAATGAAATTCTTCGTTCTTTATTTTGTGTTTATTATCTTGTAGCAGAGATATTTGGGGGTACTAGCTTATCTTTCCACCCTTAAAATGCATCTCAAATGTGACCACGAAAGATTTTGCACACGCGTGTGCAAAATCTCCCAATCAGGAAAATATTGGTATAATTGCTTGAAATAGGCAAGGTTACGAACACCATAGCCGGAGCCGAACTCAGTCGTCAACTGTTGAGATATGGACTTGATGAGCTGTATACCATAATCAGCACGCTGCTTGCCAAGCTGCTCTTCTTCAACAATACGTTTGCCAATTTCCCAGTTTGAGCGTATCAGAGTTTCGTTGATAGATTGATACGCCTTGTTTCTTGCCCTTGTGATGATGGTTCTGATATCATCTATGACATGTGCATCTATATTTATAATATTCTTTTCCATCTATATATTTTTTCATTTATTCAAGTTTCGCAAGTTTTGTCCCATACCCCTGGGCTAGGAGCTTTTGGGCCTTCAGCCCGTACTTGAACCACATGCGAAAGTTCAATTATTAATTTTTAAGCAAAGATAATAAAAAAAAGGAAAATGAGCAAAAAAATGATGATTTTTTACTCATTTCCCTTTAACTTTCTTTGGAAATCCTTAATGACCTTAATGACCATGACCTTAATGACCGGATTTCTCTGTTTTCTTTATCCCATACAGCTCGTTACTCCGAGCGTAGTAGCGATAGCGGTCAGTATGCTGATGGCTATCTGAAGAATTGTTTTCCAAGTGTTCGCTTTCATTTTTTTTAAATGTTGAATGTTGAGTGTTGAATGTTGAATTTTTGTGGGCGGATAGGCTGGGCTAGGGGCTAGCACCCTAGCCAGTCTATCCT
>NZ_VZBE01000085.1:0-55594 GCF_009494835.1 Segatella copri
CGAAGGCCAAGGCTCTGAATCAGGCGGCGGTACTACCGGCAAGGACGATACTGGCAACGGCCTTGAATAGCCAAAGGATAGACTGGCTAGGGTGCTAGCCCCTAGCCAAGCCTATCGCCCCAAAAAGTAAACATGAAACACTAAACTTTAAACACTAAAAAGATGAAAGCGAACACTTGGAAAACAATTCTTCAGATAGCCATCAGCATTCTGACCGCTATCGCTACTACGCTCGGAGTAACGAGCTGCATGGGATAAAGAACAAAAACGACCGCTCACCTCAATATGAGGAGAGCGGTCATTTTCGGTCACGGTCATTTTCGGTCATTAAGGATTTCAGATTATCAAAATATCCCTCTATCGTATAAAATAAGGTTAAATCGAGTTCGCCCAGCCAACAAAATCCATCCATATCATCAACTTTCTGAATATTTTTTGTATTTTTGCAGATATATTGCAAGAATGTAGGGGGTTGAGCATGGCTTATCCTCCTAGATTATAGGCGCATAATTATTAAAAGATTAGAGAATGAAGAAAATATTTATCATGAGCATTATAACCATGCTATCAAGCCTGTATTCTTGTCAGGCGCAAAATAAGGGCTATAAGAGTCTGTCGGCAGATGACTATGAGAAAGCCATCGCTGACACCGCAGTAATCCGTCTCGACGTACGAACCGCAGAGGAGTTTGCCAATGGGCATATTCGGGGCGCAATCAACATTGACGTACTGAAATCAGACTTCGAGCAGAAGGCCGCTGCCACTCTTCCCAAAAGCAAGACTATCGCCGTGAACTGCCGAAGCGGCAAGCGAAGCAAAAATGCCGCAGCTATATTGACAAAGAACGGCTATCAGGTAATAGAACTCGATTCCGGATTTATTGGCTGGCAGGCAGCAGGAAAAGAAATCGTAAAGGAGTAAAGTTAAAATAACTGAACTTCCCCACATGCGAAAGTTCCGTTAGTTATTATAAAATTTTAATTTGTAGCGTATGAAAAGAATTTTGCGAATTTTGATGATTGCCATCTGCTGCATGGTTTCATGCAATATGGTGGCGAATGCGGGCAACGACAAACCTATCTCTGTAAATGCACTTCCTGCAAAGGCTCAGACCTTACTCAGCCAGCATTTCAATGGTCAGAAGGTGATGCTTGCTACCATTGAGTCGGGCGTTGTGAGCAGAAGCTACGACGTGGTTCTGCAGAATGGCACGAAGCTGGAGTTCGACAAAAAGGGAAATCTTACAGAGATTGACTGCAAGCAGGCCACCGTGCCAGACCAGCTGATTCCGCAAGCCATCAAGAATTACCTGATGGCTAATTATGCAGGACAATCGGTGAAAAAGATAGAAATGAACAAGAATGAATACGAGGTAGAACTGGCAAACGGATTGGATTTGACCTTCAACAAGCATTTCCAATTAATAGATATTGACTGATTATCAAGTTAACTGAACTTTCGCATATCAGGAAGCTAAGTTTAGCAAATAGTTTAAGTACGGACTGAAGGCCCAAAAGCAAAAAAAAATCCCAGTCAGGATAAAACCTTGACTGGGATTCTTATTTTAAATCTCTCTCTTATTTTTCTCATCTATAAAAAGATGATTACTTCAAACCACGATTGATAAGAGTTGTGTTGAGAAGCATCACGTACTTACGATACTGACTGTTGTTCAAGATAACGTGCATGTACTTGAGATCCTTCAAAACTGCCTTGTCAATCATTGCAGAACGTTCCTCACCCTTTGCTGTTGCAGCATTCATCATGTCTGCGGTGAAGTTCTTGTGTACATCAGCTACAGCCTCTACCTGGTCGATGTTCAAGCTCAAAGCATCTGCCAAGCTAGACATCTTTACATTCATGTTGTAAGCTGCTGTTGCATTTGTCTCCTCTTCTGCTGCGAAAGTAGCTGTTGCCATTGCAAACATAGCTACTGCTAATACCATAATCTTCTTCATAATCTTTTTACCTTTCTTTACTTTGTGAGTCCTGCACATCCGTAGACGCCGGCTCTGTTAAACATTATCCTATAGTCTTTTTCTTTAAGACGCTGCAAAGATACGAACTTTTCTCTGTGTGCGCAAACATTTCTTGGGATATTTTCAGTTTTCCGCCTATTTCTTGACTTAAATCAACAACAATACACCGAAATAGGCATCAGAACGTTAGAGATATTACATTTTCTCTATCATTTTGTAATATCATCGAAAAAAAAGCCCTTTTTCTTCGTTTATACCAATTATTATTTGTACCTTTGCAAAAGATTCAACCTATAAAACAAGCAAAATGGTACAGGAAAATCATATAGACAAGGCACTCGCCTTTATGGAAAGTCTCGAGAAACTGGGCAACCAGCTCAAGGCGGCTGAGGAACACCAGAAGCAGCTCATCGCCCGAATGCTGGATCTCAAGAAAGAGAATCTGACCGACGGCGAGGAATATGCTGAACTCTCGCAGAAGAGCAAAAGTCTGCAGGACATCATCGACAAATGGCGCCCTATCTATCTGGAGCGCATGGAGATGGTAAAGAGCGTAAGCATTCAGAAAAGAAAAAGAAATAATAAAAAATAAATATAGAAATGGAAACAAACAACAAAAACAAGTTTATTGTAGTTTCATACGCACTGTATGATGTAACTAATGGTGACAACGGCGAGGAAATGCTCATCGAGCGCACAACCGACGAGCGTCCGTTCATCTTCATCAGCGGTATGGGTGTTACCCTGCCAGCTTTCGAAGAGAAGGTGGTAGACCTGGCTAAGGGTGATGAGTTCGACTTCCAGCTGGACCCAGAGCAGGCTTACGGACAGCACTATGATGAGCGCGTACTGGAGCTCGACAAGCAGATTTTTACCATCAACGGCCAGTTTGATGCACAGCACGTACAGGTAGGCGCTATCATCCCATTGCAGAACGAGGATGGCAACCACTTCAACGCAGTCGTGAAGAACATCAGCGATACAAAGGTAACCTGCGACCTGAACCACCCATTGGCTGGCTTGAAGCTCAACTTCTGCGGTCAGATTCTCGAGAGCCGCGAGGCTACTGCTGAGGAGATTGCCAAGATGGCTCAGATGATCAGCGGCGAAGGTGGCGGCTGCTCAGGTGGCTGCGACAACTGCGGCGGCGACTGCAAGGATGGCAACTGTGAAGGTGGTTGCGAAGGCGGCTGCAACAAGTAATAAACACCTTTATAATATATTAAGGTAATGAGGAATACATTTGGTAATCTTTTCACTCTCACTACGTTTGGAGAGAGTCATGGAATAGCTGTAGGAGGCGTTATTGACGGATTTCCTGCAGGCATAGAAATCGACATGGACTTTATCCAGAGCGAGCTGAACCGCCGACGCCCAGGACAGAGCCACATCACTACGGCCAGAAAGGAAGCTGACAAGGTAGAGTTTCTGAGTGGTGTGTTCGAAGGCAAATCAACAGGAACCCCTATCGGCTTTGAGGTGCGTAACCAGAACCAGCATTCTCAGGACTATGAGAACATGCGCTGTCTCTTCCGCCCTTCTCACGCAGATTTCACCTATCACGAGAAGTATGGTGTACGCGATCATCGTGGCGGCGGCCGTTCTTCAGCCCGCATCACCATTGCCCGATGCGTAGGCGGAGCTTTGGCTAAACTTGCCTTGCGACAGTTGGGCATCAGCATCACGGCCTATACATCGCAGGTGGGCAGCATCGCGCTGGAGAAAGATTATCATCTGTATGACCTTAACACCATAGAAGATAATCCGGTGCGCTGTCCTGACCAGCGGAAGGCGAAGGAGATGGAAGATCTCATCGCCCAGGTTAAGGCCGACGGCGATACGATTGGTGGAATCATCACTTGCGTCATCAAGGGTTGCCCGGTAGGATTGGGCGAGCCTGAATTTGGCAAGCTTCATGCCCAACTGGGTGCTGCCATGCTTGGCATTAACGCCGTGAAGGGTTTTGAATATGGTGAGGGATTTGCCGGAGTTACTGCCCGCGGAAGTGAGCAGAATGATGTCTTTATCCCGAAGGCTGATGCTGCAGAGACGCCAGCTGATGCTGCTGTGAATCAGGATATTGCTGCCCGTATTACAACAAAGAGCAATCATAGCGGAGGAATACAGGGCGGTTTGAGCAATGGTCAGGACATCTATTTCCGTGTTGCCTTTAAGCCAATTGCTACTCTGCTGATGGAGCAGAATACGGTAGATTTGGAAGGAAATGCCACCATGCTGACTGCCCGCGGCCGTCATGATCCTTGCGTTTTGCCAAGAGCCGTGCCAGTGGTTGAAGCCATGGCTGCCATGGTGATTCTGGATAACTATCTCTTGAATAAAACAATAAAACTTTAATTAGTGATTAATTGGTAGTGATTAACAAACTAATCACTACCAATTAATCACTAATATCTACCTAAAGCTTACTGTCCTTTAATAGTTTTGGGCAATATTCATTAAAAAAGCATTTATCGCAGAGCGGCTTCGTACTCTTGCAAATATATCTGCCATGCAGCAGAATCCAATGATGCGCATTCGGAATATCCTCAGCCGGAATGTGTTTCATCAGATAATCTTCTACTTTTCGGGGCGTATCTGCCGTTTTCGGCACCAACCCCATACGATGACTCACACGGTAAACATGCGTATCCACCGCCATCGTAGCATGACCGAACCATACGGCACGAATCACATTCGCAGTCTTGCGCCCCACTCCTGCCAACTTCTCCAAATCATCCGCAGCCTCAGGCACCTCACCTCCGAACATCTCAACCAGCTGGCGAGACATTTCAGCAAGATGCTTCGCCTTGGCATTCGGATAACTCACCGAACTGATCAACTCATAAATATCTTCCTCGCTCGCCTGTGCCATGTGCTGCGCATCAGGATAACGGGCAAAGAGAGCAGGCGTAACCATGTTGATGCGTTTGTCGGTACATTGCGCAGAAAGCAAGGTAGCCACCAGAAGCTGAAATGCGCTACCGAACTGCAACTCGGTAGTTACATTCGGCAGCGCACTTCTGAAATGGTTCAATATAAAATCGTATCTTTCCTTACGAAGCATTTCTCTTACTTTTTAGCAGGAGCAGCCTCCTCTTTCTTCAGCTTTCCCTTGTAAGCCTTGTTCAAGCCGGAAATCACCTCTTTTGTAATATCGTAAGCCTTGTCAGCATAGAGCAGATTATCGCCGCTCTTAGAGAAGATAATGCTGTACTTCTTGTCCTTGTTATAGCGGGCAAGATAGTTGGCAATGCTGTCGTGGAGCGCCTTGTTGTACTTCTCCTGCTCAGCAGCAAACTCGTTGCTCAAGCGCTGCTGCAAGCCCTGCAGGTCGTTGTTCTGCTTCTGCAGTCCAGCCTGGATAGCCTCAGCCTGCTCGCGGGTGTAAGCATTCTGCTGAATCTTCTGCTGGAAGTTGGCTGCTGCTGCCTGAAGCTGCTGGCCCTTCTGCGCAATAGTAGCCTGAATGTTCTGACCCTTCTTCTCCAAGATAGAAGAATACTCCTTAGCAAAGGTATACTGAGTCATGATAGAGTCTACCTCTACATAAGCAATCTTCAATTCAGCAGGAGCCTTGCTCTCTGACTTAGCCTCTACCTGAGGCTGAGATTTGTTGCATGATGCCAATGACAGGGCAGCAACAGCTGCAATTGCCACTGAACTCAAAATGTTCTTTCTCATTTTTTCTATCATATTATATTATTACTATTTTCTAATAAGCCTTGTTGGCTTCCCTTGCCTCGCGGTCCTGATCCACCACACAATGAATGCCCTGCTTGCGCAAGCCCGGATTGTCGTGCACATGCTGGGAAGAGAACTTGCCGTTCTTCTTAAAAATCACCTTTACGCAAAATAATGCCATGCAGATAGCAATTATTAACACGCTTAATAACATTAATTTTATCATTTTTATTACCTTTGCAGTGCCTTAGTGCACTTTTGGGTGCAAAGGTACTATTTTTTTGGGAATAACCAAAACAAAATAGCAGAAATAAATGTTTTATCAAAACAAAATAATAGAAAATAAATGAATAAAAGTGAATTGAAGCCTGCTCTCGTGTTCGAGCAGTTCGCAAAAATCAACGAAATACCTCGTCCTTCCAAGCACGAGGAGAACATGATTGAGTTTTTGAAATCTTTCGGAGAGGCTCATCAGCTCGAAACGCTGGTAGATGAAACCGGTAATGTGCTCATCCGTAAAGCTGCCACTCCAGGCTACGAGCATGCTGAAACCATCATCCTGCAGAGCCACATGGACATGGTTTGCGATAAACTGGTAGATGTTGATTTCGATTTCCACAAAGACGCCATCCAGACTTACGTAGACGGAGAATGGCTTAAGGCAAAAGGCACTACATTGGGTGCTGACGACGGTATAGGCTGCGCCATCGAGCTGGCTATCCTGGCAAGCAACGATATTGAGCATGGTCCTATCGAGTGCGTCTTTACACGTGATGAAGAAACCGGACTGACCGGTGCTCACGGCATGAAGGCGGGCTTTATGACCGGAAAGATGCTCATCAATCTTGACTCAGAGGATGAGGGCGAAATCTTCGTATCCTGCGCCGGTGGTCAGACAACCCATGCCACTTTCCACTTCTCACGCGAAGAGGCTCCTGCGGGTTATTTCTTCATGGAAGCTTCGCTGAAGGGTCTCAACGGTGGTCACTCGGGCGATGACATCAACAAGAAGCGCGCCAATGCCATCAAAATTCTTGCCCGCTTCCTCTTCCTCGAAAATGAGAAACTGGATGGAAGTCTGCGCCTCGTAAGCTTCAACTGCGGCAAAATGCACAATGCGATTCCTCGCGACGGAAAAATTGTTTTCGCCGTCAAAAATGCTGATAAGGAACAGGTTCGTGCCGACTGGAACATCTTTGCATCAGAAGTAGAAGATGAATTCCACGTAACCGAACAGGCTATGCTGTTCAATATGAGCAGCACCGATGCTGCACCTGTCATCGAGAAAGCTGTAGCTGACAAGTTCGTAATGGCTCTCCAGGCTGTAGACAACGGTCCGCTTACTACCTGTCAGGATGAGGCGATTGCCTGGATGGTAGAAACCTCAAGCAATGTGGCAAGCGTGATGACCGATGAGAACAGCATCAACATCGTAGCTTCTCAGCGAAGTAACGTGATGAGCAATCTGGAGAACATGACCAACACCGTAAAGGCAGCCTTCCTTCTGGCTGGCGCCGAGGTAACTGTAGGCGACAAGTATCCAGCTTGGAAGATGCGCGCCAACAGCGAGCTTACCGACCTGGCTGTGAAGGCTTATGAAAAGCTCTTCGGCAAAAAGCCATTGGTAAAGGGTATTCATGCCGGTTTGGAGTGTGGTCTTTTCTCAGAGCGTTATCCTGAGCTCGATATGGTAAGTTTCGGTCCTACCCTTCGCAATGTTCACACCCCAGACGAGGCTCTTCTCATTCCTACTGTAGAGATGGTTTGGGATCACTTGCTGGAGATTCTCCGCAGCGTGGCTAAATAAGCAAGCTCGCTAAATAAAACAACGAGCTTAATAAAAGCAGTGCGGCTTAATAAAAAAGAAGATGTCTATGATAAAGAAAATGATGTTTTTCATGGTTTCAGGACTTGTGCTGATGTTCACCTCGTGTGGCGATCAGCACAAGGCTCAATCTCTTGTCAAGGATTTTCTTAATGAAAACCTCGTTGAGCAGGACTGCAGCTATGAGCGGTTCTCCCGCCTCACTCCTACCGCCATGATCAGTTTCGACCAGATGAAGGTGATGCGACAAAATGTCAGCAAACTGCCTTACGTCAAGAAGAATATTAATTATAATGATGCAGCTTATCCCGACACCTTATTATATTTAAGGGCTACATACAAGCTGACCAACCATCAGGGCGAGAAGCAGGAAGTAACCCAAACCTTTTATCTTGATAAAGGTTTGACAAGAGTAATCGGGTTTAAGGAAAACTAAAAAAATAGTTAAGAATTGCCTTTCAGCAAGGCAGTAAGAATAAACAGAAAGAGTTGACTAGCATTTTAACTAGCCAACTCTTTTTTCATATAATCTCTTATTTCTTTTCTAGCCAGAGTCAGACGATTCTCAGCCGCTTTATATCCGAGGTTCAGACTTTGGGCAATCTCGCTCACCTGCATTCCTTCGAAGAGATTCAGGCGGTAAACCTTGCTTCTCTTCTCTGTGAGCCGGGCAATGCCACGCTCCAGAATCTCGTTGGTCTGCTGGGCAGAGAAAACTGATTCGCCATCAACATCATATCTTCCCATCCAGTCGCTAGCTCCCAGGAAGTGTTCATACTCCTCAATCTTATGCTTGCGCCGGTAATAATCGATAATCAGATTCTTGGCAATGGTGTATACAAAACAAGGTAAAGTAACAGGCGTAATCATCTTATCGCCTCGAAGTAATCGCACAAAAGTATTCTGCACGATGTCTTCAGCCTCGTCTGCCGGAAGCGAACGGGACATGACATACAACTTCAGCTCGTTGTAGTGTTCAGAGTAATAATCAGCAATAATGCTGTAATTTGAATTTGTTTGTTCCATGATGGCGATTTTTTTAATCATGTTTTTCGTTTATCGATATTGCAAAGGTAATAAAAAAAAGGAAAGCCACCAAAGGAAAGCGAAAAAAAATGTGCTAAATGTTCGTTTTGAAACATTTAGCACATATGATAGAAACAATTTGTAACATGAAATGTTACGCATCGCAAAGTTTTATTTCTTAAATCAAACCTTTTTACAGGTTGGATTACTTAATCATGTCAACGCTTCTCTTGAGGAATGCGTCGAGCGATGCACCCTTCAACATACCGTTCTGAAGCAGGGCAAGGTCGATGAGCTGGTGAACAATGTTGTTGTTCTTAGCATAGCCCGAGATGATTTCGTTGCGCTTAGCCTTCTCATCGCTGATGGCCTTCTCTGTGTTGTGAACATCATCCTTCTCCTGCTGGGTAATCTCTTCAGGCTTCTTCTTGTTCTGCTCCTGATGGAGTACGGCAAGGCGAGCTTCCTGACCCTTGATTTCTGCAAGGATTGGCTTCAATGTTTCAGCAGTGTTGGCCTCAGCATCTTCCAATACCTTCTTTACCAGAGCATGGTCTGAGTTCAGTACGATGTTGTAGCTGTCTGGCATCTGACCGTAGAAGTTCATGCCTGCCTGGAACTGGCTCATCGCCTTCATACGGCGCATGTACTCGTTCTGAGTGATGAGCACTGGCTGGTTCTGTTCGCCCAAAGCCTGAATCTCAACAAAGAATTCTGCCTTGTCAAGCTGAGGCATCTGAGAGCGGAATACTTCTGTCAAGTTGTCAGACTGCTCTTTGCTCAAATCGGTCTTCTTAGCATCTTCCTTCACGATGAGGCGGTCGATGATGTCGGCGTCAACACGTGTAAAGCGGCTCTTCTCCAGCTTCTGCTCCAGCATGTTTACCATCGGCGTATCGAGCTGACCTTCCATCAGAAGTACAGAATAACCCTTCTGCTTGGCAGCCTCGATATAAGAATACTGCTCTTCCTTATTGTTGGCATAGAGATAAACCAGGTTGCCGTCCTTATCGGTCTGATTGTCCTTAATCAGCGTCTTGTACTCCTCGAAAGTAAAGTACTTGCCCTCAACATCTTTCAGAAGTGCGAAGTCCTTTGCGCGCTCGTAGAAATCTTCCTGAGAGAGCATTCCGTAGTTGATGAAGATCTTGAGATCATCCCATTTCTCTTCAAACTCCTTGCGGTTCTCCTTGAAGATAGAGTTCAGACGATCGGCTACCTTCTTGGTGATGTAGGTAGAAATCTTCTTCACGTTGCTGTCGCTCTGCAGGTAGCTGCGGCTTACGTTCAGCGGAATGTCCGGTGAATCGATTACACCATGAAGCAATGTGAGGAATTCTGGTACAATGCCTTCTACCTGGTCGGTTACGAACACCTGGTTGCAATAGAGCTGAATCTTGTTGCGCTGCATGTCGATGCTGCTCTTGATGCGTGGGAAGTAGAGAATACCCGTGAGATTGAATGGGAAGTCTACATTCAGATGAATCCAGAACAACGGGTCGTCCTGCATCGGATAAAGGGTGTGATAGAACTTCTTGTAGTCCTCATCCTTCAGTGTGCTAGGAGCCTTGGTCCAGAGAGGCTCCACATTATTAATAATGTTATCCTCATCAGTCTCCACATTCTTGCCGTCCTTCCATTCGGTCTTCTTGCCGAAAGCAACAGGCACTGCCATAAACTTGCAGTACTTGTTCAGAAGTTCCTCAATCTTGTTCTTCTGCAGGAATTCCTTGCAATCATCAGCAATATGGAGGATGATGTCTGAACCACGCTCAGCCTTGTCTGCATCTTCGATTTCGAAAGCAGGTGAACCATCGCAGCTCCACTTTACAGCCTTGCTTCCCTCTTTGTAGCTCTTAGTGATGATTTCTACCTTGCTGGCTACCATGAAAGAAGAATAGAAGCCGAGACCGAAGTGGCCGATGATGGCGTTGGCATTCTCCTTATACTTGTCGAGGAAGTCAGTTACGCCTGAGAATGCAATCTGGTTGATATATTTATCGATTTCCTCCTCTGTCATACCTATACCATGGTCGCTGATAGTCAAGGTTCCAGCCTTCTCATCGAGAGAGACACGAACGGTTGTGTCGCCTATCTCGCCCTTGAAATCGCCCTGAGCTGCAAGAGTCTTCAACTTCTGTGTAGCATCTACGGCGTTTGAAACCATCTCACGGAGGAAGATGTCGTGATCTGAATATAAGAATTTCTTGATGACAGGGAAAATGTTCTCTGTCGTTACACCAATATTACCTTTCTGTGCCATAATATAAAATGTTTTTATTCGTATTTACTTTATTATTGTTTGGCAAGGGGACTTACAAATAGCGTGCCAAAATAAAAGCCCTCTTACCAAACAGAATAAAATAGCTGAAAAACATTTTATGATTCAGCGAAGCATTTTATGACTAAATGTCTCTTGGAAATCCCTTTGCCAAACCGCCTTCGCTTGTTTCCTTGTAAAGCGAAGGTAGGTCATGACCCGTCTGTCGCATTACTTCAACTACACGGTCGAAAGATACGGTATGATGGCCATCTGAGAAGGAAGCGTAGAGGTCTGCATCCAAAGCTCGGGCGGCAGCAAAGGCATTTCGCTCGATGCAAGGAATCTGAACCAGTCCGCAAACCGGGTCGCAGGTCATTCCGAGATGATGCTCCAATCCCATTTCGGCAGCATATTCTACCTGAGCCGGACTGCCTCCGAAAAGCTGGCAGGCTGCAGCCGAAGCCATGGCGCAGGCAACACCTACCTCGCCCTGGCAACCTACATCAGCACCACTGATAGAAGCATTCTGCTTTACGATGTTGCCCACCAATCCGGCTGTAGCCAAGGCTCTCAAGATGCGCTGTTCACTCATATCATGAGAAGTAAACATGTGGTAGAGTACAGCTGGCAATACACCACAGGCGCCACAGGTAGGAGCTGTAACGATGGTACCACCCGAAGCATTCTCTTCGCTCACAGCCAGCGCATAAGCATAAACCAAGCCGCGGCTCTGCAGGGAAGCACGGTAACCCTTCGCCTTTATATAATAGGTGGCAGCCTTACGCTGTAGCTTCAGCGGACCCGGCAAAACACCTTCATGGTTCAAACCATTTCTGATGCTCTGCTTCATCGTTTGCCAAACCATGTCGAGATAATCCCAGATATCTTCCGATTCGCATTTCTCAACATACTCCCAGAATGAGCGTCCGTTATCATAGCACCATTGCTTGATGTCGGCGAGCTTGTTCAGATCATAAACATCCTTGGCGCCCAGCTCTTCGTTGCCGGCAGTACCATCTGATATGGCTCCACCACCAATACTGTAAACGGTCCATTCATCGATAATATCGCCGTTCAGATCCTTGCCCACAAATTTCATTCCGTTGGGATGATAAGGAAGGAAAGTCTGTGGCTGCCAGATAATATTCACAGTTTTATGAGGTCTGAGCACTTCTTCTATTGCCACATCAGTCATGTGTCCCTTACCTGTAGCAGCCAGACTTCCATAGAGGGTTACTTCATAATAAGAAGCGTTAGGGCAACGCTCCTGAAAAAGTTTGGCTGCACGCTGAGGCCCCATCGTATGACTGCTCGATGGCCCCTTACCTACTCTATATAATTCCTTTAATGACTTCATTTTTCTCGTATTTAATATTTTTACTTATCGATTTTTTCTCTTTTAATGGGCTCAGTTACTTATTTCTTCAGTTTACCATCAGAAAGTTACTTCATCTGCTTGGCTTTCAGAATGATGACATCCGTGAGAGGTCTGTCGTTGTTCGTCTTATCGGTAGCCACATTCTGAATCTTATCAACCACATCCATGCCTTCAAGCACCTCTCCGAATACAGTGTAGCCGTTGTCAAGGTGAGGAACACCACCATGCTTGATGTAGCCCTTTTGCAACTGTTCTGAAGGAATGGCGTAATACTTGCCGTCCCGTTTCAGTTTTTCTACATAATATTCCATCTGCCGGGGAGAAAAATTTCTGCCCCAGGTGATGTAGAAATCAGTAGACGCCGAAGCTTTGGCCGGATTTTCATCATCTCCTTCGCGAGCAGCACAGAGCTGTCCGCGCTTATGATAATATTTAGGATAGATGATTTCTGCCGGAACCGTATAGTTTACATCAAACTTCTGCGGCTTTTTCATGTTCACCTTTCTGCATGAATAATCGCCACCCTGAATCATGAAATTCTTGATGACACGCTGAAAGATGCAACCGTCATAATAGCCCGAATTGACAAGTTTCAGGAAATTATCCCGATGCTTGGGAGTATCATTGTAGAGAGCCACGAGAATGTTACCCATCGTAGTTTCCAGCAACACCTGAGGGCAAGTTGGATTGTGCGGTGTTTCCCAGTCGAGCAGAGAATCGGGCTTAGACGCCACAACTTTTCCGGCTGGTTCTGATGTGTTCTGATTGCCTTCACTCTGAGCGAATGTCGTAACAGGCACCGTAAGAAGAGCGAGTGTCAATAATCTGATGATCTTCTTCATATTTTTGTATAATTTTACATCTATTTATGTTATCGGATGCAAAGATAATGATTTTATTCTAAAAAATTGATTTTTTATGCGGGAAAAGTTCCTTTGTTTCATACATTCTTCATATCTTTGCAGCAGAAGACAGAAAATGCAATCAATTATGAAGAAAAAAATATATATTATCATCGCTTTTTGCACTTTCCTCACTACAGAAGCAAGTGCACAGCAACAGGTAAGCTTCGGACCATTGCACAGTCCGGACAGTCCGCGCGAAGAATGGTTGCTGCCTGGCGATACGGTTTACCAGGCAGGAAAACCTATGATTTATCAGGGAAAACCGGTGAAGAATGCATATATGACTCCTGCCCGACTATCAGATAAGAAAGAAACTCTCGGCAAAAACGGATTACTGGGTGATGCTTCGCTAGACAGCACCTATTATAATAATCCCATCTCCAACCTTACCAACAGCTTGAGTTATCCGTTGGGCTATGGCTGGGGGCTGCACAAGGGATTGAATCTCTCGGTAGATCTTTCTGCCTTTGCTACATTCGGCAAGAATGTGCCTCACAGAGGCGGTTTCACCCAGACCATCGATGCAACCTACCTGACGCCACTCACCAAAGACAACAAACTCTGGTTGGCTCTGGGCACTTATATCAACAACGTAAACTATGGTGGAGACAGTTATCATGACGGTGGAGTCTACGGCATTCTGGGCTACCAGTTTAATGAGCATTGGGAGGCTTACGTTTACGGTCAGCTTAGTGTAGCCAACAATTACAATTCTCTTTACGGCCGTTATGGCGGTTATGGCTATGGTCCCTACGGCTATTCGCCTTGGGGCTACGGAATGTATCCTTGGGGTATGGGAAGAGGAATCATGCCGGGTGGCTACGGAATGGGAGTACCTGGCGCCAACGTTTTAGGAGCCGGTGTAAGATACACTAATTCCAAAAAGACTTTCTCTATCGGCTTAAACGTAGAAGGAGTATGGTATGATAATAAGACGCCAGCCTATTTCAAGCAATACGACTATCCTGTGCCAAAGGCGCCTGAAAAGGATTAAGAAAAAGATAAAGCATAAAAAGAAAGAGGTTCACTTTTCAATATAATCATATTGAAGTGAACCTCTAAGTTTATTCTGAAAAGAATCAGTTTACATAGCATCATCTCTCTCCATGAGATTATACGCTATGAGTTTAGATTCTATTCAGCGAGAATCTGGACTATTCTTTCTGCTGAGCGGCCATCCCATCTGTCAGGAATGCCCGCTTTCTTCCATTCACCCTTCAGAAGTTTCTGCATAGTTTGCTTCAGTAACTCCGGATCTTCAGCAACCAGTTCGTTTGTACCCACCTTTACAGTTTCAATATGCTCAGTATAGCTGTTGAGCGTAATGCAAGGAACCCCATTGAAGGTAGCTTCTTCAGCCACATTACCCGAATCGGTAATCACACCTTTGGCGTGAGCTGTAAGATAAGCAAACGACAGATAATCGAGCGGCTGAACCACCTGGATTCCACTCTGATGATTACTCTCTTCCTGATAAGCCTTGAATGCGAGCACGAAGCCCAAGGCTTTACCTCGAAGCGGAGCAATCACCTTCACTCCAGCCTGGCGCGCCTCTTCATCTATGACAGAAATGAGCGATTTCATCTCATCAATGTTATTGACGATGGCCTTGCGGTTCAAGGTCAGAACCATATATTCGCCTTCTTTCAGATGAAACTCGTCCATGACTTCAGGCCGCTGCATTTTAGACTGAAGGAAGCGGATGTTGTCGATAAGCACATTTCCTACCATGTAAACCTTAGACAATTCTGCACCTTCCTTGTTGGCGATGCTGTTGTTTGAAATGCCAGCGGTAAAGAGAATATCTGACAAGCCATCAATCACCAGACGGTTGATTTCCTTTGGCATGGTAATGTCAAAACTGCGGGTTCCGGCTGCAATATGAGCAAGCTGCACACCCTGCTTCTTGGTAACAATAGCCACAGCCATGGTTGAAGCCAGATCATCAACCACAATGACAACATCTGTAGCATTCTGCTGCAGATAGCACTCAAACTGACCCATCACCTGTCCGGTAAGTTCGTTCATGTTTGGACAGTCTACACCGAGATAAGCATCCGGTTTCTGAATGCCTAAGTCATCGAAAAGAGAAGATTCCAGTGTCGGGTCATCCTCTTTTCCTGTGTAAACCAACTGATAGCTGATTTCGTTACCAGCTTCCTGAGCATTACGAATTGCTCTAATTACGGGCGCAACCTTGATAAAGTTAGGTCTTGCACCTGCAACGATACAGATTTTCTTCATTTTTATCCTGTTTTATATATTTACTGAAGTTACAGTTTACTGATGTCTGAGTGCTTTATTTCTTGAGTCAAAGGGCATTATCCATCGACTCAGAGGTCTTTATCCCTTGAAAAGGTCTTTGATTCCTCCTATAGAACCCAAGAGATTGGTTGCCTCGTATGGCAGATAAACCACCTTATTATCCTTACCCTGTGCTACTTCCTGCATCATACTGATGTATTTCTGGGCCAGGAGATAGTTGGCTGGATTCGTACTCTGTCCTACAGCTTCCGTAATCTTCTGAATGGCAATAGCCTCGGCCTCAGCCTTACGGATGCGGGCAGTAGCCTCACCTTCTGCATTCAGGATAGCCTGCTGTTTGGCAGCCTCAGCCTTGTTCACGATGGCAGCCTTCTCACCTTCTGAGAGCAGGCGCTGCTTTTCCTTCTCACCTTCAGAAGTCAGGATGGTAGCACGCTTGTTGCGTTCAGCCTGCATCTGCTTTTCCATGGCCTGGAGCACACTCTCAGGAGGTGTAATATCCTGCAACTCTACTCGGTTTACCTTGATTCCCCACTTATTGGTTGCATCATCCAGAACCGCACGCAGTTTGGTGTTGATCGTATCGCGTGAAGTAAGCGTCTGGTCAAGCTCCATCTCACCTATTATATTACGCAAGGTTGTTTGGGTCAGTTTCTCTATAGCGTTTGGCAGATTATTGATTTCATACACACTCTTGAATGGGTCGACAATCTGGAAATAGAGCAACGCATTAATCTGCATCTGGATATTATCCTTGGTGATTACGTTCTGGCGGTCGAAATCATAAACCTGTTCACGAAGGTCAATGCTGTTAGTATAAACGTATCTTCCGCTTCTCATCGCCACAATATCCTTCGCATGGTCAATGAAAGGAATGATGATATTAATACCCGGTTTGAGCGTGGCATAATATCGTCCGAGACGCTCTATGATTTTCGTCTCACTCTGAGGGATGATAACGATGGTTTTCTTAACCACTACGAGTGCAAGTGCTACTAGAGCAATCAGCACGTAAATTCCTATGTTCATGATGTTTATACGATTAAGTGAATAATGTTGACTCTAAACTTTTCTAACCTAGATTTTTTCTACCTTGAGGATGATAGATTCATGGCCTAAGATTCGAACCTTATCGCCTACAGCAAGCGGTTCGGCAAGATGCGGAGCTTCTGCTTTCCAATCATCTCCATCCAGTTTCACTCTGCCGAAACCTCCGGCAGGAATCATCTCGGTTACTTCCCCTATCTGTCCTGCCAGCGCATCGGCATTACTGCGGCGGTCTTCCCCACCCTTATGCAGCGATTTCAGCAGATGCGGACGAACCAGCCAGATGCTAAGCATAGAGCAGATAGCCCAAACCACTACCTGCACCCAGAAAGGTGCTCCTACTAATGCCACAGGAATGCTGATGAGCGCACCAATGGCAAAACAAGTAACATAGAAATCGCCGGAAGACAACTCTAAGATGAGGCAGATGAACATCACCGACGTCCATACCAGCCAAAGGTTATGAGATAAATACTCCATACTTAACTATTTTAATTTGATTCTTCAGATTCGAGAGATTCGAAAGAGAAGATGAATTCATTTCTTCAGATTCGAGAGATTCGGAAAATTCCTTATTTTCTGCGGGTTGTAGTCTTCTTTTTTCTACTGGTCTTCTTGGTTGTAGAAGTCCTGCTCGTAGAACCTACCTTATAAGTTGTCTGAGGTTTATAATACTTCAGCGCAGTAGGCATTTCCTTCTGCAAGGCTGCAATACGCTTGGCGTCTGAAGGGTGATCACTGAAAATATCACTCTGATTGCTGCTTGAGCCCTGTGACATTCTCTTCCAGAAAGGAATGGCCTGCTGAGGATCGTAACCAGCCATGGCAGCGAAGATAAGCCCCATGTAATCTGCCTCGGTTTCATTATCACGGGAATACTTCAGATTGCGGAATGAGAAATACTGTCCGGCAACTGCACTTGCCACATTACCTACACCATTACCTACTGTCTGGTTCAACACAGTTCCCAGGATGCTTGTACCGGTTTGCTGATTCTGCTGCTTGGTGAGCTGCTCAGCACTATGCTTAGCCACAGCATGAGCTATTTCGTGACCCAAAACGATTGCCAAAGCGGTTTCATTCTGAGTGTAAGGCAAAAGTCCTTCATAAACCACGATTTTACCGCCAGGCATACAGAATGCATTGGCAGACTTATCTTGTACCAGGTTGAATTCCCATGAATAATTCTTCACATCGGCTTCAAATCCATTCTGCTTCAAATAGAGTTCAACAGCATTGGCAAGTCTTTTTCCTACCCGCTGAACCATAGCCGTATTGGCTGCATTGGTCGACTTCTTGGCAGAAGCCATGTACTTTGTGTATTCCTGATTAGACAGACTGAGTACCTGCTCATCGGATACAGAGATGCGATGAGTGCGACCGGTCAGAGGCACCGTCTGAGTAGTGCCGCATGATGCCAGCGCAAGGACTGCCACAACCGTCAAAACTAAAACCTTAAAATTTTTCATCTTAACTTACTTATGTATATAAAATATGTTTATTCATTAAGTTTATGTGCTGTTTGAAACACATTTTCTCTGCAAATATACTATTTCTAGTTGAAACCACCAAAGAAAAATGAGAAAAACATGAAATATAACCTAAAAATAACACAAGATAACTGACAAAAAAGGGGTGTACGAAAAAAAAATGGCAAAAAAATAAGGTGTGGCACAATCTTTGCAGTTTCGCAAAACCGTCAGACTGCCAGATGACAGCTGCCCGAGAAAGCAGCATTATCAGCAGACTGGGTTTAAGAAGTATAACATTAAAATATTTTAATATGAACGCAAAGAAGGAAGTGCCTGTATTGCTCTTGACAGGCTACCTGGGTAGTGGAAAGACAACCCTTCTCAACAAGATTTTAGCTAACGAAAAAGGTATTAAATTTGCCGTCATCGTCAACGATATTGGTGAAGTCAATATTGATGCAGCCCTGATAGAAAAAGGTGGCGTAGTAGGTCAGAAAGATGATTCGCTCGTTTCTCTCCAGAATGGTTGCATCTGCTGCACATTGAAGATGGACCTGGTAGAACAGCTCAAGGAAATCGTAGACATGAAGCGTTTCGATTACATTGTCATCGAGGCTTCCGGAATCTGCGAGCCTGCTCCTATTGCACAGACCATCTGCTCTATCCCATCCCTCGGCCCTCAGTACATCGAGAATGGCATTCTGCGCCTTGACAGCATCGTTACCGTAGTAGATGCTTTGCGCATGAAGGATGAATTCTCCAACGGCAGCGACCTGATGAAGAAGAATATGGATGAGGAAGATCTGGCTTCGCTCGTCATCCAGCAGATTGAGTTCTGCAACATCATTCTCCTGAACAAAGCAGCTGAGGTTGAGCCTAAGGAGCTGGAGCACCTGAAGCAGATTATCCGCGCCATCCAGCCTAAGGCAGAAATCTTTGAATGCAACTATGGTGACGTTGACTTGAATCTGATCGTCAACACCAAGAAGTTTGATTGGGAAACCGTATCCACTTCAGCCGGTTGGATTCAGGAGATTGAATCAGAAAGAAACGAAGAGCATGAAGAAGAAGATGATGATGACGAACATGAACATCATCACCATCATCACGACCATGACGAGGAAGACGAACATGAGCATCATCATCATGACCACGATCATGACGAGCATGAACATCATCATCACCATCATCACGACCATGACCATGATCATGAAGGCGGAGAAGTTGAGGAATACGGAATCGGCACCTTCGTTTACTATCGTCGCAAGCCTTTCGACTTGGGTCTCTTCGATGATTTCGTAGCAAGAAAATGGCCTAGAGACGTGGTTCGCGCCAAGGGAATCTGCTATTTCGATGATGAGCGCGACATGTGCTACGTGTTCGAACAGGCTGGCAAGCAGAAGACTGTAAAGCAGGCTGGTCAATGGTTGGCTACCATGCCGAAAGACGAACTCGCCCAGGTCTTGATGAATAACCCACAGCTGCAGAAGGAATGGGATCAGGAATTGGGCGACCGTATGATAAAAATCGTATTCATCGGTCAGCATATCAAGGAACAGAAAGATGCTATCATTGCTGAGCTCGACAAATGTCTGGCATAAAACAGATTAAAGAAGTAGACAAGCAGAACAGAAGTCTATCTTCAGAACAAATATTGCAGAATCTTATTCTGCCCAGTTCTTAGCAAAAAGCAAAGGAAAAATAGCTCAAAATGAGCAGGAAACAAGAAAAACGGAGGAAAACGAACAAAAAAGTGAAGTTTTTCCTCCGTTTTTTAGTTTAATTCGTTTTTTTTTGTTAATTTTGCACCCGAATAATAAAAGCGTAATAAATATGAAGACAAACTTCAGACCGGCGTATATAAAGGACTTTGCTGCTTGCTGGAAAGTCATCGACCAGGCTCGCCAAAGTATGATAGAATCGGGACGTCATCAATGGACTGAGGAATATCCATCAGAAAAAGACATTAGAAAGGACATAGAAAATGGCAACGCCTTCGTTCTGACTGTAAACGAAGAGGTAGTTGTCTATGGAGCAGTCATATTGAATGGTGAACCCAAATATAAGAAATTAGTAGGCAACTGGATTACTGATGGCGATTATTATGTAATACATCGCTTTGCTACGTTGCCTAGTTTCCAGCGTGAAGGTTTGGCGCGTATTTTCATCAGTAAGGTGAACAGCATGTGCGAGGTAGAAAAAATACCTAGCATCAAGGTTGACACCAACTTTGACAATACGCCGATGATTAACCTTCTGTCTTCGATGGGTTTCTGCATCTGCGGACGTGTAAACTATGGAGGAAACAGAGGTCAGCGTTTTGCCTTTGAAAAACTCTCCATAGCCATGGAACCTGCAGAATAATTTCTTGCCATCGAAAAACACAACATTTGATAAACATCCTCAAACATTCATTATGGAAGAGAAACTATTGCAGATGAAGAGCTTGGTTGAAAGACTCAACCAAGCTTCGGATAGTTATTATAACGGAAAAGGCGAACTCATGACCGACTATGAGTGGGACGCCCTTTTCGACCAGCTCAAGAGATTGGAAGAGGAAACAGGCGAAATTCTGCCTGACTCCCCTACTAATCGCGTGTCAGAAGATTCTATCGTAGGAAAGAAAGAGGAGCATGAATTTGCCGCCCTCTCTCTGGCAAAGACCAAACAGGTAAGTGATCTTGTAAAATGGGCAGAAGACCGCCCTATCTGGATTTCATGGAAACTGGACGGACTGACCCTCGTAGTAACCTATGACGGCGGAAAACTCACCAAAATCGTTACCCGCGGTAACGGACACATCGGCACCAACATTACCCACTTGGCTCCAGCCATTTCAGGCATTCCTGCTACCATTTCAGAGAAAGGACATTTTGTAGTAAGAGGAGAAGCCGTCATTTCGTATACTGATTTCGAACAGTTTATCATCGAAAGCGAAGGCGATTACGCCAATCCACGAAACCTCGCTTCAGGCTCACTCACGCTGAAGGATATTGAAGAGGTGAAGCAGCGCCACATCCAATGGATTCCGTTCACCCTGGTTTATACTGAGCGGGAACTTACCTCATGGGGCGAACGCATGCGGATGCTGAAAGAACTGGGAATGAATCCTGTAGAACGTGAGCGTATTGACCACCCTACCACAGAAAATATCCAGCTGGAAATAGACAAGTTTACGGAGAAGGTGACAAGCAAGAAGAATCCTTTCCCGGTAGACGGACTGGTGATTTGCTACGATGATACGGTTTATGCAGCTACCGGTTCGGTTACAGGCCACCACGCTACGAGGGCAGGATTTGCCTTTAAATGGCAAGATGAACATGCTGACACCGTACTCGACCACATCGAATGGTCGTGCGCAGCCAGCACCATCACGCCTGTAGCTGTTTTCAAACCGGTAGAACTGGAAGGAACCACCGTGCAGCGTGCCTCGCTCTGCAATGTAAGCGAATGCGAGCGTCTGGGCATTGGCGACAAGGGAACCAGACTACAGGTCATTAAGGCCAATAAGATTATCCCAAAGGTAATCAATATTACAGAGGTTGTGGGGAGTTTTGTCATTCCCGCCGAATGTCCGGTTTGCCATGCGCCAGCCGTAGTGCGCGAGAGCGAGAGCGGCACCAAGACTCTCCATTGCACCAATGCAGCCTGCCCAGCCAAACAACTTAAGAAATTTGCCCGCTTCGTCAGCAAGGAAGGAATCAATATTGACGGAATCTCAGAACAGACTGTCTGGAAATTCATCAATCATGGTTTTATCAGGGAATATGCTGATTTCTACAAACTGAAGAATTATGCGTTCGAGATTTCCTGTTTCGAAGGATTTGGCAAGAAGAGCGTAAGCAATCTTCTGGAGAGTGTAGAGAAAAGCCGCCATACTGACGGCCGTCATCTGCTCTACGCCTTGAATATTCCGCTCTGCGGCGGCGATGTGGCTAAAAAACTGCTCAGCCGTTACAAGGTGAAGGAACTGATAGAAGCAGCGCGCCTAAGCATGTTCGATGATGAGTTTGCAAGCATTGATGGTATTGGACCTGAAAAGAGTGCCAAGTTTATCGCCTGGTTCAAGGATGATGTTCATTTCCAGCATGTGCAGCATCTGCTGTCCGAGCTGATTATCGAGGAGCAAGAGCCTGTAGAAACGGGAAATAAATGCCAGGGGCTGACTTTCGTCGTAACGGGAGATGTGCATCATTACAAGAACCGCAACGAGCTGAAGGCTTATATTGAAAGCCAGGGAGGCAAGGTTACGGGAAGCGTGAGCAAGAGTACTAACTTCCTGATTAACAACGATGCAGCTTCGCAGAGTTCGAAGAACAAGAAAGCCCATGAACTCAATATTCCAATCATTACAGAGGATGAGTTCATTGAAAAGTTTCAGGAGTAAACACGTGAATTAAGCGAAATAAAAAGCGAAAGCCAGATTCCAGATTACGGACTTGGCTTTCGCTTTTCTAGTTTTAAGAACCTGCAAATTCTCTGTTATTATTCTCCAAGGAACTGACCCATGAAGAGAATGGCGCCACTGTTACGTTCTGTAATGAAATAAACGAATGGACGGTTGGCATGAAATTCTACACGCTTCATCTCGTGAGGACCCAGTGAGGTCAGCATCACAGCAGCTGTTACGGCAGCAGCCTTTGTTCCACGCTCGCTTACCTCAATCTTTGCCTTCTGCAACATCTTCGATACGTAGAAGCTGCCATTGGCAAAACGGCTGAAATCTGCCGTGCCTGGCTGGAAGATGCTTGGAGCTCCCAATTTACTGATAATCTGGTTGAGCGACAAATCCATCTCTGTGGTGAACTTCGGAAATTTTAAATCTACCTGGCAACGGTCCATGTCATTACTCAACTTCTGAAGTTTATCAGCATCCATCTCCTTCATCACCTCGCTGATGCTCTTGCCGGCCTTAGGAAGAAGAACGGTCATCTGATAACTTCCATTTCCGTATGGCAGCTCTACAGCCTGCAACATATCATTTTCAGTATAGGCAAACTTCTTGTTCTGGTGCATCATGTTCACCTTCTTAATATCGCGGGTGTAACCGCTGAAGTTCTCGAGGTGGGTATTCTTCGCATCAAACTTCTCCTGCCAGATTCCATTAAAATAAATAGCATTCAGAAGGTAAGAAACGGCTGCAGGGTCTACCTGGTCGATGATGCTAGGAATCATGCCTTTAGTCTGCTTCTTGCACCAGTCATTAATGCGAGTGGCAGATTTAGAATTGGTAAAGTCCATGCTCTCCACGCCAGCCTGATAAGAATCGGCTACGGTACGAGCGAAATCGCTGTTCAATGTGAAATTCTTGTTGATAGCGATAAAGTTGGCAATATTTACGGTTGTCTGCTTGTCGAGCTTGCCAGCCGAAAGCATCAGCGCCTTATAACAGTCGTTGAGTTCCTTCACGCTCACGCCCTCGCAACCGATTGCCTTCAGAATCTCCTGCTGAGTCTTGCCGTCAGCACCATTTGCAAGCATTCCCATCAGATAGGCGATGCTCATAGGCGAAACCACCTCAGAATCCATGCCGCTAATCTGCTGATAGAGTTTGAAAGCGAAATCATTATTCTTCTTCACGATGTTCTGCTGAGCCTCTGAGAGGACAAGATAACTCTCGTCCATTTCCTCATCTGCCGACGGACGGGCAGCCTCTGCCTCTGTTATCTTCTCAGCCTTTGTTGCGTTCTCATTTTGTGCATTCTTGCTTGAGCTGCAAGAAGTCATTGCCATTGCAGCTGAAGCTAAAATAGCTGCACTAAATACTTTCTTGTTCATATTTCTCTAATTTATTGGTTCATTTTAATGACTCAACGCTCCTAAACCCAAAGGGACAGTTCCTCTTTAAAAGGCTGTTCCCGAATCGGAATCTGAATCGTGAGTTCTGAAGATAAAATGAAAAATCGGCTAATCCTTGCACGAGGAAAGCCGATTTTACTATTTCTTAACAAAAAATATCTATGTTCTTTACAAAAAAATCAATGCAGCGGTGCCTCTTCCGAAGGTCTGCCAGGCTTTATTCTGAGATGATATCTGTTTCCATCATATTCCACTCGCATGATGTTCGTCCTGTTGGTCTTCATCTCATCGCTCGAATTTGCCACAAGATGTTCGTAGAGATCAATTGCCACATGACCCATCGTCCTGCGCAGATTAATCTCGATGCAAGGCACTACGCCCAGTCCGGTTCTGTTTACGTCCTCGCCTTCCTGATTCTGCACAGCATCGCAGAATTCGTCCTTTTCCCCTTTCGTGCAGATCATCATGTCAACGCCAAACGGACCGCTGTAAACATCCTTCAGCGCAGGCTCCATAACCTCGATGATGCGCTGTCTGATTTCGGCAAGCTGAGCCTCGCTAATGAGCGGTTTCATCATTTCCACCTTATCATCTTCAGAGCAGAGCACATTGCCCGAATAGGCATTCTTGATCGTATCGAATAGCGAAAGACCGCGATAGAGCGCCTTGCCATCTTTCATTTCAAACTCCATGGCGAAATCTCTCACCTTATTATATAGGGGTTCTACGGTTACGCCGCCCTGATGATAAATCATGTTTGCCACCCATCTTTCGAAGGTAGGATAATCTCCTGCAGTCCTGAAGTCATCAGCACTCACATATTTCACACCCCTCCCGCTACTGCTCCAGGGAGCCTTGACAACAGCTTTGCCGTGCTGGAGAATGAGTTCTTTGACACGGGCCGTTTCAGTAACATATTCCACGCCACGCTGCAGATGAAGGGCAGCCCATTGCCTGCTGCTCACCTCGCGTACCTTATTTAATACAGCATCAGTCGGCAACATAATCTCCGGTATTCCCAAACGCTCCAACTCACCTTTGAGCGACAGGTTCCATCCCCAAGGATGAACACTGTCCAGAAATTCAGTCTTGAGCAGATGCTTCAGCTGAGGCTTGGTGATAAACTCAACCTTGCTGTTCAGTTCAGCCCCAAAATGGCGCACCCTGTTCTTCGCAAAATCAATATCATCCACAAGTACGAGGTCGCCCTCTTCCGCCCAAAGAGCCGGAATGAAAGCAAGATCACTTCTAAGTTGTCTACCCGCATGAGGCGCGGTGAACTGTTTCAGATTTGCAGCCAAAGCCAAATCATGTTCTGGATTGAAAATATGTAACTTCATGGTGCAAAGATATAAAGAAAAGTGCAAAAAAGGGCAGAAAATCCCCTTTTTTACTTAGACAAGTGCTAAATAATGAAAAAAAAGTTACTTTTTGCTATCTAGAGTTTGCAAATTAGAAATATTTAATTACCTTTGCATCGTAAAAACAATTAGAAACGATATAAACTCATGGAAGAAGCATTCTTCAGAACACATACATACCTCGTAGAGCATACGGACGCACCAGTAAGACGCACTCTGATGGACGAAATCGACTGGAGCGACCGTTTGATTGGCATAAAGGGAACACGCGGTGTAGGAAAGTCTACATTCCTCCTTCAATATGCCAAGGAGCACTTTGGCCCTACTGACCGCAAGTGCCTGTATGTGAATATGAACAATTTCTATTTTCAAAGCAGAGGAATCGCAGATTTTGCAGGTGACTTTGTTCGCCACGGCGGCAGAACCCTTCTCATCGACCAGGTCTTCAAGCAGTCGGACTGGAGCAAGGAACTGCGCAAATGCTACGACCTCTATCCAGAGTTAAGAATCGTGTTCACAGGTTCCAGCGTGATGAGACTGAAGGAAGAGAATCCTGAGCTCAATGGAATCGTGAAAAGCTATAATTTGCGAGGCTTCTCTTTCAGAGAGTTTATCAACCTGCAGACTGGCAACAGTTTCAAGCCATATACACTCGATGAAATCTTGCGCAATCACGAGCACATCATCAAGCAGATACTGCCTAAGGTGAGCCCGATGAAATACTTCCAGGACTACTTGCATCATGGATTCTATCCATTCTTCCTGGAGAACCGCAACTTCACAGAGAATCTACTAAAGACAATGAACATGACGACCGAGGTAGACATTCTCCTCATCAAGCAAATCGAACTGAAATATCTCACCAAGATCAAGCGGCTCTTCTATCAGCTAGCTGTAGAAGGTGCCAAGGCTCCCAACGTGAGCCAGCTTGCCGAAGAGATCAACACCAGCAGAGCTACGGTAATGAACTACATCAAGTATCTTGCTGATGCGCGACTCATCAACATGATTTACCCTACCGGGCAGGAGTTCCCAAAGAAACCATCCAAGGTGATGATGCACAACTCCAACCTGATGTACGCCATCTATCCTATCAAGATAGACAAGCAGGAGGTGATGGAAACATTCTTCGTCAACTCAGTCTGGAAAGACCATAAGGTAAGCCAGACCGGCAAGGACCACTACTTCATTGTAGATGGTGAGAAGAAGTTCAGAATCTGCGATGCGCAATCTCCAAACAAGGTGCGCAACAATCCCGACATCATCTACGCCCGATACAATACCGAGGTAGGCAAGGACAACAGGATTCCGTTATGGCTTCTGGGTTTCCTATATTAGGGAATGTTGAATGTGGAGTGTTGAATGTTGAATTGCCTAACGGCATCAGCATGATGACACATAAGGGCGCAAGCCTAACTCAACACTCAACATTCAACACTCAACATTAGAATAAGAACATTAGAATAAGAATGAATTAAATACAAAACATTTTTAATATTTTATCTAAAAGTAAAATGGCTAAAGAGAAAAAATTTATCACTTGTGATGGTAACACAGCTGCCGCACATGTAAGCTACATGTTTACTGAGGTTGCTGCTATCTACCCTATTACTCCATCATCACCAATGGCGGAGCATGTAGATGAATGGGCTGCCAAAGGTCGTAAGAACCTTTTCGGTCAGCGAGTTTCTATCCAGGAAATGGAATCAGAGGCTGGTGCTGCCGGTGCAGTTCACGGTTCTCTCCAGGCTGGTGCCTTGACTTCAACTTACACTGCTTCTCAGGGTTTGTTGCTGATGATTCCTAACATGTACAAGATTGCTGGTGAGTTGCTCCCTTGCGTGTTCAACGTATCAGCTCGTACATTGGCTTCTCACTCACTTTGTATCTTCGGTGACCACCAGGACGTAATGGCTTGCCGCCAGACAGGTTTCGCTATGTTCTGCTCAGGTTCTGTTCAGGAGGTTATGGACCTCTCTGCAGTTCCTCACTTGGCTACATTGGAGACAAAGGTTCCTTTCATTAACTTCTTCGACGGTTTCCGTACTTCTCACGAGTACCACAAGATCGAGGAGATGGATATGGAAGACATCCGTCCATTGGTTAAGGAAGAGTTCATCGAGGACTTCCGTAACCGTGCTTTGACTCCTGAGCGTCCTGTTACTCGCGGTACCGCTGAGAACCCAGAGACATTCTTCACTCACCGTGAGGCTTGCAACACTTACTATGATGCAATCCCTGAGGTAGTAGAGAAGTACTGCCAGGAGATGACTAAGATTACTGGTCGTGAGTACCACCTCTTCAACTACTATGGTGCTGAGGATGCTGAGAACATCATCATCCTGATGGGTTCTGCTACAGAGCCAGCTCGCGAGGCTATCGACTACTTGAACAAGCAGGGCAAGAAGGTTGGTATGGTTGCAGTTCACCTCTTCCGTCCATTCTCTGTTGACTTCTTGAAGAAGACTATCCCAGCTACTGTTAAGCGCATCGCTGTTCTCGACCGTACTAAGGAGCCAGGTGCAGAGGGTGAGCCATTGTACCTCGACGTTAAGTCAGCTCTCTACGATGACGAGCGCAAGCCATTGATCGTTGGCGGTCGCTACGGTCTCGGTTCTTCTGATACAACTCCAGCTAAGATTGTTGCTGTATTCAAGAACCTCGAGTTGCCACAGCCAAAGAACCACTTCACTGTAGGTATCGTTGATGACGTTACATTCACTTCTCTCCCAGAAGAGGAGGAGATTCCAATGGGTGGCGACGACTTGTTCGAGGCTAAGTTCTACGGTTTGGGTGCTGACGGTACTGTTGGTGCTAACAAGAACTCAGTTCAGATTATCGGTAACAATACTAACAAGTATTGCCAGGCATACTTCTCTTACGACTCTAAGAAGTCTGGTGGTTTCACCTGCTCTCACTTGCGTTTCGGCGACAGCCCTATCCACAGTGCTTATCAGGTAAATACTCCTAACTTCGTAGCTTGCCACGTACAGGCTTACCTCCACATGTACGATGTAACTCGTGGTTTGCGTAAGAACGGTTTCTTCCTGTTGAACACTATCTTCGATGGTGAGGAGTTGGTTAACTTCATCCCTAACAAGGTAAAGCGTTACTTCGCTCAGAACAACATCACTGTTTACTATATCAACGCAACTAAGATTGCTCAGGAGATTGGTCTCGGTAACCGTACCAACACCATCCTCCAGTCTGCATTCTTCCGTATCACAAAGGTTATTCCTTTGGATCTCGCTGTAGAGCAGATGAAGGCATTCATCGTTAAGTCTTACTCTAAGAAGGGTCAGGACGTTGTTGACAAGAACTTCGGCGCTGTTGACCGTGGTGGTGAGTACAAGCAGTTGACAGTAGATCCAGCTTGGGCTAACCTCGCTGACGATGAGGCTAAGGAGGATAACGCTCCAGCATTCGTTAAGGAGCTCGTTCGTCCTATCAACGGCCAGGCAGGTGACCTCTTGAAGGTTTCTGACTTCGTTAAGCACAACACAGTTGACGGTACATGGCAGAACGGTACTGCAGCATTCGAGAAGCGTGGTGTTGAGGCATTCGTACCAGTATGGAACGTTGAGAACTGTATCCAGTGTAACAAGTGTTCATTCGTTTGTCCTCACGCAGCTATCCGTCCATTCGTATTGACCGATGAGGAGCTCGCAGGCATCGAGGGTCTCCAGACTCAGGATGTGAAGGCACCTAAGGCTTTGGCTGGAATGCATTTCCGCATCGAGACTTCAGTACTCGACTGTCTTGGTTGTGGTAACTGTGCTGACGTCTGCCCAGGTAAGAAGGGTGAGAAGGCGTTGACAATGGTTCCATTCAACGTAGACGCAGAGGATATGGTTAAGGAAGCAGCTAACTGGGAGTACCTCGTACACAAGGTAGCTTCTAAGCAGGATCTCGTAGACATCAAGCAGAGCCCTAAGAATTCTCAGTTCGCTCAGCCATTGTTCGAGTTCTCTGGTGCTTGCTCTGGTTGTGGTGAGACTCCATACGTTAAGTTGATTTCTCAGCTCTTCGGTGATCGTCAGATGATTGCTAACGCTACTGGTTGTTCTTCTATCTACTCAGCTTCTATCCCATCTACTCCATATACAAAGAACGCTAAGGGTCAGGGTCCTGCATTCGACAACTCATTGTTCGAGGACTTCTGCGAGTTCGGTCTCGGTATGGTAATGGGTAACAAGAAGATGAAGGAGCGCATCGCTCACTTGCTCGAAGAGGCTAAGGCTAGCGAGAAGGTTTCTGCTGAGTTCGTAGCTGCTGCTGACAAGTGGATGGCTAACATGAACGATTCTGAGGGTTCTAAGGAGGCTGCTGCAGAGTTGAAGCCTCTCATCGCTGCCTGCGCTGAGAAGGGCTGCCCTATCTGCAAGGAGCTCAAGACTTTGGATCACTACCTCGTTAAGCGTTCACAGTGGATCATCGGTGGTGATGGTGCTTCTTATGATATCGGTTACGGTGGTCTCGACCACGTATTGGCTTCTGGTGAGGATGTTAACATCCTGGTACTCGATACTGAGGTTTACTCTAACACTGGTGGTCAGTCTTCTAAGTCTACTCCACTCGGTGCTATCGCACAGTTCGCTGCTCAGGGTAAGCGTATCCGTAAGAAGGATCTCGGTTTGATGCAGACTACATACGGTTACATCTACGTAGCTCAGGTAGCTATGGGTGCTGACAATGCTCAGACATTGAAGGCTATCCGTGAGGCAGAGGCTTATCCAGGCCCATCACTCATCATCGCTTACGCACCATGTATCAACCACGGTTTGAAGCGTAAGGGCGGTATGGGTCGTTCACAGCACGAGGAAGAGTTGGCTGTTGAGTGCGGTTACTGGCACTTGTGGCGTTACAACCCACTGTTGGCTGATGAGGGTAAGAACCCATTCACACTCGACTCTAAGGCTCCTAACTGGGAGAACTTCCGCGACTTCCTGCTCGGTGAGGTTCGTTACCTCTCTGTACAGAAGGCATTCCCTAAGGAGGCTGATGAGCTCTTCTCTCAGGCAGAGAAGATGGCTAAACTCCGTTACCAGACTTACGTTCGTAAGAGCCAGGAGGACTGGAGCGAGCAGATCTAATCTAGCGAGATTTCAATAGGTTAAATATATCATCTCCGAAGACCTTGGTTGCGTTCTGCAATCAAGGTCTTTTTTGTTTAAAATGCTCCATATTCATGTAAAAATTGGAAATAAGTGATGAAACATAGGGAAAAATCGTGATTTTAAGATTGGGTTCATTAGGGGCAATTCAGAATACTTTTGTTAAGAAAACAGAATATTCACATGTGGTATAAGACGGGCTGAAAGCCCAAAAGCTCTTAGCCCTGGGCTATGAGCTTCTGCCCTTTCAGGGCGTATTGGGTAATTTCAACCGTACAGATCGAACCATTATGGATTTTTAATCCGCTAAAAGGACCGGAGCAAGAAGCGCAATCAGACTGAGTAATGTAAATTATCCTTACCTACCCAAAACAGAAACCCAAAGAGGCAAAAATCAGTGTATTAGTGAGTTTTCGAAGAAAAAAAGCAAAATAAGAGGGGTAGAAAGGTGTTTACCCCCTCTACTAAGGGTGAAAAATGCCCCTCCTCGGACTTCAAAACCCTTCCGATTTTAGATATTTTTGACCGAAACAAAAGCGAAACAAGAGGTAAATAGAGGACATTAGAGTACGAATAAGGCATAATCATATAGTGACAGATATAGATTAGGTTACACCAATGCTATTGAAGTAATTCTATATATAAATTCCGTATAGTGCTAACAATTAACACTTTAGCATATCTCACCTTTCATCATTTCACATATTCTCAAATATTATAATCCGGTCATTTCCGGTCATGGTCATTTTCGGTCATTTTTATTTCGGGGGAGAAAATGGTCACCTATAGTATAATATAAATAATATTTATATTTACTATAGCTCAAAATGACCAAACTCTTTTTTGAAAATGACCGAAAATGACCATGACCGAAAATGACCGCTGCCACTCTGGTTCTTAATGCCACCATTCACCCCCATTTACGTTAACCTGTAACAAAGTTCAGCTAGAAAGCCAATAGAAATCAGTATCAATCAAACACTTACACTACTTCTCCGAAAGAAAGTTATGGAAAAAGCTTGCATTCTGCCCAAAAATGTTGTATCTTTGCACCGGCAATCGAAAGAACAGCCTTTTGTGCCTTGCTCAGGTCTTCTCTTAAGACCAACACGGGTCATAAATGATGGCAGGCGCTGGTCATCAATGAAGACCCCGAAAACGGCAGGAACGGGGCATTCTGGGGAGTTGCTTAAAGAAACAAAAATTTGAACAAGAAGAAAATAATATGATTACAGTTGATGGATTGACCGTAGAATTTGGCGGCACCACCCTATTCAAAGACATTTCCTTCCAGATCAACGAGAAGGACCGTATAGCCCTGATGGGAAAGAATGGCGCAGGAAAGAGCACATTGCTCAAGATTATCGCCGGTGTGAGAAATGCTACTCGTGGCACCGTTTCCGCTCCCAAGGATTGCGTCATCGCCTATCTGCCTCAGCATCTGATGACCGAAGACGGCAGAACCGTATTCGAGGAAACCTGTCAGGCGTTTGCCCATCTGCACGAAATGCAGGCTGAGATTGACCGCATCAACAACGAGCTCACCACCCGTACCGATTACGACAGCGATGATTACATGCAGCTCATTGAGAAAGTATCCTCTCTCTCAGAGAAATTCTACGCCATCGACATGACTCATTTCGAGGAAGATGTAGAGAAGACGCTGCTCGGTCTCGGTTTCGAACGCTCTGATTTCAACCGCCCTACAAGCGAGTTTTCGGGAGGATGGAGAATGAGAATAGAGCTGGCAAAACTGCTCTTGAAATCGCCAGACGTACTGCTGCTCGATGAGCCAACCAATCATCTCGACATCGAATCTATCGGCTGGCTCGAAGACTTCATCATCAACAGTTCGAAAGCAGTAGTTGTCATCAGCCACGACCGAAAATTCGTTGACGACATTACAACAAGAACCATCGAAGTAACCATGGGCCGCATCTACGACTACAAAGCCACTTACAGCCAATATCTGGAACTGCGCAAGGAACGCCGCGAACAGCAGATGAAGAAATATGAGGAACAGCAGAAGATGATTGCTGAAACCAAGGACTTTATAGAACGCTTCAAAGGCACTTATTCTAAAACCTTCCAGGTGCAGAGCCGCGTGAAGATGCTAGAGAAACTGGAACTTATCGAAGTGGATGAAGAAGATACAAGCCGCCTTCGACTCAAGTTCCCGCCGAGCCCACGAAGCGGTGCTTATCCGGTTCAGATGAGCGATGTGGCGATGTCGTTTGATGGCAAGAAGATTTTCAGCGGCGTGAATCTTACCGTAGAAAGAGGTGACAAGATTGCCTTCGTGGGAAGAAACGGAGAGGGTAAGTCAACGCTTGTGAAATGTATCATGGGTCAGCTTCAGAACGAAGGAAAGTTGGAATTGGGACATAATGTGCAGATAGGTTATTTCGCCCAGAACCAGGCTTCTCTGCTCGATGGCGAACTTACCGTATTCCAGACCATCGATGATGTTGCCAAAGGTGAAATCCGCAACAAGATACGCGATTTGCTCGGAGCATTCATGTTTGGCGGAGAGGATTCTACCAAGAAGGTGAAAGTATTGTCGGGAGGTGAGCGCACCCGCCTTGCCATTCTCAAACTCCTGCTTGAGCCAGTGAACCTGCTGATTCTCGATGAGCCTACCAACCACCTCGACCTGAAGACTAAGGATGTGCTGAAGCAGGCCTTGCTCGATTTCGACGGAACACTCATCGTGGTTAGCCACGACCGTGATTTCCTCGATGGTCTTGTCAGCAAGGTTTATGAATTCGGTCATGGTCGCGTCCGAGAACATCTCTGCGGCATTTACGAATTTCTGGAATCTAAGAAGATGGAAAATCTTCAGGAACTGGAGAAGAAGCAATAACCCCCGATTCTATTGTTTTCTTATCAAAAATATTTCAAGCATAAAACAAAAAGTCCTGATGTTTCAAACAAACGAAACATCAGGACTTTATTTTTTTCTATCTATTCGGAAAAAACATTCCCGAAAAATTCTATTCGGAAAAACTTCCTTCCGGAATTACCAAAGCTCAAGGCGCTGGTTCTTAGGAATGAACAGCTTGTCGCCCTGCTTTACACCAAATGCCTCATACCATGCATCGATGTGAGGAAGCGCACCATCAACACGCCACTTGCCGAGAGAATGAGGATCATTCTTTACGCGGTTGCGGATTTCCTTATCAGTAATGTTCTGTCCCCAAACACCTGCATAGGCGAGGAAGAAACGCTGGTCAGGAGTGAAACCATCCTTGTTCTTCAATGGCTTCTTAGCTGTAGCATTCTTGAAGGCATTGTATGAAACCATCAAACCACCATGGTCGGCAAGGTTCTCACCGAGGGTAAAACGGCCGTTGGCATTCAGGTCTGGCAAAACCTTGATGTTGCTGAAGAAATCAGCATACATATCAGCACGCTTGTTGAAACCTTCTGCATCAGCAGGAGTCCACCAGTCCTTCAGATTACCGCTAGCATCATACTGACGACCCTGATCATCGAATCCGTGAGTCATCTCATGACCGATTACTACGCCTATAGCACCATAGTTGAACGCTGCATCAGCCTTAGCGTCAAAGAACGGATACTGGAGAATACCAGCTGGGAAGCAGATTTCATTGGTAGTAGGATTGTAGTAAGCATTCACGGTCTGAGGAGTCATGAACCACTCATCCTTATCTACCGGCTTTCCTGCCTTCTCTGCAATCTCCTTGTCGTTGGCAAACTTGCGGCAAGCCAAAACGTTCTCATAATAGCTCTTAGATGGGTCGATGCTGAGCTTGCTGAAATCAGTCCACTTGTTAGGATAACCAATCTTTACATAGAACTTGTCGAGCTTGTTGTGAGCAGCTTCCTTAGTAGTCTGGCTCATCCAGGTCTGAGCATCGATACGCTGACCAAGACTGATCTGAAGATTCTTCACGAGGGTCTCCATCATCTTCTTAGAGCTTTCTGGAAAATAGCGCTTGCAGTAGATGCGGCCGAGCGCCTCACCCAACTGAGCCTCTACCTGAGCAGTAGCGCGCTTCCACAGAGGATAATCCTCCTTGCGGCCGCTCATAGTCTTGCCGAAGAATTCGAAACGGGCTTCGCGAATCTCATCGCTGAGATAAGAAGCAGAACTCTTGATGATGTCCCACTCCATCAAAGCCTTCAGAGTAGCTGCACATTCTGCAGCAGCCACCTTGTCATAGCCGGCGAAAAAAGCAGGCTGACCAACGATCAACTCCTTGAGATATTCGCTCTTGATTCCCTCGGCGTTGGCAAGTGCCTCGAGAGGAATGTTAGGATAATTCTCCTTGAATTCTGCCAAGGTCATCTTGTTGTAGTTTGCCTGAGGATCACGAAGTTCGGTGCGGCTCTTAGAGAAAGTAGCGAGCGTTGTTTCGTGAAGGAATACGGCAGAAGCCTTCTTTGCAGCATCTTCGGCAGAGAAACCGTAGAGCTGGAACATCTTGCTGAGGTAAGTCTTATAAGCCTCACGGATGGCTACGGTTGCTGCATCGTTGTTGAGGTAATAATCCTTTGCACCGAGAGTAAGACCGCCCTGCATCAGGTTGTAGATGTTCATGGTTACGTTCTTCTCATCGGCAGCGAAACCTGCGCCATAGCTCAAGCCAAGACCCATCCAAGCATACTTAACCTGGAGTTTCTGAAGTTCGTCCTTGGTCTTGGCAGCTTCAATCTCATCCATCAGAGGCTTTACAGGAGCGATTCCAGCCTTGTTGCGGCTGTCAACATCCATAGAGAGTTTGTAGAAATCAGACAATTTCTGCTCGATGGTTCCAGCCTTGTAAGTCTTCTTCTGGAGTTCAGAAAGAATGGCATTGATGCGCTTGTTGTTGTTCTCAGCAAGCTGGTCAAAACTGCCATAACGGCTGTAAGCGGCAGGAAGAGGATTGTTCTTCTGCCATCCGCCTGTAGCAAACTGATAGAAACTGTCTGCTGGCTTTACTGTCTTGTCGAGATTGCTCATGACAAGACCCGATTTATTCTGAGCGTCAGCGCCTAATGGCAGAGCTGCGATCATCATCATCGGTAAGATCATCTTCATTTTCATTTTCTTCTCTGTTTTATATATTAATGTTACTATTATTTCGAAACTTCTTCCAGTTCTTCCGAAAGGAGCATCCAGCGCTCGTTCTCCTCATCGAGACCCTTCATGAGTTCAGTGTATTCGGTCACGAGTTCCATGTTGGTTGCATTTTCCGGTTTCATCAGGAGTTCATCAATCTCTTTCTTTCTCGCTTCCAGTTTCTCTATCTTCGCCTCACATTCCTTCACGGCTTTCTCAGCCTTACGGATCTTCTTCTGCTGTTCCTTATGTTCAGCGTAGCTCTGCTTGCCGGATGTGGCAGAGGCAAGACTGTCGGCTGTAGAACCTGATGCGACAGAAGAGCCGGAAGTATTGGCAGAAGGCGAACCGGCAGAAGCCATGCTCTGGTTGGCAAGAGCCTGATTGATGTTCTCGGCATTATGGGCACGGAGATAATCGTAAATACCACCGAGATGCTCACGAACCTTGCCGCCGCCAAACTCATAGACCTTATCTACCAGACCATCGAGGAATTCACGGTCGTGGCTCACGATGATGGCTGTTCCATCGAAAGCCTTGATGGCTTCTTTCAGCACATCCTTCGACTGCATGTCGAGGTGGTTGGTAGGCTCATCGAGAATGAGAAGATTCACCGGTTCGAGCAGGAGCTTGATCATAGCCAATCGGCTGCGTTCTCCTCCACTCAGAACCTTGACAAACTTCTCTGAAGTCTCGCCGCCAAACATGAAGGCGCCCAGGAGATCGTTCACCTTCAGACGCATTTCGCCTGTAGCCACATTGTCGATAGTCTGGAAGATGGTAAGATTCTCATCCAAGAGCTGCGCCTGATTCTGGGCGAAATAACCAATCTGCACATTATGACCAATCTTTAGCGTTCCGGTGAAAGGAATCTCACCCATGATACATTTTACCAGGGTAGACTTACCCTCGCCGTTCTTACCCACGAAAGCCACCTTCTCGCCACGCTTGATGGTAAAGGTAACATGGTCGAAGACGGTGTGTGCGCCGTAATCCTTGCGCACCTCATCGCAGATGATAGGATAATCGCCACTTCTGAGACAAGGAGGGAATTTGAGGTGCATCTGCTTGTTGTCAACCTCATCCACCTCGATAGGCACGATTTTCTCGAGCTGCTTGATTCTGCTCTGCACCTGAACCGCCTTGGTAGGCTTGTAGCGGAATCGCTCGATGAAATCCTTGATGTCGGCAATTTCCTTCTGCTGGTTTTCGTAAGCACGGAGCTGCTGCTCGCGGCGTTCGGCACGCAACACCACATACTCATCGTATTTCACCTTATAGTCTTCTACCCTTCCGCAAGTAATTTCGAGGGTACGGTTAGTTACATTGTTGATGAAAGCACGGTCGTGGCTCACCAGAACCACAGCCTTGGCACTCTGCGCCAGGAACTGCTCCAACCACTGGATACTTTCAATATCAAGGTGGTTGGTAGGCTCATCGAGGAGCAGGACATCAGGCTTCTGCAACAGAATCTTGGCAAGTTCGATACGCATTCGCCAACCACCGGAAAACTCCTTGGTAGGGCGCTCGAAATCATCGCGCGTAAAGCCAAGACCGCTCAAGGTGCGCTCTATCTCAGCCTCATAGTTTTCGCCACCCATCATCATGTAGCGTTCATGTTCCTGGGTAAACTTCTCTACGAGCTGAGCATAGCTTTCGCTCTCATAGTCGGTGCGGTCGGCCATTTCCTGCTGCATCTTGTCCAGACGCGCCTTCATCTCGGTATTATGGGCGAAAGCCTTGCGGGTTTCCTCCTTCACGGTCGTATCGTCCTGCAGTTTCATCACCTGTGGCAGATAGCCGATAGTGGTTTCGTTAGGAATAGCCACAACGCCGTCAGTAGGTTTCTGCAAACCGCAGAGAATCTTGAGCATCGTAGATTTTCCCGCACCATTCTTACCCACCAGGGCAATGCGGTCGCGGTCGTTGATGACGAAACTTACATCATAAAAGAGAGGCTTAACGCCAAACTCTACTTTCAGTCCTTCTACTGAAATCATCTATTTTTAATTTATAATTTACAATTAATAATTTATAGTTTTCCTAACTCCTTTTACGGAATGAGCAGGGATGAATCACCATAGCTCAGGAAACGGAAATCATGCGAAAGAGCATAATCGTAAACCTTCCTCCAGTCGCCCTTGAGGAAAGCACTCACCAGGAGCAGGAGCGTACTCTGAGGCTGATGGAAATTGGTGACCAGCATCTTCACAATCTTATACTGATAGCCAGGAGCAATGATAATCTGCGTGCTGGAATGGAGAGCCTCCAAGCCGTTGCGGTCCAGATAATCGATGATTGCCTGGATAGCCTGCATCGGAGTGATTCCATCTACCAGATTGCCATCTTCAGAAAGCTCGTAAGGATCCCACTGTTTTACGTGCAGATCTTCTTCGTTTGCCTCAGGATGCTTCAGCAGATGAACACCCATGTAATAGAGACTCTCGATGGTACGGACGCTGGTGGTTCCTACGGCAATGACCCGACACTCGTGCTTGATGAGTTTTTCCAGACTGCGGCGATGAACAACAATATATTCCGTATGCATCTGATGACCTTCGATTTCAAGGCTCTTCACCGGTTTGAATGTGCCGGCTCCTACATGCAGGGTTACTTCTTCGCGGTCGATTCCATGCGCATCAAGATCCTTGAGAACCGCATCGGTAAAGTGGAGTCCGGCAGTTGGAGCAGCCACACTTCCCTTGATTTTAGAATAAACCGTCTGATAAGTTGTCTTGTCGCTTTCCTCTGTCTTGCGGTTGAGATAAGGAGGAATAGGCAATTCGCCTACTGTTTCGAGAATCTCAGCGAAAGACACCTTGTCGTTGTCCCAATCGAAGTCAACCCAATAGTTGGTTCCTCCGCCTTTGGCAACCATTTCCTGTGCCTCTGCGCCAAGAGCATCTCCACGTCGCATGGTTGCGCTGAGGGTAAGCTTATGACCCTTGATTTCGAAATCACGCTTCAGGCTGCCCTCTTTCCATTTCTTCAGATTACCAATCATGCAGAGCCAGGAACAATGTCCGGCAGTCTGGAACATGAGTTCGTAATCAGTAGGTTCTGCAGGCTCCATCAAGAAAACCTCAATAAGCGCACCTGTTTCCTTGCGGAAGTGCAGACGCGCTTGTATCACCTTGGTATTGTTGAATATCATCAAGGCTCCTTGAGGGAGATATGTGGGAAGATGATGGAAAACATCATCGCTTACCTCGCCGTGCTTATAGACCAGCAGTTTGCTGTGGTCACGCTGGGCGATAGGGAATTTTGCGATGCGCTCATCCGGTAAATCATAGTTATAATCACTAATTTTAATGTGTTTTGTATCCATTATTTATTTTACTTTTTGAACTTTCTATTTTGAACTTTTATTTCTGTACTAAAGATAAGCCATCTGACAGGTGGCATAAAACACAACCATGATAAGGGTAAATATCACTACGGTCATGATTTTATCTACATCATCATAGTCGTAACCCGTACTCGTATACTGGTTGGAAATATACTTAATCTTTGGGGAGATGCGGTAATACATCCTGATGTAGATGAGATAAACGACAACTCCCACCACAGCTCCGATAGCCAGACCGCAAAGAATGTCGACCGGATAATGAACACCCAGGTAAAGACGGGTCCAACAGTTTACGAGCGACCATAATAACAGGGTCCACGTAACCAGTTTGCTGCGGATAAGCAACGAGAAGAAGATGGCTAACGAAAGCGTATTGGCCGCATGAGCCGAACAGAAGCTGAAACTCTTGAGGCGCATATTGTCAACCACCTGAACCGTATACTTGAACATCGGGTCGCTGGAAGGTCTGTATCTTTCAGCCAGCGGTTTAATGATTCCATCCACCAGTCCATCAGCCAAAAAGATACAGAGCAACGCTCCTCCTACCACGAGTGCAATCTGGCCCATCATCTCGTTGTTTCTTATCACAACAACGAAGAGGACGATATAAAGCGGAATCCATGTCCAGCCCGACGTAAGCGCCATCGCCATCTGATCGAGCCAGACATTCTCGCTGCCGTTAAACACATGCAACAGCTGCATGTCAAAATCTTGTATACTACTAAAATCCATTCTCTTTATTTTAATCAGATTTTATCTTATAATCAGATTTCTTTTTAAATCAGATTTCCTCTATAGCCTTGGTCTCTATCCAGCCTTCTCTGCCGTCTCCAACCTTGATTCCACGCCAGCCTTTCATCGCCTTATCGGTAATATCAACGCGGGTTCCTTCATGCAGCAGGAAGAGGTCAACGCTAGTCTTGGCTGGAGTCTTCTTCACATTGACAGAAGGAGCGATGATGATGGCTCCCGTACGGTTGATGAGCATCTGCCGCTGCTGGTAAGCAAAGAGATTGCTCAGCAGGAAGACAGCCACGAAGAAGATTCCACCGAAGAAACCAATCTTGCGCAAAACGATATGCGAACCGAAGAGATAAACCAAGACCAGAACCAGCGCCATGATGATGGCTATGATGCCTGTCTTTGCCCAACAGTCAACACTCGTAAAGTTGACCAGCGCCTTCCACCAGGTTACGAAGAACATCTCGCTTTCCGGCGTAATCTTATCGATGGTCTTGCTACGTGCAAACTGCAGGTTGAAGCTGATGTCTTCATCGCCTGGCGAGAGCAGATGGGCACGCTCATAATTGAGCACAGCCTTGGTAATATTGTCTGTACGGTAATAAGCATTGCCCAAGTTATAGTAAACTTCGGCAGAAACACCATAGTTGTTCAATATTTCCTCATAGTCGCGTATGGCCTGCTGATAGTTACCTTTCTGATATTCCGTATCAGCATTGTTCTTGGTTACAGCGCCTGCAGAAACAGAGCAGCCCAACATCACCATGATCATCATGACGAACGAATATCCTGTTGCACTCTTCTTGCGCTGCTTACGCGTTGCATTGATAGCATTTTCTATATTCATAATAGCAGTCATTGCTGAGTCGAATGTACGGTTCATATTGCCGGCAGGGTCGCCAGGAGCATAGCGTTCAAACTCACATTCATCGAGCGCAGTTGTAAACTTCTCGATAGTTCTCTCCTCTACACAATGTTTTTCGAGCATAGCCTGAATGTTTTCACGTGAGAGCTTTTCGGCTGGCATGTTGAGCTTGTAGCTTACATAGCCCCACAAAGCACGGAGCACTTCATCGTAGAATTCTTCCTGCTTGCCACCGAGCATCAGCAGATGAGCCTTCTTCAGGCGCTTGGTTGCTATCTTGTTTGCCTTGTTGGAACGGACCTTTACAAGGTCAGCATTCTCGAGGGCACGGCGGCGGAAGACAATGAGCAGGGCAAAGAAGGCTGCCAATGGAACCAGCAGACTGGTCCAGTAGCCGAAGCTTCCGTAGAACATATCGTCAATATCATGGAGCTTAGACTTGCCCAGTTTCAGCGCATGAATGTCCTTATCCTTGTTGCTGAAATCTGATGTTTCATTGTCTGAAGTTCCATCGCCCTTCTCTACGGTCAGCGTAAACGGCTGGGTCTTGATTGTCTTATACTTGTTAGCCGAAGTATCATAATAGGTGAATTCTACCGCAGGAATGGTATAATTTCCCTGATTACGAGGCACAGCCAGGAAGTCATAAATCATATTGCCTTCTACGCCATTAGCTGTAAGGCGGGTCTTGTCTGTCACCTTCGCATCGTACTTGTCAAAATCCTTAGGGAAGGTAATGACAGGCTGCTTGAGCAGCTTCAGGTTTCCGATTCCTCCTACCACTACACGAATGGTGATTGGTTCGCCAGCCTTTACTTCCTTCTTGTCGATGGAAGCAGTAATGTTGAATTTACCTACACCGCCCGAGAAGTTGGCTGGGCGCTGAGGCAATGGATCAACCTGAATTTTCACACTAGGAGCAATAATATCTTTCTTTACTTCAACATAGCCAGAACCACCATTGAAGAAAGCTTCCATCGGGTCAACGTTTCTGTTCTGCTGAACTACGATTCCCTTGAAGGTAATGGCTGGAATGGTGAGGCTTCCCGTCATCTGCGGATACATGACATACTGGCTCCATGTAACGCATCGGTAAGGTCGGCCGTTTACGGTTTCAGTATGGAAGGTCTTCTGCTGAGGCAGCGGAACTTCCTGGTTGTGGAATCCCTTCAGGTCAGGCATCTTGCCTTCCAGCTGGGTAAGGTCTACCTGCGTGTAAACCTTATAAGTAAGGAGCACAGGTTCCTGTTCGTGAACACGTCGCTTGTTGGCTGTAACCTTGATGAAGAGGTCGCTGCCTGATATTCTTGATCCGGCAGTTCGCATGCGTGGTTCATTATAATCATTCTGTCCGTGCATGGAAGGTGCGCCGTTGTTGCGTGCAGCATGGCCAGAAACCGTAATCTTAACCGGATGGGAAGAGAGTTTCTTACCATTTACGATGGCATGAGAGGCACCAATGCCAAAGGTTCCGTTCTTAGCTGCGTAGAGCGTATAGGTAATGGTTACCGACGATGAAGAGGAAGTATGGCCATTGATCATCTGATAACTGGACTGCGATGAGGTGTAAGGACCAGCGATTACCTCAAGTCCTTCTCCTACTCCGCCCAGACGGAATTCCTCTACATCACGTGTATTGATGGTATAGGCCACACGGAAGTTTTCTCCCGCCGCCACGTGTGTTGGTGCCGACACACTGATATGCTGGGCTTTCAGCTGCAAACTGAAGCCCAGAAGCATTGCCCATATAATAATAAACCAACCTATATGTTTCATGTTCTAAATTTATTATACTCGTTGTATTATTTTACTTTTTACCAGTTTTTCTCATATTGCTTTCTGCGAGGCTGACTCATCGCTTTCTGCATCTTGCGCTTCGTATCCTTCTCCTGCTGGATGGCAGCGTTCAAGAGTTGTTCAGCATTATCTTTGCTCATCTTGTCCTGATTGTTCTGATTCTGCTGATTGTTCTTATTCTGGTTGTTCTTGTTTTTGTCGTTCTTGTTCTTGCCTTTATTCTGATCTTTGTTCTGATCCTTATTCTGCTTGTCTTTGTTCTTGTCCTTGTTTTTATCCTTTTTGTTCTTGTTCTTATCGTTCTGCTTGTTCTGCTTCTGGTTTTTAAGCAGTTTCTTGCAGAGGGCAAGATTATATCGGGTTGCATTGTCCTGCGGATTGCAGCGCAGGGCGTTCTCATAACATCCTATGGCCTGCGCATATTGCTGATGCTGCTGCATGACCACACCCATGTTGTGGTAACTTCTGGCGCGTCGCATCTTGTTCGTTTCCAGTTTCGAAGCATTCTCAAACTGTATCATCGCCATCGAATCCTTCTGCTGCATCATCAGGGCGCAACCCAGATTATAGACAGCCTGCGCATTCTTCTGGTTCTTGGAGATAGCCTTGCGATATTGCGTTTCGGCTGCAGCCCACTTCTGTTTATGATAGGCGCGGTTTCCCTGGCGGATGAAGTTGCGGTCGTTCTGTGCTCCCACCTTCGCCAAGCCCAGCACCATCAGGGCAAAAACCAATATATATCTTAAATATCTCATTCTTATTATATAATAATGTATAAACGTTTATCAGAAAGGCTTCTTGATGTCTTTCTTAAAAAACTTGATGTTTCTGAGCAGAGGATTCTTTACCTCAAGCAGACAAACTTCGATGATAAGCAACAGGATGACGAGAATACCTACAGCCTGGAATTGTTCATCATAAGCGCTGTAAACCACACTCGTTACATCACCTTTCTGCAATTTGGCAATATCATCATTCAATGCTCTTTCCGCATCGCTGGTATTATCTACATGAATGTACTGACCCTTGCCTGCCTGGGCAAGTTCCTTGCACATCTGCTCATTCAGGGCGGTCATTACGGTGTTGCCCGTATTGTCCTTCAGATAAGAGCCGTCGCCCATAGGGATTGGCGCTCCCTTGGTGTTTCCTATGCCCAGGATAAAGACATTGATTCCTTTCTTGTTGGCAGCAGCTGCAGCCTCCTGTGCGCCAGGCTCATGGTTTTCGCCATCAGTAATTACGATGATGGCTCTGCCCACATTCTCCTGCTGGGTGAAACTCTTGGAAGCCAAATCGATGGCAGCTCCAATATTGGTTCCCTGGGTCTGGATAAGACCTGGGGTAATGTTCTGAAGAAACATCTTTGCCGAAACATAATCGGTGGTGATTGGCAACTGCACGAACGCATCGCCTGCAAAGACGATGAGTCCGATTTTGTCGTTGTTAAAGTTGTCGACCAGATTTTCGATAAGCATCTTACTCTTGTCCAAACGGGATGGAACCACGTCCTGACAGAGCATGGAATTGGAAATATCGAGGCAGATGATGGTTTCAATACCATGTCGCTTATCGTGAGAAATCTTGCTGCCCATCTGCGGACGAGCTACCATCACGATGAGAAGCGCCAAGGCTGCGAGCATCAGCACAAACTTAACTGTAGGGCGATATTTGGAGATGTTGGGCATGAGCTGTTTCAGAAGTTCCGGATCGCCGAGCTTCTTCAGTTTAGCCTTTCTTCTTCTCCATCCTATCAGTCTGATCAGAATCAGTACTGGTATTATCCACAACAGCCAGAGAAATATAGGATCTTCAAATCTTAACATTTTCTATTCTAATTATATCTTCTATTCGATTATCCGATAATCAGTAAAATATCTCCGATAACTGGTAAAATATCTCCGAAAGATAGCAGAATATCTCCGAAAGATAGCAGAATATCTCCGAAAGATAGCGAAATATCTCCGATAATCAGTAATGGCTCAGTATCCGGATTACGGAATTCTTCTGAACCAGGTGATGCGGAGCAGGATTTCTACCAGCAATACCAGAAGAGCTGCCAAGGCGAATGGCTGATAAGCTTCATAGCGCTTAGCGAAATGCTTGACATTAAACTTGGTTTTCTCCAGTTTATCAATGTCCCTGTAAATCTTCTTCAGCTCGTTATTGTTCGTAGCGCGATAGAAATTTCCATCGGTTGTCTGTGCAATATCACCCAGCGTCTTCGTATCTATCTCTACCGGAATGTTGACGTACTGTACTCCTCCTGCCACAGGCATTGGATAAGGAGCCACCTTGTTGGTTCCTACACCGATGGTGTAAACGCGGATTCCGTAGCTTTTGGCAATCTCTGCTGCGGTCATAGGCGAGATTTCACCCATGTTGTTACTGCCGTCGGTAAGAAGAATCACGACCTTCGATTTTGACTTAGAATCCTTCAGTCGGCTCACGGCATTGGCGAGTCCCATTCCCACTGCAGTACCATCGTCAATCAGTCCTCGGGCAGCAATATCCGTACGGGTTGCCTGCAAGAGGCGCAACAGACTGGCATGATCGGTTGTCATAGGGCACTGGGTGAAGGCTTCACCGGCGAAGATAGTCAGACCGATGTTGTCGTTCGGTCTTCCCGAGATGAATTCTGTTGCCACATCCTTAGCCGCTTCCATACGGTTTGGTCTCAAATCTTCGGCAAGCATAGAGGTAGAAACGTCCATCGCCAACATAATGTCAATGCCTTCTACCGTCTTGTTGTCCCAAGCCGTATGCGTTTGCGGACGAGCCATTGCACAAACGATGAGCACGAAGCAGATGCATCTCAGCACCATTGGCAGATGGATGAGACGCACACGCAGGCTCTTCGGAGCATATTGATACTTTTTCGTGTCGCTCATGCGCATGGTTGGCGCATTCTTCTTCCTGTAGAGGAAATACCATAATATATAAGGTATCAGCAACAGGAGCAACAGAAAATAGCCTTTACTTGCAAATTCCATTTCTATATTTTTCTATTTATAGCCAGGCAAAGAGTTGCGGAATAAACCGCTTTGCCCGGCGAAACGTTTCATAAGAACAGCCTGCCTTACATCAGCAGCATGGCTGACTGATAAATGATGTAAACCAACAGAGCCAGACCTACGATGGCTCCTATCCAGAGGAGCGACTTGATGAGGCGGCGCTGAGATTGCGTCTTCTGCTCTTCATTGGTCAGTTGTGGAACCACCTTTTCTTCTGTAGGTTTCTCATCTGTCTTGGTCTGGTCGATGAAGTTGATGGCATTCACCAGGTTTGCGTCGTTCTCATTCACCAGGGTTTCATATTTGGCAAACTTCACGAGATCGGCAGTCTGGAAGAGTTCCTTCAGTTCATCAATCATCTTCTGGTCGCCTGCTTCGCGCAAACGTTCGATGATTTCCATACTGGTCATTTCCATCGCATTGAATCCGAAACGGCTCACGATGTATTCTCTCAGCGTATTGGTAAGCTGGGTGTAGTAAGCCTTCTGTGTTTCCTGATTATCTACGTGCTGCTGCTTGATGACGTTGATTTGATTCAGCGCCTTTTCATGAGCCGGAACACGTTTTACGATGCGGATATGGGTAATGATTGGCTTGTTGTTCTTCAGTCTGTTGCGCAGATAAAGCCATGCGCCACAGAGGATTAACAGCAATAGGCTCAACCAAAAGAGCGAGCTCCATTCACTCCAGGAGAAAGGATTATCCTGAACATCCTTAGGCGGATAGAACTGGTTGGGATGAACCGTATCTACAGGCACGGTGAGCACCTTCAGCGCAAGCTGGTTGCCATGACAGTTCTTGCCGTTTACCTTCACATTGAGCGCAGGAATCACGTACACCTTTTCATCAAATGAAGTCAGCGTATAGTCGCGGCTCACCACCATGCGGTCGTCGCCTATGTGCGAAGTGTCGCCTTTGCTCTGCTCTACCACTTCCACTCCTGGTGTGAGTTGCTGCTGAGGCTTGAAAGATGGCAGTTCCACCTTATCGCCTTGCTTCACCGAAGCCTTCAGATGCAGCACGGTCTGCTGTCCTATCAGTATCTGCAGCGAGTCGATGCGTTGCTCTACCTGCTGGGCTTGAGCCAAGCCTGAGCACCCCAGGAGAACGAGCGACAATATGATATTCTTTACTTTAAACATAGTTTCTTTACTTTGAGCTTTCGGTTTATCAGCCCCTTTGCTTGAAAAGCATCAGGAGCGCCTTCGAGAAGTCCTCGTTAGTGGCAATCGAAGTCCAGTCGACCTTGCTTTTGGCAAAGTCGGTTTTCAGATTCTCCTGCTGCATCAGCCATTGCTGTGTATGGGCCATTCGCAGTTTCTTCGAACTCGTATCAATATACATTTCATGTCCGGTTTCTGCGTCCATCACCTTGAGCAGTCCTACGTCAGGCAGCACCTTGGCACGCGGGTCGTAAACCTGGACGGCTACTACATCATGCTTCTGGTTGGCAATCTGCAGCTGATGTTGGAAATTCTTATGATCGTAGAAGTCACTGATTACGAAAGCCGTGCAGTGGCGCTTCATCACGCGGGTGAAATATTCCAGGGCGCAACCGATGTCGGTACGCTGGCTCTGCGGCTGGAAGTTGAGCATTTCTCTGATGATATAGAGAATATGTTTTCTTCCTTTCTTAGGCGGAATGTACTTCTCGATACGGTCAGAGAAGAAGATGACACCTATCTTGTCATTGTTCTGAATGGCACTGAAGGCGAGTGTGGCAGCAATCTCAGTAGCCAGATCGCGCTTCATCTGCTTCATCGTACCGAAATCGAGCGACCCGCTGACGTCTACGAGCAGCATCACCGTAAGTTCCCTTTCCTCTTCAAACACCTTGACGTAAGGCTTATGAAAGCGGGCGGTCACGTTCCAGTCGATGTCTCTCACATCATCGCCATACTGATATTCGCGCACCTCGGCAAAGGCCATTCCCCTGCCCTTGAAGGCAGAATGATACTGACCTGCGAAGATGTTCTGACTCAGTCCGCGAGTCTTGATTTCTATCTTCCGAACCTTTTTTAAGATATCTTGTGTATCCAAAATCCTAAACTATTAACTATAAACTATCAACTGTTAACTATCAACTGTTAACTATAAACTGTTAACGATCAAGGCACTTCCACCTTATTAATGATGCGGCTCACGATTTCCTCGCTTGTCACATTGCTTGCCTCTGCTTCGTAAGAAAGGCCGATACGGTGGCGCATTACGTCATGAGCCACAGCTCTTACATCCTCAGGAATCACATAGCCGCGATGCTTGATAAACGCGTAGGCTCTGGCTGCCTTGGCAAGAGAAATGCTGGCACGAGGACTGCCGCCGAAGATAATCATATCTTTCAGTTCGCCCAGTCCGTAGCGCTCAGGATAACGTGAAGCAAAGACGATATCGGCAATATACTGCTCAATCTTCTCATCGAGATAAACCTCGTTTACTATCTTGCGAGCCTTCAGAATCTCCTCGGCTGATGTTACAGGAGTAACCTCAGGAAGTCCGCCCTGAATATTCTCACGGATGATGAGCTTCTCCTCTTCCAGTGTAGGATAATCGATGATGACCTTCAGCAGGAAACGGTCTACCTGTGCTTCAGGCAACTGATAGGTTCCTTCCTGCTCGATAGGGTTCTGTGTAGCCATTACCAGGAATGGACTAGGCAGTTTGAAGGTTTCATCGCCAATGGTAACCTGGTGTTCCTGCATGGCTTCGAGCAGCGCACTCTGCACCTTGGCTGGAGCACGGTTAATCTCATCTGCCAAAACAAAATTGGCGAAGACAGGACCGCGCTTTACATGGAAAGCCTCGTCTTTCTGTGAATAAATCTGAGTACCCACCACATCGGCAGGCAACAGATCAGGAGTAAACTGAATGCGGCTATAGTCGGAGCTGATAAGCTGTGACAATGTCTTGATTGCAAGTGTCTTCGCCAGTCCAGGCACACCCTCAAGCAGGATATGACCATCGGAGAGAAGACCGATAAGAAGGCAATCTATGAGGTGCTTCTGACCTACGATTACCTTATTCATGCCCATTACCAAATTGGTAACAAACTGACTTTGTTGTTCTATCCGGATATTCAATTCGCGGATATCAATAGCTTCTGCCATAATTCTATATTTTTACGTTTAATTTCTTAATTCAAACAATATATTTCCAAAACTAAACGCAAAAGTACTCAAATTAAGCCACAAAAGCGAAAAAACCTATCTAAATAATATTAAAAATGTTTCATAAAAGCTATTTTTAGATTCTTTTAAAGAATAGCTTTTATGAAACAAACGAGATTTCAAATATTTTATCTGTTTTTATGCTTCATGTACCATGGATGAACCAAGAAATTGTACACCAGCAACGATACGATTGTAAAAAGAAGTGCATAGTGCAACATCCCTGATTCAACCATATTATATACAGGATGATCTACGTCAAAATGCGCTCTCGCCGGAAGATTATGGAACATGAAACCGAGACCGATTCCCAAACTCAAGCCCAACTCCCAAGCCAGGAAGAACGAATTCACGCTCGTGCCGCGCTGGCAGTGTTTGGCAAGCTTGATATAGAAGAGTAAGAAACGGCTACCGATGATTCCCAAGCTGAAACCCAGCAAGGTTGGAACCACGATTTCGACAGCAAACTCCTGACTTGCAAACGAAATCAGTTCAGCGGAAGCCAACAATATCAGGCCTACCAATATCTGACTCTTCAAATCTGCATCAGCAAAGACAAACTTTTCTGCCAGGAACGCCAAGACCAATCCTCCGAAAATCATCAGAAAGATGCCAGTAGGATGAGGCACAGAAAAGTATAATCCCGCAGAAATAGTAATCAGGATGATATTGACAAACAGCGGAGTTCCCTGCGGCAGATAGAAGCGGTCGAGGCTGAAAGTTTTAATTCCTTCGGCAGGTGCCTTGAAAGGAAACTTGGCGCGAGAAACCAGCACGAAGGCTCCCAAAGCCAGCAACGAAGCCGTAGGGAAGACATAGCCCATGCCGAAATAGTTGTAAACAAAACATGCCACCAAGGGTCCTACGGCTATCGAAAAACGGGCAAACCAAGAGGTAATGTAATTAGCCTCGGTGCGCTGGAACGACTCGCAGGAATCAATAACCAGCGTACTGGCAAGCGACATCTGAGCCAGCCCCAGAAATGCTCCAAACAGGAAACGGAACGCCAGGAGAATCTCAAAAGAAAACCTGATGTTCCAGAACGTATCCAGATAATAAATTACCGAATGGCAAACAACCACACCTAAAATGGAAAGCTGACAGACCATATTCCTGCGGTAGCGCTGCACCAGATAAGAGCAGAAGCCGCCAAACAGAAACAGGCCAAAGCCGTATGCAAGAAGCACACACCCTATCTGCCACATCTGAAACTTCTCCTGAAGCAGGAAATAAGGAATGGCAAAAACGAGCATGTACACACTCGACATCAGCAAGAGGTTGGCAAAACATAATCGCCAGAAGTCCTTGTGCCACAGTTTGATATGTACTGGTGTATTTTGTGTATCCATTATTCTAAACTCTTTTATGAATCTATCGTATTTATACTCTCTTACACTTCGCTAAAAAGAGAGTTAATGTTAATAACTCTCTTCAGCGCTAGGATAATCTACGGTCTTCACCGCATCAATATAAGCCTTCACACCCTTGGTCATTTCCTCGCCTACCTGAGCAAAGTGGCGCAGGAACTTAGGCTTGAAGCCCTGTGTCATTCCGAGTGCATCAGCATAAACCAGAACCTGTCCGTCGCAGCCGTTACCTGCACCGATTCCAATCGTTACAGCCTTCACCTTCTTGCTTACTTCAGCAGCGAGCTTAGCAGGAACCTTCTCCAGCACGATGGCAAAGCAGCCTGCTTCATCCAGCGCAATGGCGTCGCTGATAAGTTTCTGTGCCTCAGCCTCTTCCTTGGCACGAATGCCATAACCGCCAAACTTATTCACGCTCTGCGGGGTAAGTCCGAGATGACCATGAACCGGGATTCCGGCATTAACCAGCGCCTTAACCGTGTCGCAGATTTCTACGCCGCCTTCCAGTTTCAGAGCGTCTACACCCGTCTCCTTCATCATGCGGCAAGCATTGCGCAGCGCCTCTTCCTTGCTGATCTGATAGCTGCCGAAAGGCATGTCGCAAACCACGAAAGCATGCTGGCAGGCACGGGCCACACTGCGGGCGTGATAAATCATCTGATCTACGGTAATCGGCAATGTGTCTGCATTTCCTGCCATCACATTGCTCGCCGAATCACCTATTAATATAGAGTCAATTCCTGCAGCATCTATAATTCCGGCTGTTGTAAAGTCGTATGCAGTCAGCATGGTTACTTTCTCGCCTGCCTTCTTCATTTCTGCGAAGGTCTTGGTGGTAATTTTCTTCTTGTCAGTAGATAAATATCCCATTTTTTATTTTGATTTATTTATTGTTCTGCGTTGAATCTATTTCGCATTCTCCACGATGCGCTGCAAGTCAGCAAAGCTGAAACCTCTGTAATCATCTATCACATAGTCGGATAGCGGCTGGATGGCTTCTCTGCTGTTCGTTGTGGCAAGACCTAGGGTAAAGGCTCCTGAGGCTCTCACCGCCTTCAGTCCGTTAAAGCTGTCTTCCAGTCCTACACAGTCCTCCGGTTCCACACCGAAATAGGCTGCACCTTTCAGATAGCAGTCTGGATGAGGCTTGCTCTCGGCGAAATCCTCGCTGGTCAGCACGCGGTCGAAATAAGCCTTGAATTCCGGGTGACGTTCATAAACATTCAGCATCTTCTGAATGTTGCTGCTCGTTACCACAGCGCATTTTACGCCATGCTGCTTCAAGTCGCTGATGAAATCTTCGAACCCTGCAATATATTCATACTGCATGGTCTTTTCAAACTCATCCAGTCGGGCTGTAATCTTAGCCTGTTCCACCTTTGCGCCTGTAAAACCTTCGATGTGGGCGAAGACGGCTTCATCGGTGAAATACTTGTCGTAAATCTGAACCAGAGTCTGTCCCTTGATGCGATATTCGAAATCGGGCATTTCCGGATGATACTCCCTGCCTATCATTCCCCAGAAGATGGAGTACTGTGATTCTGTATCGAATACCACGCCATCCAGATCGAAGAGTGCTGCTTTTATCATATTTTCTTGTCTGTTTTTATCTATTTTTGCTTAAATTATATTGAAAACGGGTGCAAAGTTACGCAAAAAACTTAATATACGAGCATAATCTAACAGATTTTGATGTTTTTATTACGTGTTTTCCGATTTTTTACACTACCTTTGCAGAAAAATCAGTAGAAATAAAGAAGAATACATATAATTATATGATAGAAATAATAGAGAAATACTTCCCGAACCTCACGGAAGAGCAGAAAAAGCAGTTCGAGGCACTCGATGCATTATACCGCGACTGGAACAGCAAGATCAATGTCATCAGCCGCAAGGACATCGATAATCTGTACGAGCACCACGTGCTCCATTCTCTGGCAATAGCCAAAGCCATCCATTTCCGTCCGGGTACGGAGATTCTCGATTTCGGCTGCGGCGGAGGTTTCCCGGGCATTCCGCTCGCCATCCTCTTCCCTGAATGCAAGTTCAAACTGATAGATGGAACAGGCAAGAAAATCAGAGTCTGCAACGAGGTGGCTACGGCAATCAATCTGCAGAATCTCAAGGCTGAACACCTGCGCGGAGAAGACGAAAAAGGCAAGTACGATTTCGTGGTAAGCCGTGCGGTAATGCAGCTTCCAGACCTGATGAAGATTATCAAGAAAAACTTTAAGCAGAAGGGGCAAAACGCTCTGCCTAACGGACTTCTGTGTCTGAAAGGCGGTAATCTGAAAGAAGAACTGAAGCAATACTTCAAGATTTCAGAAATTACTCCGCTCAGCACTTTCTTCGATGAAGAATGGTTCAGCCAGGACAAGCAACTGGTTTACGTTCCGGCTTAGTAGAAGTAAAGAGTGAAAAGTAATCATAAAGTTCAAAGTAAGAAATGTTACATATAGAAAGATTTCAAGTAAACATGTTGCAGGAAAACTGCTACGTGGTGAGCGATGAGACCAAGGAATGCGTCATCATCGATTGCGGCGCCTTCTATCCGGAAGAGCGCACGGCTATTACACAATATATTAAGGAGAACCAGCTCAAGCCCGTTCACCTGCTCGTAACCCATGGCCATCTTGACCATAACTTCGGCAACAACACCATCTATCAGGAGTTCGGATTGAAGCCGGAAGTATCGGCAGCAGATGAAAAACTGATGAAGGGACTCGCCAAGCAGGCAGAAACCTTCTATCAGATGCAGCTCGATTACCAGTTTCCGCCTATTGGCAGATTCTTCGAAGATGAAGAGGTCATCAAGTTCGGCAACCACGAGTTCCAGGTCATCGCCACTCCGGGCCACAGCAGCGGTTCCGTCACCTTCTATTGCGAGGCAGAGCACGTAGCCTTCACCGGCGACACCCTCTTCCACAGCTCTATCGGCAGAACCGATTTCCCTGGAGGCAGCATGTTCCGCATCATCAACAGTCTGCGCCATCTCGGTCAGTTGCCTGATGAAACCCAGGTCCTCCCGGGTCATGGCGAATACACCAACATAGGCGAAGAGCTCGCTCACAATCCTTATATGGACCGTTAAAACAGCATTTTTAAAAAGTCAGGAGATTTATCAGCGATGATCAAGAAATCGAATACAGAGAAGATCATTCTCGGCATAGACCCCGGAACCAACGTGATGGGCTATGGCGTAATCCGCATCATCGGCAACAAGGCCGAACTGGTGGTGATGGGCGTCATCGACATGCGCAAGGAGAGCGATCCCTATCTCCGGCTGGGCAAGATCTTCGACCGCGTAACCGGCATCATCGACAGCTATCTGCCCGATGAGATGGCCATCGAAGCCCCCTTCTTCGGCAAGAACGTGCAGTCGATGCTCAAGCTGGGCAGAGCGCAGGGAGTAGCCATCGCAGCCGCCATTCATCACAGCGTTCCTATCCACGAATATGCGCCGCTCAAAATCAAGATGGCCATTACGGGACAGGGACAGGCTTCGAAGGAACAGGTGGCGGGAATGCTGCAGCGACTGCTCCATATTCAGCAAGACGAAATGCCGAAGTTCATGGACGCAACCGATGCGCTGGGGGCAGCCTACTGCCACTTTCTACAGATGAACCGCCCGGAAACCGACGCCAAGCACTACAGCAGCTGGAAAGACTTTGCAACAAAGAATCAGAGTAGAATAAAAAAATAAGAGAGATGCAAAAGATTATTAGCATTAAAAATGGTGTTACCCGTATGCCTGAATGGCGTATGGCAGAACCCGTAAACTTCGAGGCGTGCGATGGTGAACACATCGCTATCGTAGGTCCGAACGGTGGAGGAAAATCAATGTTTGTCGACATCATCGTAGGTCGCCACCCACTCCTGATGCACGACCCTGATTACGATTTCTCACCTAGTCAGAAAACTATGGTGAGCGACAACATCAAGTATATTACCTTCCGCGACAGCTACGGAGGCGATAACGACCGCACTTATTTCCTGCAGCAGCGCTGGAACCAGCTCGAGATAGACGAGAACACGCCTATCGTAAAGGACAAGCTGGAAGAAGCCTACCAGATGGCCGGTGAAGACACACCGGAGCGCAGAGCCCTGCAGCAGCACATCTACGAACTCTTCCACATGCAGCACCTGATGGACAAATACACCATCCTGCTCTCAAGTGGCGAGCTCCGCAAGTTCAAACTTGCCTCTACCCTCTTCTCAGAGCCTCGCGTGCTCATCATGGACAATCCGTTTATCGGACTCGATGCTGAAACCCGCGACCAGCTCAAGGAACTGCTCAAGACCCTCTCTTCTGAGCGAGCCCTGCAGATTATCCTCGTACTGAGCAAGAGCGATGATATTCCCGATTTCATCACCCACGTGGTAGAAGTGAAGGATATGAAGGTTCTGCCTAAGATAACCCTCGCCGAATATCTTGCCGGCAGAGAATCCGTACCTGCCCATGTGCTGAGCCCCGAGATGGAACAGGCCATCGTAGACCAGCCTTACAGCGACCGCGAATATCACACCCAGGAAGTGGTGAAGATGAACAAAGTACGCATACAGTATGGCGAGCGAATCATCCTCAACGACCTCGACTGGACCGTGATGAACGGCGAGCGATGGGCTTTGAGCGGACAGAACGGAGCCGGAAAGAGTACGCTCCTCAGTCTGGTTTGTGCCGACAATCCGCAGAGTTATGCCTGCGACATTACCCTCTTCGACAACCCTCGAGGCAGCGGCGAGAGCATCTGGGACATCAAGAAGCACATCGGCTACGTATCGCCTGAGCTTCACCGCTCCTACCAGCGCGACCTGCCAGCCATCCGCATCGTAGCAAGCGGACTGATGGACTCTGTAGGTCTCTACGTAAAACCGAAGGAAGAAGATATGGACAAGTGCCGCTTCTGGATGAAAGTCTTCGGGCTGGAAGGTCTTGAAGACCGTGGTTTTCTGAAGCTCTCCAGCGGCGAACAGCGCCTCGTTCTCCTGGCACGTGCCTTTGTCAAGGATCCGGAACTGCTGATTCTCGATGAGCCGCTCCACGGACTCGACAACCGCAACCGCCGTCTTGTAAAAGACGTCATCGAAGCCTTCTGTCGCCGTCAGAACAAAACCATGATCATGGTAACGCATTATAAGGAAGAATTGCCAGCGTGCATCGACCACAGCATCTTCCTCATGCGCCACACCAACGATTAAAAAGAATTGATAATTAATAATTTCAGAAAGATGAGATACATAATATTATTATTTGCGCTCACCCTCAGCATAGCTAAGGCAAGCGCCCAGGATGTATTAAACGAGGTGCTCCGCACTTCTGATGCAATCATCAACGACACCACGAAGAGTATGGACGAGCGCCGTACAGCCCTCTTCAAGTTTGACGCAATGACCTACATGCGCAGCAAGATTCTGCCACCGTATGTAATGCTCGACAAGAATCTGAGCAAGGACACCTTGAACATCAAGGTTCGCTATCTCAACGAGCAGGCCTACGCCATGAGTGTTTATATTACGCTCTATCAGAGACGACTGAAGGAGGCTTCAAACAAGAACAAGTCGCTCGTTACCCAGTTTTTCAAGCAGGCAACCATCGACCACAAGGCATTTAAGGATGCAGATACAGAGTTTACCCTGGCTTATTACAACACCCCGGATGTTCCTACTCCATTCTGCCTCGACTGCGATTGGGTTTCAACCTTGGCTTTTATCCGCAGCATCGACTGGTCAAAGCTTTAAGAACGTTTTCAGTCAGAAAATATATAAAAACAGATTAGCAGCATCCCTTATGCAGGGATGCTGTTTGTCTATAGGATGGTTATCCAGAGTAATTTCACATGTTGCATCGGAAAATAAGTATAAATAGGGAACGCAGCGCGTTCCCTATCTGTTAGCCCCACTCCTTCTTCACATCAAAGCAGGGACAAGCCTTGTTGGCAAATTCATTATGGCCATGAATCGTGGCTAATGGATATTCCTCCTTCAGCTGCTCGATAAGCGAGCGCATTGCCACTTTCTGGTCTCGGGTTCTTGTATCCTTCGGCTTGCCTTTCTTTGATAAACCGCCGATGTAGCAAATGCCTATACTGATGGAATTATGGCCCTTGCAATGGGCGC